>NZ_CP157969.1 GCF_040215725.1 Rhizobium sp. ZPR4
GTACGCAACCTCGCCCGAACCTGGGCGCAGGATCTTAAGGGCACCGGCATCCGGGTAAATGTGCTGTCGCCCGGGCCGACGGCGACCGAACTCGCGGTGGCAGCGCTCGGCGAAGAGGGCATGAAGGTTTTCGCCTCGCTCAATCCGCTTCAGCGCATGGCCGATCCGGCGGAGCTCGGTGCGGTGGCTGCCTTTCTCGCGTCGCAGGACAGTAGTTTTATGACCGGCAGCGAAGTCGCCGTTGACGGCGGCCTCGCGCAAATCTGACGCTACGCGCGGTCGAGCGAGCATACCTCGATCACCGTCACGACGAGCGTGGCCCTCGGTAGATGACCGTTAGTGTTCGGCGACGCAAAGATGGCGACGGCGCTCCTCGACCGCCTGAGCCATCTTTGTGAGATCGTTGAAACCGGAACCGAATCCTGGCGCTTCAAAAACCGCCCTCGAAGCTGAAGCCAGTCAGCCTTCAACAAAAGGCTAAACGCTACGACGGAGCAAAGGCCGCCTAAAACAGGTCAAACACCGCCGGCGGCGGGACCATTGGTTTCCGTCCGCCGACTTTCTGTAACCTCTTGCGACCATAAGAGAGGCGATTTCCGCGATAGCGCACCGCCCAGGTGGCGCCGCATCGCATAGGATGCTTCCACGATTTCGCCCTGCTCCAGCAGGGAGAGGATCGCGAGGTGATCCTCGCATTGAACGTGGAGCCGATCTCTATCGACGTTGGAGCGATATTCCAGGAGGCGCCGCATTCGGTTCACACGAACCAATGAGAGGTGGAAGAATGGATTGCCCGACATCTTGATGAGCTCCTCGTGATAGAGGGATCCGTTGTAGAGCAGCCGTTCGGCAGGAAGAATCCGGATATCCGTCTCGAGCATCCTCTCCTGAATTCTTCGTTGTTCATCGATTATCTTGCGGTCCAAAGCAAAGGTCGGCTCGAGCATCGCCGCCGGTTCTATGAGCATGCGGAACCGATAGATTTGCTCAAAGGCCTCGGCCGTTTTCGCCACGGGCAGAAAACGCCAACCATAGCCTTGCTTGCGCTCTGCCCATCCCTCTCTCGTCGCGCGCATCAGAATGTCGCTGACCTGCGCTTTTGTAAGCCCATATCGGTCGCGTAGCATCTGCTCGGTCACGTCGGCGGGAATTCGGTCCGTCAGCCAGTCTTCCGCTAGGCGATGATAGTCGCTCATCGTCTCCTGAAGCTGATCATCAGGCGCTTCGACCGCTTCCTGTTTCGCGTTTCCGGACACGAAGAATCCGCGATTTGGCTTTTGTTCAAGCAGACCGTTCTCGAACAAAAGCTGCATCGCTTCCCGAACTGGCGATCTCGATACGCCGAACTTATCGGCAAGCCCCTGGGTGCTAAGATGATCGTCCGGTTTTAGCTCACCGGAACGGATTAGTTGACCGATCTCTTTCGCGATATTGGCCGTGAGCTGGCTGCTGCTTCGCATTTCTGGCGCACTCATAAGACTGAATCGTTGTCCGATCAAAGTAAGGGCTGATCGGATGTAACGCAAAGGCTGTTATTCCATCACGCCCAAATTCTGGCTAGGGAGCAACGTCCGCATGCCCCATCTGATTGAGATCATAGACTTTACGCACGGTTCCATCGGCCTTCATGGCCTCCATCATTCTGGTGGCGGCAGCCAGCGCCGCAGATTTTGATTGCGGAACAACGATTGCGGTTCCAGCTTCGTGAAAATGGCCCTGCACAGCATGACAGTTTTCGAGACCGGGCAGCATGCTGAGAATTGATTCCTTTCCAAGGGCGATTGCGTCCAAATCTCCCTCTTTGAACTTCCGCATTGCCTCGTCCAACGAGCCGAACGCGGAGATCCTCGTGTTCGTCAGTGTCCTTTCGGCACTCCGCAGCGTAGCGGTTCCGGCAACTCCGGCAACGCGCACGCCCTCGCGGTCGACATCCCGCACGGTCTGAAAGTCGTCCCTGCGGGTGAGATAGGTGCTCACACCGAGATAATAATTTGGGCCAACCCCAAGCAATTTTCGACGTTCGTCATCGATCGGAACGAATGACAGCGTCCAGGAACCATTAGCCGCGTTGGCGACGATCTCACCCGAGCTTGAAAATTCGACCAGCTCCAGCGGCAGCCCGCTGCGCTTAGCGATTTCTCCGGCAAGATCGATGGTTACGCCCCGTACCTGCCTTGAACCGGGATCGCGAACGCACCACACGGCGGAAGCAGCCGGGCCAACAGCGACTGCGACGCTCAAGACACCGGCGGGAGCAAGTTCAGCTTTTTCATTTGTCGAAAGGTTGAAAGGATTTGCAGCCATTTCAGTTTCCAATGGTTTTTATCATCGGCGAAAGTATTGCATTTTAGTCCGTATAAATGCAAATAGATTGCTATGTTCCCCCGGGGAGTTCGCCATGTCGGCCACTTGGTCACCATCTCAATATCTGAAGTTCGAAGATCATCGAACACGGCCGGCTATCGATCTGCTGTCGCGTGTCGCCACCCTCAGCCCGGACATGATCATGGACATTGGTTGCGGTCCAGGTAATTCAACGGAGCTGCTCGTTGATCGGTTCCCGTCTGCGACCGTCAGAGGAATGGACTCCTCTGCGAAGATGATCGAGGCTGCCCGGAAGCGCCTCCCCTCCTGCCATTTCGAAATTGGCGACATCAGCAACTGGGAACCGAATGTCGTCCAGGACGTATTGTTCGCCAATGCTGTCCTGCAATGGATACCAAATCACGATAGCCTGTTTCCAAGATTGGTGTCGCTCCTCAAGCTGGGCGGCACGCTGGCAATACAAATGCCGGATAACTTGAACGAACACACCCATGTCAGCATGCGCACCGCCGCTGCGGACCAACGATGGTCAGCTCGTCTCAAGGGCGCCGATGGCGAACGGACCTCCATTCTTTCCCCATCACAATATTGGTCGATCCTGAAGCCGCATGCTTCGTCAATTGACATTTGGCGGACAACCTATGTCCATCCGCTCCATGGTCTGGATGGGATCATCGAATGGTTCAAGGGCAGTGGATTGCTCCCATATCTGAGCCGTCTCGATGCGACCGAACAAATGGAATATCTGTCGAAATATCGAGAACTGCTTGCTCAAAACTATTCTGTAATGGACGACGGCACGGTCCTGCTGCCGTTTCCGAGGCTTTTCATCATAGCGCGCCGTTGAGCGTTCCTGACGCCGCGCCAGTTCGAAAGCCACGCGGGCGCGGCACCAGAGCAAAGAATGTACTTTTACACTCTGAAATGCAGATCGAGAGAGTTCCGGGAGAGACGCCCTTGTCAAACGCATCCGTTCTAGAGTTCGATGGCGTAGCCTATGCTTTCGTCGACCTGAAGACTGAAGCTGGCGAGAGTCTAGCCAAGCTGCCGTATATCCATCGAATCCTCCTGGAAAATGTGGTGCGCCTCGCTGGTAAGGAGTCGGCACGCGCCAAGGCGGCGATTCTTGATTGGCTGAAAACAGGATCCAGCAACGAAGAAATCCCTTTCCTGCCCGGTCGGGTACTCATGCACGACACGACATGCGGTCCGGCCCTCGTCGATATTGCCGGGATGCGTTCGGCACTGGCTGAGGCTGGCTACGATCCTTCGGTTCTGAACCCCGTCGTTCCCGTCGATGTATCGACCGACCATTCGCTCGGTGTGGATTTCTACGCGCAGAAGCAGGCATTCCAATTCAATATTGCGCGGGAATACGAGCGCAACGCAGAGCGCTACCAGTTCATGAAGTGGGCGACGAACACCTTATCCAATTTCCGTATCCACCCGCCCGGTACAGGAATCATGCATACGCTCAATCTGGAGCGTCTTGCCACGATCGTGACCACAGTCGAGTCTCGCGGTCAGCTTTGGGCGGTCCCCGATACGATGATTGGGACCGACAGCCATACGCCCATGATCAATGGAATCGGCGTGCTTGGATGGGGTGTCGGTGGCCTTGAGGCCGAGAGCGTCATGTTCGGCATGCCGGTAACTCTTCGAGTTCCGGACGTCATAGGTGTAAGACTCACGGGGAAGCTGCAGAGCGGCACTCTTGCCACCGATCTCGCTCTGTCAATCACAGAACGGCTCCGGCAGCTTGACCTGCAGGACAAATATGTCGAGTTCTTCGGCCCAGGCGTTTCAACACTCACCGCGGGTGATCGCGCTGTCGTTGCAAACATGACCCCGGAATTCGGCGGCAATAGCGGCTATTTTCCCATAGACGAGCAAACGCTCGTCTATCTCAAGCAGACCGGGCGAACCGAAGAGCATGTGCGGTTCGTGGAGTTCTACGCAAAGCACACCGGCATCTGGTTCGATCCTGAAGGCCAGCCGACCTATACGAATGCAATATCGATCGATCTAGCCGAAATAGAAATCAGTCTTGCCGGGCCAACGCGGCCACAAGATAGAATCCACGCTGCCAGCACGCGGTCGGCGTTGCGGCGGCTTACAACCACGGCGACGAATTTGCCTGGTCATCTGCCGAACGATGGCGCGGTGGCGATTGCAGCCATTACGAGCTGCACCAATACATCCGATCCGCGCCTGGTGATCGCGGCGGGATTGCTTGCGAGGAAAGCCAGAGGATTTGGACTCAAGCCGTCCCATTGGGTGAAGACATCCTTGGCGCCGGGATCGCCGACGGCCGAGCATTATCTGAGAAGAGCCGGATTGCTTGAGGACCTCGAGGCTGTCGGCTTCGGCATTGTCGGATACGGCTGCACGACGTGCATTGGAAACTCGGGGCCGCTCCCTCAGATCATCGTCAAGGCAATGGAAGAGAGACGAATCCTGCCGGTAGCCGTGCTTTCCGGAAATCGGAATTTTCCGGGAAGAGTCCATCCTCAGCTCGAAGCCGGATTTCTTGCTTCGCCGCCAATGGTCGTTGCGTTCGCACTGGCCGGCACCGTCGACATCGACATCCTGAATGATTCACTTGGATTTGACGCGAACGGGAGAGCTGTCAAGCTCCGCGATCTCTGGCCAACAAGCGACGAGATCGATCACGCCCTCAGCAAATCGGCGGATAAGTCGGACGTCAGCAACGCATACGAGGTCGCGGAAGCGAGCGTCGCGTGGTCGAAACTGGACGCACCCACGAGCGTACTGTTTCCTTGGGATGAAGCCTCGACCTACATCAGACGTCCTCCTTTCGCACGGTTTGCCGAAAAGCAGAGTTTCGAGCCCTTCGAAGCGATCCCGCTTCTGGTTCTCGGCAACGACATCACCACCGACCACATCTCGCCTGCAGGTGCGATCCCGCCCAGAAGTCTGACAGGCGCCTATCTCACGGCCAATGGCGACGATCCCGCCGATTTGAATGTCTATGCTTCGCGGCGAGGCAACTGGGAAGCGATGGTACGCGGGCTCTTTACGAACAAAACTGTCAAGAACAGGCTAAGGCCCGACCTGCTAGCGGGAACCACCCTTCACGTTCCGTCCAACACGGTGATGCCGCTTTGGGAGGCCGCGCAGGCCTACCGTGACGCCAACGAAGCTGTCGTCATCGTGGCGGGAGAACGATATGGAATGGGCTCTTCCCGCGATTGGGCGGCAAAAGGTGCCGCGTTGCTGAGCGTCAAGGCTGTCCTGGCGCTGAGTTTTGAGCGCATCCATCGATCCAATTTGGTGGGCATGGGCGTCTTGCCTCTCCGCCTCCCTTTTGATTTCGGACCTGACGAATTGCAGATCTGTCCGGGTGACACCATCAGAATTGGGCTGAACAGCGGTGATCTCAGGCCTCGCGCAGCTGTGCCAATCAGAATTCGTCGACCAGATGGCAAAGCGCTGGAGTTTGAAGCGACGGCCGCAATCGAAACAGATTTCGAAGTGGACACGCTCTTGGCGGGTGGCGTTCTCCCGATGATCCTCCGACGAATGGTTCCGGATGGCATGGCGGCATCCCACAAATAGGATTATTGCATCATAAAAACCAATTATATGAGGTAGTTTTGGATAATTTTCTTCCATATTGTCTTTTTGTGTTATAAAAACCAATAAAGATAAGTTTGGGAGGCTCATCATGATTATCGGTCGCTACCTTAAGCCGCTTTATGTCCAAGTGATCATCGGTGCGGTTCTTGGAATTCTCGTCGGTCATTATTTCCCCGCGCTCGGCGTCGACTTCAAGCCGCTGGGCGATGGGTTTATCAAGCTCCTGAAAATGGTAGTCGCGCCGGTGATCTTTACGATTATCGTAATCGGCATCGCCAGAATGTCGGACATCAAGGCGCTGGGGCGAGTTGGCCTGACAACTGTCGTTTACTTTGAGGTCCTGACCACGGCGGCTCTCTTCATCGGGCTGGTGGTCGCGCACATCATCGAGCCCGGCCGAGGGATGAATATCGATCCATCCTCGCTTCACGCGGATGCGGTGGCAGGTTTTGCCAAAACGGCGGAATCGCAGCACCTTGTGGACTTTTTTCTCAAGATTATTCCCGATACCTTCATTTCGGCATTCGTCAACGGTGAGATACTACCGGTTGTCTTCATTGCGGTGTTGACTGGCTGCGCCCTGGCTCGCGCAGGCCGGGCAAGCGAGCAGTTGACGCAAGTCATAGAACAGGTTTCCGACCTTTTCTTCAAGATTGTCGGATTCCTCATGTATCTTGCACCCCTCGGGGCATTCGGCGCCATGGCGTTTACTATCGGTAAGTTCGGTGCGGCGAGTCTGATTCCGTACCTGAAGCTGATGATCGCATTCTATATTACTTGCGGACTTTTCATATTCGTCGTGCTGGGAGCCGTCTGCCGCTATACGGGAGTAAGTATCTGGCGCCTGGTTGTATTCCTGAAAGACGAAATCGTCATCGTTCTTGGCGCAGGTAGTGCTGAGCCTGCATTGCCGCGTCTGCTGCAAAAGCTAGAGCAAATGGGCTGTGACAAGACCATCGTCGGTCTCGTGGCTCCAACAGGCTACGCCTTCAATATCGATGGTGTCTGTATCTATCTTACCATGGCAATAGTGTTTCTGGCTCAGGCGCTAAATATCGAGCTGACGCTCACGCAGCAACTCGTTATCCTTCTGATCGGCTCCTTTACCTCCAAAGGTATGAGTGGAGTTCCGGGCGGAGGATTTGTGGCACTCGCGGCTACTCTTGCCAGCGTCGGAACCATTCCACTTCCTGCGATAGGCCTGTTGATCGGCGTTGACCGCTTCATGGGGGAAGCTCGGGCCGTCACGTCTTTCATCGGAAATGCAGTTGCCACCGTCTTCGTCGCCCAATGGGAAGGAAAGCTTGATCGCGAGCGAGCCCGCGCGGTTCTTGCCGGTGAAATCGAGATCAATGTCGGCCGCGCCGAGGCAAACGAAACAGCTGCTGCGAGGACAGTATGACGCTATTTGCCTATGTCGGTTGCCGCACGACCCGTGAGCGAAATGCTCGCGGCGAAGGCATCAGCGTCTATGAGGTGAACGAGCATACGGCCGAATGGTCGCGAATTCAGGTTCTGGCGACGGAGGAAAATCCCTCTTTCCTGGCTTTGCACCCGGCTCTCGATCTTCTCTATTCAGTTCACGGCGATTTCGATCTCGCAACATCCTATGGGATTTCGCCCGATGGGCGAATATCGCCGCTCGGAAAGCAGTCGACAAAGGGCCGAAACCCGGTTCATCTCGCTATCGATCCGGGTCGTCGATGGCTGGTGGTTCCCAACTACAAGACAGATAGTTTGGTGAGCTTACCCATAGCCGCAAACGGCAAACTTCTTCCCGCTGCCGATCTTTGTGAGCTTACGGGCGAGCTCGGCCCACACAAGGTGGAACAAAACTATGGTCGGCCTCATCATGCCCCATTCTCGCCATCCGGCAAGTGGATTGCGGTGCCGGAGAAGGGCAATGATCAGATCACGATAGCGAGGATCGAGGCCGCAACGGGCGGTATTGAAATCGTTCACAGAGTACCGTCGAGAGAAAACTCAGGGCCACGGCATATCGTCTTTCATCCTCGCCTCCCGACGGCCTATGTTCTAAACGAATTGGATTCAACGATCACGACCTATGATTTTGATGACGGCGTCGGCTCACTCTCCCCTCGCGATATCATATCGTCGCTGCCAAGATGGTTTACCGGCAACAATAGGGCTTCGGAGATAGAGATCACCTCCGATGAAAGGTTCTTGTATGCCTCAAATCGCGGTCATGATTCCATAGCCGTCTTTGGTGTCGACGAAACTGGAGAGATCAACCATTTAGATTGGACGCCATCCCAAGGAAGAACGCCCCGCTTCTTCACGATGGACCCGCTTCAGAAGCATCTTTATGTTGCCAACGAAGACAGTGACACAATCGTACGATTTAAGCGCACACACGATGGCAGGCTCATTTCGACAGGTGATGTTGTCAAAGTCGGAAGCCCAACGACGATTGTCTTCCATGCTTCTCGTTTTGCCCCCTGATGACCGTCAACATGATGGCGTCAGTGGTCCCTTGAGGATCTTTGCAACCGCTAGCGGCGTGACTTGATCGCCTGCCTCGACGAGGATGGCGCAATCCGCCCCCGTGGCAAACGCGATGCGCAGGGTTTCCTCAGCCTTGGCCGGTCCGATGACGCGACCATGACCTACTCGGCCTTGCCGGCTTTCTTCGGGGATGCGGTTCAGCCGTTCCCGGCTGCCATACAATGTCAGGCGTTGGCGAAAACATCGGCGCCGAGAATTCTCTTCAGCGATCCGATGGCGGAGGCCGGGGTATAGGAGCCGGTCACGCCGCCGAGCGACTGTGAACTCACCGAAATATCCCATTCGAGACCCTTGCCGGAAACCGCTATATGGTGCCGCATCGCTTTCGTATCAGGATCGGCGACAACGATGCTGCGGGTACGATCAAAACCGATGCCCGCAAAGGCGACGGCGGCATGGACGTTAACGTTGCGCGGAAACCGCATGCAGGCTTCGCGGGTCGAGCCATCGAAGAGCGTTCCCCTGGCATCGGCCGGCTGACCAAGGCTCGCGCCGCTTTTCGTCGTGGTTATCACCACTTTTTCGATTTGTTCGCGGCCATCGCGCAAACCATCGAGACCGAGAACGGCACCGTGCGGGACGAAGAAACGTCGTCCGCTCTTGCTGGCTGCCGCATGCATCGCCGCTTCCACGGCGCGATCCGCCAACGCCGAGCAACTGAAGCCGCAGAGGTCCGAACGTGCAAGGATATCCGGCCCCAGCATACTCAGAAGAGCCGGTGTCGCGGATTCGAGTACGAGGTCCGCCCTCCGGTCGAGCGCATGTTCTGCGTCATCCGTGACGAAGGCAGCCAGGGAGGCATTCTGCGCGTGCTTGTTCTTGTCGGATACGAGAATATAAGCGACCTCGATCCCATCCAGACTGCTGATATAGTCGAACAGGCTCCTGCCGATCACGCCCGCGCCAATAATTCCTATGGTTCTATATTTCATTGTTTCCCCTACATAGATTTCTGACCCAGCGGTCTCGACATTTGCCGCAATGCCTTGGCGATTTGGGTTCAATGCCAACGCAACATTTCCGGTCTCAGCATCTCAAACAAGACATTCGCCCCCCGTCTTCCTCCGCAAGCCGGTCCCCAAAGTGGCGGTTATCCGAACACGACAGATCGGGCGCCAGACGAAAGTACTTTAGAACATCACCACCGCATCCGCATCCGTGCTGTTGAAACCTCAACACAGCCGTCATTCAAGTTTTGGAGACCCCTTCGCAGGCCTCGACAAAAGCGCGAATGGCAGCAATCCGCGGGCCGGAGTTTGCCCACAGCACACCCATATTGCGAAGTTCGCCATCTTCCATGCGATGTTTTTGCAGCCGCAGACCCTCCGGCCATGGTGGAGCCCAGTCGGGAACAAGCGCAACGCCCAGTCCGCGATTGACCAGTGCCGCAATGGCATCCAGCGCATCCAGTTCCGCCCATTCGCGCACGTTGATGGCATGACGGCGGAGATAACGGTCGACGATCTGGCCACCCCATTGATTGCGGTCGTAACGAATAAAGGGTTGCTGCGTAAGCGCCAGGTGAAAATCGTGAATTTCCAGTTCCGCGGGCGCCAACAAGACCAAAGGTTCACGCCGGATGGTCGACCAGCCGAATGCTTTCGGAATCGGGAATTGCGGCTCGATGATGAGAGCGGCATCCAGCTCACCGGACAAAACCGCATGGTAGAGGTTCACGGACGAACCGGGCTGAAGGAAATAGTCGATCTGCCGAAAACGCTCGCTCAGGGTCGCTGTGATCTGCGGGATGAGGCCCGTCATGGCCGTCGCCGTCGCACCGAGGCGAAGTTGTCCGCTTGGGAGATCGCCAGCGGCTATTGCTCGCAGATCTCTCGCCGCACGCACAAGCGCCGGTCCGTGGCGTTGCACGGCAAGACCCGCGGCGGTGGGCCGGACCGTGCGTCCGACGCGAGAAACCAATGCCTGCCCGAGCTCCCCCTCCAGCGCCCTTATGCGCTGAGCGACTGCCGCCGGTGTCATATTCAGGCGCCGTGCGGCTTCGGCGACCGATCCACATTCGGCGACGATGAGGAAGCTTTCGAGGAATTTCGTGTCCATAAGATATGTTTTCTATCTTCTGAAGAAACTGGCAAGCATATTTTATTGCTTTAAAACCAAGCTACCATGGCTTTCCATTGCGGCCTTCGCGCCGATGAAAGGAGTTTCAATTGACTATTCAAGCTAAGTTCGAGCGCATGGGCACCGACGCCGCGCCGGGCCAGGAAGTGCGGCAGCAGGCCGAAGGTGTCGAAGCGCTGCTGCGTGGCGAACAGATCGCGGGACGTCAGGTCGATTTTTCCCATGGCGACGTCGATGCGTTTATGCCGACACCGGGTTCTTTCGAAGTCTTTACGGCTGGGGTCGAGGCTGGCGGCAAGCAGGCCTATACCGAATACCGGGGTGATCTCTCGATCCGTGAACAGCTTGCGCCTAGCCTCGCAAGCTTCACAGGCGCCCCGATCGACGCTGCCGACGGCATGATTCTGACACCCGGCACGCAAGGCGCCCTGTTCCTTGCCGTCGCCTCCACCGTCGCGCATGGCGACAAGGTTGCAGTGGTGCAGCCGGATTATTTTGCCAACCGCAAACTGGTGGAATTCTGCGAGGGCCATATGATGCCCATCCAGATGGATTACCTGAATGCCGAGGGCCGTGCGGGTCTCGATCTCGGCCAACTTGAAGATGCTTTTGCCGCCGGTGCGAAAGTTTTCCTGTTTTCCAATCCGAACAACCCGGCCGGCGTCGTTTATTCGCGTGAGGAGATCAAGACGATCGCGTCGCTGGCGAGCCGCTATGGTGCGACGGTCATCGTCGACCAGCTCTATTCACGGCTTCTCTATTCCGGCGTCGACTATGCGCATCTGCGCGCGGAGGCCATCGATGCGGAAAACGTGATCACCATCATGGGCCCGTCGAAGACCGAGTCGCTGAGCGGTTACCGCTTGGGCGTCGCCTTCGGCTCGAAGGCGATTATCAACAGGATGGAAAAGCTGCAGGCGATCGTATCTCTGCGCGCCGGCGGGTATAGTCAGGCGGTGTTCCGGACCTGGTTCAACGAACCGGAAGGCTGGATGGATCAGCGTGTGCGCGAACATGAGGCCATTCGCGACGACCTCCTCGGACTATTCCGCGCGAACAAGGGCATCAAGGTTCGCACTACCGAGGCAGGAAGCTATATCTTCCCGCAATTGCCGCCTCTTGCCGTCAGCGGCAAGGATTTCGTGCGTGTCCTCCGGCTACAGGCGGGCGTCATCGTAACGCCCGGCACCGAGTTCAGCCCCTTCTGCGACAGCAGTGTGCGCCTGAACTTCTCACAGGACCACGCCGCTGCGGTAGCTGCAGTCGAGCGTCTCGTCTCGCTTGTCGATCGATATCGCGCATGAAACGGGCCTTCGCAATACGGCTGCCTTTGGGCTGATCCGAACGTTCCGGCGTAAAGCCGGATCGTTTCATCTCGATGAACCGCTACGGCAACGCGTTGCGGCAGATCAAATTGCCGGACTCATCGAATACCTGCAATTCCGCCATCCATTTTGTCGGCGCGGTTCCAACGATAACGTTGGACAGATCCTGTCGATTGCCCGCTTCGGCTGAAAACTCGCCGCCCTGGGCGTTGGAGGAGGTTCCGTCTTCAGACTGCGAGCGTATCCTGAACTGGTAGGTGCCGCGTCGGGCGCCTGACCGATGCCGGCGAAATTGCCCTGGCCGACCTGGCCAATAGCCGATACGTTTTCGCTACCGGACTGCGAGGTGATAACAACGTTACCGCCGGCGAAGGCTGCGGTCGAGATAAGCGCAAAGGCTCCCTGCTTGCGGATATCGAATCGACAACACGCATCATGAGCTCCGCGCCGGAGGTCAGAATTCGATCGTGCACTTTTTAAATCGATCTTAAAAAATCGAGATGCGAAGCTAATCGATTTTAATTTGCGTATTAAAAAATTCTTGTTGTGGTGCGAAGAAAATCGCTCCTAACTGCCCACGCTATTCTGTCCGTTGTAGGAAACGCGCAATGACGATTTCATTTCCGCTTACAGACAAGCGTACTGTCGATGAGCTGCTGAAGCATCTGAACGCGCATAAGCTGTTCTGTCCTGGAAATTGCGCCATCACCGTCAAGCCCCTCGCCGTGCACGTTTCGTCGTGCCTTTCATATGCGCTCGGCACCGCTCGAACCGCCTGGTAGATCTGATTGCTCTTCCGTTGAGACTGTTTCGAGTTTGGGCATCCATAATTTGCGTTCGAATGCCGCAGCAGGCTCTGACCTCGGCGCAGATTTCCTTGTGTGCCCAGCTGCCTCGGCGTCTACCGGGCATTGTTTGAATTCCGTAACGATACCACTCCCGCAGGAGAAGACATTGATGATGACATTCGAAGCATATCTCGATGCTCATAAGGGAACATTGCTGAATGAGGACATGGTCGTCATCCTCAGCAATATTGCCGAAGCTACCCGGCGGATTTCGGACAAGCTCAGAAGCTCGTCATTGTCAGGCCTGACGGGCGCAACCGATGCCATCAACGTCCAGGGTGAGGCGCAGAAGCCGCTCGATATACTTTCCAACGAGATCATGCTCGAGGCATGCCGTAAATCGCCGGCAGTTGCTTTCGCGGTATCGGAAGAACTCGACGCCGAAGTGCTCATTCATCCCGATGGCGGATATGCGATGATCTTCGACCCCCTTGATGGATCGTCCAACCTCGATGTCAACGTAACGGTCGGAACGATCTTTTCCATCATCGAGGCTAGCTCCGCGACCGAAATTCTGAAAAACGGCCGCAGTCAGCTGGCTGCGGGATACGCCGCTTACGGCCCACAAACCAATCTGGTACTTGCGATCGGAAATGGCGTACAGATTTTCACGCTCGACCAACACGGCGTCTACGTGATGACGACTGCGGATGCCAGGATCTCCCCGGAAACCAAGGAGTTTGCGATCAACGCGGCACGCCGTCCGTCCTGGGACGACGTCATTACCGAATATGTCGACGAGTCGATCGAAACTCCGGGATATAATATGCGCTGGGTCGGTTCGATGGTTGCCGACACACATCGCATCTTCAACCGCGGCGGAATTTTTCTCTATCCCGCCGATCGAAGCAAACCTGCTTCCGGCGGCCGCCTGCGTCTACTTTATGAGGCCAATCCGATCGGCTTTCTGGTCGAAGCTGCTGGCGGTTCCGCCATTGCCGGGAAGACCGCGATCCTCGACATCGAACCAACATCGCTCCATCAGCGGGTTCCGGTGATTTTCGGTTCGCGCCACGAGGTCGCAAAGATCGGCCAGGCGTATTGCGTCGAGCGGACGATCGAGACGGCGTAGCAACCAAAGAATGTGCGGGGACTACTCCCCGCCTGCCGCAAGAAGCCTCGATGGGCTCGCCCCAAGCTCGGGAATTGTGTATTTACGTCTGACGAAACGCCGAGACGATCGAGGCCTTATCGCGGTGTCATACGATGATCGACGAAAAGAAACTTGAAGAGCGCCTGGTCGTGGTCGAAGCGGCCAAATCCTGGAGCCCACGCGTCGTCTCGCGGCTGGAGACGCTGCTGCGCTCGGGTACGGACGAGGCGCTTTATCGCATCAATCCGATTGAATTTGCCAAGGAAAAGTCGATTGCCGAGGCTGAAGGGATCGATCTTTTCCTCCATGCATGCATGGCCGGACTATTCGATATGGACTGGCTGCTTGTGTGCCCGATGTGCTCGGACGTTGTCGAGAGCTTCCGGAGCCTGCGCAAACTGCACACGCATTTTCATTGCCACCTCTGTCAAAGCGACTACGACGCCGCGCTGGATGACTACATCACAGTGACATTTACGGTTTCGCCCGCCGTGCGCAGCATCCGCTTTCATCAACCGGATACGCTTTCGGCCTGGGACTACGTCTTCCATTATAAACTGACGTCGGGCGGCGTCATGCCGGATGGCGTGCCGTGGAGCGAGACTGCCAAACAGCTGGTGAGGGTGCTCACCCGCATAGAGCCGGGTTCCACAATCAATCTTGAAGTTGATGCCACTGAAGGCGCGCTCCTGGGCCAGGATTTCGAAAGCGACGCTCAATTTTTCTTCCCCGTCGAAAAGGGAGCGGGTTCGACGCAACCCCATGTGCCGGTCATGCTTGACCGCGGCAAATGCGTGGCCGCCGCGGCAAGCATCGCGCCCGGCAAGGTCATATTCGAAGTTCGTAACGCAGGTAAGCTGCCGGTGGTATTCGGCATCCTGCAGCTTCCGTCGGCGACGTTTCAGCGCGAAAGGCTTCAATTCGGGCCGTCCCTGTCCGGCAAGCGACTGCTGACGACGCAAACCTTTCGCGACTTCTTTCGCTCGGAGGTAATCAGCGCGACTGAGGGCATTGCGGTCCTCGACGTTACCCTCGTATTCACCGATCTCAAGGGCTCTACGGCGCTCTACGAGCGGATAGGCGACCTTAACGCCTATATTCAGGTGCAGCGGCACTTTCAGCATCTTCTCGACGCCACTGTTCGGCACAATGGCGCAGTTACCAAGACGATCGGCGACGCGGTAATGGCGGCGTTCTTGACTTCGGCCGATGCGGTGCAGGCAGCACTTGATATGCGCGAGGCCGTCGATCAGCTCAACCGGGACCGCCCGCAACGTGATTTCGTCCTTAAGATCGGCGTGCATCGAGGTGCCGCGATCGCGGTCACGCTCAACGAGCGGCTCGATTATTTTGGTCAGACGGTGAACATAGCGGCGCGGGTGCAGAACCTTGCGGATGGCGACGAGATTTGCATTACGGAAGAGGTGTATCGTGCGCCGGCTGTGGCGGAAATTATTGCGCCCTACCCGCTCGCAAAAAACGAGGCGGAACTCAAGGGCGTCAGTAAGGCCATGTCGATCTATCATTTAGCCCGGATGGAATCCTAGTCCGTCAATCGACATGCAGCCGATACACCATAAGTAATTGTTTTCGCGCAGATGATCGAGCCGCTACGCAACGCGCATTCACCTGAATCGCTCGATGTAGACGGCGGTCTGAAGTGGCTTGTTGCCTACAAGGCTGATGATGCCGCGTGGCGGCTAGCCAGCCAATCATGGAATGCACTCACCTCGTATCGGCGCAGAGCCTTCGCAGATGCGACCACGTAATAGGCCCATTTTACCGGCCAGCGGATTTCCGGCATGAGATGGACGAGACGGCCGCTTTCCAGTTCCTGGGCGACGAGTGCCTTGCGAACGAGGGCCACGCCCCGCGCGGTCACGGCGGCCTGAATGACGGCCGCGGTCGAGTTGATCTTCAATCCCCCATCTGCCAGAGGTTGATTGGCGCCGGATCGGGCGAGCCATTCACTCCAGGTCGGAAAGTCCCCGCCCGGGTGCGGCGTCCCATCGTGGATAAGGGTCTGCTCGGCGATCCATCCGGCTGTGACTTCCTGGTCCGGAGGCAGGAGCTTGTTATGGCAGACGGCGATGATCTCCTCCGCCATGAGGAAGGTGGACTTCACGCCTTTCCATGAGCCGAGCCCGCATCGGATACCGATATCGGCCTCTCCCTGCGAGAGGTCGATCACCCGATCCGAGACGTCGAGCCGAACGTCGATGTTGGGATGGCTCGCCGAAAAATCCTCGAGTCTTGAGAGAAGCCAGTTGGCGACGAGCGCCTGCGATGCCGTCACCACCACGACTGAACGAGCCTTGCGACCTCGCAATTTCTGCAGCCCGGACTCAAGCAGGTCCAATCCCTGAGCGATATCGTCGAGCGCGTCCTGCGCCTCCTCGACGGGCGTCAGCCGTTCCGTACCAGAGCGGGTTCGTTTGAACAACGGATAGCCGACCCAGTCTTCCAGGGAACGGACAAGCTGCCCGACAGCCGGTGGCGTGACATCGAGCTCTGTGGACGCACCAACGAAACTTCCGTGCCTTGCGGCTGCTTCCAGTGCCTGCAGCGATTTCAATCTGGTGAGGTTTCTCATATCCGCCACGACAAAGATTTTCTTTCTTCCCGATATGGTGTCTTTTCCTCGTGATTGCAAATGCCGGCGTCTAGGTATGGATCATTGAAGATATGAGGATTGAGCAATGGTTCTCGAAGGAAAGAACGCGCTGGTGACCGGGGGATCGAGCGGAATTGGACTTGCTGCTGCCCGCTTGCTGCGAGGCAACGGCGCGCGTGTCGCCATCACCGGACGCTCACAAGGAAGGCTGGAGCAGGCAGCAACGGAACTCGGCGGCGACGTCGTCGCGATCCAGGCCGATGTCACCTCGGCTGCCGATCTCGCCCGGATGAAAAACGAAGTCGAGCAGGCCTTCGGCTCTCTGGACATCCTGTTCGTCAACGCCGGCGTCGCACTCGGCACGCCTTTGGCGACCACAGACGAAACGACCTACGACAAGATCATGGATGCCAATGTGAAGGGCGCATTCTTCACCGTGCAAGCTGTGCTGCCTCTTATTCGCGAGGGCGGCTCGATCATCCTCAACACGTCTTGGCTAAACCAGGTGGGGACCCCTGGCCGGGCGATCCTGTCCGCTTCGAAGGCGGCCGTCCGCTCTTTTGCGCGGACGATGTCGGCCGAGCTGCTCGATCGCAAGATCCGCGTCAATGCGATTAGTCCCGGCTCGATCGAAACACCGATCCATCGTGGAAACAATCAGACCGAGGAAGAGTTTCGCGCCTATGCGGATCGTGTCGGCGCGCAAGTGCCGGTCGGACGCATGGGACGACCGGACGAGATCGCCGCCGCAGTCCTCTTCCTTGCCAGCGACGCCTCCAGCTACATGCTCGGCGCGGAGATGGTCATCGATGGCGGCAGATCGGAGCTCTGACATGCTATTGAACGAAGATCTCACCAAGCGCACGCTCGTCCATGCTGCCACACTCGAATGGGTACCCAGCCCCGCCAAGGGTGTCGACCGGCGAATGCTGTTTCGGATCGGCGATGAGAAAGCCCGCGCAACGTCCATCGTTCGCTACGCGCCGGAGAGCAGCTTTTCGCACCACCAGCATCCCGGCGGCGAGGAGTTTCTCGTCCTTGACGGCGTGTTCCAGGATGAGAGCGGCGATTTTCCAGCCGGCACCTACGTGCGCAATCCGCCCGGAAGCGGACATGCTCCCAGGAGTGATGGCGGCTGCACCATCCTCGTCAAGCTTTGGCAGTTCAAGGCGGCCGACCGTGAACGCATCGTCAGGCTGCCCGGTGAAGGTCAGGCAACCACTCCTCGCTCAGGTGTCATTTCGTCGACCGTCCTCTTCGAGGGCTCGAATGAACGCGTCGTGATGGAGGAATGGCAGGCAGGCGCCGATGTAGAGGTCGCCAATCCTGAGGGATTGGAGCTGTTCGTCATCGACGGCGGTTTCACCGAAAGCGGCGACGCTCTCGATCCCTGGAGCTGGCTGCGCCTTCCGGCAGGGCTGAAGCTTCACGCCAAGGCCAGCCCTCTGGGCGCGCGCGTTTGGTACAAGTCCGCCCCACTTCTGCACGAAGACGTCCAGGTATTCGATGCGCCGCCTCCGGAGGGGCCAAATAGATGAAGACCTCCAAGGTAGCCGTGATAGGCGCCGGGCTTTCGGGCCTTTATACGGCGCAAGCGCTTCATTCGGCGGGCGTTGACGTCACTCTCATCGAGGGCCGTGACCGGCTTGGCGGCCGGATCCTGACCGTTGGCGACGATGGGAAGCCGTCGGAAGATGGCTTCGATCTCGGCCCGTCCTGGTATTGGCCTTTGATGCAGCCGGCGATGGCGATCTTCATCGACGAGCTCGATCTGCGGTCCTTCCCTCAGCACAGCGCAGGCGACGTGGTTTTCGAGCGCATGTCGCGCGAAAAGCCGCAGAGATATTCGCCCGCAATGCAGGACCAGCAATCGATGCGGCTCGCTGGCGGCACGGGCGCCGCCGTGCGGGCGCTGGCAAGGCGGCTGCCGGCCGAGCGTATTCTTCTTGGAATGAAGGTGACGGCGATGGCGCTGAAGGGCGATGGCGTCGAGCTGTCGCTGCAAACGAAAGATGGCGGGACAGAGAGCCTCAATGCCGATCGCGTGGTCGCCGCCCTGCCCCCACGGCTCCTCGAGGCGACCGTCACCTTCGCACCGCCTCAATATCCCGACATTGCTACCCGCTGGCGCGAGACTCCAACATGGATGGCTCCGCACGCGAAGTTCTTCGCCATCTACGACGAGGCGTTCTGGCGGGCGAATGCACTTTCCGGAACAGCCCAGAGCATGGTCGGCCCCCTCGTCGAAATTCATGATGCGACCTCTGCCTCAGGTCGGCCTGCACTCTTCGGTTTTCTCGGCGTAGGCGCCGAAGCACGGGCGACAATCGATAAGGAAACACTGGAGCTTGCATGCATCGCGCAGTTGACCAGGCTGTTCGGGCCTGAGGCGCAGGCACCGCGAGCGACCGTCTTCAAGGACTGGGCGACAGATCCGTTCACGGCCACCGACGCAGATCGAACGGGCGGCACGCATCCCATGCCGGGAAGCCCGCAATGGGTCGCCGGCCCCTGGGAAGACCGTCTGCTGATGGCGGGAAGTGAAACCAGTCCTTCCGAGCCCGGATATCTCGCAGGTGCTGTTGTGGCCGCCAAACGTGCGGTCGCCGACATCCTCTCGCGAATGGAATTGAAATGAACATCGCACATAAGGAACCGGTCGATACAAGCGCTGGCAAACGCAATGCATGGATCCTCACAGTGGCTCAGGCGTTCGGTGGAGCAAACGCCCCTATCGTCATTTCGCTCGGAGGTCTCGTCGGACAGCATCTGTCCCCCGATCCTGGCCTCATCACCCTGCCGGTAAGCTTGCTCAATCTCGGCCTTGCACTCGGAACGCTGCCGGCCGCCTATGTCATGCGCCGGTTCGGGCGAAGGCGCGGATATCTTTTCGGAACGATGATCGGAATGATCTCAGGCCTGGTCGCCGCGACAGGCATCATCCTCTCGAGTTTCGTCGTGTTCTGCCTCGGAACCTGCATGGCCGGTTTCTACTCCTCCTACGTCCAGAGCTACCGGTTTGCGGCGGCAGACAACGCGACTGGCGTGGAAGTGCAGAAGGCGATCGCTCGCGTCATGGTCGGTGGCCTGATCGCCGCCATCATCGGCCCGCAACTCGTCATCTGGACCAGGGATGCGGTTCCCGGCACAGCGTTCGCCGGCAGCTTTATCAGCCAGGCGATGCTCGCCGCTCTGGCGTTTCCGGTCCTGTGGCACCTGCGCGCGTCATCTTCACAGAAATCGAAGGCCGCAACCGATGCCGTCGAACGTCCTCTCCATCGCATCCTGACCTCCCCCCGATATCTGCTTGCGATCGCGAGTGGGGTCGTCTCCTATGGTCTGATGACCTTCGTAATGACGGCGTCCCCGGTCGCCATGGTCGGACATGGCCACTCCATCGACCAGGCGGCGCTTGGAATCCAATGGCACATCCTTGCCATGTATGGTCCTTCATTCATCACGGGCCGCCTTATGGTCCGGTTCGGCAAGGAGCGCGTCGCAGCCGTCGGGCTTCTCTTGATCGGCTGCTCGGCCGCCGTCGCACTCTCCGGTTTCGACATCGCCCATTTCTGGGTCTCGCTGGTACTCCTGGGGATCGGCTGGAACTTCGGCTTCATCGGCGCAACGTCGATGGTCGCCGACTGCCATACCCCCGCGGAACGGAGCAAGGTCCAGGGTGCAAACGACTTCCTCGTCTTCGGGACCGTCGCTTGCGCTTCTTTCTTCTCCGGGTCGCTCCTTCACAGCTCGGGATGGGAGACAATCAACTGGATTGTTCTGCCAGCGGTGGCTCTGGTTTTGGTACCTCTCGTTTGGCGCGGAGCCAGTGATGGGGGGCGTTGATTTAAAGCGCGTCGCGATCTTTCAGATCCACTCCACGCACTTTAAGTTCTTGATTCCATCTGTGTCACTATCGAAAAACCGGCCTCACACCGGCTTCATCGAAACCAGTATTTCCTGCTCGATGACGGCTTCGGCGGCGTTCCATGCTTTTGTCGCGATGGTCGGATCATGAAAAGCGCGAGCATCGATCGTCGCGCCGTCCAGAAGTATCATCAGGATCGAAGCGATGCGCGCAGTAGCTGGTTCCGGCAAAAGCGCCTTCAGCATGTCGGCCATCCATGCCATCATGGTTTTCTTGTATTGAATGGCGACGGTAGAGATCTTTGGATAGTCGGTGCCGAATTCAGCAAGTGCACGCTCGAAAAGGCAGCCGGAAAATTGCGGGGTGCCGAACCATGCTTCGTGCCAGGCAAAAATAGCTCTCAATTGTTCCTTCGCCGAGGCCATCGGCTCAACACATGCCCGAAGACTGGCCATGATGTCGTGATAGCGACGATCGAGTACGGCGGCAATGAGATCATCCTTGCCGGGGAAATGGTTGTAGAGCGTCATGCGGGCAACACCGGCTTCAGCCAGAATGCGGTCTATGCCGACCGGATGAAAGCCGTGCCTTGAAAACAGGTCGGTCGCAATGAGGATAAGTTGCTCTTTTTTCGGGCTCATCGATGCCTCAAGCGCAGTTCACCCTGCAATGGACAGATTATGCTTCGTTGTCCAGCGATTCCGATATGGACTTTCTATACTGACCGTTCTATCTAAATAGTCAATCGGTGCCGTCGGTGCCTCCTAAGCCTGCGGGAATCCATGAATGTAGTGAGGAGCCATCTCGTCGCATTTCCCTGCCGCAAGGCTGCCGGACGAGATTTTGCACGGCACGCAAAACGTTTGCTCGCGAACCCATTGTCGCATTCTCCGGTTGCTCTACCTATCGCTCAAAGGCCGTGGGCCTGGAAGTAGACAGTCCCCGTGGCCCAGATGCATTCGACCTTGATGTTTAATTTCTCGACGCTCAACTTTCCTGAAAAAGATCGGTTCCACGCTTGGGTCAGCGACAATCACTGCGATTGCGTATTGCGGGATGACGCCCCCATCGCGTTCGACGCTGAAGCAAGCGGTGCGGCTCTCGGTCCTCTTATCCTGTCCACCAGGCGGTGGCTCAATCAGGCACGGCCCTCTGCCTATGAGGTCAATCGAACAGAGCGACATATACGAAGCGACGGCCAGGATTTCTTTCGTTTCACATTGATGGTGAGCGGCCAATTCTTGTGCCGATGGACCACTGATCAACCCATAAAATCGGCCGGTGATCTTTTCGTTCTTGATGCTGCTCAGGTGAACCAAGGCATGGTTGCCGCCGGTGAAGTAATCTCTTTGGTGGTGCCGAGAGATCTCCTGCCGAGCCGTACCCAGCTTTTGCACGGGCTGACTCTCGCAGGTGGCGTTGGTCGTCTCCTTGGAGACCACCTCCTTTCGTTGTCGCGAAACCTTGAAAGCCTGGGCGAGCACGAAGTCCCCTATGTCGTTCAATCAACCTTGCAGCTTTTGACCGCCGCGGTTTCGCTGACGCCGGATACCGTCGTTGAAGCGGCCAGCCCGATAAAAGATGCACTCTTCAATCGGATCCTGCGCTACATCGATGCGCATCTGCTGGATGCCAATCTTACGCCCGATCGCATTTGCCGGGACGTCGGCCTGTCGCGCGCAAAACTCTATCAGCTGTTCGAAGGCAGCGGCGGTGTCATGCGGCAAATACAGCGCAGGAGACTGCATCGTGCCTACCAAATGCTGGCAGATCCCAATCGGCCGCAGCCTCATATCGCCGAGATCGCCTGGCGACATGGCTTCTCGAACGAGAAATATTTCTACCGCCTGTTCAAAGCCGAATTCGGTCACACTCCCGGTGACACTTTGGAGAATATTCGCGCCGGCTCCTCGCTGAAACACATCGCTGCTCATCGCCATCGGGAGCATGATAATCGGCCTTTGGGCTGGACCTTGCCTTTCGGCGTACCCGGCAATTGAAAACATCTGCCAGGCGATAGCCCATACCATCCGTCATTCCCTCATTTACGGTGGCGTCGACGTTACAGATATTTATTTGCCGAACGGGTTGGCCTTGCCGTCCCATTCTAGCGGATTGTCGCCTGTCGGTTGCTGTGAGGTAGCCGCGTTCTGCTGGTTGCCACTGCTGTCATCAGATTTCGGTTGGAATCTCGGCGAGAAATGCGGGAGCATCAACCGCGCCCAGGAACGATTGATCTTGGAAGCCTCGTCGGGGCAGCGGGCTGCCCGTTCTTTCGGCAGCATGCCATTGTCAACAATCGGACTGTTGTTTGCCGGATCAAGGCCATAGACCATGCAGAGCAGGTTGAAGTAGCGCTGCGCATCGAGCGAATGCTCGTCGGCAAACGACGCTGTATCCGGCGTGCTCGACGATTGGCTGTTGACCTTGAACCAGACGGACGCCAACTGGAGAACGCGCGCAATATCGTTCTTGGTTTCATTATCGTCGACATGCGAAAGCAACAGGACTGCGGCGAGTTGGTCGACGGAATCCTCTTCGCGACCGACCGCAGGAATATCCAGCAGGTCGATCAAGGCGTGGCCGGATTCGTGCAACAGGATAAAGCGGAGATTGTCCTTGACGAACTCGATCGTCAACGCCTCCGGGTCCGATGCGCCTTTCGAGAGTGCCTTGCCCATCTGCAGAAGACTGTCGATCATCTCGTAGCAGAGAAAAACCGCGCCGTTCTTCTTGTTGTAAAATGCATTGACCGTATCGCATTGCCGCGTGACGTAGTGCAGTGGACGCGGTGTCACGAAAAGTCCGTCGAGACCGTCGATTTCGGGGATATTCAAAAAGAGGTGGGTATCGACGGCCCATTTGTAGGCGTAATTCAGCTTTGGGTCTTCCGGCGGAAAATAGTGATAGACGAAACGCAATCCCTTGCCGTCCGATGTCACCAACGAACCGTCGGAGGGCGGTGGAAGCGCCCCATCCTTCTGTTCCGTAAGTCCGTCATTGTCGCCAGCCTGCGCCGTCTGACCGTCAGCCGAACCATTGTCCTGCTGCGACTGAGCCTGCCTCTCGGTCGAACTGTCTGCCGAGGCATTGCCATTTGAAGCAGATCCTTGGCCACCGGCGCTTGCGAGATCCGCAAGTTTCGTCAATGTCGGATAGCTCGGATCGCCGTCGGCTGGATTTCCTCCGAACGGATAAAAACCGTTGGAGATCAACACGGAGATGTTTTCGATGATCTTGCTGTTCTTGTCGCCGTTCCAGCTAAGATCATAACCGCGGATCTCATTGCCTCTCTGTTCGAAGCGCGAATAGAATTTTCGGTCACCGACCGTGCCGGAGATGATGAACCAGTTCTGACGCTTGAGCTGGTAGGTGATCGTGCTGCCCTGCTCGCTGGCAAGGTTTTGATAGACTGCATCGATGTCGCCCGGGCCACTATTGGCAAAACGGGCCGTCTTCAGCGCGACGGCGCCATCCTCCGTCTGCAGGGTCTCTCCGCCGAGCTTGTTGCCCTGCCTTTGGGTCAGCAGGTCCGCAGGGTAGGAAATCGTCATGCCCGTCAGAGAATTGTCCAGCGTGCGCCATTGCAATTGCTTGCGCAGGTCAAGCGCTGTTCTACCTAATTCGAGCGCGTCCTGGGCGGAAAGCTTGCCCGTCGCCGGACGGTTATGATCGCGCTGATAGCTCGCAATCGCGTTGCGGCCACTCGGCCCGTAAGAGCCGTCGGCAAAGCCGTTATAGTAGCCGAGCAGAATGAGCCCCTCCTGCGTGAGCCGCCTCTCCCAAATGTTGAGCGCATCCTCGATCGAACCGGCGCTTTCGAGATCCGGCCGAGCGGCATCCCGGTTTGAAGATTGCGCCAAGGCAGGCTGGATCGATGCGGAGAATGGAAAGGCCAGGAGAAGAGCCAGGGCGAAGAACATTTTCCTGGAACGGCAAAGCCTCAAGGCGAAATTCATCATGGGCAAGCTCCGGTTCTCTGGATGGACTGTCGTAAAAAGGGAGGTGTTTGGCATGAGGAGGCGCTTGTACATGCCGAAAATCACTGCCCGGAGACGGTTCGCAGCAGCAACACATCGATGTCGCGGTCGGGCGTATAATTCCTGATATCCATCTCGAATTGCGTCGGAGAGATCTTCTTCACGCCGTTGCCGCAAAAGGAAACCAGTGTTTTGGGATCGCCCTTATCGACGATCAGCTTGAAATCGCCGATCGGCCCAGCCCAATTGCCGCCGGAAGTGATGACGTAGGACAGATATTGCTCGAAAGCCTGAAGGCCTTTGGCGTTGTCGTCCGAGATCCGCTGATAAAGAGAGCGGGCCGACTTCATGAAGGTTTCGTCGGTGCAGAACTTCTGGCGATAGGATTTAAGCTGATCTGCATCCATATCCGGCGAGCCGAGCGACAGCGTCGACTGACTGCCGACGACAGGCACATAGGTCTGCTGTACGACAATCTCCTTCCCTTTCGGAAAGGTCTGACTCCGCCAATATTTGGATCGCAGCGTCCAGAGCGGATACAGGGTGGCCGGCTGTCCGCTGTAGTCGCCTTCGCCGGCATCGAAGATCCCGGCATCCACCAACTCCTTGCGCTGCGCATTCGTCAAGCGGGTGATCGCCGCTTCGGTGGCTTCGGTCGTTGGCACCAGGGATATGTGTTGCGCCTTGAGTTTATCTGTAATCTCCTCGTCTGGCTGACCATCGGCTACGAGGAAAGCACGCTGTTCAAGCTGCGAGGCAATGGGTTGCCCATCGACCACGGTTTGGAATTTCATGAAATTGTCGCTCGCCGGATCGGGAACCACAGTGGTGGAGTTGGATCCGCCGCCCGGAAATGCAGGCATCGGAAAGGCGATGGTGGTCGTATAGTCCGCGTTCGTCAGATTGCGGAAGCGGTAGGAAATGCGAATGCCTGCGGCGGATAGGTACAGATCCTCCGAGACGAGTGCGATCTTGTCCGTTTTCTGAAGGACCAGACCACCGGTTCCGAGTGTGGCCGAACTGTCGTCGCCAAAGGCTGGGGTGGATAGCAGCAGCATCGCGATACAGGCGAGCGGGTCAAAGCGCATTACCGGTTCTTTCTAAATTGGCGGGAATGTCATGGGCGGCGCGCAGAGCTCGTCACGAGCCATCCTGCTGATAGGTCGGCAATCATCCAGCCGCAGATCCCTGCGCCCACGGGATGCGACGGATTTCGATCATTAGAGGTGTCAGGCTTCGAGCTTGGATTTTGCATGACCTGCCGTGAATCAGGGTGATATCTGACCTGCCCTGCAACGGCATTGCGGGCGTCGGAGTGCAGAGCTTGAACGCCTTTATCAGAGTGCGTCGCCCGCACCGATCTCCGCGCGTCTTTCGTAGGTGCACATCCGTCCATATTTCTCAGAATCCATCGCGATAGCTGACCGGAAAGTCCTGACATTTTTAGAGGCAACCTGCGGCTTAAAGTCCGGTCTTGCTCGAAAAGACCGGATTTACTGCGGCATCTGCTCAACTTCCGAAAGCGCATAGCCGCGTTGGACCGTCCCGCTAAAGGCAGCGCCGTGACAGCTTAGGGAATAGCGCTCCCAGGAATTGTTCGTGACGATCGATTGCGTTGGCGTATCCACGGTGCGGTTCTGATAATTGATCTCGGCCTCATAGAGGGCCTGCTCACCGGGGCCTTGTAAGACACCCTTTGTCGAGACCAGGGTTTGACGTGTGCCGCCCTCCTGCATGGCGACAGGCTTTGGCATGGCTAAGGCCGTCTGCTCCCGATGCTGCTCCGTCAGATAGGCGACGCATTCCGCAAAGCTCGAAAAGGGGCCGGCCACGAGCGGTTCAGGCGGTAGAGATCCGCTGGCAAGCGCTGTGCGGGCGATAAGAAATACGCAAGCTGCGGCGAGCCGTGGACCGACATGGAGCGATCGCTGGGTACTCGTCCTCTTAGTCATGGATTCATTTGGTAAAACAATACCCATTGGTTCTCCCTGCCATCGAGACGGACGTTTCATTATGTCGCCTCCTTGAGATCCAGGCGCGGCATGTTCGCGCCGGCCTTGCCCTGGGTCACTTCAAACTACCCTCATTGTGCCGGCGGATAGGTTGGGCTTGTCAGGCACTGGTCGAACCAGGCTGTATCCGTCGTTTCGAGCGGCCAGATGCCTTCGACGTCGAGTTTGGCAAAGCCAGTCTTCGGCGATGGAAAATGTTGATCCGCGTCGGGATTCAGCGTCCAGGTCACATCCTTGCCGCCGCCACAGATATCGCCCGACTGGTCGCTGCACAGAGCAGCGGGCTTCGCAATGTTGCCTTCGATGGTGCTGACTGCGTGATATTCATAGAGGGACCAGCTGGCCCATTCCGTGCTGACGCTGCAAAGGCGGTCCTTGTTTTGGACATGCATGGCGCCGCTGCATTGATAGGAATAGCTCGACCCATCCCTGTCGTTGGGAATGAACTCGCAACTCGTATCGAAGCCGGCAAAGGCGCCTCCGCTGTATTTCGCGAGGAAGCGGCGCTGCGCCTGAGCTTGCATGATCAACCCTTTCTCCGATTGATCCTTAAGCTGTGCGGTGCGTTCTGTAATCGCTTGTCGCAGCTTTCCGGCCGGCATGGCCGAACCGTCCGAGCCGGTATTCAGCCCCTCATTGCGCGCCGCGATCCAGCGGCGCTGGCTATTCACCAGCATCGAGCGGATTTCCGGATCTGGCGCTGATTTGAGGAGCGCGGCATAGACTTGTCCCATGGCGGCGTCGGCTGCCTTGAGACTGGTGTTGCCGCAGATTCTCTTATCGATCGGATCGCTCGCCTTGGTGCAGTCGATTGCCCAGGAGGGAGTTGCAACACTCACTCCCAAGATCGCCAGAAGGCCGGCGATCGTCAGCCGAATTTTCGCTCTGGATTGATGACGGCACATGGTGGCTTCCGTTCCTTTATTTCTTCTGCCGGAGGTCCGGTAGGGTGATATCGCAATCGCACGGATCGATACCGTTATCGAAAGCTCCGCACCTTTCTGCGATGAACGGCGAGTTCGATCAGATCGGAGGTGGAAAGAAGGCCGGGAGCTTCCAGATACGGTTGTCAATTCGCCCTATGCCATTTGGACCGTTCACAGGTGGCTTCATAGTCCGAAACCGTTGGCTTGCCGTCACCAAAACTGGTGAGGCTCAGCTCCATGTCGCCCTTGTGATAATAGTAGCTGCAGGACGCCAGATCCGTGCCCGAGCAATCGGTCGCCTCGATGATCCCGGTCTTGCGGATATTGTCGCCAACGACATCCTGATAGGCGGGGGCGGGACTGCGAAACGGCTCCCACCCTTCGGCAATGATCGCCGCGCGGGCCTCGGCGACTGGCTTGCCATAAACATTCGGCACCACGGCCTGTCCGCCACAGACGAATTGCTCTTTCGCCAGAGGCTCGACTTCAATCGAATGGCCATCAACAAGCCGAACGTCGCCAATAGGCGTTTGAACAAGGTCGCCATCGACAATTCGCAGGCTGTCCTTGGCCGCGACGATCCTGCCGATCGATAGCTTGCTGTTCTTACTTGCGTAGATGATGACGAAAAGCTGCGTGCCGCTAAAGAGCGCGATGTTACCCTGATTGATCTCGCAGGCACCGGCGGTAGAAGGCTCGAATTCACCGGCAAAGCTCACAGCGTCATAGGATCCGAGCTTTGCTTCCCCCGTCACTCCCCAGCCGAGAGCATTGGCCGTCTTTCCGCCCGCGCTCTTCGGAACGACCAGCGCGTCGCATTCTTCCCGGGATTGAGCCGAGGCAGGCGCTTTCGGCAATTGTGATAGAAGCGCGATTTCAAGCCCCGGAACCCGCGACCGTATGCTCGGCGGAGCCTCCGCACCCTGACCCGCCGCGATCGGGCCGCCGCTCAAAAGAAAGGTCAATACGAGCAGAGTGCGACCGGCCGAGGGTTGGAAAATACGCTTGCGAATAATCAACAGGGCCTCGAAGACTTGGACATCGGCGAAAAATACAGGGATGTCTATTCAACGGCTGTGTACCATTCAAGACGCCTGGACTTGAGTGAAGTCTCCTCCCCTCCATCTCGAGTGCACATCCGTCTACAATTGCGCTTTCGCGATATTTCGCATCGAAAAGCGAGGCGGCGAGCTTGCGCCGGCTCATTTCGTGGCGATCGTTTTTTTCCAGACCGTAGCTGGAAATTGCCGGCCACATCATGAGCCTGCCGAGCCGCTATTCCCATCCGGCGCCCGAACAGTGCAGGATCATCCATAACAAGTGCACTTGCGTTCAGATTTCGGAAATTGGCTGTCATCGGTCACGCTGTCAGGCTATGCGGATATCGAGGCTGCGATAGAGGTCCCGTTCGAGGCGATGTGCCTCCTCTTTTGTGACCCGCTGTCGTGAGAGGACAAACACGGATTCATGCGTAAGCTCCTATTAATTCTTGCAGTCTTCGGCCTGGCGGACATCGCCCATGCCGGAGACGTGAACTTTTACGATCTCCTGAAGGACCCGGTTTATGCCCGGTCATGGGAGGCCATGCTGTCATCGGCCAAGGGAACGCCTGCCTGGGTGCGCGATCAGAACAGGTTCATCGCAGAACCCGTCAAGACCATCTCCATCGACTCGGTGAACTATTCGATCAGCATCCTTGCCAAGCAGCATGCGACAAACGATGGCCAGGCAGCAATCCTCTTCAAAACGGACGGAACGCAGGCATGGGCGGAGATTCAGGACGAGAAAAGTCCAAAGCTCTATTTGGGCAACCCTTCCGCAGCACAGAAGACCGCGCTGGACAAGGCTCTGGCGGAGTAGTCACGTGCGCGTTCCGATACAGTTGTCGAGTTTTCTGTGCTGTGCTTTTCTTGGAGTGCAGTTAGCGACAACGTCGCGCGCTGATGCAAGCGATGTGGAAACAACCGAGCACACAGGGACACAACAGTCGACCTCCGCCGGCTCCGCGGCGGCACGAAACGGCGATGCGTCCATATGCAAGACCCTATCAACTTGCCTCACCATTGCCCAGGGCAACACTCAAGCAAGCGCGGACCGGTCGGCTGCCTATAGCAGTGCCGGCTATATCAGGATTGACGGCAACGAGCTGGATCTGGCTGAGGAGTATTTCAGCCGAGCGGTCGAGCTCGATGCGAACTCGGATAACGCCTATGCGGGGCGAAGTGATGCCGAGTTTGCGAAAGGAGCTTATGAGAAAGCCATTGCCGACGCCAAGAAAGCGGTAGAGTTGAAGCCGGGTAGTCATCCCGATGCCTATCTCATCCTTGGCACCCTTGCCGATCGCGACGGCGATCATGAAGCGAGGATCGGCTATATGAACAAGGCCATCGCAGTTGCGCCCGACTTTGCGGAAGCCTATGCCGGACGCGGCAACGGCTATCTCGCGCAAAACAAATATGATCTGGCTCTGATCGATTTCAACAAGGCCATCGCCCTCAAGCCTGAGCTGTCAGCCATGCTGCAGCAGGCTTTCGAGGTTGCTTATGTCGAGCGAGGCGGCTTGTATGTAAAAGACGGCAATTACGGCGCAGCAATCGACGACTATACCCGTACATTGCAACTGAACCCCTTCAATACAAGAGCGCTCAACGATCGCGGCGACGCCTACAACATGACCGGCGACTTCGACAGGGCCATTGCGGATTTCACGAAAGCCATAGAAAGCGATCCGTCCTATCCCTACGCCTACAGCAATCGCGGCCTTTCCTACTTCAAGATCGGCAGGAACGATCAGGCGCTCCTCGACCTCGACAAGGCTATCGAACTCAACGATCAATCGAGCTCGACCTACTTCGTGCGAGGCGAGGTTTACCGAAGCAAAGCGGACTTCAAGTCCGCATTGGCCGATTTTCAGAAGGCACTCGAATTAACGCCGGACGATGATCCCGGCCGCACCAATATGCTGTCGGCAATCGAATCGGTGAAAAGATGAACGCAATCATTCGGCTCCGCCACGCATCCCACCTGGGATTGGCCATCGCGGCTCTCCCACCCTGCCCCCATAGACCTATCGTCGCACTATCAACAGAGGACGTTTTCACTTTGTATAAGACAGCTCTTTACGCTTTCGCGCTCGCCACCATTTCTCTCAGCTCGGCCGCTGCCAGCACGTGCTCGCAGCACTATCAAAGCACCGGCGTTCCGCTCGTAACCGGCGTGACCTATAAGACCTGGATGGAATTCCCGTCAGTCAGCCCGGCCGTTGCCTTTGATAAGGTATCGCGAGCAGTCCTGGCCGAAGGCTTCGTGGATGTGAATGCCGAGAAGCAACTCGGAACGCTAACTGCGCAGCAGGAAACGACCGGCTCGGGTCGGCCTCAGACCCTGCGCGTCGTCGTCAGGAAGAGCGGCAAGGGCAGCCGGATTGATGCTCTTTTCATGGTGCCGCAGGGTCAAGTTGCTCCCAACATGAGCGACAATCTCTGCCGTGTCGTCAACTCTGTGGCCGATTAAGTCTCTCACAATTCTACTGCGCGTATGAGTGTTTAATCTCACCACGTTTCGGCTGCTATTTGGGCCGGCCGCGATATGCGGCCGCGCTCTTCAACATCTGCAGGTTTGACTTGATCCACTCATGAACAACGGGTTTCATGACTATAGTTCAGTAGGAGATGCGTCCATCGACGATGGGCGAGGAGCCAGATGAAAGCTGCTGCTTCAACACCTGTCTCGCATCATCGCTGACAATAGACATGGGAGCGGCGACTACAACTTTCGCTGCGGAGCCTGCCAAGTCCGCGGTTCGCACGGCAGCCATGCCAACCCGATCCGCGAGCGAGACTTGCCCGGTGTCCAACGACTGTCCCGCCATCCGCCGTCCAAGCAGCTGGACCATATCCCGATTGTCCGCAAACGTATTGTGACCCAGAGCATCGTCCGGCTTGACGGAACTGGTATCGACGACCGTGATCCCGAGCTTGGCCATATCCGCGGCGTAGGGGCTTGCATCGAAGCCTCCGACACGATTGACGCCGCCGGAGAGCCATCGCGAAACCTGTAGCGCCTTATCCCTTGTCGACGAAAAGATCGTGAAGTGCGGACGTTGCGGCCCCATCTCGATCATCTGCCTGCGAAAGACGTCGATATCGATGTCGGGCGACGCCAGGATGACATTCTTCACTTTCGCTGGAATTGTCTTGTTGCGCATGGCAACGCCGCGCAACGCTTCCGCGGTCAGCCAGGAGCCCATGGAATGGGCAAGGATCGTCACCTCCCCGACGTCAGGGCTTTTGGCGGACTGCAGGATCAGATCCTCCAATGCCCGCCGGGAAAAGTTCGTGCTCTCCTTGTCGTAGAGATAGTCGAAGACGTTGCCGCGTGACGGCCAGGTGAAGAGGATCGGCGCGGCGTCCGTCCCGGAATCATGAATGATCTGTGCGAAGCGAAAGACCGCGTCGGAATAGGTATTGTTGAAGCCGTGCACGAAAATGACGACCTGCCGCTTGGCGTTGCGGTTCTTGCCGAACCATTCGAAAATATTGCGCTCGGACGCTACCTTTCCGATCTTGAGGACAGCGAACTCCTTTTCGGGTTTGGCCGGCACATGTGACGGCCACTGCACTTCACCGATCTTGCGATTTTTATCCGGTGGAATGGAGACGACGATATCGTTGAGAGAAATCGCCGTTCCCCGCTCGCCGGAGTAAAGTTCGCCGGGTTTGTCGGTCGGTTGGCGGGTCGTCGCCACCATCATGTCCACGGTGCTCGTGCCCGGCCCCGCGGTTGCGACCGGCTGGAGAACATTCTCCAGCCGTCCGGCGCATCCGGCCAACATCGATAGGGCCATCAGGACAGAAAGACATGACCGCCTGGGAACAAAGGTCACCCTTTGAACGTCAGGCATCAGATCGCCTCGTGCTGCGCGTTGTCGCGGGGAATGCGAAACCAGGCAACATACAGGGCGGGAAGGAAGAGCAGCGTCAGAACCGTACCGACGACGATGCCGCCCATCATCGCATAGGCCATCGGACCCCAGAATATCTCCCTGGAGATCGGGATAAGCGCAAGCGTTGCCGCCGCGGCCGTCAGCATAATGGGCCGCATTCGATGCTCCGTCGCCTCGATGACGGCCTGCCAGGCCGGCACGCCCTCGCTTCGAAGGTGCTCGATCTGCACAACGAGGATCACCGAGTTGCGGATCAGGATACCTATGAGGGCAAGCACGCCAAGGATTGCGACGAACCCCATCGGCGCGTTGCTGAAGAGAAGTGCGGCAACCACACCGATAAGCGCTGTAGGAGCGACAGCGAACACCAGAAAGAGCCTGCTGAAGCTTTGCAGCTGGATCATCAGGATCGTCGCCATGATGAACAGCATCAGCGGCGCGACAGCGACGATCGGTCCCTGTGCCTTGGCGCTTTCCTCGACCGAACCGCCGTCGACGATATGGTATCCGGTCGGGAGGCTCCTGCGGAACTCTTCGACTTTCGGCTGCAGTTCGGTAACAATCGTCGCCGGCTGCGTCGATCCGACGACTGCGGCTTTGATGGTGATGGTCGGTATGCGCGTCCGCCGCCAGATCGTTGGCTGTTCCAGCTCATAATGGAAATTGGCAACCGCCGAGAGGGGTACGGACTTGCCGTTGGAACCGGCCAGCTGAAGGTTCTGCAGCGTCTCGATCGAGCCACGCTCGGCCGTCTGGGCCCTGCCGATCACATCGATCAGATAGATATCGTCCCGAATATTTGTTGCGGCCGTTCCCTCGACGATGCCGTTGAGAGCCGTTGCAATATCTTGCGATGAGACACCCAATTGCCGCGCCTTGTCCTGCAGAACGTCGACCTTGACGACGCGCGAAGGTTCGTTCCAGTCGAAGGTCATGTTGGACAGCAAGGGATGCTGACCGACGACGCCTGCAAATCGCTGGGCGATATCCCGGACCTTCTGGATATCGGGTCCACTGATCCGGTACTGCACCGGCTTGCCGACCGGAGGGCCGATGTCGAGCAGCTTCACGAAGGCGTCGGTTCCGGGGAAGGTCTTCGTCAGATAATCCTGCAGTTCGGCTTTGACCTTGTCGCGAACATCAAGCCCCTTGGTGACGATCACCGTCTGGCCGAAGGAAACATCGGGCGTCTGGACGTCAAAGGACAGGATGAACCGGGGAGCGCCCTGCCCGACATAGCTCGTCCAGTGATCGATGTCCTTGCTGTTGGCCAGCATCTCGCTCTCGAACCTGGCCATCTGCTTGTTCGTCTCGGAAATCGAGCTGTTTTGCGGCAGGTTCCAGTCGACGATCAGTTCGGGTCTGTCGGAGGAAGGGAAGAATTGTTGCTGCACCAGGCTCATCCCCCCGATGGAGAGGGCAAACGCGGCCACGGTCGCGCCGATGGTTATCCAGCGCCAACGCAGGGCAAGGCTCAGGAGCCAGGCAAAGGCGCGCGCAAAGCGGCCTTTCTGATCATGGTGAGATTTCATGGTCTTCGGAAGGATCGTCACGCCCAGAAGCGGCGTGAACAACACCGCAACGATCCATGAAACCAGGAGCGAAACGGCGATGACCACGAAGAGAGTGAACGTGAATTCGCCGGCAGCACTGGTGTTGAGGCCGACGGGGATAAAGCCCGCGACCGTCACAAGCGTGCCGGTCAGCATCGGGAAGGCCGTCGAGGTGTAGACGTAGGTCGCTGCCTTTCTCAGGTCGTCGCCCACTTCCAGCCGGGCAACCATCATCTCAACGGCGATCATGGCATCGTCAACGAGAAGGCCAAGGGCGATGATGAGCGCCCCAAGCGAAATACGCTGCATGGAAATGCCGGTATAGGCCATGACGAGAAAGGTAATCGCCAGCACGAGCGGAATGGAGATGGCAACCACGAGGCCTGCCCGGACGCCAAGGCTGATGAAGCTGATCGCAAGCACGATGACGATCGCCTCGAACAAGGCGCGCGTGAAGCCCGAGACCGCCTCGTCAACGACGGCGGGCTGATCGGACACGCGCTGCACATCGACGCCGATGGGAAGATCGGCCGTGACCTGCTCGATTTCCTTGTCGAGCGCCTTGCCGAACTCAAGCAGATTTGCCCCGGTCTTCATGCCGATGGCAAGCCCGATGGCCGGTTGCCCGTTAAATCTGAACAGAGACGATGGAGGATCGACATAGCCACGTTTGATCGTCGCAACGTCGGTCAGCGGAAAGAAGCGGTCGTTGACGCGAAGATTGATCGATTTGAGGCTGTCCTCGGACGTGAACTGACCGCTCACCCGCAAGGCGATGCGCTCGGGGCCGGCATCGACGAAGCCAGACTGCGTGACGGCATTCTGCGCCTGAAGCGTGTCGATGACGGATTGCTGGTTAAGGCCGAGAGCAGCGATCTTTCGCGTCGAGAATTCGAGATAGATGGCCTCGTCCTGCGCGCCGATGATGTCGACCTTGCCGACGTTGGGGACCGTCAACACCTTTGCGCGCGCATCCTCGACCAGATCGCGAAGCTGGCGCTGCGTCAGTCCATCGCTGGTGAAGGCGTAGATATTGCCATAGACGTCACCGAAATTATCGTTGAAAAACGGCCCGACGACGCCGCTTGGAAAATCTCCCTTGATGTCGCCGATCATATTGCGGACCCGCGTCCAGATGGCATTGACATCCTTGGCCTTGGTCGTCGGCAGAAGCTCCACGAAAATGGTCGTCTGGCCGGCAACGGTTTCGCTCTTCGTATAGTCGAGCGAATCCAGCTCCTCGAGCTTCTTTTCGATGCGGTCGGTGACCTGTTTGGTTACCTCCTCGGCCGATGCACCCGGCCACTGCGCCTGAATGATCATGGTCTTGATGGTGAAGGCTGGGTCTTCTTCGCGACCGAGACCGATATAGGAAAACGCACCGGCCAGAATGAAGACGATCATGAAGTACCAGACGAGCGAACGATGTTCGAGCGCCCAGTCGGACAGATTGAATTTTTTCACGAGGATCTTTCCTTAGTCTACCCTGACGGCCTGGCCGTCGGCAAGCTTATGAACTCCGGCAACGACGATGCGTTCGCCAGGGCTGATGCCTTCGGCGATCTTCACCGAACCGCCTTCGACGAGGTCCCCGTCGATCTTGATCGCGCGAATGGAGACTTTGCGAGCCGCGGTATCGACCACCCAGACGTTCGGCTTCTCGTCTTTCATCAGCACGGACGAGGACGGCAGAAGGATCATCGGATCCGCAATAACAGTCGCCGTCGCGGTAACGACGGAGCCAAGGCGAAATGCCGCCGGCGGATCGATGAGCGTGATTTTCGTGCGCCGCGTGCGGGTGGTCGCCTCGGCTTCCGGGGCAATCTCCCTGACGATACCGCTTGCGCGAATGGTCGGGTCGAGCTGGAGGGCGATTTCAAAGGGCGAGCCTACCTTGAGACCGTCGAAGCTTGCCACGGGTATGTCGATGATGGCATCGCGCTGGTCAGGGCGCGCGACAGTGGCAATGCTCTGGCCCGCCGAGACGACCTGGCCCACTTCGGCGGAAGTCGCGGTCACGACCCCGTCGAATTCTGCGCGAAGCTGCGCATAGCCCAGTTGTTCCTCGGCCTTGTCCAGATTGGCCTGTGCTTTGGCAACCGCAGCACTCGCGCTCTTGCGGCCGAGTTCGGCCTCTTCGTAGGCCGCCTCACTTCCCGATCGGCTCTCGAGCAGGGACCTTTGGCGTTCCTCCGTGGATGCGGCATTTGTCAACTGCGCCTGGGCATTCGAAAGCTCGGACTGTGAACTTTTGACGGCCAGTTCGAGCGAAAGCGGATCGATGGCGGCAACGACATCGCCCTTCTTGACGATATCACCGACGCTGACCTTGCGCGCTATGACCCGTCCCAGCACCCGAAATGCGAGCTGGGTCTCGATCTTGGCCTCCACTGTCCCCGGCAGGGTCAGCGCAGAGGCAGCAGTGGACTTGGCGACAACGGAAAGCACGGGGCGCGGCGGCTCGTAATGGGCTTCATCCTGTTTCTCGCAAGAGGTCAGCAGAAATGAGCCGAGGATTGCAAGGCCGGCTGTGAAACGGATATTCATTTTACAGCTCCCTTGTCGTATGCAACGGCCTGACCCGATCGCAGGAATTTCGCACCGTCGGCGACGACGATCTCGCCCGGCGATACTCCCGCCCGCACTGCAAAACGGCCGGTCTCATAGCCGGAGACATCGATTTGGCGAAGAGATACGCTTGACGAGGCGGGATCGACGATCCAGACGGCTGGCTTGCCGCTTTTTGACGTCATTGCCGACCATGGCAGTTCGATTGCGTCCCGCGCGGCGGACCGAAACAGGCCGACAACCGGAGCGCCGAGCGGCATGTCCGACGCCCCTTCGAGACCTACCTTGACCCTGATCGTCCCGGTCGACGAGTCGATCGTGGGCGAGATTTCGCGGACGGAGGCCTCTGTCCTGTGAGACGGCGCCGAAAGGAGGCTGACGGCGACCTTGTTTTCAAGGTTGCGCCCGAGATAAAGGGACTCAAAGACGTTGAAAACCGCATCCCTGGGGCCATCATGCGCAAGCGTAAAGACCAACTGCGCCGCTTGCGCTACCTGCCCCACTTCAGCGTTTCTGGCTGTGATGACGCCATCCGCATCGGCACGCAGTTCGGTATAGGTGAGCGCATCCTGGGCCGTGTCGAGTTGAGCTTGCGCCGATTTCACGCTCCCCTGAGCGGTCAATAGGGTTTCCTGGGCCTGATCGAGCGCTGCACGGGTCGTAACCTGCGTCTTGAAGAGGTTTTGCTGCCGGTCGAAGGCTAGCTGCGCCTGCGTTTGCTGGGCAAGCGCCGACTGCAGGTTCGCCGTGGCTACACCCAGATCGGCTTTCTGCTCTTCGGCATCCATACGCGCAAGCACCTGCCCCGCCTTTACCGACGAGCCGACATCGACGAGGCGCTCGACAATGCGCCCGCTGACCCTGAAGGAAAGATCGCTTTCGACCCGGGCACTGACTTCGCCGGTGATGGCGTTGTTTTCGACGACCGGCGTGACCTTGGCCACGACGGTCTCCACGTTCTTCGGCTTTGCCTCGCTCGCGCTTTGCTTCTCGCATGAGGCAAGCGCGACGGCGCTGACACTGAGCCAGGCGACGACAAGGACAGTTTTCATGAATTTGACCTCTTGCATCCGTTCGGCAGACGAATATTATTGACTAACCAGAAAGTCAATGGAATTGTCTTGACGTCAAACCACGAATAACGCTCAAGGTGAGATATGCCTGATACGAAGAAGCTGACGCGTGCGGAGCAAAAGGCCCGCCGCCCCGTTCAGATCCTGGATGCTGCGTTTGAAGAGTTTGTCGAACGTGGCTATGTCGCGACGCGCGTCGAAGATATAGCCGGCAGGATTGGAGTTACGAAGGGAACCGTCTACGTCTACTTCGAGACCAAAGAACAGCTTTTCGAAGCAATGATCCGGCACATTTCGACGCCTCTCGAAGATCTATTGATAAGCGGAAATGAGCTGAAAGGGACCGCTACGGAGCGGCTCCAGAAAAATATCGAGCTGATCTACGATCTCATCGTCAACGATCGCAAATTGCGGGAATTGATGAGGTTCGTCATCGCCGAAGGTTCGCGGTTTCCACATATCGTCGATAGGCACCACGAGATATTTATCGATCCTCTCGAGCGTCAGATGCAGTCGCTTATCGATGAAGGGGTAAAACTTGGGGAATTCCGAGCAGCCCCCGCCGCATTCGCCGATGCAGTGGTGGCGCCTGCGATTGCCTTTCTATTCTTCAAGCTCCTTTTCGACGAGCGGCGAGCTCTGGATAAGGAAAGCTATCTGAAGGCACACATCGATCTTGTTTTGCACGGACTGCTCCTGAAAGAGCCTCGCTAGCAGACGTATCCGATAGCAAGCCGTCAAACTCTATTGCGAGACCGGCAAATTTCCGTTCCCAAAGATGCTGGAATTCATTGTCCAGCTACGCTTGAGCGATGAATTTACAGCCAGATCTACATAGCGCCGCAAGGCAGCGCATCCGCACGGATCGAAGATGTAAGTTTCTATCGGGCGCTTAAAGCGGCCACGCGATCGGCAGCCGCCGAAAAACCTTGCAGGGACACCTGGAAGCCGAGCGGGTTGCCGCCATCGGCAACGACCTTGAGGTTCAAGCGCGACCCGGTTCGCAATTTGCCAAGGGTTGCAGTGTCGATCGGAAGCAAAGCGATACAGCCGTTAGGCAAACAGGTGCGAAAACGCACAGGCTTCAAAGGCGGCTGATCATCGATATTCGGCGTCACGCCGGAATCGAGAACGATACCGAAAGGCAGGAGAAGCGTCGCAAGAGCGCCGCCGTCAGGACGCACTTGCATCTCGACGGCAAGCAACCTTTGACCATTCTGCTGGGTTTGATCCTGCGAAATCGTGCATGCCGACGCCTTGTCGCGTTGACTGCAGGCAACGCGCCAGTCCTGGTAGGTCTCCTGCAGGCTCGAAGCGCCATTTGGCAGAGCCGATTGCGCAAAGGCCGAAGAAGCAAAGCCCGCACAGACAAGGGTGAGCACCGCATAAGATATGCGGCCGGTTATCCGGGATGGAGTAAATGTGGAATTTGACAAGGTATAAGATCTCTCGGCTTGAAGTACGACCTTATGCGGTCGGTTCCATAAAGAGCGAAGGCCGCGGGCTAAGGTCAGGTGCATACCCACTCCCGGACGGTGCAGCGAGAACCTGAGCGCTCACATGCTTTAAGCGCAAGGTCTTCAGCTTCGCGGCGTGTCGGTGCCGAATTTGCACTCCACGGTGTGGCCCGATCGCGCTTTTCCTTGCCGATGGCAAGGGCGCCGCAATGATTGTATGGAAAGCCGGTCTTGTCGTCGTCATCCCAGTGCCGATGATTGCGAAATACGCTGACCACGACGCAGCTGCTGCCCTTGTCCCGCTCGCAATGCTTGAGCGCGATATCCATGGCTTCCTGGCGTTTGTCGGCACCCCAAAAGAAGCCGTATTTTTCGTCGGGCGCGGAATAGGCGATGGCCGCCCAAATGCCGCGTTCCTCCGGCGGAGGAGCCGGTGGCTGCTCTGCGGTAAAGAGATCAGCGGCCCACGGTTGGCCGGTAGAGACAAACACCATGCCGATTGCCGCAATTGCAGATCTCAATCTCATTTTGCGCTCCCTTGCTTTCCTACTGCCGAAGCCACGGAAATGACGACGCAACCGCTTCCGGTCGGCAAAAGCATTGCTTCGCCACCGTCATTGCCGAGTTCGTAGACACCGACCTGTCCGAGATTGTTGACGAGCTTGCTTCCGTTCGGAAACTTGGTCGAGATTTCCGGGCAGGAGGCTGTAAACGGCGCCACGCGAACCATCGAACCCTCGCAGCCGGATGCGACGGGTGCTGCGAAAACGATGCCGGCAGCCGGTCCGCTGTAGCCCTGCGTTGCATAGTTCATGCCGACCAGCGCCTGCACCGCATGCTTGTCCGCGGCCTCGTTGTTCCAGATCGACTGGACATTGTATTGAGTGCCGTTCGTCAGTAATTGCCCAAGAACCGGGAAAACGGTCGAGCAGGATTGCAGGCCAGCCTGTTTGGCGTGCTGGAGGAACGGCGTGTCCGGCAGCGCTTGATTGGCGTCATTTGCTGCAGCAATCGCCGGCTGTGGCAAAAGGTTGCCGACCACGTCGTATCGGACGGCGGCGTAGCCGATGGCGCCGGCGATCGCAATTGCAAGCACCGATAGGGAGGTCGCCTTCCACCAGCTTCGCCGCGGCTTTGCCTGCTCACCGGCCAAGCTCTGAATTGCCGCGTCCTTCGCATTTCGGGACATGATGCGATCGTGAATCGATTGTTGGTTCATTGAAAAATCCATCCGTCACTTTATCGCCTTAACGGCTGTGGAAAGGCCCTTGAGATTTGCGGTCACGCTGATCGTGTTTCCGTCCGCGGTCGGATAGGAAACCGTTGGCGCCGTACTTTTGGAAATCTGCTCGCGCATTACGGGTCCGACCGGCAGCATGCCGACGCAAACCGTGCTGTTGCAGCCGTTGAACCGTACTTGTATCGGCTCCTTGCGGCCCGCGAATTGCAGAAGGATACCGCCATCGCTCTTGGCGACCGGGGCCGCACGCAAGATCATGTAGGGATCGCCTTTTTTCGTCGCAGCGAGCGACCAGCTGAACGCAACTTGTCCGGTCTCGTTCTCGATAATCTGGGTAACGTTGCAGACCCGCTGGCGAATCTTCAGGTTTTCATCACAGATCAGCGTCCAATTCTCGAACGGACGAATGATCCTCTGATATTCGCCAGTCTTCGCTTCCGGAGGAACTACGACTTCGGAAGGTCTTATGCGATAATTGGGAAGGGCCGCATCCTGTCCGGCTGCGATCGAGCCGAACAGGAGCATGCAAGCCATGAAAGCCGGGACGCCGAAGAGCGCTCCTTTGAACATGTCAGGCTCAATTCAAGGTGAAGCTGAGACCAGCGCCGACGCCCACGTGTCCGCCGGCGGCCGTACCTGACAAATTCGCGCGAACCCGCCCGTTCTCGCTGGTGTAACCGGCACCGAAGGCCAAGGCGCCCTCACCTCGCCAGACACCGCCACCGACCGCCACGCTCGCCTTGCCGGGACGATCGTCATAACGAAGCGATGCCGCTGCAAGCCCGATTGCGGCCGCCTGCCTTGCCTCGGAACGGACGTCCCCAAGTTCCTGGTTCAGCTGGCCGAACTTCTGGTCCGTATAGTTGTTGGCGGAAGCCAGCGTAGTGGCGGCGGCCGTGTCCGTATAGGATTTGACCTGAGTGATGCTGTCGCCCAATTGGGCAACGTTCACGGCATCCGTCGGGGCAACACCCTTGCCGACGTTGGAAATGACTACCGGTGCGTTCACATCACCGCCCTGCAGCGTGATGCTGTTCTTCTTGCTGCCGTCGGGATTGAGGTCATAGGTGACGGCATTCTTGGTGATCGTTCCGACACCCGTCTGCAGGCTGTCGATCGCCTGATTGGTCGCATAAAGCTGCGATCCGTTGATGGCGTCGGTGCTGTCGGAAGAAATACGGCCGGCAGCGACGTTGGTGATGGTTCTTTCAGCCCCTTGGGAACCCACGCTCACCGTTCCGACTGGCGCGGTGCCGGCAAAGTCGTAGTGCTGGCCTTGAAGGGTCGTTCCGGATGTGCCGACAGCAGCCTGCGTTGAGGAGCCGGAGCCCAAGGCCACATCATTGGCATTGTTGGCCTGCGCGCCCTGACCGAGAGCAACGGCGCCCTGCCCTGTTGCAGCAGATCCAAGTCCTGCTGCCAGGCTGCTCACACCACTGGCAACACTCTGCGGACCGATCGCAACGCTATCGGTGCCGCTGGCGGTGGAATCCGCCAGCGTCGAGTTCGCATGGAAGTACTTGATGCCGCCGCCATTGGTGATGTTGGTCAATGTGTTATCGACCGCGCCGAAAGCATCGTAGACCGTGCTGTAGTTGTTGCCCTGGATGTTGTAGGTCGGGCCGGTGATCGACCCGTCGGGGTTCACAGTCGTATTGCCCCCGATCAGGTTGGTGACGTTGGTGCCGAGACCCTTCAGTTGGCTGACATTCACCGCGTCGGTGTCGGCCGAACCGGCTGCCAGATTGGTCAGCTTGCGTTCCGAGCCTGCCGAGCCAATCGATACTTCGCCGACAGAGGTTTGCGGGCTCGTAAGCGCGAAGCCGGTATAGTTCGTCTGTGCTCCCACTGTTGTTACGGATTGCGCACCCAGCGCAACGCTGTTGATGTTGTTGGCTTGCGAGCCGGCACCGAGCGCCACCGATTGGACGCCTGCAGCCAGCGAGTTCGTGCCGAGTGCTACGCCGTCAGCCAGCATGACGTGAGCATTCTGGCCGATGGCCGTGCCGCCCGGAGCAACCTGGTCGACGACCGCGCCGTTGCCGATACCGATACCATTGTCGCCGTTGACGACGGTCGTCGGACCAACCGCAACCGATTCAGCGCCGACAGCAAGGGAGTCGCCAGCGGCCGAATTCGCATGGAAGTACTTGCTCGGCGTCGTTGCGACCGAAGCGATGGCGCCCTGGAGCTGGCGAACCGTGACGGCATCCTGCGCGCTGGTACCATCAGCGACGTTGATGATCTGTCGATAGGACGTGCTCGAGCCGACCGAGACGGCGCCCAGCAGGGTTTTATCCGTCGTATTGTATTGGATGAAGTTCGTCGGTCCAGCCGCGATTTGTCCGGTGGCCGGCGCCAGGGCGCGATCGGCAACCGATCCGGAACCAAGGGCCACGCCGCCAACGATGGTGGCCTGACTGTTCATCCCAAGTGCAAGCGAATTGTCAGCGACGGAGGTGGCGTTATAGCCGACCGCTGTGGAGCCAACGCCCTGAGCCGAGGAATCGCTGACGGCGAGCGTGCTGTCATTGGTGCGCACATACCGGATACCCTTACCGTTTGCATCGGTATAGGTCGTCGAGGTGTCACCGGCGATGTTGTTGATCGTATTGCCGAGATTGGTCAGGTTGCCGCCGATCGTTGTCACCGTCGTGTTGAGACTGTCGACCGCCTGGTTGGTGGCAAAGAGCTGCGAGCCGTTGACCGCGTCGGTCGAGCCGCCATTGAGCTGGCCGGCCGCGACATTCTGGATCTGACGCTCCGCACCGGCGGATCCCACAGAGAAGGCGCCCGCCGGGGTGGTGCCTGCGAAGGTATAGGCGGTACCGCCCACGGTGGCACCCGAGACCGCCGTCGTCGCACCGGACTGCGAATTCAGGCCGATGGCCACGTCGCCGGCATTGTTGGCGACCGCATTCGGGCCGACGGCAACCGAATCCGTCCCGAGGGCCTGGGAATCCGGCAGTGTGGAATTGGCATGGAAATACTTGATACCGCCACCGGTGTTGATGTTGTTGACGATATTGCTGAGATTGGTGATACCAGTCGTATTCAGGTCGACCTGCTGGTTGGTCGCAAAGAGCTGCGAGCCGTTGATGGCATCCGTCGAACCGTTGTTGAGCCGGCCCGCCGCGACATTGGTGATAGTGCGCTCGGCGCCTGGTGCGCCGACGCTCACCGTCGAGGCAGGTGTCGTGCCGGCAAAGTTATAGGTATTGCCGCCGATCACCGCGCTTGCGGTACCGACCGCTGTTGTGGTCACCGAGCCCGAGCCAAGAGCGACATCGCCGGCATTGACTGCGGAGGAGAGAGCGCCCAGTGCGAGCGCGTTCTGAGCGCCGGCATTCGCACCAGCGCCGAGAGAGGCTGCCTGAACCCCGGTTGCAAACGCGTTCTGACCGATCGCGGTGCTGGAGGTCGCCGTCGCATTGGCATTGGGGCCGATGGCGGTGCCGTAGTCACCCGTGGCCTTGGATATGTATCCGAACGCCGTTGCGTCGAGACCGGAGGCGCTCGCACCGTTGCCGGCTGCGATGGCATTCGCGCCTGACGCGACCGAGAGAGGTCCGATCGCAACTGATTCCGCGCCTGTCGCCGACGAATCCGCTGCCGCCGAGTTGGCATGGAAATATTTGATGCCGCCGCCGTTGTTGATGTTGCTGATATCGGTCGTGTTCTGTGTCACTTGTTGGTTGGTCGCAAAGAGCTGCGAGCCATTGACGGCATCCGTCGAACCATTGTTGAGCCTGCCCGCCGCAACATTGGTGATGGTGCGTTCGGCGCCCGGCGCGCCGACGCTGACCGTCGAAGCCGGTGTCGTGCCCGCGAAGTTGTAGGTGGTGGTGCCGATCACCGTGCTGGCGGTGCCGACGGCGACGTCCGTCACCGAGCCTGAGCCGAGTGCCACGGCGCCTGCGTTGCCGGCGGTGGCGTTGGCGCCCAACGCGAGGGCATCCGCGGCGCTGGCATTCGCTTGTTTGCCGAGAGCGGTTGCTTCAACGGCAGTGGCAAATGCGTTCTGGCCGATCGCGGTGCTGGAGGTCGCCGTCGCATTGGCATTGGGGCCGATGGCGGTGCCGTAGTCACCCGTGGCCTTGGAGATGTATCCAAACGCCGTTGCGTCGAGGCCGGAGGCGCTCGCACCGTTGCCGGCTGCGATGGCATTCGCGCCTGACGCGATCGAGAGAGGTCCGATCGCAACTGATTCCGCGCCTGTCGCCGACGAATCCGCCGCCGCCGAATTGGCATGGAAATATTTGATGCCACCGCCGTTGTTGATGTTGTTGACTGTCGTGCCGATGGCATCGACCGCCTGGTTGGTCGCAAAGAGCTGCGAACCGTTGATGGCGTCGGTGGACGATCCGCTGACCCGGCCCGCCGCGACGTTGGTGATGGTGCGCTCGGCGCCCGGCGCGCCGATGCTGACCGTCGAAGACGGGTTGGTGCCCTGGTAGGCATAAGTGGTGCCGTTGACCACCCCGCTCGCCGTGCCGACTGCTGTCGTGGTTACGGAACCAGAACCCAGAGCCACGTCGCCGGAGCTTGCCGTCGCCGTCGCGCCATTGCCCAGGGCAACGTTGCCGACGAAGCCTGACGCACCCGCCGTTGAACCGTTGCCCAAAGCAACCGAACCTTGGCCGATAGCCTTGTTGTTGTTGCCGATCGCGACCGCGCCGGCCGCCTGGTTGGCGCTAGTCGCGCTTGCCGTGCCATCGCTGTTGGCAATGTTGTTGGCGCCGCCGGTGAAGGCGCCGGTACCGCTCGCATAGCTGGGATCGCCGATCGCGACCGCGCCGTCGCCGTAAGCGGTATTGCCGGAGCCGATGGAGACCGCCTTGCCGCCTGTCGCGACTGCATTATTGCCCACGGCAACCGCTTCGGTGGAAGTGGCCTGGGCTGCTGTTCCGACCGCAATCGCGTTGGCGCCTGCCCCGTTCGCGTTGATGCCCAAAGCGACCGCCTGAGCCCCGCTGGCGACCGACCCACCGCCGATCGATGTGCTGTTCACACCACTGGCAGTGGAAGACTCGCCCAAAGCCAGGGTGTTTGATTGGCTCGCTGTGGCGTTCGCGCCAAACGCTGCCGCATTAATGGCAGTCGCTTTTGCATTGAATCCCATGGATGCGGCTCCACTTCCCGAGGCATTCGCGCCTGGGCCGACCGCGGTGGCTAAATTGGAGCCGGAATTCGCATTGTTGCCGACAGCGACGCCGGAGGTGGCGCCATTTGCGACGATTGCGCCCGAGCCTATTGCAACAGCGCCGCCGGCAGCGATCGCCTGTGCCTGGTTACCCAAGGCAACGCCGAAAGCTCCCGAGGCAACGGTGGTCGGACCGATGGCAAGCGAGTTGATCCCCGAGGCGGCCGCTGTCGTGCCGAGAGCGATGGAATCGGTGTTCGAAGCGTTGGCGTTGTAGCCGATCGACGTCGTATTATTAGTGCTGACGCCAATACCGGCGTTGGTTCCAAGCGCGATATTGTCGTTGCCGGTGACGAGGCTACCCGCGGAGGCCTTCAGGGTGGCGTCGTAAGCGACAGCACCGTCGCCACTTCCAAACGCGAGGTTGCGCGTCCCGGAGACGCCCGAGCCAGCGCCTCTCATGACGCTGGGAATGCCGCCGCCGATGGCGGTGTTTTGCGCGCCGCTGACAAGCGTACCGGCAGCGATACCCATCGCTACGGAACCTGTATTGGCGGTGGTTGACCCAGCGCCGGCACCCTGTCCGACGGCAACCGTGCTGCTGCCGATGGCTACCGCTTGCGTCCCGATTGCGGTCGCGCTGTTTCCTGTCGCCCGGGCATTGTTGCCGACGGCGGTGGTGGCACTATCCGTACCTTGGGCTCCCGAACCTACCGCGACCGAGCTGTCCCCTGTCGCCCGGCTGTTGTTGCCGACGGCGGTGGCGGCATTGTTTGTCGCCTGGCTAAAGCTACCGATAGCGGCAGAATTGTTGCTGGTTGCCTGGCTCGATACGCCGACAGCCGTGGCGACGGCGCCGCTCGCGCTAGCCGCGTTGCCCATCGCGGTGGCGCTGGCGCCGCTTGCGGTGGTGTTGACACCATAGGCCGAAGCCCCATCCGCCAGTGCGCGGGCGTTCCCGCCTACGGCAAGTGCATTGACGCCGGTGGCGTTTGCGAAGACACCCATGCCTATGGCGTTGAGGCCATTGACACTCATCGAATAGCCGATGGCGATCGAAGCGTCGCCCGTTGCACTGTTAGAGGTGCCCAATGCCACGCTGTTCGGGTTATTCGCTTTAGCACCGTTACCGATGGCAACGGCGTTGGCGGCTGTCGTCGTGCCGCCGCCGGCGGCATATTGCGCCTGCGCAGGCGCGGAAAGGCCGAGCACAGTGAGCGCGGCGAGGCCGCCGATCGCGCTGGCCAAACGTAAGTTTCCGCTGGTGCCCAACGCCCCGAGGCCCATGTCCTTGCGGCGCATGCCGAGAACACGAGAGGCCATCCGCAGCACAGCCATCAGGCGGCGCCGGAGCGAACGATCGGTGCGGTCGGCTGAAACAAAGTTTCGAGCAAATCCGGTACGAGACTTAGTCTGCAGATGTTCCCCAACGCATTCGCTCATGCTGCTTTCTCCTCGCTGCTATCTGGACGACTGAGCACGCGTGAACCCGCATCTGCGGCTGCGTCGTCGTTGAAATTGTGCGCTTGCTGAAGCGCGCGACCCATTTTGGCGGCCTGGCTTTCGAGCTGTTCGCGGACCGTATCGACCCATGGCTGCGTCGATGCCGGAACGGAATACAATGCGGCGTCGGCCCGATCGGGCGGAAGCTTTGTCGCCACCAGGGCGCGGCAGACATCAAAGTGAAATAATGGCTCTCCTTCGGCATAGGCCGGAGAGGTCAGACCGAAGACAAGGCAGGCAAATAAGTAGTCAACTTCCGCGCCTGTCAGACGGCTGGCATATCGTTCTTGCAAGGCAGTCCAGGCTACCTCGATTTTCGGAGCAAAGATTTCAAATTCAGGGAATTGAATGTCCATAGAGCACCGGATGGTTACCATCCCGAACATGGCCTTATTTCAGCGCAACGGTATTTTAGAAAATTCCGGATTTTTTTTAGGAAATTACGGTTTTTTGCTTAGCCGGTTGCAGGTGTAACTGCTTTGCCACACTTAACCTAAGGCTGTTCCGCATGAAGAGGCGAACCGCAGGACGATCGGCACCAAGCAGTTCTTTCCATTCCGAAAAATCTCTCCTGCTGCATGTGCAGAAAACGTCCATCCCCGCCGTACACCTTTCAGATGAACACGGAAAATAATGGATTTGGGAATATTCGAATTGGCTTGGGACGGACGCGAGCTCGCGTTCAAGCCCGTGCGATTATCGCATATATCGAAGCTCTGTCGGCGTCCGCCCCCGGTATCTCTTCATGGTGGTCGCCAAATGGCTTTGATCCGAAAAACCTGTCATGTAGGCGATTTCCGCAATCGCGATTTCACCCTCGACCAGCAATTTTTCCGCAAGGTCCAGACGCAGATTTATCAGATACCGGTGTGGAGGCATGCCAAAGGTCTTCGCGAATCTCACGATGAAATGGTTCGGTGAAATGCCCGCGACCGCCGCAAGTTCAGCGACGTGAACCTTTTCGGTGAAACGTTCGCGAAGATACTCTTCCACGCGTCGAGCGCTTTTGGCGGAGAGCCCTCCCCTGGGCGATGGAATCTGTCTCATATTGCTTGCATAGGTACGGAGAAGATGTGCACTAAACAGCGTAACCAATGAATCCAGATAGAGTTCATTCGGAGTTGCTTTCCCGGTTAGCTCGACAGAAATCCTCTGCGCGATGCCGAGGGCGATAAGATCGACGGTCCCAAATGCGGGAGGCTCGAGTTCTACATTGCCAAGATCGAACTCCTGGAGCGCCAGCTCGGACAGAATGTCAGGAGGAATGGCGACGACAAGATTTGTCCTGGTTTCGGACCAGGCAAGGGTGCTATCCACACCGGTGGGATTGACCACGAGACCGCCAAGCGGCGCATCGTATTGCGTGATCCGGTCGCTGCCGAGAGAGGCTCGCAAGCCACGCGAGGGAGCCAATACGACTGCCACTGCATGCTCCTTTGCAATCCAGGTCTGCGATCCGGGATTGCGAACGGAATTTATGACGCTCCCGCGCGCGGTGGCCTTCCTTGGGCCTGAACTTTCAGGAATTATATCAAATACATATCGATCGGCCCGTTCCCGAACCTCACCCGCATAGTTCATTCTTCATCGCCCCGCCCGAACGAAATCCTGTAAATGCAAACAAGCAGACCTGATCTCAACTTCGCTTGAGATCTCAGTTTCCCAACACTGTCAGCTCGACGCTGCAGCCAGCTAATAGCGCGAGATTAAATAGTATAAATTACAGAGTTTGGAAGGGGGGATATGCATATGGTAAAGAAAGGATGACGCGGTAAAAACACGTCAATCTTTAGCGCGGACCAATATACCCCACGCACCTCGATAGAGGGTTGCTATCGGGCTAAGCCTTAATTCACGTCGAGGTAGAAAAACCGATTGCCGAGCCGCCGTGGCCGCTAAAGATCGCCTCGGCGCTTCTCATATAGATCCCAAGCGACATCCACCATCGCCAGAAGAACATCTTTTTGATTCCATCCAGCTGCCGCTGCGGCCCGAACGATTTCACCAATGATAGGCTGCAATTGGCGTTGGCACTCGCTTGAAATGTCGTCGGCACCGCTTCCCACAGGTGGTTCACTAAATTTGAATTCTACCATTCTCACTCTCGCAGCCTTAATATATGTCAGCTATCACATTCCCAACATAAAATAAATCCGGAAGCACGCCCCGAGATTTTCACAGCCCCGCGCCTAGTCACACTATCGCTATGCTGTAATCAAGCCAAACTTCATTACAACCATTAACTCTATATCATTGGGCAACTCACAGAGTGAACCGCAAGAGATACAAGAAGAACGGAAGTTATTCTGCCGCCTGGGCGGAGGAGGCCACAGGACACTGCGGCAAATCCCCGAACCTGATCGACAGGCAAAACCGCCATCGATGAGGCCGGAACGATTATGATGTCGAGGATTGATGTGGCTCATCGCTCAAGCCGCGAACGAGCACAGTCGCGGTAATCAGGGCATCAGTTTCATTGCGTCGGTAGGAATATGAAGAGGCGCCCAACGTGTCGCAATCGCATCGTCGATCGACAAGATGCGGCCGGCAAATTCCGATCTTAGGTAATTCTCCAGCCAGAAACGCCGGTGGGCTGAACTAGCAGCGAGATGACATGGCGCGATCTCCGGATTGTGGTACCGGAGAGCTAAGCCTTTTGCCCGTTATTGAACTTCGTGCACATAGCGATGGCTCCTGGTCGTCGCGCGATGTTTTGCGACGAGAACCGGAACCGCGGACTGGTCATAGGCCACTTCGTCAATCGTCAGCACGGCGCTGGGCATGCCCAGCTGCAGCAGTCGGCAATCCTCCTCCGTCGCCATATCGGCGGCAATCTGCTCTCGCACGGCGGAAATGCGAATCCCATAGCGATCGAGAAGGAACAGATAGAGAAGCGACGGAATCTCCTCCTTCTTATCGGGAAACTCCGGCAGTATCCTTGCCGGAAGTGCCATCACCTCATGCATGACCGGGTGGCCCCCGACGCTGCGCAGCCGGTGGATTGAGATGACTTCGGACGCATCGTCAAGCCGCAGTCCCGACCGCTCCTCCTCGCTCGCTTCGCGGCGTTTCAACGAAAGAATGTCGGATGTCGAGTTTTGCAGCGAACCATCGAGCCCATGCAGGCGAAAATACTGGAAGAAAAAGCGCAGGCTGTGCTGCGGCGTGCGACCGGTGACCACGGTCCCCGTCTTGCGCCGGCGGCTGAGCAGGCCTTCATTGGTCAGGTCCTGCAGGGCGCGCCTGATCGTGCCGACAGCAACCCCAAACTTTTGCGACAGCGCGATCTCGCTCGGCAGCACGGTCCCGGCCGACCATTTACCCATCATGATCGCTTCCGTGATCTGACGCTTCACGACTTCGTAGAGCGGAACGGAGAGCTCGGATGCACGCGGCATATCTGCTGAAAATTTGGGCATTTCGCGCAATTATTTGCCTCTTATTTGGAGTTGACTCAAAGTCTGAGTGGCAGCATCATTACTATATAGTTTATATAAATACGAGTGCAGAGCCTCCATGTGTTCCTGCGCGTCTTTTTTCGGAATTCGAGCATGCGCGATCAAGTCTTGTCATCTTTCGAGGCGTCATTTGCAAGCGCCTTGAAAACTATCGAAGAAAACGTCGAAAGCGCCATCGACGATCTCGCGCGAATGATCGCGATCGACACCTCTTTTCCGCCGGGAGACGGCTATCCGGCATTTGCGGAGTTGATGTCGAGCCTGCTCGAACCCATGGGTTTCCATTGTCGACAAGTCATCCTGCCGGAGGAGCTGTGGCGGGTTAGCAATGGTCCGGCCCAAGGAGCAAGGGTCAACCTCATTGCCGAGCGATCCGGCAACAAGCCGGTTTGCGGGCTGTACTACCATGTCGACACGGTTCCGGCCGCCCCTGCCTGGCAACAGGATCCGCTATGTCTGCGACGAGAAGGCGAACGCCTCTTCGGGCTTGGCGCTGCGGACATGAAAGGCACCATCGCGGCAACGCTGATGGCACTGCGTGCGGCCGACGCCTGCGGTGTCGAGCTCGCCTACGATCCGATGCTGCTCCTTTGCACCGATGAAGAGGGCGGCCTCTATCCGGGGATCCGATATCTTGCCGAGCAGGGCATGCTCAAGGGACATATCGTCAATTTCAACGGCTCGGCGGCGCCGCGCATCTGGGCTGGCTGCTTCGGCGTCTTCAATCTTCAGATCACCGTTCGGGGTCATGCCGTTCACGCAGGCGAAGGCAACCGCACTGGTTCCGGCATTAATGCCATCGACGGCGCCCTTCCTCTTCTGAATGCCCTTCATGCTTTGAAGCCGCAGGTAGCCGCCTTCGCATCCGCCTTGCCGCCGCCGCATGCGAGCGGGCCGCTGCGGCCTCAGCTGTCTATCTCCGCCGTCAATGGCGGCACAGCCGGCGGACAGGTTCCCGCGGAGCTGAAGATCCTTGTCAGTCGCCGCTATGCGCCCGAAGAGAATTACGAAGCGGCAAGGGCTGAGATCGAAGAGCTTGTCCGCGCCGTCATGGCGAAATCGCCGGAGTTGCACGTCGAGATCGACCTCGTCGGCCATCTCATCCCGACCTCGGATCCGGACGGTCCGCATTGGCCTCGCTGGCAGAAGGCTCTCAGTCTCGGCTTCGGCTATCAGGATTCCGACTTTAGCAAATGGGGTGCCGCAAGCTGTTCGGATTTCGGCTACGTGCAGAGGACGGGCGTCATGCAGGAAGTCCTGCTTGGCGGCCTTGGACGTCCGGAGAGCTGCATCCATAGCCCCGACGAACATACGACGACCACGGATATCGTCGCGCTGGCACAGAGCATCCTTGCCTATCTCGCCCGCGACTTTGCGGCCGACCTCATTCCAGAACAGGCACCATCAAAATAAGGGAACATTGCAATGCTGAAGCTGAACCGACGTCATTTCCTGGCGAGCACTGCCGCCATTCTGGCAACGCCTGCCATCGGCTTTGCCCAAGCCGCCGCGCCCGCCAAGGGTGGCACCTTGCGCATTTCCGTCGATCAGGCCGCAAGCGTGATCCATCCGCTGCTGACGCGCGTCAACCCGGAATACATGGTCACGGAATTGCTCTACAGCAATCTGACCCGGCTGAAGGTCGATATGTCGGTCGAGCCCGATCTGGCCGAAAGCTGGAGCGCCAACGAGGCGCTGACGGAGTGGACTTTCAAGCTCCGCAGCGGCGTCAAGTTCCATGACGGATCGCCGTTGACCGCTAACGACGTCGTCCAGAGCTTCAAGGCGATCCTCGATCCGAAGAACGCTTCGCCGGCACTCAACAATGTCGGCCCGATCGCCGATGTGACCGCGGCCGATCCGCTGACGGCCGTCTTCAAGCTTTCGACCCCTTACGCCGACTTTCCCGTGGCAACAGCCTATACGGTCGCGCGCATCATCCCGGCCTCCATCGCGACCGGCGATTTCAAGAAGCTGTCGACGACCGCCGTCGGCACCGGCCCGTTCAAGCTTGTCTCCTACGAACCGGATCGCCTGATCGTCGTCGAGCGCAACCCCGATTATTACGATCCGAAGCGTCCCTATCTCGATCGTGTCGAAATTCAGGTTTTCCCGGATACCTCGGCGCAGACCTCTGCCCTGCTTGCCGGCGATATCGACGTCATTTCGACCGTGCAGCCGACCGAATACCTGCGGATGAAGGATGCGCAGGGCGTCAATCCGCTGCGCGTGCCTTCAGGCCAGTTCTGCAACATCAATTTCGGCTGCGACACCAAGCCCTTCAACGATGCGCGCGTGCGCCGCGCGCTGGCGCTGACCGTCGACCGGCAGGCGATGGTCGATTTCGTCACCGAGGGTTTCGGCACTCCAGGCAACGATACCGCCCTTAATTCCTCCTATCGCTTCTATGCCGATCTGCCGCTGCGCCAGGCCAATATAGATGAAGCCAAAAAGCTGCTTGCCGAGGCAGGCTACCCGAATGGCTTCGAGGCGACGCTGATCGCATCGGACAAGCCGAGCCAGCGCACACAGCTTGCTGTCGCCTTGCGCGAGATGGCAAAGGAAGCCGGCATCAACATCAACGTCCAGACGATGCCGCATGCCACCTATCTGGAGCAGGTGTGGAAGAAGGGCAGCTTCTATGTCGGCTTTTACAACATGCAGCCGACGGCCGACGCAATCTTCAAGCTGCTCTACACCTCCGATGCAGCCTGGAATGAAACACGCTGGAACAACGCCGCCTTCGACAAGGTCGTCAACGAGGCACGTGGCATCACCGACGAAGCCAAGCGCAAGGAGCTTTATGCCGAGGCGCAGAAGCTGATGAACGAGGAAGTTCCCTCCATCATCCCGGTGTTCTTCGATGTTCTCGCCGCCAAGCGGGATTGGGTGGCCGGCTTCGAGGTTCATCCGCGCGCTTCCGTCTTCCGCCTCGACTATGTCTCCTTGACGGACAAGGCGCCGAAGCGGAGCTGATGGCGTCGACCGTGCTGAACGAGCGTCGCGGCGCGATCTTGCGCCGGCGACGCATCCCGTAGCAAGAAGGCCGGCGCGCGCGGACGCGCGACCGGTCGCTCCAAAGCCAGGGAACGGCCCTTGTCACCGAATTATCTTCTGAAGCGGCTTTTGATGATCGTCTACACGCTCTTCATCGTGTCGCTCGTCGTCTTCGCGATCACCCAGGTCCTGCCGGCGGATGCCGCCGTCATGATGCTCGGGGAGAACGCCACCGATCAGGCGCTCGAGGCGCTGCGCCAGCATATGGGGCTGAACGATCCCGTCTGGCTGCAATATCTGCACTGGCTGGGCGGTATCCTGCATGGCGATTTCGGCCAGTCGCTGCGCACCGGCCAGCCTGTCGGCCCGGTCATGCTCCAGGCGCTCGGCCGTTCGCTTCTGCTCGCTGTCCTGTCCATCGCGTTGATGCTGGTGCTCGCCATACCGCTCGGTGTGCTTGCAGCGATCCGCCGCGGCAAGCTCGCCGACATGATCGTCAGTCTCATCTCCTATGCGGGCGTATCGCTGCCGGAATTCGTGACGGCGACGCTTGCGGTGCTCTTCGTTGCGGATTGGGCGAAGCTTTTGCCGCCGACGGGCTATGTGCCGCTGACCGAGAATTTTCTCGACGGGCTTGCCCATCTGGCGCTCCCGGTTTGCGTGGTGTCGATCATCCTCATCGCGCATGTCTCCCGCATGGTGCGTTCCGAACTCGTGGACGTGCTGCATACCGATTACATTCGCGCGGCGCGGCTCAAGGGTCTTTCCACGTCGAGAGTGCTGTTCGGCCACGCACTGCGCAACGCCCTGCTGCCGACCATCACCGTCGTCGCGCTCGATGTCGGCTATCTCCTGGGCGGCATCATTGTCGTCGAGGAAATCTTCGCCCTTCCCGGCATCGGCCGGCAATTGATCGTCGCCATCCAGACGCGCGACCTCCCGGCGATCCAGGCCGGCGTCCTGCTCATGGCGGCAACCTATTCCATCGTCAATTTCGCCGCCGACATTCTCTACGCATGGCTCGACAAGAGGATCCAGTATGATTGAGCTTCTCAAACGGCTGCTGCGCACGCCGCAGGGCGCAGTCGGCCTTGTTCTGGTCGTCCTGGTCTTCATCGTCGTCGTCTTCGGTCCCTTTCTTGCCCCACGCGATCCGGAAGCCATGTCGATACTTGCCCGCTACAAGGGGCCGAGCGCCAGCTTCCTTCTCGGCACGGATCAGTATGGCCGCGACATCCTGAGCCGCCTGTTGATCGGCGCGCGCTCGACCGTGACGATGGCGGTCCTCGCCACGCTTGCCGGCACCTTTGCCGGAGCCTTCATCGGCACGGTATCCGCCTTCCTCGGCGGGCGTGCCGACGAGATCATCATGCGCACCATCGACGCGATCATGGCGATCCCGAACCTCCTGTTCGCGCTGCTGATCGTCAACCTGCTCGGATCCAGCAGCATCAATGCGCTGGTCGCCGTTGCCGTCGCCTTCGCGCCGGGCATGGCGCGCATCACTCGCAGTGTCGCACTTACCGTGCGCAAGCAGGACTATGTGAGCGCGGCGATCGCCCGTGGCGAAAGCTCCCGATACATTATCCTGCGCGAGATGCTGCCGAATGTCGTGGCACCCATTGTGGTCGAAACGACGATCCGCGTGTCCTTCGCCGTCATGCTGTTCGCAACGCTGAGCTTCCTCGGGCTCGGCGCCCAGCCGCCTGCCACCGAATGGGGTCTGATGGTCTCGGAGGCGAGACAATACATGCACATCAGCGCCGGCATCCTGATCTGGCCAAGCCTCGCAATCGCCATTGTCGCCATCGGCTTCAATCTGCTTGGCGACGGCCTGCGCGACGCGCTGAACCCGCGCACCGGAGGCTGAGATGACAGAAGCTGCAAACAATACCGTCCTTCAGGTCCACAACTATTCACTCGATTATCAGACGGCGAGCGGCGCGTTTCATGCGCTGAAGAATATCGATCTCGAAGTCGGTGCCGGTGAAATTCTCGGCCTTGTCGGCGAATCCGGCTCCGGAAAGACCTCGATGGCCTGGTCGATCATGCGCTACCTGCCGTCAAACGCCCGCGAGGTTGGCGGCGAAATCCGGCTTCGTGGCGAGGATCTCACGGCAAAATCGCCGGCCGAGGTCAATCGCATGCGCGGCAAGCGGATCAGCATGGTGTTCCAAGACCCCGGCACCTCGCTCAACCCCACGCTTTCGCTCGGCACCCAGCTCACGGAAACGCTGAAGCGCCATCGCGGTCTGACCGGAAAACAGGCATGGAGCGAAGGGGAAGCCATGCTGGATCGCGTTGGCCTTAAGAGCCCGGCGGAGATGATGAAGCGAATGCCGCACGAAGCATCGGGCGGTGAGAAGCAGCGCGTCGTCATCGCCACCGCCTTTGCCTGCAATCCGGAATGCATCATCTTCGATGAACCCACAACGGCACTCGACGTCATTACGTCTCGCCAGATCCTCGACCTCTTCCTGGATCTGCAGGCCGAAACGGGCGTCGCCTCGCTCTATATCTCGCATGACCTTGCCTTGCTGTCGCGTACGGCAAAACGCGTTGCCGTCATCCGGCGCGGCGAGATCGTCGAACAGGGCGCGGTCGATGATATCTTCAATGCGCCACAGCACGACTATACGCGCCAGCTGATCGCCGCCGTGCCCCGGCCTAACGACCGCCTGACGCAGACGCGTCCGTCCTATCAAGACCAGCCGTTGATGAAGGTCGAGAATGTCAGCGTGCATTACGGCCGCAAGCCGTTTCTGTCGGCGCTGACCGGCCGGTCCTTCGAACGCTTCGCCGGCAATCGCGCCGTCAGTCTCAGCGTGCAGCCGGGAGAAATCCTCGGCATCGTCGGCGAATCCGGTTCGGGCAAATCGACGCTTGCCAAGGCAATGACCGGGCTCAATCCGTTCGAGGGCCAAATGACGTTTGCCGGACGGACGATTGCGGGCCTTGCCGACATGGACCGGACCTATCGCAAGAACGTCCAGATGATCTTCCAGCATCCGGATGCCTCGCTCAATCCGCGCCAGAAGATCCGCGAAATCCTGGCGAGGCCGCTGAAACTCTATGGCGAAGGCGAGAACGGCACCATGACCCAACGGATCGGCGACATGCTCGAGCAGGTCCGCCTGCCGCGCAGCCATGCCGATCGCTACCCGCATCAGCTCTCCGGCGGCGAAAAGCAGCGCGTCGCCATCGCCCGCGCCTTCGCATCCAGACCGAAGCTGGTGATCTGCGACGAGATCACCTCCGCGCTCGACGTCTCGGTGCAGGCCTCCATCATCGAGCTGCTTTTGGAACTGCATCGCGAGCATTCCACCGCCTTCCTCTTCATCACCCACGACCTCAACCTCATTCGCCAGATCGCCCACCGCATCGCGGTGATGTATCGCGGCGATCTCCTCGAAGTCGTACCGGCGGAAGACATCACCAGCCCCGAGCGGGCCGACTACACGCGCCGGCTGCTTGCCGCGGTGCCGACGCCGGCCGGCGCCGCCCCCACAGAACCAGACGTCTAAGGAGCATCAAAAATGGACTCGAAATCACTCATCGGAACAATCGATGAGAAAAGCTGCCTCGACTTTCTGTCGATGATGGTTCGCCAGAAGAGCCATTCCCAGACCGAGGGTGAGCGCGAGCTTGCGCGCATCATGGCACGGCAGATGGAAGTGATCGGGCTTCAGTCCGAGCTGCAACCCTTTGACAATGGCGAGCGTTTCAACGCGATCGGACGCCTGAAGGGAACCGGCGGCGGCAAGAGCCTGCTCTTCAACGGCCATCTCGACACCAATCCGGTCACTGAGGGCTGGACCGTCGATCCCTGGGGCGGTCTCGTCGACGACAAGTTCATCTATGGTATCGGCGTATCCAACATGAAGGCGGGGGATGCTGCCTATTTCTGCGCAATCAAGACCTTGCTCGACGCCGGCGTCAAGCTCAAGGGCGACGTGATCCTCACCTATGTCGTCGGTGAGCTTCAGGGCGGCGTGGGCACGCTCGCCGCCATCCGCAGCGGCGTCAAAGCCGACTATTTCATCAACAGCGAGCCGAGCGATCTTGCCGCCGTGACGATGCATGCCGCCGCGCTGAGCTTCGTGATCGAGCTGACCGGCGACACGCGGCACCTGTCCAAACGCGAACAATCGGTCGACGCCATCGCCGCGGCCTGCGATCTCATCCCGCGCATCAATGCCATGACCTTCAGCGATGCCAGAAGCGAAGTGCACCGGTCGATCAATCGCGGTCATGTCGGCGTCGTCCATGGCGCGCTCGGGCGTGAGCTGGAAGAATGGCGCCCACCGCAGGTTGCCGATTTCGTCCGTATCCGGGGCTCGGCCCGCTATGCGCCCGGCCAGACGCAGGAAGGCGTGCTTGCCGATCTCGCTGCGGAATTGACGGAGCTCGAAAAGCGCTTTCCCGGGTTGAAGGCAAAGCTGGTGCCCGAGATGATCGAGGGTCGTCCCCTGATGCCCCCTTTCGAAGTCTCGCCGACGTCGCGCATCGTAACCTCGATCAACGCCGCCTATGAGGCCGTCCGGGGCGAGAAGCAGCCGACCGGCGCCATTACGCCCACACGTTTTTACGGGACGGATGCCGGCCATCTGTACCATGAGCTCGGCATGGAGGGCATCGTCTGCGGGCCGGGCGGCCGGTACAACACGATGCCGGACGAACGTGTCGACATCGTCGACTATCTCGACATGATCCGGGTCTACATGCTCACCATTCTCGACATTTGCGAGGTTGCCTGAGGCTCCATGTTTCCTCGTGACGAATATGATTGGCGGATCGCCAAGGCACACGCCGCGATGGATGCCGCTGCCGTCGATCTGCTCCTGATCGACAGCGGCGAGCTTCTCGCATGGCTTACCGGCTATACAGTTTCGGAGACCATGTATCGTGCCGCTTTTCTACCGCGACACGGCACACCATGGTTCGTCCTGCGAGAACTCGACGAAGCGCCATGCCGGGAAAAGACCTGGATTTCCGACATTATCGGCTTTGCCGACACGGTCAGTCCGCATGAGGCCATCGCCGGCAGCATCCATGCTCAGGGTTTTGCCAATGCCCGTATCGGGACTGACTTCGCCTCCTACAGCTTCAGCGCCGATACGGCGGCCAGGCTTCGGGCGCATCTGCCCCAAGCGCAATTCGTCGCCCTTCCCGGCATCAGCGACAGTCTGCGTTGGGTCAAATCAGCCCGTGAGATTGCCGTTCTGACGCAAGCGGCCGGCATCGCTGACAAGGCCATGCTGGCAATAGCGCAGAGTACGAGGGCCGGCTCTTCGACCCGTACGGCTGCGGCAACCGCGGCTGCCACCTTCCTGCTAGAAGGTGCCGACAGCGGAGAGACCGGTCCGATCGTCAAGGCGAGCGGCGACCACCAATTCCTGCATGGTTCTTTCAAGAGCGAATTGCTTGACGCAGGTGATATTCTGCATGTGGAGCTTATTCCGCGCGTGGGCGGTTATGGCGCCCGTCTCATGCGGCCGATCGTCATCGGTGAAGCAACCGCGAAACTTCGGGATATCGCCTCCCGCATCATCGCATTGCAGGATCAGCAGATCGAAGCCATGAAGCCGGGCGTTTCTGCTTGTGAGGTGGATGCCATTGTCCGTCAGGGCCTCATGTCGTCAGGATTGAGACAGCGTTACGACAACGTAACGGCCTATACGCTTGGTCTTTATACCCGCACGCCGCGCACCAGCGATTTCTCTCGGGTTTTCCTGCCGGATGCGAATTGGCCACTGGAGGAAGGTATGGTTTTCCATATCTATGCGACAGCCGCCAGGCTTGGATTCAGCGAAACGGTTGTCGTTACGCCGGAGGGCGGACGACGTCTGACGATGACGGGGCGCCACCTCCTCGGCTCGGAGAAATGGCAGGCGTAGCAGCTCGGGGCCAATCGTGCGGATTTCATCCCGCCAGCGGCAGTCGTATTTTTCGAAAATACAGACCTTGCAGATCGCGGTTTGCGTTTCATCTAATAGAAGCCTCGGCGTTGGCGATAGGCAGCGCCGGCGGAGCAAGGTTTAGGTGAAATGAGCGGGTTTGATCCGCTCATCCCTTTCTGAAGATCGGGTGAGGCCGCATGATAAGGTCGAGTCGACACGCGCCGAAAGCCGGAACCAAGCGGTTTCAGAAATTCGCCTTCATCACTGCCTTCGCGATATTGACAGCGGTAACCGCTCTTCTGGACTGCCGCTTTGTTTGGCGTGCCGTTACGGCCGGGATGAATCGAGAGAAAACCGTCGGTGTCGTCATTGCGCTCGACCGCCACGTAGAAATAGCTCCGCTCCGGAAAGCTTCTGTTATGAACCGGGGCTCTGACACCGTTACGACCTACGCGCCGATTGTCGTCTTTCAAGGGGACGATGGTATGTCCTATCGGGTACAGGGAGGGGTCTACTCGAGCTACAATCCGGCCAGGATTGGCGATCAGATCCCCGTCTATTATCGCCATGATGATCCGCATGACGCAATCATCGCATCCTTCCAGGAAATATGGTTGCCGGTGATCGTTGGAAGCGGCATGGCTGCCGCCTTTGCGCTTGCCTTGTTCGGAACGATCTGGCTGACGCGCGAAAAGCCTGCGGACGGTGAGGCTGTGTCGAGGCCCTAACCGAGCGCCTGACTGGCAAGAGCATATTTAGCCATCATCCCGGCGACAGCCTTGTCTCTGTCGGAGGGATGCTTTCCAAGCGACATGGTCAGGACGGTATCGCAGACGATCATGCCACTCTGGGACACGTAAGATGCAAAGTCGCCGCTCTCCATATGGGTATCGAGGCGCAGAAACTGACCGGAATGGCTGCTTACATGCGGCGCGACCACGGCAATCGCGTCAGCGTCATTGGACGCAACGACCGGTCCGACGACATGGCTGCGTCCGAAAGGCCGGCACAATGCGAAAGCCTGCAGATCCGCTCCACGGAACAGACCATAGCCGATCGATTGCTCGTTGAGACGCCTGACCAGTTCCGAGCGGTCGACACCGAAGGCAACGGCATCAAGCCGAAGGATCGCAGCAAGATCGTCGGTGCCAAGTTGCCGTACCGTGCCCTCCGAAGTTAGCGGCGCAAAATCCTTTGCGATCCGCGCCTCCCCCTGACATTGGTAGACCGTCTTTTCCGGCTTGAAATCCAGTGAAAGATATAGGCGGCGCGCCGCCTGGGTCGCACTGAGGCTGAGGCGGCGTCCCGCTACTTTGTCCAGGATCCGGCTCATCAGCCATTGGCCGGTGCCATTGGTCTGCAGTCGCGGAGAGGTAATCACCATACCGACGGTGGCAAACTCGTCTCCATGCGGAAACCACATGGCAGATCCCATGACGCGACCGATTTCGTCGAGCGCGACGATGCCGCTACCCGTTTGCCGCAGAAATTCCCAGTCCTCGGCTCGATGCGGCCACCGGACCGAGATCGACAGCGCGTGCAACTGATCGAGTTCCACGTCTTTGATGTCGCCGATATGCATGGAGAAAGCATCGACCCGCAAACTGTCTGATACCTTCACTGGACCACCTCAAAACTTGCTATCCATAGTCATACGCCAAAACAGAGGCGCTCCCCGCCGATAAGGATAGGCGACGCCCGTCGATACAATTAGCTCGAATTGCCTGTGCCCGCACAACAATCGACTGAAACACCTCGACATTCGGCATGCAATTATGAAAGCAGCCGCCATGCTATGGGGGAAATATCCGCAATTTGCCGCAGCCGCTGAGGAGCATATGGACACGGTTGAAATCCTCGCCCGTCTTGTCGCCTTTCCGAGCGTCGTCGGCACGCCGAATGACGGCATAGTCGACTGGATCCGGACGTATCTGCAAGATCTCGGAATCCACGTCACCGTGCTTCCAGGGCCTGAAGGCGACAGGTCCAACATCTTTGCCACGATCGGGCCCAGGGATGTCGCAGGTTATATTCTGTCCGGACATATGGATGTCGTTCCCGCCGGAGAGCCGAGCTGGACCTCGGAACCCTTCGCGCTCAGTCGGGAGGCAGACCGGCTCTATGGGCGGGGAACGACGGATATGAAAGGGTTTCTTGCCGCCGCACTCGCGGCCGCGCCGGAGCTAGCCAGGGCAAACCTCGCCCGCCCCATTCATCTGGCATTCTCCTATGACGAAGAAGCGGGATGCCGGGGCGTACCGCATCTTCTGGCGCAGATGAAGGCGCTTTGCGCACATCCGCAAGGTGCCATCATCGGCGAGCCGAGCCGCATGCAGGCCGCGCGCGCCCATAAGGGGAAAGCGGCAGCGCGCGTCACGATCGGCGGAAAGGCAGGCCATTCATCTCGTCCGGACCTCGCGCTCAACGCCATTCATGCCATGTCGAAAGTGCTCAGCTCGGCAGTCGATGAAGCTCATAAACTGACGCTCGGCCCCTTCGATCCCGCATTCGAGCCGCCCTATTCGACGCTTCAGGCAGGTATTATTTCCGGCGGACTGGCGCTGAACATCGTTCCCGATAGTTGCCGTCTCGACCTTGAGGCGCGGGGCATTGCCAATGTCGATCCCGAGGAGCTGCTTGCTCCGATCAGGCACAGCGCAGAGATACTTAGGGAACAGGGCTTCTCCGTGGACTGGATCCCGCTCAGCGCCTATCCCGCGCTATCGCTTGCCGAGAACGCGCCGCTCGCAACCCTGCTGGAGGAGATCACCGGCAAGCCGTCGCTTGCCGCGGTCAGCTATGGGACCGAGGCTGGCCTATATCAGGCGGCCGGCATCGATGCGATCATCTGCGGGCCTGGTGATATCGAGCGCGCTCACAAGCCGGACGAATACATTCTGGAAGCCGAGCTTGCGGAATGCCGCCAGATGATATCAGCGCTGGCTGCGCGATGTGCGCGATCCTGATGGAGCAATTGCCGTGACGTTTCTCTTCAATTCGGATGCCAGGCGCGGTGCGATCTTTGCCCGGGCCTTCGCCGAGGAACTCCCTGATCTGGCATTTTCCATGGATGCGGCAAGCGTCGATCCGGACGAGGTTCGCTTCCTGATCACCTGGACAGTGCCAGACGACCTCGCCCGTTACCGCAATCTGGAAATCCTGTTTTCGATCGGCGCCGGCGTCGACCAGTTCAAGACGGACCTCGTACCCGAGCATGTGAAGATCGTCCGTATGGTCGAGGATGGCATCGTCAGGATGATGCAGGAATATGTGACACTTGCCGTGCTGGCCCTGCATCGCGACCTTCTCTCCTATCTTGCCCAGCAGCGCACCGAGGAATGGCGCGCCCTGCCTCCGCGTCAGGCGCATGAGAGGCGGATCGGAGTTCTGGGATTGGGGGTTCTCGGAACGGCCGTGCTTGAACGGCTGAAGCCTTTCGGCTTCCCGCTTGCCGGCTGGAGTAGATCACCCCGGTCAATCGAAGGTGTCGAATGCCATCATGGTGATGCTGGCCTCCGAACCATGGTGGCGGCAACGGATATTCTCATTTGCCTGCTGCCTCTGACTCAGGAGACCACGGGGTTCTTGAACGACACTCTTCTTGGCACTCTTCCGGCCGGGGCGATGCTGGTGCATGCCGGTCGCGGCCCACAGCTCGATGCACACGCGCTGATCGAGGCGCTAGAGACCGGCCATCTTGCAGCGGCGGTGATCGACGTGACCGACCCTGAGCCGCTGCCCACAGATCATCCTTTGTGGCGACACCCAAGAATCATGCTCACCCCGCATATCGCCAGCGTGACGCAGCCTGATACCGCCGCACGCGCGGTGATCGACAACATCCGTCGTTATCGCGCGGGCCTGGACCCCATCGGGCTCGTCGACCGGCAACGCGGCTATTGAACCCATAGCAATGAAAGGCTCGACATGACCCTGCTCAAAACCGTTATAACCAATCCTGAGACGGCGCCGCGTGAATCCAAGGCCCTGCCGGAAAGGCTGATTGCCGGCGACCCGTCATTCAAGACCTGGGCACAGGATGAGGCGAAGGATGGCGCAGTACGCACCGGTGTCTGGGAGGCAACGCCTGGTGAGACCCGGTCGATCAAGGGCGAGACCTTCGAATTCTGCCATATCCTGTCGGGTGTCGTCGAGATCACCCCTGATGGCGGCGATCCGGCGGTCTACAGGGCCGGCGACAGTTTTGTGATGAAGCCCGGCTTCACGGGCAGATGGAAGACGATCGAGACCGTTCGCAAAATCTACGTGACGGTGGGATAAAAGCTGCTGGCTGCCGCAACAGAAATCACTGTTCGCCCTCGCTAAAACGCAAGATTCGTCGGCATGCCCGCCGGCATACGAAGCAAGCTGCTCGTAAGCCGGCGCTAGGCTTTGGCAAAGCCTTAAGAAAGAGCCTCCCATGAGCTTGAGTTTCGATCCTGACACATTGCCATTGCCGATCGGCCACTTCATCGGCGGGGAACTCATTGAAGCTCCCGGCGCGATAGAGATGCACAGGCCCTCCGATGGCAAGCCCTACGCAGGCTGCCCGATTGCAGGCCCCGAGATGGTGGACCGGTCCGTCGAATCGGCCAAGGCGGCATTGAAAGCAAGCAACTGGAGTGGCCTGCGCCCACGCGAACGTGTCCGCGTACTGCATGCCTGGGCCGACCTGATCGAAGCCGAAGCCGAAAACCTTGCCCGGGTCGAGGCTCTGTCGTCCACACGCCTCATCGCGCAACTGGTGGCCGGCGACATCGCCGTCACCGCCGAACAGATCCGCTTCTTTGCCGAATTCGCCGACAAGGAAGGCAGCGATGTCGTGCCGACCGATGACAAGACCTTCGGCATGATCCTCAGCGAACCCTATGGCGTCGTCGGCGCGATCACGCCCTGGAACTTTCCGGTCTCCATGGCCGGCTGGAAGCTCGGCCCGGCGCTCGCTGCGGGTAATGCCGTCGTCCTCAAGCCCTCGGAGATGACACCGTTTTCGACTGTTTACCTGGCCGAGCTCGCCGTGAGGGCCGGATTGCCCGCCGGCCTTTTCAACGTCGTCCTCGGCGACGGACTCTCAACCGGTACTGCGCTCACCGGCCATCCCGACATCGCCAAGGTCAGCTTCACCGGCTCGACGCGCGCCGGCTCGGCGATCATGGAGAATATCGCCCGCACCGGTATCAAGCCCGTGACGCTCGAGCTTGGCGGCAAGAGCCCGCAGATCGTCTTCAAGGATGCCGATCTTTCGAAGGCGGCCGATGCGATCGTCGGCAGTGTTCTCTTCAATGCCGGCCAGGCCTGCGTCGCCGCGACACGCGTGATCGTGGAGGCAAGCGTGGCTGGAGAGTTTACGCAAGCGCTCATCGCGCGGATGGCCGACGTCGGGCCCGGCCCCACCTGGGATGCAGCGACACGCTATTCGCCGATCATCTCCGAGCGCCAGCGTGACCGGATCGACGCGATCGTTGCCGCCGCGATCAACGAAGGCGGCCGCTGTATCGCCGGCGGCAAGCCAATGGACCGGTCAGGCTATTTCTACGAGCCGACGCTTTTGACCGATCTCGATCCGTCGTCTCCAGCCATTCTCGAGGAGATCTTTGGGCCGGTCCTGACGCTGCAGACCTTTGAGGACGAGGAGGAGGCGATGGCTCTTGCCGATCACCCGACCTACGGGCTTGCTGCGGGCCTGTTTACATCGGACCTGTCGCGCACCATCCGCCTCAGCCGTCAGATCCAGGCAGGCACGATCTGGGTCAATCGCTACAGCCGCTCACGCGATCATATTCTGCCCACCGGCGGCTACAAGCGCTCCGGCATCGGCAAGGATCTGGGGCGCGAAGCCTATCTCGCCAACCGAAAGACCAAGAGTGTGCTCATCAACCTCTAAGGGACCTACAGCCATGAAGACCTATTCCATTGCCCTGATCCCCGGCGACGGCATCGGCCGGGACGTGACGGACGCCGCATGGTCGGTGCTGCAAGTCGCGGCCAAAACTTGCGGTTTCGCATTGAACGGCACCGAATTTCCTTGGTCATGCGCATTCTACAAGCAAATCGGGCGGATGATGCCCGAAGACGGGATCGAGACGCTGAGGACGTTCGATGCCATCCTGCTCGGCGCGGTCGGCTGGCCGGCCGAAGTGCCTGATGCGGTCTCGCTGCATGGCCTGCTGCTGCCGATCCGCAAGGCCTTCGTGCAATATGCCAATATCCGACCGCACCGGCTGCTGCCTGGGGTACAGGGACCATTGCGGGCGGAGGCCTTCGACATTCTTTGCATCCGCGAAAACACCGAGGGCGAATATTCGGGCGCCGGCGGCCGCGTCCATCAAGGTACCAACGATGAAGTCGCGGTGGAGACGTCGATCTTTACCCGCGCGGGTGTCGAGCGGATCTTACGTTTCGGCTTCGAGCAGGCGCGCAGCCGGCGGGGCAAGCTTGCCTCCGTCACCAAGTCCAACGCCCAGAAATATTCGATGGTCTTCTGGGATGAAATCACGGCCAAGCTTGCGGCCGAATATCCTGATGTCGAGGTTTCGAGCTATCACATAGACGCCATGGCGGCGCGTATGGTGATGGCGCCGGAAAGCCTTGATGTCGTCGTCGCCTCCAATCTGTTCGGCGATATCCTGACCGATCTTGGCGCGGCCATTCAGGGCGGCCTTGGATTTGCGGCTTCGGCCAATATCAACCCACGGCGCGACGCACCTTCCATGTTCGAGCCGGTTCACGGTTCGGCCCCTGATATTGCCGGGCTCGGCATCGCCAATCCGATTGCCGCCATCTGGTCGGGCGCGATGATGCTCGATCATCTGGGCGAGAAGAATGCGGCTGCCCGCATCATCGCTGCCATGGAGGCGACAACGGCGCGCGGCATCGGCACTATTCCGGGCAAGGATCGAACGGAAACCATTACCGCCGGCATCATCGCCGCGTTCTCCTGACTGCAGAGGGACCTCATGTTGGATTTGAAAGACAAGCAGCTTTTCCGTGAGAAGGGATTGATCGACGGGCTTTGGATCTCAGCGGCATCCGGCGCGACGGTGGATGTTCACGACCCGGCCAGACAGGCCGCAATCGGCACCGTGCCCGATATGGGCTCCGCGGAGACGCGCAATGCGATCGTGGCCGCCGAGCGCGCGCAACGCAGCTGGAAGCGCAAGACCAATGCCGAGCGTGCCGCGCTTCTCGAAGCCTGGCACGATCTCATGCTTGAAAACGTCGACGATCTCGCCCTCATTCTGACGACGGAACAGGGCAAGCCGCTCGACGAAGCGCGTGGCGAAATTCGCTACGGCGCCTCCTTCGTGAAGTGGTTCGCCGAGGAAGCCCGCCGGATCAACGGTCACACGATTCCCTCCCCCACCCCAGATCGCCGCATCATCGTGCTCAAGGAGCCGGTCGGCGTCTGCGGTATCATCACGCCCTGGAATTTTCCCAATGCGATGATCACCCGCAAGGTCGCGCCGGCTCTTGCCGCCGGCTGCACCGTTGTCATCAAGCCCTCGGAATTTACCCCTTATTCTGCTCTCGCGCTCGGGGTACTGGCCGAACGCGCCGGCATCCCGGCCGGCGTCATCAATATCGTCACCGGCATGCCGGCCGAGATCGGCAACGAGATCATGCGCAACGAAACCGTGCGCAAGATCTCCTTCACCGGCTCGACCAGGGTGGGGGCGCTGCTGATGCGCGGTGCTGCCGACAGCATCAAGCGGCTCAGCCTCGAACTCGGCGGCAACGCGCCCTTCATCGTCTTCGACGACGCCGATCTCGACCTTGCCGTCGAGGGCGCGCTCATCTCCAAGTTCCGCAATGGCGGCCAGACCTGCGTCTGCGCCAACCGGCTCCTCGTGCAATCGAGCGTCTATGACGCCTTCGCAGCGAAACTGAAGGCAAAGGTCGATGCCATGAAGGTCGGCCCGGGCACCGAGGCCGGCGTGTCGATCGGCCCAATGATCAATCAAGCAGCCATCGAAAAGATCGACCGGCATGTTCGCGACGCCTTGGCAAAGGGTGCCAAGATCATCACATCGGCTCGGCAGCTACCCGATGGCGGGCAATATACGGCGCCGATCGTCCTGACCGGGGCGACAACGGAGATGGAGCTTGCCGGCGAAGAGACGTTCGGGCCGGTGGCGCCGCTTTTCCGCTTCGAGACCGAAGACGAGGCGATCGCGATCGCCAACGGCACGCCCTTTGGATTGGCCTCCTATTTCTATACTGACAATCTCAAGCGCGCCTGGCGCGTCGGCGAGGCCCTGGAGTTCGGCATGGTCGGGCTCAACACCGGTTCGGTTTCGATGGAAGTCGCACCCTTCGGCGGCGTCAAGCAATCCGGCATCGGCCGCGAGGGCGCGCAGGCCGGTATCGAGGAATATCTTGAGATGAAGAGCTTTCACATGGCCGGGCTTACCTAAATATGCCAGCTCTGGCTCATCATCTTCATGAGACCATTTCGATCCTCCGCAAGGAATTGTAATTGCGGCACACCAAAAGTGGTGCATAGATCATGACCGAGCAGCGGCCGGCGAAATCCGCCAGCGGACGTCGGGCGCCATCGGAATATGGAGACGACATGATCATTCGTTTTTGGCGAGCCGTGGCAGGTTCTGACGAAGTGCTGACCGCCTATGCGACGCACCTCGAAACAACGACTTTCGTTGAAATGGCGCAACTGCCCGGCCACCTTGGCGCAACCCTCGCCCGCAAGGTGCGAGGCGAAAACAATGAATTGGTGGTCATGAGCTTTTGGACGGACATGGCCTCCGCCGGCCATTTCGGCAAAGGCGATTTTGACGATGCGGTGGTGAAGCCGAGCACGCAGAAACTGTTGCGCTCCTTCGATCTGAAGGTCGAATATTTCGAGACTGTAGTTTCGACCGGGCTGGTCGCCGGTCAGGATCGTCCGCTTCAAGACGTCTAGAGCAATTCCAGGAAAAGTGCGTGAGCCGCTTTCCGTCCGGAATCGCGTGGAAAACGGAATCGCTCTAGGACAGCACATCAGAGCCTGATGGTCGTCATCACCCTAACCTGTCCAGCATCTTGTAATAGAGACCTACCAGCGGCAGGAACCATGGCTTGCCGAAATGGCCGGGTACAGCAGGCCAGTCGACGTCCTTCATGGGATTGCGATCTTCGCGGCCGAGCATGGCGTCAGCCATGATCATGCCGAGGTGCGTCGACAGTTGCGCGCCATGACCGGAATAGCCCATCGCATACCAGCTTCCATCGTGATAGCCGGCGCGCGGATAGCGATCCTTGGTCATGTCGACGAGACCGCCCCAGCAATAATCGATATCGACGCCGGCGAGCTGGGGGAATATCTCGGTCAGGCCCGCCTGGAGGATTGCGCCGCTCTTGGCGTCGGAGCGATGATCGGAGGTAGCGGAAAATCGTGCCCGCCCGCCGAACAACAACCGGTTGTCGGGCGACAGGCGGAAATAATTGCCGATGTTCATCGAGGTGACACAGGTGCGATTTCCCGGCATGACCGACGCGATCTCGTCCGCCGTCAGCGGCCGGGTTGCGATCAGGAAGCTGCCGACCGAGATGATCCGCCGGCGGAAATAGCCGAAATTCGGGGTCGTGTAGGCGCCGGTCGCCACCAGCACATTGTCGGCCGTGATCTCGCCGCGCGGCGTCACCAACCGATGCCGGCCATTCTCCTGGACCCTGTTCGTCACAGGCGCTGCCTCATGGATGACAGCACCATGGCGCACGGCAGCATCCGCAAGGCCGACCGCATAGCGGCCCATATGCATCATCGCGCTTTTCTTGAAAAGCATGGCTCCGTGGAAGGGCGAGCCGATTTCCTGTTTGAGATCGTCCGGCGTAAGCAGTGCCGTATCCGCATCGACTTCGGCATGAACGGCTTCGAAATTACTGGCGATTGATGCGAAATGCTGTGGCTTCGATGCCAGTTTCAATTTTCCGGCCCGCCGGAAATTGCAGTCGATCCCCTCCTCGGCGACAAGCGCCTCGATCGTATCGATGGAAGCGTCGAGCGCCTTATAGAGTGCGATCGCCCTGTCCTTGCCGAGTTCGGCCTTGGCGGCCGGATAGCTATGGGCAAGGCCGTTGTTCAGATGGCCGCCATTGCGGCCCGAGGCGCCCCAGCCGACACGCTCGGCTTCAAGCACCACGACCCTCGCGCCAGCCTTGGCCAGTTGCCGGGCCGCGGACAGTCCGGTGAAACCGGCTCCTATGACACAGGCGTCGTATCGCCCTTCGACCGGACCTTGCCGGCCTCCGGCAAAGATCGGCGCCGTATCGTGCCAATAGGAGACGAATTTCATGAGACTACCCTTCCCTTATAGCCCGACGACGCCGGCCAGGCCGGATATGTCTGCGATCTCGACATAGCCGTAATAGGGATTTGCAGGTTCATGGCCGCGATTGACCCAGACCTTGTTCTTGATGCCGAGATCATGCGCCGACATCAGGTCGTAGCGGAAGGAGGACGAGCAATGCAGGATGTCCTCCGGTCCGCAACCCAGCATGTCGAACATATATTCAAAGGCCTTGAAGCGCGGCTTGTAGGCATTGGCCTGTTCTGCCGTATAGACGGCATGGAAAGGTGCGCCAAGCTTGTCGACATTCGACATGATCTGGCTGTTCATCGCGTTGGAGAGGATCACCAGCGGGATCTCCTTGGCAACTTTCGCCAGTCCGGCCGGCACATCGGGATGCGGCCCCCAGCTGGGTACACGCTCATAGATCGCCTTGGCGTCTTCCGCCCGAAACTTGACTCCATTTGCGCGGCAAGTCCGTTCGACGGCGTTGTGAACGACATCGGCATAGGGTTTCCAGTCGCCGAGAATCTCGTCCAGCCGATAGGCGGCGAAGTTCTTTGTAAACTGCTGCATCTTCGCTTCATCAAGTCCGGAGCCATAAATGTCGCGCGCCGCTTCGGCCATCTCGAAATTGATGAGCGTGCCATAGCAATCGAAGGTGATGTATTTCGGCCGGAAAGGCGCCATGTCCGTTCGTCCTCTGTCTAAAGGGCATCTGCGTTCTCTACTGAAACGATCATAGGCTGAAGTCCTGCGACGGACATGATCGAATTGGCGTCTCCGCAAAGCATATTGTTTCGTATGCGCGGCATGCTTTGGCAGACTGTTGCAGCAGACACGCATCGCTATGCTGTTTTGGGATCGTTAGAAAGCCGCCGAAACAGGATCGGCAGCATAAGATGCGGCCAATCGCATTCGCTACGGCGAAAGATATCACGACAAACCGCGCCTTCAGATAATCTGCCGTGCGGGGATCGCCGAGACTTGGGGGCAAGGAAAGGATGCCCCATGCGAACCGACAGCATAGATTTGGTCAGCTTCACACCGGAGCATATAGACGGTGCACTCGCCCTCTCGCGCCAAGCCAAATGGCCTCACCGCGCCGAAGACTGGAATCTGGTCTTGCGCTTGAGCCATGGCGTAGCAGCCATGGACGAAACGGGTCATGTTGTGGGTACCATCCTGATGACCCCCTACGGGGAAGATTGCGCGACAATCAATATGGTGATCGTCGACGAGAACCTGCGCGGCCGCGGGCTTGGCCGCAAGCTCATGGACGCGGCAATGGCGCTTGCCGGTGATCGGTCTCTAAGGCTCATCGCAACCACGGACGGACTGCCGCTCTATCGCAAGCTCGGCTTTGTCGCCGAGGGCGAGATCTTCCAGCACCAGGGGCATCTTGCCGATCTCGTTCCGGGAGGGGATGTCGAGGCTGCGACCGCCGATGACTTTTCCGCGATCAAAACGCTCGACCGCGCAGCCTTCGGTGCCGACCGCAGCTCATTGATCGACGCCCTTGCGAACATCGCGCAAGTCGTTGTCTTTCGGCGTAATGGCCGCGTCGAAGCCTATGGCGCTCTGCGCGCCTTCGGGCGCGGCGAGGTGATCGGGCCTGTAGTCGCAACGAATGCCGAGGATGCGAAGTCTGTGATAACGGCGCTCGCCCTTCGCAAGTCGAGCACCTTCTTGCGAGTCGATACGAACGAAGGCTCGGGGCTGACTGGCTGGCTGGCGGAAATCGGCCTCAGCCATGTGGGTGGCGGCATTGCGATGCGACGACCGACTGGCAATGCGGTGGTCAGCCAGAACGCAAGAATATTTGCATTGGCCAATCAGGCCCTCGGATAATCTGGAGATCATCATGCTCGCCAACTCCCTTATCGAACTCGATCGCGCGCACCTCATCCATCCGGTCTCATCCTATCGCGGCCATGAAAAGCTGGGCGTGCGGGTGCTACGATCCGCAAAGGGCGCGACTGTCACCGATGCATCCGGCCACCAGCTCGTCGATGGATTTGCCGGCCTCTGGTGTGTGAACGCCGGCTACGGGCATGAGAGCATCGTCGAGGCGGCGGCCCGCCAGATGCGTGAACTCCCTTATGCGACCGGCTATTTCGATCTCGGCTGCGAGGCGGCCATTCGTCTCGCAGCCGAACTCGCCGACCGGGCGCCCGGCGACCTCAATCATGTCTTCTTCACGCTCGGCGGATCGGATGCGGTCGACAGCACGGTGCGTTTCGTGCGCTACTACTGGCATGCGAAGGGCAAGCCGGAGCGCGATCAGTTCATCTCGATCGAGCAAGGCTACCACGGCTCCTCGACGGTCGGAGCCGGCTTGACGGCGCTGCCGGGATTTCACGCCGGCTTCGGCGTCCCCTTCGATTGGCAGCACAAGATCCCCTCGCCCTATCCTTACCGCAATCCGGTCGGCGAAGAGGCGGACGCCATCATTGCCGCGTCGATCGCAGACCTCAAATCAAAGATCGAGGCGATCGGCGCCGAGCGCGTAGCGGCATTTTATGCCGAACCGATCCAGGGATCAGGCGGTGTCATCGTGCCGCCGAAAGGCTGGCTGAAGGCGATCCGCGATCTCTGCAGCCAGTATGACATTCTTTTCATCGCCGATGAGGTCATCACCGGCTTCGGCAGAACCGGTCCGTTGTTTGCCTGTTCGTACGACGAAGTCGTTCCCGACTTCATGACGACGGCCAAGGGCCTGACCTCCGGCTACGTGCCGATGGGCGCGGTCTTCATGTCAGATCGTGTTTATGATGTCATCGCTGACAGTGCCGGAAATGCCGCCATCGGCCATGGCTACACCTATTCGGCCCATCCCGTCAGCGCCGCCGTCGGGCTCGAGGTGCTGAAGCTCTACGAGGGCGGCCTTCTGGAAAACGGCATCAAGGCAGGCGCGCGCCTGATGGCGGGGCTGGAAAGCCTGCGTGACCATCCGCTGGTCGGCGATGTCCGCGGCCGCGGGATGCTGGCGGCCGTCGAGCTCGTCGTCGACAAGGTCAAGAAGACACCGTTACCAAGTGCTGCCGCGCCGGCTCGCAGGATTTTCGATCGCGCCTGGGATAATGGCCTCGTCATCCGCGCATTCGCCCATGGCGTGCTTGGATACGCGCCACCACTTTGCTGCACGGACGGTGATATCGACGCGATCCTGGAGCGCACACGTAAGACACTCGACCAGACTTTGGATGATCCGGACGTTCGGGATGCCATGCGTTGAAGCGGCGTAGGCCGTTCTTCGTTGGTGAAATGTCGGACGGAGCCGGAAATTCGGAATTTTGTGCCGCGGCACACCATCGATTCGGCGACTCCGCCGCTCAGGAACTGCCAAACTACTTCCTAGAACGGCTGAAAACCGGCTTTTCCGGGCCTTGGCAGGAAGATTTCCGCCCCTTGGGCCAGAATTTTATGCTGCAAGTGGCTTGTCCGCGGCAGATCATGAAGGAGAGCATGACTTGGCCAAAGATTTTCAGGACTTCAAATATCTCACTTTCGACGTCGTCGGCACGCTCATTGATTTCGAAGGCGGCATAAAGACCTGCCTCACCGAGATTGCGACGGAAGTCGGCACCTCCATCGACGGCGAGGAAGCATTGAGACTCTACCGCCAGGCGCGCTACAGCGAGGATGCGGATCTCTTTCCGGACGATCTCTCACGCGTCTACATGGTCATTGCACCCGCACTCGGCCTGCCGGCGGAAGATCGTTATGCGCGGCGGCTGCGCGATTCGGTGGCCAACTGGAACGCGTTCGACGACAGCGCGGCAGCACTTGCCGAGCTCAAGATAACACATCGCCTCGTCGCAATGACAAATGCTCGCCGCTGGGCGCTCGATCATTTTGAAAAGAAGCTGGGCTCGCCGTTCTTTGCGACCTTTACCGCCGACGATACCGGCACGGAAAAGCCAGATCCCGCCTTCTTCGAACAGGTATTCGAATTCGTCACCGGCAAAGGGGCAAGCAAGAACGATATCCTGCATGTCGCCCAGAGCCAGTATCACGATATCGGCATTTCGCGAAAACTTGGTCTCACCAATTGCTGGATCGAGCGCCGTCATGCGCAGAACGGCTATGGCGGGACGATAGAGCCCGAAAACTTCACTCAACCCGACTACCACTTCACGTCGATGGCGGCCTTCGCCTCGGCGGTCAAGGAAAGGCTGACCGAAAGACAATGACCCAACCCGGGAGAGCTCGCGAGCAAGACGAGCATCCCATCAATCAACAGAAAAGGGGAATGAGATGACTGACAGAATTACAAACTGGACCACCGCCGACGACGCAATGGTGGAAAACGCCATCCGGCGCGGAGCAACGCGGCGCGATCTTCTGAAACTGATGCTGGCGGGAGGCGTCGCGGTATCATCAGCAGGCATCATTCTCGGCCGCGCCACGCAGGCCGTTGCAGCCACGCCAGTCTCGGGCGGCGCGTTCAAGGGGGCCGGCTGGTCGTCGTCCACCGCCGACACGCTAGACCCCGCCAAGGCTTCCCTGTCGACAGACTATGTGCGCTGCTGCTCGCTCTACAATCGCCTGACCTTCATCGACAAGGCCGGCGTAACGCAAATGGAGCTTGCCGAGAGCATCGAAAGCAAGGACGCCAAGACCTGGACGATCAAGCTGCGCAAGGGCGTGACGTTCCATGACGGCAAGGAACTGACGGCCGACGACGTCGTCTTCTCGCTGAAGCGCCATCTCGACCCGGGCGTCGGCTCCAAGGTTGCCAAGATCGCCGCCCAGATGACCGGCTTCAAGGCGGTCGACAAGTCGACCGTCGAAATTACGCTTGCCGACCCGAATGCCGACCTGCCGACCATTCTGGCGCTCCATCACTTCATGATCGTTGCCAACGGCACGACGGACTTTTCGAAAGGCAACGGCACCGGCGCTTTCGTTCTCGAAACCTTCGATCCGGGCAATCGCTCGGTCGTCGTCAAGAACAAGAACTACTGGAAGTCTGGCCAACCCTATCTCGACTCCTTCGAGTTCTTCGCCATCAGCGACGACAATGCCCGTGTGAATGCCCTGCTCTCGGGCGACATTCATCTTGCCGCCGCGATCAATCCGCGCGCTGTGAAGCTGGTCGATGGCCAGTCGGGCTTTGCCCTGTCGAAAACGACAAGCGGCAATTACACCAATCTCAACATGCGCCTCGACATGACGCCGGGGAACAAGAAAGACTTCGTCGACGGGATGAAGTCTCTGGTCAACCGCGAGCAGATCGTCAAATCAGCATTGCGCGGCTTTGGGGAAGTGGCCAACGATCAGCCCGTCTCTCCGGCCAGCATCTATCACAACAATGATTTGAAGCCGAAAGCCTTCGATCCGGACAAGGCCAAGTTCCACTTCCAGAAGGCGGGCGTGCTCGGCCAATCCATTCCGGTGATCGCGTCCGATGCAGCGGGTTCGTCGATCGATATGGCGATGATCATTCAGGCGGCCGGCGCGAATATCGGCATGAAGCTCGATGTCCAGCGCGTTCCGTCCGACGGCTACTGGGATAATTACTGGCTGAAGGCGCCGATCCATTTCGGCAACATCAATCCGCGCCCGACGCCCGACATCCTGTTCTCGCTCCTCTACGCTTCGAATGCCCCATGGAATGAGAGCCAGTACAAGTCGGAGAAATTCGACAAGATGCTGATCGAAGCCCGTGGCTTGCTCGATCAGACCAAGCGCAAGCAGATCTACGACGAAATGCAGGTGATGATCGCCGACGAGGCAGGCACCATCATCCCTGCCTATATCTCGAATGTGGATGCCATTTCGAGCAAGGTACACGGATTGGAAGCCAATCCGCTCGGTGGCATGATGGGTTACGCGATGGCGGAGTATCTCTGGCTCCAGGCCTGACCGCCGCTGGACACCTCTCCCGAGGACGGCTGACGCCGCCTCGGGGGATTTTCGTCCCGCAAATGCCATTCGTTCCTTAGAACGCCGCAGGAGCATTTTGTTTGAGATCCGAGGTTTCCTTTCTTGTCCTGAACCGGCTCTTCATTGCGATCATCTCCTTGCTGATCGTGTCGTTCGCCGTGTTTTTCGCAACCAGCATGCTGCCGGGAGATACCGCTTCGATCCTGCTCGGCCAGGCGGCGACGCCGGAAGCGGTGGCAGGCTTGCGCAAGGCCATGCACCTCGACGAGCCGGCAATCCTGCGGTTCATGGGATGGCTTTTGGGCTTGATGAGGGGCGACCTCGGCATCTCCTATGCGAATAACATGCCCGTCGCGCAGCTGATCGGCGGCCGCCTGGTGGCGACGCTGGAGCTTGCGGCCATCACCACTCTCGTCTCCGTGCCACTGGCACTGCTGCTCGGCATTACGTCTGCCATGCTTCGCGGCTCCTATTATGATCGGCTCGTGACCGTCATCTCGATCGGCGTCATATCGGTGCCCGAATTCATGGTCGCGACGCTCGCGGTCTTGCTGTTCGCCGTTTATCTGCGCTGGCTGCCGGCATTGTCGTCGACGAGCGAGGCCCATACGCTCTTCGATCTCATGAAAATCTATGCCATGCCGGTCATTACGCTTACCTTTGTCATTTCGGCCCAAATGATCCGGATGACCCGGGCAGCCCTCATCGAAACGCTGAAGACGCCCTATGTCGAAATGGCCCTGCTCAAGGGCGCCTCGCGCAGCCGCATGGTGTTCCGGCACGCATTGCCCAATGCTCTCGGGCCGATCGTCAATGCCATTGCGCTTTCGCTCTCCTACCTCGTCGGCGGCGTCATCATCGTCGAGACGATCTTCAACTATCCGGGCATCGCCAAGCTGATGGTGGACGCGGTCGCAACCCGCGATCTGCCGCTCATCCAGAGCTGCGCGATGATCTTCTGCCTCGGCTATCTCTTGCTGATCACCGCCGCCGACATCATTGCAATCCTGTCAAATCCGAGGCTGCGATGATCACGAAAAGCTTGGCTCCCCGCCCCTCATCTCTGTTTGGCTACAAGGTCAGCCCCGTTGGCGTTGTGGCTTTCACCATCATCCTCGGCTGGACGATCGTCGCCCTGTTCGCGCCCTATATTATCCCCTACTCAGTCGGAGATATCGTCGATACGGATTATTTCGGCCCGATGAGCCCGCAATTGTGGCTCGGCTCCGACTATCTCGGCCGCGACATGCTCTCGCGTGTGCTGATGGGCGCGCGCTATACTGTCGGCATTTCATTGGCTGCCGTGGCACTCTGCTGTTTTTGCGGCGTGGCGCTCGGCATGACCGCGGCCGTGATCGGCGGATGGTTCGACACGATCCTGAGCCGGTTTCTCGACGCCTTGAATTCGATCCCGAGCAAGCTTTTCGGCCTGGTCGTCGTTGCCGCTGTCGGCTCGTCCATTCCGGTGCTGATTATCACGCTCGCCGTCATTTATACCCCCGGCGCCTATCGCTTTGCCCGCGCCCTTGCCGTCAACATCAACACGATGGATTTCATCACGGTTGCGCGCAGCCGCGGCGAGAAAGTCGGCTACATCATCGGCTCCGAAATCCTGCCGAACATTATCCGGCCGGTACTGGCAGATTTCGGCCTGCGCTTCGTCTTTGTCGTGCTCCTGCTATCGGGCCTTTCCTTTCTTGGCCTCGGCCTGCAGCCGCCCTATGCCGACTGGGGAGCGCTGGTCCGCGAAAATATTGGCGGGTTGCCTTTCGCCGCTCCTGCCGTGATCGTGCCCTCCTTTGCCATCGCCAGCCTCACCATCAGCGTCAACCTGCTGATCGACAACCTGCCGCGCAGGATCAGGGACAGGAGCGCATGACGATGACCAACCTCGTTGAAATCAGGAATCTCAAGGTCGAGGCCAGGACGGACTCCGGCCGGGTCATCGAGATCATCAAGGACGTCAGCTTCGACATCGCCAAGGGCGAAATCGTCGCGCTGATCGGCGAAAGCGGCTCGGGCAAGACGACGATCGCCCTGACGCTCATGGGACATGCGCGAGAAGGCTGCCGCATCTCCGGCGGCAAGATCCAGGTCGACGGGCAGGACATGGCCGCGCTCTCCGAAAGCGAACGGGCGAAAGTCCGTGGCACGACGGTCGCCTATATCCCGCAAAGCGCGGCGGCGGCCTTCAATCCCGCCACGAAGATCATCGAGCAGGTGATGGAGGTCACCCGCATTCATCGGCTGATGCCGCCCGAACAAGCGCGCCGTCGCGCGATCGAGCTCTTTCGGGCGCTGTCGCTCCCAAATCCGGAAACGATCGGCGAACGATATCCGCATCAGGTCTCCGGCGGTCAGTTGCAGCGGCTCGCCGCCGCCATGGCGCTAATTGGCGAACCCAAGCTCGTCATCTTTGACGAACCGACCACCGCGCTCGATGTGACAACACAGATCGACGTGCTGAAAGCGTTCAAATCCGTCATTCGTGCCGGAGATATTGCCGGCGTTTACGTCTCCCACGATCTGGCGGTCGTGGCGCAGATCGCCGATCGCATCGCTGTGCTCAAGGGCGGCGAAATCCAGGAATTGGCGAGAACTGAAGCGATCCTGACGCGGCCGAGCCATCCCTATACGCGCGAGTTGTTGGCAGCCTTCGAGCCGAAGCAGGCCATCCGCGACAACAAAACAGGCGGGTCGATTGCGCCCGTACTGAGGATCGACAGCCTGGTCGCCGGCTATGGCGATCTCCAGCCCAACGGCCTGCCGGCGGTCTGTGCGGTTCAATCCGTGAGCCTCGAGGTGGAGAAAGGCAGAAATCTCGGCATCATCGGAGAGTCCGGATGCGGAAAGTCGACGCTCGCGCGTGCGATTGCCGGAATACTGCCGGCCGTGTCAGGCACCATCGGCTTCAATGGCAGCGACATGAATCGCACCGCCAAATTGCGCACACGCGATCAATTGCGGGAGATGCAGATCGTTTTTCAATATGCCGATACCGCGCTCAATCCGGCAAAGTCGATCGCCGATATTCTCGAGCGGCCCTTGGTCTTCTATCACGGCATGGATCGCAAGGCGCGGGAGGCGAGAGTCGATCAACTGCTTGACATGGTGCGATTGCCCCGCGCGCTTCGCTATCGCTATCCGTCGGAATTATCGGGCGGCCAAAAACAGCGTGTGAATTTCGCCCGCGCCCTGGCCGCCGAGCCACGCCTGATCATCTGCGATGAAATTACCTCCGCCCTCGACACCGTCGTTGCCGCCGCGATCATCGATCTCCTCAAGGAGCTGCAACGTGAGCTGCATCTATCCTACATCTTCATCAGCCATGATCTCTCGGTCGTCGAGGCAATCTGCGACGAGATCGTCGTGATGTATGGCGGGAAGAAGGTGGAGCAAATCACGCGTGAGACCACGAATGCGCCTCGTCACCCCTATTCGCAACTGCTGTTCGGGTCCGTTCCCAAGCTTGATCCGACCTGGCTTGACAATCTTGTCCAGGATCCAGCGCTCAAGCGTGAATATGGTCACGGCTAACCGATGCCGTGATGCTGGATGCCGCTTACATGGGAAACAGGCTGGTGAGCGGCATATGCGACTTGACGATCGGTGATTTGAGCACGACGAAACTGAAATACTTGTCGATGCCGATATCCATGTCGGTCAGCCGTTCCATGATGGTCTGGTACTCGCCGATCCCGGCGGTGACGAACTTGATGAGATAGTCGTAACCGCCCGAGACGAGATGGCACTCGATCACCTGGTCGATTTTCTCGACCACGTTAAGGAAGCGGGCAAAGTCGATCTGCCTGTGGTTCTTCAGGGTAATTTCGGTAAAGACGGTCAAAGTCTGGCCAAGTTTGGCGAGATTGATCTGCGCCGAATAGCCCTCGATATATCCTTCCGCCTGCAGCCGCTTGACGCGCATGAGGCATGGGCTGGGCGAAAGAGCCACCAGCTCTGCCAACTCGACATTGGTGATGCGGCCGTTTCTCTGAAGCTCGTAGAGGATTTTGATGTCGATCCGATCCAGTTTCATGAGAGACCCGCCATTGAAAAAGTGCCGAAGACAGACGGCACAAAATGCTGCTACCAATCAAGACAGAGGGTAGCACACCCAATGGGCATGTCCATCCGGAAGAAAAATCTCCGTTGAAGCACAATAGTTTATACAGTAGATCAATCACGGCATAAAATTTGGCGTGACGGTGATCTCCAGCAAGGTTTGGCCAAGCAATGAATTAGATTCGGATAGAATCTGGAGATCGCGCATGCCTGCACCGCTTTGCCTTATCGAAAGCTCGCCGATATTGCCGAAGTCCGCCGATGCCGTCGTGATCGGCGGGGGGATCGTCGGCGTTTTCACGGCATATTATCTTGCACGATCGGGCCTGCGCGTAGCGCTTGTCGAAAAGGGCCTGATCGGCGCGGAGCAGTCCAGCCGCAATTGGGGATGGTGCCGGCAGCAGAATCGCGACGGGCGCGAGCTGCCGATCGCGACGAAAAGCCTCGATCTCTGGGAGCGATTTGCCGCCGACAGCGGCGAGGATACAGGCTTTCGCCGCTGTGGCCTGTTCTATCTCAGCAATGACGAACAGGAGATCGCCGGCTGGGCGCGCTGGCACGACTTTGCCAGAACGGTCGGTGTCACGACACATATGCTCGACAGCGCTGCTGCGACCGAGCGTGGCCGCGCCACGGGGCGCATCTGGAAAGGCGGCGTCTTCTCGCCGACCGACGGAGTTGCCGATCCGGCCAATGCCGCGCCAGCGGTGGCACGCGCGATCATGAAGCTCGGCAGTACCGTTCATCAGAACTGCGCCGCCCGCGGCCTGGAAACGGAAGCAGGACGCGTCAGCGGCGTGATCACCGAAAGCGGCGTGATCCGCACCAAGACCGCGATCCTCGCCGGCGGCGCCTGGGCGTCATCCTTCTGCCGGCAGCTGGGCATCCGCTTTCCCCAAGCCTCCGTTCGCTCGTCCATCCTGGCCGTTTCCGCCGGCGCCGAGGGATTGCCGGATGCCTTGCACACCAGCGGCGTATCGATCACGCGTCGCGGCGGCGACGGGTATACGCTGGCCATCAGCGGCCGAGGCCGGATCGATTTGACGCCGCAACAATTGCGGTTCTCATCGCAATTTGTTCCGATGTTCCTCAAGCGGCGAAAAAGCCTTTCGCCCGGTGGGCTCGAAGGCTTTCGCTCTGGCCACGAATCTTTGAAACGCTGGCGGCTCGATCGAGCAACACCGATGGAACATATGCGCATTCTCGATCCAAGGCCGGACCATGCTACCATCGAACTGACGCATGCAAGGGCACTGGAACTCCTGCCGGAGCTTCGCAAGACTAAGATCACGGCCGGCTGGGCGGGCTATATCGACAGCACGCCGGACGGTGTTCCCGGCATCGGCGAGATCTCAACCCTTCCCGGCTTCATTCTCGCCGCCGGATTTTCCGGCCATGGTTTCGGGATCGGACCCGGGGCCGGCCATTTGATTGCCGATATCGTGACCGACGCTGCACCCATCGTCGATCCACTGCCCTATCATCCCAGTCGCTTTGCCTCATCCGTTTGGGGCAAGGTCGCGGATTTCTGAGGCACAAAAAGAACGCCGGTCCTCTGATTATTGACCAAGTTCCGCAGACGGATGTTATCATCGCCGAGGGCAGCCGCCCTAGAAAGGCGATGAACATGCCTCTGCGCATCAAACGAATTTATGAACCCGCTGATGATGGCGACGGCAAGCGTATCCTCGTCGACCGTCTATGGCCTCGCGGCATCAGCAAGAACGACGCTCATATCGACGCCTGGGTGAAGGACGTCGCCCCGAGCGCCGAGCTGCGACACTGGTTTGGTCATGATCCGAAAAAATGGGATGAGTTTCGCCGGCGCTATCAGGATGAGCTCAAGAAGAACTCGAAGGCAGTGGAAGAGCTTAGAGAGCAGATAGGGCAATCGACTGCCACGCTTCTTTATGGAGCGAGAGACACCGAGCACAACAATGCTATCGTGCTCATGAACTTCATCGCCAATCGGTAGAGCGTTGAGCGGCATTGCCGATCGCGACGAAACTCTCTTAGCGCCAAGCTGAACCGATCGGCAATTTCCGCGGAGCCGACCATAAACGGGATCGTTGCCACAAAACCGCTGCGCGCTTTCGCGCGACATGCTTTAACGCCCATATGAAGGCGTCGCGAGCGCGGTCGGATTTGGGTTCAGCGCCACCCACTTGACCGCCAACTCACCTAGACGCCGCGTATCGCCATATTTTCGTTTCACCTCACTGATGATCGTTGTCGCCTCTTTCAATTCAGCCGCAGGCAAAGACTTGCCGGAACCGAGATGCATCAGCAGTGCGTCAGCCATCTGTTTAAACTCTTTATCCCAATTTATGCCACCATTACCGTCAAGCTCTCTGGTAATGCGCCCCGAAATACGGATGACTTCGCCTTGCACTGTATTGGCTGCTCCGCTCGACGGTACCAATAGCTCCCACAATTCCTGATGGCGGTCCTCCCACTTGGCCGCCTTCGCCACAATAGGCGACTTGCCATCATGCATGTTTCGGCGCGGTACAGGAGGGACGCCGAATAAGACATAGAGCTTATCGAGCGCAGTACTGGTCGCCTCTCTGCTTTCTGGATTGAAATTGCCACGATGGAATTCGAAATCCGTTCCGATACGCCGAACAAAACCCTGTATTTCCTGGGAAATTCGATCATCATCCTTTTGTCCCCGTCCAAGCAGACGCGAGGCAAACGCACGGATACCGGTCTGTTGGCGCGGCTGCGCAGCCAGCAACAGTTCAGCCATTTCGGCAATCTGCTGGATTTTCGCGTTACTGCATTGCTGGAGGGCAAGCGCCAATGGAGTCAGGCCGCTGTTATTGCGAGCATCAACACGTGCGCCACGTTCAAGCAGGATCCGAGCAGTTCGGATGTTGCCGACTGAAGCAGCCTTGTGAAGCGGAGTGTCGCCCCTGCTATCGCTGCTATTTACATCCGCGCCCAGTTCCAGCAAAACATTGATCTTTCCCTGCCAGTGACCGGCACGATCATGTAGAGGAGTCTCGCCATAGCTGTCGGTTGCAGAAATGTCCGCGCCTTGATCGACCAGCCATCGTGCAACGTCGTCCGGAAGCTCGTTGAAGGCCAGAGCAGCTCTTTTGAAGGGACCACCACGTGCATTCACGTCGCATGTATCGAATACAGCCTTGATCGCATCGGAATTACCCACCTTCAGCAATTCCTCGAAATTCTTCGGCAGCATTTTCTTCTTGGCTTTAGGCATCGAGCGCGGGCCTCATTTTTTGGCTAAGGGTAAATCGCCCCAAAGTGATCCGATGTCGTTCGCGTCAAAGTTCAACCAGTTTTAGACGCCGATCGGTTCCCATAAATCAACGCTTTGCGGACCGGAAATCAATACCTGCCTACACCGGAACGGATCCCGCAAGTCTCCGACTTCGTGCGCTCGACAAGCAAATCCCTACCCTTTCCTTTCCTGTTCATGGATGGTCTTTCAGCAAAATTAGAGAACGAAATATCATTGTCATTCTCTAGATGAAAATTATAATCATACGAAGGGTTTGGATCTCCGCCGGTCATGCCCGGCAAGCCAACCACAAACCCCGCCTGCGAACAGATCAATCCTTATTGGCGATGCGCATCACGGCAAACGTCAAATCCAATTCATGAAAGGGCAATTCCCTCGTGTCGATCAACAAGGACTTCAGAACGATTGCAGCTGCAAATGGGATCGCGGACGATACGGCTTATGGCGCCGTCACCCCGCCGCTCTATCTGTCGAGCAACTTTGCATTTCGGCAGTTCGAGCAAGCACAGGCCTACGAATATTCCAGAACGTCCAATCCCACGCGCGACCTGCTTGCCGATACGGTTGCAAAACTGGAGGGCGGAGCCGGCGCGGTGGTGACTTCGTCGGGAATGGCGGCCGTCAATCTCATTCTTGGTCTCCTGAAGCCTGGGGATCGGGTGATTGCACCGCATGACTGCTATGGCGGAACATATCGCCTTTTGGCTGCTTTGCGGGACAAGGGTCACTTCGAGGTCGAGTTTGTCGATCAAGGCAACAGCACGGCACTGGCATCGGCGCTGGATCGCGGCGCGGCGCTGGTTTTCGTCGAAACGCCCAGCAACCCGCTCATGCGCATCGTCGACATCAGGTCCATTTCCCAACAGGCGAAATCGGCAGGGGCTCGCCTCGTGGTCGACAATACCTTTCTGTCGCCGGCCCTTCAGCGGCCGATTGCCCTTGGAGCCGATTTCGTAATCCATTCGACAACAAAATATCTGAACGGCCATTCCGATGTCGTTGGCGGTGCCGTCGTTGCGGCAAATTCCCATGATGTAGAGGAGCTGAAAGCATGGGCGAATATGATCGGGGTTACCGGCTCGCCATTCGATTCATATCTTACCCAGCGCGGCATTCGAAGCCTCTTTGCGCGGATCGAACGACAGCAGACGACGGCCATGGCCATTGCGCAGTTTCTCTCCCGGCACCCGCAGGTCGGGGCCGTGCATTATCCCGGTCTGCCGACCCATCCGGGTCATGAACTTGCGGCGCAGCAGCAATCGGGTTTCGGCGCCATGTTGAGTTTCGAGCTCAATGGAGGGATTGAAGCCATACGCCGCTTCGTGGCGACGCTGAAAATCTTCACCCTTGCCGAATCCCTGGGCGGCGTTGAAAGCCTCGTTGCGCATCCGGCAAGCATGACCCATGTCGGCATGGGTGCCGAAGCCCGCCATGCCGCTGGCATCCGTGATGGGTTGCTCAGGGTCTCCGTCGGCCTGGAAGCAGAAGAGGATCTGCTGTCGGATTTCGCGGCAAGTCTTGGGAAGATCGAATAGCTCACCGTCATCCTTCGGAGATGAAAGCGGATCGAAACCTCCGCGCCGATTTCAGGCGACCACTCGCGTCGGGGCGTCCTTGGTCGGCAGAAGCCGTGCCATCGCGCTCAACAGATCCGTCTGCGATATCAGACCAAGGACGCGCCAGTCGGCATCAACGACGATGACCGCATGCGTGCGTCCGTCCGTCAGAACAGGCAGGAGCGAGAGAGCAGGATCGGCCGCATCGGCTACGGCCGGTTTGGATATGGCGTGCGCAATGGTGTCGAGACCGCCCGAGAGCTCACGCAAGCCGACTGTGCCGATCAGGCGGCCCTCCCGATCCTTGACCGGCAACGTGCGAATATTGTGCTTCAGCAGAAGATGCCGCGCGTGATCCGGCTCAGCATCCTCGCCGATGGCAATGACATCGCGCGACATGATGTCGGCACAGCTTATGTCTCCATGCGAACGCACCGCTGCCTGCAATTCGACCTGCCGCAAAAGGCGGCTGAGGTCTGCGCGATCGATATCGAAGGTCTCGTCAAGCACGCCCAGGGCGGCATCGACGTCTTCTTCTCTAAAACCCACCCGCAAGGGCGGCGGCAGATCGCGCGTCTGATGGGTATTCTCGGCGGGCTTTGCGACAACATGCGGATAGTTGCGCCTGGAGAGCTTGTGAAACACAAGTCCGAGGCCCACGAGTATGCAGGAGTTCAAGGCAACCGGCACGAACGGAAACAGGAAACCCCAGCCCGCAACGACCGGACCGCCGAGAACGGCGGTCAAGGCTGCAGCTCCCCCTGGCGGATGCAGGCATCGCGTAAACGACATTGCCCCGATTGCAAGCGAGACGCCGACCCCGATCGCGATGATCGGATCGTGGATGAGATAGGCGGCGATGATGCCCATCAACGCGGAAATGGTGTTGCCGCCGATAATCGACCAAGGCTGTGCAAGCGGACTCGCCGGAACCGCGAAAAGCAACACCGCAGACGCCCCCATCGGCGCGACGATGAGCGGAAGATGCGGTCCCTGCCCGAACAGATAGCCGCTGATGACTCCGGTAAGGCCAATGCCGATCAAGGCACCAAGGCACGCGATCAGCCGCTCGCGCAAGGTGGCTCCGGCGAGGATCGGGGAAAACAGACGGAACCGGCTGGACCCCGCCTTGTGGGACTCTGGATGCTGCATAATGAAACCAGTTTTAGAGAAGGGTATTCCTTGGATGAACGGCAGGACGCCGGCTAGTTCGGCACGAGCGGCAGGCTCCTGCCCTTGGTGGCGCCGAGGACTTCATGAAACGCATCGAACGAACTCGGGCGATCATTCTTGCGGGAGATAAGGATCGTGTCGACGGCAGCAAGCTGGTGTGTCGCCGATGTCGCCGGCCAGTGCATGAGATCGAGAACCGACTTTGGCATGACGCCGGCTGCGTTACCGGTCGCCACACTGGCCAGGATGGCATGATAGGAGCCAAGTTCGGTCGTCGGCAAAGAGCTCGATTTGCGCGCCCAGCCTTCTGCAATCCTGCGATAAGTGCATCCGGGCTCAAGGGCAGCAATCGATCCGACACGCAAATCGGCAGCCGAGCGGATCGATGGATGCCCGGATGGCAGAAGGAGGAGCAAATCCTCGACAAATACCGGCTCGGCCTCGAGCTGCTTGAGCTCGGCCGCAAAACTTGGATCTTCATCCAGCATCGCTTTTGGCGGCCGGGCGATCAACGCGCAGTCCAAAACATCGCGCAGAACATCTTGAGCAAGATCGCGGGAAGCGCCAAGTGTCAGTTGAAGCGATACATCCGGCCACATATGATTGAACTGGCTGAGCGCTGCGGGCAGCCGGCTTGCCGCCGTGCTTTCCATCGTTCCTAGACGCAACGTACCCGTTGGGCGCTGCGGCCTGACCGCCTGACGCGCCTCGAGCGCAAGCGCGGCAAGTCGATTGGCATAGACCTGAAATGTCTCGCCTTCTTTCGTCAGCGTCATCTTCTTGCCGTCGCGGCTGAAGAGCAGGACACCCAGATAGTCCTCCAACTGCTGGATGCGCGTCGTCACATTCGACGGCACGCGTCCCACGACTTTGGCGGCCTTGGTCACGCTGCGGTCACTGGCCACAGCAAGGAAGATCTCGATTGATGAGAGGTCCAATGAAAAGATCTCGATTCAGGAATTAAGTTATCTTATCATTCCCTATATAAAAATCATTGTCGCAGCTCAAGCATGTTTCGGCATCGAGCCATGGAATGGAGTTCCGAAGAGCGGATGGCAAAATCAGATCGACATCAAACGGACGAAACAATCCGCGAATATGCGTCGCCTGCCTGCATGCTGCACGAGGTCGACCCAGCCTATAGCGGCATTTCACCCGATGAGGACCGGATCTCGACTATTTTCGCGTGGCGAAAGGCCGAACGGCAAAGGCTAATCGGAGCGCGAAAGGCGCTGCCGTTCGAAAAACGCGAGGACTATACGGGTTCGATTGCTGCTCATCTCGACCAGGTTGTCACCGATATCGACGGCAGACACGTCAGCCTGTTCTGGCCCTTCTCGGGAGAGCCCGACCTGAGGGGATGGATGGCCGCCTTGACGGCCCGTGGCGCGAACTGCCTGTTGCCCGTCGTCGTTGCCAAGGCAAGGCCTTTAATATTCCGATCATGGAAAAAAGGGGAGCGGCTTGAACGCGGGGTATGGAACATTCCAGTGCCGGCAGAGGGCAAGGAAGCAATCCCAGATATCGTCATAGCGCCCCTGGTTGGCTTCGATTCAGCTTGCTACCGTCTTGGTTATGGAGGCGGATTTTTCGACAGAACCCTTGCTGCCCTCGAGCACAAGCCTTTGGTCATCGGCGTCGGCTTCGAATCGCAGAGGATCGACACCATCCGCCCGCTTGCTCATGACATTCCGATGGACGTGATCGTCACGCAAGCAGGACTACGCTATCGATGAGTTCTACGCTCCTTTTTCTTGTCGGGCTTTGAGCCTGTCGATTCCAATGAGGTGCTAAACAGAGCGGCAGATCGCCGGACAAACGGGCAGCGGTTCATGCCTGCACGCTGCTTTACCCGGCCAGATCAACGCCTGCACCTATTGGCACATGAATTGCGTCTTCATGATCGATCCATCGGAAGAGACGATATTCATGCTGTCCATTCTCCCGCCGCTACTTTTGAGCATTTCCCTCGGTTTGAGCTGGAATAGGTTTCTGCTCACGTTCACAAGCCGCGGGGACTGTCTTCAAAACCAGATGCCGGTTACGATGGTCGCGGCGACCGTCAGCCTGACCGCCCTTGCATTGTCGTTTGCCGACAAGGGACCGTTGCTGGGAGGTGCTATCATCCTGCTCGGACTGTTGCTTGCGGCCATCAGCAAGAACCTCTCCCAACCCATTGCCATTGTGGCGCTTTCCGCCGTCAGCCTTGCGGCCTATCTCCAGTTTACAGCGCATGCATTGAGCCACTGATGCCCACCAAATCGGCATCCGATGCCGTGACGCCCTGCGTCATCTAAAGGATCTCGGCAAATCCCGCTCGGCTTCGGCTGACCTGCCTTGAGCACAGAGAATTAGCGATGGGAACACGTGCGTGATTGCCAAATGGCAAGCCCACACCGCGGTCGCATCACTGCTCGCCCTTCACACGCCTCCGGTCGGTGAAATCCGAAGAGCCGGATCAATTCCCTCTGACATCCGAGTGGCGATTTTCGCGAAAAGCCCCGCTGCTCAAAGCATTCGGCAGCAAAAACAGGATTGTATTTTTTCACAACATCTATTGTGTACTCATATTATACAATTTTATTGACTCGATGATCGGCCTGTGCGACCTTCCTCCCATCAGCAGGAGCCGACGGGTTCAATTCCCTGCAAAATCCCAAGGAGGAGGTCGCAATGAAGGGCGGGAAGAGCAGTCTTTACGACGATCTGAAACGTCAAATTCTGACGATGGAGCTCGATCCTGACCAGGATTTGGACGAAGTCAGTCTCAGCGAGCAATACGGCCTCTCGCGCACACCCGTCCGGGAAATCTTTCGGCGCCTCGAGGGCGAAGGCTATATCGACATCCGGGCCAATCGCGGCGCACGCGTCAGCCCAATGAACCATCAGACCCTCAGGCACTTTTTTCTGGTGGCGCCGATGATCTATGCCGCAATCGGCAGGCTCGCGGTGCAGAACTTCAAGCCCAAGCAACTCGTGGATCTGAAAGAGACGCAGGATCGGTTCCGATCGGCAAGCACCTCGGGCGATGCTCTCGCCATGGTACTCGAGAACAATCGCTTCCACGAAATCATCGGCGAAATGTCGTTCAACGCCTATCTGCAGCCGAGCCTGGGTCGCTTGCTGATCGACCATGCACGGATCGGCCACACCTTCTTCCGCCCGAAGAACGACGATATGCGCGAGCGGCTTCAACTCGCCGTGGAGCATCATGACGGCTTCATCGAGGCAATCGCGAAGCATGACGAAGACACCGTCGTGGACCTGGTCTTCGAGCATTGGGAGCTGTCGCGCGAGAACATGGAAATGTTCATCGCGCCGCAAGGAATGAAGGCGGACGCGCTCGTCGAAGTGCCCGTCACATCGATGGAGAAATCGTCTTGAATTTCGAAGGCATCTACACCCCGGCGATCACGCCCCATGGACCGGACGGTCAGATAGACAAGGCTGCCTTCGCAGCCGTGCTGGAATCCCTCGTCGAGGCCAAGGTCCACGGCATCATCATCGGCGGCTCTACGGGCGAATATTATGCCCAATCCATGCAGGAACGGCTCGATCTTGCTGCCTATGCCAAGCAGGTCATCGCAAACCGCCTGCCGCTGATCGTTGGTACCGGGGCGACCCGTACGGAGGACTCGGTCGCTTATGCAACGGCAGCAAAGGAGATCGGCGCGGATGCAATCCTCGTGACGTCGCCGCCCTATGCCCTGCCGACGGAGAAGGAAAATGCCATTCACGCATTGACGGTCGACCGCGCCGCGGATCTGCCGATCATGCTCTACAACTACCCTGCCCGCATGGGCGTGATGATGGGCGACGAATATTTCTCGCGTGTCGGCAAGTCCAAGAATGTGCGGGCGATCAAGGAAAGTTCCGGGGAGATGGCAAACGTCCATCTGCTGGCGCGGAAATTTCCTCACATCGCACTGTCTTGCGGCTGGGATGACCAGGCCCTCGAATTCTTCGCCTGGGGTGCGAAGAGCTGGGTGTGCGCCGGTTCGAACTTTCTGCCGCGCGAACATGTCGCGCTCTACGAAGCCTGCGTGCTCGAGAAGAATTTCGACAAGGGCCGCGCCATCATGACGGCGATGCTGCCGCTGATGGATTTTCTCGAAACCGGCAAGTTCGTGCAATCGATCAAACATGGCTGCGAGATCATCGGCCTCAAGGCCGGACCTGTCCGCGCACCGCTGCGCGGAATGACCTCCGAAGAAAAAAGAACCCTCCAGACTGTCGTCGCCACCTTGAAGCGCACGGTCGCCCAGATCACGTCGGGAGCCAATCATGCATGAACCTTTGACCGCAGCCGAATACAAGGCGATTGCCGCTGGCCTTGATCTGCCGACGAACGCCTTCATCGACGGTTCCTTCCGTCCGGCCAATTCCGGCAAGACGTTCACGACGACCAATCCGGCGACCGGCGAACTCCTGGCTAACGTTGCCGCCTGTGATGCCAGCGACGTCGACTACGCCGTACTCAAGGCAAGAGAGGCCTTTGAGGATGGCCGCTGGCGTCAGCTATCGCCGGGCGAGCGCAAGGCAACGCTCATCAAGTTCGCCAGGCTGCTCGAAGAGAACCGTCACGAGTTGGCGGTTATGGAGAGCCTCGATAGCGGCAAGCCGGTTCGCGAGTGCCAGACCGTCGACGTGCCCGACACCATCCACACCATCCGCTGGCACGCCGAGGCGATCGACAAGCTCTATGACAATACCAATCCTGTTGGCCCGAATGCGCTGGCAATGGTGGTGCGCGAGCCGATCGGCGTCGTCGGCTGCGTCCTGCCCTGGAATTTCCCGCTGCTGATGCTTGCCTGGAAGATCGGCCCGGCGCTGGCTGCTGGTTGCTCCGTCGTCGTCAAGCCCGCGCAGGAGACGACCCTGACGACGCTGCGGGTTGCCGAACTTGCTTATGAAGCCGGTATCCCAGCCGGTGTCTTCAATGTCGTCACCGGCAGCGGCAGGGATGTCGGCGAACCGCTCGGCCTGCACATGGATGTCGACATGGTGGCCTTTACCGGCTCGACGCCGACCGGCCGCCGTTTCCTTCATTATTCCGCCGATTCCAACCTGAAGAAGGTCGTGCTCGAATGCGGCGGCAAGAACCCGGCCGTTGTGCTGGAAGATGCCGACGATCTCGATCTCGTCGCCGAGCAGGTCGTCAACGGTGCCTTCTGGAACATGGGCGAAAACTGCAGCGCGAGTTCACGCCTCATCGTCCATGCCAAGATCAAGGACGAGCTGCTAAAGCGCATCGGCGCCTATATGCGCGAGTGGAAAACGGGCGACCCCCTTGATCCGGAAAACCGCGTCGGCGCACTGGTCAGCAAGAACCATTACGAGAAGGTCACATCCTTCCTTGACGACGTCAAAAGCGAGAAGTTGACGATCGCCCATGGTGGCGAAACGCATGGCGGCATTTTCGTCGAGCCGACGGTGGTTGACGGCGTCACCGCTGCAAGCCGGCTTTTCAAGGAGGAAATCTTCGGGCCGATCCTGTCGGTGACGACGTTCAACACCCTGGCCGAGGCCGTCGCTCTTGCCAACGACACCAATTATGGCCTGACGGCGTCGGTCTATACCGGCAGCCTGAAGAATGCGATCCGGCTGTCACGTGACATCCGGGCCGGCCTCGTCACCGTCAACTGCTTCGGCGAGGGCGACGCGACGACACCGTTCGGCGGCTATAAGGAGTCCGGTTTTGGCGGGCGCGACAAGTCGATCTTCGCCCATGACAATTATTGCGAACTGAAGACCATCTGGATCGATATCTCCGATCGCTCGGTGGACGAGACGATCCGATGATCACGACGTCCGTCAAGCGTTTGCCGGCAGAAAACGGCATCTCGGGCTGGGAGGCGATCAGTCGACGTTCGTTCCCGGTCCGGAGCCTGGAAGGCAACGTGACTGCGGACTGGCTGATCATCGGCGCGGGTTTTGCCGGGCTTTCCACCGCGCGCCGGCTGCTGCAGCTTCGGCCCAACGACAAAATCGTCGTGCTTGATGCGAGCGAGGTCGGCAAGGGCACCTCGGGCCGCAATTCCGGCTTTATGATCGACGTCCCGCACAACCTTTCATCGAGCGAATATTCGAGCGGCGGTCTGGACGCCACTCGCCTGGAGATGGCTCAGAACAGGGCTGCGATCGCTTTCGCGAGAGAAGCCGCGGACGAATACGGCATGTCCCCGGAAACTGTCGACCCGACAGGCAAGATCAATGCGGCGGCAACCGCGCGCGGAATGAAACTGAATATCAGCTTCGGCCGATCCTTGAAGGGTGCGGGCGAGAAGCACAGCTTTCTCGATGCATCCGAAATGCGCAAGCTTACCGGTTCCGATTACTACCTGGGCGGCCTTTACACGCCGGGCGCGGTCCTGATCCAGCCCGCCGATTACGTTCGCGAATTTGCGGCAGGGTTGTCGCGCAAAATCGACATCTTCGAAAGATCGCCGGTTACCGCCCTGACGCGGGACAAAGGGACATGGACGGCTATCTCCCCTCGCGGCAAGGTCACCGCACCGAAGGTTATCCTCGGTGTCAACGGTCACATCGACGACTTCGGTCACTTCCGCGGCCGCCTGATGCACATCTTTGCCTACGCCTCGATGACCGCTCCATTCTCAGCCGACGACCTCGGACGAAAGATTTCGGGACGAGATAGATGGGCGCTGCTTCCGGCCGATGCCATGGGCGCGACGGTGCGAAAGATCACCTCGGGCGGACAATCGCGCATCGTCATTCGGACGAAATACACCTACGAGACGACGATCACCGTTTCTGATCGGCGAATGGCCAAAATGGCCGAAGAGCATCGAAATTCGCTCGATGCGCGGTTTCCGGGACTAAAGGACATTCCCTTCGAACACAGCTGGGCCGGGCGTCTCTGCCTCAGCCGGAACCATGTGCCGGCATTCGGCGCGCTTGACGAAGGGCTTTATTCGGCATGCTGCGAAAACGGGCTCGGCACCGTCAAGAGCACATTGGCAGGCATGATGGCCGCCGAACTTGCGACCGGCACTGCCTCGGAACAACTCGAACAATACATGGATCACGCCGCGCCATCCCGGTTGCCACCGGAACCCTTTGCATGGCTCGGCATCAATTCAGTGATCCGTTTGCAGGAATTGCGCGCAGGCCGCGAGGGATGATCCCTCGCCGCGCAATGTGAAGACTGCGCCTATCGCAGGTCTTCAACAATATGGGAACGAAAACTAGGAGCAAGAAAAATGAAGACTTTGTGGAAAGCGCTCTGCGCGGCCGCGATGGTCGGAATGACCGCATTCTCCGCCCATGCGGAAGAGAAGAGCATCACCGTGGGAACGATGTCGTGGGAAGACCTGACACCGATCACCGGGATTACCAAAAAGGTGCTGGAAGATGCCGGCTACACCGTGAAGGTCGTGCCGTTCTCCGAATGGGGCATCGCCTATGCAGCACTCAGCAAGGGTGACATCCAGATCCTTGCCTCTCAGACCGATTACGTCGCACAGGACTATTGGGACAAGAACAAGAAGCGCCTCGAAAAGATCTCGCCCGTTTCGCACGGCCTGTTCCAAGGCGTCGCAGTCCCGAAATACGTGCCGATCGACTCCATGGACCAGCTGAACGCCAACGCCGACAAGTTCGGCGGCAAGATCGTCGGCATCGAGCCGGGTTCGGGCCTGATGCGCGATACTGCCAACGCCGTTAAAGGCTATGATCTGAAACTGCAGCTCGTCGAAGGCAGCACCGCAGCCATGACCGCGGCCCTCAAGTCGGCCGTTGACCGCAAGGAATGGATTGCCGTCACGATCTGGGAGCCGTCCTGGATGATGCAGAAATACGACGTGAAATTCCTGAAGGACCCCAAGGGCATCTTCCCGCCGCCACAGAGCTATTACTGGATCGGCAAGAAGGGCTTCTCCGCCGACTATCCGCACGCTCGCGAGGTCATTGCCAGCGTCTATGTGCCGCTTGCCGATATCACCGCGATCAACAGCGCCGTGAATGACGGCAAGACAATGGACGAGGCCATCAAGGACTGGACCACCAGCCATGCCGATCTCCTGAAGCGGTGGGAGAATATCAAGGGCGAATGATGTCGACAGCGGGCCGCCATCGGGGCGGCCCGCATCCCTCAACGAAGACGAACAGGCCGGCAATGGACTGGCCGCGTGGGGAATACAATGAACACTGTCATGGATAACACCGGTGAAGTCCTGGTCGATTGCCAGAACGTCTGGAAGATTTTCGGTGCGCGTGCGACCGCCGCTGTGAAGGCCGTTTCCGAGCGTGGCCTCTCCAAGAAGCAGGTGCTTCAGGAATTCAACTGTGTCGTCGGTGTCTCCGATGCCCACCTTCAGGTCCGTCGCGGCGAGATCTTCTGCATCATGGGCCTCTCGGGAAGCGGAAAATCCACCCTGGTCCGCCTTCTCAACCGTCTTATCGAACCGAGTCTCGGCAGGATCACGATCAAGGGCAAGGAAATTGCCAGGCTGAACGCGGCCGAACTGCGCGATATGCGCGCCCGCAATATCGGCATGGTGTTCCAGAGTGTGGCGTTGCTTCCAAATCGCACCGTTCTTGAGAATGCGGCCTTCGGATTGGAAGTCCGCGGCGTGTCAAAGGATGAGCGCAACAAGACGGCCCGAGCTGCGCTCGATAAGGTCGGCCTCTCCGACTGGACATCGCGATACCCGTCTGAACTGTCGGGTGGGATGCAGCAGCGCGTCGGCCTGGCCCGTGCCTTGGCGGCCGATCCCGAGATCATCCTCATGGACGAGCCGTTCAGCGCGCTTGATCCCCTTATTCGCCGCCAGTTGCAGGATGAGTTTCGGGAGTTGACGAAGTCGCTCGGCAAGTCCGCGGTCTTCATCACGCACGATCTCGAAGAGGCCATTCGCATCGGCGACCGCATCGCCATCATGAAGGACGGCGTCATCGTTCAGGTGGGAACCGCGGAAGAGATCGTAACGAAACCTGCCGACGACTACGTCGCCGACTTCGTTGCGGGCATATCAAGGATTCATCTCGTCAAGGCCCATTCGGTCATGCAGTCGATCGCGGAATACAGGAGCCTGCAGCCGCAGCATGATGTGGATGCGCTCCTGAAGACCTCTCCTGAGGCGGATATCGGCGAACTCATAGACCTTACGATGAAGTCGGATCGCGATGCTGTGGCAGTGGTCGACAATGGTTCCATTGTCGGTGTCGTCACCACGCGGGGGCTGCTTCGCGGCGTTGCCGGATCCCCGGCGCAACAGCAAATGCCGGCGTAGAAGGACGTACGAAAATGGACATCTCGGTCATTGCGGATACCTTCGATGCCTGGACCGATGACGCGCTGGGCTGGATCAGCGACAACGGCGACTGGCTGTTCACTCCCTTGAGGGCCATCCTCGAAGGAACCTATAATGGCGTCCTTTGGCTGCTTCATTTGGCGCCCTTCTACGTCAGCGTGGTCATTGTCGCGCTTCTCGCATGGCGCCTGATCGGCGCTTTGTCCGCCATACTGGCGGGACTGGGCCTGTTCTTCTGCGCAGTCATGGGATTGTGGAGCGAAACCATGAGCACGCTTGCGCTTGTCACCACTGCGACCATACTCGCACTTGCCATCGGAATTCCGATCGGCATCGCTGCCGGCTTCATGCGGTGGTTCGACAGGGCTCTAGAGCCGGTCCTCGACCTCATTCAGACATTGCCACCGTATATCTACCTTCTTCCGGCGATTGCCCTTCTTGGCTTCGGCCCCGCGACTGCGCTCGTTGCGACCTTCATCGTGGCGATGCCGCCCGCCATCCGGTTGACCTCGCTTGGCATTCGCATGACGCCGCCAGCCTTTATAGAATTGGGACAGGCAAGCGGCCTGACGCCATGGCAAATGTTCACGAAGATCAGGCTGCCCTTCGCAATCCCAAGTGTCCTGGCGGGCATCAACCAGAGCCTGATGATGGCATTCGGCATGGTCGTGATCGCAGGCATCGTCGGCTCCGGCGGCCTCGGCGAAACAATTTACAGCGCTGTGCGCACGCTCGACATGGCCACATCCATCAACGCTGCAATCGCGATCGTCATCTTGACGATGGTACTCGACAGATTGACGCAGAGCGCGGCCAGCCGCGCCAAGGCAGGTGTAAGATGAACCTCGATCTTCTCCGGTTTTCGCCAGGTACCTATCTTGCTCCCGTCGTCGATTGGCTGAACACCAACTTTCATCCCGTGTTCGAAGGCATCACCAAACTTATCGAAGCGGTGCTTGGCGGCATCGAAGCGGCGCTTCTTTACCCACCGCCTTATGCGGTGATTGCCATAGCCGTGCTTTTCGCAGCCTTTGTCATCAACATCAGAGTTGCAATAGTGACTGCCGTTGCGCTCACCTTCTGCCTGTTCACCGGCTTCTGGGCTGCATCCATGCAGACACTGGCTCTGGTAACAGTTGCAGTCGCCATCTCCGTCTCGATTGCCTTCCCGCTTGGCATTCTTGCATCGCGTTATAAGACCTTCGAGAAGGTTGTAAGGCCATTGCTCGATATCATGCAGACCGTTCCGCCCTGGGTTTATCTGATCCCGGCTGTCATGATCTTCAGCCTCGGCCGTGTGCCGGCGATCATCGCGACGATCGTCTATGGCGTACCACCGATGCTGCGTCTGACGACGCTGGCATTCAACCAGGTGCCGACGGACCTTCTCGAGCTCGGACAAGCCACGGGCGCGCCGCCGCGCTCGATCCTCTTCAAGATCGAGATTCCCTCCGCAATGCCGACCCTGCTTGTCGGCCTTAACCAGTGCATTCTTCTGTCGCTGGCCATGGTCGTTCTTGCCGGGCTCGTTGGAGCCGGCGGGCTTGGAGCCGAGGTGACGCGGGGCCTGACCCGGATGGAAATGGGGCTTGGGCTGCGGGCGGGTCTTGCGATCGTCGCCATCGCTATCCTGCTCGACAGACTGTCAAAGGGCGCTTTGCAGGATCGCGCCCGGTCATCGGCAAAGCACGGCTAGAACGGTTCAGCTTTTCACGGAATCTCTGAACCGCTCCAGCTTCCTGTTTTCACGCAATTCCGGACGGAAAGCGGCTCACGCACTTTTCCTGAAATTGCTCTAAGCGGAAAGATCATCGCATGCGCCACAGTTTCTTCTGCATCGATTCCCACACCTGCGGCAATCCCGTACGGCTTGTCGCAGGTGGCGGCCCCTTGCTCCCACATCTTCCGATCGCCGAGCGGCGTGAAATTTTCGTCCGCGATCATGACTGGATCCGCAAGGCTTTGATGTTCGAACCGCGTGGACATGACATCATGTCCGGCGCCATCATCTATCCCGCCTATCGTGAAGACTGCGATTTTGCCGTGATCTTCATCGAAGTCAGCGGATGCCTGCCCATGTGCGGAGCCGGAACGATCGGTCTGGTGACGGCGGCGATCGAAGAGGGCCTCGTCACGCCACGCATTCCCGGCAAGCTCTCCATCGAGACGCCAGCGGGCCGCGTGGATATCGACTATGACAAGCCCGGCGAATTCGTCGAGGCGGTCCGCATGTTCAATGTCGCAAGCTACCTGCATGCGGCTGATGTCGAAGTCGATGTGCCGGGGTTCGGCGCACTGACGATCGACGTCGCCTATGGCGGCAACTATTATGCTGTCGTCGAACCGCAGAGGAACTGGCCTGGATTGGATGGCATGTCGAGTGATGACATTGTCGACATCAGCAGGAAGTTGCGCGATGCTCTCGAGCGGATCTGCAATCCGGTTCATCCCGAGGATGAAAGGATAAGAGGTGTCCACCACGCCTTATGGTGCGACGCGCCGACGAGCGACAAAGCCGATGGGCGGGGTGCGGTTTTCTATGGCGACAAGGCGATAGATCGCTCCCCGGGCGGTACCGGCACCTCCGCACGCCTTGCGCAATTGCATGGCAAGGGTCGGCTGAAGGTTGGCGACACCTTTCGCCAGGAGAGCCTGATCGGCACGATATTCGAAGGATGTATCGAGTCGGAGGTTGAAGTCGGAAATTTCAGGGGTATCAGGCCGAGTGTCGGGGGCTGGGCACGTATCATCGGCCACAACACGATCTTCGTCGACGATCGAGATCCTTTGGCCTATGGTTTCCAGATCAAATAGAAAAGGTCGCTCCCGCGAGGCGTTGCATGAAATCCGTCAAACAAGAAGCTAAGCACGATCCCTTGAAGGTCGGATTCATCCTCGCACGATCATTTACGCTTTCCGCCTTCGCTCTGTTCGTCGATACGCTGAGATTGGCGAGCGACGAGGCCGACAAATCGGGCAGAGTGCTGGCCGACTGGCAGGTATTGGGTAGCACCCGGCATCTCATCACATCGAGCTGCGGTGTTCAGGTCGCACCGACGTCGGACTTTATCGACCCAAAGGAATTCCACTACATTGTCGTCGTGGGTGGGCTTTTGAATGCCGACATTACGATCGATCATCAGACCTCCGACTATCTGAAGAAGGCCGCAGCCCAGAAGATCCCGCTGATCGGGGTTTGTACCGGCACGTTCATTCTGGCGCGCCTTGGCCTGATGAAAACACACCAGACCTGCGTCAGCTGGCTGCACTATCAGGCTTACCGGGAGCAATTCCCCGAAAACCCCGTTCGCTCGGATCGCCTGTTCAATCTCGACCGGAGCCGCGGATCATGCGCGGGCGGAAGCAGCGCCGCCGATATGGCTGCTTTTCTCGTCAGACGGCACATCAGCCGAGATGCAGAACGAAACGCTCTGGAAGTGCTGCAAATCGAGCGCGCCCGATCCGGGCTGGATATACAGCCGCGCAAGCCACTCGCGATCGAATGCCAGGATCCACGCCTGAAAGCCGTGCTGATCACCATGGAAAGCCATATCGAGGACGTGGTGCCGACCGAAGAGCTTGCCGCATCGGTCGGCTTATCCCGGCGGCAGCTCGAACGTCTGTTCACCGAAGAAATGAAAACCTCTCCCGGAGCCGTCTACACCCGCATTCGCATGGAACGGGCCAAGCAGCTGGTTCTCCAGACAGAGGCACCGCTCATTGAAATCGCGCTCGAAGTCGGCTTCGACAGCGCATCCCATTTTGCAAGGCTCTTTCGCCGTCTCTTCGGACAATCTCCCACAGAGCTGCGTCGCGCGCATGCCTAAAGCAGGCGGAGAAACGTGCCGCGCCGATGGCTGCCAGCTTCCCTAATGACGTTCCCGATAAGGAGTGAGCGGAGTCCGACAGTCGGTTTCCTGCCGACACGACGCCCATATGCGGATCATGCGCGCAGCGGCATCATTCAACATCCAGATCGAAGAAATGCTGGGTCGCTAGAGCTGCGGCGCCTCGCGCCCAGGAACCAGGCACCCAATCTGGCAGCAATTCAGGCGTATTCAAAAAGACATATTTTGCCATCGAACGGCGGATCGGCTCGAGGATCGCCTCGCCAAACTGCATGGCTTCGCCGCCGGCGATGAGAACCTCGGGATCGAACAGGTTCACCAGATCCGCCACGTGACGCCCGATCAACTCTCCAGCTTCTGCCATGACCTCGAGAGCAGTCGCATCGCCGCCATCGATCGCCGCTGCGAATTCGTCGCGATTGGCCTTAGCGCCTCGGCGCCGACCCCACTCCTCGATCATCGGCGCCTCGGCTGCGTGAGCCTGAAGGCAGCCCCGTCTCCCGCATTCGCAAAGCCGTCCGCCGGGAACCGTGATGATGTGACCGAGCTTTCCGGCCAGGCCATGGCTTCCGTGATAGATTTCTCCACCCATAACAAGCGATGATCCGACACCGGTGCCGACTGCGATCGTCGCGAAATTGCTGTAGTTGCGGCCGGCGCCGAAGAGCCGCTGAGCAACGGTGAAGGCGCTGATGTCGTCATCGATCCAGACAGGGATATGAACCCGTTCACGCAGCAGTTCGGGAAAGGCGAGATTACGCCAGCCAAAGCGCGGGCTCTGCACGCAGATGCCTTTGACCGCATCCACCTCGCCGGGAATGGAAACGCCGACGCCCATAACCGGCGAGCCGGTACGGCCGGCATCGGCCAGAAGCTTCGGGATCGCCGTCGCGATGGCCTCGACCATCGTTTGCGGCAACGTGTCCCGCACAGGCATCTCGAAGGAAGCGATCGGCGTCGTGGCGAGGTCGGTCAGGACACAATCGATACTGTCGTGGCGAAGCTTGAACCCGACAGCCAGATGGCCGCCATAGTTGATATCGACTGGTACGGGCCGGCGCCCGGTTGCGCCCGTCTGCGCTTTTCCTTCGACGACGAGCCCCTCCTCGATCAGTTCCGTGACCACGAAGGTCACTGCCGCCGGACTGAGGCCCGTCACCGTGGCGATTTCGGCACGCGGCATTGCCCCGCGGTTTCGCAGCAGGTTGAGGATGAGCCGCCGGTTGAGGGCTCGAGAGGTACTAGGGTTGCCGCGCACGGTGATCCTTTAAATTTATTTTGTAAATTAACTATTGTTGCTTCCCGGAAGATACGGTATGCAATAGCACATGGCAATGGAGGAATGTCCGCTTGTATCAACGCAAGCGGAAAGGCCGGTTTATTGCGTAATTTCTGAAGGTTAGCGGCTGCTCATATCGGTGGGCGGGCCAGGATTTGATGTGCCTCGGGAGGAAAAAGATGGCATCGAAGAACGAACTTTCACTCATCAATGCAATCAGGGCGTCTCGGCGCCAGTTTATGATTGGCACGGGCGCTGCCCTGGCTGCCACGGCTCTTTATCGTCCGGCAATTGCCAATGGCGGCGAAGTGACGATCATTTCGGATATCGGCAATGCCGACCAGCGGGCCGTCCTTGACCGCATTGCTGCTGATTTTACCAAGAAGACGGGGACGAAAGTTACCATCAACAATATGGATCACGAGGCCCACAAGACGGCTATCCGCAGCTATCTCGTCGTCGGCGCCCCTGATATCTGCTTCTGGTTCTCCGGCAATCGAATGAAGGCTTTCGTCGATCGCGGGCTGTTCGACGACATTTCCGACCTGTTCGTGAAGGAAGGCTACAGCGACAAGCTGGGCGCCACCATGACGGCCGTCACCGTCAACGGCAAGCAGTACGGCCTGCCGCTTGGCGGTATTCTCTGGGGCCTTTTCTATCGCAAGGACGTTTTCGCCGAGAAGGGCTGGACGGCGCCGAAGAACTGGGACGACTTCCTGAAATTCGGCGAGGCGGCGAAGTCCGCCGGCATGACCCCGATCAGCATGGGCACAAAGGAACTGTGGCCGACCGGCGGCTGGTTCGATCACATGAACCTGCGCATCAACGGTCTCGACAAGCACCTCGCCCTTATGGAAGGCAAGATCCCCTATACCGACCCGATGCTGAAGCCGGTCTTCGACAAATGGGAAGAGCTCATCAAGGCCAATTTCTTCTCCGCAAGCGGCCCATCCTTCGGCTGGGAACAGGCGGGCGCGGCTCTCGCACAGAAGAAGGCAGCGATGATGGATCTCGGAGGCTTCATCAAGTCCGCCTTCCCGGCAGGCGACGAGGCCCAGATTGCCTTCGCCCCCTTCCCGGAAATCGTATCCGGTGTCGAACGCTATGAGGACTTCTCGGTCAACTCGGTGCATATCCCGGCCAAGGCGAAGAACCGGCAAGGTGCGCGCGATTTTCTCGCCTATTTCTATCAGCCGGAAAACCTCGGCGCATTCCTCGAAGCCGAAGGCACCATTCCGCCGCGCAACGATTGCCCGCCGAGCAAGGATCCCTTGGTCAACATCGCCGTAGAGTCGCTCAAGACCGTGAAGGGAACGTCGCAATATTATGACCGCGACACCGATCCAGACATGGCGCAGGACGGCATGAAGGGCTTCCAGGAGTTCACGGTCAAGCCCGAGCGGCGCGACCAGATCCTGGCGCGGCTCGAAAAGACCCGCGCGCGCATTTTCAAATAGTCCTCCCGGACCAAGGCGCGGCGGGCCAGGAGTCTTGCGGCCCGTTGCTCCCGCCGCGCCCATCTTCAAGATGTGCGCCTCCCGAGGCGCCGAGAACTATCGAACCAAGAAGTCTGAGCCATGTGGAAAAAACACAGGAACTGGCTGACGCCTGTCCTCTTCATTGTGCCGGGATGCATCCTGTTCGGAACGATCATCATCGCTTCCTCGGTGGAATCGATCTGGATATCGTTCTTCGATTGGGACGGTGTCGGGCAGAAGGCCTGGGTGGGATTGGCAAACTATTCAGAACTCTTTGCCGATCCGCAATTCTACGTCTCGCTGAAGAACAACATCATCTGGCTCGTCATGTTCATGGCGGCACCGCCGCTCGGGCTGGCGCTGGCACTCCTCGTCAACCAGCAGATCGCCGGCATGCGGATCTTGAAGTCGCTCTTCTTCATTCCGCTCGTGCTTGCGACCGTCACGGTCGGCGTCGTCTTCGGCTGGGTCTATGATCCGAATTACGGGCTTCTTGCTCTCATCTTCGGTCTTTTCGGCGCAACGGCGCCTGCCTTGCTCGCCGACGAGCATTTCGTCACCTTCGCCGTGGTCGCAGCCGCGCTCTGGCCGCAGATCGCCTTTTGCATGGTGCTTTTTCTCGCCGGCCTCAACAATCTGAGCTCTGACATCATCGGAGCCGGACGTGTCGATGGCGCGCGCGGCTGGAACATGCTCTGGCACGTCGTGTTGCCGCAGTTGCGTCAGGTAGGTTTCATCGCCCTTGCCGTTACCGTCGTCGGCGCATTGCGGTCCTTCGACATGATTGCAGTGATGACATCTGGCGGCCCCTTCGGCTCGTCGGAGGTCCTGGCCTACCAGATGTACGAGCAGTCGATCTTCTCATACCGGTTCGGCTATGGCGCAGCGATTGCCACCATCCTCTTCGCAATCATGATCGTTTTCATCACTTGGTATCTGCGCGTCATGGTGCGCATGGAACGGGAGACACGCTGATGTATCCTCGCCCCATTCCCGAAGAAAAGCCCGCGCTTCGCGGCCTTTATGCCGGCTTCGTCGGCCTCATCCTCATATTGTGGCTGCTACCGCTCTTTGCCGTCATGCTGACAGCCTCCAAGACGGCCGATGAGATCATGGCCGGCAAATACTGGACTTGGCCCGAGCACTTCAATCTGTTCGAGAACTTCCAGTCGGTCTTCCAGCAGACGAACATGTGGGGCTACTTCATCAACAGCCTCATCATCACCCTGCCTTCCGTATTGCTGGTTCTCGTGTTCTCGACGCTGACCGGCTATGTGCTCGCCCGCTATAATTTTCGTGGCAATGCGCTGCTCTTCTCGCTTTTCGTCGGCGGCAACTTCCTGCCTGCGCAGATCATGATGATCCCGGTACGCGATCTCATGGTCTCGGTCGGCCTATACGACACCTATTTCGCGTTGATCATCTTCCACGTCGCCTTCCAGACCGGCTTTGCGACCCTGTTCATGCGCAATTTCATCGCGGCTCTGCCCGACGAATTGTTCCAGGCGGCGCGCGCGGAAGGCGCCTCCCCCTGGCAGACAATGCGCCATGTCGTCATACCGCTGATGCGGCCGGCGCTCGCAGCATTGGCGATCCTGATCTTCACCTTCGTCTGGAACGATTATTTCTGGGCGATCGTGCTCACCCAGAGCGATGTCGTGAAGCCGGTGACCGCAGGGTTGAACAACCTCAGAGGCGAATGGACGTCTGCCTGGAATATCGTGGCAGCGGCAACATTGTTCGTCGCCGTTCCGCCGGTCCTAATGTTCTTCCTGATGCAAAAACATTTCATCGCGGGCCTGACCATGGGCGCCGTCAAGGGCTGACGCGCGCCGCACCGTTTGAGACGATTTGGAGTATCATTCATGAGCCATGTACAGCTGATCGATATCGACAAACATTATGGCAGCTATCATGCCCTGCGTTCGGTCAATCTTTCCGTCGACAAGGGCGAGTTCATCGTCATGGTCGGCCCTTCCGGCTGCGGCAAATCCACCACGCTGAAGACCATCGCCGGGCTTGAGACCATCAGCTCAGGCGAGATCTGGATCAATGGCCGCAACGTGACGCGCGAGGAGCCGGGCGACCGCGGCATCGCCATGGTCTTCCAGTCCTATGCGCTTTATCCGCACATGACGGTCGCCGAGAACATGGGCTTCGGCCTGAAGATGGCCAAGCGGCCGCAAACGGAGATCGACGCTGCCGTCAAGCGCGCAGCCGAAATCCTTAGAATATCCGACCAGCTCGATAAACGCCCGAAGCAGCTTTCGGGCGGCCAGCGGCAGCGCGTCGCCATCGGCCGCGCCATTACCCGCTCGCCGGAGGTCTTCCTTTTCGACGAACCGCTTTCCAATCTCGATGCTGCGCTGCGCACGCAGATGCGCGTGGAGCTTTCGACGCTGCATCAGCAGCTCGGCTCGACGATGATCTATGTGACGCACGACCAGGTCGAGGCGATGACCATGGCGAGCCGGATCATCGTGTTCAACAAGGGCATCATCGAACAGGAAGGCGCGCCGCTCAACCTCTATCACAATCCGGCAAACCAATTCGTCGCCGGCTTTCTCGGTGCGCCGCGGATCAATTTCATCAATGCAAAGCTCATTTCCCTTCGCGATGGCATCGCTGAAGTCGCGCTCGAAGGTGGCGGCACGACGGTCCGCGTTCCGGTGGGCGATGTCGGCGATCTTAAGGCTGAGTCCCATCTCACCCTGGGCATCCGGCCGGAATCGCTGAAGATCGGCCCCTCCACCGAGGATGTCGCCATCTCCTTGGACGGCAAGGTCCGGCTGGTCGAGCAGCTCGGCCGTGAAACCATCCTCTACGTCGATGCGGGTCCGCTCGCAACGATCGGCTCGGAAAGCGGCACACGCAATTTCACCGTTCAGCTCGGTAACGCGACCGGGTTTTCGGCCGGCGAGCAGGTCAAGCTGTCCGCCTCCACCTCCGCCCTTTACCTCTTCGGCCCCGATGGCAGAACCCTCAGCCGGCCGAAACCCATCATTGCCTCTCTGTAAAGAAAGCTTGTGATCTCATGAAAGTTTTGGAAAGAAAGCCGCTCTCGGTCTGGCGGACGCTCAATCTCGACGGCTTCATGGTCGGCGTGCCGCATTATCCCGAACATGTCGACGAGAGCTATTGGGATCGCGATGCCGAACGCATGGCAGCTGCCGGTTTCAACGCCGTTCGCATGGCGGAGTTCGCCTGGCACATCATGGAGCCGCATGAAGACCATTTCGACTTCTCGCTCTTCGACAAGGCGATTGCCGGCCTTGCCAAGCACGGCATCAAGACCATTCTCTGCACGCCGACGGCAACGCCGCCGCGCTGGCTGACGGCAAAATATCCGGAAGTCCTGCGCGTCGATGCCAATGGCAGGCAGGCAAGCCATGGATCGCGCCAGCATTGCGACACGACGAGCCCGGTGTTGCGCGTGCACAGCCAGCGCATCACCCGCGCCATGGCCGAACATTACCGCGACAATCCTCACGTCATCGGCTGGCAGACGGATAACGAGCTGAACACGACGACCTCCGAAAGCTACTCGCCATCGGCGCTCATCGAATTCCAGAAGTTCTGCCGCGCCAAGTACGAAACGATCGAAGCTCTGAACTTTGCCTGGGGCGGCGACTTCTGGGCAACGGCCTATCAGACATTCGACCAGATCGTCTTCCCGAAGCCGATGAACCCGTCCTTCTCGAGCCCCGGCCATGTGCAGGACTATCACCGCTTCCTTGCCTTCGCGACGGCCCTCTTCCAGCACGATCAGGTGGAGATCCTGAGAGCCACCAATTCCGAATGGTTCATCTTCCACAATCTCGGCAACCTTGCCGACATCGATTTCCGCGGCCAGTTCGGCCAGGATCTCGATTTCATCGGCTTCGACATCTATCCGTTCCTCTATGACGAGATGCGCCGTGGCGGCGGCCATGCGATCACGCAGGCTTTTCATCTCGACCAATGCCGGGCTTATTCCGGCAATTTCATCGTTCCCGAACAGGCCTCCGGCCTCGGCAGCCAGCCGGGCTTTTCCTCCTCCGTGCCGGAACCTGGCGAGATGCGCCGCATGGCGATGACTTCCGTTTCGCGCGGCGCTGACGGTCTGATGTTCTTCCGCTGGCGGCCGGCGCATTTCGGCGCAGAAATCTACTGGAACGGCATTATCGACCACGATGACGTTCCACGCCGCCGTTACGAGGAAGCCAAGCAATTCGCATCGGACATCCGCAAGATCGAGGACAAGTTGCTCGGCACCACCGTCCGCATGGATATTGCCATCGCCGGCGCGGATTTCGACAATCAGGAAGCCTACAAGACCTATGCAATCGGCCTGCCAAGCCCGATGCAGGATGCCGCCCATCTGCACCGCGCGTGCTACCAGGCCGGTATCGCCTGCGGCTTCATCCATCCGGAAGATGATCTCTCGCGCGTCAAGGCGCTCTATGTTCCCCATTGGGTCATGTGGAAGGAAGAGTGGTCGCCAGCAGTGGAGAAGTTCGTCGCCGATGGCGGCACGCTCATCCTGTCGGCTATGACGGGAACCCGCGACGACAACAACCACATCATCCGCACCCAGGCACCGGGCAAGGCGCTCTCGGAGCTTTCGGGGGTGCATGTCTATGAATTCGGTCCGGTCTCCGCCCCAGGAGCGGATGGGCTGTTTACCGGCTTCCGCGAGGGCGGCATTGGTGGTCACCAGCCGTCGCCACGTCCGGCGGCAACCTCCGCTTCGCGCAAATATGCCTACACGATCGGCAATCGTCAGCTGGAAGCCGGCCATCTCTACGAGAAGCTGGAGACAACAGCGGACACGGAAACTGTTGGCCGCTGGTCCGATCGCTTCCTCGAAGGCACGCCAATGTTGACGTGCCGCCGGCATGGCAATGGCCAGGTCTACTACCTCGGCACCTATCTCACCGCGCCGCTTGCGGAGGTCATTCGCGAGCTTCTCGTCAGCAAGGGTGTTGCCGTACCACTAGTGCAGGATCTGCCTAATGGTGTCGAAGTGTCCCTGCGCGAAGGTGACAGCAGGAAGCTGCTGTTCGTGCTCAATACGGAGCATGAAACGAAGATCGTCAATCTGCCGTCCGGTACCGACCTGCTGACCGGCAAAGCCATATCGGGCATGACTGAACTCGCCGGCTACGGCGTATTGGTGATCGAGCAATCGGCCTGACATCGCCCATGATATCTACGGCGCCGGGAATGAAACTTCGGCGCCGAAGTTTTGGAATTTAGATTCTTCGATCACTGATCGGCATCTAGGCGCGCAGCGAATTGAAGTGCTGCATCATACGCTCGGCCGTCGGTCGGATACCGGTGAACAGCTCGAACGCCTTCACCGCCTGGAATACCGCCATGCCGCCGCCGTCGAGAACATGGCACCCTGTCTGCCGAGCGAGTTTCACCAACTCGGTCTCGATCGGGAAATAGACGATTTCTGCGACCCAAAGACGATCGGATAGAAGTTGCGCGTCGAGCGGCAGCCCGGGATGAGCGGCCATGCCGGTCGGCGTTGCATGAACCAGACCATCAGCTGCATCCAGTGCCACGGCAAGGTCATGACCAATCGAGAAACGGCAAGCGCCATGTGCTGGCTGCAGCTGATCCACGAGAGCCTGCGCGCGCAAGGGGTCGAGATCGAATATCTCTATGGACTGCGCGCCCATTTCAGCCACCGCATGGGCAACGGCAACGCCGGCGCCGCCAGCGCCCAGCTGCACAACGTGATCGAGTGAAACCCCGGTCAATCCGCGCCGGAAACTTTCGGCAAATCCCCACCAATCGGTATTGTGGCCGATCCTGCGCTGCCCATCAAAAATGATCGTGTTGATGGATCGCAGTGTCTGAGCATCAGGCGACAATTCATCCACCAGTGCCACGGCCGCCTGCTTACAAGGATGGGTGATGTTGAGGCCGGCAAAGCCCTGCGCCTCGGCTTCATCGACGAGAGCCGGAAGGTCCGATACGGAGAGGCCGCGTATATCAAGGTCGATGAGGTCATAGCGATAGGACAGGCCGCAATGTTCGCCCTCGCGCATATGCATAGCCGGCGTCAGCGAGCGGCCTATCCCGGCACCGATCAATCCGACATGAAGTTGACGAGGAACAATGGCAGCTTGAGTGTTCAATCTTTCCTCCCGAACAGCAAAACCAAGCCATGCTGCAGGCTTGTCCGCAAAATGTACGAACTAGTACGTAAAGTCAATATAAGACGCGCTTCCAGGCCTCCGGGAAACGTCGGTCCCAATCAAGCGGCTCTGGCACCGTCAGGCCATCTCGGAGGAAGGATGTCTCAGAAAAGCAAGGATCGCATCGACGATCAGAGACTTATGCCGCTTCTTCAAAGCTTCGGACGACAAGTCACGCTCGAAGATCGCCCCGAAAGTATGCCGATTGGAAACGCGAAAAAAGCACTGGGCGCTGATCATCATATGCAGATCGACCGGATCTACCTTGCGCACGAAGCTGCCATCGGCGTAGCCCCGTTCGAGGATTTGCGTGATGATATCGATGACGGCGATGTTCATCTGCGACAGGACGACCGAACGCTTCATATGTTCGGCGCGATGGATGTTCTCGATGCTGACCAGTCGTACGAAATCCGGATTCTGGTCGTCATGATCGAAGGTGCTTGCGATCAATTGTGCCATGGCCTGAACGGGCGGCATGTTTTCGAGATCGAGCTCGCTCTCGAGCGTGCGGATCTTCGTATAGGCCTGCTCGAGAACGGCGAGATAGAGCCCTTCCTTGCTGCCGAAATAATAGTAGATCATGCGCTTGGACGTCTTGGTGCGCTCGGCGATCTCGTCGACGCGCGCACCGGAAAAACCGGCTGCGACAAACTCCTCGGTGGCAATCTTCAGAATATTTTCCTTGGTCGCGTCTGGATCGTTCTTCCGCGTCAGACGCTCGATCTTGGCCGCTTGCGCTTTGGTCATCCCTTGCCCGTCTTCCTGGGTCTGTCTCTGCCCATCATTGAAGATCAAAGCTTTAACACAGGCTTCACGCCAATGGGGAGGGCCTAAAGTTTCGGCAGACCAATCGGTCGCAGATGCCGCCTCAGCGCTGCTATGCGAAAGATGGCATTGGCCGCACCATAGCCACGATAGCCGCTGCGCTGGACGATTTCGAAGAAGAAGCCTTCGCCGTAGGTCGGGCTGTAAAGCTGGAAATATTCGCCGTGATCGTCGCGATCATAAAGAATATTATGCGCCTTCAGCCGATCCGTGAAAGCCGGCTCCAGGCCGAATCTCGCCTCCAGATCGTCGTAATAGTTGGGCGAGATCATCAAGGTGGCAAAGCCGTTATCCGACAACGCGGCCGCAGCCGTAAAGATATCATCGGTCGCAAACGCCAGGTGCTGAATGCCGGAGCCAAAAGTTTCGGCGATGAAATGGCCGGCGAGCGTATTGCGATTTTCCGCGCCATTCAGCGTGATGCGCAAGGTGCCTTGTTCGTTTTCGACGACCTGGCTTCGAACGACGCCGGCCGGATCGATAATATCGACCATCGGCGTCTTATGCGCCTTCAGTATCGCCGTATAAAAGAGCAGCCAGGTCAGCAACTCCTCATATTTCATCGTCTGCGCGACATGATCTATGCCCGTCAGCCCGACCGGCTGCAGATCGGTGTCGTCATTGACCGGATCGAATTCGATCTCCCATATGCGGGCGAGCGCGCTTCTGCGATCGAGGAAATACAGGATGCCGCCGCCGACGCCCCTGACGGCAGGCATTTCGATCTCGCCGGGATTCAGTGGCTGTTCAAAACGTTCGGCACCCAGGGCCACGGCTCGCGCGACTGCGGCTTCGGCATCATCAACCCATAATCCCATCGCATAGGCTGACTGCCCGTGCAGAGCATAGGAGGCACCGGCAAATCCATCCGGATCGGTGTTGACGACGAGATTGATATCGCCTTGCCGGAAGACGTCGACGCGCTTGGTCTTGTGGCGCCCGACATGGCGAAAGCCCAGGGCACGCAGCCGATCCGCGAGCACGGATGTCTCCGCCTCATCGACGGTAAATTCGATAAAGGCAACGCCCTCCACCTCGGCGCGCGTCGGCATCGGCGGCAAGGTGAGGCTGCTGCTTTCCGCGCGACGAACCTGGTCACCGAGATAGATGAGAGAGCGCCTGCCATCGACGGCAATCGCGGTCGGCGAACCGCCACGAAACTGGTCGTTGAAAATCTCCAGCGAGAGATAGCCGTCGTAGCCAGTCACGGCGACGGCCTTCATGAATTCGAGCACGGGAAGATCGCCCTCGCCCGGCATGTTGCGGAAATGGCGGCTCCAATAAAGGAGATCCATGTCGATCAACGGCGCGTCGGCAAGCTGGATGATGAAGATCTTCTCTTTCGGGATCGATCGGATCGAATTGACGTCGATCTTGCGCGAAAGCGTATGGAAGCTGTCGAGAATGAGCCCGATATTCGGGTGATCGGCCCGACGGACGATTTCCCAGGCGTCGCGATGATCGTGAATGTGCCGTCCCCAGGCGAGCGCCTCATAGCCAACGCGCAGGCCGCGCCTGGCCGCTCTTTCGCCGAGCTCGAAGAAATCGGCCGCGGCTCGATCGATCCCGCCCAGCGCCACGGACGAGACGTTTGAACAAACGAGAACAAGATCGGTCCCCATCTCCTGCATCAGGTCGAACTTGCGTTCGGCGCGATCGAAGGTTCGGCTGCGCAGGGGTTCGGGCATGCCCTCAAAGTCCCGGAAGGGCTGAAAGAGCGTGATCTCCAGCCCATGATCCCTGACCATCTGGCCGACCTGGCGCGGCGATTCATCGAAGGCGAGGAAATCATTCTCGAAGATTTCGACACCATCGAAACCTGCCTTGGCAATGGCCTGAAGCTTTTCCTTGAGGTCACCACTGATCGAAACGGTCGCAATCGAGGTTTTCATTGTTTCATCCCGTTACTTGACGATTTTCAACAAACTCATCCGCGATCGCGACACGTTATCACCATCAAGATCAGACGCGACGGCTAGACCGTGCGATCGGCGTGGCGAACGGAAGCTGCCAAGCGTCGTTCATCCCTGCCGAGTTGATCGATCGGCGTCCGGTAGGTCTCCGTTGCGGTTGCCGCGGAAATGGCGGCAATCAAGGCTGTGATCGAGGTAAACACGGCAACCGGCACCCATCCCATCGGTCCTGTGCCCATCACGGCTGCGCTGATTGTCGGCGCGAAGCCGCCGAGTGCAAAGCCGATCTGGGTTCCGACAGCCATGCCGGACAGGCGCACGCGGGTGTCGAACATTTCAGCATACAGCGCCGGCCAGATGCCGTTCGATGCACTGTAGACCACGCCGGAAAGCAGGATACCGAGGACGAAGACCAGCAAGAGGTTGTTCTGGCTGATGGCCCAGATGTAGGGCCAGATCAGCACCGCACAGCCGACGGCACCGAAGATGAATATGGGCTTGCGGCCGATGCGGTCTGCGAGAATGGCCCAAGCGGGAATCGCACCGAGCGCCACGATATTGGCAAGCACCAGAACGGTCAGCATCGTCGAGCGATCGATATGCATGGTGTTGACGGCATAGGACAGGGTGAAGACGCTGAAGATCGTGCTGACGACGGAAATCAACGCCGCAAAGATGATGCGCAGGACATCCGCCCAATAATTGGTGATAAGCGAGACAAGCGGAACTTTTGCGACCTCGCCCTTCTTGGTTTCCTCCAGAAAGGCAGGTGTTTCCGCAAGTGTGCGGCGAACCCAGAATCCAACGATGACCACCACGAAGCTCAGGAAAAACGGGATACGCCAACCCCATGACATCAATGCGGCTTCATCGAGCTTTCCAAGCGGGATGAAGACCAATGTTGCAAGGATCAGCCCGGCCTGTGTTCCGCTCAGCGTGAAGCTGGTGAAAAAGGCGCGCCTATTTTCAGGCGCGTGCTCGAGCGTCATGGAGCTGGCGCCAGCCTGTTCGCCGGCAGCTGAAATGCCCTGCAGCAAGCGCGCCAGAACCAGAAGAACAGGCGCCAGAATGCCAGCCTGATTATAGGTCGGCAGGCAGCCTATGATGAAGGTCGAAAACCCCATGAGGAGCAGCGTGAACGTCAGCACCTTCTTGCGGCCGAATTTGTCACCGACGTGACCCAGAACGACTGCACCCAGCGGCCGCATGATATAGGCAACGCCAAAGGTCGCGAACGAGGCGATGGCCGCCGTTTGCGGATCTTCCGCCGAAAAGAAGATCTTCGGGAATATGAGAGCTGCTGCCGTACCGTAGACGAAGAAGTCATAATACTCGACGGCGCTTCCCAACCAGCTCGCAAGAGCCGCGCGCTTGGGTGTCTTATGTTCGATTTGTGCTTTCATGGTCGTTCCTCCCCAGAGCATTCGGATATCGAGGACACATCATAACCGGGCGCATCCGGCCTCCGCCTGCACCCGCTTACAAGGACATCCGAGATCATCCTGACAGTCATCGATGCCGCACGATGCAGCATCCGTCACTCCTCGCCGATAATAATGTACGAACTAGTTCGTTTTGTAAAGCGCCACCGAATTGCGATCACGCGACACGTTGTTGCGCGCATCAGAAATAATGTGTTGAACCAGCTTGTGCGTCACAGCCAGACGCGGTGAAGACCCTGCGATCAAGCCGAGCTCACCCACGGAGGCTGCGTCATTCTCCGTTCAAAATCCTGAAGGTCAGGCAATATGGGCCCGATCCGGCGGGAACGCTGGCCATCTCGCAACCAGACGAATCCTTATGCCAGAGTCATTCCGACCGTTACCGAAGCCAACAGCTCAAAACGATTGCATGTCGAAAACCTGGCGAGCATAAGATGCCACGCGAACACGACACCTTCCTGATGGTGGACAATCCGCAGGATTTAACAAAATCGGAGCTGCAAATGAATGCGAATGACCGCCAGGAGCTTTGGTCGAAGATCGATGATTCCAAACAGCGCCTCATCGAACTGAGTGATCGCGTTTGGGGGATGCCCGAGGTTTGCTACACCGAAGTCCGCTCCGCTGCGGAACACAAGGCCGAGCTCCTGCATCAAGGCTTTCGCGTGAAAGAAGGGATAGCCGGAATTCCAACGTCCCTTGTTGGAGAGTTGGGCGAGAGCGGCCCTGTCATTGCATTCCTCGGAGAATACGATGCGCTGCCAGGCCTCAGCCAGGAGGCGGGTATTACCGAACACAAGCCTGTCGAGGCGGGCGGTCACGGTCATGGTTGCGGCCATAACCTGCTCGGCTCCGGTGCCATGCTCGCGGCTGTCGGGCTGGCGAACTTCCTGAAGGAAAAAGGAATTCCAGCGCGCGTTCGCTACTATGGATGTCCTGCAGAAGAAGGCGGCGCTGCCAAGGCCTTCATGGTGCGCGAAGGCGCGTTCGACGATGTCGATATCGCCATTTCGTGGCATCCCAACAGCTTCTGGGAGGTAGTGCCGCCATTATCATTGGCCAATACGCGCGCCGATTTCGTCTTCAAGGGGCGCGCTTCACATGCAGCAGCCACCCCACATCTGGGGCGTAGCGCATTGGATGCCGTTGAGCTGATGAGCGTTGGCGTAAACTACATGCGGGAACATATGCCGTCCGATGCCCGTGTGCATTCGGCCATACTGGACACGGGCGGCATCGCTCCCAATGTGGTTCAAGCCCATGCGCGTGTCCGATACTCGATACGCGCCATGGAATTGCAGGATATGCTCGATCTGGTGCAACGCGTCTACAAGATTGCGCAGGGCGCTGCCCTGATGACCGAAACCAGCGTGGAAATGAAGATTATCAGCGCAGTCTCCAACACCTTGGGCAACAAGCCGCTCGAGCAGGCTCTTTACAATGCGATGGAGGAGCTGGGCGTACCGTCTTTCGATGACGGGGATCGCGCATTTGCCAGGAAAATTCAGGGCACCTTGTCTGATGCCGATATCGCGGCCGAATACCAGGCGATCGGAATGCCCGTCACTGACGAGCCGCTCGCGACCTTTCTCACCCCGCAAAACGCAAATCGCAAGCCATTGATCGGGTCGACGGATGTTGGCGACGTCAGCTGGGTCGTCCCGACCGTTCAGGTTCACGCGCCAACGGTTGCGATCGGCACGCCGTTTCATACATGGCAGGTGGTGGCTCAAGGCAAGATGCCGGCGGCGCACAAAGCGATGGTGCACGCAGCAAAAGCGATGGCAGCGACAGGACTTGCCGCGATCACTGATCCGATATTGATGGAAGGTGCAAAAGCCGCCCTGGCCGAACAAACCGCCCGCAAACCCTATGTCAGCCCTTTGAAGGCGGATGTGATGCCGCCCCTGGATATGTCCAGGGGATAGTTGCTTCTCGCCTTGGCGCGTACGGATAACAGGCGGGCACGGCGTGCCCGCCGATCATTCTGCAATCCGCGGGTTACCGTCCGGCGTCGTTACCCTCTGCCAGCGGCACGAGCAATCCAAGCTTGACGTCACGCAATACAACATTGGTGTGCATGCGCCGGATCTGCGGATTTTCCGCCATGATCACGGCGGCGATGTCGTCATAATGCTCGACATCCCTGGCAGTGACGATTGCAATGAGATCGACGGCACCCGTGACATAATAGACCTGCTGGATATGGTCCTGCTTTTCCGCCCAAAGGCGGAACTTGGCAAGCGCATCGTAATTGTCCCGCTCGATTTCCATGCCGACGATGAACACCATCGGGGTCCCCGTCGCCTTGCGATCGACGACCGCGATTTCCGCCTTGATGATACCATCTTCGCGCAGTCGTTTCAGGCGCCGTTGCACGGCGGATGTCGAAAGGCCGACCTCTTCGGCGATCGCTTCGGCAGTGAGTTGGCAATTGCGCTGGACGATATCGAGAATATCGCGATCAAAGCGATCCAGGTTTTCCATTCCCCACTCCTTTAGGCGCCGATGAAATCAGGCGACAACATCTCTATTCTATCATAAAAGATGCACAAGGAATACATTTTTGCATTTTTTATGCAAAATGATCTGAAATTGCGCGCAAATTCCGCTCTTCTTCGCGATATTCTCCGCAAATTGTTTTTCATCGGAATTCTATATGACAGCGCGGTCCTCCCAGGCACTTTGTGTGGAAGATCTCCACAAGAGCTTTGGGTCACATCAAGTCCTCAAGGGCGTTTCAACCACCGCCAATCAAGGGGACGTGATTTCCATCATCGGCTCGTCCGGCTCCGGAAAAAGCACGTTTCTGCGCTGCATAAACCTGCTTGAAATGCCCGATCGCGGCCGCATCCTCGTCAACGGCGAGGAAGTCGTCCTGAGGCAGGGACGCCACGGACAGATGCAACCGAAAAGCTGGCGGCAGATCGAGCGGATGCGCAGTGGCCTGGGCATGGTATTCCAGAGTTTCAATCTCTGGGCCCACATGACCGTTCTCGAAAATATCATCGAGGCTCCGGTGCATGTTCTGGGCATCCCCCGTCGCGAGGCGATCGAAAAGGCGGAGGCTCTTCTCAATAAAGTCGGGCTTTACGACAAGCGCGATGCCTATCCGGCCTTCCTCTCCGGCGGTCAGCAGCAGAGGGCAGCGATCGCGCGCGCGCTTTGCATCGATCCGGCGGTTATGCTCTTCGACGAGCCGACATCGGCACTCGATCCCGAACTGGTCGGCGAAGTGCTCAAGGTGATCCGTGACCTCGCAGAGGAGGGTCGAACCATGCTGCTGGTCACCCATGAAATGCGCTTTGCCCGCGATGTCTCGAACCACGTTCTCTTCCTGCATCAGGGACGGATAGAGGAGGAAGGGCCGCCCAGGCAGATCTTCGACGCCCCAATCAGCGCTCGCTGTCGGGAATTCACCGGCATGCTGACGTCCTGATCCACATCTCATTCGCAGACAAAACCATTAGGAGAATCCCTTACATGAAACTGATTTCCACTCTATTCGCCGGGCTCGCCCTTACGCTCTCCGCCATGACGGCTCAGGCTGAGGTTCGCTTCGGCATCATGAACGAATCCTATCCGCCCTTCTTCGCCAAGGATGCCTCGGGCAAATGGCAGGGCTGGGAAATCGATATGATGGATGCCGTCTGCGAGCAGATGAAAGAGAAATGCTCGATCGTCGAGCTTTCCTGGGATGGCCTTATCCCGGCACTTCAGAGCAAGAAGTTCGATGTGATCTGGTCATCCATGTCGAATACGGCCGAGCGCTCGAAGGTCATCGATTTCACCGACAAATATTACAATACGCCCAGCACGCTGATCGGTCCGAAGGACCAGAAGCCAGGCGCAACTGCAGACGACGTCAAGGGCAAGACCATCGGCATTCAGGTGTCGACCATCCAGTCGGAATACTACAAGAAATACTTTGCCAAGGTCGCGGACGAGAAGACCTACCAGACGCTCGACGAGGCGTTTCAGGATCTCGCTGCAGGCCGCATTGACTATGTCTTCGGCGATTCACTCGCTCTCGACGCTTTCCTCAAAAGCGATGGCGGCAAGGATTGCTGCGCCAAGATGGGCGACGTGGCCGACGACAAGGAAATTCTCGGAGCCGGCGTTTCCGGCGGCCTTCGCAAGGAAGACACCGAACTCAAGGCAAAGCTCAACGCAGCGATCGCCGCAGTACGCGCCAGCGGCAAATACGACGAGATCACCAAGAAGTATTTCAGCTTCGATATCTACGGCGCCAAGTAAGAAATAGCGACGATGGCGACCTCCCAGCAAGGCATTCTGGACCTGCTCTCCCCCTATCCGCCCGGATGGGGTGGCGTGCTATTGACCGGAGCCGCCTCCACGGTCGCCATCTCCGCCGGCGCCTTTCTGATAGGCCTTCTGCTTGGTACTGGCGGTGCGCTGGGCAAGCTCTCCGGCATCAGGCCGCTCCGGCTCTTACTCGAACTCTACACCACCGCCGTCCGCGCGGTCCCCGAGCTGATCCTGATTGTCGGGCTCTATTATGCGGGAATGGATGGCCTCAATCGTCTCCTCGTCGCGCTCAATCTGCCCGCCTTCGAATTGAACGGCTTTGCGGTCGCGGTTGCCGTGCTCGGTTTCGTGCAGGGCGCCTATATGACGGAGGTGTTGCGCGGCGCGATCCTTGCGATCCCCGTCGGCCAGATCGAGGCAGCGAAGGCTTTCGGCATGGGGTCGCGCCTGCGCTTCCGCCGCATCATCCTGCCCGCCTTGCTGCCAAACGCCCTTCCCGGTCTTGCCAATCTCTGGATGTCGGTCACCAAGGACAGCGCTCTCGTCGCGGTCGTTGGCTATCAGGAGCTGGCTCTCGCCACACGTCTCGCTGGTGCTAGCACCAAGCACTATTTCATCTTTTTTCTGGCGTCCGCCCTCATCTACCTCGCTCTCACGCTCGTTTCGAACGCCCTCTTCAACCTGTTGGAGCGGCGCGTTCGGCGCGGCCAGCCCAAGATTGCCTGAGGAACGTTGACATGACCTTCTCGTGGATATCATCCTATTGGCCGCTTCTGTTAACGGGAGCCGTCCAAACGCTGTCGCTGCTTGTGATTTCCGTCGTCTTCGGTTTCATCATCGCCGTCGGCCTCGCCTTCGCTCAGGTCAGTGGCGGCCCCATCCTGCGCAGCCTTGCCCGCGGCTACTGCACCTTCTTCCGAGGCACGCCGCTGCTGATACAGCTCTGGTTGCTTTACTACGGTGTCGGCTCTCTCCTACCGATGATCCCGGGTATCCGTCAGAGCCTGTTCTGGCCGATCCTGCGCGAAGGTTTCTTCTTCGCGGCCGTCAGCTTCACGCTGAATTATGCGGCTTACGAGGCAGAGGTTTTGCGCGGCGCGTTGCTTGCGGTCCCGAAAGGCGAGCTGGAAGCCGGCCGCGCGTTCGGCATGCGGCCCTTCACGCTGACACGGCGCATCTGGCTGCCGCGCGCCATTCGCATCGCATTGCCGACGATCGGCGGCGAAATCGTCATGCAGCTGAAGGCGACGCCGCTCGCCTTCACCGTGACGGTGATGGATCTCTACGCCGTTGCCACGAAAGTTCGCCAGGACACGCTGCTCGTCTACGAACCGCTGATCGTCGTCACCGTCTTCTATCTCATCCTTACAGCCATCATCGCACGAAGCTTCCGTTTTCTGGAAGCGCAGGTACCGGTGCGGCGCTAACCCACGGCACGAAGGAGAGGTCAAACCTCCCCGCAGATCCGCGTTATTTTGGAGATTCCATTCATGAGCAAACTCTTGATCCTCGACGGCGGCATGAGCCGCGAACTGCTGCGTCTCGGCGCAGAATTGAAACAGCCGGAATGGTCGGCGCTGGCGCTCGTCAATTCGCCGGAGATCGTCCGGCAGGTCCATGACGAATTCATTGCCGCCGGATCGGACGTTGTTACAACGAACAGCTATGCGCTCGTCCCTTTCCACATTGGTGAGGAGCGGTTCTGGAAGGAAGGGGCCGATCTCATTGCCCTGTCCGGGCGGCTGGCGCGCGACGCCGCGAATGCCTGCAAGGATCGAAAAATCCTGGTCGCCGGTTCGCTGCCCCCGATCTTCGGCTCTTACGAGCCGCAGAATTTCGATCCGTCAAAGGTACAGGACTATCTCAAGGTTCTGGTCGAAAACCTCGACCCCTATGTCGATGTCTGGCTCGGCGAAACCCTCAGCCTGATCGCGGAGGCAGACGCGGTTCGGACTGCGGTCGCTGAAACAGGAAAGCCGTTCTGGATTTCCTTCACGCTGGCGGATGATGCCGCGCAAAGAAACGGCGCCTCGCCCAAGCTTCGATCCGGCGAAGCCGTCGCGGATGCGGCTCGGTGGGCGGCGTCATCTGGCGCCGACGCACTCCTGTTTAACTGCAGCAAACCGGAAGTCATGCGAGAGGCCGTCGACGCAGCAGCGGAGGTTTTCAACCGGAGCGGCAAGAACCTGCAGATCGGCGTCTATGCCAATGCCTTCGAGGGAGAGCAAGGCGAGTCCGCCGCCAACGAGGGCCTTCATGCGACCCGAGAGGACCTGAACGATGACGCCTATTCACGCTTCGCCTGCTCCTGGGTCGATGCCGGCGCAACGATGGTGGGCGGCTGCTGCGGAATTGGCGCCGGACATATTCATCGGCTGAAGAAGGCTCTCCTTAGTCCCCAAGGGGCGTAGGAGAGCCTTGGATCACCATCGATCCGGACGAGATCAGATAGGCTGTATCAGAACGATCAGGCAGCCTTGAAGGGAGCACTCGCAGCTCTGTAGGCGATGAGATCCTCGATCGTGACAAGATGGAGGCCATGCCGCTCGGCGAAAACTTCGAGCTCTGGAAGACGCGCCATCGTGCCGTCGTCGTTTGCCACTTCGCAGATGACGCCGGCCGGAGAAAGGCCGGCAAGCCTTGCAAGATCCACAGCTGCTTCCGTGTGCCCCGGGCGCGACAGGACGCCGTTTGGATGCGCACGAAGCGGAAAGATATGACCGGGCCGGGCAAATTCCTCCGGACGAGATCCGTCCCTGACGAGAGCCCGAACAGTCGCCGCTCTGTCGGCGGCGGATATTCCGGTCGTGGTTTCCGGGATGTAGTCGACCGAAACGGTAAACGCGGTCCTCAGAACTTCCGTGTTGCGCGGCACCATCAACGGAATGTCGAGCTCGTCGAGCCTTTCGCCCTCCATCGGAACGCAGATGAGACCACGGGCATGGTTCATCATGAAGGCGATCGCCTGCGGCGTGACTGCTTCGGCAGCAATCACCAGGTCGCCTTCGTTTTCGCGGTCGAGATCATCGACAACCACGATGATCTCGCCTCGCGCAATCGCGGCGATCGCATCTTCAATTTTCGAAATTGCCATTTTCCTGCCTTTCAAGGGTTGCCGTTAAAACGGCGTGCATGGCCGGTCAAAGCCACCATTTTCCCTTGGGCGAACAAGCATGTGAACGCCACCATCAAGCGGCGTCTCCTGCGTTGCTCTCTTCCATCCGGACTATGACCGTCGGCTCCGGCATCTCACCGGATCTGCTGACCCTTCCGAAAGCTCGGAAGGCGCTCGCCGGCTCGAGGAAACTCCTCATACCGCCGGTGGGGAATTACACCCCGCCCTGAGAACAAGTGAAAGATAAGGGATCAACGCCTCATTCCGCAAGAGGCTTTGATCGCCGAATCGTCGAGAATTCGATCCGCCCGATGAACGCACCGTTCCTCATTGTCGAACTACGACATGATCAAGCCGCCATCGACATTGATCGTCTGTCCGGTGATATAGGCGGCATCGTCACTGGCAAGGAAAGTGACGAGGCCGGCAACATCTTCACCCGACCCAGCCCGTTTCATCGGAATGCCTTCGACCCATTCCTTCATGAGCTCGCCGGGACCGTAATTGCCGAGCAGCTTGCCCCATGCCTGGTCGTTATAGGCCCACATGTCGGTTTCGATGATGCCCGGGCAAAAGGCGTTCACGGTAATGCCCTCGGTCGCGACTTCCTTGGCAAGGCTCTGGGTAATGCCGACGACGCCCATCTTCGATGCCGCATAATGCGGCGTATAGATGAAGCCGTCGCGCGCCTGGCCGGAGGCGGTATTGATGATGCGGCCGCCACGGCCATGCTTGCGCATGCGGGCGATCGCCTCCTGGGCGCAGAGGAAGACGCCCTTGGTGTTGACGGCCATGACCTTGTCCCATTCGTCCTCGGTCATATCCTCGACGCGGGCGATGGTGATGACGCCGGCATTCTGGATGGAAACATCGACGGCGCCGAAGGCCGCCTCGGCAGCGTCGTAGAGACCTTTCACACTGGCCTTGTCCGTCACATCGCCGACGAAGGAAATCGCTTTGCCGCCGTCAGCCTTGATCGCATCGGCGACCGTATGGACCGAATCCTCGTTGGCGGAAACCACCAGATTGGCGCCCTCGCGGGCAAACCGTTTGGCGATCGCAGCCCCGATGCCGCGGCTTGCGCCAGTGATGACGACGGTCTTGTTTTCGAAGCGTTGCATTCTCTGTTCCTTTCGCGGTGACAGCCACACCAGGCGCCGGCTCGAGGGGCCGATCGCCCTGCCTGTTGCTGGCGATTTCAAACGGCCGCCGTAATAATCCCGGCAAACTCCGATGCCTTCAGCGATGCGCCTCCGACGAGAGCGCCATCGACGTTGGAAACGCCGAAGATCGCCTTTGCATTCGACGCCTTGACCGAGCCGCCGTAGAGGATCCTGACGCGAGTTCCATCGTCTCCCAGCTTCTCGTTAAGCATCTGGCGGATGAACAAATGCACTTCCTCTATCTGCTCGAGGGTCGGAACCAGTCCTGTCCCGATCGCCCATACGGGTTCATAGGCGATCGTCGTGTTGGAACTGGTCGCTGTTTCGGGAATTGAGCCTTCAAGCTGAGCACGAACCACCTCGATCGCCCTTCCCTCGTCTCGTTCTATGCGCGTCTCGCCGACACAAATGATGCTTGTCAGCCCCACCCTGTGAACCGCGGCAGCCTTGCCCGCGACTGCGGCATCCATTTCCTTGTAGGCGGAGCGGCGTTCGGAATGTCCGAGGATGACGAAGCGAGCGCCGATTTCGGCGAGCATCTCGGCGGAAACGTCTCCGGTATAGGCGCCTGCGGCCTGCGCATGGCAATCCTGTGCGCCGACGGCAATCGTCGAGCCTCCAGCGCATTCGGCCGCCTTTTCCACCAGCGTGAAGGGCGGGCAGACGACGATGTCACATGCCGCCTCGCCCGTTATTCCCTTCAGCGCCTCGATCTCAGCCAGGGAGGAAGCGAGACCGTTCATTTTCCAGTTGCCGGCAATCAGTTTCTTCATCGCATCACCAGCAGCAGAAGCCGCCATCGACGAGCAGGTCGACGCCCGTCACGAAGCTCGCGGCATTCGACAGTAGGAAGACGGCAGGTCCGACCATCTCATCGACCGTTGCCATACGCTGCATCGGCGTCTGCTCCTCGAAGAGCTTGGTCTGATGAACCATTTCCGGGCGCGTATTCATCGGCGTCGCGGTATATCCCGGCGAGATGGTGTTGACGCGGATGCCGCGGCCAACCCACTCCATCGCCAGCGACTTCGACATGTGGATCACGCCCGCTTTTGAGGCGTTGTAATGGGCCTGGCTCAGACCCCGATTGACGATCACACCCGACATGGAGGCGATGTTGACGATCGATCCGCGTCCGTTTTTCAGCATGGCGCGTGCTTCTGCCTGGCAGGACAGAAAAATGCCCTTCAAGTTGATGTCCATCAGCGTCTGGTACTGGTCTTCCTCCATCTCCTCCGCAGGATTGGCGTTGGCGATACCGGCGGCATTGACCGCAAGTGTCAGCGGACCGAGTTCCGCCTCGGTACGCGCAACCGCCTCCCCGAGAGAGGACTTGCTGGTGACGTCAGCCGCGATCTGGAGGGAGCGACGACCGGCCGCCTCGATATGCGAGGCCGTGTTCGCCAGGCCATCGTCGGAGCGACGATCAAGAAGCGCTACATCGGCGCCGCATTGAGCAAGGCCGATTGCGATGCGTTGCCCGATCCCGCTTCCGGCGCCGGTCACGAGCGCGACCTGTCCCTTGAGATCGAAGAGTTTCGGGGCGTTCAGAGTGATGTCGGACACCGCTCTTCCTTTCTGTTTGTCTAGAGCGTTTTCGCTTTTCTTCGATCGCGAAAACGCTCTATGTTGTTGTTTCTTTAGGCATTCCAGACGGAAAACCGCTACGCAATTTTCCTGGAAATGCTCTAGATTGTCGCGAGTTCCATGACCGAGACGTCGTTCGCCTCGTCACGATTGAGAATGCCTGCCTGCTTGCCCTGGGCAAGCACGAGAATTCGGTTGGAGACGCCAAGAACCTCCTCAAGATCGGAGCTGACGACGATCACCGCGACACCCTGTTTCGCCAGGTTCACGATGATGTCGTAGATGCCGGCTCTGGCGCCGACATCGATGCCCCGGGTCGGTTCATCAAGGACGACGACCTTGGGGTCGCGCATCAGCCACTTCGCGATGACGACCTTTTGCTGGTTGCCGCCCGACAGGTCTGACGCATATTGCTCGGCCCGGCCCTTGACGCCGAACTTCGCCACCGCCTTCTCGGCAAAGGCGCGCTTGACGCGCGATGTGATCCAACGTCCGCCGAGCTTGTCGAGATTGGCGTAGATGATGTTTTCGCTGATGCGATGACCGACGACGAGACCTTGTTCCTTGCGATCCTCGGGCACCATGACGATGCCCTTTGCGATCGCATCCGCCGGATCGCGAAGCTTGAGCTCCTTGCCCTCCAGCTTGATCGAACCGGCGCTGATCGGATCGGCCCCGGAAATGGCGCGAACGAGTTCCGTGCGGCCGGCACCAACCAACCCGGCAATGCCGAGAATCTCGCCGGCCCGAACGTCGAACGTCACATCCCGAAATGAATCGTCGGGAGAAGTCAGCCCATTGACCTGTAGTACCGCCCGGTCCGTCGGCTCGGGAAGAGCCGGAAACATCCGGTCAAGCGAACGACCGACCATGCTTTCGACGATGGTGCGAACGGGGGTGCCGCTATCGGCAAACTCCTGGACGCGCTCGCCATCGCGCAGGACGACGATGCGGTCGGTGATCTGCTTGATCTCCTCCATGCGGTGCGAAATGTAGACAATGCCGACGCCTTCGGACCGAAGCTTTCTTACCTGCTCGAACAGGGCCTCGGTCTCCGCGCCGCCGAGCGCCGCGGTCGGTTCGTCGAGGATCAGCAGCTTGGCATTGAGCGCTAGCGCCTTGGCGATTTCGATGAGCTGCTGGTTGGCCGTCGACAGGCCCGCGACCTTGCGCGTCGCCGGAATATGCAGGTTCAGGCGTGCAAGCTGTTCCTGCGCGCGCCGGACCATCTGGGGGCGATCGACGGCGCCATTCTTCATCGGCCACCGCCCGATGAAGACATTTTCGGCGATCGAAAGATGCGGCAAGAGCTGCAATTCCTGATGGATCAGGACGACACCCTTGTCGATCGCGTCGCGCGGGGTGGCCGGGGCATAAGGCTGCCCCAGCCATGTCATTGTTCCCTCGGAGGGTGTGCGTGACCCGGCGATAATGCCCGACAATGTCGACTTGCCGGCGCCGTTCTCGCCGAGAAGCGCGACCACCTCACCCGGATAGACATCAAGGCTGACATTCTTCAGCACCTGAAGCGGTCCGTAGCGCTTGGATATGCCTCTCAGGGAAAGAACGGGCTCAGTCACGGCACACCTCCTCAAGATTTCAGGACGATTACGGATGGTTGGCGATAAAGCCGGCCACGTTTTCCTTGGTCGTCAGCGTGGCGTCCATGAGCTGCACTGCGGGCACCTTCTCGCCGGCGACGAGCTTGACGGCATTGGCGACCGCATCGCGGCCCATCTTCTGCGTCTGCTGTGTCGCAGTGACGTCGAAGACACCCTTGCTGAGTGCTTCGAGAGCGGCGGTGTCACCATCAAAGCCGCCGACAACGATCTTCTGGGATGGGTTAGCAACCTTGATCGCCTGTGCTGCGCCGAGTGCAAGCGCGTCGGCCTGAGCAAACACGATCGATACGTCAGGATTTGCCTGCAGCATGTTCTGCATGATCTGGAATCCCTCGTCCTGGGCCCACATGTTGGAATACTGCTCGGCAACCACCTTCACGCCGGGATTCGCCTTCAGCGATTCAGCGCAACCCTTGCTGCGGTCGACTTCAGGCGTCGTGCCTTTCTGGCCGTGGATGATGACCATCTTGCCCTTGCCGCCGGCCTGCTTGAGGATGTAGTCGCAAACGGCCTTGGCGGACGCGACGGAATCCGTTGCAAGGAAGGTGTCGCCGGGGGCACCGTCGGCGTTGCGGTCGACGTTGACAACCGGAATGCCGGCATTCTTGGCAAGCTTTACGGGAACGCTTGCCGCCGCAGCACCGGCCGGAATATAGATCAAGGCATCGATGTTCTGGGTCAGCAGATCCTGGATCTGGTTGATCTGGGTCGGGCCATCGCCCTTGGCATCCACGGTAACCACCTGGATGCCGCGCTTCTTGGCTTCATCCTCGACGGACTGCTTGATCTGGTTGAAGAAGTTTGCCTGCAGGTTTGCAACAGCCAGACCGATCTTCTTGGTGTCTTTTGCCTGAACAGAACCCAATGACATCGCAAGCACGGCGGCCGAGGCCAGAAGAATGCGCGCAAATTTCATTTTATTTCCTCCTTTTTTCAGTGAACCCTTGGGTACGTCCTCCCCCTCGGGCATGTGATCCGCTCCAAACCTCTCGGAGAGGAACTGGTAAAGGTCCGCCGAACGCGGACCTGAATGTCAGGCCCGCCGCCTACGGATCGTTTCCGCGCCGACCGCAAGTACGATGACGATGCCGATGATGACCTGCTGCAGGAATGGCGAGACATTGAGCAAGTTGAGACCGTTGCGCAGAACGCCGATGATCAGGACACCGATGAGCGTGCCGCCAATGCCGCCAGATCCCCCGGAAAGAGAGGTGCCACCAATGACGACGGCTGCAATCGTGTCGAGCTCGTAACCAAAGCCGCTCGACGGCTGAACAGAGTCGAGACGCGCCGCCAGCACGATACCGGCCAGACCGGCCAGCACCGCGCTTGCGACATAGACGGCGATCGTCACGAGCTGGACATTGATGCCGGCGAGACGAGCAACTTCCGGATTGCCGCCCACGGCATAGAGCATGCGCCCCTCGGAGCGGAAGTGCAGGAACACCCAGGCCACGGCGACAACCGCCAGCATCAGGAAAACCGTCGCGGTCAGCACGCCGAAATGCCGATCGATCGCTAGCATCATGAACCAATCGGGAAATCCGACGATCTGCTGCCCATCCGTGATCATGTTCGCGACGCCGCGTGCGGCCGACATCATCGCCAGCGTCGCAATAAAGGCCGGAACCCGGAATAAGGTCACGAGAAGTCCGACGATCAGTCCGCTGACCGCGGAAGCGACGAGCGCGACTGCAATCCCCGCGACAAGCGGCAGGCCGGCAATATTTGCCGTCCAGCCCATGACCATCATGGCCAGCGCAAGGACCGAACCAACCGAAAGATCGATGCCGCCGATCAGGATGACGAAGGTCATGCCGACGGCCATGATCCCAAGCACGGTGATCTGATCGAGAATGTTGAGGCCGTTGCGAAGCGAGAGAAACGCATCGGTGCTGAGGCTCAGGAAAACGCAAAGAGCAAGCAAGCCAACAAGGGGTCCAGTAGCGCCGGTGAGCTTTTTCAGCCACGTCACGGACGGACGGCTCTGTTCATTGACGTCGATCGCCACCATCATTCCTCCCAGGGACCTGAGGCTAGCGGCCATGCCTGGCGGCTAGGTTTTCAAGCTAGAATATTTATTCACATATGCTGGAAAATTCATTACCAACTCGCCTTGGCACTGTCAACCGAGTCTTTTCGGCCTGTTTTGACAACAACTCATCCGCGGGGGCTTGACTAACGATCCTCCTGTGCAAAAATATAAATAGATGAATATTTATTCACACGAGGAAATGATGGAGCCTTCCGAACTTGAACGTATTGCTCGTCAGATACGTCTGCGAGACCTCCAGGCAGTCTACGAGGCAGGTGCCGGACATATTGGCGGCGAGATGTCCGTAATCGACCTTCTGGCCGCGCTGTACTTCCGCGTCCTGCGTATCTGGCCGGATCAGCCGAAACATCCTGATCGGGACAGGTTCGTACTTTCGAAGGGACATACCGCATGCGCGCTCTATGTCACGCTGGCAAAACGCGGCTTCATTCCGGAAGACGAAATCTCGACGTTCCTGAAGCCGCATTCGAGGCTCAATGGCCACCCCAATTGCAACAAGGTACCGGGCGTCGAAACCAATACCGGTCCCTTGGGGCACGGCCTGCCGGTCGCGGTCGGCATGGCCAAGGCAGCCAAGCTGTCAGGCGCCGGCTACCATACCTATGTCATCACCGGCGACGGCGAGATGCAGGAGGGCTCAAATTGGGAAGCGATCATGGCCGCCGCACAGTTCCGGCTTGATAATCTGACCCTGATTGTTGACCATAATCGGTTCCAGCAGGGGGCGGCACTTTCGGATACGAACGACATCGCGCCGCTTCGCCCGAAGCTCGAAGCCTTTGGCTGGGACGTCAGCGAAATCGACGGCAACAATATGCATGAGGTTGTCCCCGCCCTCGAACACCGGAGCGATCGCCCCCATTGCATCGTGGCCCATACCAACAAGGGGCACGGAATCTCCTTCATGCAGGATCGTGTCGACTGGCATCACAAGGTTCCGAGCAAGGAACAATACGTAGTCGCATTGGCAGAATTGTCGGAGGCACTCTAATGAACGCGCCTGTGAATGCACCCAAGCTCCACGACTGCCGAGACGCTTTCGCATCGACGCTCGAACGCCTTGCCGCCGAGAATGAAACGATCGTGGCCGTCTGCAACGATTCGGTCGGATCTTCGAAGCTCGGCGGCTTCAAGTCGAAATTTCCCGACCGCCTGGTCAATGTCGGCATTGCCGAGCAGAACATGGTCGGCGTCGGCGCGGGCCTGGCCAATGGCGGACGCCTCCCCTATGTCTGCGGTGCTTCGCCGTTCCTCACAGGTAGATCGCTCGAGCAGATCAAGGCCGACATCTCCTACTCGAATGCCAACGTCAAGCTCGTCGGCATTTCGTCCGGAATGGCCTACGGCGAGCTCGGTCCGACCCATCATTCGATCGAGGATTTCGCCTGGACGCGCGTTCTGCCCAACCTTCCGGTGATCGCGCCCTGCGACCGTATCGAGACGGCGGCCGCGGTGGAATGGGCGGCAAGCTACAATGGCCCCTGCTTCCTGCGCCTGTCGCGCGTCGGCGTGCCCGACCTCCTGCCGGAAGGGCACAAGTTCGAGCTTGGAAAGGCCAATCTCCTGCGGCAAGGCTCCGATGTCACGCTCATCGCAAACGGAACTCTGACCCATCGCATGATGCAGGCCGCCGATATCCTCGCGCAGCGCGGCATCAAGGCCAGGGTGCTCAATCTCGCCACGGTTCGTCCGATCGACGAGGATGCCATCATTGCGGCTGCCAAGGAAACCGGCGCGATCGTGACGGCGGAGGAGCATTCGATCTTTGGCGGGCTGGGATCGGCCGTGGCCGAAGTTGTGGTCGACAATGCCCCGGTTCCGATGACCCGCCTCGGCGTTCCCGGCATCTACGCGCCGACCGGCTCGGCCGAGTTCCTGCTCGACGAATTCGGCATGGCCCCGTCGGCTATTGCGGACGCCGCGCAAGCACTTATCAAGCGCAAGTAGGCAAACAGCACGCATTCAAGCCTGGGCGGCTTGCCGCCCCGGCCTTGTCGTTAGAGCCGGATGATTTTAGGTCGAATCGGCCTAAAATCTGAATCCGCTCTAGAATCACAGAAGTAGAGCAAGATGTCGCTCGAGCACCGCTCACACGTTTCGGCGTCATGCTCTGGTGGAGGATATAATGCGGGCCATTCTGGCAATCGACCAGGGAACCACCAATTCCAAGGCGGCGCTGGTCTCCGAGAGCGGAGACATCATTGCCAGAGGCTCGGCTCCGGTAGGCATCTCCTATCCACAGCCCGGCTGGGTCGAGCAGGATCCAGATCGGATTTACGCATCCGTCTGCGAAGCGATCGCACTTTGCCTGCAAGGCGCGCCTGGTGCGACAATCGAAGCGATAGCGATCTCCAACCAGCGGGAATCCGTTACTATTTGGGATGCCGAAACGGGCAAGGCGCTTGGACCGGTACTGAGCTGGCAATGCAGACGCACGGCGCCGGATTGCGAGCGTCTCATCGCCGATGGACATTCCGAGCGCGTCGAGGCGCTGACCGGCCTTCCTCTTGATCCTATGTTTCCCGGCCCGAAGTTCCGGTGGCTTCTCGATCGGGTCGCACATGGGCGAAAGGTCCGCATCGGTACGATCGATAGCTGGCTCATCCACTGCCTTACCGGTGGTCGCAAGCACGTCTGCGATGCCTCGAATGCGGCCCGAAGCCAGTTGTTCGACCTCGCGGCTCAAGCCTGGAGCGAGGAACTGGGCGAGATTTTCGAGGTCGATATCCGGCTCCTTCCGGAAGTGCTCGACAGCTCCGCGGACTTCGGAACCACGCAGGGTCTTGCCGGCGTTCCGGACGGCACACCGATCAGATCGGCCATCGGGGACAGCCATGCCGCCTTGTTCGGCCACGGAGCCTTCAATCCCGGCGATGGCAAGGCGACCTTCGGAACAGGGTCTTCGGTCATGACCACTCTTCCGCACTTCATCGCACCACGCAATGGCATCACCACAACGGTCGCCTGGCGCATCGCCTGGCAGCCGACTTTCGCCTTCGAAGGCAATATCCTCGTGTGCGCTGCGAGCCTGCCATGGATGGCCGGCATTCTGGGCCTCCCGGACGTTGCTGCCCTGGTTGACCTTGCAGCCACCGCCGAACCGGACGGCCCAGGCTTCGTGCCAGCCTTCGTCGGGCTGGGGGCGCCCTACTGGAATTCCGACGCCCGCGCTCTCTTTTCGCAGATCAATTTCAGCACCACCCGCGCACAGATGGCACGCTCAGTCACCGACTCGATCGCCTTGCAGGTTCATGACGTAATCACGGCGATGCGGGCACAAAGCGGCGGCGAACTTGGCAAGCTTTACGTCGACGGCGGACCGAGCCAGAACCGTTTCCTCATGCGATGCGTATCGAACCTGGTAAAGCACGCTGTCATCCAGTGTGAGGCCCCGGAAGCGTCGGCGCTGGGAGCCGCTTATCTTGCCGGTCTTTCGATCGGCCTCTGGCCGGATCTCGACGCCATCGCGGCGCTTCCGAGAAATACTGAAGTCATCGAGCCGGAAAACATCGACGGTACGGGCCTCGTGAACAGGTGGAATGATGCGCTGGCCCGCTCGACGTTGCGCACAACTCCGGTTAAAGGTGAATAAAAATTCACCCCGGGATCAACGATGGCTCGCCTTAACGAACTCCGCCTCATTTCACGAGTTGCCCAGATGTACCACATAGAGGGCAAGCGGCAGGCGGATATCGCGCAGCATCTTCGCCTGTCGCAGGCAACAGTCTCGCGAATGCTGAAGCGGGCCGAGGCGGAAGACATCGTGCGCACAAGTGTTATTCCGCCCGTCGGCACCTATAGCGAACTCGAAGGAGGGCTGCGCGAGAAGTACGGTCTCCCCGAGGCGATCGTCGTCGAATGCACCGAGGACCGGGACGGAGCCGTCATGGCGCGGATCGGCGAAGCTGCCGCGCATCTTCTGGAGGTGACGCTTGCACCCGGCGAGATCATCGGTGTGTCGAGCTGGAGCCAGACGATCTTCAGGATGGTGGAAAACATTCATCCCCAGAAGAGCGCCCAAGCCAAGTACGTCGTCCAGACGCTTGGCGGCATGGGCGACCCGTCGGTCCAGACGCATGCCACCCAGCTTACCACCCGCCTTGCGCGACTGACCGGCGCGGAGCCGAAGCTGCTTCCGGTGCAGGGCGTCACGACCTCGCGCGAGGCCAAACTCTTGATGCAGGCGGATCCGTTCGTGCGGGAGACGATGGACCTCTTCGGCAGCATCACGCTCGCCATCGTCGGGATTGGCGCCGTCGAGCCATCGGAATTGCTTGCAAGATCCGGTAATATCTTCTCGTCACGGGAGCTTGCCGATCTCGCCGAGGCAGGCGCTGTCGGCGATATATCGCTGCGTTTTTTCAACAAGGACGGCAAGCCTGTTAAGACGCCGCTCGACGAGCGCGTCATCGGCTTCCCGCTCGAAGATCTCGAACGGGTTGATCGGGTCATCGCGCTTGCCGGCGGAGCAAAGAAGACCGCGGCAATTGCTGGCGCCCTGAGGATTGGAGTTATCGATACACTGATAACGGACAAGTTCAGCGCCGAGCGACTTATTGAATCATAGGCGGCCACAACAGCAACAATCTGTCGCTAACTGGAATCGCCGCCTACGGGATTGGCTGTGAAAGCAGCAGCCGTCGTCAGCTCAGATATCAACGATGAGGCCTTTGGCCTTCAATACAGCTTCAAGCTTGCTGACTTCGATGACCGATTTTCCTTGCTTATAGGCCTCGATGTATCCGGCCTCGGCCTCGTCGCGAGCCTGTGAGAGCCGGGCGACCTCCTGCGCCTCCTCCTGGCGAACGATGACCAGTCCGTCGGCATCGCCAATGACGATGTCGCCCGGATTGATGATCTCTCCGCCGACAATGACCGGATCGTTGACTGCCGCGATCGTTTCCTTGACCGTGCCCTTGATGCAGACGCTGAGCGAGAAGACCGGAAATCCGAGTTCCCTCAGCTGCAGCGTGTCACGCACGCCGGTATCGGTCACCAGGCCGCCAATGCCCTTGGCAAGGCAGGCATTGGCGAGCACATCGCCGAAGGAGCCGGCTTCCTCATATTCGCCCGCGGAGACGACGATGATGTCGCCCGGCTTGGCGAAGTTGATCGCAAGCTGCAGCATGATGTTGTCGCGCGGCGCGCATTTCACCGTGAACGCCGGGCCACATAGCTTCATGCGATAATCCACGGGCTTCAGCCGCGAGGACAGCGCACCACGGCGACCTTGAGCCTCATGGATCGTTGCAGGCGAAAATTTGGCGAGTGCGTCGATGTCGGCCTTGCTTGGGCGCTTGGCAATATCTTTGATGTGGGTCACGGAAACCTCCCATGGTTAAGCCGGCGGTGGGTGCGCCCACCGCCTGTAATCGATGACAATTTTCGGATGGATGACTGACCGAACTAGGCGGCCCTTCGTCAGGGAATCGGATCGAACTTCAATTCGGTGATCGGGACGACCTTCTCGGTACGGGTCATTTTGTACTCGGTATTCGGACCAAGCCATTTCTCCCAGATCTTGTTGATCTCGCCCGCGCTGTCGAGCTTATGGAGGATTTCGTTGATCTTTGCGGTCAGCGCCGGTTGATCCTTTTGCATGCCGATACCGACCGGCTCCAGCAGCATGGGGTCGTCGATCATGCGCATCTGCTTGCCCTTCGTCTTGGATTCGTTGACAAGCAGCGTCGTCGTCATGGTGTTGGCGACGAGACCCCGCGCCTTGCCCTGCTGAACGGCGAGATAGGCAGACCCGGTGTCCTGGAAGGTCAACGGGTCGGACTTGTTGAGCTTGATTGCCAGTTCCGAAGTCGAGCCCTTGGTCGAGGCAAGACGCTTGCCTTCGAAATCGGCCTTGGTCTTGCCGGCGTCATCGGCGGGGACGATGAGCATTTCCTTGGCGATGTAATAGGGATCGCTGAACTGGATCTGTTCGGCGCGGCTGAGCGTATAGGCAAGGTTGGCGACCGTGATATCGACGCGGCCGAGCTTCACTTCGGGAACACGTGCCTCGACTGAGATCGGCTTGATCTCGGCCTTCACGCCAAGTTCGTTTGCAATCGCCCGGCACAGATCGACGTCGAAGCCGACCATTTCGCGGGTTTTCGGGTCGGGCGAGGAAAACGGCGGCACGTCGGCATAGGTCGCGCAGCGAAGCGTCTTTGCTGACATGATGGTGTCGAGCTGATCCGCCTTGGCCGGCAGGGCAATGGCGACGCCGGAAAGCGCCAATGTCACGGTGAAGCATTTCCAGTTCATTGCTGTTCTCCTTGTTATCGATTTCAGGTGCTTAGTGGCGCAGATCCGAAAGGAAGCGCTGAGCTCTGGGATGACGGGGGCTCTTGAAGAATTCCTCGGGAGGCGCAGTCTCCAGGATCTCGCCGGCATCGATGAACCAGATCCGGTCGGCCACGTCGCGGGCAAAGCCCATTTCGTGGGTAACGCAGAGCATCGTCATCCCTTCAGCCGCCAGGCTTTTCATGACACTCAGGACTTCGCCGACCATCTCGGGATCAAGCGCACTCGTCGGCTCGTCGAAGAGCATGACCGGCGGCTCCATTGCGAGGGCGCGGGCGATGGCCACGCGTTGCTGCTGACCGCCTGAAAGCTGGCCTGGATAGGCATTCGCCTTGTCGGCGAGACCGACGCGATCAAGCAATGCGAGCGCCTTGTCGCGCGCCACTTTCGCCGGCACGCCCTTGACCCGGATTGGCGACATCGAAACATTGTCGACGACGGACAAATGGGGAAACAGGTTGAAATTCTGGAAGACGAAGCCGATCCGGCTGCGCAGCCGATTGAGCTCGGCAGCGCCCATCGCGGCATGAATATTCTTTCCCTCAAAATCTATCGAACCGCTATTGATCTCTTCCAGCCGGTTGATCGTGCGGATCAGTGTCGACTTGCCGGAACCGGACGGTCCGCAAATGACGACAACTTCACCGCGGCTGACATCGGCATTGATGTTGTTCAACACCTGATAATGGCCGTAGCTCTTGCAGACCGCGTGAAGACGGATCTCCCGAGCGCCGTCCTGCGGTGCGGGAACTGGGATGCTCATAGCTGCTCCGTGAATGTTTTTAAGGGAACGACATCGCTGCGCAGCTGTATCTTCCGTGGTCCGGCTCGCCGCCGGGCAATCCGCCGTTCAACGCTGTTTGCGACATGGGTCAGGCTCCAGCAGAGCGCATAGTAGACAACGGCGAGGATGAAGAAGACCTGGAAGGGTTGCGACAGCAGCTGGTTGTTCACCTGGCTTGCCGCGAAAGTCAGGTCCGGCACGTTGATGATGTAGCCGAGCGTCGTGTCCTTGATCGTCGAAACGAACGTCGAGATCATGCTCGGGATCATGTTGTAGAGCGCCTGCGGCAGGATCACGAAACGCATCGCGCCGATGTAACTGTGGCCAAGTGCTCTCGCAGCATCCATCTGCCCCTGGCCGAGCGAGACGATACCGGCGCGAACGACCTCGCTCAGGAACGCGCCCTCATAGATGATGAGCGTTACCAGCATGATCAGGAAACTTGGGACATCCGCCCCCGTCCATAGCGGAACGATGAAATAGCACCAGAGGATCAACATCAGCAGCGGAACGCCACGCGTGACGTAGACGAGGCCGGTTGCCGGCCATCTGAGAACCGCCCATTTGGAAAGACGGGCCATGGCAAGCAGAATACTGACGGGGAATGCGAGCGCGATGGCAAGCGCCGAAAGGATGAGCGTATTGGCAAGACCGCCCAGCGGGCCATTGGGATACTGGCCGATCAGCAGCAGAAGCCAATAATCATGGATGATCTTGATGATATCCTGGATCACGCGCGCGCCCTCCGCACCGGATCGCTGCGCAGGGAGATATATGCGCCGAAGGCCATGATGATGAGGGAGAAGAAGAGATAGATGACCGTACCGATCAGATAGATCTCGAAAGTGCGGAAACTGACATTGTCGATTTCCTTGACAGCATGCGTAAGTTCTGACGCACCTACGACGATCGCGAGACTGCTGTTCTTGAACAGCGATACGCTGTGATTGATGAGCGGCGGCAGGGCATTGCGCACGCCCTGGGGCATGATGACGAAACGCATGGCCGAAATGTAGCCATGCCCGAGCGCCTTGGCCGCTTCCATCTGCCCTGGGCCGACCGACCGCAGCCCGGAGCGCAAATCCTCACTGAAATAAGCGGCCTGGCACAGCCCCAGGCCTATGATGGCGAAGATCGCCTCGGCATTGTGGTCGGCAAGCCAGTCGGTGACGCCTTGCGGCATCAGCGTATAGATCCCGAAATACCAGAACATCAGCTGCACCAGCGTCGGCACGTTGCGATGGTAGGAGACGTAGGCTTTCACGATCGGCTCGCCGATGCGAAGCGGCGAGACCCGGAGGGCAAAAAGCAGGATGGCCAGCGTCATCGCAAGGAGCCAGGAGCCGATATAGATGACGAAGGTCATCTCGATGCCCTGCAAGAGCATCGCGACGTAATCCGGATTCCTCAGGATGGCCGACAGATCGAACCCGCTCACCGCTTCGCACCTTCCGCATCATAGGTGGCGGCGGATGTCTCGGGCTTTGCCGTCTGCAGGCCGCCCATCACCTGCAATGTCGGGGTGATCTCCATATGACCGATATTGACCGCGACCGGCGCTGAAATCGCAAAGGCGATCGCATCCGCGATATCGGCCGCCTGCGGCAGCTCGAACCCGTCAATGAAGCGTTCGCGCACGCTCGGGTCATCACCATGGACGTGGTTGAAGATATCGGTCGCAACACGACCAGGGCAGATCTCGGTGACGCGGACCCGCTTGCCGAATGCATCGATGCGCAGCTGGTTCGACAGCATGGCGACGCCAGCCTTGACGGCATGATAAGTTGAATTGCCGCCGAAATTGTAGTTTCCGGCAATCGAGGAGATGTTGATGACGTGCCCGCGGTCGCGAGTCACCATCCCCGGCACGACCAGACGGCAGATATGCAGCACGGCGCGAAGATTGACATCGATGAGGAGATCGATGTCTTCCTCGTCCGCCTGAAGGAATTTCTTCGGCCGGTCGACGCCGGCATTGTTGACCAGAATGTCGAACTGAACCCGGTTGGCAAGATCGGCGATTGCGGCGCGATCCGACACATCGATGACGTGGGCGATGCATCCCGTGCGCTCGGCCAGTTCCTTCAGGGCACCGGCACTGCGGGCAATCGCATGCACCTCTATGCCCTCGCGGCAAAACCGCTCCACCACGGCGGCGCCGATACCGGAGGAGGCGCCAGTGACCAGCGCGGTCTTGTAATCGGAGAATGGCATTCTGATCCCCTTTTTGTTGGTTTGGACATTAGCGGAGCTTCAACTCCTTGCCTAAGACCGATTACTTTTGGAGTAATAAGCAACTTTTATGGAGATGTGCCGGCCGCAAGCGGACTGGCCATCGCTGCGGGCGATTGCACTTTTCTGCAAGAGCCGGCATGGCGTTCCGACATCAGCCTGCGTTGCAAAACAGATGCGCGTCTGCAAACATGCCCCGCCAAAACAGAACAGTAATCGATGCCATGGATATCAGACGCTTCAAATCCTTCATTGCCATCGTCGATAGCGGCAGCATTACGCGGGCCGCCGATATCCTGCATCTCGCCCAGCCGGCTCTGAGCCAGCAATTGGCGGCGCTCGAGGAACATTTCGGCCAGAAACTCCTGATCCGGAGCCAGCAGGGCGTCAGCATGACCGATGCCGGGCACGCGGTTTATCGGCACGCGCAGATCATTCTGCGTCAGATGGAACAGGCGCAAGCCGATGCCGCCGCTGCCGGCAATTCGCTTGCCGGACGCGTCTCGGTCGGCCTCGTGCCCTTCAGCAGCGCCGCCACGCTTTCCGTCGACCTTCTGGCGGAGACACGCAAGAGGCACCCCGGAATTCTGCTTCATCTGACGGAGAGCGTCGGCCAGACCTATAGCCAGATGATCATGACCGGCCGGCTGGAAATGGCCCTGATCCACGGCACGGGGCCGATCAAAGGCGTGCGGTTCGAGCCGATCCTCCGGGAAGAATTCTACCTCGTTGCCCATCGCAATTTCGCGATCGATTCAGACCAGAAACCCGTGCCCGTTAGCGCACTCGATGGGATGCCGATGCTGTTGCCGCCGGCTTACAATTTCGTACGCCGGGCCGTCGATGCCGCCTTCACGCGCAGCCGCATCAATCTCAAGGTCGTGGCCGAAGTCGAAATCGTGCGAACGCTGGCGCGCGCCGTCGGCAGCGGACTAGGCGCGACCATCATGCCGAAGGCGATCGCCGACCGCATCGTGTCGGAATCGAGCGAGCCTCTCGTCTGCCGGCTGATCTCGCCGCGGATCGAGGAAACGCTGTCGCTTTGCACCTCCGATCAGAATTCGCTGTCGGAGCCTGCATTTGCCGTCAAGGACATCCTCGTCGAGCTGACCGAGCAGTTGAAAGTCTAAAGCTTCCGACCCGGAAATCGGGCCGGAAGCGTGTAACATCGCCGCTCAGCGCATATCGCGGCAGAACTCAGCGATACGGGCGCAGCCCTCGCCCAGCTTCTCCATGCTCGTCGCATAGGAGATGCGGAAATAGGGGCTCATGCCGTAAGCGGAACCCTGCACCGTCGCGACATGGTGCTCATCGACCAGCGCCATGACGAAATCGACGTCCGTCTCGATCTTGCGTCCGCCCTTGGTGGTCTTGCCGATCAGGCCGGACATATTGGGATAGATGTAGAAGGCGCCTTCCGGCTTGTGGCAGCGCAGTCCATCGACCTTCGACAGTTGATCGAGAACGAAGTCGCGCCTTTCCCTGTAGATTGCTGCCCGCTCCTTCAAAAGATCCTGGGGACCTTCCAGCGCCGCGATCGCCGCCGCCTGCGTGACGGTTGCAATGCCGCCGCTGTTCTGACCGTTGACGTTGCTGATCGCGGCAATCAATTCCTTCGATCCGCTGGCGCAATATCCAAGACGCCAGCCGGTCATGGCATAGGCCTTCGAGACGCCGTTCATCGTCAGGACCCGATCGTAGAGCCTGGGTTCGGCATCGGCGATCGTGCAGAATTCGAACCCGTCATAGACGAGGTGCTCGTAGATATCGTCGGTGAGTATCCAGACATCCGGATGGCGCAGCATGACCTCGGCGATCGCGGCCATTTCCGCGCGCGAGCAGGCTGCACCAGTCGGATTGTTCGGAAAATTCAGGAGAAGCCATTTGGTGCGCGGCGTGATCGCCGCCTCGAGGTCCTCCGGACGCAGTTTGAACCCGGCCTGCTCGAAGCAGGGGACAACAACCGGGACGCCGCCGGCAAATTTGACGATGTCGGCGTAGCTGACCCACGACGGCGTGGGAATAATGACCTCGTCGCCCGGATTGCAGGTGGCCAGCATCGCATTAAAGATCACCTGCTTGCCGCCACCGGAAACGACGATCTGGCTTGCATCGTAATCGAGGTTGTTGTCGCGCTTGAATTTTCGGCTGATCGCGGCCTTCAGCGCCGGCGTGCCGTCCATCGGCGGATATTTGGTATCGCCGCCGAGTGCAGCCGCGTGCGCTGCCTCGATCGCATGGGCGGGGGTCGGGAAATCCGGCTCCCCGGATGAAAGGCTGACAACCTTGATGCCCTTGGCGGCCAGTTCGCGGGCGCGCTGGGTCATGGCGGCGGAGGCGGAGATGGAAACGTTCTTCAGGCGATCGGCTGTGGAGGGCATTGGCGTGCTCTTTCAGTGGAAATGAAAACTTGGTGGCCGGAGGCGATCAGGATGCAAGTTCTGCCGCGGGCGCGAGGGTCGCACCAGAAGCCTCGATTTCGCTGCGGATGATACGGGCAAGGTCGAGCGAGCCGGGCGTATCGCTGTGGACGAGGATCGACCGGGCCGGCATTTCAAGCGTGCTGCCGTCGATCGCCTCGACGGTCCCATCCGTCAGAAAGCGACGCACCCGTTTGCGAACCGCGGCCTCGTCCTTAACCAGCGCGCCCGGCAGACCGCGGGTGACGAGCCTGCCGTCGGCATCATAGGCGCGGTCGGCCAGAAACAGCGCCAGCGTCTTGAGTTTCGCGCGCCTTGCCGCCTTTTCGATTTCACTGCCCGACGTCACGAAGACGACCAGACGCGGATCGACCGTGGAGATGGCATTCATCATCAGATCGGCGAGCGCCGCATCGCGGTTGACCATATTGCCCATGGCCGCATGAAAGCTGAAATGTCCGACGGTCATGCCCTCGCTCCTGGCGATCGCAATCAGCGCGCCGAGCTGGTAAAGCATCTGCTGCCGAAGCTCGTCCGGCTGGAACGGCATCTCGCGCCGGCCGAAACCGGATCGGTCCGGCAGGCCCGGATGCGCGCCGATGCCGACACCGTTCTCCTTCGCGAGACGCACCATGCGCGCCATCGTTTCCGGGTCACCGCCATGAAAACCGCAGGCGATGTTGGCAGACGACACGATCTTCATCATCGCCTCGTCATCGCATAGCCGATAAGGACCGAAACCTTCGCCCATGTCGGAATTCAGATCGATTTTCACCTGCTCCTCCTCTTGGTCCCTGCCACTCTCATCAGGCCATCGCCTTCAAGGCGCGCTTGACCATTTGCGACGTTCGCCTGACGTCCCCGACATAGCGGGCCACGGCCTGTTCAACCGCACGCGCCTCCGCATGCGTCGAGCGGACGAAGCGGAGTCGGGTGCCGATACGCGCCTGGCCGAGCCGCCACAGATCGCATTCGATGACGCCGGCGATCTTCGGATAGCCACCCGCGGTATTGGCATCGCTCATCTGGATGATCGGCTCGCCGGCCGGGGGCACCTGGATCACGCCGGGCACCACGCCATGCGAGCGCATTTCGACCGTCGCCGTCGGCTTGATCGGTTCGCCGGACAGGCGATAGCCGGTGCGGTCGCTGCTCGACGATATCCTCCAGCTCTGGCTCCAGAAGGCCTCGCCATCCCCGGCGAACAACTCATGCTCGCCGGCCGGTATCGCACGGATCGGCAACGCGCCGTCGATCATGGCCGGGAAAAAGTCGCGCAAGGCGATCGCAGGCTCGACAACGGCAAGACCACTTGCCGGCAGGGGGAGCGCATCGGCGGATGTGCCAAATTCAATCCGGTCGCCCTTGATGAGCGCGCGACCGGCATTGCCGCCAAAGCCGCCGCGCAGGGACGTGCTGCGCGAGCCCATGAGAACCGGCACATCCAGCCCTCCACGGAAGACGATGTAAGCACGTGCTAACCTAAGTGGCTGCCTTAGCTCGAGGATCTGGCCCGGCTCGGCGACGTGCGTGCACCAGGCAATCAGCTCCCGTCCGTCCAGTACGGGGCTGCCATCCGCACCCGTGACGGCAAAGACGCCGCCCGTCACGAACTGTAGTTTGAACGGAAAGGTCTGAACCTCTATCGCAGCCGCATCGTCGTCGTTGCCAACAAGGATATTGCCGATCTTCACCGCAAGAGGGTCCATCGCGCCGCTGGCTGTGACGCCGATGTCGCGATAGCCGGGACGGCCGAGATCCTGGATCGTGTTGAATGGGCCGGTTTCAATGATCTCGATCATAGCTCGATCCTTGCCGGCAGAAAGCGGACGATATCGCCGGGCATCATCAAAGCCGGCGTCGCTGAGGTCGGATCGAACATCTGCAGCTCGGCGTGGCCGAGGGAATTCCAGCCATTCGGGCCAGTTAGCATCGCAACGCCCGTTTGCATTCCACCGATCGTGACGCTGCCCTTCTCCATCCTGAGCGATGGAACGGTCTTGCGTGGCATATAGATGCGCGGATCGAGCCCGTGCAGATAGCCGAAACCGGGAGCGCTCCCCAAGGCGAAGACGCGGTAGCTCGCCTCGTGATGCAGGCGCACGACCTCACGGTCGCTCAAGCCGCAAAAGTCGCAGATGGCGGGAAGATCGATTGCATAGGCGCCACCATAGTGAACCGGGATTTCGATGACTTTTCCCGCGAGGTCCAAGCTCTCGGCGTTGTTCCATGCCTCAAGAAGCCGGAGCGTGACCAGATCGGGGTCCTCCGGCGTCTCCTTGAGGATCGCCAGGAGATTGGTCATTCCGGGGATTACTTCCGCTATATCGGTCCAGCCCCTCACCGTCCGCGCCAAAGCCCAGATCCATCGCTGCGCGGGCAAATCGAATTCGCCCGGCGCTTCCAGCAAGAAAGATCGCGTGCCGATGCAGGAAATCCGTGCCCGGCCCTTGGCGGCGGGAACGATTTCGCGCGACGAGGTGATGGTGTTCGACGTAGCAATCATGGCAGCGGCTCGATTTCGAACAGGGGATCACCGAATCCGACCAGGGTTTCAGGCTCCACCAATTGCCTGGCCAGCGAACCGGATCTGCCGGCGGGAATGGGAAGCAGAACGGAACTAATGCGGATAAAGCCGATCACATCCCGGTTTGAGACCCTGCGAGGCAGACGCTCGGCTGCATCGGAATCCGAAGGATGCAATGGATAGAAGTGACCAGCCATTGGCGCTTTGATGATCGCCATCGGTATCGCCGGCTCGGGCTGCGCATTTCCTGTCAGCTTGATTTGGGCGCCCGCAGCCTTCGAGACGATGATGCGTAGATTACCGCCCGGTCGCGAAATTTCTATGCCATCGACGCCCGCCGCCGTCAGCGCATCAGCCAGAGCCGCGATGGTCGAAGGATCGCTAAAGTCGATCGCACTCATGCCGCCCTCCTCTGCCGAAGCCATTGCTCCAGATAGTGAATATCTGTCTCGCCGCGGGCAAACCCTTCATCCTCGAACAACATGCGCAGTAACGGCAGGTTGGTGGAAATCCCTTCTATCCTTGTGGCAGCAAGCGCCTCGCGCATTTTGGCCATGGCTTCTGCCCGGGTAGACGCATGAACGATCAACTTGGCGATCAGTGAGTCATAATAGGGCGAAACCCGATAGCCGGCGTGAATATGGGTATCGACCCGGATACCCGACCCTTCCGGCAGTGCCAGATCGGAGATCGTGCCTGCCGAAGGCAGGAAACTTTCGGAATCCTCGGCATTGATGCGGCATTCGAAGGAATGGCCGGCACACGCCACATCGTCCTGGCGTATTTCAAGGGGAAGACCCTGGGCGACCATTATCTGTGCTTGGACGATATCGATCCCGCTGGTCGTCTCAGTAACGGGATGCTCGACCTGCAGACGCGTATTCATTTCGATGAAATAGAAAGCCCCATTTTCGTAAAGGAACTCGAAGGTTCCGACGCCGCGATAGCCGATCTGCCGACAGGCTTCCACACAGGCCAGACTGACAGGCTCGATCACTTCCGAAGAAATCCCGGGCGCCGGGGCCTCCTCCACGACCTTCTGATGCCGGCGCTGCATCGAGCAATCACGGTGCCCGAGCCAGACGGCATTGCCGTAGATATCGCAGAGCACCTGAATTTCGATGTGACGCGGATGCTGGAGGAACTTCTCCATGTAGAGCGCCGGCGAGCCGAAAGCCTGACGGGCTTCTTCCCGCGTCAAAGCAATGGCCTCATGCAGCTCGCCTGCGTCAGGAACTACCCGCATCCCTCTGCCGCCTCCGCCGCCGGCGGCCTTGATGATCACGGGATAACCAATCTCCTGGGCGGTCCGCTCGACGGAAGTCGGGTCGTCCGGAAGAGACGTATCAGGACCGGGCACGCAAGGGACACCTGCAGCAATCATTGCCCGCTTCGCCGCTATCTTGTCGCCCATGATCGCGATCGAGGAGGCTTCGGGGCCAATGAATGCGAGGCCGGCTTTCTCCACAGCTTCGGAAAAAGCAGCATTCTCGGACAGAAACCCGTAGCCGGGGTGGATCGCACCCGCCCCGGTCAGCTGTGCGGCAAGGAGGATCGCATCTTGATTGAGATAGCTGCCGGTCGCGTTCGCGGGACCGATGCACAGAAAGGTGTCAGCGGTCTTGCCGTAAGGCGCCCGCCTATCGGCTTCGGAGCAGATCGCGACCGTCTTCAGGCCGAGTTCGCTACAGGCCCGCTGAATTCGCGCAGCAATTTCGCCGCGATTTGCGATCAGGACCGTATCGAAACGTCGACCCGCCTTGTCGAGAGCTTCCGCCACTACGCGATCTCCGCCAGGACTTCGCCCGTCTCGACTTCACCGCCATCTATTTCGGTAAGGTGCCTGATGCGGCCAGCCTGCGGGGCCGCGATCTTGTTGAAGACCTTCATCGCTTCGATGATGAAGAGCGTCTGCCCCTCCTCCACCGCGTCGCCAACCTTGACGAAAGGCTCCTGCCCGGGTGCTGGTGCCCGGTGCAAGACACCGAAGATCGGCGCCTTCACGGTCACAGCGGTGCCTTGCGACTTTTCTGAAATATCGCAGCCTTGTTCAGCGCGACCAGTTGCTACGCTGGCAGCCATCTGCGCTGAAGGAAACGAATCCGTCGGATTGAGCGTTCGGAAGATCCGAACCGTAACATCCTTTTCCGTTACCGTGAGCTCGGTAACGTTGGATCGTCCAACAAAATCGATCAGTGTTTTTATCTTCGACAGATCCATGCGAGAACTCGGTATTTCGGAGCACCTCCCGCAATCCAATGGGTAATGACAGCGTTTGGCTGCCTTCCTCCCTACACGATGGCTTTCACGATGGGGTCAAAGGAACTTTTGATGACGCAGCCCCACGCTCGATGAGACAGCTGTAGCCAATCGATTTATCAAGGCCTCAAGGTGATTTTGTTCGCCAGGAACCAGAATCGCTCGCGAGGTTTGGCGTCAGGTACGGCAAATCGCCAGATCCGAACGTTGGGGCTGGCGGTTCCGGGAGGTCAGGCGGCGCTCGCCTCGCCTTGCGCAACCATCCGCGCAGCAAGCAAGACGGCCTCCTCGCTGGCGCCGACATTGGCGATGCCCTTGCCGGCAATATCATAGGCTGTACCATGCGCGGGTGTGCAGACAGGGAACGGCAATCCACCGAGCATTGTCACGCCGCGATCGAAACCCATCATCTTCATCGCGATCTGACCCTGATCGTGATACATGGTTAGAACTGCGTGGAAGCCGCCTTTCAACGCCGTCAGGAATACGGTATCGGCAGGAAACGGTCCTTCGACCTGCCAGCCCATCTCAACACTCCGGATGACGGCGGGCTCGATGATGTCGATTTCCTCCATACCGAAGCTGCCGCCATCGCCGGCATGCGGATTGAGCCCGGCTACCGCGATCTTGGGCTCGGCGATCCCGGCCTTGACCAAGCATCTCCGCGTAAGATCGAGTTCCGCAAGAATGGCTTCCTGCGACATGTGGGAGGCAACGGCCGAAAGCGGAATATGCGACGTCACGCGCGCATTCCAGATCTTTTCCAGCACGTTGAATTCCCGCATCTTCTGCCGGAACTGCAGCACATCGGCGATGAAGCGAATTTCGTCGTCATAGCCCGGATAGGCAAGGCGCATGGCCTTCTTGTTGAAGGGCGTGAAGCATACCGCATCCACTTTGCCGTCACGGCCAAGTTCGAGGGCATTGCGGAAGTTTTCAATGGCAAAGCGCCCTCCGATGAGAGCCGCCTCCCCTCTGCGCACATCGGCAGGCGCCAGATTGCCGAGGTCCACGAAGGCATGCGCTGTCACTGCCTGCCGGCTGATATCGCTCAAGGACACCGGCTGCAGCTCGGGGATTACACCCGCAACCACCGCTCCATCGTTCAGAATACGGCGGTCGCCGATAACCACCAGCCGCGCGGCTTGGTGCACCCGTTCGGAAACAAGCAGTCGGGCCGCCAATTCGGGGCTGACGCCTGCGGGGTCGCCCATGGCAAGTGCGATGAGGGGACGATAAGCCGCGCGCATGTCATTCATTTTGGCTACCCGATCTGGCGTGAATGAAGCGACGCTATCGAAGCGACGGGACAGCGTCAAGTATTCTGTATACAGAATACAAAATGTAGAAAGGTTGCTCGTCGGCGATCCCGGGCTGGACAGTCATGGGTGGAAAAGATACGTCCAGAACAACGTCGTTACTTTTGAAGACCAGGGGATGGACATGGTTGCAGGCTCCGATCCGCTTTCGAGCGTGATGGATGCATCGGCGAGCGGGTCCGGGCCGATTGCCCGCATGTCGCTTCACGACGCAATCGTCAACCGGCTGCGCGACATGATCATCGAGGGCGAGCTGCCGCCCGGTTCCCGCATCCATGAAACCCAGATGGGCCAACGGCTCGGCGTGTCCCGCACACCCTTGCGCGAAGCGATAAAATTCCTCGCGAGCGAGGGACTTGTCGAGCTCGTACCGAGCCGGGGGGCTGTCGTGCGCCAGTTCAGCGCCAAGGATCTCAGGGACATGCTGCTTGTGCTCAAGACCCTCGAGGTTCTGGCGGGTGGCATCGCCTGCGAACGCGCCACCGACGAGCAGATCGCCCATATTCGATCCCTGCACGAAGAGATGCTTGGCCACTATCGCAAGCATCGGCGCATGGAATACTACAAGCTAAATCAGAGCATTCACTCGGCCATCGTGGCCCTCTCCGACAACGAGCCGCTGGCCTATACCCACGGCATGCTGCAGGGGCGCCTGAAACGAATGCGCTTCGTCAGCCATGAGGGCGAAGAGAATTGGGCCAAGGCTGTCTCCGAGCATGAAGAGATGATCGCGGCTTTGGAAGCCCGGGATGCGGCTCGCCTGTCCGAAATCATAGAGCGGCATCTGTCGGCTGCTTGGGAGCGGGTCGAGGCCTCGCTCTGACGGCGCCTGCGTGAGCACGGCAGCAGGGTGTCGAAGCCTAGCCCGCCTGACATGACAAAATCCATCGCATCGACACCACAGATGAGCCTGCACGCCGATCGCAATCGCGGAACGGATCGTCGCAGACCCTTGACCGGCGGTGAATCGGATACACTTGACGTCACGAGTGAACGACTGGAGAAACCATGTCCGTCCCAACTTCCTCCGCGCCTCCCGAAACGACACTTGCAACCGCGGCCTGGTGGAAACGCGCTGTCGTCTATCAGGTCTATCCAAGGAGCTTTGCCGACGCCAATGGCGACGGTATCGGTGATCTGCGCGGGCTGATCAACCACCTCGATTATCTTGCCTGGCTCGGCGTCGATGTCATTTGGCTTTCGCCCGTCTATCCCTCGCCGCAGGATGATAATGGCTACGATATCAGCGACTATCGCGACATCGATCCGCTGTTCGGCTCACTCGCCGATTTCGACGAACTGATCGAGAAAATGCATGCACACGACATGCGGCTGCTGATGGATCTGGTCGTGAACCACACGTCGGACGAACATCCCTGGTTTGTCGAATCCCGCGCCTCGCGCGATAACCCCAAGCGCGACTGGTATTACTGGCGGGACCGCAAGGCGGATGGCTCGGCCCCAAACAACTGGAAGTCACGCTTTTCAGGTTCGGCCTGGGAATATGATGAGGTGACCGACCAGTCCTACCTGCATCTCTTCTCGCGCAAGCAGCCGGATCTCAATTGGGAGAACCCCGAACTGCGTCAGGCCGTCTACGAGATGATGCGCTGGTGGCTGGATCGCGGCGTGGATGGTTTCCGCATGGATGTCATCAACTTCATCTCCAAGGTCGACGGCCTTCCCGACGCGATCGGCACAGATGCATCGAGCGACGGCAGGCAGCACTATATCCACGGCCCGCGGCTGCTGGAGTTCCTGAGCGAAATGCGCCGCGAGGTGTTCGACGGTCGCGACAAAGTGCTGCTGACTGTCGGCGAAACGCCGCAGGCGATCGTCGATCATGCGAAGGCGCTGACTGACGAGCGAACCGGCGCGCTCAACATGGTCTTCCAGTTCGCGCATATGCAGGTGGATCAGATCGGCGCGACGCGCTGGGCACCGACGACGCTGGAGCTCGGTAAGCTCAAAGCCGTCATGGGACACTGGCAGGATGGCTTGGCCGACGCCGGCTGGAACAGCCTCTACTTCAACAATCACGACCAACCGCGCGCGCTATCGCGCTGGGGCAATACCAGCCAATACAGGGTTCAATCGGCCAAGGCCATCGCCACGGTTCTGCATATGCATCGAGGCACCCCCTACATTTATCAGGGCGAGGAGATCGGCATGACCAATCCCGAGCTGAAAACCATCGACGATCTTCTCGATGTCCAGTCGCGCAACTATTACTTTTCGTGTATGGCAGCCGATCCCGCGCAGGATCAGGAGGCACTGATGCGCGTCATCAGGCCAATGGCGCGGGACAATGCCCGCAGCCCGGTTCAATGGGATGCAAGCATCAATGCCGGCTTTTCGACCGGCAAACCCTGGATGGCCATCAATCCCAATTACAAGACGATCAATATCGAGGCCGAAAGGGCCGACCCGCATTCGGTGCTGCATCACTACCGGCAGTTGGTCGCACTCCGACACGAGCACGACGTGATCGCCTATGGCAGTTCAAAGCTCGAAGCGCTCGACGACCCGCAGCTCTATATCATCATCCGTACGCTCGGCGACGAGCGTGCCGTCATGCTTGCCAATCTCTCCTCCGAACCGGCAGCCGTCGACGGTGGTGCCTATGCGTCGCCCGATCTCAAGCTCGTATCGAGCAATTACGATGACGACGCCGAGCCGATGGAAGCAATCAAAATCCTGCGGCCATGGGAAGCTTTGATTTTCCTGTCATCTGCGCAATAAGCAACGCGATCGATGGAACGCCTATGAAGGCGGTCATCATCTCGGCGCGTTATCTCGATCAGCCATCGCTCCGTATCAACTTACGGAACTCAACTGCAAAACGCGCGATGGCAATCTGGATGAAGCGCTGTCGGCAAGTCTCTGATTTCGCCGCCGCTTCCTTCCTTTAAACGTCAGGTCCGATCGCCCCCAAAGCCGTCGGCAGTTGCATTGCAAGCGTGCCCGAGCCAGTCGGAAAAGGCCCGCACCTTCTGGCGCGCTTCGGCTCTTGCCGGCCAAAGCGCATAATAGCCGTAGCCGCTGTCGATGATCCGCTCGAAAGGAGCGACCAGCTCGCCGCTCTCCAGATCCTGTCGAGAAAACACGAGATCGCCCATCGTTACGCCATAGCCGCTCGCAGCCGCGGTCATCGCGAAATCCTGCGTGTCAAAGACCTGATGACGAGAGGCCTGGAACGAATAGGCGCCTTCGGCCTGCAGCCAGAGCGTCCAGTCGCTATGGCGCGGATTGGAGTGCAGCAGGACGCAGTTCTGCAGGTTCTTCACCTCGGGCGGATCGCCGAGCCTGGATAGAAATTGCGGCGAGCACATCGGCGTCAGCTGCTCCCGCAATAGCGGCAGCACATCCATGCCGGGCCAGTGGCCGTTGCCGTAGGTGATCAACATGTCGATATCGCCGACGGAAAAGGTCGGCCGCAGGAACCAGGCGGTATCGATATTGATGTTCAGGTCTTCATGATGGCTATGAAGATCCGGCAGGCGAGGCAGGAACCATTTGCGCGCGAAGGTCGGCGGCATGCGAATAGTCAGAGAGCGCACCGTCGTTCGCGTTGCCTCGAACGAGGTCTTCAACGAGGCGAGCAGGCCGTCGACGATCGGGATCAGCGCCATGCCGCGTTCCGTCAGCGCCACCTTGCGGGTGTGGCGCTCGAACAGGCTGCAGCCGAAATAATGCTCGAGCTGCTGCACCTGCCGGCTGATTGCACTTTGGCTGAGATTGAGTTCTGCCGCCGCCGCCGTGAAACTGCCCGTTTCCGCGACAACGGAAAAGGTTTGCAGCGTCTGCAGCGGCGGCAATCTGTTGTGATCGAACCTCGGCTCCATTCCCTACCCGGCTTCTCCGCTGCTGTCTCGAACAGCAAGCATTAAAGCATGTGGATGGAATGGCAACCGACGGCCCTCAGGCGATCGCGCGGCGCACCGTCTCGATGGCTTCCCGGACCCTTCGCGGCGCTGTGCCGCCCTTGTGATCGCGGCTGGCGACAGAACCCTCGACAGTCAGCACCTCGAAGACATCCTCGCGAATACCAGGCGAAAAGGCCTGCATGTCGGCGAGCGAAAGCTCCGAAAGCGTCGGCAGCGCCTTGTCGCGGGCAGCACCGACGATCGCGGCCACGGCGTGGTGCGCATCGCGAAACGGCAGACCGGCGCGGACGAGGTAATCGGCAAGATCGGTTGCCGTGGAATAGCCCTGATTGGCAGCCGCGAGCATCTTTGCATGCTTGGCCGTGATGGTCGGGATCATCTGCGCCGTGACGCTGACCGCAGCGCGGACGGTCTCGAGCGTATCGGTGAGCGGCGGCTTCGATTCCTGCTGGTCCTTATTGAAAGCGAGCGGCTGGCTTTTCATCAGCGCAGCCGAAAAGGCGAGATTGCCCATAACACGGGCGGCCTTGCCGCGCACAAGCTCCGCAAGATCCGGATTGCGCTTCTGCGGCATGATCGAGGAGCCGGTGCAGAACTGGTCGCCCACTTCGATGAAATCGAACATCGGCGTGCACCAGAGGATGACTTCCTCGCTGAAACGCGACAGGTGTCCCATGATGATCGAGCCGGCACTGCAGACATCGACGACATAATCACGGTCGGAAACGGCGTCGAGCGAGTTGGCAAAGGACGTAGAGAAACCAAGCTCGGAGGCGCTGTATTCGGGATCGATCGGATAGCCGGTGCCTGCGAGCGCTGCGGCACCAAGCGGTGAAACGTTGAGGCGTTCGCGCGCCGCGCCGACACGATCGAGATCGCGCAGGAACATTTCGACATAGGCCATGAGATGGTGACCGAAGGTCACGGGCTGCGCCACCTGCAGATGGGTGAAGCCCGGCATGATCGCATCGGCGTGTTTCTCGGCAAGGTCGACGAAGGCGCCGATGAGCGTCTTTAGATCATCAGCAAGAAGATCCAGTTGCTCGCGCGCATAGAGACGAATGTCCGTCGCCACCTGATCGTTGCGCGATCTTGCGGTGTGCAGCTTCTTGCCGGCATCGCCGATCAGCGCGATCAGCCGATCCTCGACATTGGTATGAACGTCTTCAAGCTCCGTCTTCCACTCGAAGGCGCCGGAGCGCATTTCTTCCGCCACCTGGTCGAGGCCGGTCTGGATCTGCGCGTTGTCCCCGGCAGTCAGAATGCCAGCGCGGGCAAGCATTTCGGCATGAACCTTGGAACCAGCAACGTCGTGCAGGGCGATGCGCTTGTCCTGATCAAGACATTCGTGAAAGCTTTCGAAATCCCTGGAGACGGCCTCCTTGAACAGCGGGGACCATGTGGCTTCTTTCTGGTTTCTCATCGCGGTCTTCCCTTTTGAACGAATGCCACCCTCCTCCGGGCGCATCCTCTATTGAAGCAGCGCAAGCAGGCTGCGGGTGTCGGTCTGGTTTTCGAGATCGAGAACGTAGTCGCTGAGAGCGTCGACCCTTGATCCCGGCAGCACCATGCCGGCGAGCGCTGCATATTTGCCGATCAGCCTTTCATCGCTCAGCGGGTTCTGCGGTCCCCCGAGTGGAAATTCGACAACGAGCCGATGTCGCTCGCCCGCGGCAGTCACGATGGTGATCGCCGGTTCATCCTCGTCCTTCATGGCGGGATCGATACGCACTGTGATACGATCCATCAATGGACCAATCTCGGCAGCCGACCACGCGGACTCCTCAAGTTCGGCCAGAAAAACCTTGCCGTAACGCAACCGCGCCGCCAGCGCATAGGGCAGGCTCATCTGCGCCTGGGCGCGGGATGAAATGATCTTGCCGCCGCACATGCCATACTGGAAACCGCTGATATCCACCTTGATGGCGGCGATATCGGCGGGACCAAGCCCATGACGCTGCAGCAGCAAATCCAGCGCATCGATCCCCGCATGCGTGCCCCGGCAGGTGGCGTGCGGCTTTATGGAGCACCGGTTCAGCCGCCAATAGTGTCCGAAATCGCGGACGAGCGCCTGCGGATCGCCCTTGCCGGCACCGAAGGTCGCGAAAAAGCTGCCCCAGCGCTCCGCCTCGAAAACGCTGTCGGGGCCTTCGAAACCCTGCCCTGCGAGGTAAGCGGCCATGAGCCCGCCTTCGGCGGCACGGCCAGCGTGGAGCTTTTTGGTCGAGCTGCCATTATGGATGAACGCCCAGGTGCCGCCAGCAAAGGAGCAGGCCGAACCCAAAGCGGAGGCCATGGCATTCACATCGAGGTTCACCAAACTGCCGACGGCGGCGGCAGCTCCGAACGCGCCGCACGTCCCCGTTGAATGCCAGCCGAGACCATTGTGCTCTTCATATCCGCCGACGGCTTCCAGCACGCGCCGCCCGACCTCGTAGCCGAGCAAGACGCTGCGCAACAGGTCGCGACCACCAACCGGCCCTTCGTGATCGCCAAGCGCGGCGAGCACGGCTGGAAGGACGACTGCACCGGAATGATCGCAGCCGCCGCTGTCGTCAAGCTCGTAGGCATGGGCAGAAACACCGTTGACGAAAGCCGACGTTCTCGCGTCCGACGCAATCGATCGGCCCCAGATCAGGGAAGATCCGGTTCCGGCCTGGATACCGAGCATTGCGACGACGGCGTCAGTTTCGCGGGATGCCGAACCGGCGATCGCAGCACCCAGCGTATCGAGAATATGAAGCTTCGCCTTGTGGATGGTCTCGGGTGGAAAGGCTTCATAGTTGGTCGAGCAAACGAGATCCGCCAGTGCCTGGGTCAGATTATCGCTCACGGGACCGTTCCTCATCGACATAGTCTTCATAGACATTGATCGGGTGGTCGCCCGGTGCAGCAAGGCCCTTGTCGGCGTGCCAGCGGGCTACGTCTGCGGCCGTCGCCAGCCACACGTCGTGGAAGCTCGTGATATGGGCAAGCAGGGCTTCAACAAGTGCGATCCGGCCCGGCGTGCCGGTCCATTCCGGGCGAAGCTGGATGACGCAACAGAGGCCGTATTTGCGGTAGGCATCAAACTCGGCGATCCAGTTGCCGAGCACTGCCTCATAAGACGGGATGCGGCTTTGCCCCTTCGGGAAGGCCGGCGTGAAATTGAACTGGAAGTAAGGCCGGTCCTCGAGCTCGTTGTGAACCGGGATCTCCACCAGCGACGAGGAATGAGTGTAGGGCACATCGTCCCCATTCAACGATGCCGACCAAGAATAGCCAGCCTCGACGAGCAGGCGGTCGAAGCGACGCGGCCAGTTGCCAGCCGGAAGCCGGAAGCCGGAGACGTCATTCGATGCGATCGCATTCAGCCTCTCGCGACTGCGCTTCAGCAGATCGACGGCTTCGGGCGCGGAGATGGCTTCGTAGCGCTCGAAATCCCAGCCATGGCTTTCGATCTCATGGCGCGGCGACACGACATCGCGCAGCAATTCTTCGTGTTTCTCCGCGACGACCCCGGGCACGAACCAGCTCGTGGATATACCGGCATCGGCAAAGGCGTTGCATAGGCGCTCGACGCCGCGTGTTGCGCCATATTGCCAGACGGAAAAGCTCTTGCTGCGCCCCTTCAAGTCCGGCGCCTGCGCGACGGCATCGAGGCCATCATCAAAGATCACGGAGACAATGGCCGCGCATCTCTTGCCCTGTGGCCAGAAGCCTTCAGAAGCCGTGCTGGTCATGCGGCAGTCTCCGAATGTTGTACGATCCACCATTTTGCGATTTCGGCGCAATGCGTTGCCCAGACGCGGTCGCCATGGGCGGTGATCGCTTTAAACAGGCCTTCAAGGATCGCGAGCCGGCCGGGCTTGGCGCAGACCTTCGGGTGCAGGATCGTCGTCCAGCAGAGCCCTTCGCGGTGATAGCCTTCGAATTCGGCGCACCAGTTCTTTTGAACATCGGCGTAGCCCGAGATGCGGTCGAGACCGATGGGAAAATCAGGCTCTTCGGTATAGGCGAGCGCGGTATAATCATCGATATCCCAACGCCCCGGAATCTCGACCAATCCGCGCCCGCGCGGCGTGGTATGAAAGTAAGGCCTGTCATCACCGCGCATCGAGCTCGAATAGATCACGCCGAACTCGTGTAGCAATTGCGCCGTCTCGTCGCTCCAGTCGCCCGACGGTGTGCGGAAGCCGACGGGCGATACACCCATTCGGCTTCGGAAGATGTCACGGGATCGACCCATGATATCGAGCTGCTGCTGGTAGCCGCAGTCGATGAAGACCTCGTGATAATGGCCGTGATAGGCAATCTCGTGGGCATCGCGAAGAATACGCTCGCATTGCGAGGGCCAATGTTCGACCACCCAGGTCGGCACGAAGAAGGTAGCCTTGAGGCCGTAGGCCGCGAGAAGATCGAGAAGGCGCGGCAGCGCCCGCCACGGGCCATAGGCGCCCTGCGTGAAATAGCGCGGATTGGACAGCAGCGAGCCGTCGAGCATCGCATCGCCCGTCGGGCCATCGACATCGAAGGCGAGCGCCACAGCCGATTGCCGGCCTTCCGGCCACAGGCTTGGTTTCGCCGATTTGGTTGCATTCTTCGCAGTCATGGGACTCTGCATGCGTCTTGAGGTGTTTTCGGGCGCAACCATCCATCCGTGGGCGCTGAGGCGCCCCGGCCGATGGCTGCATGCAATGGGATGAAGGAAGCGCCGCTATGATCGCGGCGCTTCTTCTAAGTGTTACTTGACGCCGTTGATGACGGCCTTCGGAACGGCATTGTGGACAAGGCCCCACTTCTTGAGGATCTCATCGTAGCTGCCGTCCGTGATCAGCGCGTCGAGAGCGCCGGCAACCGCGTCGCGAAGCGCGGTATGGTCCTTCTTGAAGCCTATGCCGAAGGTGTCGTTGCTGAGCAGCGGCTCACCAACGAGCGTATAGGTGTTTGGCTCGACGCGCATCTGGTAAGCGATCGTTTCGATGCCCTGCACGACGGCGTCATAGCGGCCCTGCTTCATGCCAAGACGGGCCGCGTTCGAATCCGCGGTCCCCTCGAACTTGATGGCGGGCTTGCCCTTGCCTTCGCAATTCTCGGCACTCCAGGCCTTGACGTTATCGCCGAAGGAGGTGCTGCGGCTTCCGGCAACCGTCTTGCCGCAAAGGTCTGTCGCCTGCTTGTAGGTCCCGGCATTGGCGTTGACGGTGAAGAGGATCGGGCCGCTGGTGATGTAGTCGACGAAGTCCATGGCGGCCTGGCGCTTCACGTTGTCGCTCATGCCGGAGATGATCATGTCGGCGCGGCCGGTCTGCAGGCCGCTCTGCAATTCCTGGAAAGCCGAGGTCACGAAGACGGTCGTCAGGTTGAGCTTCTTGGCGATCGCGTTTGCCAGATCAACGTCGAAACCATCGATCGTACCGGTGTCCGGATTGACGAACTCCATCGGCGGATAGATCGGGTTGGTCATTATGCGGAGCTCGCCATCCTTGATCAGGTTCAGGCTTGAATCCGCGGAGGCGGCGGTGGCCGCAAGCGACAGCAGGGCTACTGAGGCGGCGAGACGAATGAGTTTCATGCAATTCTCCTCTGATGATCTTTCTTCAGGTTCTTTTGTTGTTAAAGCACCGCAGAGATGAAGTTCTTCACTCTGGGATTCCTGGGGTTTTCCAATATGTCGCTCGGCGTCCCGGTCTCGACGATCATGCCGGCATCCATGAAGACGACGCGGTCGGCGACCTCGCGGCAAAAGCCGATTTCATGCGTAACGACGATCATCGTCGTGCCTGACGCGGCAAGTTCCTTCATGACGCCGAGCACCTCGCCGACGAGCTCGGGATCAAGCGCCGAGGTCGGTTCGTCGAAGAGCATCGCCTTCGGTTTCATGGCGAGCGCGCGGGCAATGGCGATGCGCTGCTGCTGGCCGCCGGACAGCTCGCCCGGATAGGCGCCCGCCTTGTCGGCGAGGCCGACACGCTGCAGGAGAATGCGCGCCTCGGCGATGCATTCCTGCTTGGGCCGCCTCTGCACACCGACCGGACCTTCGATGATGTTCTGCAGGACGGTGCGATGCGGGAAAAGATGGAATTTCTGGAAGACCATGCCGACGGACTGACGCTGGCGGGCGATCTCGCGATCCGGCAGGTGAAACAGCCTGTTGCCCTCGCGGCGATAGCCGGCGATCTCATCCTCGACCGTGACATAGCCGCCGTCGATCTGTTCCAGCTGGTTGATGCAGCGCAGGAAGGTGCTCTTGCCCGAGCCGGAAGGCCCGATGATGCAGACCACTTCGCCCTTCCGGATCTCGAAATCGATGTCCTTCAGGACGTGAAACGTGCCGAAATACTTCTGCAGGCCGTGTGCCTTGATGATCGCGTCCATCAGGAAGCCTCCCCGACCAGAGCCTGGTTGGCTGCCTGCTGGGCGCTCGCATCACGCCGGCCCCAGCCCTTGGAGAAATGCCGCTCGATGTAGATTTGCGCAATGCTGAGCACGGTGACGACGACCATGTACCAGATCGCGGCAACGATCAGCAGTTCGATGACGCGCGAATTGACGTAGTAGATATCCTCGACGTTTTTCAGCACCTCGGAATATTGGATGACGCTGGCAAGCGACGTCAGCTTCACCATGCCGATGGTTTCGTTGCCGATCGGAGGAACGATAACGCGCATGGCCTGCGGCAGCACGATCTTCAACGTTGCCCTAAGCTTCGTCATGCCGATCGATTGCGCCGCTTCCATCTGGCCCTTGTCGATTGACAGAAGGCCGGCCCGCACGACTTCGGCTGTGTAAGCGCCCTGCTGAATGCCAAGGCCGAGAAGGGCGGCCACGAAGGGCGTCATGACATCGACGGTGCGGATCGACCACAATCCCGAAATGCCGATCGTCGGAAAGATCAGGGCGAGATTGAACCACAAGAGAAGCTGCAGCAGCGCCGGCGTGCCGCGAAACAGCCAGACATAGCCGACGGAAATACTGCGCAGAACCGGATTGTCGGACATGCGCATGATCGCTGCGATGACGCCGAGGACGATGCCGACGATCATGGCGCAGAAGGTCATGATGATCGTGTTGCCAACCCCTGCCAGGACGGCCCTGGTGAACAGGTTCTGTCCGACATATTCCCAGGCGATGTCGCCCTTCCAGAAGGCTCTCGCCAACAGAAGAAGCAGGATTATGCAGATTGCCGCCATGATCTTCGTGCCGATCTTTCGCTGCGGCACGATCACAAGCGCATTCACGTCCAGTGGCGCTGAGTTGGTCAAATTTCGATCCCCTGAGCTCGTTGGTGAGCTTCCATTTTCTAGTGGGGAAAAGTTACGTTGCTTTTGAATTCATCCGCAAACGAGATTTAGACATGTAATTTATGCGCTTTACGCATAAATCAGGGACACCCATGAGGATGTTGCACCGTCTGGTCGCGGCGAATTGGGATGGAGGAAGCCGGGGCTTCTTGTTTCACCGATCCGGCGTGAGGGCGGTCTCGACCCTGCGCAGAAGGCTTTTTAGCTCCGGTTCCCGAACGCGGGCGGCCGCCTCGTTGGGCGAGAACCATTGCCGCTGGCGCTGACCGCGCTCGGGAAAGCGCTCGTCCAGTCCCGTCACCTCAAGCAGATGAACCTGAACTACGGAGGGAACCGTATCGCCGGTATCGAGAGACTTCAGATAGGTATAATAGCCAAAATTCTTCTTCCTGGCCTTTCCCTTGACGCCGGCCTCTTCCCAGGCCTCGCGTTCGGCGACCTGATGCGGCAGCCTGCCTTCCATCGGCCATCCCTTGGGAATGACCCACCGGCCGCTGTCGCGCGACGTGATCAGCAGGATTTGCACATCCTTTCGCGCGGGCAAGCGCCTGTAACAGATCGCGGCATATTGCTCGATCAACCGGCCGGCAAAGAGCTTTCCAGCTTCGTCCGCCAAACGACCGAGATAGGTCTTTTTAGTCATGTGCCGTCACTGCCGCCTGCCGGACCGGGCTCGGCGTCCGGCTTTGCAGCAGTTCGCCGCGCTCTTCCAGAACGGGATAGGCGGCGGCGGCAACGAGGTGGGAATTGATCTGCTTGAGGTCGCGCAGAAGGTCGAGGTGAAGCGAGCTGGTCTCGGCCGTCTCGATCCCGCCCTGACGTAAGCGCTGGAAATGGGCTTCCGTTCCCTCACGCTCCGCCTTGCGGAAAATCACCTTCTCGTCCGCCAGCATGCGCGCGGCACTCTCGTTCTGTGTCATGAACAGAGCGGCCGTCGTTTGCAGGTTCGACTGCAATCGGTCGAACAATGTCGCCAGTTCGAGCTGCCCTTCCTTCGAGAAACTCAAACCTCGGCGCAGGCGTTTTGCCAGGTGCGGCAGGAGGTTCTGGTCGAGCACATCGCCGGCATGTTCCATGTTCATCGAGAACAGCAGGATCTCGTTCAGACGTCTCCTGTCGGCTTCGCCGAGCTCATCGGGATCGATCGAGGTCAGGTAGGTCTTCACCGCCGTATTCAGGCTGTCGAGGATATTGTCCAGCGAGCGCAATCGTGTCAGCGCCTTTCGATCCGTGTCCGACAAGGCGGATTTGGCGCCTGCAAGCATTTCCGAGAGCACATCGACCAGTCTCAACGCCTCGCGTGCTGCCGCGCCGAGAGCGACCACAGGCGTTTCCTTGGCGGCCGGATCGAGATATCTCGGGCGTGTCGGATCGGCCTCGTCGATCTTCTGCGGCAGCAATTTGGTCAAGAGATCGGCATAAGGCCGCAACAACGGCATGAACACCACGGCCAGAACGACGTTGAAAGCGCTGTGAAAATTGGCGACGGCACGGGCGCTGTCGCTATCGACCAGCGCCGACAGGCGGGTGATCCGCTCCAAGAGGCCAATCACCGCAACAACGCCGATAATACGCGTCAGCATGTTGCCGATGGGCAGCCGCTTGACGGAGAGATCGGCGCCCGACTGCCCTTCGATGAGTGGATTAATCGCAGTGCCCAGATTGGCGCCGAGAACGAGCGCAAAGGCCTGATCGACGCTGACCAGCCCCTTGCTTGCCAGAGACATGATGAGCAGCACGACGGCCACGCTGGAATGGGCAGCCCACGTCAGAACGGCTGCGAGAAGCATGCTCAGCACCGGTGTCGCAGCGATCGCATCGAGGACGTAGGCGAGCGCTTTCGACCCCTCATACTGCGTCATCAGGTCGAGGAGCTGATGCAGCGCCAGAAGCATGAAGCCAAGCCCGATCATGACGCGCCCGAGATCGTGCACACGCGAATTCGCGGTCCGGCGAAACATCAGCACGCCGATAAGGATGAGGGCCGGCGAAGCGGCGGCAACATCGAAAGACAGCACCTGGACAATCAGCGTCGTGCCGACATTGGCCCCCAGCATGACGGCAAGCGCCGGCACGAGGTCCACCAGACCGCCGGCTGCAAAGCCGGAGGCCATCAGGCCGGTAGCCGTGCTGCTCTGCAGGATGGCGGTGACGCCGATCCCGGCAAAAAACGCCTTCGTCCGATTGCTGAGCGCGCGACCGAGAAAGGAGCGCAGATCAGGGCCGAAGGCGCGCTGGATGCCGGTCTGGACCATGCGCGTGCCCCAGAGCAAGAGGGCGATGTGACCGGCCAGAGCAACGAGGCCGAAAATAAGCGCCATGGTGGTCCTCCATATGCCTGCGATGCCCGGATAAATGCCGGACATCAATATCGCGATTACCTAAACTTTCATTAGCCGACTATGTTTCTTTGTCTTTGCACCTTTTGCAAGACCAGATTGTCACAAAACTGATAGGATAATAATTTCTACATTAAAAATCATACTGATAGATTGTCATAAATTCTGTCACTATCACTACGAATATCCATACTTCCGGGAAAGGTCGGCCTGAAAACGACGATTTTCTGTCTGCAACGAGATTGTTTGAGGATCGCTGCTTCGCCTTTTCGCTTTGATCCGTCCAATGTCTGGCCAATATAGCACAAAAGCCTTCATTTGCCGTGCGGCGGGCCTACGGCCACAGGCTAGAAGACAGACTGGCGAGGAATTCGAGATGACGCATTTTATCTGCATCACATGTGGCGCACAGTTCGGCGAAGGCGACAGACCGCCGCCGACCTGCCCGATCTGCGAGGACGAGCGCCAGTTCGTACCTCAATCGGGGCAGGAATGGACCGACATGGCGGATATCGGCCGGAGGCATGCGGTAATCTGGAATGAAGAGGCCAAAGGCGTTCACAGTCTGCAGATCGCGCCCCATTTCGGCATTGGCCAGCGCGCCTTTCTGATCGAAGGACCTGATGGCAATATCCTCTGGGATTGCCTCAGCCTTATCGACGAGGCCAGCAAGGCGCGGATTGCCGCCATGGGCGGCTTAAGCGCGATCGCGATCTCCCACCCTCATTTCTATTCGTCGATGACCGAATGGAGTGCCGCCTGCGGCGGAGTGCCGATCCATATCCACGCCGACGATGGCGACTGGGTGCAAAGGCAGAGTGCTGTGCTACGTCTATGGAAAGGCGAGACGCTGCCGATTGGCGGAGCGACCATGATCCGGTGGGCGGCCACTTCAACGGCAGTTCCGTGCTCCATTGCCCCTGGCTCGAAGGCGGGCGCGGTGCTCTCTTCGTCGGCGACACAATGCAGGTGACCATGGACCGCAAATTCGTCAGCTTCATGCGCAGCTACCCAAATCTCATCCCGCTCGCGCCCAGGGCCGTGACGGCGATATCGGAAGCTGTCCGACCCTATCGTTTCGAGGCGATCTATGGCGCATTCCCCGGCAGAACGGTCGAAAGCGACGGCAGCCGCGTGGTGGAGCGCTCCGCGGAAAGATACCTGAAGGCGATCGCAAGTTGAGAATTTTGCAACCGATGTTCCGCTTCAGACATGGGCCTACTCATACATGAAACAGAAAATACCGACGCGGCGAACGCCGGATGCTGGGCTTGCCGCTGCAATCGTATCAGAGGTCATTGGTTGCACTCCGGTTACTGTTAGACGCTTCACTACCGGCGCGCAGCACTATGTCTTCGATCTTCAGTTCGCTGACCGGCCTTCGGCCGTTATGCGCATTGCCGATCCATCCGCTCGGGCCGAAATGGCCGGTGCGGTTTATCTTTCGCGATTATTGCGGCCCGGTGGTGTGCCGCTTCCAGCCATTCTGGCCGAAGATATTGACGCGGAGTTTCCCTGGCTTCTGCTAGAGCGTTTTCCCGGCACGGATCTGGGTTCGGTCATCTTCAACCTTGCGGAAGAGAAGCTGGATAGGATTGCTTCACGCGTGGCGCATGCTCAGGCCATCACAGCAAGAACCATATCCGCAGGACGCTACGGATATGCCGCACGAGCGGAACAAGCGCCACACGGCGTGTGGTCGCAAGTGTTGCTTACCAATCTTGCTCGTTCGCGAGGGCGGATCGGATCTGCCGGATTGTTTGATGTCGGGCTGGTTGACGCAGTCGAACACGAGGTAACAATCCGACGCGAAGAGCTCGACAAGATTGAAGCGATACCTTTCCTGCATGACACCACGACAAAGAATGTAATTGTCACACCTGAGGGCGCGTTCAGCGGCATTGTTGACGTCGATGATCTTTGCTTTGGCGATCCGCGTTATCCTGCCGCTTTAACATTGGCTGCGCTGATGGCCTATGGCGGCCCCGTGAGCTACGTCGATGCGTGGCTCCGGCACGCTGGGCGAGCCGATGACCGGCTTTTTCGTCTTTACACGAGTGTCCTTCTACTGGACTTGATGGCCGAGCACGGCCACGTTTTCAACGGCAACGAGACTCCGTTAGCACCGGCAGTTCAGGCCGCGATGCAGAGCGCACTTGAGTTCAATCTCAACTTAGTACGGTCATGAATGCCGCGTAGTTCAAGACTTCACTACGCTCCGGCGGCCACCGGCGATATCCGTCCTTGTTTCCAGTCCAATCCGACCGCGCCGAACTAGTTTTCCAGCGCCGCCTGCTTGTCCTTGACCAGCCGCGCCGGCAAATTGACGGTGACGGACAGTCCCCCAAGACTGGAACGGGCGAGCGTCAGCTTGCCGTCATAGGCTTCAACCAGATCCTTGGCGATCGCCAGGCCGAAGCCGGTTCCGGCGATGCTTTCGTCCAATCGTCTGCCGCGGCGGATGAAAGCCATTTCCGCATCCTCGGGCAGACCCGGGCCATCGTCTTCGATGCACAGCTCCACCCCCTCGGGCAACTGCGACAGGCGAACCTTGACCTTCCCGGCTGTCCATTTCCTGGCATTGTCGATCAGATTGCCTGTGATGTCGGCAAAATCCGCCTCGTCGATCGCCAGCCACATCTCGGTCGGCGCCATAAGTTCGAAATCGATCTTCCGCTCGGTCGACAGGCGCCGCATGACCGAGATGATCTTCTGGAGATCGGCGCTGGCATCCATGACGCCGACGGTATGGGCAGCCGCAAGGCTCGCGCGGGTTTGCGCCAGCGTTCGCTTGATCTGCGCCTCCATCCGGCTGACTTCCGTCTGGATGGCCGCGGCCCGCTCCGACATGCCCTCTTCCGAAAGAATGCGGGCGGTCGCCTCAAGTGCTGCGAGCGGGGTCTTCAGACCATGCGCCAGATCGCCGGCGCGAGCTCGCGCCTGCGTCAACTGCGTCTCACGCGATGCGAGCAGGCCGTTGAGATCGTCGACGAGAGGCTGGACCTCGCGCGGAAACTGGCCGGTGATCTTGCGCGCGGATCGCTCCTGCACCGCCATCAATGCCGCGCGCAGATCGTTGAGCGGCCGCAATCCGTATCTCAGAAAGGCAATGACGGCCACGATGAGAGCGGCTGACAACACGCCCAGGGATGGCGCCATGGCGTAGAAGAAACGCCAGCGCGCGGGCGCGAGCTCGCGATTGTCCAGCCCCATCAAGATATCGACCATCTGATCGCCCGTCGCCGAAGGGATGGAGATGGAGCGCTCGACGGCAAGAAGATGGCTGCCGTTCGGTCCTTTCATATCCGTTGCCCGGCCAGCATCGCGAGGGCGCGAACGAAGCCAGGGCAGATTCTGCTCCCAGAGGGATTGCGAGCGCAGCTCCACGTTGCCGTTGCGGCCGACCTGCCAATAGAAACCGCCATTCGGGATGCCGAAACGGGAATCCGTCGGCGTATCGTCGAGAAAGAGCTGGTTGGACGAATTGATATCGACCGCGGCCAAAAGAACGCGCAATTCCTCGTCTATCTCGGAGAGGGCAAGCGCCCTGACAGCCAGCCCGGAAATGGCATTGATGCCGACGCCTGCCAGAAAGGTTGCGACAATGATTGCCACCGCAGAACCCAGCAGCAACCGCCCTCGCAGCGAAAACGGCGTCATGACGGCGGCGCCTCGCGCGGAATGATATAGCCCTGGCCACGCCGCGTCTCGATGACAGTGCCGTCGAACTTGCGGCGCAGGCGGGCGACGACCACTTCAAGCGCGTTCGACAGAAGCTCCGTCTCTTCGTCATAGATGCTGTCGGCGATCTGCGTTCGGGAAAGCACAGTGCCGGCATTGTGCATCAGATAGGCAAGGAGCCGATATTCGAGCGCCGTCACCTGGACCGGCTGCCCACGAAACGAAACCGTACGCTGGCGCGTGTCAAGTTCCAGCACGCCGTTGGAAAGGATCGGAGAGGATTGTCCGGCGGCGCGGCGCATTAGTGCGCGCACGCGGGCCAGAAGTTCTTCCATGCGGAAAGGCTTGGTCAGATAGTCGTCGGCGCCCGCATCCATGCCGTCGACCTTGTCGCGCCAACCGTCTCGCGCCGTCAATATGATGACGGGCATACCGCGGCGTTCTGCACGCCAGCGTCGCAGCACCGTCAGGCCATCGAGCTTGGGAAGTCCGAGATCAAGGATGACAAGATCGAAATGCTCGATATCGCCGCGATACCAAGCCTCCTCGCCGTTGCTCACGGTCGAGACGACATAATGCTGGTCCTCCAGGCAGCGGCGCATGTCCGCCACAATACTGGGCTCATCCTCAGCAATCAGAATGCGCATTTTCAGCGTCTCTCGATCACGGCGAGTGTTGCACCGTCGAGCACTATGTCACCACGTTTGCCATCCGGCTTCAATACGCGCACGGCATAAGCCTGACGCCCAGCCCGGCGAACCCGCTTGATTCGCAGCACCTTTCCCGGCATTTCACGCGCGACGACCGCGTAAATCTCGCGCAGCGGCCGCAAGGTACCGGCATCTTCGACCAGAACACTGCTATGCGAACGAGCTAATGCCTCCATGCCTGGCGAGCTCAGCAATGCCGTCACCAAGAGAACGGACAGCCAGCGGTGCCAGCCGGCTCTTCGCCCGAATATGCGCAACGATATCAATCCTTCTTCCGAGATAGCACACGGGGCTCGCCCCACGCCGATCCAAACATAGCTTTCCCAACATTACAATTCCCTGACAGCGCCCGTAAGAGAGCTGCAAATTGAAGGGTGTATAAGCATTGATAGATGGCACGCTGATTGTGTCGAGTTTCGTTTCGCAGAAGTTACCATGACTATCCAGATCTCGTCGATTACCCCAAATGCCAGCCTCTCGGTTTCCTCAGGCGGCATTCGGCCTGAGTTCGTCCGCAATGAAACCCTGGTGGACATATTCAAGGCAACGGTTGCCCGCAGCCCCGACAAGACGGCACTGACCCTGATCGGAACCGACCAGGCGATGACCTATGCCGAACTTGACCGGCTCTCCGATGAGGCGGCGCGTGCGCTCGGCCGTCGTGGTATCGGCCCCGGCGATTTCGTTGGCCTGTGGTTCCAACGCTCCCTTGAGCTACATGTCGCGCTTCTGGCGATTCTCAAGGCCGGAGCTGCCTATATCCCGTTCGATGCGTCCGCTCCTGCCGATCGCGTAGCTGTCAGCCTGGCCGATTGCGGCGCGAAATGGCTGCTGACGCATGACGAAAAGGCGGCGCTCGCACCCGAATTCGATGGTCAGACACTGCTCCTCAAGACGCTGTTCGCCGAAGATGACGATGGCATTGCACCGCGGGTCGCCACTCACGGCGATCCCGCTTATGCCATCTATACGTCCGGCTCCACGGGCAAGCCGAAGGGCATCGTCATCACACACCGGAATATCTGCCACTATCTGCGGGCGGGTAACGATGTCCTCGGCATGGTCGAATCGGATGTCGTTCTTCAGCAGGCCTCAGTTGCTTTCGACCTTTCGCTCGAAGAAATATTCGTTCCCTATCTGGTCGGCGCGACGCTGAAGGTTGCCACATCTGCCGTCATGGCCGAGCTGGACAGGCTCGCCGATGTGCTGGAAGCGGAAAAGATCACGGTCATCGATACCGTGCCGACCCTGCTCACCATGCTGGAACGCGATGTCGAAAGCTTGCGCATCATCATCGTCGGCGGCGAAGCCTGCCCTCCGGCAATCGTCAGCCGCTTCTCCAAAGCCGGCCGGCGCCTGATCAATACTTACGGCCCGACCGAGACGACGGTGGTTGCAACCTACGTCGAACTCGATCCTTCCCGACCCATCACGATCGGCTGCCCGATCGCCAACACGACCGCCTATGTCGTTGATGAAAACCTGCAGCTTGTAGCGCGCGGCGATACCGGTGAATTGCTGATCGGCGGACCGGGTGTTGCTGCCGGATACAGAAACCTGCTGCAGCTGACCGCTGCCAAGTTCATCGCCAACCCCTTCGCGCCCCATAACGATCCGGTACTTTACCGCAGCGGCGACGCCGTGTTGATGGACGAAGAAGGCCAGCTCCATTTCCTCGGCCGCATCGACGATCAGGTCAAGATACGCGGCTATCGCATCGAGCTCGGCGAGATCGAGATCGTTGTCGGTGAGCTCGCCGATGTGAAAGCTGCTTCCGTGGTCGTACATCGGCCGCCGGATGGCGAGGAGATGCTGGTCGCCCATGTCGTCACGACAGGCAGCAACTTCGATCGCGACAAGGCGCGCACAGTGCTCGCCGCGAAACTGCCGCCCTATATGGTGCCTGCCGCCTGGCACAGCCATGTGTCGCTGCCGCGGCTTTCCTCCGGCAAGATCGACCGCAAGACGCTTGCCGCAATCCCTCTGGTCGCCGACCAGTCGACGCAGGCACAAGAGCCGCCCCGCACATGGACCGAAGCCCAGCTGCTGAAAGCGGCCACGGAGGCGCTTCGCCTGCGCTCCATCAGCTTCGAAGCCGATTTCTTCACCGAGCTCGGCGGTCACTCCATGCTCGCGGCCCGTTTCGTTTCCGAAGTCCGCAAGATCCCGCTGCTGGCAGGCATCGCCCTGCGCGACGTCTATGCCGGCCGCACCCTGCGTGGCATCGCGGCGATCCTGGAGCAGCGCACGGAGCGTACTTCCGGACAGGAGCGCAAGAATTTCGACCCGGTTCCGTGGCGCCGGCGCTTCCTCTGCGGTCTGGCGCAAGCGGTGGTGCTGCCCTTCATCGTCGCGATCGCAACGCTGCAATGGATCGGCCTGCTGCTCGCCTCGATCCTGCTGATCGATGACGGCGCCTCGGTCTGGAATGAAATTCTCATTCTGGGCGGCGTCTATCTCGCTCTCAATCTCGGCGAGAAGCTGGTTGTCGTTGCCCTCAAATGGCTCGTCATCGGCCGCACACGCCCTGGCGTCTATCCGCTGTGGGGCGCCTATTATTTCCGCATCTGGCTGATGCAACGCATCGTCCAGCTCACCGCTCCGAAATTCCTCAAGGGCTCGCCGCTCATCCGCGTCTATATGCGCGCACTCGGCGCCAGGGTCGGCAAGGATGCGATGATCGACGAATTCGAGGAAGGCGCGATCGACCTTGTGAGCGTCGGCGCAAGATCCAGCCTCGGCGTCAAGATCAAGCTCGCCAATGTCGAAGTCATCGGCAATGAGATCCATGTCGGCACGATCGATATCGGCGATGGCGTACAGATCGGCAACGGCTCCGTCATCGGCCATAACGTCAAAATCGGCGACGGCGCCGTCATCGGCGATCTGACGGCAATTGCCGCCGGCACCCATGTCGAGGCCCATACTCGCTGGGACGGTTCGCCCGCTCGCCAGACCGGCCATGCGGAACATGAGGAAATGCCGGCGCATCCGGAACTCGGCGTCGCTGGACGCGTGTTCCAGTTCGCCGCCTATTTCGTTGCCTACAATCTCAGCCTCGTCGTCGGCCTGCTGCCGATCTTCCCGGCCTTCTACCTGTTCTCTGCCGTACAGCAGATCTATGCACCTGGCTCCGACGAAGCCCTGTCCTGGGGAATGATCGCCGCACTCTCATGGCCGGCTTCCCTGCTGCTGATCGTCGTGTCCATGGCTGTCGTCGTGGTCTTGCGCTGGGTGCTGCTGCCCCGCGTCGTACCCGGCCGCTACTCGATCTTCGGCAATCTCTATTTCCGCAAATGGGTTGTCGGCCTGACCACCGAGGCCATGCTGGAAACGCTGAACTCGCTCTACGCCACCGTCTTCATGCGCAACTGGTATCGCCTGATGGGTGCCAAGATCGGCAAGGGTACGGAAATCTCGGCAAACTTCGCCGGTCGCTACGACCTCATCGAAATGGGCCGCGACAACTTCATCGGTGACGAGACCATCTTCGGCGACGAGGAAATCCAGAATGGCTGGATGATACTCAAGCGCCTGAAGACGGGCGATCGCTGCTTCTTCGGCAACTCCTCCGTCATCTCGCAAGGTGCCGTGATCGAGAGCGATTCACTCGTCGGCATCAAGACGCGCCTGCCCGACTCCATGCACGTCAAGGCAGGTGAAACCTGGTGCGGCAGCCCTGCCTTCCAGTTCCCGACGCGCGAGAGGCTGCAGGCGGCTGCGTCCGCCACCTATGCACCGCCGCTGCGTATGCGCCTTGTGCGCATCGTGTTCGAAGCCATGCATACCTCGTTGCCAACCGCCATTCTCATCGTCATGGCGCTCGCAATGTCCGACATGATGGCAAGCGCGATCGATGATGGCGCTTGGGGAAGACTGTTCTGGACGCTGATGGCTTCCGGCCTCGCAACTTCGGGCATCCTGTATCTGGTCGCCGTCGCCTTTAAATGGACGCTCATCGGTACCTACAAGCCGATGAACCGGCCGATGTGGTCCTGGTGGGCAATGCGTACCGAGGCCGTCGCGGTCTTCTACGGCGGGCTCGCCAGCAAGATGCTGCTTGACTATCTGCGCGGCACGCCCTTCCTGCCATGGCTGCTCCGTCCCTTCGGCACCAAGATCGGCCAGGGGGCATGGATCAACAGCACCGATATCTGCGAGTTCGATTGCACCCATATCGGCGACCATGCCGTACTCAACATGGGATCCTGCCCGCAGACCCATCTCTATGAAGACCGCATCATGAAGGTCGGCCGCATCATGATCGGCAAAGGCGTCTCCATCGGTACGGGAAGCACCGTCCTGTACGAGGCCAATGTCGGCGATTTCGCTGAGATCGGACCGCTGACCCTGGTCATGAAGGGTGAAGCCATCCCGCAAGGAACGTCATGGGTCGGCACCCCCGCCCAGGCGGTTCAAGCCGAGCAGGAGCAGGCCCCGGTTGCTCGGAAAGAGACCCTGCCCTCCGCCGCCGCGTGAGCAGCGGCATGACGGCCCCTCGATTTGAGGTCGTCCTGACGGTCGCAAATGCGATCGCCATCCTTGTCCGCCCGATGCCGGGCGGACGAGCAGAGCGTGATAAGGTCGCGCAAGTAGCCTTGAGAACAGCAACACAGCGGGACGATCTTTCCATCTATCGCCGGCCAAGTGAACGGCCGGCGCTCAGGCATCCCTATCACGAACTGGGTATTTCGCTTTCGCATCGCGCCGATCTGCTGCTGGCGGGCTTTGCGCCTGATGGCGCTGTCGGTGTGGATATAGAGATCGAAGATATCAACGGATTCGAACCGGTGGCCTTTGCCGCCGATCACTTCTCACCGCAGGAAGCGGCCGCGGTAGCCGCCCTCGATAGCGCGGCGGCACTGGAGATTTGCTACCGGCTGTGGGTCGCCAAGGAGGCTGCATTGAAGATCAGCGGCCGCGGCATTTTCGACGGGCTGGACGAACCCGATCTGGCGGCGCAACTGCACCTCCTCCGCACCGATGGCGCAATCATCCAGCTTGACGCCGGATCGCGGCTGCCGCCGATTGCACTCACCGTGACCCGGTTTGGCGGGGCCGCGGCTCAATCCGTCTATTGCGCCCTTGCCAGGGATATGAGCTGAACGGCCGTCGCTTGATGGCAAGCATTGCGGGCGAGCGCGGCTTGAAGCCGCGGCTTGTCATACCGTGTCGATATCAGGGCCGCGGGGGCGCATCTGCGTCTTCGCGCGAGGCAAACCAGTTTGCCAAGGTCGCGCCGGAAATATTATGCCAAACGGAGAAGATCGCGCTCGGAACAGCAGCGATCGGCGAGAAATAGGCGGTTGCGAGCGCAGCGCCCAGACCTGAATTCTGCATTCCGACTTCGATCGCCAGCGCCTTGCGCTTGTAGAAGTTAAGCCCAAGCACCTTCGACGCATAATAGCCGAAGAGGTAGCCGAGACCGTTGTGCAGCACGACGACGACGAAAATCAGCAGGCCGGACTGCACGATGGCCGCCTTCGAGGCACCGACGACGGCGGCAACGATCAGAACGATGCCGATGACGCTGACGAGAGGCAGAACAGGGATCGCCCTGCGAACCAGGCCAGGCACGGCCTTTTGCGCGATGAAGCCAAGCAGCAGCGGCACGATGATGACCTGCACGATGCTGATGAACATCGACCAGGCATTGACAGGCAGATATTGGCTCGCGAACATCCAGACAAGGAATGGCGTGACAATCGGCGCGGCAAGTGTCGTCACACTCGTGCAGGCGACCGACAGCGCTACGTCGCCACGCGCGAGATAGGTCATGACATTGCTCGAGGTTCCGCCTGGGCAGCAGCCGACCAGAATGACACCGGCAGCGACTTCCGGCGGCATCGGAATGATCCGCGTCAAAAGCAGTGCCAGTGCCGGCATGATGCCGAAATGGGCGATGACGCCGATCGCGACCTCATGCGGACGACGCGCCAGCTCGCGAAAGTCGTCTCCGGATATGGTCAGTCCCATGCCAAACATGATGATGCCGAGGAGCACGACGATCCAGGGTGCAAACTGCTTGAAGACATCGGGCAGGAAAAAACCGAGAACCGCAAACAGGATGACCCATATGGAAAAGGTCTTGCCGACGAAGGCGGAAAAGGATGCCAGGAATTTCATGGGATCTCCGGGGGGAAGGAGCATAATGATATATGGCCGGTCTAAACCCGGCGCTCCGCGTGTCAAGGCGTCGAATTGCCCGATCCGTCTGCTTCCATCATCTATGCGGCATAAATCCATCGAAGGGCGCAGCAGGTTTGCCCTGCAAGGAGCCAATACATGACTGTCACCGAACCGGAACCCATGTCCCGCACGAAGGCCATATCCTATGCCATTGGCCTGCCGCTGGCGCTGCTCGTGCTTGTCTTTCTGCCTGCCGGCCGCCTCGATTGGGTGCCCGGATGGGTCTTTATCGCGTTCCTTGTGGTAAGCTATGGGATAGCGACGCTGATCATGCGTCGCGTGAACCCCGTGATCTTCAGGGCGCGCAGCCGCTTCCAGGCCGGGACCAAACGCTGGGACCTCATCCTGGTTTCGCTCATGTGCCTTGGCATGATCGCCGAAATACCGCTTGGAACTCTGGATGTCGGAAGGATGGCGTGGTCGGCAATGCCAATCTCCATCGTGATCCTGGGTTATATCCTGCTTGCCGCCGGCATTGCGCTCGGCACATGGGCACAAGCCGTCAATCGCTTTTTCGAGCCCGGTGTCCGCCTCCAGCGCGAACGTGGCCAGCATGTCATCAGCAATGGTCCCTACGCATTCGTGCGTCATCCCGGCTATGTCAGCGCGATCATGATCTTTGCCGGGTTGGCACTGGCGATCGGTTCTTGGTGGGCTCTAACCCCAGCCGCGTGGGCAAGCGGTCTGCTGATCCTGCGCACAAGCTGGGAAGACGCGCTGCTGCAAGCCGAGCTGGAGGGCTATGCCGACTATGCCAGGCGCGTACGGTTCCGATTGCTGCCCGGTCTCTGGTAGAGCCTTGCCGCCTTCCGCTGCGGCATAACGAACTGCGCGCCCGATCGCATATTGACTGGCACGACCTGCTTTGATCTGTTGTTCGGAAATGGCAATGCCAGACGTTCGGCAAATCGGCGGATGTCCGGGAGGAACAGCAAGGCATGACGATGGAGGCTGTACGGGCGGTCAGCCTGAAACAGGTGGCGATTTCCTTTGAAATGGCCGGCAAGGCACGGTTCGACGCCGTAGCGGCGACCAATCTGGATGTAGAGGCGCATGAGTTCGTGGCCATTGTCGGCCCGACGGGTTGCGGTAAATCCACGCTTCTGAACGCGGCGGCTGGCCTTTTGACGCCGGCCTCCGGCACGGTCGAAGTCTTCGGCCAACCGCTGAAGGCAATCAATCGGCAGGCAGGCTATCTCTTCCAGCAGGATTCGCTGATGCCGTGGAAAACGGTTCTCGAGAATGTTGCGATCGGACTCGAGATCGCGGGAACGGATACGACCGAGGCAAGAAGGATCGCCCGCGATTGGCTGGGGCGTGTCGGCCTTGCGACATTTGCCGATCGTTTCCCACGAATGCTCTCCGGCGGCCAGCGCAAGCGCGTCGGTCTCGCCCAGGTGCTCATCCGCAATCCGAAACTGCTCCTGATGGACGAGCCTTTCGGACCGCTCGACGCGCAGACACGCCTCATCATGGGCGACCTCCTGCTCAAGCTCTGGTCCGAGGACCGCAAGGCCGTGCTATTCGTTACGCACGATCTCGATGAGGCTATTGGCCTTGCCGACCGCGTTGTCATCATGTCAGCCGGTCCGAAATCCCGCATCATCGGCGATTTCAAGGTGCCTTTGGAGCGACCGCGCGATATCGGCGAGATACGCCACGATCCCGTCTTCAACCGGCTTCATCGCGATATCTGGCAGGCGCTGCGCGATGAAGTGATGACGGCCTATCGCCAGAGCAGTGGGGAGGTCGCATGAACCGCTCCCTCCTTCTCCTGCTGCAGATCCTGGTGGCGCTTGTCATTCTGGTCCTTTGGCATCTTGCAACAAATACCAGCCTCTTTGGCAACCCGAAGACCATATCCTTTTTCTTTGCCGATCCGCTCAAGGTCGCGCAGCGTGTCATCCAATGGTTCGCCAGCGGATCGATCTGGTATCATCTCTGGATTACCTTATCGGAATCGATCCTCGCTTTCCTGCTCGGCGCCTTCGGCGGCATCGTCTTCGGCTTCTGGTTCGCGCGCCGGCCGCTGATCGCCGCGGTGTTCGATCCTTACGTGAAAGCGGCAAACGCGCTGCCTCGCGTCGTTCTCGCCCCGATCTTCGCGCTCTGGTTCGGCCTCGGCATCTGGTCCAAGGTCGCGCTTGGCATCACGCTGGTTTTCTTCATCGTCTTCTTCAACGTCTATCAAGGCGTCAAGGAAGTCAGCCAGCCGGTCCTGTCCAATGCCCGCATGCTTGGCATGAACGAGCGCCAGCTGCTGCGCCATGTCTATTTGCCCTCCGCACTTTCCTGGGTGTTTTCCAGCCTGCATACCTCGGTAGGTTTTGCCGTCGTCGGCGCGGTCGTCGGTGAATATTTGGGCTCTGCCGCGGGTCTCGGCTATCTCATCCAGCAGGCCGAGGGTGTTTTTGACGTGACGGGCGTCTTTGCGGGCATGGTAGTTCTGACCGCCTTTGTCCTGCTCGTGGACTGGGCGATGACGATGGTCGAACGGCGCCTGCTGGCCTGGCGCGGCCAGTAGCACATGGAAAATAGTGAAGTGGAGGAAAAAGGAACATGGAACGCAGGACATTTCTGATCGGGACGGCAAGCTTCGGTATCGGCGCGTCGCTTACCGGCATCCTCCCCGCCGCGGCACAGGATGCGAAACCGGAAAAGCCGGATCTGTTGATCGGTGTCGGCGGCAAGCCGCTGCTCTATTACCTGCCGCTGACCATCGCCGAGCGGAAAGGCTTCTTCAAGGAAGAGGGTCTCAACGTCACCATCAATGATTTCGCCGGCGGTTCGAAGTCGCTCGAAGGCTTGATCGGCGGCTCGCTCGATGTCGTCGCCGGCGCCTATGAACACACGATCCGTATGCAGAACAAGGGGCAGGATATCGTCGCGATCTGCAATCTCGGCCGCTTCCCGGGCATCGTTATCGCCGTGCGCAAGGATCTCGCCGGCGAGATCAAGTCGATGGCCGATATGAAGGGTCGCAAGATCGGCGTGACCGCGCCAGGCTCCTCGACGGCGCTGATGTTCCAATATGCCATGCTGAAGAACGGATTGAAGACCGACGATGCGTCGCTGATCGGCGTCGGCGGCGGAGCCGGCGCGGTTGCCGCGGTCAAGAGCGGTCAGATCGACGGTCTTTCCCACCTCGATCCGGTTATCGCGCAGCTGCAATATGACGGCGACATCACCGTCCTTCTGGATACCCGCACCGAAGCCGGCACCCGCGCGCTTTTCGGCGGCCCGAACCCGGCCGCGACCGTCTACATCAAGCGCGAATTTGCTAAAGAGAATCCGATCACCACGCAGCGGACGGTCAATGCCTTCATGAAGGCATTGAAATGGATCGCGACGGCAAGCCCCGAAGATGTCGCCGGCGTCGTGCCGGAAGAGTACCTGCTCGGCAATCGTGACCTCTATATGCAGGCCTTCAAGAATTCCAAGGAAATGTATTCCCCGGACGGCATGGTCACGATGGAAGGCTATAATTCCATGATGGGCGTCTTGAAGACGCTCGATCCCGAACTCGCCAATGCCGACGTGCCCTTCGACAAGACATTCGATCCGACCTTCGCAAAGGCCGCAAAGACCTGATGGAAGCAACAGGCGTGGCCGGCATTTTGGCCGGGCACGCCTGACCCCCGACAGCTCGGGGTGATCGAACCGAAATCTCTGTCAGATTGAGCAAGCGTCGACGGGCCAGCGTGATGCTTACGGGGGAAGCTTTCGCCTATCGATCTAGCCGCCTGTTGCATTTGCACACCGAGCGATGAGGACGGCAACTAAAAGCTCGCATCCCTCTCGAAAAAATCAACCGGAGGCCTAGATCAGGCGTTGTAGTGTGATCGGAAGTGTTGCGAGGCTATGTCGCCCGTGCCTTTTGGCGGCTTTGTTCGTCGTCAAATGCCGGAGTTCAAGCGGAAACTTATGGAGTACCAATGGCATGGCTTCACTTGCCAAAGTGTTTCGGGCGCCCGTCCTAATTGCCTTGTTTATCCTCTCCTTCGCGCTTTCCCCTACATGGGCCGATGATGCCGGCCAATCATCAAGCGGGACTCAGCTCCCGCGGCCGACGAGCAGCTACACGGCGACCTCGGCGGATGGCGTACCGGTAAAATTGAACTACTTCTCTCCGCAAGACGGTATCGCGGTCGTCTTCGTCATCGGCGAAACGGGCCAACCTTTGAAGACGCTTCCATCCATCGAAGAACAGGGCAAGCTCCTGGATGGCTTGCTAAGCCAGTTGGTCAGCGAACATAAAGACTTGCCGGCGACCTTTCCCCTCTTCCTGACGGGAACCAAGGATAGCTTGACGACGGAGCTGGTGGCGAAGCTGCACGACAAGGACGCCAACTGGAATCCGAAGACCGGTCAACCGAAGCGCGGCCATTTCAATGATGTTGTAACGGCCGAGCTCAACACGATCCTTCAGTCGTCACCCGTCGCCCAGGCTTTCCAGTCCCATGGCTACAAGCTGGAGCTGACGGATATCGAAAAGATCGAAATGCAAGTTCCCGCCAAGAAAGGCGATGGAAAATATCCGCAATACATCAACTCAATGGATATAGACGCGACCAAAATATCAACCGGAGGATGACGTAAGATGAATCAACAGGTACGTTCTCATTTGAGACCCTCTTTCGATGATCTGGTAAAGAATTATCCCGACCCGAGACGGGTCAAGTTGAAGCCCCTGAAGGAAATTATCGGCGGCGGTCTTACGACGGACTGGGCGATGAACAGTATCAGCGATAGCTGCACCCTTCGCATGAGCCGCGCATTTAATTATGGTTCCAGCTATCAGATTCCGGCCCATTTTCCGGGCTTGAGAACCTTGGCGGGCAAAGATGGATTGCGCTATGCCTATGCGGTTCAGGAATTTCACAAGTGGCTGAAGCAGCGTCTCGGCGCTCCTGACCTCATCGTGAAAGGCAAGCCCGTCAGCCGCGACAGTTTTGCCGGCAAGAAGGGGATTATCATTTTCGATATCGTCTTCGGACCGAATCCGGATGGCACGCGCGCCCTTGGCCATGCCGATCTATGGGACGGCCAGACCTTCTATGACGAGCTCGACGGTACCAGCAGACCGGACCGTGACTTCTTCACCATAGCCGATGGCGTCTCGCTCTGGATTTGCCCCGGAACGACGAATTTGGCCAGTCGCTGACAAAACTGTTCGCTCGAAGAATAGTCCCGCCAATCCAAGAAAACCGCCACCGGGGAGAAGCAAGATCCCGGGGCCGTTATTGGGCGGCCTTACAAGAAGAGCGGCTTCCGTCGCCCATGGAAGCTGCCAAGCGAATAAATTCACCCACGGGCTGGCGAGGCTAGCCAAACCATCTTTCCGGGTCCAGCTAGAGGCAATCCTCACCGACCTGGAAATGAAACGCCTGCCTCAAGAGATTTTCCGACAGCCGCCGGCAACTGTAATGAGCAGCTGCCCTGCCACCACGACTAGCCAGCAGTTCGTGGCTCCGGTTGCTGTTTCCGGATGCGAACCACAAGTCACCTCATTGGCTCCTGGCAGCGAAGAATTTTTTCAAATTGACCGACGGGTTTCGATCGCATGCACGTTCAAGCAGCGCAAGATCTGACGAGAACCTGAATGACAAGGTTTGTTGAGGTCCAGGCAGGCTGCGGTCCGATACTGGAGAATGAGGATGGTTGCATCATTCAAAACGCCAGTGGGCCAGAAGCGGATATATCCGACAATGCTCCTCGGCATGTTGTTCGTCTTCGCCTTTCCCATCGCGGTACGCGCGGAAACCTGCACGGTCCCACCGCCAATTTCTGCCATCGATCCACCCGGTTTCTACGATGATCCCGATGGCTATGGCCGAGCGATAAAACCGCTGCACGTCTTCATCGAAAAGGTGAATAAGGCAGCCGATAGCGGCGACAAAGCGTGCCTGGTCGAGCTTCTGGGTATTTGGGCGCGTGCGAATGCCTTGATGGCACCGATCAAGGGCTATCAGGGATATTGTGAGCGCTCATGGGCAGGAACTGACTTTGCCTTGGCTCTCCTCAGATTCTTTCCCCAGTCAAAGAACGATGCGCCCGCTGTTCCGCCGGCTATCTCGAAATGGCTTATCGAGATAGCCGGCGGAACGCGGGATGCGAATGCCATCAACCGCCTGCACAACAATCTGGTTTACTGGGCAGGCCTGAATCTCACGGCAATAGGAACGCTGACGAAACGGCCCGACCTCATCGACGCCGGCATTGCTCGTGCGCGCGAGGGTATCAAGGATATCCAGCCGAACGGCACATTGGAACGCGAGTTGAAACGTGGAGACCGAGCACTTCATTATCATAATTTTGCGCTCATCCCGCTGGTTTTCACCGCGGAGTTGGCGCAAGCGCGGCATGTTGACCTCTATTCGGAAAACAACGGGGCTATTCGACATCTGGCAAATGTGATGATCGATGCAGTGCTCAGCCAAAGCAGCTTCTCAGCCTATACTTCCACTCCACAACATCTTTTCCCTTGGACTTTTGCCGGCGATCTCGCCTGGATGGAGCCATATCAGGCTCGCTTCCGCGATCCACGATTGGTGGCCCTGATTGCTCAGCGGCGGCCTTTTATCAACCCACGGCTCGGTGGCAACGTGACGGCCACCTGGAGCGGACGCCCGACAACGGAGCATCCCTAGTGGTGATATCCGGAACAACCCGATCAACCGGCGCTTCAGCCCCATCTGAGATGGTCAATGGAGAATCAGCATGCATTTAACACGTCGGCAGTTTGCCATTCTGGCCTGCGCTTTGACGGTTCCGGCAGGCCGAGGCGCTGCGGCAAGTGAAGATAACGCAGTATTCTGGCAAGCGAATCTGGCAGATCGATCAATCGCCATCTTCGGCTATGAACGCATCAGTGCCGCACTGGTATCCGACATCGTTCGCGATGGAGAGCGGATATCCGATCAGGCAAGTTCAGTCTATACCGACATCGGCCCGAACGCCCCGCACTTGAAGTACTCAACGAATATAAAACAAGTGCCACCGGTTCTTCCCGATTTGACACCAGCGGATGCAGACGATCTACGCCGCATTATACCGGCCGCAGCAGGTTCCCCGGTTGAACGTCTTCCAGGATACGTAGTGGCCTTGCTGCTGATGGGCGAAGGACAACACTCATGGGCGCCAAGCGTCGAGGGTGTGATCATGGATCATGTCCGCTCCGGTGGAAAGCAAATCTCCCCGCTGATAAGCGATACCGACCTGATGTCGATATGGTCGCCACCCGATACTTTCACACTGAAAGCAGTTGGTGCACATCAAATCGGCTATCTTCTCGAAAAACGCCGCCAGCTGGGGCCTATCGGTGGCTATATGGAAACACTTTACAGGCAACGGCGTGTATCTGAGATCACGCAGTTGCGAGAGGAAATAGCCAAAGAAGGAGTGGTCAGTCCGCTTGGTTCTCTGGCAGGTCCGCAATTCAAGGCGCTACTTCTGAAGCAGGTCTTGAAAATTGACTCGACGAAGAATTTTCTCCTTCTTCCCCTGGCCGTCTTACTAGGTAATGACGGCATCCTGGAACTCATGAAATCAAACGGCTTTCAGATAACTGCATTGGCATAGTGCTGCCGGTGCCTGTGAGAGCCGCGTGCTCCATCGAAGTATTTATCCCATTGGAGGACTATCTGATGTCAGCAATCATGAACCGCCGCGATCTCTGCCTGTATCTATCTGCATTGGCTACGGGTATGCTTGAACCCAAATTCGCCTCTGCTCAAGACAAGGCAAATAGCACATCGACAGCTTACTTGTATTTCTCACAACCGATCGACGACAAATCGACACTTAGCCTGACAAACGGATTGATCGACCTGAGAGCTAAGGGATATAAAATAATATACCTTATGCTGAATTCCAATGGCGGGAACATATCATCTGGAATTGCCTTATATCACATGCTGTCTGCCATGGATATAACGATCAATACATATGCTATTTCCAATGTTGATTCGGCAGCAATTCTCTTGTTTTTAGCCGGAAAGGAAAGAGTTGCAAATAAAGAGTCTCTGTTTGCATTTCACTCCGCCAGAGAAGACTTCAGCAATGAAAAGCTTACTCCGGACGAGATCACCGAGAGATCAAATGTACTTGAGATCGACAATGATCGAATGAAGGAAATATTCAAGGAGCGACTTACACTCGGCGACAAGCAATACGGCGATTTCTTCGGCCCGCAGCTCCGGTTCGTAAGACCGCAGGAGGCATTAAGCATCGGCCTGGCAACGCGGATCGGTGAGATAAGCATGCAACCACATGACGGCCTCTATTATGTTCAGTCCTCTGCCGGCAAGTAACTTTGATGAAACATGGCCCCGTTCGCGGCAATCAAAAGCGCCGCCGCTTTATCGCGGAATGACAATCCGAACGCGATGCCGACCGGCTGGCGCATTTTACCGAGGTTGACCGACAATGAGTGGAAAGACGCGTTCAATCCTGTCGATTTTCCTCCTTTGGTGGCAAACCGCCGCTGTACTCGTCATGCTCTTTTCGGGTGCAGCTCGTGCTGAAGATCATGCGTTCGTCGGCTTTCAGGAGATAACCGTTCCGAACGGCAGCGAACCTCCGTTGCACGCTGGCATCTGGTATCCGACGCTTGCCCCACCCCGGGAGACACGTTTGGAGACCTTCACCCAATTGGTGGCGCCGGATGGCGCGATTGCCGGACGCGCCTTGCCACTGGTCGTCATTTCTCATGGCGGGGCGGGATCGTTCGCCGGCCATTACGACACCGCCCTTGCGCTTGCCCAAGCAGGCTTCGTCGTTGCCGCGGTCGACCATGCGGGGGACACTTTCGACGATCAGCGACAGGTGCTGAAACTGTGGCGGCGGCCACAACAGCTGAATCGCCTGATCACCTTCATCCTCGACGATTGGCGGGATCATGCTCACGTTGACTCCGGGCGGATAGGCGCCTTCGGTTTCTCGAATGGCGGTTTCACCGTACTCGTGGCTGCTGGAGGGAAACCCGATCTGAGCCTGATCGATCCCTATTGCCGCGATCATCCCACGCATGATCTGTGCTCCACGCTTATGAACGCCGGCATAAGCTCTGTGGCCGCTTTACCGATTCCTCCCGATGCCTGGCTGCGAGACCAGCGCATCAAGGCGATAGCTGTCGCCGCTCCGGCATTTGGGTTCACTTTCTCGAACGGCGGTTTGAACGATGTAACGGTTCCGATCCAGCTCTGGCGCGCCGCCGATGACCGCCGTCAACCCAATCCCTGGTACGACGAGGCGGTGCGCGCCGCATTGCCTCATCCACCCGAGATGCATGTCGTGGCGGGCGCAGGGCATTATGACTTTCTGCCGCCGTGCAGTGCGGTACTCGCCAAGCATGCGCCTGCCATATGCGCCGATCCGAATGGCTTCGATCGAGCAGCGTTTCACCGCAGCATGAATGCTCAGCTGATCAACTTCTTCCGGGCCAAACTCCAATAGCCGCGGCTACGCCAGACTTGTGAACCAATACGCCGCTCCGGCTTGCCAGCCTCCACCAGCACGCAGCGCATCGCTCCGGCTCCGGTCGGCGCACGGTCCATTCCATCGATGAGCCACCTCCAGGCCCTGTGAAAATGGGCTTCGGCATTTCCGCCCGCGCTGAATTCCGCGCCGCCAATCATCGCCGCGGCCATCGGCAGCGCGATCATTTGGATGCACCTAACGGTGGAATATCTCTACGTCAGGTATGATTAGTAATCTTATTGTCATATGACGATAGCGAAAAACTGATACGGCGTTGACAGGCGCTCCAGCCAACTATCCTATTCCGCTAAGCAACCCTATTCCGTTAAGTAACACACGGGGGAAATTGATGATCGGCACACGATATCAGGTCAAGGCGGGCGATACGCTCTGGTCTATTGCCCACGAACATCTCGGCCACGGCGCACAATGGCCGCGTATCTGGCGCTATAACAACCGCCGCGATGTCATTCGCGCCACCGGCCATGGAATTCCCGATCCGGATTTGATCCATGCCGGCAGCACAATTCTGATTCCCGTTCTGCCGGGTCAGCGCGAGCATGGCAGCAACGGCCGTCACCATACGCATCATACTTCGCAGCATCATAATCCCCCGACGTCCGCCACCACGCAGGCGTCGCATTCTCCCTCGCCGCAGCCGCTACGTACCGGCAACCCGGCTACGGAGCTGAAAAAGGAATTGCCGCACATCTATTCGCCGATCTCGATCAAGTACCGCTTGAACGATCTGACGATGCCCGTCATCGAGACCCCAACGGCGACGATCGAGTTCCGCATGACCGGCGATGTCGTCCTGATGACGGACAAGCGATACCCGGCAACCTATGTGAGCAACGGCGGACGGCTGGAGACACAGATCTCGCAGCAGGCCAACGTTGCCTTCGGCCAGCTCATCGGCGACACGCGCTTCATCTATGATTCGAAGAAAAAAGAAGTGACCGTGCGCTCCATGCTGGTCAGCCAGAGCACAACGCCGAACGCGGCAGCCACAGCAGTTGGCGTCGAGTTCAGCTCCAGCAGCCCGATCCCGAAGCTGCGCGCCGAGGTCCGCTTCCCCAAGCTGCAAGGCAGGATCGGCCCGTTCCACTATGTCGCCATGAGCGTAGCCTTCGTCATTCTGATCACGCCAAAGGCTCACATTCCTCCGTCGGCACCCTCGCCCCAGGCCGTGCGTGACGCGGTGCGTATCCGCGAGCCCGAGGAAGGGACCAACTGGAGCCGTGTCATCGGTACTGGCCTGGTTATTGGCGCTGGCGTCATTGTCGTCGGGACCCTGGTCGAGGATTTCTTCTCCGGTGGCGTCGGCGTTGCCGATGATCCGGCCTCCTTTGCTGCCGCCGGCGCCTCGCTGACGCGCGGCCTGGCGATGCTTCGCGGTGCGGCCACCACAGCCCTGCCACGCGCAATGGTTCCGGCCGCCGTGCACGTCGGTGCCCGGGTCGGGTTGGCACATTGATCGTCTCACGGCGCCTTCTACTTGGCGCAGCGGTGGTTCTGGCCGGGAGCGGTTCCTACCTTCTCGGCCGGTCGACACCGAAAGAGGATACCATTGCCGACCCTGATGCATATGCAGCCAAGCTTGGTCGGCAACAGGGTCTGACGATCGGCTTTGGCGATCCCTCGACCTTCTACGTGCCGCCCTATCTACCCGCCGATGCGCCAGTAGAGGGCGTCACGTTGAGCCCGGCCGACCGCACTGCCGTAAAGGACTCGCTGCACGGTATTGCCAAGGCTTTCGAAGCCTATCCGGAACAATGTCTCGGCCGGATCATCAAGGCGATCTTCATCGCTGGCAAGATCTTGATCGACGGCGCCGAGGCTGGCGGTACTTATGGGCTAGACTGGATATTCCTCGCCGCACCCTCCAACGTCTCGGCCGAGACGCGTCGGCTGACTGCAGAGCTTGGCGTGCACCACGAAACGAGTTCTTTCATCTGGCTGCGCAACGATGCCCTGCAGCGAGCTTTCACCGCGCTTGAGCCGGCTGACTGGCAATTTCAAAACAGTGCGACCGATCAGATCGCTCGTAATGGCCAGACCGCACCGCCGGTGGAAACCGGCTTTCTCTCCGCCTATGGCGCAACGACCTCAGAAAATGATTTCAACACCTATGCCGAAATCGCCTTTTCCGACCCGGGACACCTGACAAAGCTGGCCGAAAGTGTACCGGTCATTGCGAAAAAGCTCGCGCTGACACTCGATTCCTACATCGCCGTCGACGAACGATTGCGCGAGACTTTCGCTCGAAACGGCCTGCTGAAAGCAGCCGGGCGATAGACCGGCCGATCGCCTCACTGCTATCTCGACGAAGAGCCGGTCGAAGCTGCACCAGGATTGCAGCACTTGGCGCGGCATCGACCTGTTATCACTCCACCTGGAAATCGTGCCGTCGTTTACTGCTGTGCAGGTGCGGTTTTCTGAATCTTGTCCTGGACTTTCTTGACGAGTGCAGGGTCTTTCTTTGCCGCTGTTAGAATTGCGTTGTATTCGTCTACCGACATCCCCGGAGAGGTCTGAACAGCCTGCACCATCTGCTTGCTTGCCTCGGTCTGCAGCTGTTGCTTCGCCGTCGGATCCTGTGTTGCGCCGATCTTGGCCGAATATTCCTGCCTGATCTTGTCCACCTGGAGATAAGCGACCGCAAAAGCCTCTATTTTCTGATCGCTGACTGTAGCAGCGGTAGCAGTGCTATCGGGCTGCTGCGCTTGGGCAGGTTGCTGCTCTTGTGTTGCTTGCTGTGCGAACGCTTGATTGCTGAGAACCATCAAGCTCAAGACTGCAGCGGTCAACGATGCAGCGGGGATATGACGAATAATCATCTCAATTCCTCTTTAGTCGTGCGGGGGGAACACCTCTTTGACGGCGTAGAGCGAAGGATGGCATATCGTATAGATTTAGCCGGCGGTTAGGGTTGAGGAACGATCCGGCGGCAATGTGGCCGTCAAACGTTTTCTGTGAGGCAATTGCGCGGCGATCCCCTGGCCATAGAGCGGCAGCTTTATGGCGATCACTGTCGGGATTCAATCCTACGCCGAAGTTTGGAAAGAACTCCGGATTGACCTCGTGGCCCGAACCGCTATTCCGCTGGTTTCCCGCAGGCCATGACCCGGGATAAGTGGAATCTGCTCCGGCGGCTTAAATAATGTGCGGATTTATAAAACAGTATTGATACAACCTATACGACGATGTTATTGCCGTCCGCACCTTCCCTATAGCGAACGATAACTTGTCCAGCACCAATCAAACGGCGATGAAGAACTACGCATCTCTCCTTCACTTCAAAAGCTACTTCATCGAGATTGTCTTACCGACCTGGATCTCATCCGCTTTCGACGATGCCACCGGCCAATTCATGGAAGGCTTGCAGATCGATGGCTCCGCAGATCCGAGCGGCATCGTCCGCACGAGAACGGCGGCGCGCGTGATCTACGTCTTCGCACACGCCAGTGCGCTTGGCGTTGCCCCGCAAGGATCGCTACAGAAAGCCGAGCGCGCCTTTGCCAATCTCTCCGCAACTTCGCGCATTGGCTCGCAAAAACAAGGGTTTCCAAGGAGCATTAGCTACACGACCGGTGCCGTTGTTGATTCCGAGCGCGACCTCTATGATCATGCATGCGTCCTTCTAGCGCTAACCTGGCTCGCTCAGGCGACCGGCAAGGCAACGTACCGCAATCAGATCGACGATACGATCACGGCGATGGACGCTATGTTGACGGCCCCGCACGGCGGCTGGGCGGAAGACAGCCTCGGCAGCATCCCCCGTCGGCAGAACCCCCATATGCACTGTTTCGAATCATTTCTCGCCTTGGCGGAAGCTTACGCCGCTCCCGCACATATCGCCCGCGCCAGCGAACTTTATGGGCTATTCCGATCCCGCTTTTTCGACGAGGCCACAAACACACTTCGCGAGTATTTCGGGCCTGCGTGGGAGATCGGCGATATATATGGATCAGAACGAATAGAGCCGGGCCATATGGCCGAATGGGTTTGGCTGATTGGCCGCTATGTGAAGTGGTCAGGAAGGGACCTCAGCTCGTTGACAGCCAAGATACTGGACAACACCCTCTCGGTTGGCAGGCATGCAGGTACGCCCTTCCTGATCGACGAAACCAGTGTTGACGGCATTCCAACAAAGCAAAGTCGCCGTCTATGGCCGCAAGCTGAGCTGATAAAGGCATACATAACGCAAGCACGGCTGACCGGGAATTCGGACTACCTTGAACGTGCAGAGCAACTGACAGCAGCCCTATTGGAAACCTATCTTGCACACACCCCCAGAGGAACTTGGCGCGACTGCTTTGACCTTAGCGGGCGCTCGATCGCAACCTCTATACCTGCAAGTTCTCTTTATCACTTGTGGACGGTCGTCTCCGAACTGATCCACTTGGACGGACGATAAACATCGAGATCCGTTTCAGCGCGAACTTCTTCCGAAGTCGGCAACGACCGCCGATGCGATAGAGTAACAATCGATTCCGACAGCCGGGAATGTCAAAAACGGCTTTTCGCCATGACTGCGACTGACCGAGGTTGGCGCAAATCCGCCCGGAAGTGGTCTGCCGAACGAAACAGGAGCACATGAGACATGGCGAGAAGACAATCATCTGGGAGTCGGGCGGGTTAGCTTTACCGGACGACCCGAATTTATAGCGACAGCCATCCCGCATACAAAGGCGGAATGGCTGTGATCCTTGTTTCTTTTCAAGGAAGAGTGACGATCTCGATCCAGTTCGCGCCGGCGTCGACAGGATAACGATCGATCGGCGTGAGCGCGCCGTTCGCCTGGTCGATAGCATAGACGGTGATCTTGTCGGATTTCTCCCCGGTCGCGATCAGGAAGCGGCCCGACGGATCGATGCGGATACCGCGCGGCTGTTTCTCGGTCGGATAATTGGTGACATAGGTGAGGTTTCCGCTTCCGTCCCCGACATGGAAGAGCGCGATCTTGCTGGTGGTTCGCTCCGTCGTATAGAGGAATTTGCCGTTCGGGGCGATGCCGATGTCGGCGGCCCAGACCTTCGGCTTGCCGTCATCGACAGGTACGGCTGCCGGCGTCGTGGCGTTGAACGGCGGCGGAGGCGGCGGGGCAATGCCCGGAGACAGCCCGGCATCGTCCGGAACGGATGCGACGCTTTCGATTTCGGTGAGTACCCCCTTCGCCGGATCGAGGCTGTAGTGAATGACGTGGCCGGTCAGTTCGGTGACGACATAGACCGATTTGCCGTCCGGAGAGAAAATGATATGGCGCGGCCCGAAGCCGGGTTTGGTGGCAATCTCAGGCGGATTGTTCGGCTCCAGCATGCCGGTCTGCGGATTGAGCACGAACTGCAGCACGACGTCGGAGCCGAGATTGGTCGCAAAGACATATTTGCCTGTGGGGTCGCTGACGACCGAATGAGCATTGCGGCCGGTCAGGATCATCTGGCGAGTGCCGTCCGTCACGCGGCCATCCGGATCGATCGGCAGGACCGCGATCTTGTTTCCGCCATAGGAGGAGGTAAAAAGCAGGCGTCCGGAGGGATCCGTCGATACATAGGGCATGCTGTCGGGCAAGGCCGCGACCGCACCCTGTGTCAGATTTCCTGTTGCAGGATCGATCGATAGCGTTAGCACCCGGTAAGGCTGCGAGCGCACGACGACATAAAGATGCTTCTTGTCGGGGCCGACGGTCATCGGCATGACCATCTTGCCCGCATCGAAGGTCGCCGCTGGCGTCAGGGTGCCGGCCTTCTCGTCCATGCTGTAGCTGTCGATCTTTCCGTCCGTCGCCGCGGAGACATAGACGAATGTCCTGGCAAACGCGACGTCCGCCGCGGCAAGCATTGCCGAGACGGCGATGACCGAGCCAAAAATTCCAGATGGTAATCTAACCACGAGTGTCCTCCTCCCACAAAAGAGCGATCGTCGGCATTGCCGACGATCATTTGCATCCGTTTGGCTACCGCTTTACGCGGCCTTGGCCGTCTCGATGATCTTGGCGAGTGCTGCCAGCTCCTCCGGGGTCAAATCGGTCAGCGGTGGACGCACCGGGCCGGGATCTTTACCGAGAACATGTAAGCCGGCCTTGATGATCGAGACCGCATAGCCCTTCTTCCGATTGCGCAGGGCGACGAACGGGAAGAAGAAGCCCGTGAGGATTTCATCGACGGTTGCCTGATCGCCGCTCCGCAACGCGCTATAGAAACGCTGGGCAAGCGCGGGAATGAAATTGAAGACGGCGGAGGAATAGGTCGTGACGCCAGCCGCGAAATAGGCCTGGGCATAGACTTCATGCGTGGGCATGCCGCCGACATAGACCAGGCGATCCTGGAGCTTGGTGGTGATCTCAATTACCTTGTCGACTTCACCGACGCCGTCCTTGTAGCCGATCAGATTCGGGCATTCGTCGGCGAGCCGCGCTATGCTGTCTGCACTGAGCACCGCATTGTCGCGGTTGTAGACAATGACACCGATCCCGACGGATTGGCAGACCGCCTTGACATGAGCGATCAGACCGGCCTGTTCGGCAAACATGAGATAAGGCGGCAAGAGCAGCAGACCGTCGGCCCCGGCCTTCTCGGCCGCCTTGGCGATCTCGATGGCGAGCGACGTGCCATAGCCCGTTCCTGAGATGATCGGCGTATTGCCCGCAGATGCCTTTGCGGCACGAACGACCTGCGGAATTTCGACGGGATTGAGGGAGAAGAATTCACCCGTTCCGCCGGCAGCAAAAAGGGCGGCAGCATCATAGCCTGCCAGCCATTCAACATGGCGGCGGTACTTCGCCTCATCGAATTTGAGGTCGCTATCGAAATGGGTGACGGGAAAGGACAGCAGACCGCTGCCAACCATCTTTTTGAGTTCAATCGGGTTCATCTTGGAATCCTATTATCGATTGGTATGGGCAATGGGTCTCAGGCGCCTTCGAGCGACTGAACGAGGGCCGCGATGTAGCCATAGCAGAAGGCGAAGGCGACGCCGGTCGGGTCCCGGCCGCTGATGGTCGGCACATGATCGGGCATCAGCATGTATTGATAGCCGACTTCCTTGTAGACCTTCACGGAACGGACCATATCCATGTCGCCCTCGTCCGGGAAAGTCTCCATGAAGGAGAGCTTGCCGCCGCGAATGTTGCGGAAATGGACGTTGAAAAGCTTACCGCGCGTGCCGAACCAACGGATGATGTCGTCGATTTCCTCACGCGGATTGTCTAGCATCTCGCCGACCGATCCCTGGCAGAAGTTTAGCCCGTGATAGGGGCTTTCGCGCATCAGCACGAATTTCTTCAGGCCTTCGACGGAGCCGAGCACGCGCGTGACACCGCGATAACCCGGCGGCGTATAGGGATCGTGCGGATGGCAGGCGAGACGGACGCGATTGCTCTCCGCCACGGGCACGACGCGCTCCAGGAAATAGTCGATCCGCTCCCAGTTCTCATCTTCCGACAAGACGCCGGCGAGGCCAGGGGCCGCCTGGTGGTCCGCCTTATCCCAGCGGAAGCTCGCATTCATCGAACCGCCGCGTCCTCGTTCTTCCGGCGTGCGCGGAATGCCGATGAGGTTGAGATTGTATTTTGCTGCGGGAATGCCGACAGCCGCCACATCTTCGATGAGCTTGCAAACCGCATCGATCTGGCGATCACGATCCGGTCCGGCAAGCAGAATATCAGGATAGGATGCCTTTTCGATCGGCTGAGACGGCAAGGGAAGCTGGATCATATCCAGAATCAGCCCGAAACTCTCGACCTTGTCGCGGAGGCGCTCAAGATCGGACAGCGTCCAGCTCTCCGGTTTTCCCGGCGGGTCCGCACATATATGCTTCAGCCCCAATTGCGCGAAAACGCGATAATCGTCGTCGTCGCGCGCCTCGACCTGCGTTCCTACATACACCGAGCGTCTCTCCCATGAGATTGATCTATATCATATGACATAATATGAATTTTATGAAGTGTCGAGAACTATTGCTGCTCCGCGAGCATGCGATAACGGCGCTGGCTCGCCAGCATATGTGCCCGCATCGCCTGGCGCGCTCGCTCCGGGTCCTGGTCCGCGATCGCAGCCAGAATTTCCGCATGCTCGGCATGCACCTTCTCCAGATAGGCGCGATCATTCGCTTCAGGCAATGTCGGAAACTGTCCGCGCGGGATGGTTCGGGCGCCGAAATGCCGGAGTACATCGACATAGAAGCGGTTGTTCGTGGCCGCCGCGATCGCCATGTGGAATTCATAATCCGCTTCGACGGTCGATAGTCCCTGCTCGATCAGCAATGCCATCTTGCGGTTGGCGGCAGCAATTGCCGCCTCCTGTTCGGCCGTCCGGCGATAGGCGGCGATTGCAGCCGCCTCGCCTTCCGCAGCCATGCGGAATTCGAGCAATTCCAGTGTCTCGGGGATGCTTTTGACCTCGATGGGCGTCAATAGCAGACCGGATCGTGCCGACGTTTGGGAAACGAATACGCCCTTGCCTTGAACGGGCTGGACAAGGCCTGCAGCACGAAGGTCCGCGATCGCCTCGCGCACCACAGTCCGGCTGACATCGAAGGCCGCTTCGAGCTGCGGCTCCGTCGGAAGCTGGTCGCCCGCCTGAAGCTTGCCAGTTTCGATCTGCATACGCAGTTCATCGATGACCCTTTGTGCCAGCCTTTGCCTCGCCCGGGCATTTGTCGCCATTCTTGGTCCCCCGTTCATTTTCATCAAGCCATCGGCATGGCCTTGCAAACCATGCCGATCTTCGGTAAATCATAATATGACATGCGGATAACATCATACGTATTATATACTATTCGAGGGAGGAAGCATAATGAAGCACTTTTCGAAGGCCATGTTTGTGGGCGCTACAATCGGCATGCTGACACTGGCTGCGCCGCAGCTTCAGGCGGCTACGCCCAAAGATCAATTGGTAATCGGCACCTCGCTCGCGCAGGTGCTGTCCCTCGACCCGCAGCAGGCCACTGAACCCAAGGCGCTCGAAATCCTTGCCAATCTCTACGATCGACTTGTCGCAACGACCGCGGATGGCAAGATCGTACCGCAGCTGGCAGAAAGCTGGACGGATGACGGCAAGTCGCTGACGCTGAAATTGCGGGAAGCCACTTTCGCCTCCGGCAACCCGGTCACCGCCAACGATGTCGTCTTCTCACTGACCCGGCTGATGAAGCTCAACCAGTCTGGTTCCTCCTATTTCAAGCGCATCGGCTATTCCACGGAAACCGTCGCCAATCAGATCCATGCGGTCGACGCCAAGACGGTGCGCATCGATCTGACGGACAAGGTGACGGCCGAAGGGCTGCTTTATCGGCTGGCGCTCGGCGTTTCGAGCGTTGTCGATAGTGTCGAGGTGCAGAAGCATATTGCAAACGACGATTCCGGAAACGCCTGGCTGCGTACCCATTCGGCAGGCTCCGGGCCGTTCACGCTGAACAAATGGACCCCAAACGAGATCGTCATTCTGGATGCCAACAAGGCCTATGTCGGCGGCGCACCGAAAATGCGGCGCGTCATCATCCGCCATGTACCGGAAAGCCAGGTCGAGCGGCTGATGCTTGACCGCGGCGATATCGATATCGGCAATGCATTGTCCAAGTCCGATCTCGAAACCTTCGAGACCAAGGGCAATTTCGTCATCCAGCGCGTGCCGACGGGTGGCTTCTATGTGCTGGCGATGAATGCGGGCAATCAATATCTCGCCAACCCGAAGGTTCGTGAAGCCATCGCCTACGGCATTGACTACAAGGGTATTGAGAAGACCATCATGGGTCCTTACGGCCGGGCACGAAACGTCCCCGTTCCGGAAAACTTCGAATACGCACTGCCGAATCCGGACTGGCATCTCGATGTTGCCAAGGCAAAGCAATTGCTCACGGACGCAGGCTTCAAGGACGGCTTCTCGCTGACGCTGAAGACGATCTCGCAGACGCCGCGCATCGATCTGGCAACCGCCATTCAGGCCTCCCTCGGCCAGATCGGCATCAAGGTCGAGATACAGCAGGGCAATGGTTCAGAGATCATTGCCGCCCACCGCGCGCGCAACTTCGACCTGCTGCTGCCGCAGACGAGCGCGCTGATGCCGAACGTTCTTGGCTCCATGGATGATTTTGCCAACAATCCCGACAACCGGCTCGAGGCCAACAATGCCGGCAACTTCGCCTGGCGTTCGGCCTGGGATATCCCCGGATTGACGGCACTTGCGGAAAAGACCTCGGTAGAGCCCGATGCCAAGAAGCGGGCCGAACTCTATACCCAGATGCAGCAGATGTTCGTTGATCTGAAACCGGCGCTCCTGCCGCTTTTCGAACGGTTCGAACCCCTTGTTCTCTCCGCCAGGGTCAAAGGCTATCTCGGGCATCCCAACCAGATGACCCGCCTTGAAAACGTGACCAAGGCCGACGCCGAATAAGCAATCGAAGGCAGCCGATCATGAAGGAACTATCCGTAGCCGAATTCGGCCGACGCATCGCGCATCTGATCGTCAGCCTGTTCATCCTCCTGTTGGTCACCTTCGTGATCGGCCGCGTCCTGCCGGCCGATCCGGTGGGTGCGATCGTCGGCGAGCTGGCCGATCCCGCCGCCTATGCGGCAATGCGCCAGCGGCTCGGACTGGATCTTCCCGTTTACGAACAGTTCTTCATCTATCTGAAGGGTCTTGCCCATGGCGATTTCGGCACGGCGATCCTGACGGGAAATCCCGTCTCCGCCGATCTTGCCCAGGCCTTTCCGGCGACGTTCGAGCTTGCGACGCTTGCCGTCATCATCTCGACCTTCGTCGGCGTGCCGCTCGGTCTGGTGGCAGCACTGTTCCGTGACCGGCTGATCGACAAGATCGCGCGCGTCGTCTCTCTCGTCGGCCATTCCATTCCGGTCTTCTGGTTCGGGATCGTCGGGCTTGTCGTCTTCTATGCGAGCCTGAACTGGGTCGGCGGCCCAGGCCGGGTCGATGTCTATTATGAGGGTATCGTCACGCCGCAAACCGGTCTTCTGCTGGTGGACAGTCTCCTGCAGGGCGAGACGGACATTTTCTGGAATGCGCTGAGCCACATCATCCTGCCGGCCTTCATTCTCGCCTATGCGGCCGTTGCCTATATCACCCGCATGACCCGCAGTTTCACCCTGGAGCAGCTCAGCCAGGACTATGTGATTGCCGCCCGCGCCAAGGGCGTCGGTCCAGCGCGAACCATCATCGGCCATGTTCTTCCGAACATCGCCGTGCAGCTCATCACCATTCTCGCCATCTCCTATGGGGGGCTGCTTGAGGGCGCGGTGGTGACCGAAATCGTCTTCTCCTGGCCGGGCATTGGCCAATACATGACGAACGCCCTGATGATCGGCGACATGAATGCCATTCTTGCGGCAACCATCATTGTCGGATTCTTCTTTATGCTTTTGAATTTCCTAGCGGATATCGCCTATGCGGTCTTCGATCCGCGCACCAGGGAGGCCGCCCGATGAGCGATGCGATTCATGCGGACGTAACCGTCCGTCCGCCGAATATCATGAGCCGCATGACGGGCTCACTGAAAAGTGCCGGCAGCAAGCTTGCCCACGAGCCGCTTGGCCTCACAGGCTTCATCATCCTCGCCCTGCTATGCCTGATCGCGATCTTCGCGCCGCTTCTGGCGCCCTATGATCCGAACGTGCAGGTGCTTTCGGACGCGTTGAAGCCGCCAAGCCTTGCGCATCTGGCCGGAACCGACGAATTCGGCCGCGATATCCTAAGCCGCCTGATCTTCGGCACACGCATCACCATCCAGACGGTGCTGTCGATTTCGGTGATCGTCGGCCCGATCGGTCTTCTGATCGGCGTGGTTGCCGGCTTTTTCGGCGGTCGTATCGACGCACTCCTGATGCGCGCCACCGATATCGTGCTCTCCTTTCCGTCGCTGATCCTGGCACTGGCCTTTGCCGCGGCGCTCGGCGCTGGCCTGACGACAGCGATCATCGCCATCTCGCTGACAGCCTGGCCACCGATTGCAAGACTGGCACGCGCCGAGGCGCTCGTCGTCCGGAACACCGACTATGTCGCCGCTGCCCGGCTCTATGGTGCCTCCAGGCTGCGTATCCTGTTCTTCTACATCGCGCCGATGTGCGTCCCCTCGGTTATCGTGCGCCTGACGCTCAACATGGCAGGCATCATCCTGACGGCGGCGTCCCTTGGTTTCCTTGGGCTAGGCGCCCAGCCGCCAGCGCCGGAATGGGGCGCGATGATTTCCAACGGCCGCAAATACATGCTCGATTTCTGGTGGGTCGCCGTCATGCCCGGCATAGCGATCCTTCTGGCAAGTCTGGCCTTCAACATCGTCGGCGACACACTGCGCGATATTCTGGATCCCCGCCATGCAAGATCGTGATCCCCATCCCATCCTCTCCGTTCGAGGCCTGAACGTCCGCTTTGGCCGCAACTCCCTGGCGGCGGTCTCCGATGTCAGTTTCGATGTCGGACGCGAGCGCGTCGGGATCGTCGGCGAATCCGGCTCCGGCAAATCGACGACAGGGCGCGCGGTCATGCGTCTGCTGCCGCCGAGCGCAAGCATCACGGCCGAACGCATGGCGCTCGACGGCGTCTCCCTGCTCGACAGGTCGGAGCGACAGATGGGCGCCCTGCGCGGCAAGGATATTGCTTTGATCATGCAGGATCCGCGCTATTCCCTCAATCCGGTGCTGACCGTCGGCAAGCAGATCGCTGAGGCGGCGCGACTGCATTTGGGTTTGCGTGGCGGCAAAGCGCGCGATGCTGCGCGCGCCATGCTCGAGCGCGTCCGTATCAACGATCCGGAGCGCGTGATGGCGCTCTACCCGCATCAGATCTCGGGCGGCATGGGTCAGCGCGTCATGATCGCGATGATGCTCTTGGCAAAACCGAAGCTTGTCATAGCCGACGAGCCGACGTCCGCACTCGATGTCAGCGTGCGCAAGGACGTGCTCACTCTGCTCGACGAGCTGGTGCGCGAGAACAATTCCGGACTGCTGCTCATCAGCCACGATATCCGCATGGTCGCGGCCTTCTGCGAGCGCATCATCGTCATGTATTCCGGCCGCATCGTGGAGACGCTGACGCGTCTGGAAGATGCCCAGCATCCATACACGCGCGGACTGATGTCCGCATTGCCGGACCCGCACAAGCCGGTGCGCCGCCTGGCGGTGCTCGACAGGGAAAAGCTTGATCTGGAGACCAGCCGATGATTAGCGTTCGCGATCTTGATGTCGTCTTCACCTCCGGCAAAACGAAAAACCATGTCGTCAGAGGGGTAAGCTTCGATGTCGGCAAGGGAGAGACGCTCGGTATCGTCGGCGAGTCGGGATGCGGCAAGTCGACCGTGCTGCGTTGCCTCGCCGGCATGGAAAAGGGATGGTCGGGCGATATCGGCCTTGCCGGCAAGGCTGTCGGCAAGACCCGCACGCGGGATGAACTGCGGCAGGCCCAGATGGTGTTTCAGGACCCCTACGGCTCGCTGCATCCCCGTCATCGTATCGGCACGGCGCTCGCCGAACCGCTGCGGGCCATGGGGCACGACGATGTCTGGGTGAAGGTCGAAAAGGCATTGCGCCAGGTCGGCCTGCCGCCGGCCTTCGCCAACCGCTATCCGCACGAACTTTCCGGCGGACAGCGTCAGCGCGTCGCGATCGCCCGGGCCTTGATCCTCTCACCGCCGATCCTGCTGCTTGACGAGCCGACTTCGGCGCTCGACGTGTCGATCCAGGCCGAAATCCTCAATCTTCTGGCCGACCAGCGTGACGAGCGTTCCCTGACCTATGTCCTCGTCAGCCACGATCTGGCCGTCATCGCCCATATGTGTGACCGGGTGCTGATCATGAAGGCCGGCACCTTCGTGGATGAGCTGACCAAGGCGGACTTGCAGGCCGGCACGACACATGACGCCTATACACGCGAACTGTTCGAGGCGAGTTTCCTTTAAGGCGGACATGGCCGATAGCCGATCGCTCCAATCACTCCGCAAAATCGACTTCGGAAACAGATCGCAGTCCGGTTCCCATCAGGATCATGATTGCGATTTTCGTGGTCATGGCCCTTTGGTACAGCGGAATTCGGAAGGAAAACCTTCTTGGATTGGTTGATGTATGGCCGCTCACCCAGTTTCTATATAGTCCATGATGCTAGTGGGTTTGCATTCATCATATGATCCTGTAATCGAAGACAGATGATGCACAAGTTTCTTGCTCTCCTCTTGATCGGCCTTACGCTTTCCGCATGCGAGCAACGCGGAACCGAGGCCGTGGATTGCCCGTCGCAGGGGCCTAACCTGGAGGCTATGGGTCCCAATGGGCTGTATGAGTTCCGCGAGGATTGTGAACCCAATGCCTTGACATGTATCGACCCTAACAAGAAGGCGCGAACGGGTGACGGCACCGTCATCTGCAGGGTCCGGAAGCAATAGAGCGCTATTGCAGGTCTGTCTTTTCTCACAAAAGGGTAGCGGGTGCGCAACGCGCTATGCGCGGGTTTCCTCTAGTATGATTGCCGGAATTTCGGAAAGCCTGAGGACCGCATGGCTGCCATCCGGGCGTTCCGACCCCAACAAAATGGTAGAAAGACCTGCTGCCCTGCCACCGGCTATCCGACCGCCAATGCGGCGAAGCCAAAATGCCCATTTGAATTACAGTAACGACCTCAGGTGCCGGGAATTGGCTCCCAAGGCGAATTGCCGGCCTTGGAGAATTGAGGAATATGAGCGAGGCCCTGAATGAGGTTGCAATCGGATCCCAGCGTCTCCTGCCAATCGCGAGCTTCGGTCAGGATAACGCCAATGCCGACAACTTCAGCTCCCGCCTTGCGCACCAGTTCCAGCGAGCCCTTGAGGCTCGACCCCGAGGCAACCACGTCGTCGACGACAAGCACGCGCTTGCCCTTGAGAAGGGGGATCGCGGCACGGTCCAGCAGCAGGCGCTGTTCGCCCTTGGAGGTGATGGAGGAGATGCGTTGTTCCAGCGCATTTGCCAAATGGATCTTCGGCGACTTCTGCAGGACGACATAGTTGTCGAGGCCGAGCGCCCGTGTCACTTCAATGGCGACGGGAATACCAAGTGTCGCCGTGCCGACCACGATGTCGGGCTTGAGCGATGCGAATTTGGCGGCAAGCTTGATGCCGACATGCTCGCCGAATTTCACGCCGAGATCGATGACCATCATGAGGGAAATGGCAAAATCCGGCTTAATCGCCACGATCGGCAGATCAACGGCATAGCCGGCAACATCGACCGTCCAGTTCTGCCCGGTTCTCGGGTCTGCGGTCTCAGAGGTCATGGGTCTTTTCCTTCATGCTGAGGCGCTGCTCGACCATCAGGCCGACTTCTCGCCAGGTTGTTCGCTTGTGTTTCAGATCATATCCGTAAAGGGTGAGGGAAAACGAGATGGCATGCGCCATGCGGATCGCCTGGACGAGCAACGGAATGCCGCGTGCCAGTGCAAAGCGCAGTTTGGTCGGCAGACTGACATCATCGATCTCCATGCCGCGAGAACGCTGGGCGTCCGCAATGCGCTCGAAATCATCGCGCAGCATCGGAATGACGCCGAAGGTCAGCGACAGAACAAGCGTGGCAATGGACGGCAGCCGCGCAGCGCTTGCCGCCGCCAATATCTCACCCGGCGAGCTTGTTTCCATGACGAAATAGAAGGCGGCCGTCGTCGTCACCAGCCTGGCGGCCATCGCCGCCGCAACCGACAAGGCCTCCGGTGTCGAAAGACCCTGCAGCCAGAGATTTATCATCCAGCTCACCATGACCATGCCGGTCAGGAGTGTGGCGCCGTTGACGTAACCGTGGAGACCGGGGACCTTCAAGCCCCAGAGAAGGGCCAGGCAGATAAGCGCAAGGGGCACTCCGAACCGCCAGTCCGGGGCGAGCCAGGCGGCCAGCATGATGATGAAGGCAATTCCGAGCTTGATAAAGAAATTGAGCTCATGAAGCCGCGTCATGCCATGCTCCAGGCTGTCATATCGTAGGGTGCTTGCCAACCGAGAGAATGGAAGCTGCCGCTTTCCCAACCGTCTTCGGGCACCCCCTCGAACGCGATCGTGCCATTATCGAGGATCATCAGGCGGGTGGCCAGATCGTCGACCAATTCCAGATCGTGCGAGATCAGCATGACCGCCCGCCCCGAAGACTGCATTGACGAGATGAAAAGTTCCAGCATTTGCCGGCCTTTGATGTCTCTGCTCAATAGCGGCTCGTCGATGATGGCAACAAGCGCGCCGGTCGCGTCGGCGCAGGCGAGCCCCAGCAAGGCCTGCTGACGGGCCGAAAGAGCAAACGGATTGGCTTCCGCCAGGTCGGAGAGTGCGTATCGCTCCAGCGCCGCCGTGGCGCGCGCAAGGACGGCCGGGTCGTTCGACGATGCGCTCGATGCCGTAATCGCAAAAATCACCTCACCGAGTACGGTCATGTTGAACAGGATATGGCGCATGTTTTGAGGAATATAGGCGATCTTGCGCGCCCGCGCCGCAACAGACCAGTCGTCGGCCTTTGTCCCGTCGAGAAGGATGGAGCCCGAGGTGGTTTTCACGAGCCCGAGGATCGATTTGAACAGCGTTGTCTTGCCGGCGCCGTTGCGGCCGATAAGCGCCAGCACTTCTCCAGCCCGGATATCGAAACTGACGTCCTTCAGCACCGGGTTTCCGCGCGAGCGGGAAAGCTGGCTCGCCAATCCTGAAACGGTCAACAGCGGACGGCCCGGCTCGACGGTCTTACGCGCCGGCCGGACGCGCATCGGCGGCAAAATGCCGGCTTCAATCCAGGCGGCATCCTGCCTGAGCACCGCCTCCGGCGCCATGCTTGGAGAGACACCGCCGCCATGCAACAAAGCAATGCTGTCTATTACGGAGCAAAGTGCTAAAGGGTCCTGCTCCGAGATCAGCAGCGTCGGGGTGCTGTCCAGCACTTTCCGCAGAATGTTGGACAGCCGCACGCGGGCGGCCGGATCAAGCCCGGTCGTAGGTTCGTCAAGCACCAGAATCGATGGGCTCGAGACGATTGCTGCAGCTATGGTGACCATTCGCCGTTCACCCCCCGAAAGGGTCAGAACCCGACGGCCGCTCAATGCCTGCAGCTCGAATTCGGTCATCAGTTCGGTCAGCCGATCTCGGATCGCGTTTCGCTCGACGCCTTTGTTTTCCAGCGGAAAGGCGATGACATCCTCGACGCAGATATCCCAAAGCTGGTCTTCGCTGTTTTGCGACACGAAGCCGATCGTGCCGAACAGCTCCTTCTTTGTGAAGGAAAGCAACGGACGACCATCAAGCTCCACCTGCCCGGAGAATTCGGCAACTGGAATAAGGCGCGGGATCAGGCCCGCGGCAACGCCGAGCAACGTCGACTTGCCGCTGCCGGCTTCACCACAGACGAGAAGCCGTTGCCCCTCGTCAAGCATACAATTGGTTTCGGCAAGCACCGGCGCGGCGCCACCGAAACCGATCGTCAGATTGGCAATATTGAGCACTTGTTGATCCAGATTGGGTTCAGAAGCGCTTGAAACCGGAGGGATGGGCACTCTTCAGAATTTTCAGGGCCGGAATGATCAGAAGCGGCGTGCCGACGACCATCGGAACGATGTCGGACAGGCCGAGATAGCCAAAACCCCACCAGAACGGGAAAATACCGAGATAGGCAAGGCTTGCGGACACTGCCGCCACCATAATCAGCCCGATGACAAGGCAGACCACGGCAATCTTGATCAGCGCGGCGCGATCGAAGACCGTCTTGGCCGGATCGAAGAGGAGCCCAGGCACAAGGCCGGTCAGGCCGACCATGATGCCATCGACGAGAAGCGAATGCGCAGGTATGAAGGTGCCGGCCAGAAGCGACCAGACGATGGTGCCGAGATAGCCGCAGATGAAGCCGCTGCGCCAGCCGAGCAGAATGCCGATCACCGATGGCAGGAAGGCGAAAATGCGCCACTGAATGACGCCGGGCACGAGCTGGATTGGATTGGCATAAGCCCAAAGCACGCCAGTCGCAGCAGCAGCCACGATCGAGAGTACGATGGGAAAAAGTGTATTGCCGTCGGTTTGCGGCACGGTCGCTGGTTGCATGATCTTGGTCCCTTTAAAAAGTAATTTCCAGAAATTCTCGGAAAACCCATTGGAACGGCTCTCCGCGATCATTCAGGCGCAGTTCGCACTCTTTTATTGACGCATCCGGTTACTCAAATCCCGAATTCCATCCATCACGAACGGATGCCAGGACATCACAGTCTACCGATCCTCGGGATCCCTTACAGGCCGCCGCTTTAGCGCCCCTAAAAACTCACGGGGGCGATGGAGACAAGGCCAGCGAACGCACAGATCGGAATTGCAATAGCGATGGATTGCCCGCTCACGGAAGTTCTCTCCAAGATTCAAACGACGTATAGGAAATTCAAATCACAAAAACCACCCATGATTGCATAGGGATTTTGATCTAGCAAACGCAGTATCGACAGGCCAATCCAATCATGCGCATGACACCCAACGGGTACGGGAAAGATAGCTCAGCAAATCGCTGGCGCCATGCTTATATTCGCGCAACGTCTTTCTGGGCGACGGAACGTCTCCGCGGGATCTGACCGATGGGCTTGTTGACCGAAGCGCGATCTTCCGTCCAAGCATCCTTTTCGGTCGCGGCATCCGGCGTCGCCACTCCGTCGACAATATCGAACTGCGGAATGTGGCTCAGACTGGTCACCAGCCTGGCATCCTCTCCGAGTAGGTTCCGCCAAGAATGACCTTCGGTCAGAATGGCGCCTGCACCAATTATGTTTGCGCCGGCCCGACGCACGAGCCTGATTGCCGCCGCCATGCTGGAACCGGTCGCGATGACATCATCGACAACAAGAACGCGTCTGCCTTGAAGCAGCTTTATCGAGCGGCGATCCAGCAGAAGACGCTGTGGCATTGCGGTCGTGATGGAACGAACATCTTCGACCAAGGCGTCCGCAAGGTGAAATTTGGGTGATTTCTGCAGGATTACGTATTGATCGATACCAAGGCGCCGCGAGACTTCGATGGCGACAGGGACGCCCAAAGTAGCACTGCCGACGACGATGTCGGGCCGCAACTGCGCAAAATGATGGGCAAGAGCGTCGCCGACGAGATCTCCGAAGCGGATGCCCATGTCGATTACCATCAGCAATGCGATTGCCCGCCGATCGCTCAGCCGGACGATCGGCAGGCTGAAATTCTCGCCGGCAACCTGTACCTGATGCGTTTGCGGGGTCTCCAGATACATGCTTGCGGCCTTCTTGGCACCATTGATTGCATTCAAATTATTGTCTTAATAGACACCAGATCACACAATTTTTACAACCAACAAAATTCGTCCGGTGTGTTTCCTTTTCTTCAACGAGGTATACCTTCCGAATGAGCAGACTCCTGTTTTCTCGCTTCGCGCACTACCTCGACGAGATCGCCAACCATGGCTCGATCAGAAAAGCCGCGGAAAAGCTGAATGTGTCGGCTTCAGCGATCAACAAGCAGCTCATCAGCGCCGAGGAGGAATTCGGTGTTGCCTTGTTCGAGCGCATGCCGCGCGGCATGCGGCTGACATCGGCGGGCGAATTGCTCGTCAACGGCTATAGGGAATGGAATAAAGATCTTTCCCGCATCAAATCCGAAATCGAGGAACTGAAGGGACTGCGCCGCGGCGAGGTGAAAATAGCAGTCTCCCAAGAAACCGTGCCCGATTTTCTGCCCGCAGTGATTGCGCGGTTCACGAAGGATCATCCTCGTATCCGCAATGCGATCGCAGTGGAGGATTCCGATCGCGTGCGACAACTGGTCAGGGACGGAGGCGCAGACTTCGGACTGACCTTCAGCCCCCTGCCCTTACCGGGAGTCATTGTTACGCGCTCCGCCGACTTTCATCTCATCGCCATGCTGCCCGCAGATTCCGGCATCGAGCAACCGGACAGCATCTCCATAGGCGAATTCTTCAAGAAGCCGACGATCGTTCCCGACACCAGCAGTCATCTACGGGATGTCGTCGACATTGCCGCGGCGCGCGTCGACATCCGTTTTCAGCCTGTCTTGACGACCAACAGCTTGTCGCTCATGCGTTCCATGGTCCGCGAGGGCTGTGGTTACGGGGTTACGGCGATCGCTTCCGGCATGGTCCTCCCGCATGAGGACGGATTACACTATTCTCGCATAGCCGACAGCGGCTTGCCGCCAATGGTACTTTCCTTGATCGTTGATCCCAGGCGCAGCCTTTCGATGACATCCATCATCGCCCGCAGGTACTTTGAGGAATATCTCGATGAGATCGCAGTTCGAGCCGGAAAGGTAGCTGCGCATTCATTGGAGTAGTCAGTCTTCTGCCTGGACAAGATGCTCCTTGCTCGACGATGCCATCCATCATGGCGCTATCTCGTCTCCGTCAACCTTTTATCAATCAAAGGTAGCATCAATCGCATTTTATTCTCTAGCCTGAGCTGTCAAAGCTCATGTCAATTTTCGTGAGCAGCATGCCGTGGCGCCGGCGCTCAACATTGTCCATATATTGCGAAATTATTCCGGAGGCCGCTGAAGCAGGCGCCGCTCGACATATTCGGACAAAGGTCGCCAAGGGCCACCCTGCCGTTGAAGAAAAGGCAACACACCGAACGAATTTTGATGCTTGCAAAAGTTGCACAAGCTCGCGCCTATAGCGAACAATATTTTCTAGTGCTAATTCTCGAGGTAGCAAGGGAATGGCGAATGATTTTACCCCATACGAGTCCTATAGGAGAACACGAACAGGACTCCGCCTTGTTCCCGCGCCGGAGCCGCGCCTCGTCGAACGGCAAGCGGAAGAAACTCCCCTGCCTGAGGCCAAGTCATATCTTTTGAGCACAGCCGATGGAACGATCCGGACGGTAATGCTTCCCGCCGGCAACCGGATCGAACACATCCACAAGTTGGTCGGATCCAGTGGGGTCGACGTCGTCCGCATCGAGGACTCTCATCTTCTCTATGCCGACAATAACAGTCTTATCGACGGGCTTTCCAGCGTAGCGGATTTGAAGGGGCACCCCTCGCCGCTGGCCGGCAATCTTCTGATCGTTGGCAAGGATGAAAGCGGTGGGACCGCAAGCGTCAGTACTGGCATCGACGATGTCGCGTCTTGGTTCACGATCATTCGTCCGGTTTTCCTGCCTGTTTTCGAAACCTTGCGCGAATCTCAAATTCTCAGCACGCGCGTCATCCGCCTGGACGTTCGCATTGAACGGTCGATCCCGAACATCATCGAATAGGTCACGAGAAGATCGACGATCTCACCATGCCAATGATCTTCACCGCGAACCTTGTTTTTTCTTCGATCAAAGAGCAGCGAGCGCAGGGGAAGGCGGCATAGTCCGCCTGCCCTTGAAAAGGACGAGCCTCAAAGCATTGCCGATGCAACGGGTTCGGCTCATAGGACAGCGCCTTTCCGAAGAAGGTAAAGCCGTTAGAAATCCTCCCACACCGGACTTGCCGCTGGTGAAGTCTTACCGAAAGCGGAGCGCAATCTTTCGCCCAACGCTCTCTGGCCGGAAAGCTCCGTGCCTTTGTTGGGAGTTGCAGGTACCTTGGCGGACGTTGCCGCTTTCTCCCGTGGAGAAGCCGCCAGCTGTACTATCTTTCCTGCGGCATGGTCCAATTTGAACTGGGCAAGGCGCGCGGACAGCGATGAAACCTCGCTCGCCAGCGTATGGGTGGCAGCGTTGGATTCCTCGACCATTGCAGCGTTTTTCTGCGTTGCCTGGTCCATCTGATTGACGGCAGTGTTGATTTCCTGCAGCCCGGTCGATTGCTCTCTTGCCGATTGCACGATCGCCTGCACATTGCTGTCGATCGATTGCACCTCCTGAACAATCGCGCGAAGCGCCTCCCCTGTCTGACCGACGAGGCTGACGCCTCTTTTGACCTGATCGCCCGATGAATGGATCAAGGCCTTGATTTCCTTTGCTGCGGTGGCGGAACGCTGCGCCAGTTCCCTGACCTCTTGAGCAACGACCGCAAACCCCTTGCCGGCCTCGCCCGCACGCGCAGCTTCGACGCCGGCATTCAGCGCCAAGAGATTGGTCTGGAAGGCAATGTCGTCGATGACGCCAATGATGTTGGAAATGGACTGGGAAGACTGCTCGATGCCGTTCATGGCCTCGACTGCGCTATGGACGATCTGACCCGACCTCTCGGCATTATCCTTGGTACGGCCGACCAGAGCTGCGACCTCTTCGGCACGCGTGGTGGAATCCTTGATGGAGGTCGTGATCTGTTCAAGCGCGGCGGCGGTCTCCTCGACGGAAGCGGCCTGCTGCTCCGTTCGCTTGGCCAGATCATCCGCACCGGTGCGGATCTCCTCCGATCCGCACTGGATCACCGACGCGTTTTCGGAGAAGGAGATCATGGCCGCCTGCAGCTTCTCGACCGAGGCATTGAAATTGCCGCGAATTTCATCGAGGGCCGAGGTGAACGGCTGGTCGAGCCGCGCAGTCATGTTTCCGTCGGAAAGCTGCTCGAGACCGGCAGCCAGCTCACCGACGGCGAATTTCACTTCCGCTTCCTGGGCGTCGCTGATGCGGGCGCGCTCCGCCTGCTCGGCCTGCTGCGCGGCGCGGCTGGTTTCGGCCTCTCCTTCAAGCCGGACCTTTTCGCGATTATTTTCCAGCAGGATGTGCAATGAGCGGGAAAGGTCGCCGATTTCGTCGCGGGCCTCACGATCCTTCAGCGCGACGTTCAAATCGCCGTTGGCAATCCGATCGGTCTCGCCAATGACATTCTCGATACGGCGAACGAAGCGCCGGGCGATCAGCCAGCCGGCAAGGCCAAGGAGAACAGTGGCGATCGACGTCACTGCTATGGCATTTCTGACAATTGTGTTGACCTGGGCGAAGACCGTAGCTTTCGGAACCGCGACGATCGCGTACCACGATATGGCATCGGTCAGCTTTACCGGCTCTGCGACAGCAAAATAGGTGGCGCCGTCAGGGCTGGTGATTTCGCGCTCCGCACCGGGATTGGCGATCAGCTGGTCCCAGCCGGCCGTCTCGGCGCCGCCGTCCTTTATGTTCTTTCCGATCAGCGCCGCATCGGGATGACTAATCATGCCGCCCCCGGCAGTCACCAGACTCATGAAGCCGGTCCCCATTGGATGTATGGCGGAAATCGCTTTCTGAGCATCGTCGAGGGCCATGTCCAGGCCGGCCACGCCCACAGGCTTTCCACCGATCATGATCGGCTGGGCAATGGAGGTCATCAACACTTGCTTGCCGTCGATTGCGTACGAATAGGGCTCGATGACAACAGTCTTTTGCTGGGTGAAGGGTAGCTGATAATAATCGCCAGCGCCGGAAACGGTATAGTCGACGAGAGGAACATGGGTGATCTGTCCGCCGCTTCGAACCCAGTAGGGAATATAGCGGCCGGTGGCATCATGGCCTTCTTTCCCGACGAAATCCTTGTCTTTTCCATCGAAGGCATTCGGCTCCCAGCCCGTCCAGACACCAAGCGCCATCGAATTGCTCGCGAGCATATTCTTCAGGATCGCGTCGGCGGTTGCCCGGTTCGCATCGCTGGCATCCTTCATGGTTGCAAGGACACTCTCCAAGGAGTTGACGACAGCAATCGCCGCACCAAGGGTCTTTTCCGATCCGGCCGCGGTCGTACTGGCAATCTGGCGCATCTGGTCGAGGCTCGATTGACGAACGGTCGTATAGGCTGAATCAAACAGGATGGCGGAAGCGGCCACCGTTGCGATGACGCCGCATGCGGCGACGGAAAAGATATTGCGGCTAGTTGCGGATTTCAGAATCATATCACCACCTTATTGGGTGGCGTTGCGATCGCGCGGCGCGCCCCCCGCGTGCCTCTGACAGAAATAATATTCCGCAAGCGGCAAACAACGATCCAGGCCGCTTGTATCAGGGTGATGCTAGATATTCTTGATTAAAATTCGGTATCTCCAGGTATAGGCATCGCCGTGCAAACCAGTATAACTTTTGATCACCAAGAAAATGTCGGAGCTATTTCTCAGAAATTAATGATTTCGTCGCAATGAATGCGACAAAATGGATGTCGCAGCGCAAAATTAGAAATATCTATTATATTTCACTTGACCCGATACCATCGCTTATGAGCGTCACCCGTATTTCCTGCAGACGCGTTTCCAAAGAGCCAAGACCGCTGTGCGATGAGCCGGGTGCATCCGGCAAACACCAGGTCGTATTTCGAGATCAGCAACACCGGGCCAGTGGCAAATTCCGTGTGGCATGCTTGTCAGTCCTGGCTTCGAGTGCCATTGGTCTGGAAACGACAGGTGATAACAAGCAGCTTTGACATGAAACTTGATGCAATTGATCTACGGATACTGGATGCCATTCAGCGCGATGGCCGCATCACCAAGCTCGCGCTGGCCGACAAGGTCGGATTGTCGCCGACACCATGCTGGCTACGCCTTCGAAAGCTGGAAAGGGCCGGTATTATCACGGGTTACCATGCACATCTGGCATTGCGTCGCCTCGCGCCGATCGCCAGCGTCATGGTCGAGGTCACGCTTGCCAATCATCGCCAGGCCGATTTCGAGCGCTTCGAGCGAGCGGTTGCGGCAACGCCGGAGATCGTTGCCTGCTGGGCCGTCGGCGGCGGTGTCGATTACATCCTGAAGATCATGGCGGCCGATATCGATGCCTATCAGCGCCTGATCGACGACCTCCTCAGTCGCGACCTCGGCATCGAACGCTATTTCACCTATATCGTGACCAAGACCGTGAAGGAGGAGACGGTGCTTCCCGTCATCGACCTGCTTTCTCCGGATGCGCCTGGCGACGAATAGAGAGAGTCTCTACCGACACCATTCACTTTAGGTCCTTTCTCTCTTCCAACTGCCAGCAATGGACAATCTCTCGCGGCGTTCCGTGGCAGCATCGGGCATCTGGAAAGAGAGACCCGACCATGACCGCGCTCCACGCCCGCGCCACCTATCATGAAGCCCTTTCGCGGTTGAACGACCGCCATCTGCTGCGAGACCTCTCCTATGTCGCTGGCCGCTGGGTCGCCGGCAACACCAATCAAAGCTTCGAGGTCACTGATCCCGCGTCCTCTGCGACGCTTGCCTGGGTTGCCGATCTGGGCAGAGACGAAACCGTCTGCGCCATCGACGCCGCGGCAGCTGCCTTTACCGCCTGGCGTTCACTTCTGCCGCAGCAGCGCGCGGCGATCCTGCGCCAATGGTATGAGCTCATGCTGGAGGCCCGCGAGGATCTGGCGCTCATCATGACACTGGAACAGGGCAAGCCCTTGGCCGAATCCCGCGGCGAGATCGACTATGCCGCAGGCTTCATCGAGTGGTATGCCGAGGAAGCCAAGCGCATCAACGTCGAAAGCGTCACCAGCCATCTGCCCGACACCGAAATGTTCGTTCGCAGGGAGGCCCTGGGTGTCGTCGGGATTGTCACGCCCTGGAACTTCCCCGCCGCCATGATCACCCGCAAGGCCGCTGCAGCGCTTGCCGCCGGCTGTACCGTCGTTGCCCATCCATCGTCCGAAACACCCCTGTCGGCGCTGGCACTTGCCGAACTCGGCGAGCGCGCCGGCCTTCCGGCGGGCGTCTTCAACGTCGTGACTGGCGATGCGGCAACCATCGTCGGCGCCTTCTGTGATGATCCGCGGGTCAGGGCATTGAGCTTCACCGGTTCGACGGGCATCGGCAAATTGATCGCCGGCCAGTGCGCCGCAAGCATGAAACGGCTTGTCATGGAGCTTGGCGGTCATGCGCCGTTGATCGTCTTTGACGATGCCGATCTCGATCGCGCCGTCGATATCGCCGTCAATGCCAAATTCGCGACCTCCGGCCAGGATTGCCTGGCCACCAACCGCATCTTCGTTCAGCGTCCGATCATGGAAGCTTTCGTTGCGGCATTCCGCAAGCGCATCGAAGCGCTCAAGGTCGGAAACGGATTGGACGGCACAGTCGATATCGGGCCGTTGATGCATGAACGCGCCATCGCGAAGGTCGAGGAGCATGTTGCCGATGCGCTGAAGCGCGGCGCGAAGCTTGCGACCGGTGGAAAACGTCACGCTGCCGGCCCGCTCTTCTTCCAGCCGACCTTGCTCGTCGATCCCGCGCCGGATGCCCTGATCATGCATGAAGAAACATTCGGGCCTGTCGCCGCCGTGACCGCTTTCGATAGCGAAGACGAGGTCATCGCTCGTGCCAACGACACCGAATACGGCCTTGTCGCCTATGTCGTGACGGCGAACGGCGCGCGGCAGATGCGCCTCGGGCGGGCGCTCGAATACGGGATGGTGGCCGTCAACCGCGTGAAGATCACCGGCGGGCCGATCCCCTTTGGCGGCTGGAAGCAATCCGGCCTCGGCCGCGAGGGCTCCCGCCACGGCATCGAGGCCTTCACCGAGCTCAAATATCTCTGCGTCGACACGACAGCCTGACGCCCCAATACAAAGGAAGGAACCATAATATGTTGGACAAGCGCAACGAACTGAACGCCTGGGACCGGGACCATTTCTTCCACCCCTCGACCCATATGGGAATGCATGCGCGCGGCGAAACCCCGACCCGCGTCATCGCCGGCGCCGAAGGCGTCTACATCACCGATACCAACGGCAAGAAGAGCCTGGACGCCTTTGCCGGCCTTTACTGCGTCAATGTCGGCTATGGCCGCCAGAAGATCGCCGATGCGATCGCCGAGCAGGCAAAGAACCTCGCTTATTACCACGCCTATGTCGGCCACGGCACGGAAGCCTCGATCACGCTTTCGAAGATGATCATCGACCGCGCGCCCGAAGGCATGAGCCGCGTCTATTTCGGCCTTTCCGGTTCCGATGCCAACGAGACCAACATCAAACTCATCTGGTACTACAACAATATTCTCGGCCGTCCGGAGAAGAAGAAGATCATCTCGCGCTGGCGCGGCTATCATGGTTCCGGCGTCATGACGGGAAGCCTCACCGGACTGGAACTCTTCCACAAGGCCTTCGACCTGCCCCGCGCGCCCATTCTTCATACCGAAGCCCCCTACTTCTTCCACCGGGCCGACCGGTCGATGGATGAGGAGCAGTTCGCGCAACATTGCGCCGACAGACTGGAAGAAATGATCCTCGCCGAAGGTCCGGAGACGGTCGCAGCCTTCATCGGCGAACCCATCCTCGGCACCGGCGGCATCGTTCCGCCGCCGAAGACCTACTGGCAGAAGATCCAGGCCGTTCTCGACAAATACGACATCCTGCTCATTGCCGACGAGGTCGTCACCGGCTTTGGTCGTTTGGGCACGATGTTCGGCTCCGATCACTACGGCATGAGGCCGGACCTGATTACCATCGCCAAGGGCCTGACATCGGCCTATACGCCGCTTTCGGGCAGCATCGTCTCCGACAAGATGTGGCAGGTGCTTGTCCAAGGATCCGACCAGCTTGGTGCCATAGGTCACGGCTGGACCTATTCCGCCCATCCGATCTGCGCGGCTGCCGGCATCGCCAATCTCGAACTGGTCGATGAACTTGGCATCATCCAAAACGCCAGCGAGACCGGCGCCTATTTCCGCTCCGAACTTGCCAAGGCCATCGGCCACCACAAGCATGTCGGCGAGGTCCGCGGCGATGGGTTGATGGCAGCCATCGAATTCGTCGAGGACAAGGACGACCGCAAATTCTTCGACCCCGCGCAGAAGATCGGCCCGCAGGTGGCGGCTGCGCTACTCGAGCGCGGCGTCATCGGTCGGGCCATGCCGCAAGGAGACATCCTCGGCTTTGCACCGCCGCTCTGCCTGACGCGCGAGGAAGCTGATACCGTCGTCAAGGCGGCTGCCGGTGCGATCGAAAGCGTGCTTTCGAAGCGTTGATCCAGCCCTTGCCGGGGTAATTCCCTCCGTTCTACGCGATGATGGCGCGGCCCGTTGTTGACAATGGGCCGCGCCATCGCATTCGGTCGTCGCCATCCGGTGCCGAATGGTGTACATGGATTCCATAATTGTACCGGACCAATCCATGTATCGTCATGATTCAAAAGACCAGGACAATGGTGCCTGGAAACCCGTCCTTCAGCACCGGAAGGGCGTGACCAAGCACAAGCTGCTCACCGACAAGATCATCGCCGACATCGATGATGGCATCCTGCCGGTTCACGCGCAGATGCCGACGCATCGCGATCTCGCCCATGCTCTGGGAATTTCGGTCCAGACCGTGAGCCTGAGCTACAAGGAAGCGGAGCGCCGCGGCTATCTACGCGGCGAGGTCGGGCGCGGCACCTTCGTGCGCAGCCGCGTCACCGAACGCGCTGACAGCTTCATGCTCGATCGCGACCCGAGCGGCAGCGCCGATCTCTCCATCATCCGGGCCGTCTACACCGAGGCGCATGAGCGATCGGCCCGCGAGCTCATGCAGGCGCTTGCCGAAAGCGACAACAGCAGCTTCATGCGGCCCTGCCGGCCGATCGCCGGCCTCGATGCCCATCGGGCCGCAGCGCAGGTCTGGCTCTCAGGTCTGTCGGTGAAGGCCGATCCCGATCGCATCCTCATCACGAACGGCGCCGCGCACGGCCTCTTCCTTGCCGTCGCCTCGGTCGTTCGACCGGGTGAGGTGGTCCTGACCGAAAACCTGACCGATCACGGCATCATCGGCCTTGCCAATGTTCTCGGTTTCACCCTGCGCGGCCTTCCGACAGATCATGAAGGCATCCTGCCGGACGCCTTCGAGGCCGCCTGCGCCATTGGCGACGTCTCGGCGCTGGTCATCGTCTCCTCGCTCGGCAATCCAACCAGCCACGTCATGGGGGCCGAGCGCCGGCGCGCGATCGCCGAGATAGCCCGCCGGCACGGCATCTTGGTCATCGAGGACGAGGTCTACAAGCCAATGCTGCGCGATCCCCTTCCCTCCATGGCGGATCTCATCCCCGAGCTCGGCTTCTTCGTGACCAGCTTCACGAAATCGGTCATGACGGGCTTGCGTATCGGCTATCTCGTCGTCCCGGCGCACTATTCGATCCGCGCGGCCTCGATCCTGCGTGTTACCGGATGGAGCGCTACCAATGTTGTCGCCGAAATGGCGTCACGCTGGGTGCTGGATGGAACGGCGCAAGCCCTGATTGCCGTCCAGCGAACGGAAGCGGAAGCTCGGCAGGCGATCGTCTCCGATGTACTGGCGCCGTTCGTCGCGGGCAGCCACCCCCTGTCGCTTTGCGCCTGGCTTTCGGTTCCAGAGCGTTGGACGGAGGAAGGTCTTGTGCGCGCGCTTGCCCGCAAGGGTGTCGCGGTCACGCCGTCCGATCCGTTCGTTGCAGGCGGGGAGCGGCCGGCCGGCGGCATTCGCATATGCCTTGGCGGTCGCCTGTCTCACTCCGCGCTTCGCTCGGCGCTCGAAACCGTTCGCGGCACCTTCGAGCAACTGCCACCCGTCTTCGATGTGGGTTCGATCGTCTAAAACAGCGGCGGAAACGTTTTGGTTTCACGCCTCGGCGCATCAGAGGATAGAACCCAGAAACTCCTTCGTGCGCTCTTCCTTAGGCGCACTGAAAATCTCCTCCGGCTTGCCCTGCTCGCAAATGCGGCCCTTGTCGAAGAAGCAGACCCGGTCGGAGACTTCGCGGGCGAAGCGCATTTCATGCGTGACGAGCAGCATGGTCAGATCGTGTTCGTGGGCAAGATTACGGATGACGCCGAGTACCTCGCCGACCAGCTGCGGATCGAGCGCCGATGTCGGCTCGTCGAACAGCAGCACGCGCGGACGCATGGCAAGGGCGCGGGCGATCGCCACGCGCTGTTGCTGGCCGCCGGAAAGCTGGCTTGGATAATGATCCTTCTTCTCCGACAGCCCGACCATGCGCAAGAGATCGACCGCACGGCACTCGGCTTCCGCCCGCCCAAGGCCGAGCACACGGATCGGTGCCTCGACGACGTTGCGCAACACGGTCATGTGCGGAAACAGATTGAAGCTCTGGAAGACCATGCCGACATGGGTGCGGATCTGGCGCAGATGCGCCTCGCTGGCGAGGAACCGGCCCCGGCCATTATCCTGGTGATAGGACATGCCGGCGAGATGCAGGGTTCCTTCCTGGAATGGCTCGAGCGTCATCAGGATACGCAGGACCGTCGATTTCCCCGACCCGGAAGGGCCGATCAACGTCACCTTCTCGCCGGGGGCAACATCGAAGCAGAAATTATCGAGCACGGTGAGGTGGCCGTAGCGCTTGGTCACGTCTTGAAAGCGGATCAGTGGTTGCGTCATTTGAGAGCAATTCCGTTTTTCGGCAGCGCCTTTTCGAGCCAGTGAATGGCCGCCGAGCAGACGAGCGTGAGGATGAGGAAGATCAGGCCAACGAGGGAAAGCGGCACCAGATACTCGAATGTCCGATCCCCGATGAGATTGGCGAGGTTGAGCATGTCGACGACCGTGACGACGGAGAGCACCGGTGTCTCCTTGAGCATGGAGACGAGATAGTTACCCATGGCCGGTATGATGCGGGGGATCGCCTGCGGGATGATGATATCCCAATAGGTGCGGCCGTGGCTTAGATTGAGCGCCGTTGCAGCTTCCCATTGCCCGCGCGGCACCGCATCGAGACCTCCGCGATAGACTTCCGACGTATAGGCCGAATATTGCAGACCGAGCGCCAGCGCACCCGTCAGGAAGGCCGGCAACGTGATGCCGTAGATCGGCAGGACGTAATAGAGGAAAAAGAGCTGCACGAGCAGCGGCGTATCGCGCAGGAACTCGATGACGAAGGCTGTCGGCCACGAGATTGCGACAAAGCGGCTGCGCCTGAGCAAGGCGAAGACGAGGCCGAGAACGAGCGCGATCGCGAAACCGGCCGCTGCCGCCTCCAGTGTGACGATCAGGCCGATGCCGAGGATCGGCAGGATCGACCATGCGAAGGAGATCGTCGTCGACGTATCCCAGGTGAAGCCATACATCATGCCGGCGCCCTCCCCGGGAAGGCGACACCGCGGCCAAGGATCATCTCCAGCCAGCGCATGAAGGCAACCAGAATGAGCGCCATGATGAAATATCCAATCAGCGTCAGCGAATAGATCGTTACGCTGTCGAGCGTGATGTTGCGCAATTGCTGCGCCTGGAAGGTCAGATCGCTGATCGAAATAAGCGACACCAAAGCTGTGTCCTTCAGATTCTGGACGGCAAGATTGCCGAAAGCCGGCATCATTTCGACGACGGCCTGCGGCAGGACGATGTGGAAGAGCGTCTGGCCCTGACCGAAATTCAGGGCTCGCGCCGCCTCATGCTGGGTATCTGGAACCGCCTGCAGCGCGCCGCGCACCACTTCCGCGCCATAGGCACCTATGTTGAGCGCCAGACCGGCGATGCCTGTCGTGATGGGATCGAAGGAGATCCCGATCAGCGGCAGCGCGTAGTAAAGCCAGAAGAGCTGCACCAGCAGCGAGGTGCCGCGAAAGATCTCGATATAGACGACCGCGATTGCGGAGAGCAGCCGCCCTCCGGCAAAACGCGCGAGACCGGCTGCGAAGGCCAGTACCGCACCGAGCAGCATCGAGGCGATGGCGATGATCGCCGTCACTTCAGCCCCCTTCAGCAATGCCGGCAGATAATGTGTCCAACTCATTTTTCAGGTCACCTCCGTTCCATTATGGGAGGGGCCGAACGACCTGACGACCGACACGGAGACGGCCGCCAGATGGTTCTCGACTGTCGATGGGCTCACTTGCCCGCACAAAGGTCTTCGGTGCTCTTCGTGCGTGCTGCCTCGACGCTCTCGGCGCTCAGACCATAGGACATCAGGATCTTCTTGTAGTCGTCCGTCTTCTTGAAGGCTTCAAGCGCGGTGTTGAACGCCTTGTAGAGCTCCTTGTCCTCGGGTCGGAAATCGAAACCACCATAGCTTCTGACGGATTTTCCGTTGATGACCGGGTCGGTGAAGGGTTCCGCGTGCTCGACATTGGTGCTGCCCTGAACGAGCTTGGCGACGGTCAGCTCGGTCGCCGCATAGGCGTCGGCACGGCCGGTCTGGATCGTCGACAGCGCGTCCGCATTCGCCTGGATCATGACGATCTGGGAATCCGGAATGCCAAGACCGTGGAAGAAATCAAGCTGATCGGCACCCGATACGATCGCGACTTTCAGCGATGGGTCCTTCTTGATGTCCTCATAGGAATGTAGTTTTTTCGGATTGCCCTTCGGCACCAGCAGCCCCTCGCCATAGCTGGAGTTCGGCGTGGTGAACTGCACCTGCTTGCAGCGCTCCGGCAGAATATTCTGCTCGGCGGCAACGAAATCGAAGCGCTTGGCCTTCAAGCCGGGGATCAGCGACCCGAACGGCGTCACGGTCCAGTCGACTTCCTTGACACCCATCGACTTCAGGACGGCGGCGGCAACATCGGGGCCGATCCCCTTGGCCGCACCACTCTCGTCCATGAAGCTATAGGGAACTTCATTGGCGCTGGCGCCACGGATGTAGCCATCCTTCTTGATCTGCTCGAGGCTGGCCGCATGGGCGGATGCGGCAAGGCCCATCGCAAGACCCACGGCGGCGACACTGCGGTAAAAATTCGTTCTCATGGTTCACTCCTCTGTGGTTGGATTCCGCTATCGGCCGTCCGGTTTTCCGGATCTTTGCCGTAACGGGGTGGTGATCCGCGCCGCGCTGTCGCGGCGCGGCAATTCAGGGGCCTTCCGTCAAGGTCGCGACGACGGCCAGACAATCCCCGGTCTTGATCAAACCGGGGAAATGGCGTGCGGCGAGAACACCATCCAGCGCCGCCCGATACTCAAAGGGCTCGGATCCCGTGCGACCGATCGGATGGATGCGGGCGATGATTTCTCCTCGCATGACCGCATCACCCAGATCCTTGAGCGGCTCGAAAAGCCCGTCCGCCTCGGCAAAGACGAAGCAATCCGACGACGGCATATCGAGCCATTGCGTCGCCTCGATCTCCGGTGCACCCGAGGCAATTCCCGCATGCTTCAGGACGTTCAAAACGCCGCGCTTGGCAATGGAAGCCGTGCGCGCCGATATGGTTCCACCGCCCGAAAGCTCGGTCGTCACAAAGACCTTGCCCATCTCCTCCGCCGTCGTGTCGTACATGCCGACGGCATCGATCTCGATCATCCGCATGGAATAGGGCGCGGAAAACGCAGTGACCGCATCGAAACAGGCTTTCTCCTGGCCCTTGTCCGGCAAGGCGTGAGCTGCCGCGAAGGGCAGAAAATCAAGCGTTCGGCCACCCGAATGAAAATCGAGGACAATATCGGCAAGCGGCAGCAGGTGACGGGTAAAGTAATCGGCGATCTTCTCGGTCACGCTGCCATCGGGCCGCCCTGGAAAACTCCGATTGAGGTTGCCCTTGTCGATCGGAGACGTGCGCGTCGCCACCTGAAAGGCAGGGTAATTCATCGCGGGTATGATGATGACCCTTCCCTTGATGTCCTCAGGCGCAAGCGCGCGGGCGAGATCGAACAGGGCAACGGGACCCTCATATTCGTCGCCATGGTTGGCACCGGTCAAAAGCGCCGTCGGCCCCTCGCCATTCCTGATGACGCAGATAGGGATCATGATCGACCCCCAGGCGGAATCATCGCGCGACCAGGGCAGTCGCAGATGGCCGTGCTGGATGCCGTCCCGATCGAAGTCGACAGTCGGCGTGATCGGCGATGGGCGTATGGATAGGCTCATGCTGTTCATCTCAGGCAATCACTTCACGACCAGACGCCGGGGAACATTGGAGAGGCATTCGACGCCAGTCTCGGTGATGACGATGCTCTCGGTGATTTCCATGCCCATATCTTCCAGCCAGAGGCCGGTCATGAAGTGGAAGGTCATGCCGGGCTTGAGTTCGGTGCGATCGCCGGGGCGCAGGCTCATGGTCCGTTCGCCCCAGTCAGGCGGATAGGAAAGACCGATCGGGTAGCCGGTGCGATTATCCTTGACGATCCCGTATTTCTTCAGAACCGCGAAAAAGGCGTTGGCGATATCTTCGCAGACATTGCCGGGCTTGGCGGCGGCAAGGCCCGCCTCCATACCCTCGAGCGTCGCCTTCTCCGCATCGAGAAAGGCCTGCGTCGGCTTGCCGAGGAAGACCGTTCGCGACAGCGGGCAATGATAGCGGCGATAGCAGCCGGCGATCTCGAAGAAGGTGCCTTCGCCGCTTTTCATCGGCTTGTCGTCCCACGTCAGATGCGGGGCAGAAGCATCGGCACCCGACGGCAGCAGCGGGACGATTGCCGCATAGTCCCCCCCGAAACCGTCGACGCCGCGAATACCGGCATCATAGATTTCAGCGACCAGATCGGACTTGCGGATTCCCGGCGCAACCTTCTCGACGATCCGCTGGTGCATGACCTCGACGATGCGGCCGGCCTTGCGCATATAGTCGAGCTCGGTCTTGCTCTTGACGGCGCGCTGCCAGTTCACGAGCCCTTTCGCATCCTTGAAGCGGGCATTCGGCAGATGCTTGACGAGCGAGGCGTAGGCTGCCGCGGTGAACCAGTAATTGTCCATTTCGACGGCGATCGAGGCATTGGCCCAGCCGCGTTCCTCGATGATCTTCGAGAGCAGATCCATCGGATGGCGCTCGTTGGACTGCACATAGTGATCCGGGTAGCCGACGATGTTGTCATGGGCGAGATAGGCCGTGCGCTTGGCGCCATTGGCATCCTGCCCGCGCCCGTACCAGATCGGTTCGCCGGCGCCTGGCACCAGTACGCATTGATGCACGTAGAAGGACCAGCCGTCATAGCCGGTGAGCCAATGCATGTTGGACGGATCGGTGACGATGACGAGATCGACACCGGCCTTTTCCATGGCGCGGCGCGTCTTTTCGAGCCGCTCGGCATATTCGGCGCGGGTGAAATTGAGGGTCGGTTCGCTCACGCTGGGTCTCCTGATGCTTTTGTCGTTTCGATCGCCTGCCCGGCGCCGGCCAAGACGGCACGGCGATGGGCAAGCGTGGCAATGGCGGTATCCTGGACGCCCGTCCCGGTCAGATCGCAAAGTGTGATCGCCTCGGGCGACCGGCGACCTGCCGCCTGCCCCGCAACGATGGCGCCGAGTTCGGGAAAGTCTGCCGTCTCGCTCACAAGCCCCGCGGCAATCGCATGACGAAGCTCGCCCAGCCGCCGTGTCTGTCTGAGACTGTCGGCGACGTAAGGCGTTGCTTTCGAAATCGCGGCGGGTTGGATCTCGTTCTTGTGCTCGGCGTCCGATCCCATGGCGGTGATGTGCTGGCCCGGCTGCAGCCAGGCGGCATCGAGAATCGGTTTTTCCGAGGGCGTCGTGGTGACGATGATATCGGCGCCACGGCAGGCCTCTTCGACATCCGCCACCGCCGAGACGGGAAAGCCGAGTTCGGCCGTCATTTCACTCGCAAGCTTTTCGGCCTTTGCCAGATCCCGCGCCCAGATCCGCGCAGCCTCGATCGGCCGCACCAGCGTGAGCGCGCGCAATTGCAGGCGGGCCTGCATGCCCGCCCCGAGAATTGCGGCGATCCGGGCATCCGGCCGGGACAGATGACGTGCGGCGACGGCCCCCGCCGCGGCGGTGCGTACATCCGTCAGATAACCGTTGTCGAGCAAAAGCGCCTCGACGAGGCCGGTGTGGGCCGACAGGAGCATCATCAGCCCGTTGGTGCTTGGCAGGCCAAGCGATGGATTATTGAAAAAGCCGGGGCTGACCTTGATCGCGAAGCTATCGAGATCAGGCACATAGGCCGTCTTCACATCGACCTCGCCGCGATGGGCAGGGATATCGAGCCGCATAATCGGCGGCATTTCCACCGTCTTCGTCGCCAGCGCCGCAAAGGCCTGTTCGATGCAGTCGACGGTATCGTTATCGAGCCGAACGACCTTGCGAAGATCGGTTTCCGTCAGGATCAGCACGCGCGTCATGGCACCACTCCCCTCTCATGACCATTGACGATGGCCCGATGGGTCGCCGGATCGATATTGCCTCCGGAAATGATGACAACCATTGGGCCAGCGGGTTTGACCTTGCCAGCAAGCAGGGCCGCTATCCCGACGGCACCCGCCCCCTCGACGGTCATGCCCTCGATCAAGGCGGCATGGCGGATGCCAGCGGCTATCTCCTCTTCGCTGAGCAGGATCACATCATCGAGAAGCGCCCTGCACATTCGGAACGTCAGGCGGTTGTCGAGCCCAATGCCGCCACCGAGCGAATCCGCGAGGGTCTCCACCTCCTGCACATCCGTCGGACGACCGGCCGCAAGGCTTGCCGCCATCGCCGCGCCGCGCTCCATCGACACGCCGACCACCTTGGCGGCGGGCCGACGGCTTTTGATCGCGGCCGCAACACCGGAGGCCAGCCCCCCGCCCGACAGCGGCACGAAAACAAGCAGCGTTTCCGGCAGATCGTCAGCGACCTCGAGCCCGAGCGTGCCCTGGCCGGCAATGACATCGGCATCGTCAAAGGGCGGAATGAAACACATGGCCTCATCACGGACGAGACGCTCGACCTCCAGCATCGCATCATCCTGCGAGTGTCCGACAATACGGATGTCGGCCCCGAGGTGTCGGATGGCTTCGATCTTGTTGGCCGGAACAAGCGCGGACAGACAGATGGTTGCGCGCGCGCCCATCGCCTTGGCGGCATGGGCAACGGCCCTGCCGTGATTGCCAGTGGAGGCTGTCACCAGCCCGCGCGAACGTGCCTCTTCATCCAGGCACAAAAGCGCATTGGTGGCGCCGCGAAGTTTGAAACTGCCCGTGTGCTGATGGTTTTCCAGCTTGAGATGGATCGGAACGCCCATTCGCTGAGACAAGGCTTGCGAGAACCGCAACGGCGTGCGCAGCACATAGGAAGCAATGCGTCGCCGCGCCGCTTCTACATCCGGCGGCGTTACCATCATTGTCATGGCGCGCACCGGTCTCTTGCCGATGATGCAACCGGCGTCATCATGATTTCTATCTCTTTCTCGCGCTGGATGTTCATGACATCAGCGTGAAAGAGACAATGGATCATGTCAATCTGTATATTGTTTCATTACAATTATAAGTGAACCTTCCAAGACTGACGGCCAAGTGAGGTCATGTCGGCATGGCGCGCTTGGCGGGTCGCCAGGCGCATGGGATTTCGTATTCGTGCTGGTGCTGGCGGCGGTTACTGCGCGCTCTGTGTTCGAAAGACGTCAGGATTTCAGCGCGTGCCTAACCCTCAGGATCGCAAGGGCAACCGCTCCGATCACCACGGGAATGGAGATCAGCATATAGATCGGATTGATATGAAGGCCGGCATGATCTGCCGTCTCGAACGCGACTTTGATCAGGCTCAGAAGGTAGTAGCTGATGGCAATGATCGAAAGACCTTCGACCGCCCGCTGAATTTTGACCTGGGTTTCAGCGCGATCGGCCATGGCCTGGATCTGAGCGGCGTTCTGGACCTCGATCTCCACCTGAATACGGGTCTGGAGCAAGTCGATCAGATGCATGGTCGCATGCGACAGTTGTTCAAGGCGCAATGCTGTCGCCTCGCAACTTCTGACCGCCGGTTTGAAACGGCGCGCGACGAACACGCCGAAACGCTGAAAACCCGGGACATGGGTCTCGCGCAGCTCGGCAATGCGTTCCTCGACGATTTTGGCATAGGCGGCGGTTGCGCCAAAACGATTGCGCGTCTGCGCCGCCGCTGAGATTACCTCCGCGGAAAGCTGAGAAATCTCATCGAGCAGTCGCTTGTGGTCTTCGGCAGAGGTCGACACATGGCGATTGGTCAATTCGACAAGCTTTCGGTCGTAGCCGCCAAGAACCGGGCCAAGCCTCCGCGCCTCCGGGAAGCCCAAAAGCGCCATGACGCGATAGGTCTCGATTTCATAGACCCTGCGAACCATGCGGCCGAGCCGATATGCATTGAGATCGTGATTGAAGAGGATCGTGCGGCTGGTGCCGTCGTCCCCGACGCGAAAATCCGAGCAAACGAGTGCCGCTCCGCCGCCAATCGTGGATGCCGCCGTGTCACCGAATTGGAGCGCCGAAAGAAGGGGGCCGAGTTCGCTCGGCGCCGATCCGCAAATGAGAACTTCCAATCGGCAAATGAACGACCAATCGATCAGGCCGGCGAGCCGCGCCGCCTCATCAATCGACAGGGAACCCGTGGGCCAGATCGAAGGATCGGCCTCAAGAGGCGTAACCCGGGTGACGGTGACGAATTCGGTGTGAAACTCGACCTGCGTTCGAGGGCCTTCGATTGCGTCCTCGGCAACGACAACGCGGTGGCTCAGATCGGAGATCGAGGGTGATGTGCCCGACAGGGCTATATGCTCGACGAGCGCCGGACCCGAAAAATAGATCGATGGCCGCGCGTGAAGTTCCGAATTGAAATCGACTGCCACCGTTTTCGCTCCCCCAAGCAAATGCCTGTTCTAACCGTATGCCGGCCATTGCGGCAATCGGCAATGCTTCGCTCCCTGCGACAGAGTGTCCCGAGGTGTCGACGGCAGCCTCGTTCGGCCGGCTTCGGACATAGGGTAAGCTCTCCACAACCAACATCGATCGCGTGACTTGCGAACCGAGGCTTTCGGTAGAAGATAGTGGTGAACGCACGGCCAGGCTCAGAGAACCACACAAGCGGCGGTTCGCCCTGGGAGTATTGAAGGGGAGACTCGCATGACAAAAGCAGCAAGCTTGGGGTTGCCTGGCCTCCTGGGTCAGGACCATACGGGCATCACCGTTCCCGATCTCGACGAGGCGCTGGATTTCTTTGTCCGGATACTCGGCTGCAAACATGCCTATACGTTCGGCCCGATCGGCGATGACGAAGGCGATTTCATGCAGCAGGCGCTCGGCACTCATCCGCGTGCCCGCATCAGGCGCGCCGCTCTTATCCGCATCGGTCATGGCTCCAATCTGGAGCTCTTCGAATATGAGGCACCGGACCAACGTCGCCTTGAGCAAAAGAACAGCGACATCGGCGCCTTCCATGTCGGTCTTTATGTCGAAGACATTCAAGCAGCCAAGGCCTACCTCGATGCACAGGGCATCGCGACCCGCCTCGGGCCGCTCCCCATTGGTGAGGGACCGAATGCCGGACAGAGCATTCTCTATTTCCAGTCACCCTGGGGCCTACAATTGGAGGTCATCAGCTATCCCGGGGGCATGGCCTATGAGAAGACGTCCGAAACCATCCTTTGGTCGCCAAAATCTCCAGAAAAGTGATGTCGGTACCAGACACTGGCTCAAATGTGCAGGGCATGGCCGAGCGCTTTCAATGCGGCTTCCTGCAGGCTTTCGCTGCGGGTCGGATGGGCGTGGATCGTCCCGGCAATGTCTTCCAGCCGCGCACCCATCTCAAGCGCCAGCGAGAACGCGCTTGACAGTTCCGAGACGCCGGCGCCGACCGCCTGCAGGCCAAGGACCAGATTGGTGTCCGCGCGCGCTACAGCCCGCACAAAACCGTCTTCCGACTGGGTCGTCATCGCCCGCCCGTTGGCACTGAAGGGAAAAAGACCGACGCGAATTTCATAGCCCTGGGCGCGCGCTTCATCGGGTGAAAGCCCCGCGGTGACGATCTCGGGATCGGTGAAGCAGACGGCGGGAATGGCGCGTTTATCCCAGACACGCTTGCGGCCGGCAACGATCTCCGCGACCATCTCGCCCTGCGCCATGGCGCGATGGGCAAGCATCGGCTCGCCGGTGACATCGCCGATCGCGTAGACGCCGCGCATGGATGTGCGGCAGCGTTCATCGATGCGAATAAAGCGGCCGGCGCGGTCGAGATCGAGCTCTTCAAGCCCCCAACCTTCTGTGCGCGGCTTGCGCCCGACAGTGACGAGCACTTTGTCGGCGGCAATCCGCTCTTCCTCTCCAGCGACGGTCTCGACTACCAACGCCTCTCCGGAATAGCCCTTCGCCTTTGCGCCAGTCAGCACGCGCACGCCAAGCTCACTCAGGCGCTTGGCGACGGGCTTGACGAGCTCGGCATCGTATTGCGGCAGGATCTGCGCCATCGCCTCGACCACCGTGACCTGCGCGCCCATCTTGGCGAAGGCGGTGCCGAGCTCCAGGCCGATATAGCCGCCGCCGACGACGGCAAGTGTATTGGGCACACTCGTCAGCGACAGCGCTTCGGTGGACGAGAGGATCGCTCCGCCAAAGGGCAGCGCCGGCAGCGCGACCGGTTCGGAGCCCGTCGCGATCACGACCGTTTCGGCACGGATGACCTGGGTTCCGGTCTCGGTCTCGACTTCGACAGTCTTGCCGTCGCGGAACGTCGCCTGCCCATGCACGATCTTGATCTTGGCCTTTCGCAGAAGACCGAGCACGCCGCTGTTCAACCGGCCGACGATGCCATCCTTCCAGCGTATGGTCTGGCCGAGATCAAGCTTCGGCGCCTCGACGGTGATGCCGAGCGCATTGGGGCTCGTCATGTGGCTGACCTTCTCGAACTCCTCGGCCGCATGGATCAGCGCCTTGGAGGGGATGCAGCCGATATTCAGGCAGGTGCCGCCAGCCTTTGTGGATTCGACAATCACAGTGTCGACGCCGAGCTGGCCGGCGCGGATGGCGCAGATATAGCCGCCGGGTCCGGCGCCGATGACGAGGAGCTTGCAGACGATTTCTTTCATGTCATCAACCTTCGATGAAGATCAGAGCGGGGGTTTCCAGCAGCGCCTTGATCCGCTGCACGAAAACAGCCGCGTCCCAGCCGTCGACGATGCGATGATCGAAGCTCGACGAAAGGTTCATGATCTTGCGCGGGACGAATTGGGTGCCGTCCCAGAGGGGCCGGGTCATGATCTTGTTGACGCCGACAATCGCGACTTCCGGATGGTTGATGATCGGCGTCGTGACAATGCCGCCAAGCGCGCCGAGCGAGCTGATGGTGATCGTGGAGCCGGAAAGCTCCTCGCGTGCAGCGGTGCCATTGCGGGCGGCCTCGGCAAGACGCGCGAGTTCGGCGGCAACGTCCCAGATCGGCCGGGCCTCGGCGTGCCGGACGACCGGCACCGTGAGACCCGACGGCGTCTGCGTGGCGATGCCGATATGGACGGCGCTATAGCGGGTGACGACGCCGGCATCATCGTCGAAGGTAGCGTTGATACCAGGCTGCTCGCCGATCGTCTTGACCAGCGCCCGCATCAGGAAGGGCAGGATGGTCAGCTTCGGTTGATCCGGCTTGCGGCCGGCATTCATCGTCGCGCGCAGATCCTCGAGATCGGTGACATCGACCTCCTCGACATAGGTGATGTGGGGAATGCGCGAGCTGGCAAGACGCATCTTTTCGGCAATGCGGCGGCGCAGGCCGGTGACCTTGATCTCTTCGGTGGCGGTTTTACGGGCAAGCCCGGCTGGCGCAACGGGAGCGGGCTGGGCGCCGCGCGCAATGAACTGATCAAGGTCTTCGTGGCTGATGCGGCCGGCCGGGCTAGTGCCGATCACTTGGCGCAGGTCGACGCCGGCCTCCTGGGCACGCAGGCGCACGGCGGGGGAAGCGAGCGGTCGCTCCGCCGGTTCGCGAGCGGTGAGACGTTCCATGGATTTTTCCGGCTCGGCGACCCTTGCTTCGACGGCTGGTCTCGCTGGAGACGACGCGGCGGGTTTGGTCTCTGCGGGCCGGTCCCTGACCGGCTCGGCTTTCGCTGCCGGCTCAGCCGCATCCCCATCCTCTCCGGCGATCTGGATACGCAGCAACGGCGCCTTGACCGCGACCGTATCCCCGACCTCGGCGCCAAGCCAGAGCACGACACCCTCGACCGGAGAAGGAATTTCCACCGTCGCCTTGTCGGTCATCACGGCGGCGAGCACCATGTCCTCGCGCACCGGATCGCCGGGTTTGACGTGCCATTCGACGAGCTCTGCCTCGGCCACGCCTTCGCCCACATCGGGCATCTTGATGACGAATTCACCCATCCTCAGCCCTCCATCACTTCTTTCAGTGCCCGGCCGACGCGGGCGGGACCGGGGAAATAGTCCCATTCCTGCGCGTGCGGATAGGGCGTGTCCCAGCCGGTCACGCGCACGATCGGCGCCTCAAGACTGTAAAAGCAGTGTTCCTGAACCAGCGACGCGATTTCCCCGCCGAAACCTGAGGTCAGTGTCGCCTCGTGCACGACAACACAACGGCCGGTCTTCTTCACCGACTGCACGATCGTATCGAGGTCGAGCGGCAGAAGGCTGCGCAGGTCGATCACCTCGGCATCGATCCCCGTTTCTTCCGCTGCGGCGAGCGCCACATGCACCATCGTGCCATAGGCGATGACGGTGGCCGCATTGCCCGCCCGGCGGATCTCCGCCTTGCCGATCGGGATCGTGTAATGCCCTTCCGGAACCTCGCCGAGATCATGTTTCGACCAGGGCGTAACGGGCCGCTCGTGATGGCCGTCGAAAGGGCCGTTATAGAGGCGCTTGGGTTCGAGGAACATCACCGGGTCCGGGTCCTCGATCGCGGCGATCAGCAGGCCCTTGGCGTCGTAGGGATTGGAAGGCACGATGACCTTCAGGCCGCAGACATGGGTGAAGAGTGCTTCCGGGCTCTGGCTGTGCGTCTGTCCGCCGAAAATGCCGCCGCCTGTCGGCATGCGCACGACGATCGGGCAGGTGAAGTCGCCGTTGGAGCGGTAGCGGATGCGTGCGGCCTCCTGGGTAATCTGATCGTAGGCCGGGTACATGTAGTCGGCGAACTGAATTTCGACGCAGGGCTTCAAGCCATAAGCGGCCATGCCGATCGCCGTACCGAGGATGCCGGACTCGTTGATCGGCGCGTCGAAGCAGCGGGTCTTGCCATATTTGGCCTGAAGCCCCTGCGTGGCACGAAAGACGCCGCCGAAATAGCCGACGTCCTCGCCGAAGACGACGACATCATCGTCACGCCCCATCGAGACATCCATGGCGCTACGCACGGCCTCGATCATTGTCATTCTTGCCATATCAGTACCCTGCCTTTTGCCGCTGGCGGCGGATATGGGCGGGCATTTCCGCATAGACGCCCTCGAAGATATCGCGCACCGACGGCTTGCCGCCGGCATGGAGCGTGCCGTGGCTTTCGGCCTGTTTCTGTGCCTCGATGACCTCGTCCAGAACCTCGGCCTCGGCCTGCGTGTGGCGTTCCTCCGACCAGACGCCGCGCACGATCAGATGTTTTTTCAGCCGCAGCACCGGATCGCCAAGCGGCCAGGCCTCGGATTCGGTTTTCGGACGGTAGGCGCTCGGGTCATCCGACGTGGAATGCGCACCGACGCGATAGGTGACATATTCGATCAACGTCGGACCGAGATTGCGCCGGGCACGCTCGGCCGCCCATTTGGCGACGGCATAGACGGCCAGATAGTCGTTACCATCGACGCGCAGCGCCGGGATACCGAAGCCGAGACCGCGGGCGGCAAAGGTGCCGGAGCCGCCCCGGGCAATGCCTTGAAAGGTCGAGATGGCCCACTGGTTGTTGACGATGTTGAGGATGACAGGCGCCTTGTAGGTGGAGGCGAAGACCAGCGCGGAGTGGAAATCGGATTCGGCAGTCGAACCGTCGCCGATCCAGGCGGCGGCGATCCTGGTGTCATTCTTGATGGCCGACGCCATCGCCCAGCCGACGGCCTGCACATATTGGGTGGCAAGGTTGCCTGAAATGGTGAAGAAGCCATGCTCCTTCGACGAATACATGATCGGCAGTTGCCTGCCGCGCAAGGGATCTGCCTCGTTCGAGTAGATCTGGTTCATCATCTCGACCATCGGATAATCGTCGGCGATCAAGAGCCCCGCCTGCCGGTAGGTCGGGAAATTCATATCCCCCTTGTTCAGCGCCTTGCGGAAGGCGGAGCTGACCGCCTCCTCGCCAAGATGCTGCATGTAAAAGGAGGTCTTTCCCTGCCGCTGCGCCATCAGCATGCGGGCATCGAAGGCCCTGAGCTTCATCATGTTGCGCAGGCCCGTCAACAGCTCCCCATCCGAGAGCAGCCCGGCCCATGGGCCGACCGCCTCGCCGTCGCGGTTGAGAACACGGATGATGGAATAGGCGAGATCGCGGATCTCTTCCGGCGCCACATCGACCGCGGGCCGTGGCACAGCCCCGGCTTTGGCGATCTTGACGTTGGAAAAATCCGGCTGGCCACCGGGCCGAACCGCCGGCTCGGGGACGTGCAGGCTCAGATTTGGAACCTCGTTCATGCGCTGTGACACCTCCCTTGTCGACCGTCTCGCCCGTTGCTCCCCACGGCGGGCATAGCCGCATACATTCTAGGAAAACATACTATAAGTTGCGTGCGATAACGATGCGCTGAACGTCGCTCGTTCCCTCGTAAATCTGGCAGATGCGGACGTCGCGGTAGATGCGTTCCACCGGATAGTCCGCCATGTATCCGTAGCCGCCATGGATCTGGATCGCATCGGAGCAGACCTTTTCGGCCATTTCCGAGGCGAACAGCTTGGCCATCGACGCTTCGGTGAGGCAGGGCTGCCCCTCTTCCTTCAACTGCGCTGCGTGCAGCACCATCTGGCGGGCGACCTCGATCTGCGTTGCCATGTCGGCAAGCCGGAAAGCCACCGCCTGATGATCGATGATAGGCGAGCCGAAAGCGGTGCGCTCGCGAGCATAGTCGCGCGCCGCCTCGAAAGCCGCGCGCGCCATGCCGACGGACTGCGATGCGATGCCAATGCGCCCGCCTTCGAGATTCGACAGCGCAATCCTGTAGCCGTCGCCTTCCGCACCGAGCCGATTTTCGGCAGGGATGCGCATGCCGGTAAAGGCGATCTGACATGTGTCGGACGAATGCAGGCCGAGCTTGTGTTCGACACGCACGACCTCGTAGCCGGGCGTGTCGGTTGGCACGATGAAGGCAGAAATGCCCTTCTTGCCGGCATCAGGATCGGTGACGGCAAAGACGATGATGATATGGCCGTTCTTGCCTGAGGTAATGAACTGCTTGGCGCCATCGATCACATAATGATCGCCGTCGCGGCGGGCGCGGGTCTTCAGGTTCGAGGCGTCGGAGCCAGCCTGCGGCTCGGTGAGCGCAAAGCCGCCGATCCATTCGCCGCTTGCAAGCTTCGGCAGGAAACGCTGCCTCTGCTCCTCCGTCCCGTATTTCAGAATCGGCACGCAGCCGACGGAGCTGTGAACGCTCATGATGGTCGAGCAAGGGCCATCGCCGGCCGCGATTTCCTCAAGCGCCACGGCATAGGCGATCACGCCCGTTTCCGAACCGCCATAGGCTTCCGGCACGAGCATGCCGAGAAAGCCGAGTTCGCCCATCTCTCGCAGTTCCTCGCGAGGGAATCGGCTTTTCTCATCGCGCTCGGCAGCACCCGGCGCCAGCCGCTCGCGGGCAAAATCGCGTGCCATGTCGCGGATCTGGATCTGGTCTTCGCTCAGGATCATATCCCGGACTCCTCCTCGAAACCGTTCAGTTCAGTTCGACGGCCATCGCGGTTGCTTCGCCGCCGCCGATGCAGAGCGTCGCCATGCCGCGTTTCATGCCGTAGCGCTTCAGCGCCGAAAGTAGCGTGACGAGCACGCGCGCACCGGATGCACCAATCGGATGGCCGAGCGCACAGGCACCGCCGTGAACATTGACCTTGTCATGCGGCAAGTCGAGATCGCGCATCGCCGCCATGGCGACGACGGCAAAGGCCTCGTTGACCTCGAACAGGTCGACATCACCAAGGTTCCAGCCGGTGCGTTCACCAAGCTTGCGCAGCGCGCCGATCGGCGCGGTCGCGAACAGATTGGGTGCCTGCGAATGCGTGGCATGGCCGACGATGGTGGCGAGTGGTGAGATGCCCTTGCGCTCCGCCTGCGAGCGCCGCATCAGCACCAGCGCGGCCGCGCCGTCGGATATGGAAGAGGCGTTCGCCGCCGTCACCGTACCGTTTTCACGGAAGGCGGGTTTGAGCGTCGGAATCTTCTCCGGCTTTGCCTTGCCCGGCTGCTCGTCCCGGCGGACGACGAGCTCGGACCGCCCCGCCTTCACCGTAACGGGAATGATCTCGGCCTCGAATGCGCCCTCTTCGATCGCTTTGCGGGCGCGGGTCAGGGATGTGACCGCGTAGTCGTCCTGAGCCGCGCGTGTGAACTGATAGGCCTCGGCACAATCCTCGGCGAAGGTGCCCATGAGGCGACCCTTGTCATAGGCATCTTCCAACCCATCCAGGAACATATGGTCGATGACACGCCCGTGTCCGAGCCGGTAGCCGCCCCGCGCCCGGTCGAGGAGGTAAGGCGCATTCGTCATGCTTTCCATGCCCCCGGCAACTGCGATCGAAGCGCTGCCAGCAGCGATCAGATCGTGCGCCAGCATGACCGCTTTCATTCCGGAACCGCACATCTTGTTGACGGTGGTCGTCCCCACCGCAAACGGCAAGCCAGCCCCGATCGCGGCCTGCCGTGCCGGTGCCTGCCCCTGGCCGGCCGGAAGAACGCACCCGAAAACTGTTTCCTCCACAGCATCCGGACTGATACGGCTTCGATCGAGCGCAGCACGAATGGCGGCGGCACCGAGCTCCGGCGCAGTGGAATCTTTGAAATCGCCCTGGAAGCCACCCATTGGGGTGCGGGCCGAACCAACGATGACGATCGGATCTGCTGGCGTCATATCAAAACCTCCCGTTCACGAGCCTGCCTCAGTGCGGCGCCATGCGCAACGCGCCATCGAGGCGGATGACCTCGCCATTCAACATAGCGTTTTCGCAGATGTGGCGTACCAATGCGGCGAATTCCGCCGGCCTTCCGAAGCGCTGCGGAAAAGGTACGCTTTTGCTGAGCGAATCCTGCACCTCCTGCGGCATGCCGGCCATCATCGGCGTCTCGAAAATGCCTGGCGCGATGGTGACGACGCGAATGCCGCTGCGGGCCAATTCCCGGGCGATCGGCAGTGTCATGGCGGCGACGCCACCCTTGGAGGCCGCATAGGCCGCCTGACCGACCTGCCCATCGAAAGCGGCAATCGAGGCCGTGTTGATGATGACACCACGCTCGCCCTCCGCGTCAGGTTCTCCCTTGGCGATTGCCGCAGCCGCGAGCCGGATCATGTTGAAGGTGCCGATAAGATTGATGCCGATCGCGCGGGCAAAGCTGTCAAGCCGGTGCGGGCCGTTGCGGCCGATCACCTTTTCGCCGGGCGCGACGCCGGCGCAATTGACCAGCCCATGCAGATGGCCGAAGCGTTCCTGCGCCATCTCGATCGCGGCTTGAGCGTCCTGCTCCTGCGTGACATCCGTCCTGATAAAGACCGCGCGAATTCCAAGTTCGCCGACAATGCCGGCACCAGCATCGGCATTGACATCGGCGATGACCACGTTCGCGCCCTCACCTGCCAGCATTCGCGCAACCGAAGCCCCGAGGCCGGAACCGCCACCGGTAACGACGAAGGTTTTTCCCTGGATCAACATGATCGCTCTCCTCCAGCGCAGTCGATTTCAACCGAGAGCCTCCACGCTTCGTGCAGTCGCCCGCAGTATCGTATCCCCGGAAGAGCGCGATTCACCTTGCGCCTCGCCCAAGCTTACCGTCGCACGATATTGCATTCGATGACAAAAGCGTCTCAAATCAACGGCCAGTTTTACCATATTTCGCAGGTCATGACGATGACGGAAACCGCACGGCGGATGATATCACCTTTCTTCGTGAAAGAGGCGATCGACTGCCTCAGACGGCAGGGAAAATCCCCAGAACGATTGCTGGCGACACTCGGCCTGTCCGCCCAGATCGACGTGCCGATCTCCGCCGAAAGCTACGGTGCGCTCTGGCTTGCGATCGCGGCCGAGATGGATGACGAATTCTTCGGCATGGGCGGCAGACCCATGCGTCGCGGCAGCTTCACGCTGCTCTGTCATTGCGTGCTGCACGCAAGGACCCTCGACCAGGCACTACGGCGGGCGCTGAGGTTTTTGAACATCGTGCTGGAGGACCCGAAAGGACATATCGAAGTGGTCGACGGGCTGGCGCATATTGTGCTGACCGACCTCAAGAGCGCGCACTCCGCCTTCGCCTACCGGACCTACTGGATCTTGCTGCACGGCATCGCCTGCTGGCTCATCGGGCGGCGCATCCCCCTCCGGATGGTCGATTTTCGCTGCGCCGAGCCGGATCATGGCGCCGACTACCGGCAATTCTTCGGGGCGCCCGTGCGCTTCTCACAGCCGGCGAGCAGGCTTGCCTTCGATGCTTCCCTCCTCAAACTCGCGGTGACCCGCAGCGAGCAGGCTCTGAAGCAGTTTCTACGCAATGCGCCAGCCAATATTCTCGTGCGCTACCGCTATGACGCCGGCCTTGCGGCGAGCGTGCGCAAGCGGCTCCGCCAATTGCCGCCCGCCTCATGGAAGGCATTCGATGATCTGGCCGCGCAAATGCGCATGTCTCCTTCGACGCTGCGGCATCGCCTGCATGCCGAGGGCCAGAACTATGCCGCCATCAGAGATGAAATCCGCCGCGATCTTGCAATCGAGATGCTGCAAACGACTGAGTTTGGCGTCGGAGAGATCGCGACACGCCTCGGCTTTTCCGAACCCAGCGCCTTCCATCGGGCATTCCGAAAGTGGACCGCAAGAAGCCCGGCTGCATTTCGCAAGGAGATGAGCGCGCGAACGCCATAGTGTGTCGTTATGCCCAGCGACGGCGTTCACGATCTTGACAAGCCTTATCCAGATTGGGCTCCGAAGCTGGCCTTACCGCGTCAGGGCGTTGGCAAGCCAGTTTGCGGCGTGTTCCGCGGCAAGCGTACCGCGCGTTCTTGCTGGAAGGAGAACGTGATATTGGTCCGCGGTGGGTATCTCGGCCTCCTCCAAGGCGACGAGCGTGCCATCCTCCAGGAAGGTCTGGACAAGAAGACGCCAGCCGAGCGCGATCCCCTGCCCGGCACGGGCGGCCGCAATCGCTTCCGTATAGTGGTTGAAGCGAAGATGCGGCTTTATTCGCAAAGCCCGGCCCGTTTCCTGGACCCATTGCGTCCAGGAGAGCCATGAGCGGTCGTGAGCGTCCGTCTCTATGAACTCGTCGGCATCGGACATCTGCTCCGTCGGGCGACGCCGAAGATAGTCGGGCGAGCATACGGGAACGACGACGTCCTCCTGGGAGGCGACTATCTTGGCGTCGGCAAATGGCGGTCTCCCGTATCGGATGGCTATGTCTACGCCGCCGGCGTCGAGATCAATTCTTGCGTCCTGCGAGATGACCCTGATCTGTACGCCCGCATTCTCCCGCCGAAACTCTGCCAACCGTGGAAGCAGCCAGAAGGAGGAGAAGGCGACGGTCGCGCCGATCGTCACCACGTTCTGCTGGGAGGATGTGACGGCATCGACCGCATCCGCGATGCTGGCGAAGCTTTGCGCAAGCGTCGTTCCCAGGGTGAGGCATGCAGCAGTCGGTTCGATGGCGCGATGCTTGCGTACGAACATCGGTAGCCCGAGCTCCTCTTCCAATGTCGCGATCTGGCGGCTGACGGCTGCCTGAGTGACGCCAAGCTCGGCCGCAGCCGCAGTAAAGCTCCGATGCCGCAGAACGGCCTCGAGAGTCATCAATGCGGTCAGGGATGGAATTCGCCGCCGAAAGTTCATATGCATCCTTCACATTACATAATGTTATGCATTCGTGAAAATTAATGCCGTTGAAGCATAAGCGATGCAAGGGCAAACTGCGGATCATCAAGGCATAAGAGGTTATCATGCTAAACAGGCTTCCATCTTCCATCTCAGCCCTCCTTGAGGCACGCGCCGATGGTTATTCCCTGCCTGCCGGCCTCTATATCCGCGAGGATGTCTTCGAGGCCGATATCGACGTCTTCTTTCACAAGCACTGGATCTGCGTCGGCCTCGACTGCGACGTGCCGGAACCAGGCGATGCCACCGTTGTCGATATCGGCAAGACCAGCCTGATCCTGCTTCGCGACGACGACGGTGAAATTCGCGTGCTTCACAACGTCTGTCGCCATCGCGGGTCGCGCCTGCTCGATGCTGGCAAGACGATCGTCTCGAAGCTCGTCTGTCCCTATCATACATGGACGTACGAACTGACCGGCGAGCTAAGCTACGCACCGCATATGGGCAAGGACCTGGACAAGCAGTGCCATAGTCTGAAGCCGGTGAACTTCAAGTCGATCGGCGGCCTGATCTATGTATGTCTCTCCGACAATCCGCCGGAAGACATCGCAACCCTCGAACAAGCGATGATCGAACGCCTTGCGCCCTACGAAATTCGGAATGCCAAGGTCGCTCACCAGACTGACGTCATCGAGGACGGCAACTGGAAGCTCACGATCGAAAACAATCGCGAGTGCTACCACTGTTCCGCCAATCATCCCGAGCTCTGCGTATCCTTCGTCGACCTCGACTTCGGCTTCGATCCGGAGACGCTGAACCCCGAGGACCGCGAGCAGGCCGCCGAGCATTTCAGGCTCTACGACGAGCGGACAAAAGCCTGGGAAGCGGATGGTTTCCCGTCGGCAGCGGTCGAACAGCTCGCCGACTGCGCCACGAACTTCCGCACCCAGCGCCTGATCATTGCAGGTGCAGGTGAATCCCAGACACATGACGCGACTGCGGCATCGTCGAAGCTGCTTGGCCAGATGACCCGCAAGGATCTCGGCGATACGCATCTTTGGGGTCACAATAGCTGGAATCACTTCATGGGCGACCACGCCGTGGTCGCAATCGTCATCCCGCTCTCGGCCGGCAAGACGCTGGTCAGAACCAAATGGCTCGTCCACAAAGACGCTGTCGAAGGCAAGGACTACGACCTCGACAAGCTCACGGACGTCTGGATCGCCACGACGGACCAGGATGCGGACCTTGTCGCCCGCTCGCATGCCGGCGCGCTCGACCCTGCCTACCAGCCCGGCCCCTATTCTCGATTCTCGGAAACCAACCTGGACAAGTTCGCGGCCTGGTACATCGATCGGATGCGCACCCATGGGTATTGAGTTCGCTCAAATGCAGCGTGGTCAGGCCGCCGTTTGGGATCCAGAGCACGACGAAACGCTTGTATGCATCGACGTGCACCAGGAGACGCATGACGTGAAGAGCTTCACGTTCGCATCTCCGGAAGGCAAACACTTCAACTTCGATGCCGGCCAGTACTTTCTGTTCGATTTCCCGATGGGTTCGGATGGGGAAGCGCGCTGCTACAGCATCTCGTCATCGCCCCATCGCGGCAACGCGTTCACCGTCACGGTCAAGCGCGTACCCGGCGGCAAGGTCTCGAACTGGCTGCACGACAACATGGCTGCCGGCATGACTGTCAGGGGTCAGGGGCCGCTTGGTCACTTCATCCGTCCGAAAGGGGAGAAGACGAAGCTCCTGCTACTCTCGGGCGGCTCGGGCATCACGCCCGTCATGTCGATCACACGCGATCTGGCGGATCGATACGAACTCTCGGACATCGTTTTCCTTCACGCAGCGCGCACGCCTTCCGACCTCATCTTCCGCCATGACCTTTCCGGTCTCGCAACACGGATGAAAGGTCTGCGTCTCCAGTTCCTGCCGGAGACGGTGGCTGGCGAGCCGACCTGGCCGGGATTGACCGGACGGATCTCGCTCGAGTACCTCAAGCTTGCGGTTCCGGACATCGCCGAGCGTATCGTCATGTGCTGCGGCCCGGCACCTTTCATGGCCGCAGCCCGCGCGATCACAACCGCACTGGGCGTCCCCTCGACAAACTACATCGAAGAGAGCTTCGATGCGGCGGTCATCGACGAGCCGGGGCTGGACGTCGAGCAACAGCCCGCCCAGAAGGTCTATCAGGTCGAATTTTCGAAGCAAAAGCGGACGCTGCAAGTCTCCTCCGATCAGACAGTGCTCGCAGCCGCGAAGAAGGGCAGCATCAGGCTTCCTTCGTCCTGTTCGAATGGCGTGTGCGGTACGTGCAAATCGAAGCTCGTCTCCGGCTCGGTCGAAATGAACCACAATGGCGGCATCCGGCAGCGCGAGATCGACGCCGGGATGTTCCTGCCTTGCTGCTCGAAACCGCTTAGCGATCTTGTCGTTGATCGGTGACGAAGGATTGATGGGAGAGGAATCGAATGCTGGGCAGGGAAGAGAATTCGCCGCCATCATCAAGCGCGCCCGTCTTCAAGGACGATCGCAAGCAAGCCTATCTCAATCCTGATGGTGCCGATCGTCCCCTGATCAGCCCGATCCCATCGTCGACCCTCGACAGCGCAAGGCGTTACCGTCTGGGGCGTCTACGGGCAAAGATGAAGGAATGGGACTGTCCGGCGCTCCTGCTCTACGATCCGGTCAACATCCGCTACGCCTTCGACTGCTCGAACATGAGCATCTGGACGATGCACAATCCGTCCCGATACGCGCTTATTCTCGCCGACGGGCCGGCGATCATGTTCGAATTCGAAGGATCGGAGCACGTAAACGATGGATTGCCCGGCATTGACGAGGTTCGAACGTCGAAGTCCTTCCTCTTCTTCACTGCGGGCAATCTGGTCGAAGACCGGATGAAAGCATGGGCGGACGAGATTGCTGATGTCATCAAGCTCCACTGCCGCAACGGCAGGATCGCCGTCGACAGGCTTGAACCGGCGCCCGCCCATGAACTGCAAAGCCGCGGTTTCACCTTGCTCGACGGCCAGGAGCTCGCGGAACGCGCGCGCGCGATCAAGAGTGCGGAAGAAATCGAGCTCATGCGCTGGACGATCCGCGTCTGCGAGGCCGGCATGGCACGAATGTACGAGGTTTCCGAGCCCGGGCGCACCGAGCGGGAAATCTGGGCGGAACTCCATTTCGAGAATGCGCGCAGCGGCGGCGAATGGCTGGAGACCAAGCTCCTGACCGCAGGCCCACGGACGAACCCCTGGTATCAGGAATGCTCGGACTACATCATCAGACGTGGCGAGATGATCTCCTTCGACACCGATATGATCGGGCCCTATGGCTATTGCGCCGACCTTTCCCGTTCCTGGACCTGCGGACACGTGGCCATGAATGCCAAGCAGAAGGAACTCTATTCGGCAGCAAGAGATCAGATCGACCATAATCTTGCGGTCATCCGGCCTGGCATGACGTTTCGCGAGTTCAACGAGAAGAGCTGGCGAATTCCGGAAAAATACCTCCCCTACCGCTACACTTTGGCCGCGCACGGGACCGGCATGGCCGACGAATGGCCGGGCATTTTGTTGCATCCTGATTTCGACGAGAATTTCAGCGGCGTCATCGAAGAAAACATGGTGCTCAATATCGAAAGCCTCATTGCCGAAGACGGCTCCGAAAGCATCAAGCTCGAAACCCAGGCGCTTGTCACGGCAACCGGAAGCGAGCGCCTTGATACATTTCCCTGGGAAGAGATCTGACCGCAACAGAGCGATCGGCCGCCTCCAATACCGAGCTAATCGTATGGCCGTGCGGGAAGGTTACCAATGGCGTCGGCCCAGGGCAGCCCGGACGAGCACCAGATCTGCGATTGGGGTGGCAACTCGTATCTCTGGTTTTCGGTGCGCCCGCTTTCTCCTGGGTATGGCTCCTAAAAGTCTGGGGCAACGCCAGAACGGTTCTCACCGAAATGGCGTCGCCTTCGACCCTTTATGCGGGCAGAGCGCCGCTCTTCTTGGCGGTCCAAGTCGCGATGTAGTCCATCAGGCCGGGCGACAGGCAATCATAGGGCTCGAGGTCGGAAGATCTCAGCTTCGACCTGACCTCATCCATCTTCGAAGGATCGAAACCGCTTTCGATGATCGAGGAGACGAAGGCCGCAAAGCCCGGCTGCGCCCAGCCCTTGCCTTCGAAGCGCTCGGGATGGATGAACGACAAGCCCTGGAACGGATGTTCGCGTTCGACTGGCCCGTACATATGGACACCGCACTCCTTGCAGGCGTGGCGCTGGATCAGGGCGGCCGGATCGACCACCGCGAGCTTATTGCCGTTTTCCAGAACTTCGACCTTGTCGGTCGGAGCGACGGCCACGACCGAGAAGTTCGCGCCGGCAGGCTTCCAGCACTTCGTGCAGCCGCAGGCGTGATTGTACGCGATATCGCTGCCGACCTTTACCTTCACCGGATTGCTTGTGCAATTGCAAACAAGCGTCCCGCCGGCAAAGCTGGCATCGGTCGCCCGATATCCGGAATCCACGACCGGATGGATATTGATGCTACTCATAGATGCTCTCCTCCCTCCTGGGCCGGGCGGAATGCTCCGGCCGAGCTGCAGTCGCTCATTTCGCCAGCCTTTCAGCATGGCAGCGACGATGATCGTCCATGAACGTCGAATGAAGAAGCAGGAGTGGCCGCGGCCCTCCTCCGTCCTCAATTTAAGCTCGATACTTGCAGCCTCGCAAGCGTTCTTGAGTTCCGGAAGCCCGCAACCCATCCTCGATGAAGGTACGGGCTTCGTAATCGCGCCAGGCGGTCCCATTGGCATCGCGGTAGCCTCAAAAAACCAGGCGCGACCAGCCCGCTACGCTCGGATGGCAGATCGGCGCCAAGTCCGACGACGCTCCGCGCCAAAGCGTCGTCATCTTTCAGATGCGCCTTTCGCACTTTAGATCTTTGATTTCGCGCATGTCGTTGTCGCAAAACCGCTGCACATGTCTGCGCGGCGTGCTCTAGATGTCCTTTGCGATCCTCAGGCCATCGTAGATTGCGGCATGCGTATTGCGCGCGGCCACGGCATCGCCGATCCGGAAGAGCTGGAACCTGCCTTCCGGATTGCGGATGACGGATTGCGGCTTCCCGTCCAGGAGCTGATCATAAGAGGTCTCACCCAGATTGCTCGAACGCGGCTTGAGTTCGAAGTACAGCTCGTCGAGCGGGATTGTGCCGTGATTGATCACGATCTGATCGACGACACGCTGCTTGGAAACGCCGCCGTAGTCGCTTCCGACATTGGCAACGATCTGGTTGCCGTTCCTTTCGGCCGATTCCAGCCGGAACGTCACCGTGAAGGTCACATCGAGCTTCTGCAGCGAACGCATGTAAGGAACGAGATTCATCGCCATGACTTCGGGAGCAAAAGAGCGATCCGGCGTCATGATCTCGACCTTCGCTCCGGCCTTCGCCAGGAATTCTGCTGCCTGCAGACCTGCGTGATCACCGGCATCGTCGAATATGAGCACGTTCGATCCTGGTTTCACGTCTCCTGAGATTATGTCCCACGATGAAACCACGAGTTCGTTTCCCTTCGAAAGCACCTCAGTATGCGGCAGGCCGCCCGTCGCGATAATGACAACATCGGGATTTTCAGCCGCTATGGTTTCGGCTTCAGCCCATGTGTTGAAGTGAAAGGTGACGCCAAGCTTCTCGCACTGACTCATGCGCCAATCAATGATGCTGATCATCTCGCGGCGGCGTTCACTCTGCGCCGTGAGACGGATTTGACCGCCAGGGTCGTTCGCCGCTTCGAACACGACGACGTCGTGTCCGCGCTCGGCCGCCACCCGTGCGGCTTCAAGACCCGCCGGCCCCGTGCCGACAACGACCACCTTCTTGCGGATCTCCGCCTTCGTGATGATGTGAGGCATCGTCTGCTCGCGCCCGGTCGCCGCATTGTGAATGCAGAACGCCATGCCGCCCTGATAGATGCGGTCCAGACAGTAGTTGGCGCCCACGCAGGGGCGGATGTCCTCTTCGCGCTTCTCGATGATCTTGCGGACGATATGCGGGTCGGTCATATGGGCGCGCGTCATGCCCACCATGTCGACCTTTCCCGCCGCAATCGCGTGACGGGCGGTGGCTACATCGGGAATCTTGGCAGCATGAAACGTCGGGAAGTTCGTGGCAGCGCGAATCTCGCCTGCGAAATCGAGATGCGGGGAATTGGCCATTCCCTGGATCGGGATCACGTCGGTAAGTCCGGGGTCGGTGTCGATATGGCCGCGGATGACGTTGAGGTAATCAATCAAGCCGCTGTCGCGCAGACGCTTCGATATCTCAAGGCCATCCGCTTTGCCGGTACCGCCGGGAAGACATTCGTCGGCCGTGTATCGAACACCAAGGATGAAGTCGTCGCCCACCCTCTCCCGCATGGCCTTGAAGACGTCGAAACAGAAGCGCATGCGATTTTCGAGAGAGCCGCCATAGGGGCCCTCGAGTTCGTTGGTGAGCGGCGAGGCAAACTGGTCGATGAGGTGGCCATAAGCTTCAAGTTCGACGCCGTCCATCCCGCCCGCCTTCATGCGCTCGGCAGCGTCGGCGAAATCCTTGATGATGCGTTCGATGTCCCAGTCTTCGAGCTTCTTTGGAAACGCGCGATGAGCCGGTTCGCGGTGATGGGAGGGTGACACCACGGGCAGCCAGTCTCCCTTGTCCCAGCGCGTGCGCCGACCAAGGTGCGTCAACTGGATCATGATTGCCGCTCCCTCCTCGTGAACCGCGTCGGTCATCTCCCTGATCCACGGAACGATCTCGTCCTTGTAGGCGAGAAGGTTGTTGAATACTGGCGGACTGTCCTTGGATACGGCGGCTGAACCCGCTGTCATGGTTAGGGCCACGCCACCCTTCGCTCTCTCCAACGTGTATGCGCGATATCGTTCCTTCGGCATGCCCTCTTCGGGATACGCAGGCTCGTGAGACGTAACGATGATGCGGTTGCGCAGCGCCAGATGCTTGAGTTGATAAGGTTGGAGAAGAGGATCGTTCGACATGTGCCGGGCTCCAGATTAGGAATGCAACAGAACGCTAAACAGCAATGTACATAAGTGTCAATATTGGAAAACATATAAGTCTCTTTTCCAGACATAGATGTACATTTCCGTTGTGCGGGTGCTGCCGATTTGTTAGGAAACGACCATGGATCAGAGTATGAACGACAGCGGCCGGCGAGGATCGCAGGAGGGGTGGCTCGAGGCTGCCTACGCATTGCTGATCGATTCCGGTATCGATTCCGTGAAAATCCTGCCATTGGCGAAAAAGCTGAAGCTGTCACGCACAAGCTTCTATTGGTTCTTCAAGGATCGCGAGGAACTCCTCGACGCCCTTGTGGGAAAATGGCGGGACAAGAATACCGGGAATCTGATCAAGCAGTCCGAGGCATATGCGGAATCCCTTGTCGAGGCGATGTTTAATGTCTTCGACTGCTGGCTGAACAAGGACTTGTTCGATTCCCAGTTCGAATTCGCAGTGCGCAGTTGGGCCTTGCAGTCCCCGGACATCCTCAAGGAAGTTCGTGAAGCAGACCAGGCGCGAGTGGAAGCGCTCTCGCGAATGTTCATGAGGTTCGGTTTGGAGCCGGCAGCCGCCGATGTTCGCGCGCGGACGACCTACCTTGTCCAGATCGGCTACATTTCGATGCAGTCGCAGGAAGATATCGCTGTCCGAATGAAGCGCATTCCGGAATATATCGCGATTTATACCGGACAGAGTCCGCAGCAGCGAGAGCTGGATCGCTTCTTCGCCCGGCACGGTTACAAACCAGGCTAGGATGAAATACTGAACGAGCCGAGAAGGATTGGCACATCGGAGGCTGAGCTTGGCTCCAAGGGGCAATTGCCGGTAACCGTTTCGCCGCGCCGCCGGCCCGACGTTCTTCCTGATGCGCTACATCTCGCTCTTGATGCATTCGAATGGCTGCTCCACCGACCAAACCGTTGGTCGACGCGTATCGATCGGCCATCTCTTCTCGTGCTTTAATCGGCCAGCATTGCGCTGACCAGTTGGGCCGTGCGGGGCGCCAAGGTCAATCCGATATGCCCATGCCCGAAGGCAAGGATGACGTCTCTACCGCCTTTTGAAGGCCTGATGACCGGCACGGAATTGGGCATTGAAGGCCGAAACCCAAGCCAGGAACGACTTGGCGGCCCAAGTTCGGGGAAGAATCTGCGCGCATTCCTCACAAGGGCTTGCGTAAGCCGCGGATTCCCCGGAGCCGTCAAACCGCCAAGCTCCACCAGACCGGCAACACGCAGCCGCCCCTGCATCGGGCAAAAATAAAAGCCGTGGGCCGTCGGGCAGACCGGCCGCTCGACCGGCAGGTCCGGCATGTCATATTCAACGTGGTAGCCACGCTCGGTATCAAGCCGCACGGGATCACCGAGCGATGCGGCCAGTTTGCGCGAATGGGCGCCGGCGGCGATGACGACCGTGCGGACGCGCAGCTCGCAAGCCGAAGCTGCGATGCGCAGGCCGCTTCGCTCACGCACGATGTTGGTAACCGATGCCTGAACGAATTCCACGCCTGCCCGCTTCACCGCTGCAGTAAGAAGGCGCATCACCTCGCCCGGATCGCTAAGATTGATGGCGTTCGGGAAGAAAACCCCGCCTTCAAATCCAGTGAGGCGAGGCTCCAGCCGGGCTACCTCACCGGCCGAAAGAAGCTCTTGCGAAACGCCATAGTTGCGACGCAGCGCTATATCGGCACCAGCCGCCTTGAACGCCTTGCGCGTTTCATAAAGGTAGAGGCAACCCTTTGCGGACAGAAAGTTCGATGCGTTTATCTCCGCGGCAAACTCCGTCCAGGCCGACGAGGCGTCCGAAACAAGTTCGGCAATCCGACCGGCATTTCCGCGATAGCGGTGTGGGAGAGATTCGTAAGCGAACCGGGCAAGCCAGGGGAACAGGGTCGGCAACGCTGATGTCCGGACCGCCAAAGGGCTGTCCGGACTGAGGATAAGCGACAGGAAATTTCGAAGCACCGATGGGGTTCCCACCGGTATGATCGCATAGTCCGCCACGGTTCCCGCATTGCCGTAGGAGGCGCCTGATCCCGGCTCGTTCGGCTCGATGACGATGACCTCGCGCCCATCGGCACGAAGCCGAAGAGCAATCGCAAGACCAATGACGCCACCGCCCACGACGGCGATATCTGTCGAAATCCGTTTCATTTCATCCATATTTTTTCAGAGAGAAGCAGTCACCGGCGCGATCGCAATACCAGGGTGACACGACTGGAAACTTCGCGCTCAGCCCGGTTTTGCGTATCTTGCGACATAGGAAACGGTTCGAGGCTCCCTGGGATTGTCCAGCACATCTGCAGCCGGACCCTGCTCTATAATCCGACCGCCATCGATGAAAACGACCCAATCCGATACTTCCCGGGCGAATGGGAGTTCATGCGTGACGATGATCATCGTCATCCCGTCCCTTGCAAGCTCGCGCATCACCCGCAGCACTTCACCGGTCGATTCCGGATCGAGCGCGGAGGTCGGTTCATCAAACAGGAGAACGGTTGGCGACAGAGCCAGAGCCCGCGCGATCGCCACGCGCTGCTGCTCGCCGCCCGACATTTGTTCCGGATAGGCAAGCGCCCGGTGTACGAGGCCAACCCTGGTCAGCAATCGCACGGCGCGCTCCACCGCTTCGCGCTCCCCGATGGCCGCGGCGTGCATCTGCGCCAGCACGACATTTTCCACCGCGGTCAGATGCGGAAACAGATTGAAGCGCTGGAACACCATGCCGACCCGCTGGCGCAGCTTTGCAAGGTCTTTGCAGGTCACCGCTCCCTTCGAAAAGATTGCTTCGCCGTTTATGTCGATGGCGCCATCTTCGGGCTGTTCAAGCAAATTCACGCAGCGCATGAGCGTAGTCTTGCCGCCGCCGCTTTGCCCGATGATACTGACAATCCGGCCGCGCGGAACGTCGAGGTCTATGCCATCGAGAACCAATCTTCCATCGAAGGATTTTCGAAGTCCCCTGATCTTGATCGCGGTGGCGTTGTCGGGTGCGGTCACAAGGCGCTTTGGTTCGACTGTTATCTGAGCCATTCGTCTAACCCCCTGCCTGAATCAACGTTCTTGCCAGCCTCAACCGCCGGCGGCGACCAAACGACAAGGGTATGCCCGCATGGATCGTGCGCTCGAGCCAGAGGAGGCATTGCGAGACGGGATAGCAGACGGCGAAATAGACTGCCGCGATCACCAGATAGACCTCGAGCGATCGGAATGTCTCCGAAGCGATCAATTGCGCTCTCGTCATCAGCTCCGCCGCCGAGATCGTCACCAGCAATGAGGTCGACTTCAACAGGTCGACGAACATCGTATTGGTACCCGGCAGCGCAAGGCGGAGTGCTTGCGGCAAGATCACATGACCAAAGGTGGTGGCACGGCCAAGACCCAAAGCATGCGCCGCCTCATTCTGACCCGAGTGAATGCCAGCTATCGCCGCGCGAAAGATTTCCGACAAATAGGCTGCATAGAACAAGACCAGGCTGAGCACACCGGCCACAAAGACGCTGAATCTGATCCCGACCGAGGGCAAGCCGAAGTAGGTGACGAAGATGATGGCAAGCAGGGGCACATTCTTGAAGACTTCCGTGTAGATGGTCGCCGGCAGGCGCACGATGCGCAACCGATTGAGGCGCATCAAGGCAAGCGCGAGTCCGAGGATCGCCGCCCCAACGAAGCTAGCCACCGTATAGGCAAGGGTCCGTAAAAGACCCTCGCCGAGATTGCCTGCATAGTCGCCCCAGGGAACTTGAAACAATTGAGCAAGAGGTTGCCAAAAGCTCATGTCCGTTCCTCCATTCAATCAGCGACGGATGGCGGCGACCAGGTCTGCGGGCGATCGACGCCGCGCCGCTGTGCCGCCATATCCGGTGACGGAACCAGGAACTGCTTGGGATCGCCGCCCCATTTCGTCACGAGCGCGGCGAGCGAACCGTCCTTGTACATCGCATCGATCTGGTCGGAGATCGCCTGGGCAAGCTTCGGCGCCTGTTTGGGGAGATAGAAGCCGGTCATGTAGGGCTGGAAGTACTTGTAATCGGGATGAGCGGCGACCTGCTCCGCGGTCGGCGCATTGAGATAGGCAACCCGAAACTTCATATCGGGTCGTTGCTGCTGCTGATAGATGATCAGCAGCGGATCGAGAAAGCCGACGTCGAGCCTTCCCGACGAAAGATCCGAAAAGACGCTGTCGGCTGTCGGATAAGTTCGCGCATCGGCCTTCGGAACTTCGGCAATCGACTTGGCCCAGACATATCCGGTCACCGTGCCGAGTGCCTTGCCCTCCAGGCTCTTGACGTCGGGATAGGAAGCATCGCCATGCACAGCCATGGCCGGCGGCGAATAGTAGGGCGGATCGGTGAACAAGCCCACCTTCTGCCGTGCATCGGACCATGCGATGCCACCGATCGTGATATCAGCGCGCTGTGACTGTACCGAGGCAAGCATGCCGGGAAAATCGGTTGCCGTCGTCTCGATCTTGAGACCAAGCTTCTTGGCGACCGCGTCGAGAATGTCGCTATCGAGCCCGACGAGCTTTTCATCCTTCAATGCCGTGTACGGCATGTAGGGCTCTATCGCGACCTGCAGCACGCCCGGTTTCAGCGTCTCCAGGTCTGCAGCATTTACAACCGTAGCCACGGTCAGCATTCCAATCCCAAAGCCCAGGATTGCCGCCATCCCGCGTTTGAACCGCGAATGTGGGAAAATATCGTTGCTAATCATGTTCACCCTCCTTATATTTTTGTAATATATTACAGAGTATATTATCGAAGTGCATTGTCAAGTGATTCAGCTGGAAGCAGGCTGGATCACCCTCAGGATGGAGATGATGTGGATGGACACTTGGGTGTCGGAAGAAATGCTCGACGATCCGGAAGCGACGCTGACATTGGCTGAACGCACCTATCTACAGCTGCGCGAAGACATCATCACGGTCCATCTGGCACCTGGTACGATCCTGCGCGAAAATGACGTGATGCGTCGTCTCGACGTTGGCCGCACGCCCGTGCGGGAGGCATTTCTGCGACTGCAGCGCGACGGCTTCGTCGATGTCAATGCGCGCCGGGGCACTTTCGTCAGCAGGATCGACATCAGCGATCTCACGGCAATCTATGAAGCCCGGGCTAGGATCGAATCCTGGGCAACGCGACTGGCGGCAGAACGCTTGCGTGAGCCGGAACGCCTGGAAGCCGGCAAACTGATAGAAGCGCTAAAGGCGCTCTCCCTTCCTTCGGAGCTCGATGCCCTGCTTGCGCTCGACCGGCGCATTCACCGCTTTATCTATCGAAGCGCCAAGAACCGATACCTGTTCGACACGCTCGACCACTACCATAATCTTTCGCTCAGAATCCTGCATGTCGCGATGCGGCGGTTTCCTGAGCTCTCCCCGGGACTTGATAAGGTCGTACAGGAGCAGATCCTGATGCTTGAAGCCGTCTGCCGGGGAGATGCCGATACCGCGGAACGAATTGCGCTGCATCATGTCCTCAGTTTCGAACAGGACGTCCGCAAGGTCATTTGACCGCGTCGAAGAGGCTGAAGCTTTCCACTTCGCCGCACCTTTGGCTCGACGGATTTCGACGATCGGCTCCGAATGCTCGTCCAATGGCTATGGTCTGCCAATTTTCCTCAAGGCAATCTCGCTGTCAGTGCTCGCGTGGCTAATCAACCGCCGCAACGTTCGGGGTCGCATCGGGTATCGAAGAGCACATTTGCCATATCAAACTTGGTGTAAACGCTAGGCTGCACAGCCCTTGCAAGAAAAGACCTTCTTCCGATCAGGATAACAAGGCATGCAGCCGACGGTTGAAGCAATTGTTTATTGATTAACCGTGTGCATTTCAAATAATGTAACAACATCTATGTTATTAATGGCGTCGTTACTCTATGAGCCGCGCTATGGAAATACTAAAAGCCAAACAGAAATTTCAGCAGTTTATGTCCATTCAGTCCGATAATCCGGATTTGCTGAAAGCTCAGTACCGCGCTTTCACCCGGCAGATGCCGATGATGTATTTAATCCTGATTTCGAGTACGTGGGCGCTTTCTATTACCCATATGCAATCAGCGCCGGCTTGGCTCACCGTTGGCATCCCTGCTTTTTTTACGCTCGGCTGCATGCTCAGGATCACATTCTGGTGGAGAACACGCAATGTCGATCCCCGGCCTGAGGTGGCTTACGCAGCGCTCGTCCGCACCAATCGCCTGGCTATTGGGATCGCCACTGCATTCACCGTTTGGTCATTTTTACTGGTGCCCTATGGCGATGCATATGCTCAATCTCATGTCGCCTTCTATATGGCGATTACAGTCATCTCCTGCATTTTCTGCCTGATGTATGTTCGCTCGGCGGCATTCATAGTCACTGTGATCGTCAATGGAGCATTCGTTTTATTTTTCGTGGCCTCAAGGCAACCGACTTTTATTGCGATAGCTATCAATGTGGTACTGGTCTGTGCGGGCATGATGTCGATTCTCCTGACAAACTACCGCAATTTCGAGCGCATGGTTATCTCGCAGCAACGCACAGAAGCACTTAGCAATGAGAATCTCTTGCTTGCGAATGTCGACAGCCTGACGGAATTACCCAATCGTCGCGCGTTTTTCACGCATCTGGAAGCCGAATTCGAAAGGGCCAAGGCCGAAAACACGCGACTGGCCCTGGGTGTCATCGATCTCGATGGCTTCAAGCCGGTCAACGACCTTTACGGGCACTCGGTGGGAGATAGGTTGCTGATCGACGTCAGCAGGCGCCTGACGACCAGCTTGAAAGCCAGTCGGGCGTTTCGATTGGGTGGTGACGAGTTTGCGATTGTCGCTCCGCTCGCGCCTGAAGATGCGCAGCTCGTCAAAAACGCGAATGCAATCTCCGAATGGCTCGGAGCGCCTTATCATCTGCCGGAAGGAACGGTGCACGTATCCGCATCGATGGGAATAGCAGTCTTTCCAAACCTCGCTTCCACTCTGGAGCAGCTTTTCGACAGGGCTGATTATGCCCTCTACCATGCCAAAAGAAACCGTCGCGGGGGCGCGGTTTTATTCGACGCTGAGCACGAAAAGCAGATCAATATAGAAGCGCGCATTGAGCATCTGCTCAAGCAAGCCAATTTGGAAGATGAGCTCTCGGTCATGTTTCAACCGATTGTGAGCCTGGGGAATGACCAAACGGTTGGCTTCGAGGCCCTGGCCCGCTGGCATAGCCCGGTTCTTGGGCAGGTCTCGCCCGCACAGTTCTTCCCCATTGCCGAACGGGCTGGCATCGTCAGTTCGCTGACGCGGCCGCTGCTTAAAAAGGCACTTGCCTTCGCATCGGAATGGGAAAAACCTTTGCGCCTGTCGTTCAACCTGTCGGCCTACGATCTCAACTCCAGCGAAGGAGTTCTGTCGCTGATCGCAATCATCGAGAGCAGCCGCTTTGACGCGAAGCGTCTTGATCTTGAAATTACCGAAACGGCCTTTACCCACGATTTCGAGCAAATCAAGTCGTCGGTCGAAATGCTGCGGCGCCTCGGTTGCGGCATTTCACTGGACGACTTCGGCACCGGTTATTCCAGCCTGACGCGGCTGCATGCTCTTCCTTTGACTAAGATCAAGATCGACCGCAGCTTCGTCACAGATTTGCACAAAAGGCCCGCCAGCTACAAGATAGTGAAATCTCTTCTCACGCTCAGCCGAGACATGGGTCTGGAATGCGTGGTTGAAGGTGTAGAAACACCCGAAGAACTTACCGCCCTTCGAGGGTTGGGAGGTACGCTGGTGCAAGGCTACCTCTATTCGCGGCCGCTAAGCGAAAAAGGCGCCGCCGAATGGTGTTTCACCGCCACACGGCAAGCAGGCTCACCAGCCAGCTGAACCGCGAGTATCTCCGACACATGCCGGAGATGGCATGCTCACGAGGGGATACGAACCGCCGACCCCGTTATTTACTTCGGCAGCGCAATCGACTTGTCATCGTTCCATGGCCCGACAGTGGTGACCAAAAAGCTCATTTGCCCAGCCTCACAGCCGCAACGGCGTGCGGCATCAGGAACGTGGCAATCTCCGCGATGACGTCGGTCAGATTGCCGGGTTCGTGTGCAACGCTTTCAACGAATGCGTGCCTACGATTGCACGCGCCAATCTGTCATCATTGAAATCGAATGATCTGCTGAGAACCATATATCGTAGAAGTCCTTCATCCGACTATTTGCACGCCCCAGCATGACCATCGCCTGGAACTTCTCGGCAATAACCGTCTCCCGTGCATAGGCTCGGAGCCGGGGCATCGGAAAACCCAGCATAGAAGGATAATCTAACATCTCCGCCCCAGGCTCGAGCGCATCGCCAAATCCGATGTCAATCGTCAGGGTGATCCGGGCGCCGCTGATTGAGGCGACCACCCGCAGCCTGAGCCCGCCATATTCCAGTCCCTCGCGAATGCGATCCACGCGTAAAGTTTCTGCGTCGAACGTGACGCCATCATCAGCCTGTTGCGCCAGAATCTCCCGAAAGGTCTTCAGCATCGGGTCCGGCTCGGGACTGCCGAAGCCCAAAAGGTCGAGATCACGCGTGCCGCGGTGTGGATCATCGAGCAGCTCATCATCAGCATCGCACCCTTCAGCACAAAACGGCCCGCAGGGGGTGACTGGCTGAGCCGGAATAGTAACCGCTCAAGCGCAAAACGCGTCAGAACCAAATCGAAGCTTTGCCCGCTTGCCTTGGCGAGTTGCAACAGGCGGGCGCGCCGAGGCGCCGAGATTTCTGATTTCTTTAGCCATTGGCGGTTCGTGCCTCGAGATACGGCCGGATCACCGTGCCAACACCACCGCGCTCAGCCTGATCAGCGATTTCGCCAGGAGTAGCCCTTCGTTGCCGCAGCGTCTCCTGCAGCCCCTCAATCGCCACGGATAGACCAATCTTGTTGCGATAGCGAAAGCGATAGGCAATCGTCTTGGCGACTCCAAAAATCTTCACCGGAACACCTTCAACGACACGGGTCTCTACGCTTTCGTTGAAAAGGCTGTCTGTGAAACGTACGATGCGTATAGCAGGGCCGTTCGGTTGTGGGGCCTAGTCGTTGCGGCCTATGGCAAACCAGATTTGCCTCGGGAGTTGATCCGTCAAGCCGTGGAAAGCGAGGGCCGAAACAAGACAGACAACGGCTTTCGGGACACGTTTGGCAATCTCTGCCAGACTGTGGTTGGCATCGAGCTCCGTATCGGGAAGTTGATAAAGACCGCGGGCAAGCCGCACGACCTAGCCATCCCGTTCCAGACGAGCGAGCGCGTCGCGGCAATGACCGATAACGAGTTTCACATCATTATACAGTATTGCGGGAAACATTCAGATGCTCGGCGATTTGCTGATAGGCCCAGCCATCGACATGCGACAACGCCCATACCGTTCGCGCCCGTACCGGTAGTTCGAGCAGAGCCTCTTCAAACAAGCGGGCGCTCCTGCTCGATCAATTCTTGTTCGGCAGAAGAAGCCTCCAGCGCAATGCTCTCGATGTCTTCCTGGCTGACCTCCGAGTTTTCAAGAGTTTGACGAGTTTTGCACCGACGGTTGCGATCAAGCGCCATATTGCCGGCGGTTTGATAGAGATAGCTCTCAAGGTACTCGATCGACGTGACCTCAAGCGCATTGTGCGCCTCGACATATGTCTCTTGCGCCAAATCCTCGCAGTTTGCGGATCGCGGACAATCCGCATCACTCTCCATAGGAGGGAACGTCGATGTATGGCGAAGATAGCGTTCAGCGCGGCTGACATGTCTACCGCCCTTCGAAGACCCATACCGATGATCGCCGGCTCCTGTCCCGACACATGCTATCGAGCACCGACTGCGATATGGCCTCCGGCATGTCAATGCGTTCGATCCTAGGATGTCGAGCCGGACGGTCAGGCAAGGATAGGAACTCCGACTGCATCTACCGGCAACCCCACCGTCCGGCCTCTGCCTTGGTTGAATAATTCGGTCGCAAACGTCTTTCAACAACCGTTCACTCGGTCTGAATGGGCGACCTCGCGGTGACGGGGTAAAATATGAGTATTACCGGCATGTTTTTCATATTTTTCAAGAGGAGCCGACAGTGAGGCTGAAAGCCTGCCAACAGTCACGAGTTCTCGCTTTTCTGCCTTCCGTTGCGATCTCATCACTCGAACCTCTCTCTTCCTGGCCTCCCCACATTAGCACATATGTGGGTATATGGCCGCCGGTACAAATACCTCTACAGCTCGGACAGCCATGCTTGATTCCCGGGCATGAACTCATGCCCGGGCTGAAGCGTCGGGTTTCGCGAAATCTTCCCTAATTTGCGGCATTGCCTCAGCTACCGCCGTGCAAGAATTCGGTTCCTTATCTCTTCGATATTTTGATCATTGCATCGTGCCCGGGAACAAGGCAGCGTATTCTTCCTTGTCGCAGCAGCAGACCAATAGTTTTTTGTATTTCTTCGAATCCTTACTTAATGCCAGGGATGCGGGACAAAGGGGCTGACGCCATCATGGTCACTCGTGCGCAGCAAATTGGCGTCGTTATCGGCCTGGCCTTCGTCACGGCATTGACGATCCTGCGGGCAAGCGATCCTCCGTTGCTAAGGCTCGCCCGCGATTTGACATTCGACCAGTATCAGCGCCTGGTGCCCCGGACGTTCGAGAACCAGCCTGTGCGGGTCGTCGACATAGACGAGGCGTCGCTGCGGGAGTTCGGTCAATGGCCCTGGCCAAGAAACCGGATTGCTGCCCTTGTGGACAGGCTTTCCGATATGGGCGCGGCTGCTATCGCCTTCGATGTCCTCTTCGCCGAGCCCGACCGCCTGTCACCACGCAATGTCGTTCGCGACGTCACCGGCGTTGCTCCCTCGCTGCTCGGCAATCTGCCGGATAATGATGAAATTTTTTCCCAATCGCTCGCGGGCAAGCCGGTGGTGCTGGGTTTCGGCCTCTCCAACGAGGGAAACTATCTGCCGCCGGTCAAGGCGGGCTTTGCCTATACCGGCGAAAGTCCTTTCGGAGCGCCGCCCGCGATCAAGGCCGCAACACCGCTGCAGCCGCAATTGGAAGCCAATGCCGCGGGCCTCGGCCATATCAGCCTTAATCCGGGTACATCATCGGCGGTGGTGCGCGCGGTTCCGCTTTTTCTCAGCGACGGCAAGCAGCTTTATCCCAGTCTAGCGCTTGAAGCGCTCCGTGTCGCGCAGGGAGCCTCCACCTACGTACTCGATGCGGCGCCAAACACGCCGAATACCCTCACCCGGGTCAAAATCGGCAATTTCGTGGTGCCTGTGACGGCGGCGGGAGAGCTCTGGCTCTATGTCAGCCCCGACACCGCGGAGCGGTATATTTCGGCAAGCAAGATACTCGCGACCGAAAGCCCCTCCTCCGATATCAGAACCGCCATCGAAGGCAGTATCGTCTTTGTTGGAACCTCCGCTTCCGGCCTCCAGGATGTCCGCACGACGGCCCTTGACGAGAATGTGCCGGGTGTCTCCATCCACGCGCAGATCGTCGAGCAGATCCTTTCAGGCCGCTTCCTTTCCCGGCCGGATTGGGCAGACGGGCTGGAAATCCTGTCCATCGCCGTCTTAGGCAGCCTTCTGGTGGTCGTCACCACCTTCGTCAATCCGGCCGCAGCCCTTGCCTGCGGCCTGTTGATTACGTTTTTTGCCCTTGTGGCCTCCTGGACTGCCTTTCTTTACGGGGGGCTTCTCTTCGACCCGCTGGCACCGATCGTTTCGGGATCGATCACGCACTTCGCTGCAACGGCATTCCGCTTTCTCGTGACGGATCGGGAGCGGCGCGACGTGCGGCGGGCTTTCGGCCATTACCTCTCTCCATCGCTGCTTCATCGCATCGAGCATACGCGCAATGCTCTGCGTCTCGGAGGAGACGAACGCGAGCTGACGGTCATGTTCGTCGACGTGCGAAACTTTACCCAGATCAGCGAGGAGATGAGCCCGAGCGCCGTCGTCGCGTTTCTGAACACGCTGCTCGATGCGCTCAGCCACCATGTCATCGCCAATGACGGCACGCTCGACAAATTCATCGGAGACTCGATCATGGCCTTCTGGAACGCTCCCGTCGATGTCTCCGATCATGCCGGCAAGGCCGTGCGTGCGGCTCTCGGCATGCGGGAAACTCTGGCCCGCCTCAATGGCAGCGATGCCTTCGGTTTCGGAGACGCGCGGCGGGTCGGAATAGGGATCGGCATCCACACGGGGCTTGCATGCGTCGGCAATATGGGGGCCGAGACCCGTTTCAATTACACGGCAGTCGGCGATGCCGTAAACATTGCCGCGCGCATCGAATCCGCCTGCAAGGATGTCAATTTCGACATTCTGGTGTCCGAACCGACGGCAGGCTCGCTACCCGATTGGGCTCTGCTCGAAGCAGGAGCGCTGACGCTGAAGGGTAAGAGTATGCGAACCAAACTCTTTGCGGTGGTCGGCGACGAGCGCGTGGCGAGATCCGCCGGATTTGTCGAACTGCAGACTACGCACAGGCAGCTTGTCGCCGCCCTAAGGATACGCTCGACAAGCAGCCGCAAACTCATCAGCGCCGCCAAACTCAAGGCGCAAGCCGCGGCAACAGGACTATTGCAGGATTTTTACAGCCAGATCTCGCGCCGAGGCGGACACTTCGTCGACGAGACTGCGGACAAGGCCGCCGATATCTAGCTGATTTTGCGTTTTACCTTTTTCAGGCAATCTCCGAGCCGCTCTATCTCGTTGTTTTCTCGCAATTCAGGACGGAAAGCCGCTGCACAGTTTTCCTGGAATTACCTTAGCGATGGTGATGTCCGCCGTCGTGATCGCCTTGATCATTATGATCACCGTCATCGCCTTCATTGTCCTGGTCGCCTCGATGATGATCGCCCCATCCGTGCTCGCCTCTGCCATGATGACGGTCGTGATGCTTGCCATCATCGTCGTCATGCTTATCTGGTTTGTCGGGCGTGTTTGATGGATTTGGGACATTCGGCGTGGTGGGAGTTTCCGTCGGTGTCGCCGGCGTTTCCGTATGTGGCGAATCCTGTGTGTTGGGTACGCTAGGCGTATCGGGCTGGGTCGGACTGGGATTATTCGCGGGAACGCTGCGTGGAGAGATCCCGTTGGGTTGGCCCCTCATCGCCGTCGACAGACCACAACCGCCGCCGCCGACAAAACCCATTCGTCCTGAAAGTTGCTGATCCCCGGACAGGAACGGCAGAGCCCGCTGGTTGCCCAGCGTTTTAAGAACGTCGCGATTGACCCGGCGAGGTTCGCTGATCTGACCGTTGCGTTTCGCAACGACGCAGTCGCATTGCTGTTTCAATTGCCTGCAGCCGCCTGCGCCGCAGAATTGCGCAGCGCCATTCAACAGAACGACAGCCGTCGTACCGTTGGCTCCGACATAAAAATCAAACGCGGTTCCGCGCACGCCGATCGTTCCGGCCGGCGTCACGATTTGATAGGCTGAGTGGCTCGAATTTCCGCTCATCCAGCGAAAACTGCCCTTTGCCGCATTTATGGTCAGCTTTTTCACTGCGCCCGAGTCATCGAAGACGAATTTGTCGATGGTAACGGACGATCCGGCTCCGACAGCGAGTCTGGTGCCGTCCCGAAATGTAAACTGTCCGAGGCCCGAAATCGAGGTGCGAATTTGCTCGTCCCGATGAACGGGATCATCGACCGCGAGCGGGCCGCCAGCACCCGTAACTTCGGTTTTAATCAACACCGCCTGGCCGACCTTCTCGGCGGCTTTCAAAGACAATGGTGCGAGCAGCATGGCGCTCAACACAACGGTCACGGCGTGACGGAAATAAAACACCACACCCTCCCCAAGCTTATTTATAATTTATCACAATATATTCTTGGATACAAATTACTATTTATAGTTCAAACTTCGTATATTTTTCTACTTTTGAATTAAAATTCGCCGAAACACGCACGCTTTCCACCAAAAGTATTATATACATATCTCCATAAAGAGAATTTATACAATAATTACAATGATGTGCATTACAGAATCTCTTCCTGGGCACTCGAAAATGGAGTGACGACCACTCAAAATTGCTGAGCTCGAAGAATTTGAGGCAGGTTCCGTACCGGCGCGACATGCACCAGATGTCAGCAGGATACGTTTCTCAGTTGCATTAGAATTTCATATACACCAAATCGCTAGATGTCGTCACACTGTTTCACTTAGATGCAGCATTCCGTCGCCTCTCGGCAGCCTGGATCATCTCGATGAATCTGCTTACCTTGGCGGGACGAAAGCGCGCGATCGGCAGTACCGCGTGAATGCCTCCAGCGGGCAGCGTCCACTCCGGAGCCAATCGCTGCAGGCGCCCGACCGCAATGTCGTCCACGACCATGTAGTCTGGAAACACCGAAACGCCCATGCCGGCCCTCACGCAGGCATAGGCGGACGGTGTCTTATCCGTCCGCACGGCGGAACGCATCTCGACGATCTCGGACTGGCGGCCCTCTTTCGAAAATACCCAGCGCAAAGGCTGACGTAGCACCGCGTTTTCGATCCAGGGCAAGGCCGACACGTCGGACGGTTCCATGGTTTTGGGAAAGCTTGCCGCCAGCTTCGGTGTCGCCACAAGGTACTGCTGGAATGTGCCGAGACGCCTGGCCTTGTTGCTCATATCGGTCAGCCAGCCGACCCTGATCGCCAGATCCAGTTGACCATTGGCAAGATCAATGACGCTGTCGTCGAATATGAGATCGACGCGCATTTGCGGGAAGCGTTCGCGGTAGGCTGCAACCACGGATGCAACGACTGCGGCGCCATAATCCAATGGTGCGGTCAGCGTCAGCGTGCCGGTTGGCTCGCTCGCGTGAAGAGACATTTCTCCGTAGGCTGCTTCCGCCTCCCGCAGGATAATGATGCAGCGGTCGTAGAACACCCGACCCTCTTCCGTCGCATGCAGCCGCCGCGTCGTCCGCATCAGCAATGAAACGCCGAGCTCCTCCTCCAGCCGCGCCACCTGATGGCTGACCACGGCCTTGGCGACGCCAAGCCGCTCGCCGGCCGCGGTGAACGACCCCGTCTCCACGACGGAGGTGAAGAAAACCAGCCTGTTGAGATTGAGAAGCTTGCTCATGCTATTGTCTGATTAATTCATACAGTCTGTATGATTGATCGATATTTTTCAAAGTGGCAAGAGCTGAGATGATCTGGCCTCACGAACCGAGGATACAATCCATGCTGGAATTGTCAGCCATCTATCTCTTCGACCCCTTATGCGGCTGGTGCTATGGCGCGAGCCCGATGATCGAGCGTCTGCGGCTGGCGGGCGTCGACGTCCACCTTCTTCCGACGGGTCTGTTTTCCGGAGCCGGCGCACGCGAGATGGATACCTCATTCGCGGCCTATGCCTGGTCGAACGATCAGCGCATCGAACGCCTGAGCGGCCAGCCGTTTTCCGAAGACTACCGCTCAAAGGTCTTGAACAAGAAAGGCTCGCTGTTCGATTCCGGCGCCGCCACGCTTGCCATCACGGCAGCGGGCCTTGCGGATCACCATAAGCGCTTCGATGCACTGCGCCTCATCCAGCATGCCCGATATGTGACGGGGCTGGACATCACCAGCGTGGCTGTTCTCGCCGATTTGCTCTCCTCCGGAGGATTTGGTGAGGCTGCCCGCAACTTGACCGAGGGTTCCAGCGACTTGCTCGAGGCCAATCGGCAACTCGTGGCGAAGGGACAGGATCTATTCCGTCGACATGGTACGAATGGCGTTCCGGCCCTGGTGATCGAAAGAAGCGGCCATCAGCACCTTCTCGACGCGAGCGCTCTTTTCAGCAGCTATGAGAACCTCATGGCGCATCTCCAGGCAGTATGACCCCACAAACGACAAAGGAACCAGCATGTTTACCAGACGCGATGTATTGAAACTTTCCCTGGCCGCCGGTGCCGTCTCGATCATTCCCCTCGCCGCCTCCCAGGCCGCAGGCTCGAAGCTCAACTGGCAATTCTTCCAGGCACCCGAGACAGGATTCCGCCGCACGCCGGTGCTGCTTACCGGCAAGAAGGAGGCGATCCTTATCGACGGCGGCTTCACGCTTTCGGATGGCCACGCCGTCGCGGACGCCATCAAAGCAACGGGCAAGCGTCTGACCACCATCTATGTGAGCTGCAACGATCCAGACTATTACTTCAGTCTCCGGCCGATCGTCGCCAACTTCCCCGATGCCAAGGTCATCGCCAAGCCCGTCACGGTTGCGGCCATCCATGCCAACGTCGAAGGCAAGCTTGCCACCTGGGGACCGCAACTGAAGGAAAACGGTCCGCAGAAGCTTTCGGACGTTGTCATTCCGGCAGCCTCGGACTTGAAGGCACTCGAACTCGACGGCGAGAAGATCGAAATCGTCGAAGTTCCAGACATGCATGATCGCCGCTACCTTTGGGTACCGTCACTCAAGGCCGTCTTTGGGGGCGTGCTCGTTTCCTCCGGGATTCACGTCTGGGTCGCCGACGAAGCCACGCCGGAAAAGCGACAGGCCTGGATCAAGGCCCTCGACGAAATTTCGGCTCGCAAGCCGAAGATCGTGATCCCTGCTCATCAAGCCGAAGGCGCGCCGCAGGGTCTCGAAGCCGTCAAGTTCACCCGCGACTATCTCGTCGCCTTCCATGAAGAGGAAGTGAAGGCCAAGGACAGCGCAGCTTTGATCGCGGCGATGACCAAGCGATATCCCAATCTCACCGACGTCGGGTCCCTCGAACTAGGCGCCAAGGTCGCAAAGGGCGAGATGAAGTGGGGATGATCTGAGCCACAAGCGACAGTGACTGTTCATTTTTGGCGGTCGCCGTCGTTTGAACAATTTCACTGGCCTGCAGCCGCTCCTGATCATCTTGGGAGGACTGCACGACCCGAACCGCAGTTCGAATTGACCGAGCCATCAACGAGGCTCTTGAAGGGATACGAACCGTCGATTCCTATTCGGATCTCCGTCCAGCGGTTGTGCCTTAAGCAGCACATTGCATTTAAATCATGCGATGCGCGAAGGTACATATTTAGAAAAGGCAGTCGTACATAGTAATACATCAGAAAGGCCCGGCGCTCCGGAAAAACGCCGAGCCACGTGATCAGACCTGGTTCCAGCCACCATCGACGCAGAGTTCGCTACCTGTCAGATAACTGGAATCATCCGAAGCCAGGAACAGGACAGCCTTGGCGATCTCATCGACGGTGCCACTGCGGTGCATTGGAATTTGTGCGTGCGCCTGGGCCCTCGTCTGTTCGATCATCTCCTCGCTCACTCCCGATTTCCGTGCTTGATCGGTATCGATGTAGCCCGGCGCCATGGCGTTCACCCGGATGCCCTTGTCGATGAGTTCAACAGTGAGCGACCGCGCCAGCGAGCGAATAGCCGCTTTGCCCGCTGAGTAGACACTGACGTACGGCATGCCTTTCGTAGTCAGGGTCGTTGTGTTGAGGACCACCGAGCCGCCGGACGTCATGAGCGGCAGGAGCTTTTGCACCGTAAAGTAAGTTCCCTTGAACGTGCATGCGATCGTGAAATCGAATTCTTCCTCGGACATGTATTCAAACATGTTCGGCCGTGCGGCCCCCGCATTGGCAAAGATGATGTCGACGCGTCCGTGCTTTCTCTCGACAAATTCGCGAAGCGCTTCGAGGTCTGCCATTTTGGAAATGTCGCTGCGGATGGCTTCGGCGCCGTTTCCGATGCTTTGTGCTGCGGCATCGAGCGTTGCCGGATCGCGGCCTGTAATCACAACCTTCGCGCCTTCGCGTGTGAACAGCTTGGCTGTCGCCAGCCCGATTCCATCGCTGCCGCCAGTTATAACAGCAACCTTCCCGTCCAATTTACCCATATTCGTCTCCAATTCGTCTTCGAAGGCGCCCGACATAAACCGCACTATTGCTGGAGTGGCGGGGCCGGAAGTTATATATGAAGCATCATTCAGGTTTTGGATTCGCTTATGGGAAACGACCTCCGACCACCGCTAACCCCCCGGAAATCCCCACGTCAGGACCGGTCCATCGCGACCGTGGAAGCTATTTTCGAGGCAACCCTTCAGGTTTTGTCGAGTGATGGTTTAATCCGTTTCAACACCACGCGTGTGGCACGTCGTGCGGGCGTTTCGGTTGGAACGCTCTATCAGTATTTCCCGAATAAGCAGGCTTTGCTCTTTGCGGTGCTGGAGCGACATCTCGTCATGCTTGCTGAGGCGATCGAAAAAGCGTGTGACGAAAATCGCCATGCTGCCGTGGAGATGTTGGCGGAAGCCGTGGTGAAAGCTTACCTCCGGGTACAAATGGCTCAAGCAGAACTGTCCCCTGCCCTCTACCGAATCTCTTTGGAACTCGACGCCCGCGAGCTAACCGAATTGGCCACTCGGCGAAGCGCCAAGGCAATCGCGACATCTCTATCCACTGCTGGCGATGGCGATTTCTCTGATCCAAGATTGGTCGCTGAGACCCTGACAGCAGCCCTTTATGGAACCGTTCCCGCCTTCTGCCATAGGGTCTTGAGCGAAGCCAACGGCGTGGAGGCCCAAAAACAGCTTACAATGATGTTCCAATCCTATATTCGCGCGCAAAAGGCACACGTTAGCCAGCCCGAGTAGTCAGCTCATTTGTGGACTGCGGCGATAGTCGACGTGAAGCCATCTGATATCCGCGTCCATCTCGCCACCCGGATCAAACTTCTGCAGTCCTACTCGCTTTGGCCAGAGACGCTACGACATCGAGCAGCATATTCGCTCCCGCGACAAGGTCTGGATCGTGCGTCTTTTCCTTCGGATTGTGGCTGATTCCTCCAATGCTGGGTACGAATATCATGGCGGAGGGCGCCATACGCGCGATCATCTGCGCATCGTGACCCGCGCCGGACGTCATGCGTCTACAGGTGTGACCTCGGCGGCTTGCGGCAGCTTCAACCAATTCTACAATCTGCCGGTCAAACTTGACGGGCTCAAATCGGGCAAGGCGTTCGACCTCGATGAAAACGTCCTCGTCTCTGGCAATTTGTGCCAGGAACGCCTCTAGCGCCGATTCTTCTTCCCTGAGGCGATCTTCGTCAGGATCGCGGAGATCAACGGTGAAGACCGCGCGAGACGGAATGACGTTGATCGCATTCGGTTCGAAAGTCATGCACCCGACCGTCGCGACGGTGGGGGTGTTCGAGCTCCGGGCACGATCCCTCAGAAACGTGATCACGCGAGCTGCCGCATGACCAGCATCGCGCCGCATGGAGATGGGAGTCGTTCCCGCATGATTCGCATCACCATTGACCGTCACACGTTGCCAGGAGATTCCTTGCAGGTTTTCGACGGCGCCGATCTGTATTCCTTCACGCTCGAGTACCGGACCTTGCTCGATATGAAGCTCAATATAAGCATAGGGTTGGATGAAGCCTGGTTCCATGTCTCCATCGTAGCCGATACGGCGAAGCTCGTTCCCCAAGATGACGCCGTCGATACCCTTGGTGGCAAGAGCAACATCCACGTCAAGACCTCCCGCATAGACGAGCGAGCCCATCATATCCGGTGCAAATCGTACACCTTCCTCATTGGTGAATGCTGCGACGACAATGGCGCGATCCGGCCGAAACCCGCTCTCTTTCAGCGTCGCGATGATTTCGAGACCGGCAAGCACGCCATAGCATCCGTCGTAGATGCCCGCGTCAATGACGGTGTCGATATGAGACCCGAGCATGAGCGGTGCGTTATCGGCAACACCTTCCGGCCGCCAGATGCCGAAGATATTGCCAATGCGGTCGACGGCCACTTCGATCCCGGTTTCCCTGAGCCATGCAACGAACTGATCGCGACCTAGCTTTTCGGTGTCCGATGCCGCCAGACGGACAAGCCTGCCATCGGCGCCGCGTCCGATCTCGCCGAGTCTCTGAAGTCGGCCGAGAAGGCGCTTATCATTGACGGAAAGACTGTTCATCGGGGTATGCTCCTTGTGGCTGAAATTGCATCTCCATGTTGGCGCCATAATAATTTGGAGCGATGTAAATTTGCGCTGATTTATCAAGGTCGGTTTGCAACTTTGTATCGCCAGACCTCCAATCGTGAACTTTTGATGCGTCGGATCGCCGTCAACCCAATGGGATTGACAACCCCACTTTGACGCGATCCATCGCCACGAATGTCCGGAAATGCTTCACGTTGTTGTTCTGGAAGAAAAGGCGCCGGGTCAAAGCTTCGTAGTCGCTCATCGATCTGACCGAGATCACCAGCATGAAGTCCGCCTCTCCCGTGACATAGTAGCATTGCTGCACTTCAGGCGCCGCCACGAACGAGCGCTTCGCCATTTCGTAAAGGTCGGTCCTCTCGCTCTCCATCGCGACCTGCGCGAAGAGGATGATCGGCTGCCCTACCTTCGCCGGATCGACGATGGACACGTTCGCCTGGATGACGCCCGTATCCTCGAGCCGTTTGATCCTGCGCTGCACCGCGGGGGCGGAAAGATTTACCAGTTCCGCAATCTTGCGTTGGGACATTTTATTGTCGCGCTGGAGAAGATTGAGGATCGCCTTATCCGTTCGATCAAGCGTGATTTCATCGTCTGTGGAATTTTCACTCATTTCGACCCCGTTTAAGTAGGCATTTCATCAGAAACAGGTGCAAGTTTAAGCGCAAATTCGATCTTGAATGCAATATATATTCATTGACATTTTCATGACGAGTGGACTGAGAGATGTTTCTGCAGAACGAAAACGCAGACTACCGGACGAAGCTGGATCCGATCGACGCGGAAACCTTGAGCCTTGATGCTGCTTTGGAGGTCGAACGCTTCCTCAACCATCGGGAAGGACACAAGGAGACGCCGCTGGTGGCGCTCCCCGGGCTGGCGGGAGAGCTTGGTGTCGCCTCGATCCACATCAAGGACGAAGGGCACCGCCTGGGGCTCGGGAGCTTCAAGGCACTCGGCGGCTCCTATGCGGTCATCCGTCTTGTCCTCGAAGAGGCTGCGCGCGAATTCGTCAGGGACGTGGATATTTCGGAGCTGCATACTCCTGAAGTCAAAGCGGTCGCGCGCAAGTTTACGGTAGCCTGCGCAACAGACGGCAATCATGGAAGATCCGTGGCTCAGGGTGCCCAGCTTGTCGGTGCAAACTGCGCAATCTTTGTCCATTCCGGTGTCAGCGCCGAACGCATAGCAGCCATCGCTCGCTTCGGAGCAAAAATCATCCGCGTCGATGGAAATTACGACGACTCCGTCGCCGAGGCGTCTCGCGTCGCGGCTGCAGAAGGATGGCAGACAGTCTCCGATACCTCCTGGCCCGGTTACGAGAGAATTCCCGGTTTCGTCATGCAGGGTTACACGGCCCTTCTAAGGGAGGTCGTCCGGCAGATACCGAGGCCACCGACGCACGTCTTCGTCCAATCGGGCGTGGGTGGAATCGCCGCAGCCGTTGCCGGTTACTTCACGCTGCTTTACGGCGACGACCGCCCCATCTTCACGGTTGTCGATCCTTCCCGCGCGGCATGCCTATTCGAGAGCGCCCGGGCAGGAAGGGCCACCAAGGTCAAGCATGGCGAGCCGACGGTCATGGCAATGCTTGAGTGCTATGAGCCTTCGCTTGTCGCTTGGAGGATCCTTTCTCGCAGCGCTGACGCCTTCATGACCGTCGATGAAGACGAGGCTATCGGCGCGATGCGCCAGCTCGCCGATCCGGAAGCTGGAGATCCGGCGATCGTCTCTGGCGAAAGCGGCGGTGTCGGTCTTGCCGCCCTCGTCAAGGTATCGGCAGATCAGGATCTGCGCTCCAAGCTCAAGCTCGGCAAGGACAGCCGCGTGCTGCTGATCAATACCGAGGGTGCGACCGATCCCGCACTCTACCAAAAGCTTGTTGGGGCATCACCGGAAAATGTGGCCGCCCGGTCTAATACTCAGATGGCAGGAACTCAAGAATGACTGATCTGCAGAAGCTCCACGAAGAGATGACCGGATGGAGGCATGACATCCATCAACACCCGGAGTTCGGGTTCGAAGAGAAACGCACCTCCGCATTCGTCGCATCGAAGCTTCGTGAATTCGGAATCGACGTTGCGGAGGGTCTCGGAGGAACGGGCGTTGTTGGAACATTGACGCGTGGGACCAGCAATCGATCAATCGCACTCCGTGCAGATATGGACGCTCTGCGCATAACCGAGCAAAGCGATTTGCCCTACAAATCTGCCAATCCGGGCGTGATGCACGCCTGTGGCCATGATGGTCATACGACCATGCTGTTGGGTGCTGCCAAGTATCTGGCCTCGGAAGGCGGATTCGACGGCACGGTTCGCTTTATCTTCCAGCCCGCCGAAGAATGGGGCCGAGGTGCGCTCTCAATGCTCGAAGATGGGTTGATGGACCGCTTTCCATTTGAGGAAATCTACGGGATCCACAACATGCCAGGCGTTCCGGTCGGCGTGCTGCAGACCAAACCGGGCGCAATGATGTCGGCCGAAGACAACTTCGAGATCGTTCTTCACGGTGTCGGGGGCCATGCCGCCCGTCCCCATTGGGGCAATGAGGTGCTGGTTGCCGCGTGCGCGATCGTTACGAACCTTCAGACGATCGTTTCCCGAAGGATCAGCCCAACGGATATCGCCGTGGTCTCGGTGACAGAGCTCCTCACGGACGGCACGCGAAACGCACTGCCGGGCATGGCGCGGATTCTCGGGGATGCCCGAAGCTTCAAGCCCGAAGTCAGCCAGTCAATCGAAAAGCAGATGCGCATCATCGCGGAAGCCACTGCGGCGGCCTACAACGTGACTGCGGACATTAAATACACGCGTGAATTCGTTCCGCTCATCAACGATGCAGAACTGGTGCAGGAGGTGTTTGCTGCTGCGAGAACCATCCTTCCCGCGGATAATGTCATTGAGATCGCAGAGCCAGTCACCTCCTCTGAGGATTTTGCGCATTTTCTGAGCCACGTACCCGGTTGCTTCATGAATCTTGGCAACGGTGAAGCGTCCGCTCCCCTTCACAATCCCAGCTTCGACTTCAATGACGCAGGGCTCATCCATGGCGTCAGAACCCATGTCGCGATCGTGCGACGTCGTCTTCCCGAGGTCCCTACATCGGAGGACGCAGATCTCCTGCTCTCGTGAATAGCAACCGGGGAGCGGAGCGAAATGCTCTGACCTAACTCAATGTCTAAACATTCAAAAAAAGGGGAATGACGATGAAGAAGCTACTTTTGGCTGCGACGATGCTTGTTGCGATCAGCACACCGGCTTTCGCTGACATGACGATCGGTTGGGGTGGACCGATCACGGGCGGCAGTGCCGCGGTAGGCGAACAAAACCTCAATGGCGTGAAGCAGGCAATCGAGGACATCAATGCGTCGGGCGGCATCCTCGGCGAGAAACTTGTCCTTCAAGTCGAAGATGACGCGGGCGATCCAAAGCAGGCTGTCTCCGTTGCTAATCGTCTTGCCGCAGCCGGGGCTCAGTTCGTAATCGGCCATCAGAATTCCGGGGCATCCATCCCGGCATCCGATATCTATGCCGAAAATGGCATGCTGCAGGTAACTCCTGCTTCCACGAATCCAAACTTCACAGAGCGAGGTCTCTGGAACACGTTCCGCACCTGCGGCCGGGACGATCAGCAGGGTACGGTCGCCGGAAACTATCTGACCAAACACTTTGCCGGGAAGAATGTCTTCCTCGTCCACGACAAGACCCCTTACGGACAGGGTCTCGTCGAAGAGGTTAAGAAGACGATCAACGCGGGCGGCCTGACCGAAGTTGGCTTTGAAGGAATCAACGTCGGCGAAAAGGACTTTTCAGCCCTGATCGCAAAAATAAAAGAAACCAAAGCCGACGTGGTCTATTTCGGCGGGGTCTACACCGAAGGCGGACTCATTCTGCGCCAGTTGCACGATCAGGGCATCAAAATTGCGATGGTCGGCGGCGACGCGATGTTTTCTACGGAATTTGCGGCAATCACTGGCGCTGCTGGCGAAGGGACCCTGATTACCTTCGGTCCGGACGCCAGCAAAAACCCGGCCGCGGCCGACGCTCTTAAGAAGTTTGCCGAGAAGAAAATCAATCCCGAAGGCTTTACGCTGTACGGATATGCAGCCGTGCAAGTCATCAAGGCCGGTATAGAGGCTGCCGGCAAGGCCGATCCCCAGGCTGTCGCCGACAAACTTCATAGCGGCATGTCCATCAACACCGTTATCGGCCCGCTTGCCTATACTCCAAAGGGCGACATCACTCGCCTTGACTTCGTCCTCTACGAACTCAAGAACGGCAAGTTCGTGGAACAGGCGACGAAATAGCGCTTCGCTCCGGCTCATCGGCTGTCTCCGGCGCGCATGTCAATAGCCATGCGCGCCGGAAAGCCGCTCTATCATCACTGACATCGATAAAAACTCGAACCCTATTCAGGGCAGTGGCAGTGCGTGCTTTTTTCCGGGAGGACACCTTGGAATACTTCATTCAGCAGCTCTTCAACGGACTGACCCTCGGGTCGATCTATGGTCTCATCGCCATCGGATATACGATGGTCTATGGCATCATCGGTATGATCAACTTCGCTCACGGCGACATCTTCATGCTCGGCGGCTTTGCTGCGATGATCGTCTTCCTCGTACTCACTTCCGTTTTCGCGGGCCTGCCGGTGGCAGTAGTGCTGCTGGCGATGCTCGTGGTCGCAATGCTCACAACCAGCCTCTGGAACTGGACGATCGAGCGCGTTGCCTATCGGCCGCTTCGAGGATCGTTTCGGCTGGCTCCGTTGATCACCGCGATCGGCATGTCGATCGTCGTCTCAAACTTCATCCAGGTCGTGCAGGGGCCGCGCAACAAGCCGATCCCGCAGCTTATTGGCGATGTCTACCGTATCGGCGCGATCACCGTATCACTGAAGCAGATCATTATCATCGCCCTGACCTCGCTGCTTCTCGTCGTCTTCTGGTACATCGTCAACAAGACCGCGCTCGGTCGTGCTCAACGCGCCACCGAACAGGATCGCAAGATGGCGGCACTTCTCGGAATCGACGTTGACCGCACGATCTCCGTCACCTTCATCATGGGTGCAGCACTCGCCGCGGTCGGCGGCACGATGTTTCTGGTTTACTATGGTGTGGCCAATTTCACCGACGGCTTTGTTCCAGGCGTGAAAGCATTCACCGCCGCCGTCCTTGGCGGCATCGGCTCGCTACCGGGCGCGGTCCTCGGTGGCCTCCTGATCGGCCTCATTGAGTCTCTTTGGTCGGCATACTTCACCATCGACTACAAGGATGTCGCGACATTCGCAATCCTGGCTTTCGTCCTGATCTTCAAGCCGACCGGCATCTTGGGGCGGCCGGAAGTCGAGAAGGTATAACGTCATGCAACACACATTGCGCTCCACCACCAGGCACAGCGGCGGGCACGTATTAAAAGGCATCCGTGAGGGTGTCTTCGCTGGCCTCATCTCACTCGGGCTCTTTGTCCTCTACATTGGCCTCGGCACCCAACAGAACATGAGCAACCAGTTGATCCTCGTCCAACGTTGGGGTCTTCTTGGTATATTCGTCGCGATCGCTGCAGTCGGCCGCTTCACCATGGTTGCCATCATTCAGCCCAACATCGACAAGCGGAAGTTGGCCAAGGCGAAACGCGGCGAGCAGGAACCCTCGACGGAACAAAGCTTCTTCCGACAGCATTTCCTGAAGATCGCACTCATTGCACTCCTGCTCTACCCGATGGCTATCTACGCACTTGTCGGCGCCCAGGGCTCGTTGAAATGGGTCGACAACTTCGGGATACAGATCCTCATCTACGTCATGCTAGCCTGGGGCCTGAACATCGTCGTCGGCCTCGCTGGTTTGCTCGACCTCGGCTATGTCGCATTCTACGCCGTCGGCGCATATTCCTACGCCCTTCTTTCCAGCTACTTCGGCCTATCTTTCTGGCTGCTGCTGCCGCTCTCCGGAATCTTTGCTGCCCTCTGGGGCATGGTTCTTGGCTTTCCGGTGCTACGTCTGCGTGGCGATTATCTGGCGATCGTGACCCTTGCCTTCGGAGAGATCATCCGACTCGTCCTCATCAACTGGACGGAGGTCACCAAGGGAACCTTCGGCGTCTCAGGCATTCCGAAGGCAACACTTTTTGGCATTCCTTTTGACGCTTCTGCGGGTGGATTTGCCAAGCTCCTCGGTCTGCCCATTTCCGCCGCCTACTACAAGATTTTTCTCTTCTATTTGATCCTGGCGCTTTGCCTTCTCACGGCTTACGTCACCATCCGGCTTCGTCGGATGCCGATAGGCCGCGCCTGGGAAGCTCTGCGTGAGGATGAGATCGCCTGTCGCTCACTAGGCATCAACACGGTCACGACCAAGCTCACGGCTTTCGCAACCGGTGCGATGTTTGGTGGCTTTGCGGGGGCTTTCTTTGCAGCCCGCCAAGGCTTTGTCTCCCCCGAGTCCTTCGTATTCATGGAATCGGCGGTGATCCTGGCAATTGTCGTTCTCGGTGGCATGGGGTCGCTGACGGGCATCGCTATCGCCGCGATCGTGATGATCGGCGGTACGGAACTGCTCCGGGAAATGGCATTCCTGAAGGCCGTCTTCGGTCAGGACTTCACACCTGAACTCTATCGCATGCTGCTCTTCGGTCTAGCCATGGTCATCGTCATGCTGTTCAAGCCTCGAGGGTTTGTCGGCTCGCGGGAACCGACCGCCTTCCTGAAGGAACGCAAGGCCGTGTCCGGAAGCTTCACAAAGGAAGGACACGGCTGATGTCCAACGATACCCTGCTCAAGGTCGAGCACCTGTCGATGAAGTTTGGGGGACTGATGGCCATCGGCGACCTGTCCTTCGAGGCCCGCCGTGGCGAAATCACCGCGCTGATCGGCCCAAATGGTGCCGGCAAGACCACCGTTTTCAACTGTATCACCGGATTCTATAAGCCGACGATGGGTATGATCACCCTCACCCGGAAGACCGGCAAGCAGCATCTGCTGGAGCGGCTACCGGACTTTCGCATTACTCGTGAAGCCAAGGTCGCCCGTACTTTCCAGAATATTCGTCTATTCTCAGGCCTCACGGTTTTGGAAAATCTCTTGGTCGCTCAGCACAATGAACTGATGCGCGCCTCGGGATACACGATCCTTGGCCTGCTTGGGATTGGATCCTACAACCGCGCGTCCGCTGGCGCCATCGAGCGCGCCAAGCATTGGCTGGAAAGGGCCGATCTCATCGATCGTGCCGACGATCCGGCGGGTGATCTATCGTACGGCGCTCAGCGTCGCCTGGAAATTGCCCGTGCTATGTGCACGGCCCCCGAACTACTCTGCCTCGACGAGCCGGCCGCAGGCCTGAATCCTCGCGAATCCCTCGCTCTCAATGAGCTGCTGCGGGGGATTCGTGCTGATACAGGCACATCAATTCTACTCATCGAGCATGACATGTCGGTTGTCATGGAAATTTCCGACCACGTCATCGTTCTCGAATACGGTCAGAAGATCTCCGACGGCACGCCTGAGCATGTGAAAAACGACCCGAAGGTCATCGCGGCCTATCTGGGGGTCGAGGACGAAGAAGTCGAAGCGGTTATCGCGACTGTGGAAGGGAGTGTGCTTTGATGGCCGGGAAACAGCTTCTCAAGATTCAGGGGGTCGAAGCATATTATGGCAACATCCGCGCCCTCGCAGGGGTCGATGTCGAGGTCCGTGAAGGTGAAATCGTCAGCCTGATCGGCGCAAACGGCGCAGGCAAGTCGACACTGATGATGACGATCTGTGGCAGTCCACATGCGCGCAGCGGGTCCATCGTTTTCAATGGCACAGACATCACGCAGATGCCGACGCATGAGATCGCCCGTCTCCGGATCGCCCAGTCGCCGGAAGGTCGTCGCATTTTCCCACGGATGACTGTGATCGAGAACCTCCAGATGGGAGCCGGGCTCGACAATCTCAAATTCTTCAAGGAAGACGTCGAAAAGGTGTTTGCGATATTCCCGCGCCTGAAGGAGCGTCAGCACCAGCGGGCGGGAACCATGTCAGGTGGCGAGTTGCAGATGCTTTCGATCGGCCGCGCGTTGATGGCGCGCCCGAAGCTCCTGCTTCTCGACGAACCGTCGCTCGGTCTCGCGCCACTTATCGTCAAGGGCATTTTCGCGCAAATCAAGAAGCTCAACGAACAGGAGGGCCTAACGGTCTTCCTAGTCGAGCAGAATGCGTTTGCCGCCCTGAAGCTCTCACATCGCGCCTACGTCATGGTGAATGGCAAGGTCACGATGAGCGGTTCGGGCAAAGATCTTCTCGCCGATCCGGAAGTTCGCGCAGCCTACCTTGAAGGCGGACGGCACTAGGAAAAAGACAAGGATACGGACATGCAAGGACTATTCTTCGAGCCGGACGCCGGCGTCCATCTAATCATCCGCGGCTTTGTCGCTCTCCTCGGCTTGTGGACGGCCTGGCGCGCTGGCAAGGCGGTGGCGGACGCTTGGAGCAGCTATCCTCTTGTACTCTGCCACACCTTTCTCATCGCCTGGGTAATGCAGTTCCTCCATCACGCGCTGTTCAACGGCCCGATGTTCAGCGTATCTTTTTACCTCGTTGATTTAGCACTGCTGCTCGTTTTCTCGACCGCTGGATTCCGATTCCGTCGCACCAGCCAGATAGTCAACAATTACTATTGGCTGTACGAGAAGACATCTGCCTTTTCATGGCGCGCCAAAGTTTAAGTGTCTTCAAATGGAGGTAGCGACATAAAGTTGCTGCTTCCACGCATTCTAAGAGAGGCTCGTCAATGGCATTCGATCAAGTCCTTCTTGCAGTCGTTGCATTCGGTGCAGGAGTCCTCAACTCAATCGCCGGAGGTGGGACATTCCTAACCTTCCCGGCTTTGGTCTATACGGGCATGCCTGTCGTCGCTGCCAACGCCACGAGTGCTGTCGCGGTGTTCCCAGGGTATCTGGGCGCGATTGGCGGCTTTCGCAATGAGATTAGGCAATTCGAACGGAACAGGTTGATCAAAATCACCTTGCTGACCATAGTGGGAGGACTTGCTGGATCTCTGCTGCTCTTGGTGTCCTCAAATCGAGCTTTCTCCGTTGTAGTTCCTTTTCTCCTGGCCCTGGCGACACTCGCTTTCGCCTTCGGCGGCCATATCAGACGATGGTTGGCAGATCACAGCGAGAGTCATTCCAACAGCCCGCTGAGTATAGTGTTCGTCGCGGTCTATGGCGGCTATTTCAATGGTGGACTTGGAATCGTGCTGCTGGCGTTGTTCTCGCTCTGGGGGATGCGTGATCTGAACCTTATGAATGGGCTGAAAAACCTTGTCTCCCTCATCATATCGGCAATTTCAGTGGTGACGTTCGCCGCGGCGGGGATCGTCGCCTGGCAACCGGCTATTCTGATGGCAATCGCCGCAGCGATTGGCGGCTACATGGGCGCCCCGCTCGCAAGGATTTTACCGGTTGCCGTTGTCCGGACGATCGTTATCTTGGTTGGATCCGTTCTCAGTGTTGTTTTCTTCCACCGAGCGTTCTTCGTAACCGGATAGATGAAACGCATATCCAACGAGCCGCCACATGGGTTCCTTTCTTTCAGGCATATACCTCATGTCCGATCCATTAGGCACTCAGATGACAACAAACCTTTCCACAACAGCCAAAATGAGCGGCATGGTAGCCAAGGCAAGCACAGTCTGCGCGGCAATTATCCCTGCCATCAAAGGAGCGTCGCCGCCTAGCTGTCGCGCCATGACATATGCTGACGATGCTGTAGGGAGAATTTGAAACAGAAGAGCCATCGTCAGCGCTGGCCCTTCAAGACCGATCGCCATTCCAACGAAAGCAGTGGCAGCGGGCATCGCCAGAAACTTCATGATAGATGACGAGGCAACAGGTCCAATCCACTGTCGCATCCTGCCGAAGTTCAATGCTGCTCCTACACAAAGAAGTCCGATAGGGAGCGATGCCGACCCCAGACTTCGAATAGCCGGTTCGATTCCGACAGGAATTGCGAGCCCGAACGACTGGAACGCTATACCCCCGAATGAGGCGACAACGAGCGGGTTCCCCAAAAGCTGTTTCAGAATTCCATAGCCGCTCAGTTTTGCTGATCCATGCCTGGAGAACACCAACACACAAAGGATATTCACAGTCGGGACGATGGCAGCATTGCAGATTGCTGCAAGCGCGATGCCTTTTGCTCCGAACAACCCACCTGCAAGCGTGATACCCACATAATTGTTGAAGCGAACACTGCCCTGGAAAACAGAAGTGAAAGCGGGACCGTCGATTTTCATAAGCGGACGCACAACCATGACTAGCCCGGCCACCACAATCGTCGAGACAATAAGCGTCAGCGCAAGCTCCCGGACGGGTAACGACTGCAGATTCGCTGTTGCCAGCCCGTCGAAGAACAGGCAGGGAAGCAGGAGGTAGTAGCTGAGGCGCTCGGCTTGCGGCCAGAAGCTATCGCCGAGAAACTGCCTGATACGGAGAATCATACCGAGTGATATCAGGATCACGATCGGTATCAGAGCTAGAAGCACTGCTCCGTTCATGGCGCTGTCACCGCAGCGGCGACGATGCGAAGGTGGCCCTTTGCAATTGCCATAATCGCAATCAGACGATGGAGTTGCCTTCGTGATCCAAGCATACTTCCCCGGCAACTCGATCCCACCACACGGCGTGCTCTAATAGAAATTCGCGAATCTTTGATCGCAGCAAAAGCTTGAGTTTGGGCGTTCATTGGATTTCCTGAAATGAAGGGTCCTAGAGCCGTTCTATCAACCCGCACTGGCGAGGAAAAATTCTTAATTCTCTAATGTTCAATGAGTTTTTTTAATATATCATGACACCTCGTTTAGGTTCGGTTCTCCATGTCAATTCGTTCACTCAGGACCCTGCAAGCTATTGCCCGCCACGGCTCCTTCGCACGTGCGGGTGAAGTCGTAGGATTGACGCAGTCAGCTGTCAGCTTGCAGGTGAAGGCGCTGGAAGAAGAGTTCGGCGCCCAGTTATTCGATCGCTCTCGTCGTTTACCCGTGCTGACCGATGCTGGAAGGATCGTCCTGTCGAGGTCGGAAGAAGTCATCGCGCTCTACGACAAAATTTTTGAGGCTCTCGGCGACGAGCAATCTCTTGCTGGGAAATTGAAACTCGGAGCGATCCAGACCGCTTTGTCCGAGGTTTTGCCAGATGCGCTCGCGATGTTAAAAAGGTCGCATCCACGCGTCCGAGTACATGTCGCTGCGGGAATGTCGTTGGAACTTGCCCGCCAAGTGGCGGGGGGTGAACTTGACGCAGCGGTTACGACCGAGCCGGTTCGTCCCGTTCCGGCAGAATTCGTGAGCTCACCACTTTACCAGGAAGGATTCTGGGTCGTTGCACCTGCGGGCCAGGATGGTGACACCGTCTACGAACTCCTAACTTCCATGCCGTTTATCCGTTTCGATAGTCGTGCTTGGGCTGGTCGGATAATCGACCGTGAGCTTCGGCGACAGCGAATTGAAGTTCACGAAGAGATGATCCTCGACAGCCGGGAGGCTATCCTCAAGATGGTCGAGAAAGGCTTGGGGGTTGCTGTCGTTCCTTTGTCAGAGGAAATGCATCGAGGGCTAACCCTGACCTGTCTGCCATTCGGCGAACCGCAACTCTTCAGGAAAATCGTCCTGCTCGAACGACCAGACCGGGGCGGAGGACGTATCGCCACGGCCCTCATTTCGGCAATCGTACACGCCAAACAGAAGCAAGCCAGTGAGCAACCCGCAGCAGATCTCTCGAACTGTTCAACAAGATTGTAAGTAGTACCGGACGGCCCGTCGATGGAGGTTGGGGCTCGATTTAGTCAGGCTTCCGGCGCTGAACACAAATATTGCAGAGGATTGTACCCATAACAGCCGAACATCAATAGATTGCTCTTGAAAGAGATCAAACCGGCGACCCCGGTGCGACAAAAGTCATCACTGGCCTTCAAGGGACGCGGGTCTATCCTTGAGCAACACGCGCGCGATAATGATAGCGCTGATGGCGACCGGCACGGATTCAAAGCCATATTGCGAAAATAATATCCACTTTCTGCACATTTAGGCGGTCGTATAAATATTTAAACTCCGCATTAATATGATTTTTCTCAAGTAAAAGTGATATTTTGCTAGAGGCAACACCATGAAAATTACCATTGCTAGAACGCTTATTATTTTCGGCGTCGTTGTTACCATGGGCCTCTTGGGAGCTGTTGGATTACAGCAACACGCGCTGAACCAGCTTAAGGTGAATGGGCCGATCTATGAGCAGATCGTCAATGGCAAGGATCTCGTTGCCGACATACTGCCGCCGCCGCTCTTCGTTGTGGAATCCTACATGTTGGCTCTGGAAGCCGGTGAGTTCCCCGATAGGGTGGAAGCAAATGCAGCCAAAATCGCCAAGCTTCGCGCCGATTACAATGAGAGGCGGGCCTATTGGCAGAAGTCCAGCCTGCCGCAGACGCTGAAAGATCAGCTTGCCAATGATGTACTCACCAAGTCAGATAATTTCTGGCAGGCGATGAATGACGGTGTTCTTCCCGCGCTGGCCGCCAAGGATACGTCGAGGATCAAACAACACATCGCTCGGCTGAAAGATGCATTTCATCTGCACCAGGATGCCGTCGAACAGCTGGTCGCCAGCTCCAATGAGTTTCTGTCTGAACAAGAGGATGGAGCCCGACAAGAGATCCAGCGTTGGACGGCGCTCTCGCTCTCTGCGGCGGCCGGTGCGATTTTCTTGCTTGTTGGCGGAACACTCCTGTTGCGTCACCGGGCAATCGCACCCCTGGAAACCATGCGCGCTTATATGAGCGTGCTGGCGGACGGGGACTATAGCAAGGACGTGCCGCATTCCAACCGCCCGGATGAAATCGGCGCGATGGCAAAGTCGGTTGCGGTATTCAAGACAAAAGCGGAAGAAAATCGCAGGCTCGAGGCCCAGGCAGAGGCCAATCGCCGGACTTCCGAACATGAACGCACGGAGCAGGAAAGTGTTCAGAGGCAGCAATCCACGGATATCAAGTTCGCCGTCGATGCCCTGGCGCATGGGCTGCATCAGCTTGCCAGCGGCAATCTTACCCATCGCATCGCGGACGCCTTCACCCCGCAGCTCGACACCGTGCGCCTGGATTTCAACGCCGCCCTGGAGCAGCTCCAGGATACTCTTCGGACGATCGGAAGAAATGCGCACGTGATCGCGGCAAGCTCCGATCAGGTAAAGGTGGCAACCGACGATCTCTACAAGCGAACCGAACGACAGGCAGCTTCGGTTGAAGAAACCGCAGCTGCGCTGGAGCAACTGACCACGACAGTCGCAAACTCAAGCCAACGCGCCGATGATGCCGGCCGCCTGGCCGCTACCGCTCATGAAAACGCGGAAAAATCCGGTCATATTGTCGGCCGTGCGATTGCCGCAATGGATGGTATCGAAGCGTCGTCGAACGAAGTTTTCAACATTATCGGAGTTATTGACGACATCGCTTTCCAGACGAACCTTCTGGCGTTGAATGCGGGAGTCGAAGCCGCGCGCGCCGGCGACGCCGGTAAGGGCTTTGCCGTCGTCGCACAGGAGGTCCGCGAGCTTGCGCAACGCTCGGCGCATGCCGCTAAGGAAATAAAGACCTTGATCAGCGCCTCCGGGGAGCAGGTCAAAAGAGGCGTGGCTCTTGTTGCCGAAACCGGCCAAGCGCTTGGTCAAATCGGGCAGCAAGTCGAAGAGGTCAACCTCAATGTCGCCGCAATCGTCGATGCGTCGCGAGAACAAGCAACGGGTCTCAAGGAAATCAATCTGGCGCTGAATACGATTGATCAGGGCACGCAGCAGAATGCTGCCATGGTTGAAGAATCCAATGCCGCAAGCCAACGCCTTGCAAAAGAAGCAGAAGCTCTTTTCGATCTGCTCGGCCGTTTTAAGACCGGCGAAACGTCACAATCGGCAAGTGTTGCTACCGGCTTCAGACGACAGGAACGCCAAGCGGCAGCGTCACCACTACCTGGCTTCGGCCGCACGGCGATTCGTGCCTATGGAAGCTAGATGACAGCCGATCGTGATCATCAGTTGCCTATAGCCTCCGGACAGAGCCAAGCTACGAAGCTCCTGATGACCTGCGCCTCAAGTTCTTCCTCCAGCGAGGCGGGTGATCCTTATCACAAACTCGTTAGCCCTATTAGATCTTTAGCAGCTCGCCCAACACACGATCCTTCCCTCTGCAGAGATTATGAATTTCTGACTGATCACGTTGATCCATAAAAGCCCCAAAAGACGCTTTGCTATTGAAAGAATCGAACCTACGCACCATCAAGCGTGAGAGCTAAACGATTGAAATACAAAAATTTCGGCAGAATCGCGCAAGGATGTCATTTCATCGTCTCCGCTGGTGTTGGTGCGCCCGTAGGTGCCTGCTGAAATGCCGTAAAAACCGACTTCGGACTTATCGAGATGATCGTGGGCGCTCCATGCGCTTAGAACATAATTAAGCACCTGACCACGGGACGGTTTATCAACCAACGCTTCATGCGGTCGCTGGTATCCTTGTGATTGTCTCTCAGATAGGTCAGCGAAACTGCAACAATTCTATGCCGAGCAAGCAATGTTGCTGTATCGGATCGGTCGCCGTACCAGCCTGCATCTCCGTGTAAACGCCACCAAGAAAACCGTTAAAACAAGCCTTAACAAGATGGTCATGCAAACATCTGCGGACGGGCTGCAGCAACATGGAGGGCCATGCGCAATGCTCCCGTTCGACGTTTGATGTTAAAAATACTGTCTAAGAGTCGAGATATCGCATTCAGTATTGCGCGTTGCAGTTGATGCGATAACATGCATCTGGCTATTTTTTGGGGTGAGTACCGGTGTTCCTGCGTCAATCCATTCTGGCCATCGTGGCATCCGCAACCTTGTTCGGCGCGGCGCATGCAGACATGACGATACAGCGCATACCAATAGAAAACGCTGCTCCCGTTCTTCTACTGAAGGGTGAATTCAGCCAATCCGACGATCCGCAGCAGCTCTCCCGGGAGGTCACAGCAAGCGGCGCCAAAGCCGTTACCTTTGACAGCAACGGCGGCAACATCCTTGCAGCCATGGCCTACGGCAGGATGATCCGGTCGCTCGGCCTGGCGACCTTTCAGCTGCGTGCCAGCCAATGCGCATCCGCCTGCACGCTGGCATTCGTCGGCGGGGTGATCCGCCAAGCAGAGCCGGGTGCCATCGGTGTTCATCAATCTTCGTTTGCGCCAGGGGCCGGGCTCGACGGTCCCACTGCCGTAGCTGCGATACAGACGATGACCGCGCAGATAATGTCGTATTTTACGGAGATGGGCGTCGATCCGAAGCTGCTTCAAGTCAGCCTCTCCGTACCCAGCGACGATATGCGATATCTTACCGCCAGCGAAATGCAGAACTATGGTGTGACCTTCGGCAACCTCAACGATATAGCCGGTCGGCTTGCCGTAGCAGGAGCGGCTGTGCCGGCAGTTTCCTCTTCCGCGACGCATGAACCTGCAGCACAGACAGACGAGCAGAAGGCCAGGGCCTTCATATCTGCCTACTATGACGCCTGGTCTCACGGAAACCCCGACGCGGTCGCATTCATGGAAAAGGCGTATGGCGATACCGTGGACTTCTACGGGAAAGCGACACCCAAAGCCGAGGTGGTGACTGCAAAGCGTGACTTTGCGACACGATGGCCCATCAGGGCCTACAGCGAAAGACCACAGTCTCTGAGGATCAACTGTTCGAATACTTGTAGTATCGAAGGAAATGTCGATTGGTACGCAAAGCGCGCCGGCGATCGCATATCATCGGGGACTGCGGAGTTCTTCTTCGTCTGGGACCAGAAGACGGGTACGATCGTATCGGAGAGCGGCAAGGTTAGCGAGACGGATAAGGGAGCCTCCGCGCCGGTCCGCCTCATATCGCAGTGGCAAGAGCAAAACGGAGCATGCCGCGGCGGTAGCGGAGATTCGGCTGACACTCTGCCAGCCTGTGACAGGCGCGAGCGCATCGCAGCGAAGCTTCAGACTGTTGGCTGGTGCCTCGGCCGCGAAGGCGAGTATGGTTATCAGATGGACTGGCATGCGTGTGATGTCCCATCATCTCAGCAAGTAGCTGCAGGCGCCAACGCATCAGCCGTATCAAGTACGATGCGCAAAAACCCTTCCGACTTTCCGATCTCAGGTCGATTTGCCGGGAAGACGAGCCTGCCGGATTTCAAGGGACGAGATCACCAGTTCAATTCCTTCAGAACTCGCATCCGCGACGGCATGCGCCAAGGTCCCAACTTTGCGGGACACTATACCCTTATTCAGATCGGCTGCGGAACGGGATGCTCCTTCGCGATCGTTGCCGACAACAAGACTGGCCGACCGGCGAGCTTTCCACGCGGCGGCGAAGCGAACATGTATCTTGCGTTGGATTATCGTCTCGAAAGCCGCCTGCTTGCGGCTCAATGGTTCAGCTACGATTCCGGTCGCTGCTTCCTTGAGTATTTCGATTTTGATCGAGACGAATGGAAGCCCCTGACGAAGGCCGACATCGGAAATAACGACACCTGTTACAAGACGATCGAAGAAAATCTTCGCTGACCCCGCGCGGTGCCGGAGAGGAAAAACGGTTATCTGAGGCTCGAGCCGTCTCCACCCGTGTCCCGAGCTCCACGCGGCTGGCTTGCACCGCCCGTCGATGTGGGATCTGCGGGACGGGCACTCTCGACATAGAGACCATACCGGGTGCCGTAGCCTGCAACGCTCAAGCGCATGCCGGGTGCAAGGCTCTGTCTAAAGCTATCCGGAAAACCGCACAGTTCTCTGAACATCAAGGGCAATCCCTCAAGCTTGATCGGTCGGCGGCAGCCTTTGCTCTCAAAGCCGTCGATTTGCACCACCGTATAAGGCAGCTCTACATGGGCGCCGGTGAACAGTGGGAAGATCATTGGAATGATCAGAATGGCGATATTCCTACCGGACACAAAGGCAAGCAATGCCGCGCCGCCAATGATAATCGGATAGTCGCCCCAAAGCTCTTGATATTTGCGCAGTACCAGAACATAGACCGCAGCCGATACCAGGCCGATAGCAAGGCTCGGTTTACTCATTAGTGCCGCCCACTCCGTCGACGGCAGGAATAGTGGAATGAATACGCCGACGACCATTGGCACCGCGACACCGACCAGTACCCAAAGCCAAAGCAATTTGCGCGCAATCCAAGGAAGCTGCCGTCGTGCCGAACGCTGCTCGTCACGTGTTCTCGCTGGCCTATTCGCCGCGATAATACGCCTGGCCTCTGCAGCGGTCATAGCATGCGGGTAACGCGGTGGCATCTCGATCTTCCCCGATGCAATCCAGCGCTTGATTTGGTTGATCTGCTTATCCGAAGCAGGTTCATGGGCCTTGATCCAGGCCGACAGCTCTTTGTCGTCGCCGAGCGCACCGTCCGGGATCGCCTGATTTATGCGCAATGCAATCCATTTAGCACGCTCGACTTTTGTCGAGGAAGGGCGACGCACCGTCATGTGTTTGCGCCGGCCTCATCAGGCATTTCAATATTGCACGTCTTCATGAGCGAATTGCGTCCTCCCGACCGAATCCCGTTACGATTGCGTGGTCAGTTTATGGTGAACGAGCGGCACCAGTACAATACCTTGATCTCCAAAACCGCTGTTGGCGTGCGAATTTGAGAGCGAGCGTTGGCGAGCCAGGTTTCTGAACAGGTCGGCCCCACACCTTCCGGCATGGCCATAGGCCGTCATCGAGGAGCTCCAGGGGCGTGTAACAACATCGTTGCGCCAATGGTTATGGCGGCCATGATAAGAAGAGTTGCGAAAGTCAGGCCGTTGATTACGGTGAAGGGATAGTGGCGCGATAACGATTGAAAGCATGGAGCCAGCTTTCTGCGCTCGATGAATGTTGCACTGCGATCAGTGATGCCAGGCTGCGCCACCGATTTGCCACTTACCGGAGCTTGCAAGTGTACCATCTTGGTTGGCGGACTTTCGCTTAAGGGTATAAGGAGCCGTCCATAATTGCCTGCTATGCGAGCTGAGTTGGTGCGAGGACTGATCGGAATTATCAATCAGCACTAAAGATTGGCTCTGACTCAGTTTTGCTGCTGTCGCGAACGAGGCTTTCTCTGATTCATCGGAGGATCAGCCAATGCAACATCGATTTTCGCATGCGAGCCTCGCACCGGCCGGCTTTGCAGTAGAAACTGTGAATGTTGCTTCGGAGTGCGTTCAAGTTCGGCTGCGATCACGCCATGCCTCAGCAGTTTGTCCCGACTGCGGGCGGTTAAGCCAGCGTATTCAAAGTCGATATGTACGCCGGCCCGCTGACCTACCGCTAAGCGGCCGGCGAGTAAAACTGATGATCGTAGCGCGCCGGTTTTGGTGCGATGCCGTTCTTGGCGGCCGACGCATTTTCTGCGAGCAGTTCGACAAAGGCGTGTTGGCTCGCTACGGCCGCCGCATTCAGTGGCTTGAGACGATCATCCATCATCTTGGTCTGGCGCTCGGCGGCAGACCTGCCGCAGCTTTCGCCGACCGTCTGATGATGCCGGTTAGCAACGACACACTGCTTCGGGTGGTTCGCCGCCGTATCGCTTGATCAGAGCGATGAGCTGACCGTCATCGGCATTGATGATTTCGCCTTCAGACGCGGCCAAACCTATGGAACAATCGTTTGCGACCTGGAGCGCCGTAGGCCAATCAGGCTGCTGCCGGATCGGGCGCTGGATACGTCACGGACATGGCTCGCCGGCCACAAGTCGATATCGATCGTCGCCCGTGATCGGGGTGGCGGCTATGGTGAGGCCATAGCGAAGGCTTTGCCCGATGCTGCACAGGTCGCCGATCGCTGGCACCTGATGGAGAATTCCAGTCGGGCCTTTCCCGCTGCGGTTGGCAAGTCGATGCGCCAGATCCGGCAAGCCGTTGGCAGTAATGTCGTTGATCCTAAGCTTCTGACCTACGCAGAGAGGCTGCAGTACGAAGGATATCTCCGCCGCCAGGAAACGAACGAGGCAATTCGGGAACTATCAAAGAACGGAACTTCAATTCGACAGATCGTTCGCCAAACTGGTCATAGCCGGAAGCTTGTCCGCGACGTCCTGAGAGGACAGCGCCTCGATGTCTTCCGTACACGGCTCAGTTCCCTGGATAGCTGGCTGCCCTGGCTCAATAGCCGCTGGGAAGACGGAGCAAGGAATGCCCTGGCACTCTGGCGGGAGATGAAAGCAAAAGGCTTTTCGGGGCAGAGCGGCGTGATCTCACAATGGGCTCAGCGTCGACGTCTTGCGCAGAGGGCCAACCAGAGCGGGCTTGCGCGAACGCCGTCGGCACGGGTCATCGCAAGGCTAATGACAACCGCGCGCAATGATCTCGCAAAGTCCGAAGCGATCCTGATAGCGGCGATCGAAGTAAACGTCCCAGAGCTTGTAATCGCCCGCACGGCCATTGGTGACTTCCAATCCATGATCCGGTCGAAGACCGCGTGAAAGCTCGATGAATGGCTTGAAGCTGCTAAGCACGACCCGGTCGGATCATTCGTCGGCGGCGTTGAAAAGGACCTGGATGCCGTAAGAAACGCAATCATCTCACCGTGGTCAAATGGGCAAACGGAAGGTCAGGTTACACGACTGAAACTCATCAAACGCCAGATGTACGGCAGAGCAAAGCTCGATCTCCTGCAAGCGCGGTCGATCGGCGCATAGGAGGAATTCTACGTCAGCAAAAGTGCGTCAGAGCCACGCTTTGACCCAGATTTGCATTTGAGGTTGATCCATTGAGTCAGGAGGAACCCGTTGATCAACCTGCTATATCTATATCGAAACAGGGGCGCGATGAAATGTAAAACCGAGTTAAATCGCGGCTCTGACTCACATTTGCTGCTGTTGAAGATGATGCTTCTAGATTTGATTACTTTTGAGGATGTGGGTCGACAAAAAAGGGGGAAATGCACTTGGGAAAATAATTATGAACATTAGGGAGCAGATCAAGAATAAAAGCATCACATAACCACGGGAAGCGTTGCATTAAATATTAATACCAGACATAACTCTGTACATTTGAGGATTATATTGATAAATTATCAATATAATCCTCAAAATGAGCTATTATGTTAAAATTGAAATTATCTCATTTGCGCACTTCATCCACGAAACTCTCAATGCCTCCATGTAGGCCTATCAGAATATTCTTCGTCAATAATTGACAACGCCGTCGAAATATCGATCAATAGAGCTACTGTATCGGATGTTATCTTTCCGTTGTTATTCTTGTTTTCATTCTCAACTAACCGCAGTATGTTCAAAAACAAAGCGGTCTGGTCTTCATTTGACAAATAATCCCCTTGCCGGATTTCAACCATTGAATCCATAATTGAGGATCGAAGGGTATCGTTTGCTTTGTTCATATCCAAATTCCTTGGTAGAATCCCATCTTAGTTATTGAACTGAGTATGAAGTGAAGGCAGCCAAACGGCAGGGATTTGCTGTTCAACAAGCGGCATGCTGGCAGCATGGAGCATAGGCGTTTTATGTGTGTCGTGCTCCTTGACGGCGAGAATATTCCGATAGCATTCGCAGTATCGGTTCATCGGCACGGACGAACGCTTCTCATGCAAGCAGCCGACCCCCTAATTTGCGCGATCCCCTTCATTAGATGCCGAGCGACAAATGTCCTTCAATGAAACGGTGGCTATGACAATCGGAAATTCATTTACCTCAACTAAAACGATTTGTGGGAGCAGTTTTCAACCCATCGACTTCCAATCCTCACTTGAGATTAATGGGATATACGGGCCAACGCACCGTCGGTTTCATCGCCAGTAATGGGAGGTGATTGGATGAGTATCGCGCAGCTGAATGACTTGGACCGACCCCTCATGGAGGAAACCATCCGCCTCTACGAACATGAACCGGATCTGCAGAACTTGCCATCAATCCTCTTTGACGCGGTGGCCCGACTGATCGATGCCGATGTTGTCACGTATGCGGAGTTTCATCACAAGAGCAAAGACTTTCGTGCCCTGGTTTCGGTGGAGGACGATCCCGCCGCGCGAGGAGCGGGCATGGCTGCCTACGCACGCCATATGCACAGCCATCCTTTCTGGCAGAACACCCCAGAGTTTTATGGCGACCAGGCGCTGCGGGAATCAGATTTCTTCGATGACGAGACCTATCTCAACCTTCCGATCGTGAAAGAGGTCTTTCTGCCATCTCGAGCGCGACGGATCATGAAAATGATCATTGCGCATGACGATTATGTCGTCGACATCGCCGGGTTCAGAGTGATCGGGCGCCCCGCTTTCAGCGATCTCGAGCGTGATCGGTTGGTCGCTTTTCGTCCGCATATCGTTCGCAGCTATCGTCAAGCGCAAGAGCGCACGCTGGCCAAACTCACGCCAATCGACCGACTGTGCATTGCGTTTCCACAGTTGAGCCCGCGTCAACTTGAAGTAGCCTCGTGGGTTGTTCAAGGAAAGTCCAACGAGGATATCGCCACCATTCTAGATGTCGGCATCGATACGGTGAAGGCGCATGTCAAAGCGCTCTATAGCAGGATAGGCGCCGAGGGGCGCCTTGCCGCGGCCGTGATCGCTCACACCACCCCACCATTTTCCGAGCTTCCACCCCTTTGGAAGCTGACGTCATCGGCTTGGGGCAGGCAACAAAGACCGATCTAGCGTAGATCAGAGCTCATTTATGGGCTTGGCTTTGATGGGATTTCGCTCTCCCAAGCAACAGTCAGGCAACAAGAACACCCAGATCGTGCTCGACGCCGAGTTCGGCTCGAAACAGATCCTGCTTGGCCGTCCGCTCCGGCACCCCCCTTCAGATCGACGAGAAATCGAACATCCCGCGTTCCGGTGAGAAACATGTCTCCCAATGGGACACATCGACCCGTAGTGCTCGGCAAAGCGACGCTCATCAGACCGATCCTTACCCTTTCGGGTAATGGCATCGCACCGCGAAAACGATCAAGGTCCTCAAGCCATTCGTTCAACCGCGAATGGCGCTGGCATCGAGGAGAAATGGCTATGACGCGCATAACTCCGCATGACCGACGTTTCATGAATGGCGCAAACGCGCCAGACGAACCGAACCGCGCCACACCGTGCGCCGACCGCTGCAGCCAGTCAGATACGCAGGAATAACGGCCGCGCCAATTCGCCGGCCCCGCCCTTCCACCCATTCCAAAACGAGGATTTCAGCGATGCCCCTGACCTATCAAACCATGAGTCTCAGCCCTATCCAGAACCATACCTTCACTTTCCCTGACACGATCAGCCAGTTCGCGGTCGGCATCTCGTCCTTCTACTTCGCTTTCAGCGAAGATCATCACGTCCAGCAGATCAGCCTCGCCCTCACGTCGAATCAGGTAGCACCCACACAGGTCTCCGTCGCTGTGAACGGCGTATTGAGCGATGCAAGCGGCAACACGGTCGACCTCAGCAAATCCTATGTGACCGTCGTGGTCGTCGCGTGGACGGGCGCAACCACCACCAACCTGCTTTCCGCGCCGTTCTCCGTGGCGAGCGGATCCAACAACGAAAGTCCGCCGATCAGTCTGCCGGACTCGTTCCATTCCATACTGCAGGCCTGCATGAGCGGCTTTTATCTCGCCTATCCGCAGACCGATCATCATGTCCTGAATGTCAATGCTTCGGTCGGAAGCACGGCCAACGGTTCCGACGGATACATCACGGTCACTGCGAATATGTCGGACGATTCGGGCAACACGGCGCAGAACCCGACGGGAACGGGGTTCCTGGTCGCAAGCTCCGACAAAATGCCCTCCTTCATCGTAGTGCCATACACGGCACAAAACGCCGGCCAGCAGACGATCCCCATGGGATCGGTGAAACTATCCGATGCCTTCGTGCTCCTGACCGGCTTCCAGGTACAGTTCCCAGACAATGATGATCACGAGATCAGCAATATTGGTGCTGGCCCGAATACCTGGGTCTGCCAGAGTGACGATACGGGCTCCAAGGTCGTGAGCTCGGGCGTCTGGGCCTGGATGGGCAACGACGATGGCGACACGCAGGACATGTCGCTGAGCAGCGCAAGCGTCATCGCGGTTGGCATTCTCGACCAGTCCGAATAGCAACCCATCCTTGCTGGGGACCTTCCCATGTCAGACTCCACCTCTCAACTTCCGCCGATCCGTACCTTCCAGTTCGATACCAGCGCCGTTGCGTCGCTTGACAGCAATGTCAACCAGTTCCGCGGCGACATTAATCTAACGCAGGCATTGCTGGCGATGCCAGGTCGACTGAGTGGTGACGGGCTGGATATAACGGTGTCGTTGCTCTACCAGAGCAACGTCTATCGCGACGCGATGACATGGAACCGGGATGCGCCCACGAGCATAGCCGGACTGGGCTGGACCCTGCCTGCGACATTGATCGAGCTCGATGATGGCGGTGCCCCAACGCCAGGCACACGGCAATACACTTATGTGAGCGGGGGAATTCCCACGCCGCTTGCGCGGGAACCGGAAACCTCGAACCTTTTCGCGGTGGACGCGTTGCTCGCCAATGATCTTGAGGACGGCCAGCCCGTGCCGGCCGCCCTCCGCGCCGAATTTGTCCGTCGCGGCTTCAATCTGTCATCGGCGACGATGGTCTCCGCCACCTCCTCGACGGCATGGACCCTGTCCGATGACGACAACCAGCAGCTCTTTGACCTCGCGCTTGTCGACACCCAGCTTCAGGTCCTAGACGGAGGCGAGGCGTACCAGCTGGTCAACTACGCATTCCGCAAGATCCTCTACTATCCACCTTATGAACGATGGGTCGTCGTCAACGAAGACGGCCACCGAATGTCCTTCGGGGGGCTCGAAGCGCCCACGGCACAGGGTTACGCGACTTCAGTCGGTAACAGCATCGAGTGGGGCATACGCTGGTCCCTTGATGGCGGAGCAGCCTCGGCCATATGGGAAGGTGCGAGCGACGTGACATCCGGCCAGTGCCAATATGCGCGGGTCTGGCATCTGGCCGTATGCTCGGTTCTCTGGGGCGATTCGATCGCATATGGCTATAATGAATGGGTGCGGGATCCGTCCACGGGGCTGATCCCGGACGCGGAGCAACCCGTGGGCGCCGGCGGCCTGCCCTACACCAAGGCCTGCTACCTCACCAGCATCACCGACGTGTTCGGCCGCAAGGCCGTCTTCCAGTATGGTGACAAGTTGTGGGACGATTCCACGCCCGAGAGCGCGCGGGAATATGCCGATCCGCACAAGCTCAAGCCGGACATGACGGCGAACGCATACCAGGATCGGTACGAAACGAAATTCCTCGAAGGCATCGCCGTGCAGGACGTCACCGGTGCGTCGATGTTCAGCCTGGCGCTCGCCTATCTGCCGAGCCAGCCTGCCGGCGGGGATGACAGCCCCGTCGCCAACGTAACCTCCTATGCCGGCGCACTGTACGGCGACACCTGCAAGCGCTTCCTCACCGGCGTCACCTTCCAGAATGCTTCGGGAGAGGCCCTGCCCGGGCTCATCTTCGACTACTATTTCGATACCTCGCTGTCGGGATCGAGCCCGGGTGCTCTGAAATCCATCACCTATCCGCAAGGCGCCGTCGCCACCTATACCTATACGCAGCAGCAGCTCGCAGTCTGCGAGCGGATGGTAAGCGTCGGACCGCCTTCGGACGATTTCCAGGGTGCGGAACCACGGGCCTTCTTCGGCTCCGATTATGTCGTCACCACCTGGTACAATACGAGCCAGGGCACGCTTTCATTGCAGGTCTACACGTGGCTTGGACGCTGGATCGAATGGTCGCTCACCGATGATACTGTTCTCTTCAGCAGTGCCGACGGCCTCGACCTGACGACGCTTAACGTCGTCGCCAACGAAAATTTCTTCGCACTCTCCTTCACGAGCAGTAGCGAGACCGATCTTTACGTCTTCCAGAAGGATGTAGCCAGGCCAGGTCAATGGGTGCCGGCCACGGTCGACGGCACCACAACAGCGCCCAACCAGCCGACGCGAAGCTACGCGCCTTCGGGTGGAACAGTGGATGTCATCGGGGGCAACACCTTCCTGCTCGTCGTCTGCATGGACCCCGATCATTCGTCCTACGGCTACGATCGGCTCACCTGGCGCTGGACCACGGCAAGCTGGACGCTCGAATCCTTCACGCTGTCGCAATATGCCTGGGCAACGGCGATGAACGAGTATCAGCTGATCCTGGACGAGACGGGAAAGGCGGAATTGTCCTTCCTGTCACCCGGTCTCGTCTGGAGCCAACCGGCGATCCTTACGCTGCCCGATTTCAGCTTCGTATACTACGACCGGGTGACGCTGGTGCCGTCCGCCTCCTTCGTGGTGATGAGCAACCTGCAGACCGACAATTCCCAGTCGCGCGGCTACGAACTCACCTTTCTTCAATGGGACGCGGCTTACGCATTCCCCTCGACCGTGACGAGCTTCACCTTCAACGACCGCCTGGAAGCGAGCGGCAGTTACAAGACGCCCTATATTCCGACCATTATCGGCAACACGATGGTCGCGGTGGCCGCACATGTGCTGCGCTACAACGGCCAGACCTGGCTTGAGAATTCGCAGCTCGTGCCCGCAAGCCTGCCATCGGGATCGCAGCAGCGCTATGCCTACGGTCCGGACTACGCGATCCAGATCATGGTGCCAGGCGGCGGCGTCGGAACCACCACGGCAAAGGTCCTGTCCTTCGATCCCGACGCGGACTCCTCGTCGTGGACGCGAAGCCCGGTCACGCCAGCGCAGGGGCTCTCAAACCCACCCGGCTATTCGGCGACGGCCAATTGGCCATCCGCCGGTGGCGGAGACTTCATGAACATCGGCCAATATCTCTATTTCCGTGGAACAGCCACGGATTGGGATGACGTGCTGACCCAGTCTCCGAATGCTGACCTGCAGCAGCTGGTGAACCAGGCGCTCGGCTCCGCCGATGGCTATGTGCTGAATGCCGAGTCCGTCATCAACGAGGGGCCGACCTTCCTTGGGTATTACGTCTATGACATCGCGGATTCGACAAACGATCAGGCCGCGGTGCTGGTACTCAAGAATGGCGGTGTCTACGGTGCGGCCCAGACACTCTCGTCGGAGCGCATCTACACGCCTGCCGAAAGCGTCCCCACCACGCCCGGACAGACACCGGGCGGACCGGAAGCGTTTACCGCATATCCGAGCACGGATCCGGATTTCGACCACGCCTCGGCGATCCTCCTGCACCGCTATGCCGGCGACGCCATCGACGGAGCACTGACCCATTACGCGGTCACCAGCATCTCCATCACCGACGGTTTCGGGGCGACTGCCGCGACGACCTATTTTCCCGATCCCGATCAGGCTGCCTGCGATCCGACAGGGCTCGTGGTCAAGTATTATGAGGTCACGACCTACCCCGGCACCGCGGATGCTTCGCAACCGACCTATGGCTCCAAGGTAACGCGATATCTCAACGGCCTCGCAGTTGCTACCGGCGCAGACTACTACAACATGCTCGACGGCTTGCTGCAAAGCGCGGAGACGCTCGACAGCCAGGGCAACTTGCTGGCCCAGACCCAGAATACATGGCAGGCTTACACAACTCGTACCTCCGACCCCTCCGACCCAGAAGCGCCGCTGCTGAACCTGAAGGGCGCCTACGTTCTTCAGATCCAGCAGATCAAGATGGAGGATGGCGTCGCCAGCACGCAGACGACAGGCTACGTCCCCGACGGTCTCGCCGCGCCCTTCTCCGGTCAGCCAGTATCGACACAGACGCTCGTCTATGGCGGCAGCGGCGCACAGGAAACCTTCACCACCACCACGACCTACGGATATGAGATCGACGCGACGCTGCTTGCACAGCACATGCTGACCAAGGTGGCGCAATCTACGACCAGCTGGGCCTCGGGCAATGCCGCCGCGGTGCCGATCAAGGCAACCGCCATGACCTATGCCGGCTTCCCCAGCAGCTATGGGCAGGATGTGCTCGTCCCGGCGAGGGAGGCAACCTTTGCCTGGACGGGTACGGCGGCGATCGCTTTTCCGTTCTCCTCCTACAATCCTGGCTCTGTCCCGGACGGATGGCTTCGCAACTCGCTCATCCAAGGGCGCACCACCTCGGGCCAGCTTACCGAGATGGCGGATGCCTGCGGCGTCATTCAATCGACGCTCTACGGCACCGCGCCGGAGCTTCCGATCGCGCGCATCACCAATGCCTCGCTCTCGCGTGGGGAATGTGCCTATCTCGGCTTCGAACCTTACGAGAGCAACGCCGCGTGGACCATGCAGGGCACGCAACTCGTCACGGGCGACGCGCACAGCGGAACGAACAGCCTAAGCCTGCCAGGCGGCGGGACAGCCATGCTTACCACGACGCTGACCCCTGCGAACATCTCCCAGAACTACCTGCTTGGCTTCTGGTATAAGACGCCGGCCGGCTTCTCGCCGGGCAACGACGCCGGCTTCAGCGTGGTCGTCATGGTCGATGGCCTGCTGACGGAGGTACTCGGCGTCTCATTCGACGACACCGGCGGCGCTTGGACATACCGGACGCTGGGTATCCCGCTCATCGCGGGGCAGAGGTCCATCGAGCTGATCATCCAGGCCACCAACACCGCCGAAGATGCGGTGCTCATCGACGACGTACTGGTAACGCCGCTCGCAAGCAAGGTCTCCGTGCGCGCCTATGATACACCGACGCACCAGGTCACGGCGATGGTGGACTCGGCCGGGCATACGCTGCGGTGCATCTACGACAGCTTCCAGCGGCTGGTGGCCAAGGTGGGACCTCAGGAGCAGGTCAAGGAACTCGTTCAAGTCTCCCTGTCGCGCGCAGGCAATGCCACCGATATGTTCGATGCCGGCAACCCGAACGCCAATCTGTCGCTGGAACCCGCTGATGGCGGCACGCTGGAGACCTTCTGCACAGGCGACGAATGGCAGGATCGCTGGCAGGCCAGCGCCACATCGACGAATTGGAACGTCTCCGGCGGCGCGCTGTCGCACACGGCAAGTGTGGGCGATACGCTCACCTGGCAAGGCTCTTCCCCCGCCACCTCGGCCCTTTATTTCGAGGTGCTCCCACTCGCGACGCTGGCCGGTCCACTGGCCGTCTCCTTCGCCCAGGGCTACCAGCTCGCCTTCGATCCGAATGCCGGCTACAGCTTCACCGATCCGAACGGCAAGACGGTTCAGACGCCGTTGACAAGCCCGCCGCAGATGGCGACGGAATGGCTCACGGTCTTCGGTGGTGGCCTCGTGCTGTTCTTCGGTGACGGTCAACTCCTGTTCAGCGCCAGTGTCCCCCTCGACAGCCTGGATCCGATCGCGATCTCGACCGGTCCGAACCTCCTCTCCTTCCGCAACCTGGCGATGGTCGCGGCGCCACGGGTATCGCTCTCCTACACCGACGCCTCCGGACAGGACCGCCAGAAGCAACAGCTTCTCGGTCAGGATGCCGCCATCTCCGCCACCATTCACGATCCGCTCGGCCGAACCGTGGCGGTCACCCGCATGGCCCCCGCCAGCTTCGGTGCGGACGCAGCATTGCCGGTACTGAGCTATCATCCGGACTTCGTCGACGTATCGAGCTTCCTTGCCGCGATGGATGGAAGCTGGGAGATGACTGGGGACTTGGCCGACTACTATGCCGGCCAGTCCGACGGGACCGTGCCACGCTCGGACGACGAGGGCTACCCGTATTTCGGCTACTTGCTCGAAGCCTCACCTCGAAAGCGACGCCTGGAGCAGGGACAACCCGGCAAGGCCTACGCAATCCACGACATCGACAGCACGGCACCGGCCGATCGCCAGACAACGCAGTTCCTTTACGGACCGAACGACAGTTCGGCCTTCGATCTGCCGCAGGGAGACTATGTCGCCAACACGCTGATCAGCCCACTGAAGACGCAATCGCTTACCCTGCGCGACACGATGGGCCGCAAGCTTGCCTCTTCGCTCACGGATATCGCCGGCGAAGTCGCGGGGCAAGGGCAAGCCATCGCCACCTTCGCCGATGCCGCGGGGGCAGCAGCGGCCACCCTGCAGACCCGCCAGCCGAATTTCTACACCAAGACGCCGCAGTCGGACCCTTCATCTTTCGTGAAGTCGCTGGTGCAGGACCCGCTGGGGCGCACCCTGCAAACCGCAGACCCGGACACCGGCACCAGCCAGTTCCTCTATGATCCGTCGTCGCGTCTTCGCTTCGTGAACACGGCGCTCGAGGATGGCGAGGCATGGTTTGCCTACTACAAGTACGATGCGCTCGGCCGCGTGCTCGAGGAAGGGACGGTTCAGCAGGCCTGGGATGCGACGCGACTTGCCACGCTCGTTGGACAGGCCGCATGGCCGGATGACACCGTTGCACATACCGTCGCGCGAACCCATGGCTATGACGGAGATGGCAGCGATCCGAACGCGATCGGCAAGGAAATACTGATCGTGACGGTCAACCAGGCGCCTGCCTTAATCCCTTCGGCCGATGCCGTGACCACGACCGAGTCATTGGCCTATGACGGCGACGGAAATCTCGCCAGCATTACGCTGCAGCTTCCCTCGACACTTGGCACCTCGGCCGCGACCGTGTCCTACACCTACAACAATCTAAAGCAGATCACTCAGGTGACCTATCCGGACGGCTCGCCTGTGGCCACGGTCCTCTATGATTACGACGACGGGGGCCGCGTGACCCGCATCGGTACCTCGGTAAGCACACCGACGGACATCGCCGCCTACACTTATAATGCGGATGGTGATGTCGAGACGGAAACGCTGAACCAGGGGTTACTGACCGGCGCTTATCAGTATGCGTCTCCGGGCTGGCTCACCGGGTATACTGTAACGCCAAGCGGCACGACGGATGCCTGCTTCACTCTGGGGCTAGGTTATGACGCGGATGGCCGGATCGAGAGCCGCGGTCTGTCATACAGCTTCGGCTCGGATTCAGACAGCACACAAGTCGCCTATGCCTATGACGGCCAGATGCGCCTGGCGAGCGCGACCGTGACGGGAGGCACACAGGGCAACGAGTCCGTCGGACTATATGATGCCAACGGCAATATCTGGAAGCTTACCCAGGACGACGTGGAATACGATTTTACCTGCGCCCCGGGCTCGAACCGGCCGAGCACGTTATCGATCGGCAGCGCCGATCCCGATCCCATTTCCTTGCAGTTCAGCGCCGACGGCCGATTGACGCAGGCCGGGGGCCTGGCGCTCGAATATGACCCGTGCCTGAAACTGGCGACCGGGCTGACGGTCACCTCGGGGGATGACGTGACCCAGCTTCGGCTTGCCTATGGCGGCAAGGGGCAGCGGATACTGAAACAGGTCAGCGGCAATACGTCCTCCACTACGGTATATCTCTGGGGTGCGGCGGCCCAGCCGCTATGCAGCCACTCCGACGGGACATGGACAGCCTACATTCAGGGGCCTACGGGGCTTGTGACCGTTGTGAGCGATGCGCGCTATTTCCCGGTAAAGGATCATGCGCAGACCGTCTGGGCCGTGGTCGACGATCAGAATGCGCTGGTAGCCCGGTACGACTACGCGCCTTTCGGCGAGGTGCTCGGCATCTCGGGTTCTCTTCCGCAAATCGTCCCGTTCCGTTTCATGGGAAAGGCACTCGACACGGAAACCGGCCTCTACGATTTCGGGGCGAGGCTTTACCATCCCCTCCTGCGTCGCTTCTGCTCCCCCGACGTGGCGGGCCAGGGTGCGAGCCCCTACGGTTTTGCAGGCAACAACCCGATCATGATGATCGATCCCACCGGCAACACCTCGACCTGGGCCCGCGTGGGCATCGGGGCGGGAATGGCGGCACTTGCCGTCACCGGCTTCGCCCTCAGCTTTTTCACATTCGGCCTTTCCGACGTGCTGGCTGCCATCGGCGATGCTGTCGGCTCCGCGATTGGCTCGGTATCGAGCGCGCTGACCGGCGGCTCCGAAGTCGTGGCCGCCGGCGCTTCGGTTGGAGCCCAAGGCCTTTCGCAGACGGCGGTGCTGACCGAGCTGTCGACAACGGTCGCGCTGCCTGAAGGCGTTGGCGCTGCCGGCATCGAGGGAACCGTAAATGCCGTCGGAAATTTCCTACAGCAGGTCGTGACGAACACCGCCTTTGGCGTTGGCTCCTCCGGGCTGCAATATGATATCAGTCCCGGCGCCCAATTCTCGGGACAAGGCTTCCGCGATGCACTTCTGTCCGGCGCCTGGAGCGGGCTGCTTTACGGCATCGGCTCCGGCGTGGCCGGGCTCGAGGCCGAAGCCGTCAGCAAGGCGTGGGGTGACGTCGCCGAAAAGGCGGGACTGAATGCGGCAAGCAAGATAGCGGGCAAGGCAGCCTTCAAGGTTGCTCTCAACGTGGCGATGGGTAGCTCCACCAATGCTATCGCCCAGATCATGACGAACCTGATGACCCATCAATCCTGGAACCAGGGCCTTGCGCTCGCGGCGAAAGTGGGAGTGGCGGGCGGAGTGCCCTTCGGGGTGGGCGACGTCCTGCTGAACGATGCCAAGAATTGGGCAACGGAGTTCGCGACGTCTTTCGGCAGCGAAGGTCAAAGTCGCGTAGCGACGGCGATCAGAGGCGTGGATCAGGCGCTGAAAGCCGCGAAGTCGAACACGGCCGTGTGCCTGTACGGTATCACCGGCTATACGCTAGCGGAGGGATATGTCATCTGGGGAGCAACGAACCATGGCAAATAGCCTGGGATGGAATACGCTCAACCGAAATTATTGATGAGTTCCGCCTATGGGTTTAGCGCATTATTGAGGTCATGCAATCCGACCATCAGCATCATGGGGTCGGAAGGAGAAGATAAGAAGCCGACAGCCTCGTAGAAGGCTCGTGCGTCATCTGAAATCGCATGCACCAGCATGCCTCGGATGCCAAGTACTTCGGCGGCATTGAGCAGGCGCAGGCCCGCGTCGCGCACCACGGCCCTGCCGATACCGCGTCCTTGGTAGGATTGATCAATGGCGAGGCGACCAAGCACAGCGACCGGAATTGGATCAGGCATATTGCGCCGAAAACGGCCAGGCGCTTCCGGCTGTTTGACGGCGCCTAAAGCGAGCGCATAATAGGCGATGACGCGGCTCTCCTCGCCCACGACGAAGGTCCGCGATGCCCCGCTTGCTTGATTAGAACGGGCGCGGCGGTGCAGCCAATCGTCCAGTTCAAGGACGCCGGAATTGAACTCGGCTAGCTCATGATGATCGGCCAGGGGTGCCGGTGCGCTGAGGGTCACGCCTCATCCCACGGCGCTTTGGTCGACATGGTGCGTGCTAAACGCTCATTGGGCTGCGTAGGTGCGTCGAGCCGGACAAGGTATTCAGCATAAATTTCGGGACTTATCGTGAAGATAGTGCGGTCGAGCAGCACTTCCTCGGCTCGGCGTTCGGAAGCCTCCAACATGAAATCCGTGCGCGTCTTACCGAGCAACTCAGCGGCGCGATCGATCAAGTTGCGGGTCGCAGGCTTGATGCGCATATTCAGCGGTACGCTTGCGTCTGGGCTTTTGCGCGTATGTGAGGTCGGCATGGGAAACTCCTGTTTGTCCCTATATTGTCGTTACACATTTCGCGCATCCAATTTCGCGGCATTCACCTCATCTATGCTCTTGATGGGATTCGAACCTGAGGCACCTTCACGAGAAGCTGGATAAATCAGGTAGTTATGCTCTAAAGCGGCTTCGCTACCGCTTTGTATGATGCTTCCCAATAACCGTATATATTGAATCTGACCTCTTCTACGATAGCCGTGTCAGCGAGACGAGCTAGGCGGCCAACCATGAATTATGTCAAATAATTAAGAGTCCGATAAGCTCGGCTGTGGCTCACGTCATTTTGCAGAATCTGTCAAAGCGACCCCACTGGCGGAAAAGCCTGGCTAAATCGCTAGGCAAATCGACAATCTCGCGCCCAGATTGCCGTGTGCGCCCAATGCCAAGAGATTCAAATGTCTCTTCGCAGGCTCGTGGATTTTGACTAAAAGATTCACAAGAGCATGCTCGCGTCGATTGCAGCCATGGCGGATTATTCAAGTGAAGCCGATTCGGTGACGCATCCTTTGTCGTCACAATCGGCGACTTAAGGGATACTGTTACGGCTTCGAACAAGGAATTGAAATGGAGAGCATAGAACCTTTCGAACGACTTGGTTTGGCGTTGGCTATTGGAGCGATCGTCGGCGTAGAGCGCCACTGGCGAGAACGTGACGAAGGCGCCGGAAAGCGGACCGCAGGGATCCGCACCTTCATGATCGCCGGTATGCTCGGGGGCCTTTCTGGCCTTATCGAACAGACGCTTTCCGTGCCGCCGGCACGATACGGTCTGGTCATCATTGCCATTTTCGCGATCTTTAGTGTGATCTTCGCCCTCTATCAGTTTCGAGAGTCGATCGCCGAGGGAAATTACAGCGTTACTACCGTCGTCACTGCCATGGCCACGTTTGCCTTGGGAACCCTGGCGGTAGTGGGTAACACGCGATTGGCAGCAGCCGGCGGCGTGGCACTCGTGGCAATCCTGGCCAGTCGGGAAATATTGCATCGGTTCGTACGTGCACTGAGCTGGAATGAGTTGCGATCGGCTATTGTTTTTCTTGCAATGGCGATCATTATCCTGCCGATCCTACCGATGACCCCGCTCGGCCCATTCGGCGGAATTTCTCCTTCTGGGACTTGGCAATTGGTGGTCCTGCTCGCGGGGATATCCTTCCTGGGATACGTAGCTGTTAAAGCGCTTGGACAAGTTCGCGGCGAACTCGTCTCAGGGGCAATTAACGGCTTGGTGTCGTCAACCGCGATTGCTGTCACGAATGCCCGTCTTAGCGCGGCAGGGCATTCGGCCGCGCTGCTGGCTGCCGGCGCAACGGCCGCAAATGCCGTCTCCTATCTCAAGGTACTTCTTTATATCGCCATTCTTGCACCCTCCATCGCCGGGCGCCTCGGCGCATCCTTGGTTGGCGGCGCCTTGGTGATGGCAGTCTTTTCATTGCTGTTTGCGAGGAACAAAACTGCCGAGCACGTTGAACACGGCGCGCGAAACCCGTTCGAATTGCTTTCCGTTTTAAAAACTGCCCTCCTGCTTGTAGCCGTAGGCTTTCTGGCCCGGGCCGCGGCAGTTTGGTTCGGAGAGTCCGGTTTACTCGTCGTCTCTATACTGTCAGGTCTTGCAGATATTGACGCGATCACCGTTACTGTTGCTGGTATCCTTGACGCCATAGGCTCCGAGTTCGCCGCAACCGCTCTCGGTGCAGCCGTCATCGCCAACACAATGGCAAAGACGGCATATGCGTTAGCTCTGGGTGGTCGCGCATACAGTGGACGCTTCACCTTGGCCAGCGTCTGTGCGCTCCTGGCGGGCATCGTCATGTTCGAAACGACACCGAGGATCGAGCGGCTTTTGATGGAACACTTGCCGAAATAGCAACCAGGCGGTCATTCGCGCGGCATGAGTTCCGGTGCCGCCCCTTCACGCCGCGAGTACGACGACACCAACCTGATTATTCCGAGATCCCCTCTACATTGCAGCAAATGCCTACCGGGGCTAGCCATCGCTGGAAATAGCCACCGAAGGTGCGAGCTAGCGGCGTTGCAAACGCGCCAAGGGCTTTAACAGCGCTCGCCACCTGAGAAGCACTGTTACATCGGCATTTACCGTAACGTACTTCCTTCGTCCGCGTTGGATGCCAGTATGGCAAGATCATCGGGAGCAAAAAATGAACCGCACCATCTTCTTGCTGGCGCTTGTCTCGGCGACACCAGTGCTTGCCGAAGACGACGCAGACGAATTGGCTCGAAAGGTCTCCAATCCCGCCTCATTCATGGTGAGTGTTCCGGTCCACAGCGATTTCGACATCGGTCGCTGGGGCGATGGCAAAGCCTATTCCGCCACGCTCGACATAGAACCGGTCATTCCATTCGCACTGACCGATGATTGGAACATGATCTCCCACACTGACATCCCCATCGCCTATAGCGATCCCGTCGGCTCGGCAGGCGGGCGGCTTGGGATTGGCGATATCAGCCAGAATCTTTCCTTTACGCCAGCCCGCCATGGCCTCTTGGTCTGGGCGTTCGGACCGGAATTCTCGCTTCCAACGGCAACGGATGATCGGTTCGGGACGGGAAAGCTTTCCATAGGACCTTCGGGGCTCCTGCTACTGCAGACGAAGTCGATGAGCATTGGTCTGTCGGCGGACCATCTATGGTCGGTGGCCGGCGCGGGCAGCAAGCTGCGGGTCAGTACAACGGAAATCCAGCCCTTCCTGGCCTGGCATATCGGGCAAGGACGGACGATCTCGACCAATATCGACTTTTCGTACGACTGGGTGGCACACGACTACACGCTGCCCGTATCCCTTTCCTTCTCGAAGATCATGAAATTCGGCGAACAGACGGTGAGCGTGTCGGTCGGCGCGAAATACTGGCTCGAAGGACCGAAAGATGGACCGCAATGGGGCCTGAAGGCAGGGCTCGTCTTCCTTTTTCCGCAAAAGACAAGCGGGAGCTAGACGACACCCGCTCCAAAAGTGTTCTGTAAGCGTCCCATCCGCACCTAACGCTCGAAAACGAGATAATTCTCCCAAGCCCTGATCCTCAATAGGATCCTGCGGATAAACGCAAACTCGACCCAGTGATCGGTATAGACTGCAACCACTGCGGTGGCACCGCCGGGCAGATTGAAGCGTGAGACATCATCGACGATATCGACAATCAGCATCACCCGCCCCTGACCGAACGGAGGGCTTGGCGAAAGCAACGTGCCAGAGGGCTCAAGCTGCCCTTCGGCCATATATTGCAAGACATTTTCTACCTTGCCCTTGAAGACACGGCCGGGGATGCCGGCAAAGGAAATTTCCGCCTCATCGCCAACCCGCACCCGCTGCAGCGCAACCTGATCAAAGGACGCAGCAAATATCCTACGGTCCGTATGGATGAACGTCATAACCGGCTTTAAGGGCAACGAGACAGCCATCATCCCAGGATGAAGGAAGACTTGCGTGGCATAGCCATCGGTCGGTGCCTGGTAGACGCTCTGCTCCAGCTCGAATTCTGCTCTGGCAAGTTCGGCCTCCAGCTGGGCAACATTGGTGTCGACACCATCCACTTTGTTGTTGGCGACCAGTTCCGCCTGCTCGGCCTGCGCCTGTGCGGCCGCAAGCGACGCCTCCGCGGCAATGTAGGTGTTGCGCAAATCCTCGACCTGCTCGGTGGAAAATGGGGATCGTGTGGGATTTCGATTGGCGGCCGCGTGCCGCTCATAATCGTCCTTGGCCCTATCCCGGCTGGCAGACGCCGCGTTGACCGCCGCCTTTGCCGCCTTTAGAGCCGCCTGTTGCTCGGCGACAGCCTGTTCTGCCGCTACCAAAGCCGCTTTCTTGCGCTTCACAGCATATTCGAATGGGCGCGGATCGAGACGAAAGAGCACGTCCCCCTTCTTAACCGGCGTATTGGCCGCAACCGGCACGTCTATGACCTGCCCGTTGACAGTAGGGCTGATCGGCGTTGCATAAAAGTAGATACGACCGTCGGTCGAGAACGGATGATTGTAGCTCATCAGCACTATGATCCCACCGACCAGGAAGAAGCCGGCAACCACCGCCGTCGTAACAGTCCACTTTGTCAGGGGAACGCGCAGAAACCGAAACAGCACCACGCAAATGGCGATATAGATGAGGCAGAGCAGCGTCGTCATTCGACGGACGACCTCCGTGCCACTAACTGTTTTTCCAAATCGGCGACACGCGCCTCCAGCTTGGCATGGTCGGTGCCCCAGCCACGATCAGGACGATAGGCCATCGCCCAGATCCAGAGGAAGGGCCAGATTGCATGCAGCGTAAAGAGGCTGACCCATCCAGCCGCCATGATCGCATCCTGATGCGGATGGTTTCTCGACTTGGCGATCTCATAGGGAATGTCGTGGATCGCGATCAAACCATAGACGAATACCAAGATGACGAAGACGAGGATTGCAAGTGCGATATAATCCAGGATCATCTTTGCCGCTCCCGCCTTGGTTCCCGTTCTTGCACGGCAGTGCCGCTCTCAATCGGCAGACAGGACCATGGACCTGCAAGGTCCCATTGACCGATGACATCGCCGATTTGCAGCCTTGGCGCGACTTCGCGCCGGAAGCCACAGCGTCCCTGGCTTCCTGAGCGTTCCATCTCTTCACATGCCCGATCGCAGTGACATGCGACACATCCACGAGCCGACACGGCGGCCTATTTCACCTCGACGAAGTCAGCTGGCTTCCAGGTACCGTCGAAGGCGGGCTTGTCCGGGCCGTAGATACGAATGTAGGCAAACCAGCCTCGTCCGGGAACGGTCTTGATCCACCGGCCCTCCTGGCCCCGAGGGGCTGTCGGTCCGAAGTAAAGATCGACCGGATCGCTGCCCTTGACATCCTTGAGTTCGAACAGCGAGCGGAGCGCTGCCTTGCCCTGGTCCGTCTGAACTTCCGATCGGGTCTGCGCGTCATAGGCTGTGACAGACCAGAAGAGCTTGCCGGGAACAGGCTGCGGGATCGACAATTTGTAAGTCTTGCCACCATCAAGCCAGGCGCCCGATGCGTCACGCGCTCCAAGCCAATAGAGGGAGCCTGCGCCTGCGGTGCGGCGGAACATCGCCGGTGAGGTGACGATCGCCTGCGCAAACCAGCGATCGCGCGCTTCGAGATCGACGCCCGCCGGCGTCTCGAACTGGGCGCTGCCCGGCACCAGACCGACCCATTCCCATTTCCGGTCGGGCCAGGCGATCTTGTCGGCGCGCCGGCTGTCGAAGGCCGAAACAAGAAGCTGGTCGCGCCCGTCTTTCGCAGCCTTTTCGAGGATCGCTTTCATCCGATCGTTGGGCTTGAAGTCTTTGCCCTTTTCGATGCCGAGTGCCTGCAGCAATCCGTACATCGGCAGGAATTTTTCGACGATCGGCTCCTGCTGAATGATGTCATTCAACTTCTGCCAGAACTGGATATTGTCTTCCCATTTGAGAGATGTGCTATCCAGATCCATCTTGGTGGTATCGACGAACTTCAGTCTCTGCTGTGGATCCGCCAAAGGATAGACCTTGATCGCCTCGAGCGCTTTCAATGCCTTGTCCTGATCACCTCCGACAGGAAGAGCACGCACTGCGAGCAGGTTTTTGTAGGTCGGTGTTCGGCCAACCAGATATCCCTTCGGAATCTTGCCCTGATAGTCGGGGCCGACGATCAGGTGTTTTCCGCCCTTACCCGCATCCGGCCCCGGCAATCCCATATCGAGAACCCAGCCCTGATTGTGGTCGTTGACCAGACCGATATAGGCGCCCGGCGGCAACTCCACGACAATGGGTCCCTTGGAGACATCAAGAGTTGCCGAGCCGTAGGGCGTATCGGAATTCAGTGTAAAACCAACCTGTCGCGGGCCTGCAGCGGCGGCGCCCATGGCCTCATTGTCATTGATGCCGACGGCGCGATTTCCATTGAAGATGCCGTCGACCGACACCGTCGGATACCAGAAGCGATAGGCGACGAGCGCGCGCTCAAGGTCGGTGTCGTTTTGCGCCTTGGCACTCGTCTCCGCGGTCGGATAGCCCTGATCGAATTTATAGGTCGCAGCCGTCTCCTGGCCGAAAGCGGCCGAGGCAAGCACCGATGAAAGCAGGAAGGCGGTAACGAAGTTTCGCTTCATGATCGGTCTCCATTCGAACTTTGCGAAAGGGCTTGTTTGCGTCATTTGACTTCGACGAAATCTTCCAGCTTCCAGGACTTGTCGAACCATGGCTTCAGCGGCCCGTAGAGCCTGAAGATGGTGAACCAGGACTTGCCGGGGATCGTCTGTATCCAGTTGGGATTGTCGTTCGGCTTTTCCGGCGACAGAACGATATCCGTCGAGCCATCGGCATTCTTCTTCAGGTTCTTCTCACTGGAAAGGCTCGGGAATTGCTGATCCGTCTGCAGCATCGAACGTGTCTGGGTGTCGTAGACGACAAGCGACCAGAAGTCCTTGACCGGGACATTTGCTGGCACATGCAGACGATAGGTCTTGGCGCCGTCGAATGCATTTCCATTCGCATCGAGGTTTGCGGAGGCATATTGCGAGCCGATGCCGGGCATTGCCACGGCCATGGCGGGCGTGTTGACGGTCGCCGCGTAGTAGAACATCGTCCGGGCATCGAAATTGCGCGCGCCACCCTTCGTCAGCCACTGATAGCTGCCGCCGATGAAGGGCGTGTTCCAGTGACGATCCGAGTAGATGAGCGCTTCGCTTGCGCGGCTGCGGAAATCGATCGAGCGGGCGATCGTATTGCCGACGGCCACGGCATCGGTGAGTATTTTCTTCATCCGCTCGTCCGGTGCGAAGGGCTTGCCCTTGACCAGACCGATGGCGTTGAACAGGCCCATCATGTCGGGGCCGTAAGAATCCTCCGGCTCTTCCTGCACAATCTCGTTCAGCTCTTCGTAGAAGCTGAGATCGTTGGAATGAACCGTATTCATTTCGCGGCCAGAGAGCTCGATAAACTTTGCTTCATGCCTTTGCCCGGCCTGCGACAATGGATAGACGCGCATCTTCTCCTTGATGGTGTCGGCTGCGGTCTTCGGAGAGCCGTTCGTCATGAAGCCGCGGCCGAGAATGAGATTGCCGTAGGTCGGCGATTTGTACGTGAAGTAACCCTTGGGAACCTTGCCTTTGTAGTCCGGCGGAAGGATCAGATATTTGCCGCCCTTGCCCTTGTCAGGCCCGGCATTGCCGAGATCGGTCACATAACGGAACCAGAAATCGTTGACGACGCCGAGAACGTTCGGCGGGCTCTCGATGACGATAGGCCCGTCCTTCAGATCGATCCAGCTTGCGTAATAGATGCTCTCCGTGTTGGCAGTCAGAAAGAGCGACTTGGAGTCCATCAAATCCTGAAAGATCCCGATCGTACCGTTGACGCTGCCGACTGCGCGGTTGCCGTCGCGCAGCGCAACCATCGAAGCGCCCGGGATGCCGTTCAGAAACGCCTCGACGCCGCGGCTGAAGTCGAGCTGATCGTAAGCCCTTGCCGCTGTGTCCGCCGTCGGGACGCCATCGAAGAACTCAAGCTTGCCGATCCGGGTATCGACGCTGCCCGGCGTCGTAATCTGCGCGGGTATTTGCGTGGTCATCTTGTAATCCGCAGCCTGTACGGTACCGGTGAGAACGCAGATGAGTCCAGTTGCGGCAAATACGATCGTCTTCATGCATTCCCCCCGATTTATCGTCAAAACGTGGCCAAGCTTCCGGCTCTTGTCGAAGAACACTTGGGTTGGGCCGTATCGTCTGAGGGAGAGAGGAGACCAACCTACCTTTCGAGGTAAGTACGCAACGGTAAATGGTGGACGACGCCGCGTAAATTGATGTTCGTTTACAGTTGCGTACTTACGCGCGCGCCCGTGATTGCGGATGGTGTCGGCGATCAACGACGGAGCGCCCATGTATCGACGCCTGGCCATCGCGGCATTGCTCCTGCTTTCGGGCTGCGGCCATCCGTCTGGTGTGATGACACCGGTTGCGCTCAGTCCCGGCGCATTGAAGACCTCGCAGGTCGACATGCTGGTCGCAACGACCCGGCAGCCCTCCGGCAATCCGGCGACGCTGTTCAATGGCGAGCGCAGCCCAAAGCCCTATCTGACCGAGATCGCCGTCTCCATCCCGCCGAAGCGGGACCCCGGCACGGTACAATGGCCGAAGCGCCTTCCGCCCAATCCAGGCACCGACTTCGCCGTTACCCGCGTCAAGCAGATCGACACGGTCTTGAAAGGCAGGACGTGGTTCAAGCAGCATGTCGAGGATGGCCACGCCCTGGTCTTCGTCCATGGCTTCAACAACAAGTACGAGGATTCGGTCTTCCGGTTGGCACAGATCGTCCACGATTCCCGGATGAAGGCGACGCCGATCCTGTTTACCTGGCCTTCGCGCGCGAGCCTGTTTGCCTATGAATATGACAAGGAGAGCACCAACTACTCGCGTACGGCGTTCGAGCAGGCGTTGCGCATCCTGGCGCAAGATCCGAGCGTCAAGGAACATCACCATCCTTGCCCATTCGATGGGGACATGGCTTGCCATGGAATCCCTGCGCCAAATGGGCATCCGTGACGGTCACGTCAATGCAAAGATCCGGGACGTCATCCTCGCATCGCCGGATATCGATATTCAGGTCTTTGCCAAGCAATTCGTCGAGATGGGCAGTCCGCATCCCAAATTCACGATCTTCGTCTCTCAAGACGACCGTGCCCTTGCCGCCTCAAGCCTGATCACGGGCCGTGTCCAGAGGCTCGGCGCGATCAACCCGGCCGAGGAGCCGTATCGCTCACGGCTTGAGAAGGCCGGGATCACTGCGATCGATCTGACGAAGGTAAAGAGCGGCGACGGCATGAACCATGGCAAATTCGCCGAAAGCCCACAAATCGTCCAGCTTATCGGCCAACGACTGATGACGGGCCAGACATTGACAGATTCCAACGTTCGCCTTGGAGAGGGCGTCGCCGCCGTCATCGGCGGCACGGCAAGAACGGTGGGAACGGTCGCCGCCACGACGATTTCTGCGCCGCTCACCATCGTCGAGCAGCCGAAGAAACCCCGTTCGCAAACCGATCTCGGTGCGACTTTGACCGAAGATCCGGACTCGAAGCCACTGGCACAATGAGCTCACGGTATTTTACGCCCACATTTACGACCAACAGCACACCCATTTACCGTTACGTACTTCCGTGGCCCTCCATAAAGAAGAAGTCTTTTCCTTGCGTCGACTGACGACGATCCAGATGTGGCGGCATCCTTCCGCCCGACGACAGGGAGACCGTAATGTTCAACGACCGAATGAATAGGGGGGCATGATGACCTCTCTTCCCACGAAGCTCTTTTCCGCGACGATCGCCGTCGCAATGACGTTGACGTCGACGACGTTCCTGACGTCGGCCCATGCGCAGACGGCACCCGCTGGGACAACCGCGCCGGAAAATTCGGCGGGATCCGCCAGGCCAAACATCCTTGTGATCTTCGGTGATGATATTGGTCAGACGAACATCAGTGCCTATTCGATGGGCCTCATGGGCTATCGCACGCCGAACATCGATCGCATCGCTCACGAGGGCATGCTCTTTACCGACTACTATGCCGAGAACTCGTGCACGGCAGGTCGGTCCACTTTCATCACCGGACAGGCATGCCTCAGAACGGGACTGTGCAAGGTCGGCGCGCCCGGCGCCCCGGTCGGCCTCCAGGCTTCCGACATAACGATCGCACAGGCACTGAAACCGCTTGGCTACGCCACCGGCCAATTCGGCAAGAACCATCTTGGTGACAAGGATGAATATCTGCCAACCAATCACGGTTTCGATGAATTCTATGGCAACCTCTACCATCTCAACGCCGAGGAAGAGCCGGAACAGCCGACGTGGCCGAAGGATGACAAGGAGTTCCTGAAAGCCTATTCACCCCGCGGTGTCGTCAAGGCATCCGCCGATGGCAAGATCGAGGATACAGGTCCTCTGACAAAAAAGCGGATGGAGACGATTGACGACGAGACGACCGGCGCGGCGATCGACTTCATGAAGAAGCAGGTACAGCAGGGCAAACCCTTCTTCACATGGATGAACACCACCCGCATGCATGCTTTCACACATGTCAGGGCATCCATGCGCGGTCAAAGTGGCATGAACTACAACGAATATGCCGACGGCATGGTCGAGCATGACGGCGATGTCGGCAAGCTATTAAAAGCCCTCGATGATCTGAAGATCAACGAAAATACCATCGTGATCTACACCACCGACAACGGTCCGAACCAATGGTCCTGGCCTGACGCGGCAACGACACCTTTCCGTAGCGAGAAGGACACCAACTGGGAAGGCGCCTTCCGCGTGCCTGCCATGATCCGTTGGCCTGGTCATATCAAACCGGACCAGGTATCGAATCAGATGGTCTCCGGCCTTGACTGGTTCCCGACCCTGCTCGCGGCCGCAGGCGATCCCGGCGTCAAAGACCGTTTGCTGAACGGCTGGCAGCCGGATGGCGGCAAGACGACGTTCAAGAACCATCTTGATGGCTACAACCAGCTCGATTACCTGACTGGCAAGTCGGACAAGAGCGCGCGCACGGAATTCTTCTATTTCGATGACGACGGCAATCTCGTCGCGACGCGCTTCGACGAGTGGAAGGTTGTCTTCCATGAACAACCCGCTCCTGGAGGCTTTGCCGTCTGGCAGACGCCATTAACGACCTGGCGGGTACCGAAGCTGTTCAACCTGAGGATGGATCCCTATGAACGGGCCGACGTCGTCTCCGACCAGTACAACGATTGGCTCGTGCGCAGCGACTTTCTTCTCGTGAAAGCTCAGCTGAAGGCCGCCGCTTTCCTGGAAACCTTCATCAAGTATCCGCCGAGCCAGCGGGGAGCGAGCTTTAACCTCGAAGGCGTCCGAGCTCAGATCGACAAGGCCATCGATCAATCGTTCAAGGATCGCGGCATCGAAAAGTAAGAACCGATTGTGCGGGGCGCGCCAATGTGCGCTCCGCTTTTTTCCTTCCAACACGAAAAGTCTGTTCCATGGCCGCACGTGACGACATTCTCGCCCTTGGCAAGCGCATCGGCCAGTCCATCATCGGACAGGAAGGCATGGTCGAGCGCCTCCTGCTCGGACTGCTTGCCAACGGCCATCTTCTCGTCGAAGGCTTGCCGGGCCTCGCCAAGACCCGGGCAATCAAGAGCCTGGCGAAAAACCTCAATTCCGAGCTTTCGCGTGTCCAATTCACGCCGGACCTGTTACCGGCCGATATCACCGGCTCGGAGATTTATTTTTCCGAGGGCGGCAAAGGCGAGTTCAAGTTTCAGCAGGGGCCGATCTTTGCCAATCTGATCCTCGCCGACGAGATCAACCGCGCGCCTGCGAAAGTTCAGTCTGCGCTTTTGGAGGCAATGGAAGAGCGGCAAGTCACCGTGGGTGGCAAGAGCTATCGCCTGCCCGATCTGTTCATGGTCATGGCGACACAGAATCCAATCGAACAGGAAGGCACCTATCCGCTCCCGGAGGCGCAGCTAGACCGCTTTCTGATGCATGTCGAGGTCGGCTATCCCGACGAGACCTCGGAAGCAGCGATCATGCGCCTCAACCGCGATGAGGAAAATGCCGCCCACAGCAGCAACGCGGCCGTCGCGACGGAACGCCTCGACCCCAATGTAATCTTCGATGCCCGCAAGGAGATCGGGATGGTCACGGTCTCCGATCCGGTCGAGAAATACATGGTCGCACTGGTCTTTGCGACACGCTATCCGGACCGCTACGACAAGGACCTGGCAAAGCTGCTGCAGGTCGGCGTAAGCCCGCGCGGTATCATTGGTCTCGATAAGGTCGCGCGCTCGCGCGCCTGGTTCCAGGGCCGCGATTACGTGACCCCGGATGATGTCAAGGCCATCGTCAACGACGTGTTTCGCCATCGCCTGATCCTCTCCTATGAAGCCCACGCCTCGAATACGGCAGCCGACCAGGTAATCGATCGCATCACGGATCTGGTGGCGGTCTCATGAGGCCTGCCGAAAGAGCCGTTGAAGACGACCGGATTCACACATCGACCGACAGGCTCGTCGCTCTCGAAAGCCGGGCCCGTGATTTGAGATTCGTGCAGCGTGCCAAGAGCCATCAACAACTCTCCGGCCGCATGCAATCAAACCTGCGTGGACGCGGCCTGATCTTCGAGGAGCTGCGCGAATATCTGCCCGGCGACGATATTCGCTCGATCGACTGGCGGGTGACGGCACGCATCGGAAGTCCCGTCGTCAGGGTCTACGGCGAAGAAAAGGAACGGCCGACGACCATAGTGGTCGATCAGCGCATCAACATGTTCTTCGGAAGCCGCCAGTCGATGAAGTCCGTCACGGCTGCGGAAGCAGCCATTCTCTGTGCCTGGCGTGTTCTTGGCTCGGGTGACCGTGTCGGCGGCCTAGTCTTCAACGATAGCGCAGTCAGCGAGATCAAGCCGCATCGCAGCCGCAATGCGGTCATTGCGCTCGCGGACGCGATCGCCGAACAGAATGCCAGGCTCTGCGCGTCTTCTCCAGACGAGCCCTCCCCCTCAAGCCTCGACGACGTCCTCACGCGGCTTTCAACCGTCGCCCACCATGATCATCTGCTGATCATCGTCAGTGACTTTGACGGCCACGGCGACCGCACACGCGATCTGCTTCTCAGGCTTTCTAGCCGCAACGATGTTATCTGTCTGCTGGTCTACGATCCGTTTCTGTTGGAGTTGCCGAAACGCGGCGAGATCGTCGTCAGTGGTGGCGAGCTACAGGCCCAGCTTGCGCTTGACGAGAGTTCCGTCCGCAGCGCGATCGATGCATTTGCCCGCCAGCGCGGCAGAGGGCTGCGCGCCTGGCAACGGGAACTTGGCCTGCCGATGTTACCCATTTCGGCTGCGGAAGAAACGGCGCCGCAGCTGCGTCGTCTGCTCGAACAGGCCAATTGGCGACAACGGAGGCGATGATGGCGGAGGCAACGGTCAATCCAAACCGGATGGCAAATGTCGCGTTACGCTCGCTGCATGACATTTCCGTGCCGGAGCCGGTTTCCTGGATGCCACAAACCTGGGGCTGGGCCCTTGTTGTCGTCTGCATCCTCCTGGTTCTTGCTGTCTATGGCTTTCGAGCCTTCAGACGCTACCAGCGCAATGCCTATCGGCGCGAGGCGCTGGAGCTGCTGGTAGAGATCGCTGAGACTATCCAGGTCCCAGCAACACGCCAGCAGGGCATTGACGATCTGGCCGAGCTCGTCAAACGCACGGCGCTTGCCGGCTGGAGGCGTGAACAGGTTGCGCCCCTGACGGGGGCCAATTGGAATGCCTTCCTGGCATCAAGCGCGGATAATGACGAGAGTGTTGTCCTCAAGCGATTGTTCGACGACCTCGAATATCATGATGGAACACCCTTTCAGCACTTGCCTTCTTCGGAGCTTACGCAACTGGTGCAGGACGCCAGACATTGGATCGAGGGACATCATGTATCAGCTTGATCTGCCTTGGTTGCTTGTTCTTGTGCCTCTGCCGCTCGTCGTGCGCTGGCTTTTTCCTCCGCATCACGCCACGTCGCCGTCCGTCAGACTGCCATTCTTTGACGAAGTAGCAAAAGCTGCTGGCGTTACCCCGGCTCGTGGGTCGATCGCGGCGAGACGGTCACGATCGCAGATCATCGTCGAAACAATTGCATGGTGTCTGCTTATCCTTGCGCTTGCAAGGCCACAATTCATCGAGCCGCCTCTCGAGAAGCTGGAGCCTCAGCGTGACATCCTCCTGGCGCTTGATCTCTCGCAATCGATGGATACACGCGATTTCCCGGGTGCCGACGGCAAGCCTGAACCCCGTGTCGATGCGGTCAGACAGACCGTATCCGATTTCATTGAAAAGCGCAGCGGTGACCGGATCGGCTTGATCGCCTTCGGCGACGCCCCCTACCCTCTTGCACCCTTTACCATGGACCACGCCCTCGTGCGCACGCTGGTTGCGGGCCTGCTTCCGGGAATTGCGGGACCGCGGACCTCGCTTGGGGATTCACTGGGGCTTGCCATTCGCATGTTCGACAAGACGAACGTACCCGAGAAGGTCCTGATCCTTTTGACGGATGGTAATGACACGGCAAGTAAGATGCCACCGTTGAAGGCAGCCGAGATCGCCAAGGCAAAGGGCATTGTCATCCACACGGTTGGGATTGGCGATCCGAAAGCCACCGGCGAGGAGAAGCTCGACATCTCGACCCTGCAACAGATCGCAGCAAAGACTGGCGGGCGCTACTTTTTCGGCAGTGATCAGGCCTCGCTTGCCACGATCTACAATGTGCTCGATGCCATCACGCCGCAAGACCAGAAGCGGCTGTCCTGGCGGCCACGTGTCGAACTGTTTCAGTGGCCGCTCGCCATGGCGTTTTCCCTCCTATCAGGATGGTGCCTGCTCACAGGGCTTATTGGTCACGCCAGGCGGAGGGTGGCAACATGATCTCCGACCTCCATTTTCTGAGACCATGGTGGCTGATGGCGCTGATCGTGCCACTTGTGGTCATTTGGCTATCGTCGCGAACACTGGATATAAGGCGTCGCTGGAGCAGCATGATTGCGCCCCATCTACTCGACAAATTGCTGGTCGAACCCGATCAACGTGGCAATCTGAGACCCGCCTGGTTGCTTGCGATTGTACTTGGTCTCTCCATCCTCGGTCTGGCCGGTCCGACCTGGCAGCACGAAGCGCCACCTTTCCTCGCCGATACCGCGGCACTGGTCATTGCCGTCGACCTTTCGCCGACCATGGATGCCGTTGACATAAGCCCGAGCCGGATCGAGCGCGCAAAGCTGAAAATCCACGATATTCTGGCGACACGCCAAGGCGCCCGCACGGGCGTAATCGCCTATGCGGGAACAGCCCATCTGGTTGTTCCGCTCACCGACGACAATGCCCTGATCGAGACCTATACGGACGCCCTTGCAACCGGCATCATGCCGAAGCCGGGGAAAGATACGTCGGCTGCGCTCAATCTGGCCGGCGGGTTGATGAAGGCGGAGGGCGGCCCCGGAACCATTCTGCTGCTGACCGACGGGGTCGAGAAGGCAGCTGAGGCAGCAGCAAAGCAGATCGATAGTAATCTGCTGATACTGGGCTTCGGGACGGAGGCCGGCGGTGTGGTCGACTCAGCAGGTGGTCGTGCTTTTTCGCCCGATGGCGGAAAAAGGCTCAATTCGGCGCTCGACCTAGGCGCTCTGCGCGGCACCGCAACCGGGATGGGTGCAGAGGTGGCAACCATGACCGATGACGATGCGGATGTCCGGTGGATCGCTGAGAATATCCAAGCAAATTTCATCCGGCAAAATACCGGGAGCGGTGATCGCTGGCGCGATCTGGGATGGTGGCTTGTGGTGCCAACGGTGCTTGCATTCGCGCTCTCGTTTCGCCGCGGCTGGGTTGTCAAGGTGGCGATCGTAGTCCTCACCATGCGGCTTATCGTGCCGACGGAAGCCCGCGCCGCAGACTTCGCCGACATGTGGCTCACCTCCGATCAGCAAGGGCAACTGGCGTTCGAGCGCGGACAGTTCGAGCGCGCGGCAAGCCTGTTCAAGGATCCGAACTGGAAAGGCGTCGCGCTCTATCGGGCCGGCCGCTACCGACAGGCATCGCAAGCTTTTGCGATGTCAGACACAGCGGAGGCCTGGTACAACCAGGGCAATTGCCTGGTTCATACAGGCGAGTTCGACGAGGCAATCGCGGCCTATCACAAGGCACTGGAGAAGCGGAAGGCATGGCCGGAGGCTGAGGCAAATCTCGCCATTGCCGAACTCTTGAAAAAGAAACAGCAAGAGGACGACGAAGAGGCACAGGAACCGAACGAAAAACCTGATAGCATTCAGTTCGATGACAAGGGCAAGCGCGGCAAGGCTGGCATGATCGATATGGCCGAGCAGACTTCGGAGATGTGGATCAGGAACATCGCCGTCAGCCCAGCAGACCTGATGGCGCGAAAGTTTGCCCTCGAGGATCGCGGGGCGCGGTGATGAGATGGCTGCTATTCCTGTTACTATTGATGCCGGCCCCGGCCATGGCCGCCGATCCATTTGCCCGCGCGCGCATCGAAGACGCGAAGGCCGTCGTACCTGGTCAGCAGGTGCATCTGACGGTCGAGGTCCTTGCACCGAATTATTTCACCTCGCCGCCACAGTTTCCCCTGTTCGACCTGCCGGATGCCATGGTCACCCTTCCGGAAGAGCGCGCGCGTACTGCGGTGCAATCGATCGACGGGACGCAATATTCCATGATCGCGCATACCTATCTGATCGTTCCGCAGGCCACGGGGACATTCGATGTGCCACCAATTCGAATAGAACTTGGCTATTTTGGAGATGGTGTTCCGGTCGAGGCGGTGACAGCAACTCAGCCGGTCTCCTTTACCGTTGCAACCGGCACGAATGTTGCGGATGGGAGCACAGCCGTCGAGTTTGCGGCTCGTAGACTTGAGGTCACCCAGACCTTCGACCGTGATCAGGACCGGTTGAAGACCGGCGATACCCTTGTGCGTACCATTTCGGTGACCGCCGCCGATACCCAGTCGATGCTGATGCCGCCGGTCAACCTCGGTGTTGTTGATGGGCTTCACCAATATGTGAAGCAGCCAGCGCTTGCCGATAATATCGCTCAGGATAGAGGCACGGTGAGCCGGAGAACGGAAACCATCGCCTATACGATGACAGCGGCCGGGAGCTTCATGCTTCCGGAGATCAATTATCCCTGGTTTGATATCAATTCTCACATGTCGGCGGTTGCCAGTTTGCCAGCAAGGACAATCCTCGTGTCACCGGCGCCCGCAGCCACTGGAATCGCCCCCGCATCCCACCGTGAAATACGAGACGTCCTTGAAGAGCGGCGCGCCGTCGCCATTTGGATTCTTGGCATCTTATTAGTGGTCAGTGTCTGTTGGCGTGCACGCGACCTTCCGGAAAAAATCGCCGAGATGACGAGAAATGGCCTCGCGCGCATTTCGCAATCGCGCCGATACCGGCTCAGGCGTCTCAAATCCACAATTGCCTCGGCCGATCTGCCAAAGGTCTACGCCGCACTCCAGCAATGGAGCAGGTCCGAGGGCTATCATACACTTCATGCATGGGCGAATGCGCATCAGCCGGAACTGCGCGGGCATATTCAAGCGCTCGAGGCTAGGCTCTTTGGCGGAAGCCCAAATGATGTCGATCGAAAACGCATTGCAGCGCTTGTCGCAAGAAGACAGACACAACTCTTTGTGCGATCGTCGGGCCGACACCTTCCCGCGCTCAATCCGACCTCGAAGCCCCGCTAGCGGCATAATGGAGCACGTTTGCGGCCGGCTTACGTAAACGTTCCCGCGATTTACTGTTGCGTACTTACGTGTCGACATGAAGCAAAGCAAACATGGCCTCTCATCAACCGGAGGCGACGATGTCACTGGCGTTCGACGGCGTTGAGCAGGAAGGCATAGCCCCTGCCGGCATGATATGGATACCGGGGCAAACCTACAGGATGGGATCGGACAATCACTATCCTGAGGAAGCGCCGGCGCATCCGGTCAAGGTGGACGGCTTCTGGATCGATGAGACGCCGGTCACAAATCGCCGTTTCATGCAATTCGTCAACGACACCGGCTATGTGACGACGGCGGAAAAAGCGCCCGATCCCAAGGATTATCCCGGCGCTCTTCCATCAATGCTGCGGGCCGGTTCGCTGGTCTTTTCGCAACCCAAAGCGATCGACGGATCGGATATCCGGCAATGGTGGGCGTTCAAGTTCGGCGCAAACTGGCGCCGCCCGCTTGGAGGCCTGAGCGACCTTCGCGGAAAACTCGATCACCCCGTCATTCATGTCGCCTGGAGCGATGCCAGGGCCTATGCCGACTGGGCAGGACTGGATCTGCCGACGGAGGCGGAGTGGGAACTGGCCGCCCGCGGTGGACTGGATGACAGCGAATTTGCCTGGGGAGACGAGTTGCAGCCGGGTGGCGAGCTCATGGCCAACACCTGGCAGGGAACGTTTCCGACCCATTCGACCAAACCGAAGGGCCAGGAACGCACCACACCCGTCCGTTCGTTTCCCGCCAACGGCTACGGGCTCTACGATATGATCGGCAATGTATGGGAATGGACGGCCGACTATTGGACGACACGCCACCCCGAACCGGCGGCGCATTCCTGTTGCATTCCAAGCAATCCGAGGGGTGGCAACGTTGAGGCCAGTTTCGACCCTCGACAGCCGAATATAAAAATTGCGCGACGCGTGCTGAAGGGTGGCTCGCATTTGTGTGCCCCGAACTACTGCCGTCGCTACCGACCCGCCGCCCGGCATGCCGAGCCGGAGGACACATCCACGAGCCATGTGGGCTTTCGATGCGTGAGACGAATTAAAGCGTAAGGAGAGGTGCGATGAACAGAGCTCATGATAAGATCGAGGCGGCTCTCGCCTCCTTGATCGCAGGGTTTGCCTTGCTCCTGATTGGCGTGCTCCCCGCTCTGGCGCAGGAGCCATTGACATCATGGAACGATACGGCAGCCAAATCCCGCATCATCGATTTCGTCAAGGCGACGGTGACCCAAGGTGGTGACGGCTATGTCGCGCCCGAGGACCGGATCGCCGTTTTCGACAATGACGGCACGCTCTGGACGGAGCAGCCATATTACGTGCAGCTTGGCTTCATGCTCGACCGCGTCAAGACACTCGCGCCACAACATCCGGAATGGAAGACGAAGGAGCCGTTCAAGAGCATTCTGAATGGTGACCTGAAGGGGTTGGCCAAGGGTGGAGAAATGGGGATCGTCGAACTGGCCACGGCGACGCATTCCGGCATGACGACCGATCAGTTCAACAAGATCGTCACGGACTGGTTTGCCAAAGCGACCCATCCGAAGACCGGCAAGCCTTACACGGACATGACCTATGTGCCGATGCGCGAGCTCCTGGATTACCTGCGTGCCAACGGTTTCAAGACCTATATTGTATCCGGCGGCGGCGTCGAATTCATCCGGCCGGTTACGGAGCGCCTATACGGTATTCCGCCCGAGCAGGTCGTCGGCAGCACGATCGCCACCGAATATGCGATCGTCGGTGACGTGCCGGTCCTCAAACGCCTGCCTAAGATCGACTTCGTCGATGATGGCCGAGGTAAGCCCTCGGGTATCAACAAGTTCATCGGCCGCAAACCAATCTTCGTGGCCGGCAATTCCGACGGCGACTATGAGATGATGCGCTGGGTAACTGCGGCCAAGGGGCCGGGTTTCGCGATGCTTATCCATCATACCGATGCCGACCGGGAATATGCCTATGATCGCCAGTCGGTCTTTGGTAAGCTCGATAAGGCACTGGACGAGGCGCAACGCCGCAATTGGCTTGTCGTGGACATGAAGAGCGATTGGAAGAAGGTCTTTGCCTTTGAGCAATAAGGGCGGTCGAGCCACAAGAAACGATGGGCAATGAGGTTGCGATTGCCCGGTAGTTTTCGAGCTACCGGGCAATCGATATCCATCTGAAACATGGAAACGTGGCATCACTCTGGTGCCGCGTTTGCTTTTGGCCCAACCTGCAATCCGATGCCTGAGGCGCGGCAACCGCGCTCCAGGGAAGGCAGCACCCGGCCCTTTTACTGCGCCGATACCGGCTTGGTGATGGACAATGGCATGGACAGGGTGACAAACACGGCATCACCGTCTGCACGGTTCTTCGTATCAAATTCATGAAAATATTTCAGTCGGGCGGACACCGGCAGCTCTCCGACCTTGAAGTTCCAGCCGACCGTTGCACCGATCGCCATGGTTCGTCCCTTGAAATCTCCGAGCGTGGCTCCCTGTCCGCTGTCGCCGCTTACCTGCTGATAGTAGTAGCCAACCAGGCCAGCGTCGAACTGCTCATTGAAATGCTGGACCGCGGCCCACTCAAAATGAAGCTCGTTGCCGGTCCGATAATTCGTTGCGGGATTTTCCGCATTGAAGGTCATGCCAACCGTCCCCGAAAGATCGAGGCCAATGGCTGGATCGAGCCAGGTCATGGAGGCTGACACGTCCGCGCCCCAATGATGGAACGCAACATTGGCGATTTCGCCATCCTGATAGTCGCCGATCGGCACGTTGACCATCACGCCGGTCTGCCAGTGAAAGTTGCCCGCTTCCCAGCCCAATAGCCCACTGATAACGGGATCCCCAACGGTGAAGACTGTGTCCGTGACGTTGCCCCCAACAGTGCGGCCGCGAGGGCCGGTCAAGGTCACATCGGCCGATGTCTTCATCCAGCCGACCGGCAACGTTGCTGACAAGCCAAACCGCCCTCCTGCGACATCTTCCGGAAGTATCCACAAAATGGTCGGTAGCTCGAAGACCGCGTCGCCCCTGACGCCAACGGCCACCTTACCGCCTACCGGCAGAGATTTCCCCCCACCCAGATCGCCAGAGTAAATATAGATATCATTCTGAAAATAGACACCCGGTGGCGGCGTGATGCCCGCGGCAGGGCCTTTGGATCCGAGGAGATAGAAGCCAGTCCCATTTTCCGCTGCCTGGGTTGCGGCACCCGATAACAACAAGGAAATACTTGCAGTCACCACGCGGGTCATATGATACAACTTCATGCGTTTCCCCTCAAACACATCTACGCGTAGAACCCCTACAATCGACGGCAGGATGGGGCGGGTGGGCACTCCGTACAAGTACGCAACTGTAAATGTTGCGGTAAATTACGGCTGACCATTGCTGGCGACAGCAGTGAAATTAGCACCGGCCTTGGAAAGTCCGGTTTCGAGATCGGCCACGATCTGGGGCTGCATGCGCACCGTCGCCATTCTTTGATGAAAGAGACGTTCGAAGTCGTGATCGCGTCCCCTGGCGTCATCGAGACGAGCATTTGCATCCGGCGCGCCGAGCTGGCCCAAAGCTGCCGCTCTGACGGCGCGAACCATGAAGTCGGAGCAATTGACCTGTTCCGCCAGCAGCGACGCCTTGGACCAGTTGCCGTTTCGATAGGCATCAAGTGCAAGGACCAGCATAGCGTCGCGAGGCGGCACATCACTTTCGTCGCTGGCCGTCCGCGCAAGATCCACGCCCGCTTTCCAATAGCCCGATGAGAACAATACCAGGCCCATCGATGCTGCAACTTCGGGGCTGTTCGGATTGAAAGAGATGGCACGGTTGCCCGCCTCGATCGCGACATCCGTCCGTCCTGCGAGAAAATGTACCGTCATCAGGGCCGTCTGCGCCCGATCTGAAAGCGGGGCGAGCGAGGCAGCCCGCTTGGCCAGTTCGAGGGCGCGATCGCGTATGGCGGCATTAATCGTATGACCACGCGGCGATACCAGGATGCGGGCGAGCAGCGCGTTGGCATCAGGATCGTCAGGCACACGGGCAAGCGTGCGTTCCAAGCAGCCGGCAGCGGCGGCACTCTCAGCGCTGCCCCCTTCATCCAGGGCGAACTCTGCGCGAAGGACACAGGCGTTGCCAAGCGCGTCCTTCGGGTTACGTTGCATTTCGATCGTGTTGACGATCCCACGGGTTGCCGCGATGCGCCTTGCCAGTATCCCCACCATCTCTTCCCGCACGGTCCCAGCGCTTCGGCCACTGGCCTCAACCCTTTCGACACCTGATTTCAGGAGGTCACCGGAGGTACGGTCGACGATCTGCCACCAGACGCTGCGATCATCGTTATCGCCATAATATTTGATTTCGATATCGTAGCTGCGATTAGTACTGCTCGCACGCACGCTGGCGAAGGTTGGCTTTGCCACCACCACGGTCTGAAACTGCGTCAGCACGGTGAGTAGCAAGTCACGCGCAAGGCTGGCTTCACCAGCCATGTCGGGCGATACGGCCGACATGGTCACAGTCAATGTGGGTTTGGTCGTCATCGTCGGAGACAGATGCAGGAGACCTATTCCGGCTAGCAGGACAACAAGGACAAGGACTGCCGCTCCCACGCCGATCCAAATGCTGCGGCGTCCCGCGGATATAGCCATTGCGGCTTCCTGCACGGACATAACCGTCGACGCAGGGGTTGCATCTGTGATAGCGGAGAGCTGATACCCTCGAACGAACGGCACTTTCAGGAACAATGTCAGATAGCTACCCTTGGGGATATGTATCGTGACACCTAGCTCCGCGCCAAATACGCCATAATAGCTTTCGAGACTGGTTCGCAAACGGCTGATCTCGATACGAACAATGGGGTCGTTTGCTGCATCGAATCCGCTTGGACGACCGAGGACGTCAAGGGCAATCGAATAGGCCTTCACACCCTCTTCACATCCCGAGAGCCGGCGTTCGGCCAAATAGCGGAGAATGTCACGTTGCCGATCGGACACACGAAACCGGTCATCGCCGAGCAGCCGCTCAAGCTCAGCTTTGGCGTCGTCGAGCGAGACTTCGCGTTCCCCAGTCTCGTGCGATTTGATGCTCATATCCCCAGCCCCACATGCGCAGATACACTAATGTAGGAATACGATATATATGACTATATAATGGAGGGTTGCAATACAGATTGCGAACAAAACTAATGCGCGTTCAATCCTTTCAATTTCGACGTCTCAATCTGAAACGTCAGGCCCGGCTTGAAGGATGTGCTGGATCACGTCCGCTTCGATATCGCGACAGACGACCTCGTATTCCTCGACAAGACGACTGCCCTTGCCCTCCCGCTGAAATCGCTCGAGCGCATGACTTGCTTCCTCGTAGGCTTCGAAAAGATCGTCGAACTGCCTGCTCCTTGCCGCAAGGATCTGGAGACGTCCTCTCAAGGCCGGCAGCTTGAGCATGAGACGCCATAAACCGCGTTGTGCCGCTTTGCTCGCATGACCGGCTCCGCTGTCCCGCCTATCCATCGTAACGACGACCTTCCCCAAGGAGGTTATCGATCGAGTATGAGATCACGTGCCCGAAAACGTAAGTACGTTACCGTAAACACCTTGAAATGGGTGCCGTACCGGCATCGTTTACACGAAGATTTACCGTTGCGTACTCGCGCGCACGACGCGAACATGACTTCATGCCAGCAGCTTGTGTGGAGGCTGCGCGGATGAAGGCTTGGATATCAATCGCATGTGTTCTTTCGGCGGGGGCTGCGGCTGCTCAGGAACATACCGATGTCAACGAGGCCAACAATCCTTTGACACCGAAGATTACGATCAATCTGCAGGATTACTACCTACCGAGCTTCATCGACACGCCTGGCGACCCGAAAGCAAACCAGTTTCTTCTGCGCGGGCTTGTGCCGTCGGATCTCGGCGGTCTTCCGCAATTGTTCAGGTTCACGCTACCCGTCGCCACCTCCCCCGACACGCCGAGCGGTTATGTGACCGGCCTTGGCGATCTCACCTTGATGGACATCTTCGTCTTGCCGAAAAAGGGAGAGATAACCTTTGGCGGCGGACCGCTGATCGTCTTGCCGACGGCAACCGATACGCAACTGGGCAACGGCAAATGGCAGGCGGGCGCGGCCGGTATCGTGGTCGCCCCGCAGGACTGGGGACTGCTGGCGGGACTGATGACCTATCAGGCCTCATTTGCGGGCAAGGAGGATCGTGAAGACGTCAATCTCCTGACTTTTCAGCCGATTGTGAATTTCAACCTGAAGGACGGCTGGTACCTACGCTCTTCGGCGACCTGGAATTTCAATCTGGAGAATGGCAGCAGTTACATTCCGATCGGCTTTGGCGCCGGCAAGGTCATCCCGCTTCAAAACGGCGCGACGATGAATGCTTTCATCGAGCCGCAATATACCGTTTGGAACGATGGCCCGGGGGCGCCGCGCTGGCAGATTTTCGCGGGCCTGAATTTCCAGTTCCCGATCAGAAAGCCATCGCAATGAGCTGGCTGTCGGTCCGCGCATTCCTCGCTGCCGGTGACCATACGGGAGCCACCGCGGGCCTGGCCCAACAACAGAAGATCGATGATCTCGTCAAGCTCCTTCGGGACCCGGATATTCGCAGCTGGCTGACGACGCAGTCGGCAGCAGTTCCCCCTGCCCGGTCTGCCGGGGTGGCGCCGACCGGAGGCCTGGCGGGTTGGGAGGCCTCCACCCGAACCCACGTCAATGAGATCATCTCTGCCATTCCCTCCGTACCGTCGGAGATTCTCTCTGCCTCCTTACGGGTACGCCAGGATGCGATAGCCCACGGCTTTGCGCCCGTCTTCCTGATCTTTGCCGGGCTTGTCGCTTTGGGCCTCGCGGCCGAATGGTTTTACAGGAAAGCTCACTTGTCGGACGAAGGGCTGGCGGCGCGACTTGCCCCCATCTGCGTATTCGCCTTGGGCATTGCCGTCGTCTTTTTCGCCGTCGAGTGGCCGCCACTCGCCCGTCTCGTCCTTCTTGCCTATCTTACGGGTTTCGTCGTCTTTCGCGTCTGCTCGGCGCTGATCGGCATTACTGTCTCCCAATCCTCGCTTCGCCTGCGAGGCCGCATTCTCGCAGCGGTCTTGTCGTTCGCCGTCGCCGGCGCCGCATTGGCGCAGCCGCTCGGCGTGGTCGAGCCCGCCGCCGACGCAACCTCTATCGGCTTCTCACTCCTCGCGTTGGCGCTTGCGACAGAGGCCATCTGGACATCGTGGCAGCGCTCGACAAATTCGAAGGCAGCCATGGCGCTCATCTTTGTCATTGTCTGGTGCCTGTGGGCGTTCGGTCTCAAGGCCCTGTTCTGGCTTGGCCTTTATGCGGTCGCGCTGCCCGCGCTCTTGTCGGGCGTTGGCCGTGCCGCTGAAAGTGTGGTCCGGAGTGACGCCTCCGGCATCAGACGCGTGCTCGTGGTTCGCGGCGCGCGCGCGATCGTTGTTGCAGCTGCCACGAGCTGGCTTGCCATCGTCTGGCAATTGAACCCGCAAGGACTTGGTCATGACAATCCCGTCGTTACGGCAATCTTCTACGGGCTTCTGAAAAGCGTCCTGATCCTCCTCCTTGCCGATCTCGTTTGGCAGCTTGCCAAGAACTGGATCGACCGCAAGCTGGCTGCTTCGTTGGACACATCGGCTCTTGCCCCGGCCGATGCCGCCCGCCAGGCGCGTTTCCGCACCCTACTGCCAATCCTGCGAAACGGGCTTGCCGTGGCGGTAGCCGTGATGGCCGGCCTAATTATCCTCTCCGAGTTCGGCGTACAGATCGGCCCCTTGATCGCCGGCGCCGGAATATTTGGCGTAGCCCTCGGTTTCGGCTCGCAAACACTGGTCAAGGACATTATCAGCGGCGTTTTCTACATGTTCGACGACGCCTTCCGGGTCGGCGAATATATTCAGGCGAAGAACTACAAGGGTACGGTCGAAGGGTTCAGCCTGCGCTCCGTGCGGTTGCGCCACCATCGAGGTCCGGTCTTCACCGTGCCGTTCGGCGAGCTCGGCGCGGTTGAAAACATGAGCCGCGACTGGGTGATCGACAAGTTCCGCATATCCGTCGGTTTCGACACGGATGTCGAGAAGGCCCGTAAACTCACCAAGCAGATCGGCACCGAGCTGATGGAAGACACCGAACTGGGTCCATTGTTCATCCAGCCGTTGAAGCTGAAGGGCGTGGAGGAGTTCGGCGATTATGGGATCGTGCTGAGCTTCGGCATGATGACCGTGCCGGGAATGCAGACCTATATCCGTCGAAAGGCATATCTGAAGATCCGCGAAGCCTTCAAGGCGAACGGCATCGACTTCGCCCAGCCCATCGTCAACGTCGGCGGCGACGACAAGAGTAACGGCGCGGCCGCGCCCGCTTCGATTCTCGCCAGAAAAGCCAGGACGACCGAGCCGACGGAGGGGCCAGGTTGAATTCGGGTGACGACGGCAACAGGATCAGGATCATGCATGGAGGCCCCTTTTGTCGGCTAACTTCGTGCATGGGGATGCGCAAACGCGGCTGGAGGGCCTTCGTACTCGCGATATTGACGGCGGTCGTGCCGCTTCTGATGCTGCTTTCGACCGGGGGTGCCTATCTCGCGGGTCTGTTTCTACAGGATTGGGGAGCCTGGGCAAAATTCCTGATTGCGCCCGTGCTGCTGACATTGGCGGAAAAGTCGATCGCTTTTGCGATCGACGAATGTACCAGCCTCCTGTTTCGAGTGCCCCTCGTCGCAGCCATATCGAAGGCGGATGCGACGAGAGCCGTAGAAAGCGCGAGAAGACGTTCGACATCCGGCGTCGCGGAAGCGATGTGCCTGCTGGTCGCTCTCGCTGCCTCGGCCGCAAATGCCTCCAATTTCCTGAGCGGCGGCGCGCCACCATGGGCAACATCGCAAAATTCACTCACCGTCGCCGGGATATGGTGCCTGCTGGTCAGCAACACGATCTACTGGTTTCTGCTTGTCAGGCTAGTCTGGAAACATCTCGTCTGGTCAAGCTTTCTTGCCGATATCGCGGATTGCCGCTTGCGACTGGTGGTCACGCATCCTGATGGTCATGCCGGTCTGGGCTTTCTCGGCCTCTATCCCACAGGTTATGGTCTCTTCACCCTGGCCGTCAGCTGTGTGGCCGCTGCTTCCGTCGGTCATGTCATGCAACGCGAAAATATGACTGCAACCGTCTTCACAGCGATCTGCGCAGGCTGGCTCATCGTGGTGACGCTTTACTATGCGCTTCCGCTCGTCGGACTTGGCGCCAGAATCACGCGGCTGAAGAAGAAAGCGATGCTCGCAGCGATGGTGAGGGCGACGGACTACGAACGCTGGAGCGAGCAGTCAGCGCTTGGCACCAATATCTGCGACGACGAGAAAGACGAGAAATTCGTCGAGCTCCACGATGCCAAGCCGATCTGGATCGCCTCGACGAAGATGTCAGCCTTTCTGATCAACCGTGGTAACCTCTGGCCACTGCTTGTACCAGCTCTTCTGCCGCTGCTTCTGGCAGGAGCTTCATCTCTGCCGTATTCGCAGCTTGGTCCGATGGTGAAGCGGCTATTGCTTCTTTGAGAGAAGGACTTATCCGATGTGGTTTCCCATTGTCGTTCGCGTGCCCTTCGCGATTGCCGGTATCATCTCCGGATGGTTCTTCGCGGAAGGTACCCTGCGATACGACATGGTCCAGCTGGCGATCTCGCTCCTGATGCTCGCGGCATCCATTGCCTGCGTGATCTACGGACCAAGAATCCTCAGAGGCTTACGCTCCCGAAAAGATAAAAGCTGATAAAGGCGTCATCCGACCTCATGTTGCTGCAACTTTCCGCAGCTTCCTTTCGTACGATCTTGGATCGTAGTGCCGAAAGGAAGCGGGACATGTATGACGCAAAATGGCAGGCCCCCGTTGTCATCGATCTATCGCACCCGCACGGGCGCCAGACCATCACGACGGTTCGAGAAGCCGCCGACTGCCTCATGGACATCTGGCCGGAGCCGGACCACAGCGTTGAGCGCGACGAGGCTCTTCGCATCTGCCTTGAAGTCTTCGAGGGCAATGCCAGCGCCGACGATGCGAGAGACGCTTTCCTGGCCGCCGCGAGATCAGCGGGACTTTCGACATCATGACATGATCGCAACCGGGCGATTTACGCGTGCGTTTACGTCCGTGTTTACCGTTGCGTACTTCCTCGACATGATCTCAAACGCCTAGCCTTACCTTGTCCCGATCCATGCGGGGGAAAGGAAGGCAATGCGATGCTTCATTTGAAACGGTCGCGCCTCTTGCTCGCGACAATAGCACTGCTCATTGCTGCAAACTGCGTGAGCGCGCAGGAGCAGCATGCAAGGGAGCCGCGCATCGAGCCAGAATCCATCGAGGCCCTCAAAAAGATGGGCGAGCATCTGCAATCGCTGCAAATCTTCAGTCTGAAGGCAACGACGACGGCGGACGTCATCCTCGATACCGATCAAAAGCTCGAAATTGGCGGCACGGCGACCTACGAGGTCAAGAGACCCGACCACCTGCGCATCGATCTGACGACGGACGTCGTTCACGGCGAACTGGTCTATGACGGCAAGACGCTTATCTACGCATCGCCTGACAAGAATGTTTACGCTCAGGTACCGGCACCGGCCACCATCAAGGACACGCTGGAGCAGGCCGCCCAAAAATATCATCTGACTTTCCCGCTGGCGGATCTTTTTTCCTGGGGAACGCCCGACGCACCGATCAATCTGATCCGCGAGGGCTTCTTCGTCGGCCATGCCAATATCAATGGCAAGGAAACCAATCACTGGGCGTATCGGGGACCGGATCAGGACGCGGAAATCTGGATCGCCACGGAAGGGGCGCCCCTTCCCCTGAAGGTTTCCCTTGTCGACCGCGAAGATCTTACCCGGCCGCGGATCACCTCGATTCTCGAATGGACGGAAAACGCGACGATCCCGGACGACACGTTCGCCTATAAGCCGGCCGAAGGCGCCCAGAAGATCAAGTTCCTCGGCGAGGAGGACAAGAAATGAAAAAGCCCGGCATCCTTCTATCCGCGCTTCTGGTCACGGCACTCGTTGCGCCTCACATCGCCGAAGCGAGAGGCGGCTTTCGCGGCCGCATGCCTCGCATGAATTTTGGCGGCGGCGGTCTCCATGGCGGCTTTCATCCGGGCGGCGGCGGCTTTCGCGGCTTCAACGCGCCAGCGCATTTCCAGCCGCGTTTCCATCCAGCGGTGGCACCGCATCCCGCGCATGGGCCGCGGCCAACGCCTCATCCCGCTCCGCATCCAAATCCGTCCGGGCTGCATCCTCACCCACCGACGCCAACACCGCACCCGAACCCGCATCCAGGGCCTCATCCCTATCCCGGCCCAGGCCCGATTCCTCCCGGGCCGCACCCTGGACCCTATGGGCCGGTTCCACCACCGGCGGGGCCCTATTGGCCGGGATATTGGGGGCCGGCACCCGCAGCGGTATGGGGAGCGGCAACGGCAATCGCCGTTGGAACTGTGATCGCAACGCTTCCGCCGGCCTGCACCGCAGTCGTCGTGAAGGGCATCTCCTATCAGGACTGCGGCGGGAACTGGTTCGAACCGCAATATAGCGGCCACGCTGTCGTCTATGTCGCGGTGAAGGACCCGAGATAGAGGAAAGGCGAAGCCGATCGGAGCGGCAATCGACACAGGAAATACTCGTTTATGTCAATGCCGACGGCAAGGGACCGTGATGTCGACAGCCATTCAACGGTCCCTTCTCCGAAAGCGCCAAATCGCTGCACTTTGGGAACAAGGGAGATAATGATGAGGAAGACCGGAAGGCTATTTTGTGGATTGCTATTGGCGGGAATGGTCTCCGCAGGCATCGCGAAGGCTGAGACCGTCAGCTATGCGGATGCGATCTCGATACTTGCGAAGGATTGCGGCGCTGACATCAAGAAGCTCTGCAAGGGGATCAATCTTGGAAATGGCCGCGTCGCGGATTGCCTGAAAGAGAATACGACGAAGGTGTCCCCCACCTGTACCGCATCTCTTTCCAGCGTCGCGACGTCGATCCAGCAGCGCGAAGAAGCACAGGCAGCTTATGAAAAAGTCTGCGCCCATGACATGGCGCAGCATTGCCGAGGTGTCAAAGGCGACGGTTACATACTCGCCTGCCTGATAAAGACGCAGCGCCTCGTCGGCGACAAATGCAATCAAGCAATCACTGATGCCGGATGGAGATGAAGCCGATGAACATCAGAGCAAACATCATGACCGTCTTGGCATTGACCCTAGTCGTTCCGGCCTATGCATCAGCGCAGCAGGTGTCGGAGCAGCGGATTGTCACCGGCCTCGACAAGCTGACGAATGCGGCGCCGATCGTCGATGTCGAACTCCTTCGTCAAGAGGCGATGAGCGCCTCGGGCAAGGATATGGCCGGGCTTCCCAATTGGAGCAAGGTCGTCCATCTGCCGCAGATGGTCGTGGAAGTCGATTTCCAGAACGACTCGGTTGCGATCGAGCCGGAATCCTACCGCACGCTTGGCATGATCGCCGATGCCCTGCATCATCCAAACCTCTGGGATTACAAGTTCCTGGTTGTCGGCCACACGAGTTCGACCGGAAGCGACCAGCACAATCTCGACCTCAGCCAGCGGCGCGCGGACGCGATCAAGGAAATCCTTGCGACAACCTTCGCGGTCGCGCCTAATCGTCTCTTTTCAGTCGGAGTCGGCAAATACTTCCCGATTGCCGGCTCGAAATCTGAAGCAGCCGACAACCGTCGTGTTCAACTCTTCAATCTTGGCGTTCTTACCAGAAAGCCCTGAAAATCAGAGTGACACGCATGAAGGATGCCGATTGGGAGCCAACCAGATCATGTCGTTGTTTTTGCTCTTGCAAGGAATGCGGACACACAACCTATATTTTCAAGTCATAAATAGCTGGAATCATTGTTCCTTCTCATTCAAGTGGACTTGATCCAGAAAAATGTGAAGATCGCGACGCAAGTGAACATGATGTCAAAACTCGCCCTGCGGCTCTACCTCCCGCCATACCCTTGACTTAGACCAAGTCATAGACCATTTCTTGGAAGAAATACCGAAGGATTTAAAGGAGCCTGGGCTATGCGCGTGTCTGTTAGTGAGGCTAAAGGGCAGCTCACCGAACTGGTGAAGCGAGCCGAAGCCGGAGACGAAGTCATCTTGACCCGTCGAGGCCATGAGATCGTGCGCCTGGTCGCTGTCGCAGCCGCACCTGGCCTTAAGGGGCGGCGCGCACTGATGGAGAAAGTCAGGGCATCGGCAGCAACCAAAGTGCTTCCAGGGCCAGCGGCTGCACGCAGCCAGGACTTTCTTTATGACGATAACGGGATGCCAGCATGATTGCCGTTGATACATCGGCACTCATGGCAATTGTATTCGATGAGCCGCAGAGCGAAGCCTGCATGATGGCAATAGAAGAGGCCGATGGGCTGTTGATTTCCGCCGGCACCGTTGCCGAGGCCCTGATCGTGGCCTCACGGCGCAATGTCGGCGAAGAAGTCAGCGCGCTAATTTCAGGTCTCGGCTTCGAGATCGTGTCTGTGACAGCAGCCTCTGCCCGTCGAGTCGCCGACGCCTATGGTCGATGGGGCAAGGGCGTTCATCCGGCCGCATTGAACTATGGCGATTGCTTTTCATATGAAGTCGCAAAAGAGCATGATTGTCCGCTGCTTTATGTGGGTGAAGATTTCCTGCAGACCGACGTGCGCCCAGCTCTTTAGCAGCTAATGTCAACCGAAACGGAGCGAACCGATGGGTTAGATGCCCCGTCCGTTGAATGGTTCAGCAGGATCGGCTCCATGGCGTCTCGTAAATGCCAGTTATATAAAGATCGTTCCCCTTCAATATTATTTCACGAGAAAATCTATCGAGGCTTCAGGTCCATGCTCTCGAGAAGGGATTGAACCGACGACCTTGCTATTACAAAGGTGCTCCACCTCAAATTTTTCAATAGCATACATCAGCTTGACTTCTATGGAATGACCGGTTCGCTGCCGAAACCGGACCGGCGGCTTCTGGTGCCGGCGGGAGGGATTGCGCAAGCGCACTCTTGTGGATGCGTTCTCGTTGATCACCTCTGGATATTTGGGCTAAACGTTGGTGCGCCGACTTATGTAAGCTGAATTCAAGCGAGCACTGCCAAGCCCGGCGAAGCACGCAAGCGGGCTATGTCGCGCGCCGGCGGTTCTCCAAAGTGGCGCCGATATTCGCGAGTGAACTGCGACGGGCTTTCGTAACCCACGCGGAAGGCGGCGGTCGTAGCGTCGATGTCCTGGACCAACATCAGGCTGCGCGCGTCCTGGAGCCTTAGCTGCTTCTGGAATTGCAGCGGCGTCATCGCCGTCACAGCGCGAAAATGCTCGTGCAGGCTCGATGGACTCATGCCAACTTCCGCGGCAAGCCGCTCTATGCTGAACCGCTCCCGGAAGTTCTGCCCGATCCACGCAATGGCGCGGCCAACTTGGGCAACCCTCCCCTGGCTGGAGGTAATCTGCCGCATCCTGGCACCATCCGGACCGGCGAGCAGGCGATAGAGAATTTCCTGCTCGACAAGTGGACCGAGTACGGGCAGCGCTGCCGGTTCGTCGAGCAAAAGCAGCAGGCGCAGCACCGCATCGAGCAGACTGGCACCGGCGTCGGACACCGTCTTGCCTATGGGCCGAGTGGGCGCTCCCGTTGGCGGCGACACGTGCAACCCCAGCTGTCCCAGCATGACTGGATCGAAATCGAGGAACAGGCAGAGATAGGGCTTGTCGGGTGTTGCCTCGACCACCTGGCCGGTCACCGGCAGATCGTAAGTCACGATCCCATAGCGGCCCGGCGCATATCTGAACACGCGGTCGCCCAGAGTGACCTCCTTTTGCCCCTGTGCGACAAAGCACAGTTGCGGCCGGTATACGTTCGGCATCGGCATCGTCACCGTAGAGGATCGAGCAAGCATCACCCGTTCGATAGGGGTGGCATGGAAGCCATCCTTCGAGACGTGCCGAGCAATCGCCGCAGAGATTTCGGTCAATGTTTCCATGCCTCGAACCATCGCACGCGTACGGGAGGGCAGCAAGGCGGATCGACGCGGCTTCTGGAGGATTGGGCAGTAAACGCGGTGCATCAGGCTAACGGTTCGGCGTCGGCGCGCATCATAGTGTCCGCAGTGCCTGGGTCAAAGTGAGCCTGGCTGCAGAACAAGCTTGGAGCGAACATGACAATCGATTCTCTTAAGGTTCCCACAGTCGCATTGGGCACTTGGCCCTGGGGCGACAGCGGAGAGACCGGCGATGGCTACTTCGGCAGCAGCCTCACTCAGGCTGGTCTGGAAGAACTCGTGGAAAAGGCGCATGCGGCCGGATTCACACTATGGGATACCGCCGTGGTCTACGGCATGGGCCGTTCAGAGACCGTACTCGGGAAGGTACTGGAGCGCTACGCTCGCGGCGACTACCAGCTCTCCACGAAGTTCACCCCGCAGGCGGCAGGGACCAGCGATGATCCTGTGGCAGACATGCTGGAGCAGAGCTTGGTGCGCCTCGGCACCGACTACATCGACGTCTACTGGATTCACAACCCGGCCGATGTGCCGCGGTGGACTCGGCACCTAATCCCGTTGCTGAAGAGCGGAAAGGTCAGACATATCGGCGTCTCGAACCATAACCTGAGTGAGATCAAACTCGCCGACCAGATCCTTGGAGAGGACGGGTTCCGGGTCGAGGCCATCCAGAATCACTACAGTCTCCTCTACCGCAGCTCCGAGCAAGCTGGCATTCTGGACTACTGCCGCAACCAAGGTATCCCATTCTTCGCCTACATGGTGCTTGAACAGGGCGCCCTGACCGGCAGGTACAGTCCGGAGAACCCGCTGCCTAAAGGAAGCAGCCGGGCGGAGACTTACAATGGCATGCTACCTCGGCTAAAGGCGCTGACAGACAAGCTCGCCTCGATCGGCCGAAAGCAGGGTGCGACAGCATCCGATGTCGCGACGGCATGGACCATCGCCAAAGGCACGACGCCGATCATCGGCGTCACCAAACCCCATCATGTCGAAAGCCTGGTCCGAGCCCGCGGCATCACCCTCCACGATAATGACATTGCGGAGCTGGAAACCCTCGCTGACGCCGCCGACGTGAACACCCGCGGCTGGTGGGAAAAAGAGATGTAGATCTGAAGACTAGCCGTACGACGTCGTCAGACCGCCGTTCCGAACAATACGGCAGGCGATCATCTCAAGTTTGCCTCTGGCACAAAAGCCGCCGCGCCTAATTGCGCCAGATGACCGCTTCCGGGATATGCCTGCCGCCTGCCCAATGACCAAAAAAGAAGGCGCAAAGCTGTCGCCCCGCACTTGGCTGCAGCGCCACTTTTAAAGATCACGACCCACCGTCAACAAATCGGATCCATTGATGTGAACGGAATCGAACCCACGTCCCCGCTATTGCAAAATGTCGTCAACCTTAAATTTTTCAATGGCATGCATCGGCTTGACCTGGATGTAGTAGCCGATTTGGGGCCTACGAGAATTTCGCAGGTTTTGGCCGATAGCAGGGAGAACCCACCCTTCACCCTCCACGAACATTTCTGACGGTCACGACTCAAAAATCGATTGGCCAGAGGCCGCTGCCCTGTAACTTCCTGAGACAGGCTTGAGTTAGTAGCGCGACGACGTTTAATTCAAGATGTATCTACCTAAAGAGCTCCATAGGAATAAAAATTTCATTTTCCCCATGCGTCTTGGCCTCGAAATCAATCGGGCCGCAGCCTACTTCGCCGTTCGGCATGCGCCTCACAATCAAAGCCAATTTTTTCAAAGTCATGCTATCGTAGCAGAGCCAGCGAAGAACTTTATCTCCCCCCTCCTTTATTTGCGCCTTGTCCTCGCCAAGCGTTTCCATACTAGTGAGGACCTGCGCGATTGTGCCGGCGGCTATATCCGCGGTACTGAGAAGGTCGAGAAACTCGAACGCCTTTGGTGTGAATGGCCGAGCCCCACCCAAACGACTGAAAGGCTTGGTCGTGTATAGCGGAAGGACGCGGTAGAGAACCTCAAGGAGCTTGGTATGCTTTTCCGGAGTTTCTCCGATCGCGTCATGATCGGTCATCCAAAAAATCTTCTGTCCGGGCTGCCCCAACAGCGCAAGGAGATAAGCTATACAATGCAATATCCGGAAGAGCTTCTCGCCAGCTTGCGGCGCAATGGTGCCGTAGCCATTCTGGTCCAACGCGTCGGCAATGTGCCGGATAGGCTCGGCCTCGTTTGGCCCGAACAGGGACGGGATTGTTTTGTCGATAACGAGGGTGAATAACAACCCATTGATATAGCTGTCGCAAAGCCGCAAATAATCTGGGAGCATTCGACGTAGCGGGCCATAGCGAAAGTCCTTGAAGGCAATCTCTTTCTTTCCAAGGCCCGATTTGGCCCGAAGGGAGGCCATCTTCTGTTTAAAGGGATCTAAGGATCCGAAGGCGCAAACCATAAAGGAATAGGTGAAGAAGTGGCTCGACTGATCTTCGCCGCCATAGTCGCTGAATATTCCGACGGTCCGATTTGCCAATGCACTGAGATTGGGGAGCAAAAGCTTTCCATCAGCGTCGCGGGCCTTGAAGCCCTGTTCAAGGAAATGTGCCAAACCAGGCAATTTCGAGCGATTTTCCTCGGAAAGAACATTCAGGTTTGGCGAGCGCAAAGTCACTAAGCGGGCACGTTCAATTTGCTTTGGATCGAAAGTAAATCGCTTGCGATACATGTCGGTCTGGCCCATTCGACATAAAGGGATTTTCACCGCCGCGGCGCTTTTAGGTCCGCGCCGGAATGAGCATGCAAACATACTTTTGGTCAAGATCGATGTCCGCCTTGAATTGTCTGACCAAAGTCGGCTTACAACCGTAACGCCGGCGCGCTGCAGATGGAAGGGGCCGATAGCGGTCGAACGCCTCCAATGAGTATGCGAGCTATCGGATGTCCGTGCCCCATAGAGTTCACCCGTAGCCATTTTCCTGCGATTTAGCCCCGTTGCGGCATAATTCAGCACTTGCAACCCAGGCGGATGTAGTGGGAAAAGAATTGCGCGTGTCGTGATTGTAATTTTACATTAATGAAGCGAGGAGCGGCAAATGGCGGACGACAAGAAGAAAACGGGTGTGCCGGACAGCAAGACTATCAACATGTCGGAAGACTGGGAAAAAGAATACTGGAAGAAGAAGTTCGACGTGTCCGGTCAAGCTCTAGCTGGCGCGGTGAAAGCGGTCGGAAAATCGGCTGCGAAGGTCGAGAAGTACCTAGAAGATAAGAAGTAAAACCTAGACTTCGAATACGCGAGAGTACGCTGCACAGCAAACGCGGCGCGGACGGTGAGACCTCGAGTGACAATAGACGCAACAAATACCGACCGTGTCCAACGGACCTTTTATCGGCTTACAAACGAGGAAGTCGCCGATCTGGAAACCGCCATCTCAGTTGCGCGGCGAGGGTACTGGCGAAAAGAACTAGGTTGGGACGAACTGCTCAAATTCCGGCGCGTGCTTATCGTGTCGGAATCCGGCTCTGGCAAGACGTATGAATGCCAAGCCCAGCAGAGACGACTTTGGAGAAATGGCGAGGCGGCGTTTTTCCTCGACCTCTCCACACTCGCAACCGATCCAATCAGCGACATGCTTTCGTTTGAGGAACTGGACCGGCTAGACCGTTGGCAGCGATCGCAATCCGATGTGGCTACGTTCTTCCTGGATTCGATCGACGAGCTCAAACTAACCAGGGGAAAGTTCGACACTGCCCTCAAGAAGCTCCGGAAGGTAGTCGACGGACAGTTGGGAAGAGTCCGCTTAATTGTCACCAGCCGACCGGTGCCAATCGATCGCCAACTGATGATAGAACAGTTTCCCATTCCAAAACCCGACACCGTCGTAGCGTCCGCTGATGCCTTCGCCGACATCGCTATGCTGGGCAGCCGGGCCCTTAACCCTGACAAGGATGATCGTGAGAGTGGCTGGGCAAATGTCGGTCTGTTGCCTCTCTCGACGAGCCAGATGCGCGCGTTGGCGGAGTCTCAAAATGTCTCCAACCCTGACGAATTGCTTCGTGATATTGTCAAACGTGACGCCAAAGAATTTGCCGAGCGTCCGCAAGATCTGGTGGAGCTCTGTGCAGACTGGCGTAATCAGCAACGGATAAGAAGCCATCGTGATCAGGTCGAGTCCAACGTCGTAGCGAAGCTGAAGCCAAACGCCGAGCGCGAAGAACGCACAACACTATCGACAGATACGGCGCGATCATACGCCAGTCGGTTAGCTTTGGCGGCCATCTTGATGCGAAAGCTTACTCTCCGCTATGACGCCAGCACTGACGACGTAGAAGCAAGTGAATCCGCTTTGGATGTATCGCGGCTGTTGTCAGATGCCAATCCCGACGAACAGAAGACACTGCTTGAACGCCCGCTTTTTGGATTCGCAAGCTATGGCCGGGTTCGATTTCACCATCGGTCCGTTGTTGAGTACTTGGCTGCCGCTCGGCTCGAGACGCTTTTGGCAAGAGGCGTGCCGATTAAGTCTATCAAGCGCCTTCTCTTTACCGAAACTGCGCAGGGATTGCCTATCGTGCAGCCCTCGATGCGACCGGTCGCAGCTTGGCTGGCCCTGACCCGTGACACAATTTTCGAGGAAATTGTTAGCCGCGATCCGTCAGTTGTGTTGGATTTTGGCGACCCTCAATCACTGCGGCCGGAACAGCGCATTCTCGCCCTTGAAGCCTTTATAACGCGCTACAAAGATGGCGAATGGCGTGGGCTTAGCATTCCCCATGTGCAAGTTCGCCGCTTTGCATCCCTGGAACTGGGAGAAACTATTCAAAGGCACTGGAAGGCGGGCATCGCCAACCACGAGATCAGGGATTTGATCCTCGACCTAATCGCTGCAGGGCCAATTTGCGCCTGCGGAGATATTGCTTACGAAGTAGCGCTCGATCAAAAGATGCCTTCCCGGTTAAGAAGTAGGGCTGTCAGCGTTCTGGTTTCGCTTGCGGATCGTCGCGTCCCGGAGATTGCTGATGCGCTTGCGACGTTGCCAACCGAGTGGGATGAGGATGTCACTCGAAGAGCATTCTTGCATCTCTTCCCCAAGCATCTGCCGCTTCCAACGTTGTCCAAAATTCTCGCGCGGATTCGTGAGGGGAAAAGCACGGTCGGCAGTCTTACATACCATTTGCCTCAGATGATCGAGGAGGTGGCAGCCGACGACCTCGACCTTGATGCTCTCAGGGACTTGCTCACCACGCTCGTTCGAGTGGGAACATGTTGGCAGCCAAAAGATCACCCCCACCTCAAAACCGACCGTCATGATTTGCTCGACGCGCTTCTAGCGGTTTGTCGCCGCCAATGTGATCTCGATGTTCGAACGGCCCCTTGGATATCGTCGACTTTGCTCGCACTACGGCTCAATGACAGGCACCAACGGGATAATGAAAGGGTGAAGGTGCTAGAGGCAGCCATTGCCGATTTGCCCGCCCCCGCCCGGGAGTTAGCTTTTTGGGCCGAGCACGCATTTTTGTCCTCCATGTCGCAGCCCGACGATCCGTGGTCATGGCTGTATACCATCGTCAATGATGGTGGCCTGCCACTTTCTGCCGAAAAGGACGAAGTGTGGGTTCTACGGCGGTTAGCAGATCCCAATGAGCTGCTGTTCCACCGCCAAATGATGCTGTGGACCGTAATGACGGGTCTTATCTGCCGCACGCACGGGAGCCTAACGACACTTCGTGACCTCCTGGTCCTCGTCGCGGATTCGACCGTGCTCACCCAGACCGTCGAAGACCGAATGAAGCCAAGCCCACGCAGCGAGGAGATGCAACGACAGGAACAGCAATTCGCGAGGCGGCAAATGGTTGAAGAGCGTAAAACCGCTAAAGCGCGTGCAAGCTGGGTAGAATTTTGGAAAGAGATAGCTGCTAACCCCGACGAACTCTTCAAAGACGAAAGAGCGCCGGGAACGGCCTGGAATTTATGGCGCGTGATGGAGCGCACAGGATCGGAGAGCCGCTCAACTGGGTGGAACAGGGAATATATCGAGAGCCAGTTCGGCAAGGCGGTTGCAGATAAACTTCGAGCGGCCATGCTTAAGGTCTGGAGAAATGACCGCCCAACACTCCGTAGCGAGCGCCCTGAAGGAGAAAAGGGCACATTTCTGACACGTTGGCAGTTTGGCTTGGCAGCCATTGAGGCAGAAGCGGAAGATGCGGATTGGGCGAAGAAGCTTACTCCCGACGAGGCCCAGCTGGCCTGCCGCTACGCCCCAATACAACTGAACGGCTTCCCCTTCTGGCTCGAAACTCTCGCGGCATCGCACCCCAATGCAGTTGAAAAGGTGCTCGGTGGAGAACTCACGCTCTCCCTTGGCGAGAACGCTGGAGAAAACCATTCGAGCGCATTGCAAGATATCCAGCACGCATCGCCCAAGGTTGCTGGCCTTTTCTTGCCGCGGATTCGCGAATGGGTGGAAACGATGCTGAAGCCAGATACCAGCGTCGTCGCGTCAGATCTGCTGGTCGATCAGGCTATCGACATCCTTATGAAATTTGGCAGCGAGCATGATCATTCGTTTATCGAGCAAGCGGTCGCCCGATTTCTTCAAGGCGGCCTTGAGGTCAAAGGAGCGCGGATTTGGCTTCCGCTTCTCTTTAGGCTTAACGCAATCCGTGCAACTGAAGTTCTCGAGGCCGGCCTGGCGGGGATCACACCGGGCAAAGAAACGGAAGCCGTTGCATGGTTCGCACGGTTGTTTGGCCGCGATCATGACAGCAACGCCGTTTACGTCAAGGGAGCGGGATTCACACCAAGCGCGCTACTCCGCCTTACCCGACTAGCCTACATCCATGTTCGGCCTACAGACGACACGTATCATGAGGGCACCTTCACGCCTGACACTCGCGATAACGCCCAGAATGCGCGAAATGCTTTGTTAGGCGCGATCCTCGATCTGGGTGGAGCGGACGGCTGGGCGGTAAAGATGTCGCTGATAAACGACCCTCTTTTTGCCCACTTCGCGGACCGAGGACGAATTCTCGCCGAAGAAAAAGCAGCGGAAGAAGCAGACGCGGTAAGCGTGACAGAGGCTGATTTCAAAATGCTTGATACTTACGGTGAGGCGCCGCCCAATACACGTGACACAATGTTTCAACTGATGCGTGATCGCCTTGAAGATATCGACGATCTCTTGCTTCAGGATACATCGCCTCGGGAAAATTGGGCGGTAATTGAAGACGAACGCGTTTTGCGTCGTGCGCTTGCCCATGAGCTGAACAGCAGAAGCAATCACCTTTATACAGTCGATCAAGAGGCAGCGACAGCCGACGAAAAAGAGACGGATATCAGATTACGATCCACTTCGTCGCCCGAGCAAGGGACGATCGAGCTCAAGATCGGCGAGAAGCCACGTTCAGCCGCCGAATTGCGCGGTGCAATGAAGGACCAATTACTTACCAAGTATTTGGCGCCAGAGCGCACCCGTTCAGGCTGCCTCGTAATTAGTGTGGCCACCGACAGAACATGGCTACATCCAGATACCCAACAGAAGATGGGATTGAACGAGCTTATTGAGTTTCTAAACGTCGAAGCACGGAAGCTTGAAGCCGAAACCGGTGGGTCCGTACGGCTTATGGCGAAGGGGCTCAATCTGCGCCCTCGGCTGGCGACTGAGCGTGACACTGCAACGGCGAGCAAGGCTTTGTACAAGTCTTAAAGGCATAGTAATCTGGATGGCTCGGTCGGAAAACAACCCCAGTCTGGTCGTGTGCAAGGCCGACAATAAACGGCAGTTTTTGGGAAAATTGCGATTCAACAATCCCGAACACGGGTCCGGAGACCGTTCCAGCGACTACCTTGATCCTATCTCTCGACTTTTTTCATGTGTTGGACATTAGAGATTTCGCAGAGAAGTTGCCTTTCCCGGGAAGTCGGGAGCGGGAGCACGATGCTGGAAGAAATCCCGCAACGCCGAGCTATTGATGTTTGCGTTGACCGTAGCCATCGCCAGTCCCAAGATTGTCCTCTGGGCACTTGCTGTGGCAACGTCCAACGCCAAATGCTCAGTCTGATCGGGAGACTGCTCACTGTCGAGGCGGAGGTATCGGTCTTTCAACCGATGCTTCAACATGTAATCCGAGACCTTCTGCTGAGAAGCAAGAATGACGCTCACCAATCTCTGATCTCGAGCCCAACCGAATATACCCAACTCTCGTCCGCTAGCGTCGGCGAATGAAAAGCTCGAGGTTGTGGTGCCAATGCTCATCACGTGCACATCACTAGGTTCGACGCCGAGGAAGTGCTCAGCTTCGTGAACAGCCAGAAAGTCGGGCGAGTTGGCGAACATACCTCCATCGGCATAAAGTGAGTGTTCCACTTCGGCGATGGGAAAGTAAGTGGGGGCGGCCGAGGTGGCCATGGCTACGTCTACGAGACGGAGGCGCTGATCGCGGGTGAAGGTTTCATGATGAGGTGTCTTGAAAACCTGCGGGCCGCCCTTGGTGAGATTGACCGCCGGCACAAGAACGCGATGCTTGAGATCACCGATTTTCGTTTCTTCCCCGAGCATCTTGGTAATCGTCGACCGCAGATGGTCAGGATTGTATTTCGGCTTGTTGATGTAGCGCCAGATGTCCCTGAATTGCCCAACCCAACCCTTCGGCACTGGCCTGTTGGAGAAGATGGAGGGCCCTTCGCGCTCGAAAGCCTCCTGGATGTCCTTCGCTTTTACCTCATGCGCCAAGCCAAGCGCGATGATGCCACCTATCGAAGTACCGGCGATCAGATCGAAGCTAGATGCGATCGGCCTACCGAGATCTTCCTCGAGCTGCGCCAAAACGGCGACGGTGTACAGCCCCAGGTACCCGCCACCGCTAAGAGAAAGAATGTTGAATCTTTTGGTCATGAGCCCCCAAAGCGCTTGCGACGGATTAGTTAAAAATTGGTAGTGCTTACCCTTTTAAACGAAGCTTGGCATTACTACATTTGCGATAATAGCGGCCAAAGGGAATCAATATATGGCAAATGTTTCGAAGCTTTTGCACAATACAGTTGACGATAATTACCTTGCCAATTTGAAAGCTGACGAAACCTCCCTTAGGAACGCTCGAACCAAAATCCGGGAACGCTTGAGAGATGCGTTTGCGAGATCGAGCGCGGAAATATTCGGCGTTCCGGTCCGACCGAAATTCTTCACCCAAGGCAGCTTCGCATACAAGACCCTCAACCTTCCTGCGTTTCCGCCCGATCAGCAGAAAGACCTCGATGACGGTTGCTACCTGCCCCTCTCTTTCGTAAGGGGCGAGCGACCATCGCAAGCTGCATCGGCATTCTTCGCCTTCGTGGAGACTGCTTTAGCCGGCCTAGCAGAAGAGGAAGGTTGGGTGCTCATCAAAGAGAAAGCTACATGCGTGCGGCTTGTGATCAGTCGCGACGGCCATATAGACATACCCTTGTATGCAATTCCCGACGGCGACTTCCAGCATCTGGAAGAGGCGCGAAACGTCCAGAAAATGCATACCGCCGATGCGAAAATCGACTCTTGGGACGCTTTGCCGTCCGACGCCGTCCTTCTTGCCCATCGCGAGAAGGACTGGGTCGAATCGGATCCCCGCAAAATCCACGATTGGTTCATCGACGCGGTCGACCTCTACAAAGAGCGCCTCCGTCACGACTCTCGCTACATGAAAGCCTGGCGCGACCACCATCGGCTGGATGAAGATGGGTTGACCTCCATCAACATCATGGCCTGCGTCTGGAAGGCGTACGAGGCCATCCGCGGTCCGTTCCTTCCGGATCGTGCTGACGAACGGCTTCTGCGCGTGGTCGAAAAGATACAGATGTACTTGGTAGACGATGTTCGTATTCCGCCGTGTGGTGACGAGAATATCAACCGCATGACGGCCACCGAGCGAAAGAGGGTGATCGGAAAACTGCAGGAGCTTGAGGCAAGTCTCCGAGAGATCGTGACAAAGTGCGACAACGAGAACCGCGCCATTGAGCTGCTCAGGGCAGGCTTCGGTCCACGCGTTCCATTCCGCCCGGACCTGGTCATTATCCAGGCCACGCCTGCGGTGACTGTCCTGTCTGAACCGAAGAAAAAGGTTCCAGCGCCTGAGGTGGGACGTTCGATTAGTGGCTGACGCCGACGATTTAGCACGACTCGAGGTCCACGCGGCCCTCGGTGACCTCGGGTTTGAGCGTGACTATCGGCGCTCCGGCAGGTTTGTCTACACGGGAACACTCGACAGAACGGGTCTTTCGGTGCCGGTCTCAATTGAAATCACCGATTTCGACTTCGTCGATTATCCGACCATCAAGATCACACCTCAGTTTGCCTTGCCCGATCGCAAGCTGCCTCACGTCCTCGGAGTTGATCGTACCGTCTGTTATTATGCAAAAGGTGCAGTCATTCTCGATCGCTACGATCCCGCCGGCACGGTTCTGCAGTGTCTGAACAAGTGCGAAGACGTGATCCGAAAAGCGTTGGGCGGCAAACTGAATGACGACTTTGCCGAGGAATTCGGTTCTTATTGGTCTATGGTGAACTCACTCGTCGATCTGCCGCCAGGTGCCACCGGCAAAGCAAGCGTGAAGTACATCCGCCTTCATCCAACAAAGAAGCCAGTGCCGGTACTAGCAAAGGACAGCTCATGGCTTTGGTCTCGCGATCCCGTGAAGGGCGGCAAAGACCAGGGCGAGTCGGCATTCATCGTCCGAACTAATGCGGCTCTCTCGATCAACCCCAATGCAAAATGGCCTCCGGAGACCCTTACGGAGCTTGATCTGTGGCTCGGCTGGAACGACGGCGCACTGATGGGAAAAATCCAGGAGGCAATCGCCAAGAGCAAAAATACCGTAGCCATCCTCGCGATCCGGGCATCAAACGGGCTGTTTCTCTGCCGCGCCTCTATACCGGTGGCGTATCAGACCACGGAACTGCTAAAGACCCGTCGAGAGAAGCTTTCCAAGACCCTTACAAAGATCGGATCAAAGATTTCGATAGAGCGGGTCAACTCCGCGCCTGCTGACGCGGACTACGTCTTTGGCAGAAACCTGGAAGGCAACTCAAACCTTGCTGGAAAGCGAATTCTGTTGATCGGCTGCGGTACTATCGGCAGCTTTCTCGCGCAACAGCTCGCGCAATGCGGAGCCGGTTTCAGAAATGGTGAGCTAACCCTCGTCGACCCTGAATTGCTTTATCCGGCGAACCTCGGCCGTCATCTACTGGGAGCACCGTTTCTCTACGAGAACAAGGCAAATGCTTGCGCCGAATTCATCAAGGGCCAGCTACCACCGTTGAATATCCGTCCTGTGGCGAACTATGCTGAGAGCGTCGAAATTGGTCCGAACCATTACGATCTAGTAATCGATGCCACGGGTGAAGAAGCGCTCTCGATCGCATTAAACCATCACGCCGTCAATAAACGGCCAAGATCGCCACCACATTTGTTTGTCTGGCTGGAAGGCAATGGTGCCGTAGCTAAGTCGATTTTGACTGGTGATCCCGACCACGCCTGCCTCAAATGCCTGAAGCCTCGTCTTGCCAAAGACCCTCGGCACAAGACATTGAAATCAGCGGAGGATATCGTCGTAGAGAGAAACGCCGCATGCGGAGATGGAGCATACGTCCCCTTCCCTGTTTCCCGTTCGGTTGGAGCAGCAGCGCTAGCGTGCGATCATGTGCTCGACTGGGCCAATGGCGTTCACAACGACCGATTCAGAAGCCGGACTTTTGACAATGCGAAAGCCTACAATATTGCCGACAGCAGCCCAAAACGATCTGCTGACTGTCCCGCTTGCGGGAAGTCTAGCGCTTGAGTGGCAGCCTCAACGGTATGTCTTGATCCATCCCTATTGCGTGGAAGCGATGTTGCACTACACCCAAGGACAGGAACTCGGCCGCGAGGCGGGGGGCATCTTTCTAGGTAGCTACCGCGGCGTACATATTGAGATCACGGCAGTAACACGTCCGCTGCAAGGAGATCGCCGCGAGCGCTACCGTTTCGACCGAAACGATCCTGGTCATCAAGCCGCAGCGAAAGCAGCTTGGGTAGAATCCGGTAAGACGACCACATTCACGGGAGAATGGCATACCCATCCGGAGAGCAATCCGCTTCCCTCGCCTCGTGACCTTCAGACTTGGAGGGAAATGATCGCCAAAGCAACCGATCCCCTTCTGTTTATCATTCTGGGTTGGTCGAGCAACTGGTATGGCGTCGGCTACCGAGGACAAGTTCATCCGGCTAAGCCCATTTGAAAATCGTCGTAGCACTTCGCGCCGTTCCTTACGGAAGCGGATGTTCAGTTTCGCGAATATTTTTACGCGCGGCCTCCGCAGACGCGAAGCTATCGAAAAGTTCCGATCGGCGGTCGAATAGATCAATGGAACCGCCGGTCTCCCGGTCTGTCCAGTAATGTCCGCTGAGCCGGGTCACCGGCGAGCCGATGACTTTATATCGGAAGCTTCCATAATGGATGGCGGTCACCTCCTTACGATCAGATATACTCGGGACGCCCTGATACACTCCATACAGATAGGTGGTTCCGTCGTCGTTGATGTCAAAGCTGCTTGCGACGAGGAAGGACTCGTGCTCGCCCGCAGTCATCAGCCGCACAGAAAGCGAGGTAAATGTCTGTCGGATCGCGATATACGCATCTATGCGCCCCTTAGGTTCTCGCGTTTCTGGATCTCTGTAGGTAGACTGGAGCGCGACTTTCCACATGCCATTAAGATTCGGTGTCCGAACAAATAGCCTGCACGGCCACTTCCGCCACAGGTATTTGTTGAACAATGTCCAGCCGCCAGTGAGAACCGCCAGAGTCAGTGAATAGGGCTTTGCGTGCTCCCACGTGAGCTGGATGCCTAAAAACCATAAAAATGCTCCCCACGTGATGACAGCGATGATAAGTAGGACCGATATCGAATTGCGTGTAAACAAGATGGCACCCGGTCAAAACGCCGAACTTAAAGCGAAACTATACAACCTGCAGCGTCAGCCACTACCGTTTCATCCGCTGATACTCGTGTTTTCCACTGGCCGCATCTCCACCAACGAGTGTGTGCCAATGGCTAGGGAGCCGATGCCGGCCGTGGGTTCGCCTTTTTCCGACGAGATAGTCTCCGTAATCAAAGAAGGTACGCGCCTAAATCCAAGCGTACACGATGGGGCAATCATCTTTACGCGCGGAAAAGAAGAAGAAGAGTATCGGCTGTCCGCATGGTCGATGCGGATCATTAGCAAAGGAATTCCAGATTACACCGAGCCCAATGTAGGGTCTGCCCATAATAGTGCCCAGTCGCTGTCACTGTCACCGACAGTCGACCTTTGCGCGATCATTTCAAGTGCTGGCGTTGCCATGTTTGAGAAGGGTCGAATTTCAAGGGCCACGCCTTAACAGCGCTATCGTCACCTGCACCGCGGTCTCCAAGTGGAGTTCGCGTTCGTCGTTTGCTACCGACGAGCCGATTCTCGCTCTCTGGGTGCGACTCGGAAACACGGCAGGCCTTTGATCTCACCTATCCTCCGAGGCTGTAGGCATGATCGTCATGTGGGCGCGATCAGCAACATCTTTCCGCATCGTCCATCCGCGCAGCGGGCCTAGCGCGCGAAGAAATCTTTATCACCACGAAGCTCTGGAATGACGATCAAGGCTACGACGCGACGCTGCGCGCATTCGACGACAGTCTGAAACGCTTGGGCCTCGACCACGTCGATCTCTATCTTATTCACTGGCCGTCTCCGGGCAGGGGCCGGTACGTTGACACCTGGAAGGCCTTCATCCGATTGAAGGAGCAAGGACGTGTTCGCTCGATCGGCGTGTGTAACTTCGGATCTGAGCATCTCAGCAAGATCATGTCGGAGACGGGTGTCACGCCGGCAATCAACCAGATTGAACTCCATCCACGGTTTCAGCAGCGAAAAGTACGTGGCTTCAACGCGAAGCACGGGATTGCCACACAATCATGGAGCCCGCTGGGGCGAGGAACATTGCTTACCGACCCAACAATCGCCTCGATCGCTGTGGCTTTTACTTTACGATTTCAAACGGGAAAATGTCATACGATGGTTAGGTTTAGCTGATAGACGAAGGGCGATTTTCCGCTAACGATTTCAGCGAAACGTCCCTTTGCCAAAGCGATTTCAAGATCGAACACCAAGGTCGGCTCGCGCGATTGCTGGAGAGCAGTGGTCGGTGGCGCGTCACGTTGCGCGTGAGTTGGACAAGATACTCGACGGTGACGGCTCGAGGCAGGCCGCCGTCATACGCGCGGCTACTGAACTGCAGCTGACGACCCGACAAATCTACAATCTCCTCGCCCGCTATCGTACGGAGCGGACAGTGACCGCCCTGCTGCCTCGCGCCGCCGTCAGCCGACGCAAGCGACTGCCGGAAGCCGTCGAGGAAATCATCGGCGCGACGTTGCGCGAGCAATGGTTGACGCTCGAGGCGCCTCCCCTCGCTCCCGTCGTCGCCGAGATCCGCGCCCGCTGTGAGGAAGCGGGTCTTGCCTTACCGTCCTATGTCACGGTTGCTCGGCGCATACTGGCTTTGTTTTCGCCGGAAGAGATCGCGAAGAAGCGCTCGGCCAACCCCAAGCATCTCCTGCGGCTGAAGCCACGGCCCGGCTACATCCATGCGCCGCACCGGCTCGACGTCTGTCAAATCGACCATACCCCAGCCGACATCAATTTCGCGGAGGTTGTCGATGGGGCGGGTGTATTCGTTGGCCGTCCATACCTGACGATCGTCACCGATGTGGCGACACGGGCCATTCTCGGGTTCTGCCTTACCTTGGAAAAACCGTCGGTCCTGTCTGTCGGGCTTTGCCTCGCCCAAGCCATCTGCCCAAAAGACGCATGGCTTGCCGCGCGCAATCTCAATCATACCTGGCCGATGTTCGGCCGGCCGCGGCTGCTGGTCACAGACTCGGCCAAAGAGTTCAAGGGGCATGCGTTTCAACGCGGCTGTGACGATTATGGCATCCGCATCCGGTATCGTGATCGCGGCCGGGTCCATCACGGCGGCGTGGTCGAGCGTCTGCTGGGCAAGCTCAATGGCGTGCTCGCGACATACCCCGGCTCATCGGGGCGCTCGGTGAGCGATCGCGACGAATATCCCTCGGAGCAACGCGCCTGTCTCAGCTTCGCCGACCTTGAGCGCTGCGTGGCGCTGGCGGTCATCGATCATAATTTCCAAGAAAATCCGAAGACCCTAAAGGTGCCATTCACCGAGTGGCAAGGCAACAGCGCGGCTCCGCCGGACTTTGGCGACGATTCGCAACGCGTGCTGTTGTCGTTTCTACCGGGCGCCGAACGCCAATTGTCGCCGCAGGGAATCAGCATGTTCGCCCTGCACTATTACTCGCCGTGGCTCGGAGTCTTCGTTCCCGAGCGCGATCACCTGGGAAAGTTGGAGGTGCGATACGATCCACGTGACATCAGCCATGTCTACGTCCGCGACCCGGAAACACGACTGTTCCGACCGGTCGCGCGACGCGACGGCCGCGTCACGCCACTGACCCTGTGGGAACACCGGGCCGGGCGCGTGCATCAGCGCGCGATGAATCAGCGCTCCAGCGTCGAGAAGGTAGCATTTCGCCGTGAGATCGCCGCCATTGCCGAGACCGCCAAAGCTTCCAAGCGCCAGTTACGCGACGCCGTGCGCAGTGCCCATGCTGTTGCAGCAAAGCCTCGCGCAGTGACGGATACGCAGGCGACAACTCCCGCCGAGCATCCGGCACGCCAAAAGAACCGGCTGCCGGTGGAGGACTGGTAACCGGGCATGTCGGAACATTTGCTTGACCACGTCCGACCTTATCTCGATCGCAATCGCGAGGAACGGATCACCTATATTCGTGCGCCACGATGGATCGGTCACCACGTCGCCAAGGACAGCCACGGACGGCTTGCCGATTTGCTGTCACGACCTGCATCATTGCGAACCGAAGGCCTGATGTTGGTCGGCCCTTATGCCAATGGCAAGACGATGATCGCCGAGCGGTTCGCCGTCGAACACCTCAGAAGTTCGCCTGAACAAAAAGTATGGATCGTCCAGACACGTGAAGGCGCCGGCCTCGGCCATTTTTATGCGAGCATTCTCCAGGCGCTCCGCGCGCCTGGCGGCGATCTATGGGATGTCGGCCGCAAGGCCGAGCAGCTGGATCACCTGCTGGCGACCCTCAAACCGAGGGTGCTGATTTTCGACGAATTCCACAATGCGTTGCGCGGCCGCGCCCGCGATGTTGAAGCTGTCTTCGCCTTTCTGCGGCGGATCGGCCGGCAATACGATATTTCACCGGTGCTGATCGGCGAAGTTGCCATCCACGATTTTATCAACGCCACCAGTGAGATGGCGAGCCGCTTCGACTTGATAGCAGTCCCTCGGTGGCAATATGACGAAACCTATCTGATGCTGCTCGACAGCCTCGAGGCGGCTTTGCCGCTTGCCCGAAGCTCCGACTTATCAAACCAGCCTTTGGCGCGCCGAATCTACAGCCTCTCGGAAGGCTTGATCGGTGAGATCGTCGCCATCGTCACGAAGGCGGCGGTAGCAGCGATCAGGTCTGGAAGTGAGCGCATTACCAAGACTATCATCGACGAACTGTGGCACGTGCCGATCTCGCACCGGCGCAACTCGCCTCTGCGTGAGAGCCTTCTGTGATGGCGATTGATCCCCTCGCGCCTGCAATCAGCATTCGCGAGCGATATGGCGACGTCGCTTCCGACCGATGGCCGGTCATTGTCGAACCCCAGCAGGATGAGATGCTGTTAAGCTGGCTGCATCGGCTCGCATACGCGAATGGCGTTGCGCCTCGTGCCTTTGCCCGCGTACTCGGGCTGACACCGGGAATGTGGTCCGCATCCCTTGATCTTAGGCTTCCAGGCGACATCGCAAGACAGCTCTGTGCAAATACCGGCGTTTCGCCCGATCAGCTCGCAGCGATGACATTGTCACATGCCCTTCCGAAGCAGCTCTTGTTGCCGCTTCGCAACAGCGGACGGCGCGATCGCTCGACCTGGCTACAATTTTGCTCGCAATGCCTTACCGAGGATTCTCAGCCCTATTTTCGAAGAAGATGGCGACTAGCGACCAGAGTTTCATGTACAAAGCACGGCTGCAGGTTACGCGATCGATGCCCCTGCTGCCGCAGCCGCATTGCGGTCTTCAACGGGCGTCGCCTCGTGCCGCAACATCGCTGTGCCTACTGCGGCTGCGACCTGCGTCGCGCATCGATCATCACCATCGGTCCAGGGGCAAAATGGTTCGACCGCTGCATCGACGATATCTGTCGGCCGGAAGAACTGACCAGTTCACCGACAGGCCGTGCGCTCATGCGGCGTCTCTTGAACATGCCTGGCCTCGTGTGCCTCTATTCGGCCAGCATCCTGACCAGTCTGTCCACTGCCGCACGTACGCGCTGTGTCGAAAAGCTGACATATCATCTGAGTGACTGGCTGATGGACGATGAGGATATAAGTTTTAGCGAACGAGGATATTCATATCTTCCATCCAGCAATAGCAGCAGGATTGTCGAACTGCTTACAGCCGCTCTCACCCGAAAAATAGGGCGGCCGATTGCAGCAAACCACCGCCAGCCGGCCGCCACCGACACAGAGTTGCTCAAGGCCTATGTACAGACTTCGCCCGGCTTATCAATTCACCATCACATGAGGTTTAATGGGTCGGGATCGTTTCGCGATGTGGTGAAACAAGAAGCGATTTTAAGATGACTTCCGTGAATTCGTTGAGGGGAACGTCGCTCTTCTCCACCCACAACCGCAGCAGCGCACCTTCCCAACTGTTCAGAAGAAACTGGACGAGCGGCGGCGCCGGCAGTGGATTTTGGATTGCCCCTTATTCTGGCCCTGGGCAATGCAAGCTTCGAAGAGACTGCTGCATGTTCTGAAGTGCATCACGAGCCGGTCACGGATCGTGATGCTGTGATCGGCCACCTCAAGGCTGAGATTGCCCGTCAGGCACCTACGCACATACACGCTTGCAGTTGTCTTCAGCTGTCGCCACGCAAATCCCTCCCGCTCAATACCTCCATGATCTTTGCGCCAATCCCTCGGCTGCTCGGCTTACACCAAAAGCAGACACATCAGACATTATCCAGTCGCTGAGGTAGGACACAACGCCGGTCGCTGCCGGAGTTCTTTTAGCAACACGGTGAACGCCGGCGACGGATGCCGACGATCTGGGTAGTAGAGGTGATATCCGGAAAACGGCTGACACCATTCATCGAGAACGCGGACGAGCCTGCCTTCGGATAGTGCACCAAGCACCTTGTCCTCCCATACCATTGCGAGACCATGCCCTTCTATTGCCGCCTGGATACCAAGCGATTCATCGGAGAAGACAAACGGTCCGTCCACGCGGACGTTCAACTCGTGACCTTCCTTCTCGAACTCCCAAGAATAGAGGCCGCCAGTCGTGGGAAGGCGCACATTCACGCATTGGTGTCGCGTCAAGTCGTGCGGTGTCTCCGGAATGCCCCGTTGCGCGACGTACGCAGGTGAACCGACGACGATCAAACGAAGATCCGGTCCGACGCGAACTGCGATCATGTCCTTCTCGACCTGCTCGCCTAGACGTACCCCTGCATCGAAACGTCCCGAGACAATGTCGGTGAATGATGCTTCGATCGAGATCTCGACCTTCACCTCGGGATAGGCGCGGACAAGGCGCGAGATCGCAGGCCATAGGATCGTTTCCGCCGCGTGACGCTCCGCGGTCAGGCGGATGGTGCCTGACGGCTTGTCCTTCAACTCACTTAACCTGGCAAGCCGCGCCTCGACATCAGAGAGTGCTGGCTTGAGGGTCTCGATGAGTTGCTCGCCCGCCTCGGTCGTTGCCACGGACCGAGTCGTGCGGGTGAGAAGCCGCATCCCAAGACGCTCCTCGAGACGTCGAACAGTCTGGCTCAACGACGACTGCGATTGACCCAGCCGCGCAGCGGCCTTCGTGAAACTCTGCTCCTCTGCAACAGCCAAGAACACATTGAGATCGCCAAGGTCGCTGCGTCGCATTTATTACCTCACATTATAAGCCCAAGCACAATTAAGCATCTAATGCAGGATATATCACGATGCTAAATTGATCATCAAGCCATTCGCAGCCCGCTGCGGACTGATGTCGAACGCTTGAAGAGGCTTGGAAATAATGAGAACACGCATGCTCGGCGCGTTGGCCGTGTCCGAAATCGGCTACGGAACGATGAGCTTCACCTCGATCTATGGCCAGTCTCCAGACAAGGCGGAATCCATCCGCATCATCCGCGGTGCTCATGACCTTGGCATCACATTGTTTGACACCGCCGAGGCCTACGGGCCATGGACGAACGAGGAACTCGTGGGTGAGGCGCTTGGGCCGATCCGCGACCAAGTCGTGATCGCATCCAAATTCGGCTTCGATCTCGAGGGCGGATTTGGTGCGGCCGGACCTGCTACGAACAGCAGGCCGGAGCGCATTCGCGCCGTCGTCGACGCCATGCTGACACGGCTTCGCACGGACTACATCGACCTGCTCTATCAGCACCGCGTCGATCCCAACGTTCCGATCGAAGACGTCGCCGGTACGGTGAAAGACTTGATCGAGGCTGGCAAGGTCGGCCATTTCGGCCTCTCCGAAGCGAGTGCGGCGACCATCCGCCGCGCTCATGCGGTTCAGCCTTTGGCGGCCATCCAAAGCGAATATTCTCTCTGGACCCTTGAGCCGGAGGCCGAAGTCCTGACCGTGTGTGAGGAATTGGGGATCGGCTTCGTGCCGTGGTCTCCCCTCGGACAAGGATTCCTGACGGGGACGATCGATGCCAGCACCACAATAGGTGCGAACGACTTCCGTGCGTACCAGCCGCGATACACCGAAGAGGCCCGCGCCGCCAACCAGGCATTGGTTGATCTCCTGCGCCGTGTAGCTCACGCCAAGGGCGCCACGCCTGCACAGATCGCGCTTGCCTGGCTGCTGTCGCGCAAGCCGTTCATCGTACCGATCCCAGGCACCAGGAAACTGGAGCGCATCAAGGAGAATATCGCCTCGGCCGATGTCGATCTTTCACCCGTCGATCTCTGGGACATCGGCATCGCGCTCGAGCAGATAGAAATCAAGGGCGCTCGGCTGAGCGAAGAACATCTGAAACTGACCAACGGCTGATTTCGCAAGGCCGACGAGCGCGGGTGCTTTGCCAACCGGAGGATGCGCTCCCTTTGATCGGCCGAGCACTCGCGCCCAAGCAACCAATCCTTTTGAAGCCAAACAAGATCCATGGAGCAACCAGTATGTCCGATGCCGACGAGAAAAGATCTATCACTTCGGAATCAATGACGATGAACCGGCGCCATGTCCTCCTGTCCGGAGCTGCGCTGGGAGGCGCGGCACTGCTGTCATGCATTCCAGGACAGAGTATGATGGCCAGCGAAGTCAAACCAGGCTCCAACAGCGCGACAGGACGCAGGAGACTTGGGACTCTCGAAGTGTCGCCCATCGGACTGGGCTGCCAGTGGCTGCCGGGACCGAAAGCTGGCACCGTGACCGATTTCTACACCAGCACGCTCGATCGCGGCGACGCAATCCGCCTCATTCGGTCTGCGGTCGACAGTGGCGTGACCCTCATCGACACGGCCGAAATGTACGGCCCTTTCATTTCGGAGGATATTGTCGGCGAGGCCCTGCAAGATATTCGCAACCAGGTGTCCATCGAGACGAAGTTCGGTGGCGACATCGACCCTGATACAGGTAAGATGGGACCGCGCGGCATGGACAGCCGTCCGGAGCATGTGCGCCGGGCTGTTGAAGGCTCGTTGAAGCGTCTGCGCACGGATCGCATCGACCTGCTCTATCAGCATCGTGTCGATCCGACTGTCCCGATCGAGGATGTTGCCGGTGTCGTGAAAGACCTGATGGCCGAAGGCAAGGTCCTCAACTGGGGCCTTTCGGAGCCTGGCATCCAGACCATTCGCCGCGCTCATGCAGAACAGCCCCTCGCAGCCATTCAGAACGAATACTCGATGATCTGGAGAGGGCCGGAGACGGAAGTGCTTCCCCTATGCGAGGAGCTCGGCATCGGCTTCGTCTGCTGGAGTCCTCTCGGAATGGGCTTCCTCTCGGGCAAGTTCAACGCCGATACGAAGTTCGGCACCGGCGCCACTTTCGATCTACAGGCAGGCGCTGGTGCTTTCGACTTCCGTGCGCTTGTGCCGCGGTACTCTCCGGAAAACCTGAAGGTCAACATGGCGCTCTATGCAGTGGTGTTGAAGTGGGCGCGACAAAAAGAAGTAGCGCCCGCGCAGATCGCGCTTGGTTGGCTGCTCGCGCAAAGGCCTTGGATCGTTCCCATCCCCGGAACAACCAAGATGGAACACATGAAGCAGAACGTCGGTTCGGCATCGGTGACGTTCACTGCCGACGAGCTCAAGGAACTCAATGGCGATATCGCTGCCGTAAAAATCGCCGGGGCTCGTCTCCCGGCGGAGGAGGAACATGTGGTGGGCGCCGACACTCCACCGAAGAAGGGTCGATGAAAGAAGCGAACCCCGACTCCTCCAGGCATGGCGATCCCTGATCGAGTGGCCGGCCCGCCTTACCGCACCCTGCTTTCCAATCCACGAAGCAGGGTGGACGGGATCAGGCGAGCGTCATGACGCTCTAGCTCGGCAATCGCACCGCCTTATGGGCGGAGTCCAATTGACCACCTCAAATGACCCGGATCACCCCGCGCATGGGGCGCTGACACGAACGCGCGCCTAAAGCTCGCGACGAGATCCCATACTGACAGAAAATCATTCCTTATACGAAGGATTCGCCAATGAACGACGGCAATGAGAAGATCAATCTATCCAGACGCAACGCAGCCAAGCTCGGGCTGTCCCTCGGGGCGCTTGCAATGCTGCCGCTCGCTTCCCGTGCATTCGCCGGGGAGCCTCCTGAGACCGCATCCAAAGGAAATCAGATGGACAAGGTTCGTTTCAACAATCACATCGGCATCAGTGTCGCGGGCAACGTTCATTATCCGACAGGTTTCGACAAGTCGAAGACCTACGCCGCAATTGTAACGGTCGCCCCTGCAAGCGGCACCAAGGAGCAGACGGCAGGTCTTTATGCGGAGAAGCTCGCGCAGCAGGGTTTTGTCGCCATTGCCTTCGACGCCTCGTTTCAAGGTGAAAGCGGAGGAGAGCCGCGGTATCAGGAAAATCCAATCGCGCGCGTCGAGGATGTTCGTGGCGCGGTCGACTACCTGGTGAGCTTGCCTTTCGTCGATAGCAATCGCATCGGCGTTCTCGGAATCTGCGCAGGTGGTGGATATGCCGCCAGCGCGGCCATGACCGAACGCCGCATCAAGGCAGTCGGCGTGGCCGTTCCGGTCAACGGCGGGGCGGAGATGCGCGCCGGCGGACGCGAAGCGACGATATCCTCGCTGCAGGAAATTTCCCAGCTTCGCGCGGCTGAAGCTCGCGGGGCCGATCCAATGATCGTACCGTGGATTCCGGACGAGTATAAGGTTTCAGAGGATACCGATCTCCGTGGCGCCTACGACTATTATCGAACCCCCAGGGGTGCTCGCCCGAACTGGCAGAACAAATTGCGGTTCTCGACGATGGATGCGGTCATGGCATTCGATGCCTTCGCCTTGGCGGACATGCTGCTTACCCAGCCCCTTCAGGTCATCGTTGGAAGCAAGCCCGGCGCCTATAACTCCAACCGTGATGGCCACGAACTATACAAATTGGCTGCGTCGACGAAGAAGGACCTCCAGGTAATGGACGGCGCCTCTCACTTCGACATGTATGACAATCCTCAGTACGTCGACAAAGCCGTTACCAAGTTCACGGAATTCTACAGGACGAACCTGGCATAGATCCAACAAGCATTTCCAATCGCTGAATAGCGCTGGCCGCTGTCGTGGCGGCCTTCATTCCCGTGACCGTCGTTGTGACAATCACGCATATCGCAGTCTCGTCCCGTACGCTCGTTCAGTAGGCCAAAAGCACGGAGGTTCTCTGGTCCATGGCCTTCTATCCGTTGGTAAAGGCGGGGCCGCCCGCACCGGTGGGAATTCCAGGCGACCGGAGCGGCTGCAGTCGCATCTTGCCTGTCCGCCTTGCCGCGTTCGCCGCGGAATGGATTCCAATCATGATAGGTCGAAGCTGCGGCTAGATACACGAAGAGCCCCAGGCACGTATTTTTTGCGAACGTTCGTTTCGTTACTTGAATTCATATACGATCGTTCGTAAATGGAGGCATCGAGAATTGGAGACCGACGTGGGCCGCATCCGTAAGATCATGAAGGACGACATCCTGGACGCAGCGGAAAGGGTCGTGCTTAAACTTGGCGCATCCGGGCTGTCGATCGATGCCGTGGCGCAAGAAGCAGGAGTGAGCAAGTCGACGGTGGTCTACGACCACAAGTCAAAGAGCGCACTGCTCGAAGCATTGATAGACCGTCGGCTGACAATGGAACTCGAACGCCAGAAGCAGTTTGTAGCTGAATCGGCCAACACCCCCCACCCGGAACTCTATGGTCGCATCAAGTCCGCCGAGCGCGTCGCGAACGAGACCGAACGCGCCGTCGCAATGGCGATCAGCGCTTCGGTCTCGCATGAAGAGAAGCTCCAGCAGCAGATGCGGGACTGGACCTTGGATGACCTGAAGGCAATGACAGACGGTCCCCGTCCAAAGGCGGCGCTGATGGCCTATCTTGCCTTGTCCGGATTCTATTTCACTGAGCTCTTCGCCGTCCACCAGTGGAGCGAAGACGAACAATCACAAATCCTCGAAGGTGTGCGCACGATCTACACGTCCTACCCGGAAGAGAAATAATCCGCCCCTGAGGGCATAACCACATATTGAAGGAAGTACCATGCAACGCTGCAGACAACTGCCGCGCCTAAAGGCGTGCCTTATCGCCAGTTCCATTTTGGCGCTGACGGGAACGTCGAGTTTCGCTCAGGAGGGCCAAGCGATGCCCCCCGCCGCCGTTAGCGTCGTCGAACTCAAGTCGCATCCCATTCCAGTCGTCAGCGAGCTACCCGGGCGCATCGCGGCAACGCGCATTTCCGAAGTCCGGGCGCGCGTCTCCGGTATTCTCGAGGAGCGCGTCTTCGAACAGGGCGCCCTCGTCAAGGAAGGCGATATCCTCTATCGGATCGACCCACGCCTGTTCAAAGTCCGCATTGCAAGCGCCGAGGCTTCGCTACGGCGCGCCGAGGCCGCCCGCGACAATGCCAAAGTGCAGCTCGAGCGTCAGAAATCGCTTCGGGAGAAGAACATTGCCAGTGGCGTCGACTACGACAACGCCGCGGTCAACCTTGCCCAAGCAGAAGCAGACGTAGCGCTGCAGCAAGCATCGCTCGATGAAGCGATGATCAACCTTGAATACACCGAGGTCCGCGCTCCGATCACCGGCATCATCGGAGGTGCGCTTGTCACCGAGGGTGCACTCGTAACGGCGGACGGCGCGTCGAACCTTGCCCTGATCCAGCAGATCGACCCGGTCTATGCAGACTTCACCCAGTCGGCACAGGACTTGATCGCCCTGCGCCGTGCCGTGAGCGAAGGCAAGCTTGCCAGCCCGGCACCTGGACAAGCAAAGGTCGAACTCGTCTTCGATAGTGGCGGCGTCTATCCCGAAAAGGGCAAGCTTCTTTTCTCCAGTGCCAACGTAGACACCACGACGGGTCAGGTAACGATCCGCGCCGAGTTCCCCAACCCGAATGGCGACCTGCTGCCCGGCATGTATGTCCGGATCAAAATCGAACAAGCAGTGAGGCAGAAGGCGATCACGGTTCCTCAACGCGCAGTGCTGCGTACCCAAGACGGCGGGGCGCAGGTCTACGTCGTCGAAGCAGACGACACCGCAAAACTTCGAGATGTCGAACTCGGTCAGGCGCTCGATCAGGAATGGGTCGTCGAAAAGGGGCTTTCGGCCGGCGACAAGGTGGTCGTCGATGGTGTCCAGAAAGTGCAGCCTGACGCCAAGGTCGCGCCGGAACCCTGGCAACCCGGCACGCAGCAGCACTCAGCCGCGAAAAACGCCCCAGCCAGTTCAGCCCAGTAAGGTAGTATAATGGCACAGTTCTTCATTAGCCGCCCGATCCTTGCATGGGTGTTTGCGTTATTCATTTCGATCGCTGGCATCATCGCCCTGCCCTTCCTGCCCATCGCGCAGTATCCGAAAGTCGCGCCGCCGCAGCTCACTATCTCGACCTCCTATCCGGGTGCGTCTCCTCAACAGATCTATCAGGGCGTCACCCGCCTGATTGAGGAAGAGCTCAACGGCGTGAAAGGGATGATGTACTTTGAATCCACATCCGATACGACCGGGGCGATCAGCATCAACGCCACGTTTGAAGCCGGCACCGATATCAATCAAGCTTCAGTCGACGTGCAAAACGCAATCAGGCGCGTCGAGTCCCGTCTCCCGTCAGCCGTGACTTCACAAGGCATCACCGTCGAGGAAGCGGCTTCTGGCTTCCTGATGCTGGCGACCCTCACTTCGACGGATGGCAAATTCGATGAGGTCGCGCTCGGCGACTACTTGAATCGGAACGTGCTCGGCGAGATCCGGAGACTGGACGGGGTCGGACGCGCGCAGTTGTTTGCAGCGCAGCGAGCCATGCGCGTCTGGATCGATCCCGACAAGATGGTGGGGCTACGCCTCGCGGCGGAAGATATCCGCGCAGCCATTGCGGCACAGAATGCACAAGTTGCGGCTGGCCAGATCGGCGCGGCACCGAATCCCGTGACCCAGGACCTGACTGCGACCGTGCTTGTCCAGGGACAGCTCAGCGATCCGAAGGCTTTCGGCAACATCATCCTGCGTGCCAATGCGGATGGGAGTTCCGTGCTGTTGAAGGACGTAGCGCGCATCGAACTCGGTGCCGAGAACTACAATTTCTCCAGCAGGCTCAATGGCCAGCCAACGGCAGCAGTCGGCATCCAATTGTCTGCCACCGGCAACGCCGTGGCGACCTCGGCGGCTGTGAAAGCCAAGTTGCAGGAACTGTCAAGATTCTTCCCGAAGGGCGTTGAATACGCCACTCCCTACGATACCAGTCCGTTCGTCTCGGCATCAATCGAGAAGGTGTTGCACACGTTGATCGAAGCAGTCGTGCTCGTCTTCATCGTGATGTTCGTCTTCCTGCAGAATCTCCGCTACACGGTCATTCCAACCTTGGTCGTCCCCGTGGCGCTCCTTGGGACCTGTGCGATGATGTTCGCGACGGGCTTTTCAATCAATGTGCTGACCATGTTCGCCATGGTCCTGGCTATCGGCATCCTCGTTGATGACGCGATCGTCGTAGTGGAGAACGTCGAGCGCATCATGGCCGAGGAAGGCCTGTCACCGAAGGCTGCGACCCGCAAGGCGATGAAGCAGATCACCGGTGCCATCCTGGGCATCACGCTCGTGCTGTCATGCGTCTTCGTTCCCATGGCCTTCTTCCCCGGCTCGACGGGCATCATCTATCGTCAGTTTTCTCTGACAATGGTCGTTTCGATCCTGTTTTCGGCGTTTCTGGCGCTGTCGCTAACGCCTGCGCTCTGCGCAACATTCCTCAAACCGATCCAGAAAGGTCATCACGAGAAGAAAGGACTGTCGGGCTGGTTCAACCGCAACTTCGAAGGCCTGACCAATGGCTATGTGAAGGTCGCCAACGGCATGGCTCGACGTGCGGGCCGCATGATGGTCATCTACCTCGCGCTTCTGGTGGGCCTCGGCTACCTGTTCGTCAGCCTTCCGTCTGCATTCGTTCCGGGCGAGGATCAGGGCAACCTGATCGTCGACATCCAGGGACCGCCGGAGGCCAGCGCCAACCGCACGCAAGCGTCGATCCGGCAGATCGAGGAGATCTTCAAGGGAGAGCCGGCCGTGAAGGACGTTATAGCCATCCAGGGCTTCAGCTTTTCCGGAAGCGGTGCCAATGCGGCCCTGATGTTCGTGACCCTGAAGGATTGGAGCGAGCGCGGCAAAGGCAACTCCGCCCAGGAGATCGCCGACCGCGTCAACATGGCGCTGTTCGGTCTGAAGGATGCAACCAGCTTTGCACTGTCACCGCCCGCAATTGAGGGCTTCGGCTCCACCGGTGGTTTCGCCTTCCGTCTCCAGGACAGAAACGGCATCGGCCAGGAGAAACTCGCCGCGGCGGCAGCCGAGCTTATGGCCAAGGCAGGCCGGAGCCCTGTTCTGACAGGCATGCGTGTCGAGGGCCTGCCGGACGCGGCGCAGGTGATGCTTGTGATCGACCGCGATAAGGCAAACACCTTTGGTGTCACCTTCGCGGACATCAACAACACCATCACGGCGAACCTGGGTTCTTCCTATATCAACGACTTCCCCAATGCCGGACGCATGCAACGCGTCATCGTCCAGGCGGAGGATCGTGACCGACTTCAGACCGAAAGCCTTCTGAAACTCAACGTGCGAAATGCGAGCGGCGGCATGGTGCCGTTGTCATCCTTTGCAATCGCACAGTGGCAGAAGGGATCGCCGCAGATCGTCGGCTACAACGGCTATCCGACAGTGCGCATAGCCGGTGAGGCTGCTCCTGGGAATTCGTCCGGTGCCGCGATCGCCGAGATGGAACGGCTTGCCGCGGAAATGCCTGACGGTATCGGCTTCGAATGGACTGGCCAATCCCTTGAAGAGATCAAATCCGGATCACAGGCTCCGTTCTTGTTTGGCATAAGCATGCTCTTCGTCTTCCTGCTGCTTGCGGGTCTCTACGAAAGCTGGTCGATCCCGTTCTCCGTAATCCTTGTGGTTCCGCTCGGTGTCATCGGCTGCGTTCTTGCCGTAATGGCGGCCGGAATGTCGAATGACATCTACTTCAAGGTCGGTCTGATCGCGATCATCGGCCTGTCGGCAAAAAATGCGATCCTGATCATCGAGTTTGCGAAGGACAACTTTGCTGAAGGCAAGCCTCTGCTCGAATCCGCAATCGAGGCCGCAAGACTCCGGTTCCGGCCCATCGTCATGACTTCGCTGGCATTTACGCTCGGTGTGGTGCCCCTCGCAATTGCCTCAGGCGCGAGCGCAGCCAGCCAGAACGCGATCGGCACCGCCGTGCTCGGCGGCATGATCTCGGCGACGATCCTTGCGGTGTTCTTCGTTCCTGCCTTCTTCGTCTTCGTTCTGAAGCTCTTCAGGACAAAGCGGCCGGCAGCCGAGGACGAGACGATCAAGTCGACACCTGCCGCAGTCCCCCACGGTATCACGCCTTGACTTCAAACCGACGGGCAACCCCACCCGTCGGCGACCCCATCCCTCTCCCTCGAATCTAGGGATGGGGTCATTTACTTTACGGCTCCGGCAACACGAAGCCTAAACGAAAGGACGACAATGATGGAAGCAATTGGGACAGACGATCCATTCGATCATATTCTTGAGGAACGCACGCTCAGACGCTCCGAGATTGCGCCGCTTGCCGCTACCGGATGCCGCGTGCGGATTGTACGGTGTGACCTCGAAGGGGCTGATCTGACCAGGTTGGCACTGCGGAGGTGGCGATTTGAGGATTGTCGGATGATGCGCACCGAATTTGACGGTAGCACACTCGAAGAGGCCGTCTTTCAATCATGCCGCGGCGGCTTTTCCAGTTTCGTGGGTGCCGATCTCGGGCAGCTCCTCATAGAAGGTGGAGACTTCAACAATGCCAACTTCCGGCGCGCGTCGCTGGGTCACGCACGTCTGGAAAGATGCAAGATGACTGGTGCGGACTTCACTGACACGAAGACGCTCGGTATCCATCTGGAAGAAGTTCTGCTGTCGCTCGCAAAGATGCCCAAAATATCCTTCCGAAAGGCGATCTTGAAGCGGGTGGATTTCAGCGACGCCGACCTTCACGACTGCGATTTCCGAAACGCTGTTTTCGAGGGATCCTCTCTCAGGGACGCGAACCTGGTCGATTGCCGCTTTGAGAACGCCGATCTCCGCGGAGCAGATCTAGGGGGCATTAAATTGAACGATGCCAAGCGCTTCAAGGGGGCAGTCATCTCGCGCACTCAGGCGGCGGACCTCGTCGCGCAGCTAGGCCTTCGAGTTTCCTAGACCACCGATCTTTTCCTGCATAGGCGCCGCGTCCTCAGCCCCGGCCCCTTCTTGTTCGTCCAAGGATCGCTCATCCGCTCCATCGCCAATAGTTCAGACGGATATGCGTCTGATCTCATACACCGATGCGGGAGGGATGTTGCACCACGTCGCGCCGATCCGAACAGCAGCAAGGCCCAGCCTTATCAGGGTCTCCTCCGGACAGAAAGAGCAACAAAAAAATCTTCAAACCGTGATTTTTAGGTCACGATATCAAATTGATAGACACATTTCCTGAAGCTGCCTTATTGCTCGTTTCCGGCTAAGATACCACCAGGATACCACCGAAATTCCGTTGAAGGCGCAGCACCATTATATTCGATAAGACTAATGCAATCTCATGTGGTTGGTAATACTCGCTGAGAAAGCACCACCGTTCGCAGTTTCTTCTAGCCCCGAAAGGGCGCTAGGCGCCATCAACCTAACGGCCTGCGGCTTGTGTGCATGATGAGGCGGCGGCGTTTCATGCACCCTTGGCAAGGGGTCAATGTGAATCGGCACAGTGATTAGAGGCAAATCGGCGTTACAAGGTGTTGATATCTAAAACATTGGCGGGGTCATTGCGCGACGCCGATTCACACTCAGTGCATAGCGGAAGCTCTGCTTGAACTCACGGACAACTATTTGGATACGGTCATAGGTGCCATCGAGATGGATTCGCCTTCGACACAATTGCATTGATCCGGTATCGGCGTTTCGGATCCAGGAACGTTATTCATCCGATAGCGGGATTGTAGTATCGCAGCAATTGCAAAGCGCCCTCAGGTTTCGACGAGCAAGGTGATGACGGCTACGCGGTTGCCCGACGAATCCTCAAGTTCCACTGGCGTGCTCGGAGGTGCTTTCGCGTTGAAGGCAAAGGTGGCTAGCGCCATGGCAACAGCTCTGCAGGCCGTCAATTGATCTTCCTCTTCAATGTGGCTTTTCGCCAAAATACGTTTCGCTTCATCCCGTACCTTGAAATTGTATCGCGCCATTGGCCACCAGAGTTGCGTCGTATCTCCGCAGATATATCGCATATTCTAATGTATTCAATGGTTGTGGCCATCTATTAAGTTGGGCAATATAAAGTGGTAGTCAATAATCGCCTATGCTCGAAGAATCAGGGCATCTTAAACAGCCGACCGCGCCTACGAAGCGCGTCCGCGCCCATCCTTTCGGGCAGCTTAACTAAACCCTCGGTAGATGACAGAGTGTTCTTCGCCGGTTTGGACGCCACCCCCAATTCGGCTCATGCAGTGTCCGACGGCGCTACGCCCCCAATCAAAGCGTCGTCGGACGCTTCAACATCCAATTTCCGCTGCGGCGGCTTTGCGATGCGTTGCACGTCATCGGCTGCCGCTTGCTCCACAATCCCATCGGCACTCCAACATTCACAGTATGGCGCGTAGCCCCGGAACGCGTCGAGCCAGCAATCCGACGACCAGAAAGCTGGCGACCACGCCGACGAGGCTTGCCATCAGGAATTTCCATTGCGGGGCAATGGTCCAATCGTGCATCACGCGGGTCACCGCGATGAGAACAGGGGCGTGCAGAACGTAAACGCCGAAGGCATTCCGGCTGAGGAACCTCGTCACCCGACCCTGATAGTCGAAGAGGTCACGATACAGCACAACTAATCCTAGGCTGAGCGAGGCACAAGTTGCCGATCGCCAAAAGTCCATGCCTGCCGCCTGCCAATGCCAACCACCGCCATAATCAGCCAGCCGACCCTCGAGGGCTCCTCCAAAGACGACGATCGCTGCCCACAGCGCGATGCTCGCAAGCAGCCCTCCTACCAACCAGCGCCGTCCCGCACCGCTCGAAATCTGTCGCAGCCAATCGCCACGCCACGCCGCAACCCCGGCGGCGAACATGAAGGGGTACTGCGGCGCGTCGTGAATGTCGATGTTGAGGATGGTGAGGCCCTCAGGCGCCAGCAGCCCAACCGCGAACGTCACCGTGCTCATCACGATGACAAAGCCTAGCACAGGAGCAAGGCCCGGTACCGACCGGATGGAGGGCTGGCCGATCTGTCGGAAGCAGCAAAACAGGGCAAAGCAGCAGGAAAACAGCAACAGCACCAGGCAGAACCAGAGCGGGCCGGAGCCGTCGAGAAGTTGGCCGTTGGAGAGGTGGTGCAGCCAGTCCTCTGCGAAACATCGGTGCGGCTGCGACCACCATGATCCCGCCACGTAATACTCTGTCAGCGGCCCAATCAGCCCGATGTATAGGAGGAGTGGTATGCCGAGACGATACAGCCGTTCCCGTATGAAGCCGACGACGCCGCGGCGGGCGACTATACCGGCGGCAAAGTATCCGGCGATGCCGAACAGCAGCCCCATCGAGACTGCGTGCTGAAACGACTGGTAGGCCGCAAAGGCCACCTTGGTAACCAAGCCCAGCGGCGGATGCTCGCGGTAGTACCAGCTTCCAAACGGCGAGTAGGTGACGGCGGCGTGCATGACCACAACCATGCTGATCGCCGACCAGCGCAGATTGTCGATATAAATGAGTCTGTGGGTTGTCGGTGAAGCGGGTTCCATCATATTCGCATCTCCTTTGCTGGAGGCGAATATGATGTCCGAGGCCGAACCGGTCGCGCCGAAAGTCGCGATCAGGATCGCCGAAATCTGCAAAATCTGGCCGTTTTCAACAATCGGTGCGTCAGACCGGCTCCGCAAGAGCCCGTTTAAGGGATTCGCTTGGCGTTTCTCCGGTTTGCACGTTGAATGCCCGATTGAACGGACCGATCGACTCGAAGCCGGTATCCACCGCAATCATCAAGAGCGAGAGGCCATACACGAACTGGCGATAGTCTATCGGGAAATGATTGGGAGTGATGATCCGACCGTATCCAGGTTTAATTTCGGCTCGAACGTTGGCGAAGCCGCCGGCCAGAAAGTGTTTCATGCCGATGTTCATCCGATCCCACATCGATCAGGGGAAGTTGAATTGCCACGCAGTCCCTCTGCCCTGTCGACCTCACACGGTACGGAACAGTGCGCCGAGGCGAGACTTGATGTACGTGATCGAGGATGCCACGTCTTTGGCGATACCGTCGGGAACGCCATTAAGGCCCTGCGATAAGGCTTGCATTTGCTGACCGATGAAGCTGCTTGCTTCAAGCGCTGCGCCGGTTGCGCCATTTTGCATATTTGCTGCAAACTCGAGTAGTGCTGCCTGCATTCCGTTTGGCGGTGCTATCCGCGCTTGAGCAACGTCGGCAGGCGACGCGCTGTAGGGTGTGGCATCGAGCCATTCCGGCCCCGGATTGTCTGGAGTCGCGAGGGTCAGAGCAATCGACAAGTCTGGCGCGATCGCATCGCGTTTCGTCAAAGGTAGTCCCAAATTGGGAAAGCGTTTACGCAACGTCGCGATGATGGATGTGTGATCAAAAGGCGTGTCGTTTTGCGGTCGCAGCACCGTACCCTCAGGAACGTAGGGCGAGACAATAACAGCGGGCACACGCACACCATACCGACTAAAATCGAATGCGGCCCCGGGTCGTCTTGGCTCCGGCGGTTGTGCCGGCGGAGGCGGAACGTGGTCATAGCATCCGCCATGTTCGTCATAGGTAATGATGAGAAGTGTTCGCGCCCACTCAGGGCCATTGCGAACCGCGTTATAAACGTCGGCAATCAGCTGCTCGCCAAGAGTTGCCACATGGGGTGGATGCTGATCGTTCGGCAATGATACGTCGGCGAAGTAGCGTGGCTCAATAAACGAGTAGGCAGGCAAATCTCCTGTTTTCGCGTCCGTCAGAAATTCGTCGAAAAGTCGAAAACGATTTAGTGAAAGCGAGAGCTTCTGAAGCGTGATCGATTGCGGCACGTCATGGAAGTAGATGTTCCAACCGCCGGGTAATTGCGCATCGTCGATGCGGTTGTAAATCGTCGGCATCTGGTATGGGAAGTGAACAGGGGAATTGTTCTCATAGCCATTAGCGGTAGCAGTATGCACGAAAAAGCGGTTCGGCCAGGTCTGGCACGGGGCGGAAGCAAACCAGCGATCACATACGGCGAACTGCCGCGCCAGTTTGCTGATCACGGGAACCTGCTCGGGCATGAAATAATGCATCACACTGGCGGGATCATAAACTCCGGGCGAGTGGGCTGCCTGAGCCTGATAATTCTTCACAAAGCCGCTCATATCAGGCTTCGCTCCGGGCCTTGGTAAGCTCATGCCGAACAGCTGCATATTGATGTCAGTCCAACTCTCCCCCGGATCGGGAGCAGGTATGGACATCGTCGCGTCGCTGGAGCCGGCTATATTGTGAACAGCGTATGCAACACCCGCTGCGTCGAGATTGGTTTCGGAACCTGACAAGCCATCAAAACCCGGTGATTTGGGATAGAGTTTGCCGAGCATGCTGTCGAAAGATCGGTTTTCCAGCATGAGAACGACGATATGCTCGATCTGATTGAGTGCGCTCATTGTATGGCCTTTGGACGATAAGGTTGGGAAGGCTATCTCCAGAGTTGCTGGCACGCGCCGGTTTCTCGCCGGTCCGGCGAATACTCATCAATTTAGCCGGAACGTCAAATCAGAACGGGGGCGCCGGGTCGCGAGCATCTTGTCCTGCTCATATGGCGGCACTTCACATTGTGTTTGCACCGCATCCGGGCGGAGCGCAGACTGCCTGGAATTGCCGCCCAGGTCGTCAACTGCGATGTGGTTGCGGTCGCGGAGTCGAACCGCCTGATCCAGCACAGTTGCCGACGAGCGCCCGGCGCTCCTAACCGCATCTCTCCCACTCTAGAAGTCAGTCCCTGAAATCTACTGCGGATACGACGGTTTTTCAGCTGTCTAAATGGCTAAACCACGTGCAACTTTCGTCCAGCCTTCTGCGGTGGGGTCTACGGCAGCGGTTGAGCGGCGATCCCGAGTTCATCAGACAATCGCAAGCCAGTACGCGACTATTTCATGAACGTGACGTTCCCCACGTTCCGCCTTTGGACACAAACTGTATAGTCAGCGACCTCGGCTCGCTCGGAACCTGAGCTACTCCTGGAAGTTATATCCCTGGAAGGAGAAGCTGCCATGATCCGCAAACTAAAATCGGGCGAATATCGTCTTTACTCGCGCAAGGTCGATCCCAAGACGCATAAGCGCAAAAACCTCGGAACCTTCAAGAGCCGAGAGGCGGCCGAGAAGCATGAGCGTGAGGTGCAGTATTTCAAGCACCACTAGCAGATCGGCAAATCCGCATATGGCCATCTGTGAAACAAAATTCGAGCTATCCGGTTTATTGAGTTGGAGAAAAGGAGAGTGGCTATGACGCAGCCTCGCAAATCCAAAATCCTGCCACGAGAAGAGGATTATCGCGACTATCAGGATCGCGACAATCGCGATGGCTGGCCGTATTCGGATGAGAGCGGTTTGAGTTCGCCCGATCCGGAAAAGCGGGGATATGGCACCACCCCGGCAAATTTTGACGAGGAACCCAATTCGGGCGTGATTGGGGATACCGCAGACGCGGACGGGCTCGAAGAAGATACGGCCCACACGATTGGGCCACTTCCACCCAGCCGCATCGATGACGATGAACTGGAAGCGACGATTACCGAGCGGCTCATTGAGAGCAAGGACATCGATGCAGACAGCATTGAGGTTCATGCAGATAGCGGTGTCGTAACATTAGAAGGCAGCGTCGAAACGCAGGCGGTTGCCGAACAGGCGGAAGCTCTCGGGCTGTCTACCCCTGGTGTCGTCAAGGTTCACAATAATCTCAAAACGATCAGCGTTGATTCCCATATTCCGCCAGATGTATGACATGCGGCCTCGCGTGTCATAGAAGTTCGGAAAAATGGTGCCTCCTTCTAGCCCAGCCACTTACTCAAATGTGGAATCGATTTGTGAGGCGGTTCCACATCACCGCAAAGCTTCGTCGGTGCCATTTCGCGTTCAAAAGCTGGCAGTCGAGTGCCTTACCGCTCTTGAAAAACCCAAGTTGTTAGGTTATTTTGGAGCATGGTCACCGTTCTCCGCGAAGCAGGAATGCGATTTGTCATTTACACGGATGACCACGAACCGGCGCACACCCATGTCTATGGAGATGGGGAAGCCCGCATCAATATCCTTGATCTCACCGTGTTATCGAACCGGGGAATGAAGAAGCGGGATTTGAGCGTCGCCCTTGCCATTGTCCAGGCGAACAAGCGCCTGTTCATCGAGAAATGGGAGAGCATCCATGGGTGAAGTTACCTTTGAAGATCGCCACTACCGAGACGCTACCCTGAAGGGGGAGGCGGAACGCGCCCGCGCGCCGATCCCGGCATCAGCCCGATTCGATGAAACATCCGGCCGCATCGTCGTGGATTTCACCAACGGCGCTGCGTTCATGGTGCCCGCCCGATCGATCCAGGGCTTGGAGAATGCGACCGTTGCGCAGTTGGCGGAGGTCGAGCTTCTCGGCGAGACCGGACTGCACTGGGAAAGCCTGGACGTGGATTTCACCATCGCCGGACTGATGAACGGCATCTTCGGGACCGCGAAGTTCATGGACGCGCAGCGCCGAGGCGGCCAATCCCGATCAGCCGCAAAGATCGAGGCAAGCCGTACTAACGGTGCCAAGGGCGGACGCCCCCGGAAGAACGGCTAGGGGCGCTTGCAGGTAAGTGGCTGGTCCTTGTAGCATCGCCATTCGATATCCATCTACTTTTGCGAGAACTACGGCTCCTCTCCTCCGTTGCACTGCAATGGCCGACTAGGCCTTAATCGCCCTGGTCCTTTAAGCGGTCCGTTCTTTGCCCTCCGTTCGATAATGTGACGGGCGTTTCCACTATCCGTTGACTTCAAGGCTGGCCCAAGGGCCGGCTGAGGAGATTCTATTGAACAAACCAAACCTAATTGCCGCGTCCGCGGCGGCGAAACCGCGTGAGCTCGGTGAGGCTGACAAGAGGCCTGACAGCAAAAACTGGAAGCCCTATCCCTGTTTGCTGACCCGCAGCGAGCTTCAAAAGCTGATCGCCGAGCAACTCGGTTGACGACCATCCACTTACCATTGGCGATAATAAGGAGAACAAGATGCTGGTTCTCGTAAGAGACAACAATGTAGAGCAGGCGCTCAAGGTGCTGAAACGAAAGATGCAGCGCGAGGGTCTGTTCCGGGAAATGAAGGAACGGCGCGCCTACGAAAAACCGTCGGAGCGACGTATTCGGGAAAAGGCGCAAGCTGTCAATAGACATCGCAAAGTCATGCGGAAAAGGATGGCGCGCGAGGGCCGCTGATAAGTCAGTCGGACCCCACATTTCTCAAACCGGAAAATTACGACGCAGTGGTTGATACCTGTCAAAGCGGTCTTCGCTGCGGTGAGACTAGCCCGGCATCAGCATGGCCTGATCCTTCTTCACATCAAACCGCACATCCAGCCGAGGATTGCTGTTCAGCAACGGCCTACCGACACCCACGGGACGCGAGCTAGGCCTTCCCTTTCCGACATTGCCGATGATCGGATTCACGGCGCTACCGGAGCAACGCGCCAAACCGTGTTACCGACGTCGTCGGCAATCAACAAAGCGCCGGCTTTCTCGACCGCCAGGCCTACCGGCCTGCCCCTCGCCTCGTTGTCGGCATTCAAAAAGCCGGTCACGACATCTTGCGGAAGGCCTTTGGGTCGACCCTCGGCGAATGGCACGAAGACGACCTTATAGCCGTTGAATTGCTGGCGATTCCAGCTCCCATGCTCCCCGACGAAGGCACCGCCGTGATATGCCTCTGGCAAACTGGTACCGGTATAGAAGGCCATGCCCAGAGGCGCGACATGCGAACTCAGCGCGTAATCCGGAACGATCGCCTTCGCAACCAGATCTGGTCGTTGCGGCATGACCCTCGGATCGACATTCTTGCCAAAATAGCTATAAGGCCAGCCGTAGAAACCGCCCTCCTTCACCGAAGTCATATAATCGGGCACGAGATTGGGACCTAGTTCATCGCGCTCGTTGACGACCGCCCAGAGGGCGTGCGTCTGCGGCTCGAAGGAAAGACCATTCGGATTTCTCAACCCATCTGCGAAGATGCGATGGCGACCCGTTTCTCTGTCAACCTCCCAGATGGAGGCACGGTCCATTTCGGCCTGTATGCCGTTTTCGGTGATATTGCTGTTCGATCCGACACCGACATAAAGCAGCGACCCATCGGGGCTCGCGACAAGGCTCTTGGTCCAATGGTGATCAATCGGACCACCTGGCAAATCGGTAAGTTTTGTTCCCGGATCGGGGATGCTCGTCTCCCCTGTCTTATACGGATAACGCACGATCTTGTCTGTCTCCGCGACATAAAGGTCGCTACCGACAAGAGCAACGCCGAAAGGGGAGTCGAGATGATCAAGAAAAACGCTCTTCGTTTCGGCAACCCCATCCCCATCGGCATCGCGCAACAAGGTTATGCGGTTGCTTCCTTCGTTGTTGCCGGCAGATGTCGCCATCGACTCGATCCAGCCCATGATCAGATCCTTGGGGCGTTTGAACGACGCCGCCGGCGGCGCTATGGATTCCACGGCAAGAACATCGCCGTTCGGCAGCACATAAACCGAACGCGGATGCTTCAATCCCGTCGCCAGCGCCTTGATCTGCAGCCCTTCTGCTACCTGCGGCTTTTCGCCGTTTTGCCAGCCGATCACCTTGGCGACATGCATTGGCGGGATGAGATATTGTGTCTGTGCCGGCAGTATTGGATTTGGTCCGACCTGATCCTTCGGATCCTGTTCGTTCTGACTGCAGCCAGAAAGCGTGAGGATTGTGCCGCAGATAAGCGCAGCGAAGGAGAGAGGCGCAGTTGGTTTACCTGTCCTGATGTTCATCTTTCAACTCCTGGACCTCTGCGGTAAATCAATGCCTGCCTTATCCAGCCGCTAAAAAGGACGAGCACGACCACCAGGGATGAAAGGATAAGGCCGGTCGGAACGACGGAAGTCCATGCATCCCTGCTGTGAACCAGCGCATTGAAGAACGACAGAACAAGGATAAAGGCATTAGAGATCGAATATAGCCAAACTGGCCCGCGCATCGGGGAAAGGCGCCGGCCGAGGGCATCGATGATCATGGCAATTATGGCAAAAAAACCGAACAGAAAGCCAACTGCAAGCAGCCAAGCGGAAGCGTCCGCCCACATCATTTCAGCCGTTCCCCAGTAAGCCAGGTCCGTTGCCAATGTCCCGAGGAAACAAACCATTGGGATTGGAATGATGAGCGAGTGAATGGGGCGATGTGGAAGCGGATCGATAGCCCGAAGATCTTGATCGACCATGTCGGCGTCTCCAATATTTATTCCTGCGAGAGAGCACCCGCCAAACATTTATTGATATGTTTTGTTCCGGGCGAACACCCGGAACGTTGGAGGCCACGGCGAATCCTGAACTCAAACTCCCGACGAGGAATCCAACGGGCCGCCGGTTCAAGCTGGCCCGGGCTGAATTGAGGCATCGGGATTCCGCTCGGCTTCGAAATGAGCGGAAACTCAACCCTAGCTCGCCTATTTGCCACCTTTGCGCTTGGGATCGTGGCTATGATGGCGATCCCGTTCGCCGCCTCCGCCCGAAACCTTGCTGCGGTCTCGCTTGTCGGGCTCGGCCGGCGGCTTAGAAATGTTCAAGGGCGCCTTGGCATTTTCATGGGATGCTCCGGGACCGCCCTGGCGAATGCTGGCTGGTGTTTTGGTCGACGTGGACATTGGCACCTCCCTATCGATCCTGTTGATGGCCCTGGTGGCTGGTGTTGATCCTGCTATTTCCCTGCTGACCCTTCTTGTCGGGATCGACGGACATGTCAGGCTTATGGGGATCGGATATCGATGGTTTGGCATGATCGCCGACACCCTTATCGCTTCGATTTTCCTCGGGAACCGGTGGTGGTCTGCTGTTCATCATTTCCTCCTGTCATCTTTTCGCTGGAAGCTATGGATGATCTACGTCATCAGCGAACCGACAGATCGAACCGCTTCCCGCCCGGAATGTTCCTGCAATGAGCACCTTGGCCGAAATCAAAGGATAGGCTTGCCTCCGGTGACGGCGATGGTGGCGCCGGAAACATAGCTGGAGAGCGGATCGGCGAGCATGACATAGGTCGTCGCCAGTTCAGCCGGTTGACCTGGTCGCTTCATCGGCACCTGTTTTCCAAAATTCTCGACCGCCTCCGACGTCATCGTAGACGGGATCAGTGGCGTCCAGATAGGTCCGGGCGCGACGGCATTGGCGCGAATGTGCTTTTCCGCGAGCAATTGCGCCAGCCCGGCGGTGAAATTCTGGATAGCCCCTTTCGTCGTGGCATAGGCGAGCAAAGTCGGGTTCGGAGTATCCGAGTTGATCGACGCCGTATTGATGATGGCGCTGCCCGGTTTCATGTGCGGTACGGCCGCCTTGGTCAGATAGAACATCGCATGGATATTGACCTTGAAGGTCAGTTCCCACTCCTCGTCAGTGATATCGCCGATATCGTGAAATGTCGCCTGATGCGCGGCATTGTTGACAAGAATGTCGATCCCTCCAAGTTCAGTCACCGCCTTTTCGATGATGTCTCGGCAATGGGTGGGCCCCTGAATATCCCCGGCCACCAATACAGCCTTGCGGCCGGCATCCTCGACCCATTTTTCGGTCTCGCGAGCATCGTCGTCCTCACTCAGATAAGCGATCAGGATATCGGCGCCCTCGCGCGCAAAGGCGATCGCGACCGCGCGGCCGATGCCGCTGTCACCGCCGGTGATGACAGCCTTCTTGCCAGCAAGCCTGCCCGATCCGCGATACGTCCTTTCGCCATGATCGGGCGTCGGGCGCATGGCAGCCGTACAGCCTGGCATGGGCTGCTGCTGTGACGAAAATGGCGGTTTCGGATATGTGGACATGCGTTTCCTCCTTGTCGGGTGGTTTCGCTCGGATCATTTGCCCTCTAACCTTCGCAAGGCCTCACGGTTCCTGTCGCAATGTAGAATTCTCGACCAAGAAGGCATTGTGTCACCCAGCGGAACCTTCGAGCCCCGACTTTGTTTCAACCCGTCGACCTTGCGATGCTTCCTGAGGTCGGCAAATGAATGTGCCGGGGCTGCCATCAACGGCAGGAGCAGCCTCGGCACGCGCAAATCGTGATAGCCAACATGGAGGCGATGCCATGCATCATAAGAAGATCGAACTTCAAAATGGGCAAAGGACCTATGTCGTCGTTCTCGACACGAATGAAGAGGCATTCTCCACGCTTGCCGCATTCGCAACCGAACAGGGTTTGACCGCGGCTTCGATCACCGCAATCGGTGCCTTTGAAAGGGCGACCGTCGGCTGGTTCGATTTTGCCGGTCGCAGCTACCGCAAGATCCCCGTTGCCGAGCAATGCGAGGTACTCAGCCTGATCGGTGATATTGCGATGGGCGATGATGGCAAGGCGAGCCTCCATCTCCATGCTGTCCTCGGCCTCAAGGATGGTTCAACGCTCGGCGGTCACTTCCTCGAAGGCATCGTGCACCCGACCTTGGAAGCAACCATCGTCGAAACGCCAGTTGAGCTGCATCGTCGACATCAAAGCGATCTCGGCATCGCACTGATCGAGCTTTGAGATTGCCGGTCGTCAACCTCCAGACAGCAGGAACATTACGGACCGGGAGAGGTTCGGTCAGCGGTTCCGGCGGCAAAAGGAGGATATCATGGCGACGGAAAAGCGCTTCGAAACTTCACGCGGCAGCGGCGGCGAGACACATCAGCACATCCCCGAAAGCGGTCCTCATGACGGCACGGAGCACCTGACGACCAATCAGGGCATCCGGGTTTCGGACAATCAGAACAGCCTGAAATCCGGTACACGCGGCCCGACGCTGCTTGAAGACTTCATCCTGCGTGAAAAGATCTTCCATTTCGACCACGAGCGCATTCCCGAAAGGATCGTGCATGCCCGCGGTTCGGCCGCGCATGGCTTCTTCGAGCTCTATGAGCCGCTTTCGGACATCACGAGCGCCGATCTTTTTCAGCGCAAAGGCGAAAAAACGCCGGTTTTCGTCCGTTTCTCCACCGTTGCCGGCGGCGCCGGCTCAGTGGACACACCGCGCGATGTCCGCGGCTTTGCGGTGAAGTTCTATACCAAGCACGGCAATTGGGACCTGGTCGGCAACAATATCCCAGTGTTCTTCATTCAGGATGCGATGAAGTTTCCAGACCTCGTCCATGCCGTGAAGATGGAAGCCGACAGAGCCTATCCGCAGGCGGCCTCTGCACATGACACCTTCTGGGACTGGGCGTCGTTGATGTCGGAATCCACACATATGCTGATGTGGGCGATGTCGGATCGCGCCATTCCCCGCTCGCTACGCATGATGCAAGGATTCGGCGTTCACACTTTTCGCTTCGTCAACGAAGCGGGCAAGTCGACATTTGTAAAGTTTCACTGGAGGCCGAAACTCGGGATTCAATCGCTGGTCTGGGACGAGGCGCTGAAGTTGCAGGCGGCCGACAATGACTATCATCGCCGCGATCTCTTCGAGGCGATCGCCGCCGGACATTTCCCGGAATGGGAATTGGGTCTGCAGCTATTCGATGAAGCCTTTGCCGAAAGCCTTCCCTACGATGTTCTGGACCCCACCAAGATCATTCCCGAAGAAGTTCTGCCGCTGAGAATGGTCGGGCGCCTCGTCCTTGATCGCAATCCCGACAATTTCTTTGCCGAGACCGAACAGGTGGCGTTCTGCCCGGCCAACATTGTGCCGGGGGTCGATTTCACCAACGATCCCCTGCTGCAGGGGCGTCTGTTCAGCTATCTCGATACGCAGAAATCCCGTCTCGGGACAGCCAATTTCCATCAGTTGCCGATCAACGCCCCCAAATGCCCCGTCATGAATTTCCAGCGCGATGGGCAGATGCAAATGCAGATCCCGAAAGGCCGCGCCAATTACGAACCGAACAGCCTTGGTGAGAACGGCGAAAACGGCGGACCGCGCGAATGTCCGGTGACGGGTTTCGGTACCTATGAGCATCAGGCAGATGAAAGTGAACACGGCGACAAGCTGCGCGTGCGCGCCGAACTCTTTGCCGATCATTACAGCCAAGCGCGTCTCTTTTGGAAATCTCAGACACCGTCCGAGCAGGCTCACATCGCATCAGCCTTCGTCTTCGAATTGTCAAAGGTACAATTGCAGCATGTGCCGCCACGCATGGTCGGAAACCTGATGAATGTTGACACCAGCCTCGCCGGTCGGGTTGCCGCGGGCCTGGGGCTTGTCGGGCCGACCAGGAACTCGCCGGCGCGCGAACCGATCGAACTCGATGCATCTATGGCCCTCTCCATTCACAGGAACATGAAAGAGACGTTGGAAGGGCGCGAGATCGGAATCCTGATCGCCGCGGGAAGCGACGCCAAGGCGATCTCCGATCTCGTCGTTGCCCTGAACGCTGCCAAGGCAAAACCCTTCATCGTGGCGCCGAAAGTCGGGGAAACGAAACTTTCCGACGGCAATACGATCCGCGCTGACGGTCAATTGCTCGGTTCGCCATCGCAACTTTTCGACGCAATCGCCGTCATCCTTTCCAAGGAAGGAGCAGCGTCCTTGATGAACGAGGGAGCGGCCATACAATGGGTGATGGACGCATTTGGGCACTTGAAGGCGATCGGCCATGACGCGGCAGCCAAACCGCTGTTCGATAAGGCCGGCATTCAACCTGATGCCGGCATCGTGGATCTCGGCTCCTTCATCGGGGCAGCTTCCAAGCGATATTGGGACCGCGAGCCCCGTATTCGAATGCTTGCTTGATTGCCGCGCATCCTTGATGTCGCCGATAATGCCTCCGTCGGCGACCAGGGCGACACCTGCCGAGCCCTCTGATCGGCAGGTGTCGTTCAGCTATGCGGAAGGACGCGGTCTGTCGTCCGGTTCTTGAGCCATCGGTGAACCCGAATTTCCTCCAAATCCATCCACTGCGAAAGCCGTTCGCTCCTTGTCCTAAACTTGAGGACATCACCAAGCACGCCCGCCCTGAAGTCTTCGAAGACCGCCGGGTGGATGTAGGAGGACTTGCAGACGGAACGGGTGTTGACGAGTCTTGAGGCCACCGCATCGGCCGCATCATTGATTTGGCGCGCTATCGCCCGCCCGGAGGCCTCGACGTCGAGGGGAGCCAAAATCGCGACAGCCATGCAGGTCGCGCCCCAGGTCCTGAACTGGCGCGAGCTGAAGTCAGTCCCAACTGTCTCCTGAATGTAGGCGTTGACGTCCTGTGACGAGATCTGGCGGCAGTCGTTTTCATCGCAGATATATTTGAAAAGCTGCTGTCCCGGCAGTTCCTGCAGGCATCGCACGACATTGGCGATGCGGCGGTCGTAGTGGACCAGATTCCATTCCTTGCCGGATTTGCCCTTAAAGCGAAATTTGACTGCTGAACCTTCCACCTGCACATGCCGGCTTTTGAGTGTGGTGAGCCCGTATGATCGATTTGCTTCGGCGTATGCCGCATTGCCGATCCGAATGTAAAGATTGTCCAGCATCCAGACGACGGTCGCCAGAGCCTTTTCCATAGTCAGACCTCGGGAGCGCAAATCTCTATCCACCCGCTGCCGGAGATCCGGAAGGCCGCCCGCGAAATCCACGAGACGGTCGAACTTCGCGCGGTCTCGTTCGGACTGCCAATCCGGATGATAGCGATATTGTTTGCGACCGCGCGCATCCGTTCCAATAGCCTGAAGATGGGACAGAGGATTCGTGGAAATCACGACGTCCGTATAGGCAGGAGGTATCGCCAATGCGTCCAAGCGCGCGACCTCGGAACGGCCCACAATCCGGCGACCGCCAGGCGAATAGTAGAGAAATCCATGCTTTCCCGGCTTTCTGGTAATGCCGACGTCAAGGCAGGGAATGTAAATCAAAGCGGACGTGAGCTTCGCTTCCGCCGCCGCCGCGGCAACACCGACTTTGGATAGCATCCGGTTCATGCTCGAATAACGCCGATTGATGAAGCGGGTTCCGTGGATGCGAAAAGCCCGCTGCGCGCCAACCGAGACAGTCTTTAGTTTGGCGCCTAGCCGCTGCTGCGATTCGGAGCAGCGTCTCTTCCGGCTTTTCGATTATTCAATAACTATCGGCACCCCGGAAGGAAGGCGCTGAGCGCTTGCCTCAAAGTACCTTTGACGACACCGCTCTCCTCGGGGTCTCCTTTCAACAAGGCAGCACTCAGATTGCGCATCTGCTCAAAGGTGATGTGCGGCGGCATCGGTGGCGCCTCCGGATCGGTCTTGACCTCGAGCACGACGGGCCGCTCCGAAGCGAGCGCCTCGTCCCACGCTGGCCCCAACGCCTCTGGTCGATCGACAAATATGCCATGCAGGCCGATCATATCGGCAAAGCGATGATAGGGAACGTCGGGAATACGCTGCGATGCTTCGAATTTAGGATCGCCTTCCATGACGCGTTGCTCCCATGTCACCTGATTGAGATCCTCGTTGTTGAAGACGCAGACGATCATTCGGGGATCGGGCCAGCTCCGCCAGTATTTCGTCACGGTGATCAGCTCCGCCATATTGTTCATCTGCATCGCCCCATCGCCAACGAGAGCGATGACGGCACGATCGGGATGGGCCACCTTGGCGGCGATCGCGTAAGGGACCGCCGCTCCCATGGACGCAAGGCCGCCGGAAAGCGACGCCATCATGCCACGCCGCAATCGAAGATCGCGGGCATACCAGTTGGCGCACGAGCCGGAATCACTGGTGACGATGACCCCGTCGGGAAGACGGGGTGACAGTTCCCAGACGACGCACTGCGGATTGACGGGATTGGCTTCGACATGGGCTCTCGCCTCCAGCGTCCGCCACCATTCGCCGACCCTTTCCTCGATCTCCTTGCGCCATGAAAGATCCTGCTTCTGCTCAAGGAGTGGCAGGAGAGCCTGCAAGGTTTCCCGCGCATCGCCGACAAGGTTCACGTCCATGGGATAGCGCAGCGAAAGCATGTCGGGCCGGATATCGATCTGAACGCCGTGTGCATCGCCTTCTTCCGGCAGGAATTCCGAATAGGGAAACCCGGAACCAACCATCAGCAGCGTATCGCAGTCCCGCATCAAATCCCAGGACGGTTCGGTGCCCAGAAGTCCGATTGAGCCGGTGACCCAGGCGAGATCATCCGGCAGGACCGCCTTGCCGAGCAGGGCTTTCGCCACCCCTGCCCCCAATCGATCGGCAACCGCGATCACCTCTTCGGTGGCACCGAGGGCGCCGGCACCAACGAGCATCGCAACCCTCTTTCCGGCATTCAAGACCGACGCGGCACGTTTCAGATCGATCTCATGTGGCACGGTTCTAGGCGCGACATAGCCAATGCCTGACATGACCGAGCCATGTTTGCGCGGCGGCGTCTCATAACGGATTTCCTGAAGGTCATTCGGCAGGATGACAGCGGTGACGGTTTTGTTTGCAAGGGCGATGCGTGCTGCCCGGTCGATCAGGTGACGCACCTGCGAGGGGGCAGACGCCTGATCGACGAAATCGCCCGCGACGTCCTTGAAAAGCGAGGCAAGATCCACCTCTTGCTGGTAGTGGCCGCCGATCGCGCGACGAGCCTGCTGGCCAACGAGCGCCAGCACGGGCTGATGATCCAGTCTTGCATCATAAAGGCCAGTCACCAGGTGAGTGGCGCCGGGCCCGGAGGTCGCGATGCATACGCCGAGCTCGCCCGAGAACTTGGCATAGGCCGATGCCATGAAGGCGGCCATTTCCTCATGACGGGCCTGAATGAACTCTATTTTGCCGTTGGCCCGGTTCAATGCGCCAAAGAGACCGTTGATGCCGTCTCCGGGATAACCGAAAATGCGCCGCACGCCCCAATCGTAAAGGCGCTGCACAATGAAATCGCCAACTGTCTTTGCCATGATCCATCTCCGCTTGTTGGGCGTCATCAGGACGCGTGGCGATCCAACAAGCAGATACGTTTTATGTTCCCGCTACCGTGCTCGACGATAGGGGAGCCCGGCAGCGGAGCAGCCAATACATCGACTCATTGCTAGAAATGCCGAAGCCGAATACGCTACTGCGATCTTTAGTCGTCACGATATATCTTCGAACCGGATTTTCTGACCGTCGAGGTAGCCATGCTCGTAAGCCTTGGCCTGTTCGCTATTCTCGGGATAAGGGTTCTTTCTGTTTTCCGCTTCGCATTTTCCAGCCTCGACTCCCTGTTCATACGCCTTCTTTTCGCTCTCTGAAGCCGGAAGACGTGGCGATTGCTCGGGATAGTATTGTATCGGATTCGGTAGCCCAAGCGCAGGTGCGAAGACTGAGCCTGTGATCGGCGTTTGCGGGCACATAATAAATTCCTCCTGACTTTGAAACGCTATTTGCGGTCGACGGTTCCCTGAACCATCACACAATCTGTCGACAGGACGCGTTCATCATTCGAACGGTGAAACTTTTTGAATTTTGGCCCGTTTTTGTGCTTATGACTGATGCTAAATCCAGTCCGAAATTGGCCGACGATACCAAGTCGGCTGATGTAGAGAGGTCGCCCCAAGAGAAGAGTTCGACTGCCGAGGTCGAGCTGCCGCCAGATATAGTCGAACCCGACCCCGATTTGACCCCCGAGGAAACCGAGCGGGCACGGAAAAGCTATCTTCTCACGCGTTTCTGGATCAGCGCGCGCGGCTATTGGAGCCGCCGTGGCGACCGCCTTGCCTGGCCTTGCTCGATCGGACTGCTTTCGTTAATCGCCCTCAACGTATGCTTTCAATATGGGATCAATATCTGGAACCGCTCGATTTTTGACGCCATCGAGCAGCGCAACGCTCATACGGTCTATTTCCTAAGTGTCGTGTTCCCACCGCTGGTGCTCGGCAGTGTCGCGCTCGTGACGATACAGGTCTACGTTCGCATGATGATCCAAAGACGATGGCGTTTCTGGCTCACGACCGCTCTCATCGCCAGATGGCTCGACAACGGCCGTTATTATCAACTGAATCTCATCGGCGGTGACGACCACAAGAACCCCGAGGCACGTCTCTCTGAGGATTTACGGATCGCCACGGAATCCCCGGTCGATTTCATCGCCGGCGTTATCTCCGCCTTCGTGTCAGCTACGACCTTCATCGTGGTGCTTTGGACCATCGGCGGCGCGCTGACCTTCCAGATCGCCGGTTCAGTTTTTACAATCCCAGGCTTTCTCGTCGTCACCGCGGTCCTCTACGCCGTCATCACGTCCACCTCGATGGCTGTCATCGGCCGCCATTTCGTCGAAGTTTCCGAGGTCAAGAACCAGGTGGAAGCCGAATTTCGCTACACGCTGACGCATGTCCGCGAAAACGGTGAGAGCATCGCATTGCTCGGCGGTGAAGAGGAGGAGCGCAATGACCTCGAGCGGACCTTCGGCAATGTCCTGAAACAGTGGGCGCTGCTCGCCCACCAATATATGCGCACGACCCTTGTGTCGCAGGTGTCCATGTTGATTGCACCTGTTGTGCCCATCCTGCTTTGCGCGCCGAAATTTCTCGAAGGCAGCATGACGCTCGGTCAGGTCATGCAGGCTGCCTCCGCCTTCGCCATCGTTCAGACCGCATTCGGATGGCTGGTCGACAACTATCCGCGCCTTGCCGACTGGAACGCGTCGGCGCACCGCGTCGCCTCGCTCATGACGTCGCTTGACGGATTGGAGCGCGCTGAAAAGAGCGATTCCCTCGGACGCATCAAACACGGTGAAACCGAAGGCGAAGCGATGCTACGCCTCAACGATCTCTCCGTAACGCTGGACGACGGCACCTCCGTGGTCAAGGAAACGGAGGTAGAGATCGATCCGGGCGAACGTGTTTTGGTTGCCGGAGAGTCTGGCACGGGCAAAAGCACGCTGATACGGGCAATTTCCGGTCTCTGGCCGTGGGGTCATGGCAACGTCAACGTCCATCCCGATAGCCGATTGTTCATGTTGCCCCAGCGGCCTTATATACCGTCGGGCACGCTTCGCCGGGCCGTCGCCTATCCACGTGCGGCCGAAGACTGGACGCTGGACGAGATCAAGTCCGCCGTTGAGAAGGTCGGTCTCGACTATCTGAACGATAAGATCGAGGAAGACGCGCCGTGGGACCAGACGCTGTCGGGTGGCGAAAAGCAAAGGCTCGCCTTTGCGCGTCTTCTGCTACACGATCCCGATATCATCGTGCTGGATGAGGCAACTTCAGCCCTCGATGAGAAGAGCCAGGACAAGATGATGGAGATGGTGATCCGCGAATTGCCCAAGGTCACCATTATCAGCGTCGCACATCGAGCCGAGTTGGAAGCTTTCCATAGCCGCAAGATTACGCTGGAGCGCCATGAAGGTGGCGCAAAGCTTGTCAGCGATATCGATCTTGTTCATCGCCAGAAAAAAGGGAACCTGCTTTTGCGGCTGTTGGAGGACAGTAGACCATACCGAAAGGCAACTTGACCTCTGATAAAGAGGGCGGCCCCAAGATCGGCCGATGTTGCGCTACTTGGCAATTGTGGAGCACCGTGAGCATGGGCGCCCTTTCGCGTAGTTTCCTGAATTCGTGGCCGGCGTCCAAATCACGCGCAGCAAAGCAGCAAAAGCCTGCTACTATCCGCTCATAGATCATATATGCGCGAACGACGATCTTGTGCTTGTTCGCACCGACGAAGCGCGTCTATCTATGACGATAGGGATCGCCGGGCTTTCGTTTGCCATGGCCTATGGCGGGAGGGACCAAATGCGCCGCTATCATCACCTTGTCGAGGGCATTCTTCGGCCAGAGGAAATCGACAGTCTACAAAGAATTTTCGATGTCGTGATCGCTCAGCCGTGGTTCAACTTCAACGAAGTGAACCGTGAAGCCTTTGCGGCGGAGCTTATCAAGCTTTACCGAAGCGGTGTGATCGACTTTGTCAAACTTCATCAGCTTGCCGCCGTAACCGCCATCGGCTCTTTTAGCCGTGACATGCCTGAGGAAGAACGGAGGGCTCTCAGCCTTTTTTATGAAGGGCAAATTGATTGGGCTGATGGCAAAGAGCCTTTTGCGCAGAGCGCAGCACCAAGAAAGATCAACGACAACCCGAATGAGAAATAAGTTTCCGTTGAGGTGTGCGAAGCGACCATAGTTCGGTCGCTGGAAGGCCAACTTCGATCAAGGCTGCAACTGGAGCCAGAAATACCCATAGGGCTGAAACATAATCGGATAGTCAAGTTTGCCCACGGCTGGAAATGTCGCTTTCCCGAACAACTCCCTGGGAGTTCTACCGGTATATTGACGCAGGTCGAGCATGGCGGCCTGCGCAATATTCGAAAGGTTCGCAACGCAAAGAATGCGTTCCCCGCGATGCTCTCTGACATACGCGATAACGGCAGGGTTGTCGCTGCAGACAAAGTGAATCGCTCCCTTTGCGAAGGCATGATGCCCCGACCGGATCGCCAGGATGCGACGGACCCAATTCAGAAGGGAATGCGGATCGTTCTCCTGTGCGGCGACGTTGATCACCTGCAAACCGAACCGGGCATCCTCGATGGGCGGTAGCGCAAGAGTCTTTGGATTACCGCTGGAAAATCCGGCATTCCTGCCGCTGGACCATTGCATCGGCGTGCGAACACCATCTCGATCGCCCAAATCGATATTGTCGCCCATGCCGATCTCGTCGCCATAGTAGAGCACCGGACTGCCCGGCAAGGAAAACAACAGCATGTGCAGAAGCTCGACGCGACGCCGGTCCTGATCCATCAGCGGCGACAGGCGACGCCTGATGCCGAGATTCAGCCGGGCGCGCTTATCGGAGGCATACGTATCCCACAGAAAATTGCGCTCGTCTTCGGTGACCATTTCCAAGGTCAGCTCGTCATGGTTTCGGAGAAAGATGGCCCACTGGCAATCCTCAGGGATGCCATGCGTTTGCTGCACCATGGTAATGATCGGCTCGGAATTTCGTGTCGCAACCGCCATGAATATCCGCGGCATCAGTGGGAAGTGGAACGCCATATGGCATTCGTCCCCGGCTCCGAAATAGTCCCGAGCCTGGTCTGGCCATTGGTTCGCCTCCGCAAGGAGAATGATACCTGGATAGCTGATTTCGAGCGTTTTTCTGATCCGCTTGAGCAGCCTGTGTGTTTCAGGAAGGTTCTCGTTACTGGTGTTCTCTCGCTCAACCAGATACGGGACGGCATCGAGGCGAAACCCATCGACCCCGAGATCCAGCCAGAAGCGCATGATATCCAAAACCGCTTCGATGACCGCTGGGTTGTGATAGTTCAGATCCGGCTGATGGCAGTAGAAGCGATGCCAGAAATAGGCGTCTGCAACCGGGTCCCAGGTCCAGTTGGATCGCTCGCTATCGACGAAAATGATCCGCGTTTCGGCGAACTTGTCGTCCGTCTCGGACCAGACGTAGAAATCCCGCTCCGGCGACCCGGCCGGTGCGTGTCTGGCACGCTGAAACCAGGGATGCTGATCGGAGGTATGGTTGAGGACCAGTTCGGTAATGACGCGCACCTTGCGGGCATGGGCGGCATCCACAAAACTCTTGAAATCGTCAAGGGTGCCGAATTCCGGGCTGATGCTCTCATAGTCGAGCACGTCATAGCCGTCGTCGCGGCGAGGAGATGGATAGAACGGCAGGAGCCAGATCGTATTGACGCCAAGCGATACCAGATAATCCAACTTCTGCGTCAAACCGGCGAAATCGCCAAATCCATCCCCATTGGCGTCGAAGAACGACTTCACATGGAGTTGGTAGATGACCGCATCCTTATGCCAGGACGCATAGCGAAGCTCATATTCGGTTTCGCTCAATCGGCAGCTCCCTCGGCAACCATTGTTTCGGTCGGGCGCGACAGGTTCTGGGCACAAAACTAATGTTGCCTGTCGTCTCTTCAAGATTGTCCGAGGGAAATGTACGGCTCGATGTCGACGTTTGCGCCCGTGACCTGGAACATGAGGGCAACTCGCTTGTTCGGATTTCAACCGGCAAACATAGCCTCTCGGGGTTGTCGATAATGCCGCGAATTTCAACAAGGAGCGCAGCAATGCCTAAAGGCAAATCGAAGAAATGGTCACAACATGTCACTGAGAACAGCGATGCCATGGACCTGAGGGAAGGTATATTCAATGAGCGCAGCGCCAAAAAAATCGCCGATTCACTCAAGGAATCCGCCGAAAACAGCAACCGCCGCAAATCCAGCCCGTTTCGATCCGCCATGTCGATGTTGAACTTCTATATCAACCGTGCCGGGGATCAGCTTTCGAAATCCCGTCGTGCAACACTGGAAAAGGCAAAGATCGAACTCCGGAAGGATTTCGGTCGCGATCCTTGAATGTCGCAAGCGGTTCGCTCTCGGGATCGGAAGCCGAGCTGCCGCCGAAGACGACCTCCTATTTTCTGCTCGTCATTTCGATGAGGATGTCCAAGCCGTGCCGATATTTTGCGGCACCCTTTCCAATCCGCTGGCTTTGCCAAAGGTTGTCCTCGAGGTCGGCCCGCTTGACGACCAGAGCCAGCGCATTCGTTGCCGCGCGATGGATGAATTGATCGTCTGCTTCGTCCGGCCGCCGGGTCAAAGCGTCGACAGCCGATAGAATTCTTGTCGGGAAACCCTCCTCTTTCAGACGGTCGAGCGTCCAGCCCCTTCCTTTCTCAACGATATCGGTCCCAAAGCGGACAACGATGTCGCGCTGGGACAGTGCGAGCGCCTAAAATATCTAGCAAGTGGCTCTTCACGGTCTCGTCCCGGCTATCCGACCGCGTGGTCGCTACCTCTATGCGCGGCGATGAACATGGCGACGGCCGACCGGCAATAGGATTCGATTTCGTTGTCGTCCTCTGCTCTCGAATCATCGAAGCGTGCGACAATCAGGAGATCGCATCCTTTGAAAAGCGCGGCAAACAAGCGGGCGGACCGGAGAGGATCGGGCACGTTCAGAACCGCCTTCGCGTGCAACTGACACAGCAAGGCCTCGATTTGGGCGACGATATGGGCGGGGCCGGCTTCGTAATGGACCTTGCTCAACGACTTTTGGCTCGGCGTGTCGGCCATGACCATGGCTTCGACGTTGCGGACGTCTGGGCGCAGCAGCGTGCGAAGCAGCGATGATCCCACCGCCATAAGCTGATCCTCGGCCGAGCCATCGACGCCCTCAAAAAGGGCCTGTGGGATTAACTGCTGGCAGCGGGCCGCAAAGGCCGCGCCAAACAGCGCCTCTTTGTTCTCGAAGTGCCTGTAAATGCTGAGCTTCGATATCTTCGCTCGCTGGGCGACCTTGTCCAATGTCGTCGCTTGAAAACCCAATTCTGCAAAGAGTTCGCCTGCGGTGTCGACAATGGTTTGGCCAAGCGCCTCATTGGCGGGCCGGCCACGCCGGCTCCGACTATTTTCGGTCATCTCAATTACAGTCCTTGACGGTATCGTTATTCATGAATTACGATACTACGCAGTTTCATAAATTCCAAGAGTGGATTTTATCGTGTCCTCCAAATCAGGATTGCCTTGGCCGCCCACCGATATCGAATGCGCATCTCTGGACGATTCTACGCGCCAGGCTCAGCCCAACCCGCTTCATCCGCAACACGGAGCCCATCACCATGGATGACGTCATCATTATCGGCGGCAGCTTTGCCGGCCTTGCCGCCGCCCTGCAACTCGGCCGTGCCCGCCGCAAGGTCACCGTTTTCGACACTGGCCTGCCGCGCAACCGCTTCGCCGGCCACTCGCATGGTATGCTTGGTCACGATCACAAGCCGCCGCTGGACATCCTGACCGAAGCGCGCCGGCAGTTGGCACGTTATCCTGCGATCAGTCTGGTCAACGCTCGGGCCGACAGCGTCTCCGGCGCTATCGACGATTTCTCCGTCCTCACTGCCGATGGCGAAAGCCTTGGGGCGCGCCGCGTGATCCTGAGCTATGGCATTACGGACCAAATGCCCGATGTGCCGGGCTTTGCCGAAGGCTGGGGCACGTCCATCGTGCCCTGTCCCTATTGCGACGGCTTTGAAGTCGCCGGCCAACATTGGGGCCTCGTCTGGTCCGGACCGCAGTCGCACAATCAGGTCAGGCTATTCCACGATTGGACTGACAGGTTGACGGTCTTCGCCGATGGTCACGACATTCCTCCCGATATCCGGGCCGATCTGGAGCGTCGCAACACACCTGTCATCGACGGCAGGATCACTGAAATCACCCGTCATGGCGGCCGTAATCCCATCCTCAAGCTCGATTCCGGCCGTGATGTCGCTGTCGACATCCTGTTCGCGCATCCGCGCAACAAGCCGTCCACCGGCCTGCATGAATCACTGGGCCTCGCCACGGCCGCTACGCCCCTTGGCATCGTCCTCAAGGTTGACGAGCGCCGCGAAACCAGCATGCCCGGCATCTACGCCGCGGGCGACCTCACTAACCCCATGATCCCCTCGGTCACCACGGCATCATGGCAAGGCACGATGGCGGGCATCTTCGCCCAGCAGTCGATGCTGACTTGAGAGCACAGATTCCGTCCCGGAGGAGATCGATCAGAAGATCCGAGACCCGATCTTGGGATCAAAGAGTTGAGAAAGAAAACGATGTCGAACGTATCAACGAATAGCTTCGCCGGAAAATGGGCTCTGATCACTGGAGCATCAAGTGGCCTCGGCCTTGAATTCGCAGACCTACTGGCTGCGCAGAAAGTCAATCTCGTATTAGCGGCCCGGCGGCAGGAACCGATGGAAAAGCTTGCCTTCGATCTCCGCCGCAAATACGGGGTGGATGTGCTGGTCGAGGCGATCGATCTTGCCTCGCCGGGCGCGGCCGACCGCTTGAAATGCAGTCTCGACACCAAGTCGGTGACCGTCGACATCTTGTTGAACAATGCCGGATACGGCTTGCACGGCAATTTAATAGAAATGCCGATCGAGCGCACAGCGAACATGATCCAGCTCAACATCACGACGCTCACAGAGCTGACCTATCTCTTCGGCCGCGATATGGCCAAGCGGCGATCTGGACATATACTTCTCGTCTCCAGCCTCATGGCCTTCCAAGCGGTTCCCAGCTACGCGGCCTATGCGGCGACCAAGGCGTATGTCCTCGCCCTTGGCGAGGCCCTGCACAACGAACTCCGCCCGCATGATGTGGTTGTTACCACGCTCTGCCCGGGGCACACTGCGACGGGCTTCGATGAGGCGGCCGGCGCAACCCCGTCGGCCCTGCTGCGCCTCCTCACCATGAAACCTCGTCCGGTCGCCGCAAGCGGTATTCGGGCGTTGTTGCGAGGAAAGGCCATGGTGATCGCAGGCCTATCGAACAAGATGGTGGCCTTTTCCAATCGTCTGACGCCGCGATCAATGCAACGGTCCACTATGAAAAAAATAGTGGATGCTTAGTAGGAAGCAAACCAGATAGGACATGCCATGACAGAGCAAAGTGGCGCTCAGGTCGAGTGGAATGACCAAAGCGGGGAGCGCTGGGTCGCCCATCAGGCGCGGCTCGACGCCATGCTGGCCTTGTTCGGCCAGGCCGCGATCGAAGCCGCCGCGCCCGTGACGGGCGAGCGCGTGCTTGATGTGGGCTGCGGCGCGGGCGCGTCAAGTCAGGCACTGGCCACCCTCGTCGGCCCGAGGGGCCAAGTATTGGGCGTGGACATATCCGAATCGTTGATCGAAAGAGCGCGCGCGCTTACGGCACTGGATATGCCAGTCGTGTTCGCAGTGGCCGACGCCAGCAGCGCTGAGTTGCCAGAGCGCGCGTTCGACATCCTATTCTCGCGATTCGGGGTGATGTTCTTCGATAATCCGACAGGAGCCTTCGCGCATATGCGCCGCGCGCTCCGGCCGGGCGGACGGGTCGCTTTCGTCTGCTGGCGCGGCGTGGCCGAGAACGATTGGATTCGCCTGCCGATGAGCGCAATCAAGGACATCGTCCCGCCGACCGCGCCGCCCGATCCCGAAGCGCCCGGCCCGTTCTCGTTCGGTGACCGCGGACGGGTGGCTCGCATCCTGACGGCGGCCGGCTTCACCGATATCGCTATCGCGCCCTTCGATGCTTCCGTCCCGTTCGGCGAGGGCGCGACGCGGGAGGCGGCGGTCGACGACGCGGTGCAGATGGCGCTCGAGGTCGGCCCGCTGTCGCGCGCGCTCGCTCGTCAGCCCGACGACACACGCGCCCGCGCCTCGGCTGCGGTTCGTGCCGCCTTCGCCGACCGCCCCGGCGAGCGATCGGTGATGATCAATGGTGCGGCATGGATCGTCACCGCACGCAATCCGGTATGACCGCTTATGACGCATTCGTGCGATCAATGTCGCAGCGGTAGCGTTCTGCCTATCGCGCTTGGTCAATGTGCAAGGATGTTTGCGGGGCATCGGGATGGCACAAACTTGCAGATCTCAATCGGGCGAGACAGCGAAGGAACACGGCTCAGAACGGATTGTTCCTCCTTCGGGGAACGGAAGTACATTAGAAACCCAATCCTTCCGTCATATTTTCAGTCCTGCCATGCTGACGCCTGATTTTTCTGGTGTCTGTCGGGCTTACTTTCGAAGGGCGCAACATGGAATTCGTCAATCGGTACATCGATCGTCCGCTGCTTGGCGGCGGATCAGCAGCTATGCGGTTGTGGCACAGTCGGACGGGCCATTCTCCGCAGAAGCTCGGCCCGCTGTTGAATCTTGTCGTCATCCTTGCCCTTCTGTCGACAAGCGGCCTGCTTCTGAATGGTCCGATCTATCTTTTTGCCGTCGGCACGCTCTTCTTGCTTGCCGTTCCGTCACTGCGCTTATTGGCGCGTGGTTGGACAGGGCAGAGTTACGATATACGAAGCTACCAGGCGCTGGCGGCCGCAGCCGCTCGCAAACGTGACGCTGAATGGGCGACACGCCTGACGGTTTTGCTCACCGCCACCGTCTTTCCCTTCTGTGTCTCCGTGGACGATCCAGCGGCGAGCATATTCCTGCTTGGCGCCAGTCTTTGGTTCGTGCTTACAGCGCCGGTGAAGATGTATCTGGACGCCGCCGAACCGCCCCCGCCGGACAGCGGCGGCAAGAAGGCCTTGAGGAGACAGGCGACAATGGCGGCATGACGCTGTCGTCATCTGAGGAACAAAGCACTCCCAGTTCCGTTCTCCTTCCAGCAACCAATGGAGAGCGAAATGCTTTATTATGCATTGATATTTCTCGTCGTGGCTTTGATCGCGGGTGCCCTTGGCTTCGGCGGCATAGCGGGCGCGTCCGCGTCCATCGCACAGGTCCTGTTCTTTATCTTCCTTATTTTCTTCGTCGTTTCACTCATCATGAACGTGATGAGACGCTAAGGCAGAAGACGAAAGAGGACACGATCATCGAGACCAGCCGCGTCGTTGTCGCCTTGTGACACCGGGCTGGTCTCCGCGAGCACACTCATCGCTACCGACAGCCAATGCGCGCAAATGGCTCTGGAACGTTTCGGCCCTTTCGAAGTTCGAAGACGCAAGAAAGGAGAACGCCATGAAACGCTCAATCATTACTGCAGGAATTCTACTCCTGGCCACCACGGCATTTGCCCAATCAGCCGCGGAAAAGACAGGCGTCAATTCTCTCGTAGGCGCCGCGCCGACGACGCAGGATTTCGTCAACGAGGCTGCAAGCAGCGACATGTTCGAAATCGAAGCCAGCAAGCTTGCTCTACAGCGTGGCGATGCCCAGGCAAAAACTTTTGCCCAGCAAATGGTCAACGACCATCAAAAAACGACCATGCAGTTGAAGGATCTGGTGACCGGCGGCAAGGCGAATGCGACGCTTCCCACCGAAATGACGTCCAGTCAGAAAAAGATGCTGACCAGACTCCAAAAGCTACAAGGAAAGGAATTCGACCAGCGATATGATTCCGACCAGCGCTCGGCTCACGCCAATGCCGTCGACCTTTTCAAGCGATATGGAGAAAAGGGAGACAACGCTGCATTGAAAGCATGGGCGGCCAATACGACACCCACGCTCCAGCATCACCTGGAGATGGCCAAGCAACTGGGAAAATAAAGCCTGGTCAGGCTCGCAAGTCGAGGCTTCCTATCTGATCAAAAGGACTTTCCATCTGGTTCCTGCCCCGCGAGCTTCACCTGGCGCGCGGGGGCCTATGCGACCTATTCGGCAAGGCTGTGAAGACGAGGCCATATTGCTTGCCCGAGCCCTGCCAAATCTGGAAAATTCGACTGGTCCGCCTACCTATAGATTGTTTCGCCAGGATATCTTCAAACGTTCACGGTTAGCCAATGGCGAAGTAAGCTTCGGAGGAAACCCATGTCGACCCAGAGGGTTGCGGAGGCGCGGCCCGCTATTTTTCAGAATGCGCCCTCCCGCACTGCACAAACCAGGAATACGTTGCTGGAGCAGCTTGGATCCAACGCTCCCACCGCTCAGGCTTTCCTTGCGGCAATCGTCGAGAATTCGGACGACGCAATCATCAGCAAATCCATCAATGGCATCATTACGAGCTGGAACAGGAGTGCCGAGCGGTTGTTCGGATACACCGCCGAAGAGGCGATTGGCGAGCATATTACGATCATCATTCCCGAGGATCGACTTCTCGAGGAAGAAACGATCATCTCGGCAATCAGGGCGGGAGAAAAGATCGATCACTACGAGACGATCCGACGCCGAAAGGATGGCACCCTGGTAGAGATCTCGTTGACCGCGTCCCCTGTCCGCGACGATCTGGGGAACATCATCGGAGCGTCGAAGGTGGCGCGCGACATTTCCGAGCGCAAGCGTGTTGCCGAGGGCCAGGAGCTGCTACTGCGGGAAATGAACCACCGCACCAAGAATATCTTCGCGGTTATCGGCGCTGTAGTCGGATTAAGTGAGCGCACGTCGACTTCGATCCAAGAATTCGCAGGGGATCTGAGAGCCCGTGTAAACGCGCTTGCGATCGCCCATGAATTGACCTTGCCAGGCGCAAGTGGCGCGAGCGTCCAGTCACACGATACGACACTCTTTACTCTGATCAAGGCGCTGTTCGCCCCTCACCAGGATGGGGGTACCGACCGCGTCTCCATAAATGGCCGAGATGTTCCCGTTAGAGGTACAATTCTGACGTCGCTCGCCCTCTTGCTGCACGAATTCGCGACAAATGCGGTGAAGTATGGAGCCCTCTCCAGTCCGGAGGGTAGGATCGCGATCAACATAGGTTGCGACGACGATTTTGTCCTGACGTGGACTGAACTCGGAGGACCTCCGACCGCCCGGCCTGAAGGTCCCGGAGGATTCGGCTCACAGCTTGAGCGCGCGACGATCAGCTCTCTGCATGGAGCCATTGACCGCGAGTGGAATCCATCCGGATTGAAGATCCTGCTGCGAATCCCGTCGCATATCCTGCAGGACGAGCGAGGTTCGGGCACTGCTTGAATGAAAACGCAACGCAATCCATGACTGTACTTTCGTTGAGAACAGTCCACACCGCCTAGGCTGCGGCTGTCGGCCTCGTGTGCTCCAAAGAAAAGCGCATCAATAGTCCCTTGAGTTCCGGTTCCCGAACACGGCGCACGGCTTCCTCGGGCACCATCCATTCGATCATCCGCTGGCCGCTTTCGGGAAATTTCTGACACTGTTTGCGGACTTCAAGAAGGTGCACTTCGACGACCGACGGTATCGTCTCACCATCATCAAGCACCTTCAAATAGGTGAAATAGCCAAACGTGTTTTTTTTGACCTTGCCCTTGACGCCTGCTTCCTCCCAAGCCTCGCGCTCGGCCACCTGGCCACCGGTAAGTCCCTTGATCGCCCATCCCTTCGGGGTCATCCATCGCCTGGTTTCCCGCGTCGTAATGAGCAACACCTTCAAGACATTTTCCTTGCTATATTGAAAGCATAGAGCGCCATATTGCTCGGCCATATCTCCGGCGGCGATGGTCTCGATATGCGGCGCAAGTCGCGCAAGATGGGGGCGATGTTTGGACATGGCACCTCTTAACTATCTCACCGGCCGGTTTCGAGCGGAGCCGAGCTGCGCGCTCGAAATTTGCCGATCCTTCCGGGCAACTGTTGCGAATCGCTCTATCGCAGATATTCACTATCTTGCGTCGTAAAGTAGGAAATTTTCATATTCAAACTCTAACGGTGCGCCGCCTTCGCAACGCACCGAAATATGGAAACCAGGTGCGCTTTATGCCGCTTTCTTCGCCTTTGCATTCGCCGCGGTTTCCGCAAGCTTCGTCAGCTTCTGATCCGTGGCCTTTTCCTCGCTCAAGGTCTGCTGCAGAAGAGATACGGCGTCCTTGAGCCCAAGCTGCTTTGCCCATTCGATGAGGGTGCCGTAGCGGGCGATTTCATAATGCTCGACGGCCTGGGCCGAGGAAATGAGGCCTGCATCGAGCGCCGGGGCGCCCTTGAATTCCTCCATGATCTCGTCGGCCTCTGCGATGATGCCCTGGATTGCTTCGCAAGTCTTTCCGCGCGCCGGCTTTCCCAGCATCTCGAACACCTGCTCCAGACGTTCGACATGACCCTGGGTCTCATCGCGATGATGAAGAAAGCCCTGTTTGCCTTCTTCAGCCTGGGCCGCGCGCGCCATCTTCGGCAATGCCCGAAGAATTTGCTTCTCGGCGTAATAGATGTCTTTCAACGTTTCGAGAAAGAGATCGTTCAAAGTCTTCTCGGATGCCATTGGGGTCCTCCATCAGGTATGGGCGAGATCGTTTAATTGTGAGACTCCTCGGTCTCGCTTCCCCGAACAGACAGTCTGAAGTTTGGTTCCCGCTTGGCCTCAGAAAAATGCGGTCACGGCCATGCCGATCACGGCAGCAAACATTGTGGCGCAGGAGATCCATCCAAGTGCTTTCAATCCGCCGCGGATAACAAACTGCTTCATCACCTTGGGATTGGAGGCGATCAGCATGAGGATCGCCATGACGGGAACGGCGACTATACCGTTGATCACTGCGCTCCAGAACAGGGCCTTCATCGGCGGAATGGGCGTGAAGTTCAGCAACATGCCCACCATGGTCGCAAGTCCTACCGTCGTGTAGAAAGCCTTCGCCTCGCTCGGCTCGCGCGACAGCCCAACCTTCCATCGGGCCGCCTCCCCGACCGCATAGGCCGCAGAACCGGCGAGAACCGGCACGGCCAGAAGACCGGTTCCTATAATCCCGGTGGCAAAGACGATCTTGGCGAAGTGTCCGGCCAAAGGTTCAATCGCCTTCGCGGCATCGACGGAGCTCTCGATATTCGCGGCACCAGCCTTGTTAAGCGTGGCTGCGGTCGTCGTGATGATTGCCAGCGCGACTATATTGGATGCCGCCATGCCGATGAGCGTATCCAGTGTGATGCGAGCGTCCGCCCTTTTCGCTTCCCGCGGATGCTTCACCAGCGCTTCCTGCCGGGGTTTTTCCTTCAGGTCCTCGGCTTCCTGAGATGCCTGCCAGAAAAACAGATAGGGGCTGATCGTCGTTCCAAAGATCGCAACGATCATCGACCAGTAGTTCGGGTCCGCCTTGAACGTCGGCAGCAGTAGCCCGCGGGTGAAGCTCGACCAATCGACGTGCACCACGAACAGGGTCGCGATGTAGGACAAAAGCGCCAGGCTCAACCATTTCAGGACGGCCACGTAGCGCTTGTATTTGAGGAGAACCTGCAAAAGGATGCAGATCACGCCGAAGCCTGCGACATAAATCAGTGAATTGCCGTTCAACAGCAAATGAGCCGCGTCTCCCATCGCACCGAGATCCGCGCCCAGATTGATGATATTGGCAACCAGGAGCGGGACAGTAACGCTCACTCCAACCCAGCGGGGATAACATTTCGCCATGCTGCCCGCCAAACCCCGGCCCGTGGTTCGGCCGATACGGGCACTGATCATCTGCACGGCAACCATCAGCGGATAGGTGAGGACGAGCGTCCAACTCGCCATATAACCGAATTGCGCTCCGGCCTGCGAATAGGTCGCAATCCCGCTCGGATCGTCGTCTGAGGCACCGGTGACCAGACCAGGCCCAAGGATTTCCAGTATCCGTGGTTTTGAAGGCTCAACGACCGCACTTTTGTCATCCACCTGATAGTCGCTCATCGTCGCCTCCCAGCAAATGCCGGAACTCGAACATTTTCTGTAAGTCGCGGCCGATGCGAGTGAACTGTACTTCCCGCCTGTTTGTTCCGAAAAAGCATGCGACGCTAAATCGGTACAACTTCAGGGACTTGGCTACTATTCCCGCTCAATCGTTGAGGCTCCTTCGCAGATCGCTGGCCATCGGCAGTGGCGCAGGTTTGGCTCGCCGTTCGAGACCAGCATGGACCGGGGATTCACGACTTATGGGATTGAATGCTGCCGATGACGTGTCTGCGCCAAGACAGAAGATTCCCCGAGCCGTGGATGGGCAGACAGTTTCAAGAGGAGGTCTGCTGGCAAGTTCAGCAATGTCGGGAACATCGGCGGGTTGGCAATGTTAGACCACTATATCGATGGGCTCGCAGGAGCGACCATCGGATGGAAACTTGGATACGAACAAGCCAACTTTGTCGATTTCGTCCGTTCCTGCATCGTGGCCACGATGGAAGGTCTTAGTTTTCGCGCCTACCGACAGGGAAGATAAATATGGCGAATCTATTTACCCCAATGGTCTTGAACGGCCTTGCACTTCCCAACCGCATCTGGATGTCAGCGATGACCCGCACGCGCGCAACAGCCGAGAACGTGCCGACATCCTTGATGGGCGAATACTTTGCGCAGCGAGCGGCGGCCGGTCTGATCGTGACAGATTGCACAGCGGTGTCGGAGCAAGGCAAGGGCATAATTAACGGCCCCGGCATCTGGCGCGACGATCAGATCGAAGGATGGAAGGTGGTTACCAATGCGGTTCATGCCGCCGGGGGCCGAATCTATTGCCAACTCTGGCATTGCGGCCGCGTCGCACATCCGCAAATGCGGGGCGGAGAATTGCCGGTCGCGCCCTCCCCTCTGCCGGCGAAGGGCAAGTACAAGTTTCCCGACCACGAGGCGGAGTTCCCAATTCCACATGAACTCGCTGCTGCCGAGATTCCGAAAATTATCGAGGACTTCGCACAGGCGACCCGCAATGCCCGCATCGCAGGGTTCGATGGTGTCGAGTTGCATGGCGCCAATGGATACCTGCATGATCAATTCCTGCAGGACGTCAGCAATAGACGCACCGATCGTTGGGGCGGCGCGATCGAGAACCGTTCATTGTTTATGCTTGAGACAATCGAAGCAATGGCAAACGCATGGTCAACCGACCGGATAGGCATCCGCCTCGGGCCATCGACTTCACTCTATGGGATGGGCGACAGCGATCCGCTCAAAACGTTTGGCTATCTCGTCAAACAGCTTGATCGTCGCAAAATCGGCTATCTGACGATGCTGGAGCCGAACAGAAAGGAATTGGAGTCGGGTGTCCAGGTTTCGCATGTGGCCCAGACTTTTCGACCGATGACGACAGTGCCATTCATCGCCAATACGGGATTCGACAAGGCCAGCGGAATGGATGCTATCGCTTCAGGTAATGTCGATGCCGTGGCCTATGGCACTTTGTTTCTGGCCAATCCTGATCTGGTGGCGCGCTTTGCTTCGGGAGACCGCGAATTTAACAAGCCTGATCCCAAAACTTTCTACGGTACCGGGCCAAATGGTTACACGAATTATCCGTTGCGTCGCGGGGAACCTTGAGCACGCCGCCCGTCTGACGATCACGCCTCAAATATCTCGACGCCACTTTCTTCGAGCGCGGCGAGGAATGCGGCTCTCGCTACAAGCGCCTCTACATGGCCTTCATGCGCGCTAATCAATGTGCGCTTCGCGTTTTTGAAGGCAATTCCGTGCGACTTTGCCGGCCAGCTTCGCAAAAGATAATAGGTGGCGGCCTCGGTGTTGACAATCGTCAAGCGCTGACCGGGCTTGCTCGTTTCGACCGTGATTGGCTTGCTCCACAATTGTTGTGTCATGGTTGTCCTCCTCCAGCAAGAACGGCACCACAACCCGAATGTTCCACGGGAGAATCCTTCGCGAACAATACCCAAACCGGAACAATGGGAACCTAATCTCGTTTGACTCCCATCGTCTACATGGAGCCCGCCTATGAGCCCGCGTGCGCAATGGAAAGGATATTTGAAAGTCGGAGAGGTCAGTTGCGCGGTCGCACTCTATACGGCCACGTCGACTTCGGAGCGGATTTCCTTCCACACGCTAAACCGCGAAACCGGCAACCGGGTCAGACGCGAATTCATCGATAGCGAGACCGGAAAGCCGGTGCCACGCGAAGATCAAGTTAAGGGATATGAGCTTAATAAGGATGACTACATCGTCCTCGAGCCTGAGGAAGTCGCCACAGCGGTGCCGGAAAGCGACAAGATCCTGCATATCCTAGCTTTCCTGCCATGTTCCGATATCGATGACGTCTATTTCGACCGGCCCTACTATCTGGCCCCCTCCAAGCATGCCGGTGAGGAGGCATTCGCGCTCATCCGTGAGGGCATGCGTACCCGGAAGGTCGCTGCCATTGCCCAGACCGTTCTTTTTCGCCGTCTGCGAACGATGATGATCCGCGCTCATGGCAAAGGATTGATCGCCACCACATTGAACTTCGATTACGAGGTTCGCCCGGCAAAGGAAGCCTTTGAAGATGTCCCGGACATGAAGATCACGGGCGAGATGCTCGATCTTGCCAAACACATCATAGACACGAAGCAAGGCAGTTTCGATGCCAGCGAGTTCGACGATCGCTATGAGGCGGCACTTGCCGATCTCGTGAAAGCCAAGATCGAGGGCAAGGCGATGCCACAGCGCAAGCCGGCGAAACCTGCCAAGGTTACCGATCTCATGGAAGCCCTGCGCCAGAGCGCCAGGCTGGATGGCAAGAGCAAGGCAAGGGCGAAGTCAGGCCCCAGGCCCAGAAAAGCAGCAAAAACGCGCGCATCTTCGCGCACGCAACGCAAGGCGAGCTGACCATGGTATTGGAAACCTACCACCGTAAGCGTGACTTTACCAAAACGTCAGAGCCGAAGGGTCGCGCAAAGAGAAAAAAAGCGGCTGCGGCCGGCGGCAGCTTCGTCATCCAGAAGCACGATGCACGCCGCCTCCACTATGATTTTCGTCTTGAACTCGACGGCGTGCTGAAGAGCTGGGCCGTGACCAGGGGACCGAGCCTCATGACCGGCGAAAAGCGGCTCGCGGTGCAGACCGAAGACCATCCTCTCGAATATGGCGACTTCGAAGGCACGATCCCGAAGGGCGAGTACGGTGGCGGCACGGTCCTCGTCTGGGATAAAGGCTCCTGGACGCCGATTGGCGATCCGCACAAAGGACTGACCAAGGGACATCTCGAATTTGAACTCCACGGCAAAAAACTCGGCGGGCGCTGGCACCTGATCCGGATGGCAGGAAAACCGCGTGAGAAACGCGAGAATTGGCTGCTGATCAAGGGGGAAGACAATGCGGCTCGCCCGGAAGGAGCGCCCGACATCCTGGAAGAAAGGCCGGAATCGGCGAAAACGGGACGGATGATCAATGAGGTCGAGCGCGAGAGGCCGGGCTGGTCCTCCAAGACGGGAAAGCTCGATCGCAGAACGACGAGACCGAAGAATGGCTCGATTGAGATAAAATCGGGCAAGACCGAACCAGAACTCGATACAGAGCCTGTCGATCCCTCTTTCTTGAGGGGCGCCAGGAAGGCAGCGCTGCCGGCCTTTGTCGAGCCGGCCCTGGCGACCCTCGTATCCAAGCCGCCCGCGGGTAAGCGTTGGCTCCACGAAATCAAATTCGACGGCTATAGGCTCGAGGTCCGCATCGAGGCGGGCCGCATCAAGCTGCTGACGCGTAGCGGTCTCGACTGGACGCAAAAATTCGGCAAGGAGATTCTCGCCGCCTTCCGGGATCTTCCGGTCGGCACGGCCGTCATCGATGGCGAACTGGTCGTCGAGCCCGCGGCCGGAGCTTCCGACTTCTCGGCCCTCCAGGCCGACCTTAGCGAAGGGCGCAGCGACCGCTTCGTTTTCTACGCATTCGATCTTATCTATCTCGACGGCTACGACCTGACCGCCTGTCCGTTGATCGGCCGCAAGGAATTGCTGCAGAAGATTATTCCATCCGAAACCGGGATCCTTCGCTTCAGCAGTCATTTTGATGAAAACGGTAACCTGCTGCTGAGCCATGCCTGTCGGTTGAGCCTGGAAGGGATCGTATCCAAGGTCGCCAGCGACCCCTATCGCTCCGGTCGCGGCAAGACATGGGTCAAATCGAAATGCTCGTCACGGCAGGAATTCGTCATCGGAGGCTTTGTGCCCTCGACGACATCTCGAAAGGCGATCGGCTCGTTGGTTCTCGGTGTCTACGAGGACGGCAAGCTGGAGCATGTCGGTCGCGTCGGCACGGGCTATACGCACACCGTCGCCGAGCAGCTCTTCCAGAAGCTGACCCGCATGAAGGCGGCGGAAAACCCCTTTGCCACAAAGCTGACCGCGGAGGAAAATCGCGGCGTCCGCTATGTGCGGCCGGATCTCGTGGCGGAAGTCGAGTTTCGCGCCTGGACCGCCGACGGCCACCTGCGCCATGCCTCTTTTCGAGGCCTTAGAGAAGACAAGAACCCGCGCGACATCGTTCGGGAGACGCTGAAATCTCCGACGAAAGCTTCAACCCAAAAGCCTCCCAGAAGCAGCGTATCCCTCACCCACCCGGATCGCCTCTATTGGCCGGACGAAGGCGTGACCAAGGCCGGCCTTGCCGACTACTATAGCGAGGTCTGGCACTATATGGGTCCTTTCGTCGTGGGACGGCCGCTCGCGCTGGTGCGCTGCCCGAACGGGATCGGCGGCCAGCACTTCTTCCAGAAACATGCCTGGAAGGGCATGAACAAGAATATCGCGCTGGCAAAGGACCCGCAGGACGACGAGCCCTATGTTGGTATCGATGACCTGAGCGGCCTGATCGGCCTCGTGCAGGCCGCGGTCCTCGAAATCCATCCCTGGGGATCGATGGTCGGCGATTGGGAAAGGCCCGACATGATCGTCATGGACCTCGATCCCGGTCCGGACGTCGCATGGCGCGAGGTCATCGTCGCGGCCGAGGAAACAGCCGAACGGCTGAGACAGGCGGGCCTCGTCCCTTTCGTCAAGACATCGGGAGGCAAAGGATTGCACGTCGTCTGCCCGCTGGTCGCCAAGGCAGAATGGCCGGCCGTCAAGGCCTTTACCAAGGGTATCGCCGATGCGATGGCGGCAGATACCCACGATCGCTACGTCTCGACGATCACCAAGTCGAAACGGCGCGGCAAGATCCTCATCGATTATCTCAGAAACCAGCGCGGCTCGACCGCCGTCGCACCCTATTCGACCCGCGCGCGTCCGGGAGCCGCCGTCTCCATGCCCTTATCCTGGGAGGAGTTGAGCCCGGCAATCGGTCCGGACTATTTCACCGTGCTCAACGTGCCGACACGGCTTGGGGCGCTCAGATCGGACCCCTGGGCCGACTTCAGGCGAGCCGCCGAACCGTTGCGTCAGCCTGACGGGAAGCGCAAGCGCGGTTCGTGACAAACGCCCGATGGAAGTCCTGCCACGTTGACTATCGTTTCCTGGCGCCCTTTTCCCGCGAAAGGCTCTTTCGGAGCGCATCCATGATGTTGATGACGTTGTCTGGCGCAGAGGTCTCGTCCATCTTCGCCTTCGAGGGATGCTTGCGACCTTTCTTCTTGGAAGCGATGATATCGAGAAGCTTGTCCTGGACGGGATCGGAGACCATTTCAGGATCCCATGGCTTGGTACGCTCTTCTATCAGTTCTTCGACAAGCTTCATCAGCTTGGCATCGACCGGTTTCGCGTCGATATCCTCGAAATAATCCTTTTCGTCCCGGACCTCGTCGCCAAATCGCAAGGTCCAAAGGACAATCCCCCTGTCTCGCGGTTCCAGCATGACGGCCCGTTCGCGGCGATACATGACGAGCCTGGAGATGCCAACCATATCGCTCGCGGCCATCGCGTCGCGGATGACGCAATAGGCCTCCTCGCCAACGGCATCGTCCGGTGTCAGATAATGCGGCGTATCGAACCAGACCCATTCGAGACTGTCGCGCGACACAAACATGTCGATATCGATCGTCCGGGTGCTATCAAGCGCGACCGCATCGAGTTCGTCATCCTCGAGCATCACATAGTCATCCTCGCCGCGCTCATATCCCTTCACCTCGTCGTCTTCGTCGACCACGCTGCCCGTGACGGAATCGACATAGCGGCTGACCACGCGGTTGCCTGTCTTTCTGTTCAGCGTGTGGAAGCGAATCTTCTCATTGTCGGTGATCGCAGGCGTCATGGCGACGGGACACGTCACGAGAGACAGTTTGAGGTAGCCTTTCCAAAATGACCGCGGCGCCATAAGCTCTCCTCCAATAGGAAAGGAACGATCACCGAGAGGCATGGTTCCACGGAGAGGACAGTCGTTAGCTCAGGATCAATGCACGCCGCCACCGCCGCCCTCCTTGAGATCGACATTGCTGAGGATCAGGGCGAGCGGGATGGCGCAAAGCACGATCAGCATCAACACATGGAACACATCGATATAGGCAAGAAAACTCGCCTGGGTCTGCACCTGTTGTCCGATCCAGGCGGTCGCTTGCGACTTCGCATCCGGCATCGTCGCACTCCTCTCGGCGAAATAGCGCGTCATGATCTGCAGTGTCTCATGATAGGCGGGTGCGGACGGCGTGATGTGCTCGACCAGGTGGCTTTGATGCCATTGTTCACGATGCGCGAGCACATTTGAGGCAATGCACACGCCGATCGAACCACCAATATTACGGGCGGCGTTGATCATGGCCGACGCCTGGTTGGTCTGATCCGGTCTTAAGCCATAATAGGAGGCCGACGTGATCGGAATGAAGATCAGCGGTAGGCCGAGCCCAATATAGAGACGCGACCAGACGAAGAAACCGAAGTTCAGGCCGGGATAGAGCCGCGTCAGCTGCCACATCGATACGGCGATGATCGCCGCGCCGATGGCGATCAGATATTTCGGCTGAACCAGGGAATTCACGCGGCCGGCAACGAACATCATGACCATGGTCACAAGACCGCCCGGCGAAAGTGCCAGGCCGGCCCAGGTCGCCGTATATCCGTAGTTCTGCTGCACGACCTCTGGAAGGAACTGCGTCGTTGCGATCAGGATCGCACCGGTCGCCATCATGACGATGAAACAGGATCCAAATTGCCGGGTGCCGAGCAGCCATCCGTCGATAATGGGGTTCGCCCTTGTCAGAACCCATGGAATGGCGAGAGCGAAGGCCAGCACACATATCCCGGTCATTGCGATGATGAATGTGGAACCGAACCAGTCATCCGTCTGGCCTCGATCCAGGACGAGCTCCAACGATCCGAGAAAAGTCGCGACGAGGAGGAAGCCGATAATGTCGAAGCGCACTCCTTCTCGGCGAAACTCCTCGCGCTTGCGCCGCGTCTGTGACGATTCCTTCAGCAGCGCATAGACTAACACAAACGCGAATATGCCAACGGGACCGTTGATGAGAAAACACCAGTGCCACGACAGATTGTCGGAGAGATAGCCGCCCAAGGTCGGCCCGATAACCGGGGCGACGACAACGGCGACACCGAAGAGGGCAAAGGCCTGACCGCGCTTTGACGAAGGAAATGCGTCGGCAAGAATAGCTTGCGACGTCGGCACCATGCCGCCACCGGCGAAGCCCTGGATCATCCGGAAAATCAGCAATGTCTCCAGATTCCAGGATAGGCCGCACAGAACCGAAGCAATCGTGAAGGTGGCAAGGCACAGAAGATAGAAGCGCCGTCGCCCGAAGCGCTCGGAAAAGTAGCTGCTGGCAACGAGCACGATCGCATTCGAGACGAGATAGGTCGTCACCACCCAGGAGGCCTCATCGGAGCTGACGGCAAGGCCTCCGGAAATATAGCGCAGCGCCACATTGGCGATCGTCGTGTCGAGCACCTCCATGAAGGTCGCCAGCGATACGACAATGGCGATCAGCCAGGGATTCGTTGCGCCTGTGGAGGATGCTCCGGCTCCGCCGGCCGTTGCGCTTGCCCCGCTCATGTCAATGTCTCGGGCGCACGGTCACGGTCGGCACCACGGACATGCCGGGACCGATGGCGACATCTGCTGGCCATCTGTCGACGACAATCTTCACCGGCACGCGCTGCGTGACCTTGACGTAATTGCCAGTCGCATTCTCGGCCGGCAGCAGCGAGAAGGCCGTGCCTGAACCTGGCTGGACAGACGCAACCTTGCCGCGGAGCGTATGATCCGGATAGGCGTCGATCGTCAGATCCACCGGCTGGTCCGGCCGCATGTCGGTGAGCTGCGTCTCCTTGAAGTTCGCCGTGATCCAGACCTCGTCGGGAACGAAGGTCGAGATTGCCTGCCCCGCATCGATAAACTGCCCCTTGGCGCCGGTGAGACGAACAACGCGGCCCGGCTGGGCGGCGGTTATCCTCGTATAGTTCAGATTCTGCTGCGCCTCTTCCACCTGCGCCTGCGCCTGTTTCAGGCTTGCGAGCGCACTGGATTTCTGGGCTTCCGAAACCGCCTTGTTCTTTAGCGCCGAGGTTATATTCGCCTGCATCTGGGCAAGGCTCGCCTGATCCTGCTGCAGGGTTGCCGCCGCCTGCTGCACTGCCTGCACGCTGCCGGAACCGGTCTTGACCAGTTGTTGCTGGCGATTGGATTCCTGCTGCGCAAATTGCAGAGCCGCGCTCGCGGAATTCTGCTGCGCCCTTGCGACGTCGACGGAGGCGCTCGCCGCTTCGATCTGCGCGCTGGCGCTATCAATGGAGGCCTTTGCCACCTCCACCTGTCCGTTCGCCTGATCGAGCGCGATCTGATAATCGCGCGGATCGATCCTCAGGATGACATCGCCCGTTTTGACGTGCTGGTTATCCGTCACAGGGACCTCGGCCACGTAGCCGGAAACCTTGGCGGCGACTGCGAAACTGCGAGCGTCGATAAAGGCATCATCCGTCGTTTCATAGGGATAGAAATAGATCTTCCAGACGATCCATGAAGCGACGATCAGGGCTATCAATACCGCAACGCCGAACACGATCCACCATGGATGGCGGCGAAGGAGAGAAGCTCGCTTGGGCTCTCGCTCCGTCTCCTTTCGACGATCAGTCTCGTCAAAAGCCTGCTGTCTCGGCCTATCCGGCCGCTGATCCATAGTCGAGGGTTGATTGTCAGCCATGACATGACCTTTGCATGTTGTCCTCGTAGCGCTGGCGTCCGATGGCCGGCAGAGAGGGTTTCAGTGGCGCAGAAAGCGCCGGATCTTTTTCAGATCCTGAACGAAGGCGAGTCGGTTCTTTTCCCTTTCGTCCACTTCCCTCATCCGCAAAAGCGCTGAGGGATGGATGGTGACGAGAACGTCGAACTTCGTAGACGGATGCAGGATACGGCCGCGGTCGCGCAGGACCCGCACCTTCGAGCCGAGCAGCGAGGATACGGCCGTTGCGCCGAGTGCGACCACCAGCTTCGGCTTCAGGAGTTCGAGTTCCGCGCCGAGCCACCAGGCGCAACGCTGCACTTCCCCGGCATTCGGCCTTGCGTGCAGGCGCTTCTTGCCGCGCATCTGGTACTTGAAATGCTTGACGGCGTTGGTGACGTAGCAACGCTCCCTATCCACGCCCGCCTCTTCAAGGCAGCGATCGAGTAACTGGCCTGCCGGGCCGACGAAAGGCCGGGCGGCATGATCTTCCTTGTCGCCGGGCTGCTCCCCAACCAACACGATGTCGGCCGTGTCGGGTCCCTCGCCAAAGACGAGATGAGTGGCGTTGCGATAAAGTTCGCATCGCTTGCATGATTGCGCATTCTCACGCAGCTCACCGAGTCTATCGGCATCTGCGTGTTCGTACGCTAGCGAAGGGCCTGCGCCCGTCGAAGGAAGGTTTTCGAGCATTGGGGGGCTCGCAATGGTTTCAGCATCTCCGACGATCAACTAACCGCCGTTCTGTTTGTTCCATGCATTGCAAGCTCGCGACTCGGGGAACTCACCACCTTGGCATTCGTTAGGGCAATAGGAACACCGAAAAGGAAAGATCGTGATGACCAGCGAAAGCAAACTCGGCTCCTTCGCGCTCAGCGCATTCTTCGACGACGAATATGATGCGGAGGCCGCCGCCCAGGCACTGATGGAGGCCGGCATCCCCAGGGATGCGATCACCATGACGCCAGGCAATCGACCAGATACCGCCCCAATCGATCACATCGGTTTTCTGGACGCCCTAACGGGCATGTTCTTCCATGAAGAACAGCGCGCAGCTTATGCGGCCGCTCTGGAACGCGGGGGAACGCTGGTGACCGTGCAAGAGATGAACGAGGCGCAGCATAATATCGCCCTGCCGATCCTGGCCGAAAAAGGCCAGATCGAACTCAACGAGAGGGAACGCAGCGGCTGATATCGGCAAGCATTCACGTTCGACGATCACGGAAAACCGGTGTGCCCCCGTTGTTCGGGAGGTTGCCGGGCAATGACCGCCAACCAATGGAGGATGCCATGGCACAGACTGAGATTCACGACATGTTCGTCATCGGCCTTCGCAATGCCTATGCGATGGAAAATCAGGCATTGGGGATAATGAGACCGCAACTGTCACGCCTGGAACATTATCCGGAGGTGGCGGCAAAGATTGAGCAGCATATCGACGAGACGGAAGATCAAATCAGCCGACTTGAGCACATCCTCAAGGATATGGACGCGAATTATCTCGACCTCAAGGACATGATCCTGTCCTACACCACGCCGACGACGGTGATGAGCTATACTGGCTCGGGCGACGCGGTATTGAAGGACGCATTTGGCGACTTCGCGTTCGAGAACTACGAGATCGCCACGTATAAATCGTTACTGACGATCGCCGATGCCGGAAATTTTGGCGAGGCAAAAAGCGCGCTGCAGGATAGCCTTGTCGAAGAGCAGGCCATGGCCAAATGGCTCGATGACAATCTACCGGCCGTCACGCGAAAGTTTCTGCTGATGTGGGAGCAAGACGCGCCACTCGCGCATCGAGCGTAGAATGCGTGCTGCACCCCGGCGATCGGACCCTGTTAGTCTGACGGATGGCCAGGCACGTGCTGATCGCTGCGGATCTTTTGCGCATCCATAAATCCATGCGCCCATTGATCGCAGCGATGATCATCCTTTGGAAATGGGTTGTGGTCACTGCTCGCTCCCTTTTCAAAGGCCTTCCGGCCGAGCTCGTAGGCGTCCTCTTCTGAAATCGCATCATCGTTGCTCGTCTTCACGACGGCCTCCTTCCCGGCATCAAGCGCGCGTCGAGGCAGGCAATCACAAAAGCGGCTCGCGATGCCTCGACGGGGATTTTGTGCGAAACCGCCGCAATGCATCTTTCTGTCGCACGCGCGTAGGAAGTACTCCGCTCGCAAGGCCATCGCCGTGACAGGAAATGGATCGCGTCCTCCGGCCCCTGGATCAGACAGTTGTCTCGACTGCTGGTCGCAAGGCAGACTGGCATCGACCAGAGCATTTTGAATTCCACATCAATCACATTATGCATCTGGCCCTCCCGTGTCGTGGATGCCCCTCTCCTGGGCTCGAACCATATGCGCTGCTGTTTGTTCCCGAAACCGACCCTGTCCGGGACTGCTTTCCAGGAATTATCGCATCAAATCTGGAAACCTTTGCCGACGGCATTTGTTCGTATCTGAGGGTAAGGATTTCCTCTCATTCCTGCTCACCTAAGGCCCCTCTTGATGAGCTTACAAAGCCAGCCGTTGCCGCACGCGAGCCATGGTTCACGTTCGGTTCACGCGCCGACGCCTATAAGCAGGGCTCAATCCGGATCGAGAAATGGACGGTTCAGCACCTCTCTTTTGTCAGATGTTTTCGGGGAAACGGCTCCTGGTGGCAGAGAGCGGTTACTTTCTAGCCGACGAGGTGCGCCAAAAACTGCGTGAGCTCGGGGCAATGATAGTTGGTCCAATCCATAATCTCGAATATGCGTCCGATCTCATCGAGGCGAATGACGTGGACGCGGCGATACTCGACCTGAATCTCGAGCCGGAACAGGTATTTCCCCTGGTTGAACGGCTCGACAGGCAAAAGATTCCCTATCTCTTCGCTCTTGGCGGAGAGCCAATCGATGCAAGCATGAAATTTACGGGTTTTGTATTATCCAAGAGGCCAGTCGCCCTCGAGCATATTGCCAAGGCACTGTTCGGCACCCCAGACAAGGATACCTAGCGCCGCGCATTGCGACGCAGTACAATGAGGAGAAGGGCGGGCCTCATCAATGCCTGTCTTCATCAAGGTGGGCTGCTAACTGCTGCCGAGCTCGACTGAGCCGGCTTTTTACCGTCCCGATCGCACAGCCAAATTTCTCGGCGGCAGCATCATAGGAGCGTCCTTCGATGACCACATATTCGAGCACGACGCGATAAGGCTCCGGCAGCAGATTACACGCCTCTTCCATTTCCTTGGCTCTTATGGTCCATTCCTGCGATGGCGGGGCCGCCCCAGCGCCGGAAACGCATTTCTTGATACCGGGAGCCTCGCGCTTGGCGATGCGGAATTTCGTACAGAACGTATTGCGCATGATCGTAAACAGCCAGGACTTCAGTCGAGTGCCCTGATCGAATTGATTGAGATTGGCCAGCGCCTTCGCAAGGGTTTCCTGGACCAGATCATCGGCGTCGTTGGCGTTTCTATGAAATGTGCGCGCGAATGCGCGAAGGGCCGGAATAAGCTCCACTATTTCGTTTTGCAGACCGGCTGTGCTCGGGCTATCGGTCACAACTTTTCTCCTTGAAAAACGCGCGCAACGACACTGCCCGCATTGATGCGCAATGCGTGGTTCGGCTGCCGCCAAACGCACTAGACCGACACCGGTGCCCTACGGGCGTCGGAGAGAGCCTTGATTGATTTTGATGTAAGCAGACTTGTTGTCAGCCATACCGATTGCGATGCCGGGATGCTTCCTAGCGATCTCGGGGTTTAGATGTTCTTTGCATCTCGTAAGGGAACGGCTGCACCCTGAGCTTGTTCCATGAAAACCTAAATAAGCATGGAAGCGTAACCAGAGTGAGATCTGCCAGTATTGGTCTATCGCTCGATCGTGCCGTTGCGGCGAATTTTGCGCTGGAGGAGGAAAATGCCATAAAGCAGCGCCTCGGCGGTTGGCGGACAGCCGGGCACATAGATATCGATGGGGATGATCCGATCGCAGCCACGCACCACCGAATAGGAATAGTGATAATAACCGCCGCCATTGGCGCATGAGCCCATCGAGATCACATAACGCGGCTCGGGCATCTGATCATAAACCTTGCGCAACGCCGGCGCCATCTTATTGCAAAGGGTGCCCGCGACGATCATCAGATCTGACTGCCGCGGACTGCCTCTCGGCGCGGCGCCAATACGTTCCACGTCATAGCGCGGCATGGACATCTGCATCATCTCGATGGCGCAGCAGGCAAGGCCGAACGTCATCCACATCAGCGAGCCGGTGCGCGCCCAACTGACGAACTCGTCCGTGCTTGTGACGAGAAAGCCCTTGTCTGCAAGTTCATTGTTGATCGTTCCCATGAACGAGTCCCCACCGGGGGCCTCGCCTGGATATTGAAAGTCGCTGATGACAGGACGATCCTTGTAAGAAGACATGGTTAGCTCTCTGATGGAAAAGACACCCAACTTGCGGGGGATCAGCTTGTTCCCGCAGGGGCATCTTTCGATACGGCTGATCCCTTCGAGAACAAAAATCCAAAAAGCTTGGAAACAACCGCTCCATTGCCGAGTTCGAAGACGGCAAACTGAAGAGAGGAATGTTTCGTGTTGATGAAAATGATCGCAGTCTGTGCCTTGTCGATCGGCATGACCACGGCCGTCATGGCGCAGCAGTCCGGCTCAGGCGGCACGGACACCGGCGGCTCCGGCAGCGGCCATGGTGCCGGTACGGGTTCGCAGAACGGCGGCACGTCCAACGGAAATGGCGGCACCACGAACAACGGCTCGACCGGTACGAACGGCGCCCCGAATTCCAACGGCCAGTCGCAGGATTGCAACGCCATGAAAACCGGTAAGAACACGACACAGGGCAATGGCATGCAGGGCAGTCAGTCGAGCGACAACACGACGAACAAAAACTGTCAACAATAACGAAACTTACACGGCTCTCGGGCCGTGTCGGCCTACACGGGCCAATCGAGGAGCACGGTCATGAAGAACAACGCACAGGAGCTTGCAAACGAATATCTTCGGCTCGGCGGGCACAGGCTTTTGGTCATGGACGACAATATCCTGTCGACTCAAAGCTGGGAGCAGGACTCACCCGAAGCCGAGACCTTCTGGAAACAGGAAATCGAGATATTGGCACCACGGCGACGCAACGAAGTCATGTCCTTCCTGCCGTCCATCAACGTTACCTAATTTGGGCGGGCGGGATCGGAGCGTCGTTATAATAATACGAAATCTCGACGATGATTGACCTCATCAATGCATGGATCTGCAGTTCAAGGCATTGGCTTTTCATGCCAATCGAGGATCGATGCAGGCTGTCCAAACACTTCGATACCTTCAAAGCGAAACCAATCAAACCGCCCTGCGTTTGCTTCCGAGAGGAAACGTCATGCAATCGCAGACACAGCACGATACGCCACACTCGAAGTTTTACCCCGCCTCCCTCACCGTTCTTTGCCTGGGCGTGATCGTTGCGCAAGTCGACACATCGGTTGTCAACCTGGCGGTTCAGCCGATCGGCAAGAGCCTTCAGGCTTCGGTGACACAATTGCAATGGGTCGTCGATGCCTACAACCTTGTCTACGCCGCCCTCCTCATCAGCGGCGGCCTACTTGCCGACCTTTACGGACGCCGCCTGATTTTCATGATCGGCTGCATCGTCTTCACAATCGCAAGCCTTGGATGCGCCTTGGCTTCAACGACCGCTATCCTGATCGGCGCCAGAGCGGTAACGGGCTTGGGTTCGGCCCTCCTGATACCAGCCTCGCTTTCGCTCATTCGAGTGATCTATCCTGACGAGCGGATTCGAGGCCGAGCGTTGGGTATCTGGGCCGGCTGCAATGGCATGTCGCTTGCCATCGGGCCAAGCCTTGGCGGGTATCTGATCCACAGTTTCGGATGGCGCGCTGTCTTCCTCGTCGTCGTCCCGATCGGTGTGATGGCCGCTATCGGTGCATTGCTTTGGGTTCCGGAAAGTGCGGACCGGGAGGGAAGAACCTTCGATGCGCCTGGGCAGTTGTTGGGCATAGTCTCCCTGGCAGGCATCACGCTTGCAGCAATTCAGTCCTCGCATTTTCCGGTCGTCTGGACCATCCTGCTGGCGCTTTGCGGCTTCGGTTTGCTGGCGCTCTTCGTTGTGGTGGAACGGCGCCTGGGTCAGCAAGCTCTCATGCCGGTATCGATGTTTTCCACTGGGCAGTTCAACGGTGCGATGGCCGGAACGGCCGCAATGACGTTCGGCATGTATGGGACTCTTTTTCTGTTCCCACTCGCGTCCCTCAGTCTGGGGCGGCTGGCTCCAACCGGGGTCGGACTGGCACTCCTGCCGATGGCGCTCAGTTTTGTGGCGATCGCACCTTTCTCCGGCTTGTTTTCAGAATATCTGGGAAAAAGGCACACTATTAGCATCGGGCTGGCGACAATAGGATTGGGGAACATAGCGCTCGGTATCGCGTTTGCCGACAGCCTGTTGATCGCCGAGGAATTCGGTTTGCTTCTGACCGGTATCGGAATGGGGATGGCGACCGGACCTCTTACCGCAGTTGCAGTTTCCAGCGTCGCCCGTGAACGCGCCGGAACAGCAAGCGCACTGATCAACGTCGCTCGCATGGTCGGCGCAACGATCGGCGTGGCAGCGCTTGGATCGGTCTACGCATTCCTCCGAGAACCCACCCTCGGCTTCATCATTGCCATGCTTTGCGGCGGTAGCATTCAGCTCTTTGGCAGCATCGCAACCTGGCGATATCTCAAGCGGGCGTGATGTCCGTCGATGGCGCAACGCCGCTTCGTAGCTTCCTCGACTCCGTGACTACTTTTCCGTTCGTTGCAAAAGAATACGCATCTCTTCGAACCGTCGCTTGCGGTCGGCATCGCTGTCATTAGGCGCATAACAGATGGTTGATATGCAGAACTTAGCAAGATTATGAGGTTTGTCGGGCTTGTCGAATTCGCATTCGAACGTGTCGGTCATTTCCGCAGGCGACGTTCCCTGACGAGTAGAATAGGCCATCCGCACACCAGGCGGCTTCAGTTCCGGAAAGGATTGGATGGCGCCAATTGTAAGGCTCTCCGACAGGAAGAAGTTTTTAGCCACGATTTTGCAGGTTGCTTCAAGATCGGCAGATTGCGCGAAAGCCGCCGTCGGCATCAACGCAAGGCCGAATAAAATGAGGGGTTTGATCACAGTGATCTCCTTCAACGGGATTCCAGACTGTTTCAGGACGCAAACAACAAAGAAAGGAATGCCGATCACGTTGCAAAGTTCCTCCAAACAGCCCGCTTGGAATGATCAAAAGTTGCACCCGGACGACAAAGTCAGCGGAAGTTTCGCTACAGGAGAGACTGCGCTGCAGAACGCTGGAAGCCCACGGCAGGCCTTCAGTCGCATGCCCATGCGACTGAAGGCCCAACGCCGGAACACGAGGCCTGTTATCTTGTTCGTCCTATAGCGGCGGAAACACGCCGCCCTCCGCTCAACAGCAAAAAGAGAGAAAATCATGAAGACGACGAACAGACTTGCCGCTCTGATGACGGCCCTTTCCATCAACGTTTCCTTCGCGGCTATTACACCGCAAGCGCGCAGGATACTCAAGTCATCCCCAAGGGCGGTACGACGCGCGACAGCAAGCCGTCGGCCGGCGATGTCACGTTGTTGATGGCTTAAGGGTTGGCGGATAGTTGGGCGGGATGAGCCAACCGACGATCAGTTACAAGAACCACCGTTTTCCACGTCAGATCATCGCTCATGCGGTCTGGCTGTATTTCCGGTTCCCCTTGAGCTTGCGGCTGGTCGAGGAAATGTTGTTGGAGCGCGGCATCGTCGTTTCTTATGAAACGATCCGGCGATGGGGTCGCAAATTCGGTGCGGCTTACGCGAAGCGGCTGCGCCGAAAGAAGCCGTCGCGAGAGGACATCTGGCATCTGGACGAGGTGGTGATCTCCATCGGCGGCCGGAAACATTGGCTTTGGCGCGCCGTTGACCAGGACGGCTATGTTCTCGACGAGATTGTCCAGACTCGTCGCGATACCAAGGCTGCCAAGCGATTGCTGCTTAGGCTGATGAAGAAACAGGGCCTTTCGCCGAAGCGCATCGTCACGGATAAACTGTGCTCGTACGGATCGGCAAGACGGGATATGATGCCCGGCGTCGAACATCGATCGCACAAAGGCCTGAACAATTGCGCTGAGAATTCTCACGTGCCCCCTTCGAAAACGAGAGCGGATAATGCAGCGATTTCGATTGGTCGGCGGCTTGCAACGTTTCATCGCGGTCTTTTCCGCAGTCAGAAATGTCTTCGTGCCGCCGCGTCAGCAACGCTCCGCTCTCGCCACCCACATTCATCGCATCCGCGCAATGGCGCAGTGGAAAGCCGTAACCGGCGCAACGGCGTAAGTTCGCTGACAGATGTCTCGTCTGGCTCCGGTAAAACAGCGTGACATCGCCTCGCAAACATATCAACGTCAGCCATTTGTCGCCGGCGAAGGTGCAGAGCGATGCGATGTCAGAGGTGAAAGATTTGGTAGCTTCAGCAAAAGCTTGGGGACGCGCCCGTCACTTGCCGAAGCCGAATGTCTTGCGCAAACTCTTATCGACCGCGTTCGCCGGCATGAATCTGCGCAAGCGGCTGAGAAGCGTCGCTTGACCGCCCGCCGGTTGACGCATGCGATACGGACCGTTGATGGCCGCTAGGATTTTTGCAGCTACCGCCTGCGGTGACGGTGCTGACTTGATCTGCGCCTGAACCGTCTCGATGGTCGCATAGGCCTGTGTTTCATAGACGCCCAAGGGGGCCTCCGTATGTGCCGCGTTGACGTCGAGCTTCGTGTTGGTGAAGGTGGGCTCGAGCAGCACGACCCTGACGTTGAACTCGCGGATTTCGTGGTCCAGCGACTCCGACAGCCCCTCAAGCGCATGCTTGCTGCTGGCATATAGTCCCATGAACGGTGCAGGCAGGAAGCCCAAAACCGAGCTGACATTGATGATGAGTCCACTCCGGAGAGCTCGCATGGATGGCAAAACGGCCCGGATCATGCGTAAAGGGCCGAATACGTTGGTATCGAATACCCTTTGGGCTTCCGCAGTTGAGGTGTTCTCGACGGGGCCGACCAGCGAAACGCCGGCATTGTTGATCAGAATGTCGATCTTACCTGCTTCGGACAGAACCCATTCCACAAAGTTCGTAACCGATGTGTCATCGTTGACGTCAACGGTTCCGAAGCGCACGCCGGGGATTGAATTGACACGGTTCGGGTTGCGTACGCCCCCGAACACCGTGAAGCCATTTTGTGCGAGAAGGCGCGCCGTGGCCTCGCCTATTCCGGATGATGCGCCGGTGATTACGACGACTTTCTGATTGGACATGCATGCTCCTGAGGTTTGCGCGAACGAGTGCAGGGAAGCTTTCAACGAGGCCCGATTTTTTGTTTTTTTGTCAGATCGGGGTTTCACATTTTGCTTTGCACAACATTCCGATTAGATTTCGATCGCAATCTAACTTGATTTTGGATGTCGATCAACATATAAATTGAGGCGCCGGCTGTTTTTGGGTGCATTTTCATTGAAGTGATGCGTTCGAGCGTGCCGGTTGCGGCTGCAACGGTCGGAGGTGCGCGTGCAGAGCCGTTGTTCGGTTGATTAATGACCGCCCCCGACATTGCAACATGCTTAGCGCCATCGCGTCGCATTGTGTTCGAGGCCGCTACGAGGTGGGCGCGCTATGATTGACGATCGAGCAAACGAGGAGAGGTTCCTTGCCTGGCACTACGCTGATGAATGGTTTCGAGTTTGTGACCGGCCTTTCACAGGGAACCCTCCCTCGACCGCCGATGGCGGATCTGTTGCCGTTCACACTTCTTCCGCCGGACGAAGGTCACGTTGAGCTTCTCGCCAGACCGGAGGCGCGTTTTCTCAATATGATGAATACCGTCCACGGCGGATGGATCATGACGATGCTCGACACTGCCATGTCGCTTGCCGCGCAAACTACCTTGGCATCCGGTGAGGTTTGCCCTTCGCAAGAAACCTCGGCTAAATTTGTACGTCCAATTTCTGCCGACTGCGGCGAATTGAGGATCACCGGAAAGGTGATCTCTCGCGGTCGGACAGTCATCACTTTGGACGGCAGGATCGAGAACCCGCAAGGCAAGCTCTATGCGCACGGCACGTCGACCTGCCTGATCGTTCGACCCGGAACGTGATGTTCGTGTAGCTGGTTTCGGAACTGACTTGCGATTTGGCGGCAGCAAGCGGCAGGCCGAAGCCCGCTACTTGAATCCTTTCACGTATAGCGAATCAGGATCCATGGGACGAGCCTAGGCGGTTAGCCCTTCCTCCGAAGCCTCGGCACGCCGCCAATCCGATGTGCCGAGAGCTCGCATGATGAAGCGGATTTGCGCATGCACTGCATCCGCCATGTCCTCCCCCTCCTGAACGCGCTGCTCAAGCAAAACCGGATGGAAGAACGGCAGGAATGCGGTGATCACTCCACGGGTAGCATGGTCGGCATCGTCCACCCGGAACTCACCCGTTTGCAGACCCTGGCGGATAATCGCTTCCGTGATTGCCCGGATGCGCTCACCATGTGCATTCATCGTTCCCCAATTTTCGCTGGCAGCAGCGACAAGCAGCTCGTGAATGGGTCTTTCTTCCATCAGCGTCATTCTGCTATGCCGATGAAGGATGTTCAAAAGCTCAGCGAGCTTTTTGCTCGCCGGCGCGTCCGCTCGTGCGACGACAAAGGCAGTTTCAGCAACCTCTTTGATGATACGCCCACAGACAGAACTGTCGATCGCCGCCCTCGTGGGAAAGAAGCGATAGACGTTCGCTCGGCTTGTACCCAGGTCGGACGCGATATCCGCAACGGTCGTCTTGCGATGGCCGATACGGCGAATGTGTCTTTCCGCAACATCCAGGATGCGGTCACGTCCTTGCGCCAAGGTTGCTTCATCCAAAGCTGAGGAATAAGGCCCTTGTTCCTGAAATTCCGGTTCCTGTCGATCAGGCCCCCAACCGGCATCCCGGACCATCGATGCTGAACGGTTCGTTTTGTCCTTCGCGTTAGCGGCGGTCGCGTCAGTACACATCCTAAACATGATGTCACTCCGCGGCCATAGCGCGTTGCAGTTCCGGAGCATTTTGCTCCGTATGATGTGTTGCTCCCTCAGTCGGCTTGATGCGGAACCAGGTGGCATAGAGAGCGGGAAGGAACAGCAGGATCATGACCGTCCCGACCGCCGTGCCGCCAATCAGCGTGTAGGCCATCGACCCCCAGAATACCGAGTGGGTGAGAGGGATGAAGGCAAGGACGGCCGCGAGTGCCGTCAGCATGACGGGACGTGTCCGCTGCACCGTCGCCTCGATGACGGCGTGATAGTCGTCGAGACCGGCCGCCTGGTTTTCCTTGATCTGCTCGGTCAGGATCAAGGTGTTGCGCATGAGAATTCCCGCAAGCCCGATCAGCCCGAGAATGGCATTGAAGCCGAACGGCTGATGGAAGATCAGCAAGACCGGAACAACACCAGCAAGCCCGAGTGGTCCCGTCAGCATCACCATGGTCATCGTCGACAAGCTGCGGACCTGCAGGACAATGACGATCAGCATAGCGGCAATCATCGCCGGGAAGATCTGGACGAGGGCAACGTTGGCCTTCAAGGATTCCTCGATGTTTCCGCCCATCTCGATACGATATCCGGCCGGAAGCGAGCCGATCAGCGGCTGAAGCGCCTTCAGAATCTGTTGCGAGACTTCCGGAGGCTGTGTCGCCTCGTTGATGTCCGAGCGGACTGTAATGACAGGCGTTCGATCACGCCTTTTTAGGATCGGCTCTTCAAACCGGATTTCGGAATGACCGATCTGATCGAGTGGAACCTGTCTGCCATCCCGGCTCATCAGCGAGAAGTCTGCCAGTCGTGACGGATCAAGCCTGTTTTCGCCGGCACTGCGCGCGATGACGGGCACAGTGCGAATATTCTCGCGAACCTGCGTGATCGGAATGCCGCTCAACAGCAACTGCATCTGCTGGGCTGCCTCCGCCGGCGAAAGGCCGATCAGGTTCAGCCGGTCCTGATCAGGAACGAAGCGCAGCACTGGCGTGCGGTTGCCCCAATCGCGATTGGCCTGACGGACGTCCGGCACGCCCTTCATGATCTCGAGGGCTTTCTCGGATATCTCATACAATTTCTTGGGATCAGGTCCCATGACGCGAAACTCGACCGGGAATGGTGTGTAGGGACCGAATACGAGCTGGGTGACACGCACATAGGCTTCAGGAGCGAGCCCCTCCGAAACTGCGGCGCGGAGGCGCTGCTTCAGCGCTTCGCGCGTCTCGGCGTCCGGCGTCAGCACGACGATCTTGGCAAAGGACGGGTCCGGCAATTCCGGCGCCATCGCGAAAAAGAAGCGAGGAGCGCCCTGCCCTATATAGCTCGTGACGGTCTTTGCCTCGGGCTGCTTCTGCAGCCATCCTTCGAGCTTCTCGACTGTCGCCGTGGTCGTCTCGATACTGGTGCCCTCGGGTAAGCGGACCTCCACCAATACTTCGGGACGGTCCGATGTCGGGAAGAACTGTTGCTTGACCGCTCCCATGCCAACGACGGACACACCCATAGCGATGCCGACCACCGCGCAGGTGACGAACTTGTGTCGCACCGCAAATGCGATCATCCCACGAAGGCGGCGATAGTTCGGCGTGTCGTAGATGGCATGATGGCCACCATCGATCGGCTTGATCGCCGGCAGCATCTTCACTCCGAGGTAGGGTGTGAAGACCACGGCGACGATCCAGGAGACAATGAGGGCAAAGCCCACCACCCAGAAGATGTTGCCGGCATATTCGCCGGCGGTCGAACGGGCGAAGCCGACCGGCATCAGCCCGATGATCGTCACCAGCGTACCGGACAGCATGGGGGCAGCGGTATGGCTCCACGCATAGGCGGCCGCCTTGATGCGGTCCATCCCTTCTTCCATCTTCACCACCATCACCTCGATGGCGATGATGGCATCGTCGACCAGAAGACCGAGCGCCAGGATGAGCGCGCCGAGTGTGATACGGTCGAAAAATCTGCCAGTCTCCAACATGATGAGGAAGACAACCGCAAGTGTGAGGGGCACAGCCAGAGCGACGACGATACCAACGCGCCAGCCGAGGCTGATGAGGCTCACAAACAGCACGACGCCGAGAGCCATGGCGAATTTCAGCATGAACTCGCCGACGGCTTCCTGGATGTTGACGGCCTGGTCGCTGACCTTGGCGAGCGTCATGCCGAGTGGCAAGGTCCGTGCGATCGCGCCGGATCTTTCTTCCAGCGCTTTGCCGAGCTCCAGGCCGTTCCAGCCCTGCTGCATCACCACGCCAAGCATAATGGCCGGTTCGCCATTGTGACGGATGAGATAGGTGGCCGGATCTTCATACCCGCGGCGAATCTCTGCAAAATCCGAGAGCTTGAGCGTGCGTCCGCCCGCGACGATCGGCGTGTCGGCGATAGCCTGGATGCTGTCGTAAGCACCATTAAAACGAATGAACACCTGCGGGCCGCGCGTATCGATCGACCCCGCCGGCGTCACGGTATTCTGCCGCTGCAAAGCGGCCGCGATATCCTGTGCCGAAATTCCGAGCGTGGCCAGTTTGGCAAAGGAGAATTCAACAAAGATCTGTTCGGGCCGTTCTCCGAGAATGTTGATCTTCTTTACGCCGGGCACATGCAGAAGGTCCTGCCGGATCACCTCTGCCTGACGCACAAGGTCGCGCATCGGCATGCCCTTGGCCTTTAGAGCATAGAGACCGAAGCTAACGTCGGAATATTCGTCGTTGACAAAGGGACCAAGAACGCCCTGGGGCAGGTCTGGCGCCTCGTCTCCAAGCTTCTTTCGTGCCTGATAGAACTCCTCCTCCACCGCTGTGGGCGGTGTACTGTCCTTCAGCGTGACGGTCAGAAAAGCGTATCCCGGCCGCGTGGTCGTCTCGACGCGGTCATACCATGTGAGCTCCTGGAGGCGCTTCTCAAGAGGCTCGGCGACAAGATCCTGCATCTCGCGCGCTGTCGCGCCCGGCCACACGGCTGTCACGGTCAGTGTCTTGATGGTGAACGAGGGGTCCTCCGCCCGTCCCAGCTTGGCGAAGGCATAGACGCCGGCTGCGGCAAGCAGGACGATGAAGAACAGCGTAACGGCTCTCTCGCGAACCGCGAGCGCGGATAGATTGAAGTTCATTGGTTGGCCGCCTCTGCTTGTTCTGTCGTGGTCCGGACGCTGGCGCCGTCCTGCAGGAGATGCGCTCCAAGAGCGACAATGGGCTCGCCTGCCTTGAGGCTGGAAACCACCGCGACCTCCTCACCCATCTTCTCGACCTTCACCTGGCGGAAGTGGACGGTCGATGTTTTTTCGTCAAAGATCCACACTCCAGTTCGGCTGCCGTCGTCAAAAACAGCGCCGACTGGCACCACCGCATGCGCCTGGCCGGTATCGTTGGAGATTTTGATGGTGACTGTCGCGCCGAGCGGGGCCGAGGCTGCGGCGCCATCCAGAACCCAGCGTGCTTCATAGGTGCGGGTTTGCGGATCGGCGGCATCCGAGATCTGCCGGAGCCGCGCCTTGTCTTGCCGGCTCTCGCTTCCATAGATGCTCGCCTCGGCCTCGTCCCCAATCTGCGGCCGAATGGATTCCGGTAGCCAGACCAGTGCCTCACGAGGCCCGGCCTGGGCGAGCCGGATGACTGTCTGCCCAGCCGCGACAACTTGGCCCGGCTCCCCAAGCGTTTCGACGACGGTGCCATCGGTATCGGCGATCAGCAGTGAGTAAGTCGCCGCGTTTTCGGCGACCCTGGCATCGGCTTCCGCTGCCGCGAGTTGCGCGGTTGCTGTGTCCAACGCAGCCTTTGCTTGCTCGTAACGCTGCGGAGAAGCGGCCGCCAACCCGTTTTTCACCAAGGCGGCGTAGCGTCTCTCGTCAGCTTGCGCCTGGGTCAAGACGGCTTGAGCCGCCGCGACCGCGTTGCGTTTCGCGGTAAGCGCCAGATTAAGATCGGTCTCGTCAATGCGCATCAAGGGCTGACCCGCCTTGACCTGCTGGCCAACGTCAACGTAGCGCTCAATGATCTTGCCGGGCACCCGAAATCCCAGATTACTTTGCACACGGGCGGCAATCGTACCGGTGAAGGTGCGCACAGTGGTATCTGGCCTCTTTGCATCCACCACACTGACGAGCGGCGGCACGACGCGGGGGTCTGCGGCTTGCGCTCTTCCTTCCGAAGATTCGGCAAGGAGAACGAACGCCGTGGCGCCAGCGGCCACCAATATGCCCACAGAGGCGAGGAGAATTTTGCGGTTCATGTCATTTGACCCTTGTTGACGGGTACAGCGGTTAATTTAGATTGCGATCTAACTCTAAATATGTTATAGATGTCAAGTGAAATCTAAATGGAGATCGATATGAGAGTCAGTCGGGCTCAGGCAGAGGCAAATCGCGAAGCAGTGATCAACGCGGCAAGCCGGCTCTTCCGGGAGCATGGATTCGATGGGATTGGGCTGAAAGACCTGATGAAGGGCGCCGGCCTCACCCAGGGCGCGTTCTACAAGCAATTCGCGTCGAAGGACGATCTTGCCGCCCTTGCATCGAGGCGGGCACTGGAAAGCGCCACGAGACGATGGTCGACCGCAGCCGCGGACGCCTCCGATCCGCTGGAAGCTGTCATGGCATTCTATCTCTCCAAGGATCACAAAGGAGAGAAGGCAGAGGGTTGCCCCCTTGTGGCGCTGGGAGCGGATGCTGCTCGGCAAAGCAGAGAGGTCAGGCGTCCGTTTGAGGATGGCATTCGAGCTCACTTCGAGGTGTTGGACGAACTGATGGGTGACGCCGACAGCGCAAGTCCCAGCGATAAGGCGATGGCGATACTGTCTTTGATGGTGGGTGCCGTTACGTTATCCCGCATCATCGAGGACGAGAGCCTGTCGCAAGGCGTGCTCGACGCAGCCAGTGGCGAAGTCAGGCGCATTGCGCATCGCGACGATGTTGCCTGAGAGCCATGTCGGGCTCCAGGCCCCCGACGCTGACATGGGCCGAGATGTGGCTGCCGCTTGTGCAGGATGAGAGCGTCTTAGGTCTTTGAGTAAGCTGCATGTTTGGAGAGCAGGCCCTGACCCATTGTCGGTCGAGACGCCGATTGCATGCCTATTTTAATGCGAATACAGGTGGAAAGCAGATGCGTCGCATCGTTGTCACAGGTATGGGAGCTGTCAGCCCCCTTGGAGCAAATGTCGATATTTCCTGGTCACGCCTTCTCGCGGGCCAAAGCGGTATTCGGCGACTGGGTGACGATGTGGTCGGAGACCTGCCCGCGAAAATAGGAGGCGTGGTCCCCTCACTGGACGAAGACCCTGAAGGAGGCTTCGATCCGGATACGATCATGCCGCCAAAGGATCAACGCAAGGTCGACCGGTTCATCATTTTCGCGCTGGCAGCCGCAGAAGAGGCGCTAACGCAAGCGAACTGGAAGCCGGCGTCGAATGAAGACAGGCTCAGAACAGCGACGATCATCGCGTCCGGCATCGGTGGCTTTCCGGCAATAACCGAGGCCGTCCGCACCGTCGATCAACGCGGGGTGCGCCGCCTCTCGCCCTTCACGATTCCGTCCTTTCTCGTCAATCTCGCAGCCGGGCAAGTCTCAATCCGCCATGGCTTCAAAGGCCCTCTCGGCGCGCCTGTGACGGCATGCGCTGCCGGCGTTCAGGCTATCGGCGATGCCGCCAGGCTTATTCGATCCAATGAAGCCGACATTGCCATATGCGGCGGAACGGAAGCCTGCATGAACATCGTCAGTCTGGGCGGTTTCGCCGCAGCGAGATCGCTGTCGACCGGTTTCAACGAAACGCCGAACAAGGCGTCGCGTCCTTTCGACACGTCGCGTGACGGCTTCGTTATGGGCGAAGGAGCGGGCATACTCGTGATCGAAGCACTGAGCCACGCTCTTGCTCGCGGCGCCACCCCGATTGCCGAACTTGTCGGATACGGCACGACAGCCGACGCCCACCACATCACCTCCGGTCCCGAGGACGGAAGCGGGGCGCGCAGGGCAATGGAGCTTGCCATCGCGCAAGCCGGCGTGGCCCCTCATGACGTCGGTCACCTGAACGCACATGCCACCTCGACACCGGTGGGAGATCTCGGAGAAATCAGGGCTATCAAGGGTCTATTCGGCAACGGAAATTCTGTCGCCGTCAGCGGAACGAAGTCGGCAACAGGACACCTGCTTGGCGCGGCCGGAGGCCTGGAAGCCATCTTCACGATTTTGGCGCTCAAGAACCAGGTCGCGCCACCGACCCTGAATTTGAATACACCGGATTCGGAGGCGAACGGCATCGATTTCGTCGCAAACGAAGCGCGCCGCGTGGACACTGAATACGCGATATCCAACGGCTTCGGTTTTGGAGGGGTCAATGCCAGCGCACTTTTTCGACGCTGGCCGACGGAAAGCAGTCGCCGGACACCCTCCAGCGGGTGATGGTTCATCACCACCTTCGCAGCATCATCAAACCTTTATCTTTGCCCAGGAGCTGGCCTTCCATGAAACCAACGGAGGTTACTATCCAGAACATAACACACCTCAAGCCCAGGATCGCCGTCATTGGCGTCGGTGGCGGCGGAGGTAATGCTGTCAACAATATGATCACACAGAATCTGGTCGGGGTAGAATTCACCGTTGCAAACACCGATGCCCAGGCTCTGTCGACGTCAAAGGCACCGCGGCTTATCCAGCTTGGCCTGGCGGTCACCGAAGGGCTTGGCGCCGGATCTCTGGCCGAGATCGGACAGGCGGCAGCGGAAGAATCGATCGACGAGATTATGGACCACCTGGCCGGAACGCACATGTGTTTTGTCACCGCGGGCATGGGAGGCGGCACTGGAACAGGCGCAGCGCCCGTCATCGCTCGGGCCACGCGGAAGGCGGGCATACTGACGGTCGGTGTCGTCACCATGCCATTCGCCTTCGAGGGTACACATCGAATGCGGACGGCACGGCAGGGGATCGAGCGTCTCAGCGAAAGCACCGACACGGTGATCGTAATTCCCAATCAGAACCTTTTCCGGATAGCCGATGCCAAGACAACCTTCGCCGACGCCTTTGAAATGGCCGATCGCGTTCTTCACGCGGGCGTCAGCTCCGTTGTCGATCTGATCGTCAAAGAAGGGTTGATCAATCTGGATTTCGCTGACGTAAGGTCGGTGATGCGCGATATGGGTCGAGCGGTGATGGGCACGGGCGAAGCGGCGGGGGACAGCCGCGCCAGAGTTGCTGCAGAGGCAGCGATTGCCAATCCGCTTTTCGATGACACGTCGGTCAGAGGAGCGAGGGGACTACTCGTCTCCATCTCCGGCGGGCCGGATATGACGCTTTTTGACGTCGACGAAGCAGCCACACGCGTCCGCGAGGAGGTCGACGCTGACGCAAACATCGTCGTCGGCGCGACTTTTAACGAAACACTTGAAGGGCGACTGAGGGTTTCTGTCGTTGCAACCGGGTTGCGGCAACCGGCAGAAGTGATCTCTCTTTCTGAACGGAGGGCATGACGCTCTTGATATCGCCGGGATGAAGCCGGAAGTCGTGTAGCATCCGGCTTTATTGCATTCGGTCATTGCAAGCGGAAGCTAAATTGTAAGGCCCGACTTTCGATCATTGCTATTGCCGAAGGTTCCAAATCAGACCTTTCGCCGGATCCGAATAACGCGCCGAATTTTTAGATTGCGCCCGAACTCTATATGTGATTTTGATGTCAATCATAATCTATTCTCTCATCCCGGGAATACAAATCATCCGCCGCTGAGCGATATCATGATGGCTAAGCGTGGCCTAGCTCGACATCGGGTGTCAAATTTCGCTAAGGACCAGCCGTGACCAACATGCGCAGCCCGAAAGACACTCCTGCCCTGAAAGTCTTGCCGAGAGCGCCCCTCGGCGTTCTGGATGGCCCGATCACCTCCACGTTGCTCAGGTTGGCATTGCCCACAATGGTGGTTCTTATAGTCCAGACCTTTGTCGGAATTGCAGAAACCTACTTCATCAGCTTTCTTGGCACGGAGGCCTTAGCAGGTGTTACCCTTGTCTTTCCGGTGCTCATGCTGATGCAGATGATGGCGAATGGCGGGATTGGAGGAGGAGTTTCTTCGGCCGTTGCGCGCGCCCTCGGGGCCAATCGCCAAGCCGATGCGGATGCGATTGTCTGGCATTCAATTGTCCTCGCCACGGTTCTTGGAGCCGTCCTCTCAGTCATTGCAATCCTGTTTGGACCGATGCTTTATCGGTCGATGGGCGGGACGGGAGCGACCCTTAAGGCCGCGCTTACCTATTCAGGAATGGTGTTCATAGGCTCCATTCCGATCTGGATCACTGCTCTGCTTCCGGCTGCCCTGCGCGGCGCAGGGAACGTGAATATTCCGGCGCTCGTGATCATCTCTGGCGCCGTTCTTCTGTTCGCCCTGTCGCCAGCTTTGATTTTCGGCTGGGGAACATTTCCGAAGCTCGGCGTTGCAGGCGGCGGTGCGGCAATCTTGATATATTACATCGTCGCAGCATTGGTGCTTTCGCTTTACCTGCGCTCGTCGGGTAGCCCGCTAAAGCTCAGGATCGTTCCACTGCAAGGTCGATTGTTCGCAGATATATTGGGCGTCGGCCTCCCATCCGCTGTTGGCACTGTTCAGGTCAATCTCACGGTCACTTTCGTGACGGCCGCCGTCGGCCACTTCGGCGCTGACGCTATCGCGGGGTTCGGCATTGCGTCGCGCCTTGATTATCTGCAGATCCCTATCATCTTCGGCCTTGGAACCGCCATCGTCACCATGGTCGGCATCAATATCGGAGCCAACCAGATCGAACGGGCGCGCCGCGTGACATGGGTTGGCGCAGCTATTGCTTTTGGCATCACGCAGACCATTGGCATTGTGGCCGCTCTGTTTCCAACGAAATGGATGAGCTTGTTCACATCCGACCCGCATGTACAGGAAATGGGTACCCTCTATCTACGAACGGTGGCTCCAGCCTATGGCGCAGTTGGATTAGGACTGGCACTCTATTTCGCCAGCCAGGGAGCAAAACGCGTGCGTCTCCCGGTCCTCGCGGGAACCGTAAGAATGATTGTGGCCGCTTTTGTCGGATGGGCTTCCGTTATCTGGTTTGGAGCAAGCCTCTCTTCCCTTTTCCAGATCGTGGCAGTTGCGGCCATCGCATACGGAGTGCTCACGGCCATTGCCGTGTTGCCGCGTCGGATGTTTTTCCGCGGCATGAAACTCGACAGTCAAACTGCGGTGTAGAGGCATGAAAGCACCCCTGAAGCATGTGATTGCGGCCATCGCACGAGCATCCACCACCGGCCCTATCCGGCTTTTTTGAAGATCGCACCAAGACAGATGGAATTTCGCCGCTGAGAACCTGCCGCCAACACATGCCACAGCAGTCAGCAAATTTGCCGGTGCTGCTGCGCCTGCGACAGGGAAACCGCTATATCGTCGCGGTTCAAACCACTGAGCGCACTGTCACATCGAAACTGTTCTGGAACGAGCTACAGGCACTGGCGGCAACAGGAATACCCAGTGAATTTTGGCCTTGCGTCAGGACCGAAGTGCTCGCGATGGTTCACAACGACGACCTGCCGCCAGGAGCACTTCTATTTGCCAGGAAAAATAGGCGCGGATATATCCTCAGCGTTGTAGCGTGGCTCGCAAACGGTATCGACCCTGTGATTTATGCATCGGTCGAAGAAGCTATTACGGCCTTGCATGCGAAAGGTGCCCCGAAGAAAGCCGGGGCAATCGCGCCTCGATAACTGCCCGGAAGACTACATCATCAGAAAGGTCCTGGCCATTACGCTGCTCACGCCGGATCTTGCCGCGTCGAGGCTCGCGCGTCACGGCGCATGAAGGCCCAGTCGATCAGTTCCGCCATTGATGGACCCAAGGCAATTCCCATCTCGCTCAGAGCGTACTCGACCCTAGGCGGAACCTGCGGATAAACCGTTCTCGTAACGATGCCATCTTTTTCGAGCTCTTTCAGTTGCTGAATGAGCATCTTCTGGTTCACGCCTTCAACGCGCTTTTCCAGTTCCGAGAAGCGAAGCGGCCCCTTTGCGCCGAAAAGCTGGCAGATGATGACGATCTTCCATTTTCCTTCGAGTACCTGCAGAGCGTCACGCGTCGCCGCAGCCCATATCAATTGCTGCTTGGGGTCGTCACAGCGCCAGTCTCGTTCGACAGCCATACTTACCTCTTGGTATGTTACCCACTTTTTAGTCGGTTCTTGCGGGGTATGGTAGCTACACCTATCATTCGGAGCAAGGCAAGTCCCCGCTCCTTTGGGATGGCTCGTCCCTGAGTTCTTAATGCAAGGAAACGACATGAAAATCGGAATCATCGGCGCAGGCAACATCGGCGCAACCCTGGCTCGCAAGCTGTCCGCAGCGGGTCATGAAATCAAGCTTGCGAACTCCAAGGGGCCTGAATCACTTCGTGAACTTGCTTTAGAGGCGGAAGCGACAGCCACAACCAAGGAAGAAGCAGTAAGGGACGTGGACGTCGTCATTCTTTCAGTGCCGTTCTCAGCCTATCGCGATCTTCGCCACCTGTTCGACAATGTTCCCGAGGATATCATCGTCGTAGACACATCCAATTATTACCCGTTCCGCGATGGAATGATCTCGGAGGTAGACAACGGCAAGGCAGAGGCAGTGTGGGTCAGCGAACAAATCAACCGAACTGTCATCAAGGCTTGGAATGCGGCACTTGCTACGACCCTTGCGGAAAAAGGAGTGGCGCGGTCCCAAACACAACGTATCGCCCTTCCGGTTGCAGGTGATGATCCCAAAAGCAAACTCGTCGTCATGAAGCTGGTCGAGGAAACGGGCTTCGATGCATTCGATGCCGGTTCGCTCACATCATCCTGGCGCCAACAGCCAGGTACACCTGCCTACTGCACTGAGTTGACGGCCGATCAGTTGGAATCAGCGCTCAAACGGGCTGATCAAGCTCGCGCGGCTCGCGACCGCGAAACGTTGATCACGGGTTTCATGGAGGCCGGCGGAAGCTTGACCCATGACGCCATTGTTGCTCGAAACCGCGCCGTCACTGCTTGAGGCACCAGCACCCCAGACCCGGAACCTGCCTTCGTTCACAGTGCGCACAATGGCGGGTAGATGCGAATTTGGGACTTAGTCGACTGGTAAGCTGCGAATGGGCTTCAGCCGATTGCTACGGCACCCCACATGGCCTTTCCCGAAAACGACCATTTCTGGCGAGCGCTCGGATGCTAAGTCTTCCTAGCCTGCATCAACAATGAACATGCGCGCTTCTTGCGCCTCGCCCCGTTCAATCTTGATCGGAGCGTATTCCGCCGACTGGTAGAACGCCAGGGCGTCGGAGACGGTCGCGAACTCGAAGATGCCGGCCATTGGTAATGGTTCGATGTTCCCCTCCAGGACCTGGACCACCGGACCAAAGTGAACAATACGACCGCCCGCAGCTTCCAGCGCCGCCCGGAAGCGCGGTGCCAGTGCGGCCTGCTTGGCCGCATCTTTGATGCGCAGATTGACGTGTACATACGCTGTCATGGAATGCTCCTCAATGGGAAGGAATAATGTTGCATTTCTCGCGCCCCTGTCACATCCGAGAAATGCATGTTCGGATCAGTTGCCATGGAAGACGGGCGGACGGCCTTCCGCTTGCGCGGCCAATCCTTCGATGAAGTCTTCGGTGCGATAGAGTGCGGCATATTGACCGCCAAGCTTCGAAAACGCTTCGGCATCACCAGAATCGACAGCAAAGTGTGCTGACGCGAGGGTCGTCGTCACGCCGAGCGGCGCACATGCTGAAATCTTATTGGCAATCTCAATCGCGCGATCAAAGGCATCTTGGGCCGTCTCGACGATCTCTTGCAGGGTACCCATCCGATACGCGTCTTCGGCAGTCCAATGATCTCCGGTGAGCATGTATCGCATCGCATTGCCCCAGCCGGCTTCGTGCACGAAGCGCACAGTCGATCCGCCACCAGGGAAGCGACCATGTGCGTTTTCATCCTGTCCGAAGTTGGTATCGGCCGCGGCGACCCGGAGGTCGGCAGAAAGAAACAGTTCGTGGGCCAAATTCCAAGTGTCACCATGAACTGCCGCAATCAACGGCTTTCTGCGCAGTGCTGGGCCGTAGTTAAGGGGATTCACGATGCGGGTCAGGCCCGCAAGGGGACCTCCGCTGTTAGCGACGGCCTTATATGCCTCGACATCGATGCCGCGTGAAAATCGCTCACCGTGGCCAAACAAGACCGCCGCTCGTAGCGACGGATCGTGATCATAACCGTAAAGCGCTTTCGCTAACGCCCGAAAGGTTTCTGGATCGATGCGATTTTCAGCGGCGGGGCGATTGAGACCAAGCAGCGCCACTTGGCCGCGGCGTTCGATCGTCAATTTGGTGCCAGATCCGACGCCGACCTCCTCGAGTGTCGTAGTCGTTTGTGCCTGCTGCATAACCTCAGTCGCTTGCGCGAATTGATCACGCTGGGCCGATTCTGCGCCAATGGCAGCGGTGGCCGCGGCGGTCACTGGGATGACGGCAGCTATCGTCGCCGTCGCCTTGATGAGATCGCGACGTCCGATGACAGGTTTGTTCTTCATTCGTTGACTCTCCGAGTTTGACCCTTCAAGCTCATTGGACGGCAGTGGAGGCTTCTTTGCTGCACACTGCTGACGAGGATGACCAAAAACATTGGCAGATACGAATAAGCGCTTGGTCAGTTCACTTGATTTTCCCTTGCTGACGCAAGCCCGTTAATGAAGGAACTCAAGAACCTGCTGCACGAACAGCTTGTGGTGCTGGAAGATGGCGCCATGACCTGTGCTCGGGAAAATGCTTACCCGTGCATTGGGCAGACGTTTTGCGAGCTCGAAAGAGTTCACGGTAGGCACCATGATGTCCTCGTCTCCGTTTGCGATGAAGACCGGATGCTTGATGGTGCTAAGATCGGTTGCTTCACTTGCCCCCCAATTGTCGATGGCAGCGATCTGCGCACCGATCGTCTCATTTCGGGCGGGTACATCGCGATGTTCCGTGCGCTCGTCCAGGCGTGCCAGGAATGAGTCGCCAGCAGCCTGCCCCTCGGCCGACTCGGTGAAAAACAGAAAGTGCTTAGGGTGCTTCCCCGTCTCTCCAGCCTTCTGGAAGGCATTTTGAATCAGAGCCCCAACACCCGATATGCCCTCCCCTCCAGCCGGGCCTGTTCCAGCAAGAATGATCTTGCGAACAAGATCAGGTTCGCGTTGGACGAAGGCCTGAGCAACGAAACCTCCAAGCGAAAAGCCTAAGAGGTCAATCTTCGCTAGCCCCAGCGCGTTCACAAAAGCAACAGCGTCCAGCGCCATCTCCTCGACAGTTGCGGGCGCATCGCCATCAGTTCCGCCCACGCCACGGTTATCGAAAAGAATAACGGGATGGCCGGCAGCAATTCCGTCAATCAACCGCGGATCCCAGTCATCCATAACGCCAGTCAGGTGATGAAGGAAAAGAACGGGCACACCGTCCGTCGGGCCAAGCGTGCGGTAAGCAAACTTAGTTCCGTTTACGTCAATTTCCTTGGTTTCAGCGGTCATAAAGGTCGTCATGGGTAGAACCTTTTTTTTCAAAACACATCGTTGCCAGCGGAATGCTGACTTTAAATAACGATCGTTATATAACGATCGTTATGCTATCTGGGCGCAATAGATGTCAAGGCGTGAATTGGGGCGACTAATGAGATATCCACCCGACCAGAAGGCGAAGGCGCGGGCCGCGATGGTGGCGGCTGGAGCAAAAGCTCTCCGACAGAAGGGATTTAATGGGATTGGAGTCGATGGACTTGCGTCTGCAGCAGGTGTGACATCGGGCGCCTTCTACTCGAACTTCGCCAACAAGGAGGCACTTTTAAAGGACATCATCGGGACTTGTCTTGGAGAGCCATTTGTCACTGCGGAGGGAACGGTTCTCGAACGGAGAGAGAAGCTAAAAGAATGGCTGGCCTTGTATTTCAGCGTTGGTCATCGAGACAATCCAGAAACTGGATGTGTAATGCCCACTCTGAGCGCAGATGTCGCCCGCGCGAACAAGGATGTTCGTGTCACCTATACAGGGCGAATCAAGGTCCTGGTGACAAAAATCGCCGAAGTCTTGGAAGGTGAAACTAACGACCGCGAACGGAAGGCGTGGAACATAATCGCTTTGATGATCGGTTCAGTTTCCACTGCGCGCGCTATGTCCGACCAAGAATGTGCAGAAGCCGTTCTTAATTTTGGCTTGGTGTCGGCAATGGCTCAAATCGGCGAGCCAAACCGAAGTCGTTTATAAGATGCACGAACTCATTGGGTCACTCCATTTCCTTCCGACGACTGCCTTACCCCAGCCGCCGTCATCGACGGCTCTGCCTTCTTCGCGCTTGTCGAGCTCTTCAGCTATTTGCAGAAATAGAAATGACAATCATCGGCATCACCGACGCAGCAATGCTGTCCATCATAGTGGGGTTTGGCAGTGCCCTCAGCTCGGCTTCGCAATTTTTTGGTTGAAATTAGCACGAGCCGCAAGTCAGTTCTCAGGAGATCAAATCTTGCGCGAACTGATACCGGGCGCTTGGTGCACGAAATCACCCTGCGAGACTTGATCCAGCATGAAGATTGCAAGGTCCTCGCGATTGACCGTCCACGAATGCTTCGTGTGGCCATATAGACCGATGTTGACATGCCTGGAGGCCGGACTGCTCTTCAAGACGGCCGCGCGGACCATGGTCCAATCCAGATTTGAGTACCGTATCGCCTTCGCCAGCCCAATGATGTCATCATAGGTACTGCGCATTGCGTATTTGATCACCATGGCGGGAAGCCAGATCTTCCAATCGGAACCATCCCTCGGATCGACGGCGGTACCGGTGGAAACGGCGATCAGTCGCGTTATGTCCTCCTGCCTCATGGCGGAAATGATCGCTTCTGTCGCACGAGTGATGGGGAGATCCTTGGGATGCGGAACGGATGTCGGTCCCAGGGCGGAGAGCACGGCATCAGAGCCACGAATGGCATCTCGCAGGAGCGCAGTATCGGACAAGTCCCCTCGAACTACCCGCACTCTTGGCTCCTCGAACGGAGTTGCCGAGCGAGCGAAGACGGTAACATCGAGACCACGCTTCAATGCCTCACCGATGAGATACTTGCCAGTTTTACCGGTGGCTCCGAATAGGGTGATTTTCATGGGTTCGGTCCTGTAGATCACCGTGCGCTGTCGATGATTGCGCCGCCGTCAGGCGTGAGGCTGTAGCCCGTAATGAATTGCGAATCCTTGCTGGCAAGGAACAGGACGACAGGGGCGATATCGCCCTCCGGCGAGCCGAAACGGGCAAGCGCATTGGTAGGCGGCGGAACGTCCTTACCCGCGGCACCCCAGGTGTCGGCGATCGGCAGAATGTTGTTCACCGTGATATTGTCCGCACCCCATTCGCGTGCTGCGGTCCGGGTGAGTGCGCGTACCGCCTCTTTGGCCATGTTGTACGGACCGTAACCACCCAATCCGATAGTGGCAGCCATCGAAGCAAAATTGATGACGCGCCCCGCCCCGCTTTGCTTGAGATAAGGATAGCAAGCCTGCATGAAGCGCAGACATGCGATTGGCCCTGTGTCGAAGTTGCGTTGCAATTGTTCGACCGAAAGATCCAGAACGGATGACAAGACCACAGAACCATCGAAGGCGTTGTTCACGAGAATGTCGATGCGACCATAGACGGCGATCACCTTGTCCACGGTAGCCCTGATCTGGTCGGCTTCACCGACATCGCAGATGACACCGAGCGCAGTGCCGCCGGCTTCCCGAATATCTTCCACAACGCGTTCCACGCCTTCGGACGTGCGTGAAAGCACCGCAACTGTGGCACCTTCTGCTGCAAAGAGTTTCGCGGTGGCGCGACCAATTCCGCGGCTTGCGCCTGTGACGATGGCAACTTTTCCATCAAGTCTGCCCATATTCATCTCCATCCATAGCTGGGGGTTTTCAGTTGTCGGAATGTCAGCGCTGTGCTGCCTGAACGTAGGGGGATCGCGCGGCGCGAGCCTCGTTTTGTGTGGCGAACGATGTGACCATGAGAATGAGACCAATAATGGCTGGCAGAGCTTCGAGCGGCTTGCGAACGCCGATATGCGCCAAGGCCGCTAACGTCAGATGAAAGAAGATGCCGGCATAGGCCAAATCGCTGAGAGGCACGCTGATGCGCCAGAGAATGGCGACTGGTGCAAGGATTTTGACGATGATCAGGAGTGGCACAAGATGAGATGCCTTGTATCCCAAGTCGCCAAGAGCCTTGCGGACCCAATCCCCTTTTGTCAGGTACATGGTCGCGGATGTCAGATAAAGCAGGGACAGAAGTGCCGTGCTTATCCAGTATGTGCTGTATTCAAGCATGATCTCTTCCTTGCCGCCGAACGGGCGGCAACATCACTTTGATTCGATTTTTGGTTAGCCTTGAGGGTCGCAAGCTCGTCGCGATCCCTGGTGCATGATTAGAAAATGTCGTCTAATATCGATTACCGCAAGTAGGATGAATTACTTGCTGCTAGTATGGAAAAGCAGACTATGGCCGATCAAGATGTCAATATGCATGAGGAGATGCGCCGGGCGTTCTCGCTGCTCTCGGGCAAGTGGAAGCTTGAAATCATGTGGTTGCTGAACCAGCGGGTCTACAGGTTCGGGGAACTGCGTAAGGCGATACCCGGCATCACCCAGCATATGCTGACGGCCCAACTGCGCGAGCTCGAAGCCGACGGTCTCGTATTACGCACCGTCTTTCCGGAGGTTCCGCCGCGCGTCGAATACGAGATTACAGAGAAGGCGCGCGGCCTTGGCCCCACGATGGAGGCGCTGACCGCGTGGTGGAGCGAGTATGGGAGGAGCGTGCCGGTGAGACCCAGTGCACGCGGGCGCAAGGCCAGAGATGCATAAGCTGCCTAGGCAACAAGTCACGTTATTTTTCGCCGATCTATAATGGCTGCGGCAGGATGGCCGGTTGCACGGCGCCCGAGCTCAGGCGAGTATGGAGTAGCGTATAGCGCCTGTTTCTCTCGTCAGCGTAAACGTCGCGGCGGAAGAGGCGATCGCGAACCTTCTCTTTGAAGGCGCATTTGTTGGAGAAGCTAAAGGCGTTCCTGTCGACTTCTAACGCATATGACATCTGACCATTCGACATAGACGACGCGGCTATCGTAGCCGGCGGCCGCGATGTCGGTCATGGCATAGTCGATGACGATCTCAAATTTGATATCGGGATATTTTTCCATGAAGGGGGCGAGTTTCGGCCAGAGTATGTAATCGACGGTAAAGTCGATCGCCGAGACGCGGAAGGTGCCCGCCGGTTTGTCTCTCAGTTCGCGCAGCGATTCCAGCTCGGCTTTGGTTTCATCGAGACGTGGGCCAGAGCCTGCAGCAAGCGCTCGCCGGCTTCGGTCGGCGATACACTCCGCGTCGTGCGGATCAGCACGCACCCTGAGCCGTTCTTCCAAAGCGCGAATGGTTTGGCTTAGCGTCAGCTGCGCGACGCCCAGTCTAGCTGCCAACCGCGTAAAATTTGCCACAAAACCGTAAATCATGCTCTTGATGAGATTTGAACCTAACCCATACCGATCTAGCGACGCGCCCGATTGGATCAGCATGCTAATTTGACGAATTCAGTGTCGCCGATGGCGATGCCGGACTTCTGCTTATGACAAAACAAAACTATAGGCGCCCCTCAAGCTGAGCGCCCTTAATTGCTTTTATATTTCTCGAGTAGCAAGGCGTCTGCTTAGCAGATCGTAACACCCTGCTGATCAAACAAATGAACAACCCCAAGATCAGGCTGCACGCGAATGATCGATCCGGCTTGCGCCGAAATCCGTTCACGAAATACGCAGGCGACGTTCTGATTGCCAAGCCTTGCCAGAACCATAGTCTCCGAGCCGGTTGGCTCGAGCACGACGACTTCAAGCGGAAGTCCATCATCAGCAAGACGAAGGTTTTCCGGTCTCACGCCATATGTCGTGGCAAAACCCGGACGTTCGGCCGGCGTCGGCAGCGCAATTCCGTCCTCGGTCGTGAAACCGGATGCGCTCATCGTACCTTTGATAAAATTCATGGAAGGTGAGCCGATGAAGCCAGCGACAAACATGTTCTTCGGATGGTCATACAGATCGAGCGGTGTGCCGATCTGCTCGATCGCGCCATCGCGCATCACGACGATCTTATCAGCCATGGTCATGGCTTCGACCTGATCGTGCGTGACGTAGATCGTCGTGGTTTTCAAGCGCTGATGCAATTCCTTGATTTCCGCGCGCATCTGGACGCGCAGCTTGGCGTCGAGGTTCGAGAGCGGTTCGTCGAACAGGAACACTTGCGGGTCTCGGACAATGGCGCGCCCCATGGCGACGCGCTGGCGCTGGCCACCGGAGAGCTGGCGCGGATAGCGGTCCAGCAGGTTCGTAAGGCTGAGAATTTCCGCTGCATGCTTGACCTTTGCCTTGATCTCCGCATCGGGAATCTTTTTCAGTCGAAGCGCAAACCCCATGTTCTCAGCCACCGTCTTGTGCGGGTAGAGAGCATAGCTCTGGAAAACCATGGCAATGTCGCGGTCTTTCGGCTGCAGATCGTTGACAACGCGGCCACCTATAGCGATCTCTCCAGACGAGATTTCTTCGAGGCCGGCGACCATCCGTAGAAGGGTGGATTTGCCGCAGCCCGAAGGTCCGACCAGCACGACAAACTCGCCGTCCTGAATATCGATGGAAACATTCTTGAGAACTTCGAGCGACGCATAACGCTTGCCCGCCTGCCTGATCTGTACGCGCGACATACGCTCCCCCTGGAAATATTATTCGGTCAGCCTTTAACAGCGCCCATGGTCATGACGTTGGTGATTTGTTTGTGCAGCATGAGGACCAGAATCAATGGCGGCGCGAGATAAGCGGTCGCCATTGCCATAATGCCGCCCCAGGCGACCCCGTCTTCATTGCTCATCGCGATGGCGATGATAACCGGAGCGGTGCGTGCGTCGTTTGACGTGAACACCAGTGGGAACAGATACTCGTTCCACGACCCGATCGCGACGACCAACGAGACTGCAGCGATCGCCGGTGTCAGCAACGGAAGAGTGATGCGGGTGAAGGCACCCACGCGCGAACATCCGTCAATCATCGCCGCCTCTTCGAGATCGATCGGGATATCGTCGACAAATGTCTTGATGAGCAAGGTCGCCATGCTTACGGCAAATGCCGCGCTGCACAGTACGAGCGGGGTGATCGTATCCAGCCAGCCCAATTCGTTAAAGACCGGGTAAAGCGGGATCACCACGATGATCGACGGAAACATCCGGATGAAGATCATCAAGAAGGCCGGTACTTTCAACCAGGGCTGGCGCAGGCGGGAAAACACGAAGGCCGAAGCGATGGCCATCACTAGCGTCAGCAGCGTCGTAAGGATTGTCACGATAACGCTGTTGAAGAAAGAGCCCCAGAAGCGCGGGAAGAGATTCGCAATATTCTGGTAGTTGGCGACCGTCGGTTCGGCGATCAGCCTGGGCGGATAAGACCAGATCAGGCCGCCTGGCTTGAAGGAACTACTGATCATGAAGACGATCGGGAAGAACGCCCAGATGACGGCAATGCAGAGAAGGATGAAGACAGCAATGCGTCCGGTGATATTTCCGCTCATCGTTCAGGCCTTGGTTTTGGGGAACATGTCGCGATAGGCGCGCCAGATGATCAATGCAGCCATCAGCATGGTCAAAGCCAGCATGACCCAGCCCACCGCAGCACCCATGCCGAACCGGAACGTGCCGAAGGCCGTCCGGTAAAGGTAATGGGATAACAGCGATGTGGAGGTCCCGGGGCCACCGCCAGTCATGGTCTGGATCGTGTCAAATTCGCGCACGGCAAAGATCGTTTCGAACAGTGCCATGATCGACAAAGCCGGCATGATGAAGGGCAGTTTGACATGCCAGAAGATCTGGAACGCCGTGGCGCCATCGATCTTGGCCGCTTCCTTCACCTCGGTCGGAATTCCGCGCAATGCGGCAAACAAAATGATGGCTATGAACGGAAAGCCGCGCCAGACGGCAACGATCACTACCGCCAGCATGGAGGTCAACGGCGTGGACATCCACGGTACTGCTGGCAGGCCGAGCGAGGTGATGACATAGTTGACCAGCCCGTAGGATGGGTCCAGTAGGTTCTTCCAGATCACCACGCCCACGACCGGGCTGATGGCAAAAGGCGCGATCAGCAGCGCCATCCAAAGCCTGCGAAGCGGCAGTTCATTGTCGAGAAGCAGCGCGATGCCAAGCGCCACAAGCAATTGCAGGCTGACCACGCCGATCACATAGCCGATGTTTCTCAGCAGAATGGCGTAGAAGACGGAGCTGTTGAACAGCGTGGTGAAGTTCTTCATCCCGATGAATTCGGCATCGATCCCCGGCGAATAATCGGTGAAGGCAGTCGCCAGCAGAGCGACGGCCGGAATGCCGATGAACAGCAGCATGAGCAACATGGGCGGCGTCACGGCCGTGGCTGCAATGACCGTCTCCGAGAACCGACGTCCTCTGGCAAAGGGTGAATGGGGGGTGGCGGTCGTGCCGTTCGTAACCATACCGGTCTTCCAGTTTAAAGAGAATGGCGAAGCAACGAAGCAACAGGGCTCACCAAAGCGCTTGACAAGAGAGCAGCGACGAGCGCAAGCCACTCCGGTAAACAGCCCGGGAAAACATCTCCCCCGGGCCACAGGCCTCGATCGACGCCTCTTCCGGCTTGCCGGTTAAGCCATACGATTAAAGGCTTCGATTATTCGTAGATGTCCTTGAGTTCGCCGGCGAGCGTGTCGAGCGTGTTTTTGGCGGGAGCACCGTTGACGACGATGTTCTGGACGGCAACAGCGATGGCGTCACTTGCTTCGCCGAGCCGCGGATTGCCCGGAAGGGGCGGCCGCGAAATGGCCAGTGTGTCGATGCCCACCTTGTTGGCGGCAATCGTTTCGCCAAGCTTTGCCAGCGGCGCCGCGCGACAAGGCTGGTTGCCGTTGGACATCATCATGGCCTCCGGCTTGGGGCCGGCCAGGTATTTGAGCAGTTCGTAAGCCTGTTCCTTGTTCTGAGAGCCCTTCAGAATGCCGGCACCCCAATAGAAGGACTGGCTACCGGCGTAATCGACACCGTTCTTGCGCAAGGAATCCTGGATCGGAACGTGGAAGGCAACCGTGCCACCCGGACCAAGTGCTTCGGTCGATTCGAATCGCGACGTGAAATTGTCATTGCTGACGACCATGGAGAGCCGGCCCTGCGTGAACATCTGGTCGGCATCGACGCTGGTCCAGTTCGGCGGCATGATGCCTTCTGCATAGAGCTTATGCAGGAACTCGGCAGCCTGTACCATCGCCGGGCTGTTGACGGCCACTTCACCCTTCTCAGTGATGATCGAGCCGCCGAACATGGCGCCGATTGTGGCGAAGCCGGAAGGCACCTGGTCACTGATGCCGCGAACTGCGAAACCATAGACCTTTTCGCCGCTCGGCTTGGTGAACGTGGCCTTCTTGGCCGCGTCATACAATTGTTCGGGGGTCTTCGGCTCGGCGCTGATGCCTTGCTCGGACATGTATTTCTTGTTGCCCCAGAAGATCCAGACGCCGCAGCGCAGCGGCACAAGATAATGCTGGTTCTTGATGGTGCCGGCTTCTACCGGCGGCTTTACCCAATCCTGCGGGAAGCCGGAAATGGCGTTGGCCGCCATGTACTTGTCGAGCGGCTCGAGAAATGCGGCAAGGCGCGGATTCGACATCAGTTGCGACACCATGATGACGTCTTCGGCCGACTTGTTGAGCGTTCCCAGACGCGGCAAGGCTTCAAGAATGCCGGGGCCGGTCTCGACATTGACGGCGACCTTCATGCCCTTTTCCTTTTCGAAATCGGCAAGTGCGTCGACGCCGGATTTGACGCCCACGCCACGCATCGACGATTCATGGATGTTGACGCCCACTACGGTAAGCTTCTTTTCCTGAGCAAGAGCCGTCGATGACAAGGCCGCCAACAGGGTGACGGCCAGAATTTGAATCCTACGCTTCACTTTGTCCTCCCAATACATTCAGACTTAGATTGACTGCCAATTCGTCTGTGAGTGCCCCCAACACCCTAGCGATCGCTCAAATCACCACATCAACTTTTCGACCGATCTAATTGTTTCTGACACTCTTGGATCGGTCTAAAAATGTCAACTTCTTTTTATTATCGACATAATTGACACTTGGAACGGTCTAAAATATCTCAATTATATGCTGCTGGAGGAAAGTTCGCTATGACATCAGAAACGCCCATCACGCTTGGAGCTGGTCGCCAGCTTCTGTTTGATGACTATCTGATCGCGTCGTCGCAGTTGTCACGTAAATTCCATCAGCCCAAGGTTCATCCGGCAACGCCTGTACTCAAACCGGAAACGGCGATCGAAATGAACGGCGGCTATTGTCCGGTCGCCTGCACCTTCCAGGACGGCGTCTTCTTCGATCCCGCCGACAATCTCTTCAAGATGACCTATCATGCCGGCTGGTTCGCCGCGACGGCGCTAGCCACCAGCCGCGACGGCATTCACTGGGATCGCCCGGTACTGCCGATCGATGGCATCACCAATCGCATCTTGCCGATCAGCTATCCGCGATTTCGAGATGGCGCAGGTTTCTGGCTGGACAGTTTCGCCACTGATCCAGCCGAACGCTTCAAGATGATGGTCTACTATCGTCACGGCTCTCATCCGAGCATGCCGTATGTCGATTACGACTTTGACGGCGTGAAAGAACAATATGGCGAGATCTACACTTCGCCGGATGCCATCAACTGGACGCCGCGCGGGCGAACCGGCTTGTGCGGTGACAATAGCAACTTTTATTACAACCCCTTCGATCGAAAATGGTATTATTCGCTGCGTGTCCACGCCGAACGCGGCCGCCAGCGAAACTACGTGGCGCATGAGGATTTCGTCGAGGGCCGCAACTGGACGGAAGAAGAGCGCAAGCCCCTGGTCGTTCCCGATGAGATCGACCATGCCAATCCTCTCGGTGTCGTACATTCCGAAATTTATAACTTCGACGCCGTGGCCTATGAAAGCGTGATGCTTGGCGTCTACGGCATGTTCCGGGGGCCGCAAAACCCTGAAAGCTTCTATAACGGCCTGCCCAAGATCACTGACCTCGAGATCGGCTTCAGCCGCGACGGGCTGAACTGGATCCGACCCAACCGCGGAGAACCATTCCTCAAGCCGTCACAGGTTCCGGGCCAATGGGATCGAGGATATCTGCACGCAACCGGCGGCGTTTGTCTGGTCGTCGGCGACGAACTTTATTTTTATGTGTCAGGCTTCTCGGGGATCTCTCCCAATCTTGGAACACATTCTTATGCAGGGGGTGCCGTTGCATTGGTTACCCTGCGCCGTGACGGATTTGCCTCCCTTCACGCGCAAGGCAGTGGAGAGATGGTCACCAAACCGCTGATTTTTTCCGGTAGTCATTTCTTTATCAATGCCGATGCCAATCAAGGCCAAATCAGAGTTGCCGTTTTGGGCGAAGACGGTCAGCCCCTGACCGGATACGGTCTTGAAGACTGTACGGCCATTACAGTGGATAAGGTGACATGCGCCGTTAACTGGACAGGCCGCGACCTCAGCGGGCTTGCAGGCAAGCCTGTCCGCTTTCAGTTCGCACTCGAGAACGCCCACCTTTACGCGCTCTGGGTCAGCTCATCCGAACGCGGCCAGAGCGGCGGTTATCTTGCAGCCGGCGGTCCCGGCTATTCTGGCGTCACCGACGAATGAGTTCTACCGCCTTACCGGCCAGGGGAGAATGCAGATGAACGACGAAATGGACCGCCGGATGACGATCGACGATGTCGCGAAAGCCGCAGGTGTTTCGCGTTCAACGGTCTCTCTCGTACTCAGAAACAGCGGCCTTGTGGCCGAGCGAACCAATATTGCCGTTCGCGAAGCTGCCGAACGCCTTGGCTACGTTTATAATCGTACTGCCGCCCTGCGCGCGCGCCTGAGCAACCTGGTCGGCATCATCATTCCCGATCTGACCAACCCGTTCTTCTCGGAATTGACCGCGGGCGTCGACCAAGTCTTAAACGAAGCTGGCTGGATTTCCCTTCTTGGCAATTCCTGGGAGTCGGGAGCCAGCCAGGAAAAGATCCTCCGACGAATGCACGAACACAATGTCGATGCCGTCATTGTCTGCCCCGCGACGGATGGCGACAATTCCGCGATCGAACAGTTGGCCCGACCCGACTTGCGCATCCTTCAAGTCCTTCGCCGTGTGGATGCAGACACCAGCTATCTCGGCATTGACTACGCAGATGGCGTGGCTTTTGCGGTCGAACACCTACACGCCCTGGGACATAAGGATATCGTGTTCCTCGGCGGTGAACGGGTGCATTCGGCTGCGGCTGAACGCCTTGCCGGATATCAGTCCTCGATGCGTGAGCGTGGCCTCGCGGCTAGACATATTCCCTGCGCCTTACGCAGATCAGCAGCCGTCGAAGCTGTTAGCGCGTTGTCGAATGCGGACAAGCTTCCAACGGCATTCATTTGCTTCAACGATGTCGTGGCGATGGGAGCAATGGCCGGACTGGAGCGCATCGGCAGGAAAGTCGGACAGGATGTCTCGGTTGTCGGTTTCGACAACGTCGCCGATGCGGCGTTTTCGATGCCCCCACTGACCACAGTAGATACCCATGCCCGTCAATTGGGAGAGACGGCAGCCAGACTCGTGCTGGAGAGTATTCGCCAAGGCCGATCAATGCAAATCACGACGATAACTCAACCATCTCTCGTCGTGCGCGGATCCACCGCCAAAGCCCCCGGCTTGCCCTGAAAGCCCGATCCCGACCGACTGCTTCCACACCGGCACATCCACAAAAATACACGAGCCAATTCGCTCAACCGATTCATTGGCAAACACATGAAACCCGATATTCTGCTAATCAAACCTTTAATGAAGCCCATCGAGGACGCGCTCGATGCCCGCTACACGGTCCATCGTCTCTGCGATACCGGCCAGGTCGATAGCCTGCAACAGGCAATGCCGGCCATCCGGGCCGTTGTGACCGGCGGTGGCCGCGGATTGTCAAACGAATGGATTGAAAAACTTCCGGCGCTTGGGGTGATTGCTATAAACGGCGTCGGCACCGACAAGGTCAATCTGCCCTTCGCGCGCGACCGCGGTATTCATGTCACCACTACGCCCGGGGTTCTGACTGACGACGTGGCAGATATGGGCCTGGCACTTTTGCTGGCCGTGCTGCGCAGAATTCCTCAAGGCGACAGTTTCGTAAAGGACGGTCTTTGGCCCGGTAAAGGCTTCCCTCTTGGAAGAAGCCCCAAGGGCAAGCGCGTGGGCATTTTAGGATTGGGGCTGATCGGTCGGGCATTCGCCCGCCGGGCAGAAGCATGCGGGATGGTGGTTCAATATTGGAATCGCTCCGAGATCACGGATGTCTCTTGGCGTTCTATGGAATCTCCGATCCTGCTCGCAAATGAAAGCGACATTCTGGTAGTCTGTGTCGCAGCAACTGCCTCCACGCACAACATCGTCAACAAAGAGGTGCTGCAAGCCTTAGGATGCGACGGCGTTCTCATCAATATTGCTCGCGGTAGCGTTGTGGATGAGGATGCCCTGCTTGCGGCACTCGACGAAGGCACGATCGCAGCAGCCGGCCTGGACGTGTTCGTTAATGAGCCTAACATCCGGCCGGACTTTTTTACGGCGCCCAATACCGTGTTGATGCCACATCAGGCGAGTGCGACATACGAGACCCGCATCGCGATGGGCAACATCGTTGTCGAAAATCTCGCTGCCTTTTTTGAAGGCCGCATTCCGCCAACCACAGTCAATTCCTAACAGAAATTCTCGCATCATCGTTGATGGCATATCCCTCGGAGGCAGAGATGAGCAGATCCGACCTCGATCATGTACCATCAATCATCGTGATGGGTGTCAGTGGTTGTGGTAAGTCGTCAGTCGGCCAGAAGCTCTCGGAACATCTCGGTCTCAGTTTCATCGAAGCCGATCAGCTTCATCTGCAAGCGAACATCGTCAAAATGTCTCAAGGTGTCGCGCTGACGGACGATGAGAGAGCACCGTGGCTGGACCTTATCGGGGACGCGATCAAACTATTGCAAGCCCGAGGTGAACACGTTGTTGTATCCTGCTCAGCATTGAAGCCGGGCTACCGAGATAGATTGAGGATGGCCTGCAATGGGCGCCTGTTCTTTGTCTACCTATCGGGCTCGAGAGAATTGCTGTGTGAGCATGGGGTAGACTGCGCTTCGACAACGATCTTAAGTTACGGTGAATTGGACCCGCCGGAGGACCACCCTTTTCCACATTTCGCTTTTCCGCTTTCCTGGCTTCGCATATCGGGGTGAACCCCTTGCTGTTTGGTGTCCGGCAAAAAACCGGCCAGCAACTAACTGTACAAGTCGTTCTTTCGACATCGGCGGGGCGGCTAAACGCATGATAGGCATCCATTTTGACGTCTTGATCGTGCCAATGCATGCTCATGCGAGCAATGACAGGGCGGGACCCTCCCCAAATAATTTCACATGAGAACATTTCCAGTCGATCTGAAGACAATGCAAATTCAAGGCAATCTGGCCTTGGTCGTAAAATGGTAGCCGACGGTTGGTCGAGTTGCTCCCACATACTGATCCGCTCGATATTTCGGGCGGGGGCCACCCGGCGATGAGCGCCACAAGCCACTTCGTCCCTGCCGCGATTTTCTTCTATATCAATGCCGCAAAGGATTGGTTGTTCAGGCAAATGAAAGTTTAACCCCTCTCCAAGCTCGCGTTCATCCGAAGCTGTAAAAGAGGGGGAGCAAGGCCTGTTCCCACAGGCACGCTTAGGCCGAACGGATCATGAATATCACATATTCGATTTCGTGTTCACGAGCGCCTGTCATGTGCGGAGGTGATTGATCGGAAACATCCTTACACGGCACATCTTACGTATTGAAAATAACGCGATTTTTGCCGGATCGCTTTGCCTGATAGAGCAACATGTCTGCTGAAGACAACGCTTGCGCAAAGTCGCGTGAGAGAAGGTTCACAAGATGCGTCGCACCTGCGCTGATAGTGACAGGAAACGGTCCTGTAGCTAATTCCAAGGGCATGCTTCCGATGTCTTCGACAAGCCGGTTACAGACGGACTTTAGGTCTGCCGGAGAAATATCCGATAGGATCAGCAAAAACTCCTCGCCGCCCCAACGGGCGGCAATGTCCGTCTTGTGGCGAACGAGTTTTCTGATTTTTGCCGAGACTGCCGCGAGAACTTCGTCGCCTACGTGATGCCCATGACGATCATTGATCTGTTTGAAGTTGTCGATATCGATAATAACGAGCCCAATCGGCATGCGGACGGCCGCCCGTTCGAATGCTTTTAATACGTAGTGTCGATTGTGGAGGCCAGTGAGCCGATCGGTTTCAGCATGCCGCTGGGCACCCTTTAGAAGACGATTGCGCTGGCTGACGAGGTCGCTCATGAAGATACTGAAAACTGCCACCATCGCCGTGTTCATTCTATGCGCAAAAAGCTCTGGGAAAAAAAGTGCTGGAGGCAGAAGCGAGTTGGCTGAGGTATAGAAATAAGCCTGTGTGACCGATGAAAAAATCATGAATCCGCCCGTCACCAATAGCGACCACAAGAACCCCAGGCGAGCAATGGCGATCAGGCATGGAATGATAGCGATCGATGTGATCGACAGCCATTGGGAAAAGGAAATGGCAACCTGAATTGCGGCCAGAAGCGCGATGAAAAGGACCGATTTAAGTTCCAGCGCTTTGATTCTAGCTTTCCATCCCGGATAAAAGCAGCCCACGACCATCATCGTGACGATGAGACATGTCGTTAACTGTTCATTGGTCCACTGAATGATGTTGAAACCGGAAAACTCTCCATGCAGCAGCATATTGAGTATCGTCCCGGCGATGATGCCGTGGACGAAAACAGATAATATAACGGGAAGGGCGATTATAGCCGTGCGTCTATAGGGCATAAGATATCCTATATATTTCAGACTTAATTGCATAAATTTGAAATAAAGTGGGATATATAGAGCATCCATTGAGCAATATAGGAGATTTGTTGAGAAATTAGGCAGGCCATAAACCAGTATCGTTGCGATACACCCGCTCGAGAAATACAGGAAAGCAAAGGCTAGGAATAATGGCGCACCCTGTTGTAGACGCCCGCGCCATTGCATTGCGAGTGTCGCGCCAAGGGCATTGCCGGGCCAAAATAGTACAGTCCCGGTGGACTTCACCATTTCCAAGGCGAGCCAATTTACCAGGCTGCATAAGACGAGAAAAACGGCTAGCTTTGCTCCAGTGCTCAATATCTCACCATCAGCTGATTTCGGTTCATGCCCAAGAATCTTGCCCAGTCAGACGATAGCGCTGCCATCGTACCTGATGGCGGCCAGATGATGCCCGATCATCACCCCTTCCGTTCCTGAAAATACCACATGAAAATGCACAAATCGGAAATTTCCCGATGAATTTTCGCCTGATTCAGTCGTGCAATATTTTCGAGATCGCAGGCTTAGGTAAATGAAGGAGCAGCTCTGACGCGCATGACGGCCGCCGGCTTGCTGCGAATTTCCTCGCGATCGCCGAAACGCTCATCTCCATGGCAAGACATCCGCAAATTCTGCTTCTGCTTGTCGCTCAGCATTGAGGGACGGCCGAAGATTTTAACGTATTTGAGGACGGATCGCGTCGGCTCGATCAGCAAGTCCCGCTCGAACTGTGCGACTGCATTGGGCACGTTCATGGTCACGGCACAGACCGAACCAGGGAGATCGGCACCGTCGAGCGCAAGGCAATACCCCAGGCCATTGCTCGCCCAGAGCAAGCAAGTTTCCGACAAGCCGGCATTTTGTAGTGCTCTTGATGAGGTTCGAATTGCTGGCCTAGGTATCACTCTCAGAGTATCGCAGATCAAGTGGTTGAAAAAAACGAATCTCAATTTCGAGGTTTACGAAAAAGTCACCGACTGCGATTGGCAGATATGTTTGTTAAGATGTGTTTCCAAGCCACTGCTTGGTGGACCTCGACCAGAACGGAATTCACACCCTCACGGAGATCGCGTGAGCGTTCCGGAGAATGTGGCCGGGGCCGCAGCAAACGTGATTGACGCGGTATTCTGTCCGGTCAGGACCATGGTTGCGGTTCCCTGCGATCCATCACCTTGAGCAACATAGTTAAACATTAGAGTATTGCCGCTAATCAGCCCGGTAAATGGCGTGTTGAAACCGCTCTTCCCATCGTGCCACGTGCCAGTCACGTTGGAACCTCGAGCGCTAACCACGATGTCCGTGGCATCGGAGACAAAAAGCCAACGGACATGTCCCGACCAGTGCCCCGGGAAACCGCCCTGACCCATCGCTTCTTTTGGAATTGCGGCTCGCGGACCGGGCTCTCCCTTGGACGCGTAGGCCGTGCACCTGCTGGCCCGAATATCCTGCTTCAAAATAGGCTTGCTGCCAAACAAGCTTTCGGTGTCAGCATTGCTGTTACTCAGTACGGTTTCATAGGGTGTCGAATTGACAAAATATTCGACCTTGGAGCACTTCCGTGCCGAGCTTCGCACCAACAGCTCTGCGCCATAACTCGGTGCTGAACCGCGGGTCCGCTCGAGTGTGATCGTCGGTGTACATTTACCAATTGGTCTGCCGAAATCGCAATCGCCAGCGTTTGCCCCCGTCGCGATACCACACGCAATTGCTGCCAGAACTAGCTTTGCTTCCATAAATTCCCCGACCGCCCGCTTTAGAACCATGTCTCCACGAAGCCGCATGGCACAACACATTGATCAATATATTGAAATCAAAGTATCCCGCACCATACAGGCTCAAAGTGACCGGAGGCATCCCCTAAATGGGGTATGGATGTCTATTACCATTACGATAGGAAGTTCAGGTTCCAACACGAGATGCAGGTTTCGAACTTGTCGGTTCTACCATGAGGCCCGTTGTTCTTCGAGCGTTCCGACAGGCGTAGTTGAGTAGCTGATCTGTTCTCTTCGATCCCGCCAGTTTTGAGATAATGCTGAACTTGAATAATCACCGCAGACGCATTGTTAGTAATCTTTCCACCATTATCGAGGAAGCGGCGTTCAACCCCGATCAATGGCAGGTTTTTGCCGACACGTTTTGCGAACTGATCCCTGGCGCAAAAACACTCTTCCTCGCCAACGATCGAGAGGCCTACCGTGATATACCTCTGGTTCATTCCGGTTTTGAAAACGACGCGATAAGGAAGTTTGCTGAACACTATGGTGCGATTAGCGGCTGGACACCGTTCAATCTCGCGCTTCCAGTGATGATGCCGCGCAGAACCGAGGACTATCTTCCGGCTTCCTCGTTCCATGACACCGAATTCTACACCGATTTTCTGCGACATCTGTCCGATAGCGACGCAGCCACGGCTATCAAACTCAGCGCCGATCACGAACGAAGTGCGGAATTTGTCGTGCACTATGCCGCACGGGATAACGAGCGGATCAACTCGGACGTTGAGCCGGTAATGCGAGCGCTGGCACCGGCTATGACGCATGCTCTGTCGATGCTGCGCATCCGCATGGCTGATGGAAAAAAAGCCCACCGCGCTAGCATTGCAGAAGCGATTCTCGATCCGGCTTTTATGCTTTCCTCCAAAGGTCGTGTACTGGCGACAAACAGCGCAGCACGCGTACTTGCAGACGAAGCCGTGCTGGTACGCGTAGCACCTGGTGACCACCTGCAGTTCCTATCCCCGCAAACGGCTGCAACCGTCACGGCACAAATGGCGAAGATCATGCGTGGACAGTTGCTGGCCGTCGGTCATGAAACCATACAAGCTCGCCATGCAGACGCTCTTTACTCGATTGCTGTCCATCCAATGGCGCTAGGTGCACGGATTGGTTTTGATCTGCTCGCAGCCGCGGAGCCCTGCATTTTGCTGATCATTCGTCCATTGCTCGCATTGGAGGCAAATGCTTCTGCGGTATTGCGCGGAACATTTGGATTGACCGCGGCGGAAGCGCGTTTGGCAATCGGATTGGCGAAAGGTGCTTCCTTGTCCGCAACGGCCATCTCTTTGGGAATTACCTACCAGACAAGCCGGTCGCAGTTGAAAGTCGTCTTCGCAAAACTTGGCGTGCACCGTCAAAGCGAGTTGGTCGCCGTCCTTCATCCCCTCATCAACGCCTTGTAGGGGTAGAACCCGCTCCGTCCTGTTGCGGAATTACAACGGACCTCAACGGCGATGCGCAATCGAGGAGCGAGACCCCTCAAATGTGGGATGCGGGTCCATCTCGATTTCCCGAACAATGATCATGCAAAACATCGGGTACGCCCCGTGCCGATGTCGGACGTCTTTTGGTGAATTAAGGATCAGCCATGACGAAAAATACCATTCTTGCAGCCGCTCTGCTTCTCTTTTCTCCAGTCGCTGGTCTTGCCGCTGACCTAAGCTCTCAGCCTGCCGAACCACCGGCCCCGACGGCTTCGCCGTTCACCTGGACCGGTTTCTATGTTGGCGGCTACGCTGGCGGTGCCTTCGCAACGAACAAGCTCAAAAGCTTTGGCGGATCGACGAGCGTTTCGCTGTCGCCGGACGGTTTCACCGGTGGTGGCTTGGTTGGCTTCAACTACCAAATCGGTTCGGTCGTTTTCGGTGGTGAAGGCGAATTTGGCTATGATGGCTGGGAGGCCGGCAAGAACTATCTCAACGCTCGCGGTGGCACGCGTCATGCCGAATCCGAAGGCTCTTATATCGGCCGTGTTCGTGGCCGCGTCGGCTATGCCTTGGACAATCTGCTCCTGTACACAGCTGGCGGTGTCTCCTTTGCTGACGACAAAGTGACGCAGACCAACAACTTCGTCGGTGTTTCCAATTCGATCACCAAGGACTTCGTGGGCTGGAATGTCGGCGCCGGAGCAGAATACGCGTTCACGCCGAACTGGATTGGACGATTGGAATACATCTACGACGGCTTCGGTAAGAAGACCTACGATTTTCAGTCATTGCCGGGCACCTTCGCCAACCGCAGGGTCGGCCTCGATCAGAACACGATCCGCGTCGCACTCTCTTATAAGTTCTAAGACCGGAGCCCAGCTGCAACTGGCTGGGCTTAGCAAACGTCGGACATCCCGCATGTTTCCATTAGGATTCGGGAATGCGGCGCGGCCGATTTCATTTTCAACGACAGGTAACACTTTCAATAGGGAGAGGACCCATGAAACCCATAATATTGTCGATCATCACAACCCTTCTCGTCGCCGGCGCAGCACCAACGACGCAGGCTGCATCCCCCGTGCTCCAGCTCAAGGAAACCAAATTCGACGGATGCAAGAAATTTACGACACGCGCGGGCAAGACCTGGAAGGCGGCCGGGAAAATCGTCGTGCAGGGAGCATCATGCCCCGCAGATTTCAAAGGAAAGCCGACAATCCGCGGTGAGATGCTGGACGCTCACTCGGTCAAATTGGCGAACGGCTCAATCTGCAGGTTCGACGACACCGGCAAAGGGCATTGCAGTTGACACCTTGCCGCTCACTATAGCGACGCATGTTGCGAATTTGCGCCGCCAGCAAAATCCTCCAGGCGCTGACAGGTACTCTTATAGTTCTGGTATAGTTCTGGCAGCGCTTGTGATCTCTCTGCTATCCGCGTTTGCTGATACGCCGGTATCGTAGGTAGTCCGTGCAGCCAAGCCTTCACCTACACTGGGGTTCGACGACTATACCGTCAAGAATAGCTCCGGTGACGCCATCGCCATCGACGGCTTCAACGAGGACCAGTTCCGTGTCAGCCTGGGTGCTGAGATCGCGCGCTCTTTCGTGCTGGAGAGCGGTAGCAAACTAACACCGAAGCTCGGCCTCACCGGTGGCTTCTCCGGCCTCGACGGCGCCGGCGCTTTCGGTGCCGTTACAGCCGGATTGCGGCTGCAGACCATGAACTTCTGGATGCTCGATACAAGCCTGCTCTTCAACATCGAGGGTGACGGGCAGAAATCCGTCGGTGCCAAGGTCGCTGCAGCCAAGAAGTTTTAAGCGATGCCTCAATGATCGCTCGCGATCGATGACATCTAAATGGGTTCAGGACAAGCAATTACGACAGGCTGAGGCGTGCGACGGTTCCTGCTGTGTTGGAGTGCAATGTGAATGTGCCGCCGAGAGCATCGGCTCGCGCTTTGATATTGACCAAGCCGCGCCCACCGCCCTTGGTGGCGGCAGTGGCATTATCGATGCCGATCCCGTCATCGATGACCAAGACCACACATGACGACAGGTCGGAATTCCTTGATACTTTATTTGGACACATAATCTTCAATGTTACGATCTTCGCTTGTCCATGCCGTACGGAATTTGTGATGCATTCCTGAATGATGCGGAGCACATGCAGCGTGGCCTCGGCAGAGAGCACAAGGTCTTCCGCCTCCGGGCCGATTTCCCAACGTGTTTCCACTCCGACCGCCGTCAAACGCGGGCCTAGTCGATAGCGAAGGTTGGCCAGAGCGTCGATCAGCGTCACAGTGCTTGGGCCGCGTGCATCGAGAAGCAGATGAAGCTCTTCCAGCGAGGCCCGTACGGCATCCTCAACTTCATGGGTAGAGATTTCGCCTTGTGTGAGACCGCTGAGGAGGAGTGATAGCCGTGTGCCCACGCCGTCATGCATATCGCGCATCAGCCGAAGCCGCTCCTCGGTACCGATGGCTTCGCGCTCCGTTACGCGTCTACTCTCATAGAGTACTTCAAGGTCCTGGCGTGCAGCAGCGACGCGTGCTTCTAGAACTTTGTTCACGCTGCTCAGCGCGGCCCTGGTTCTCGCCATATCGTCGGCGAGAAGGACGCTCGTAAGAATGAGGGTAACGGGAAAGCTCAGTGCCATCCACAGCATGCTTGAGAAGGATCCAACACCTCCGATCCAGAGAACGTCATGAACGGCCGGTCCGATCTGCCCCAACACGCCGCTCAAAAGAATGATCCGATGGAGCGTTGGTTTCGAGATTGCACGATATGTGAATACACCAACGCAAAACAGCCCGATAAGGAGCTCGGGAACATACCAGAGCCAAGGCGATAGAGCCATGAAGTGGTCGGTCGGAATGAGGAACAGCACGATCGATCCGGCGATTGTGAACATTGTCAGCGCAGCTTCGAACCTGGGCCAGCGACAATCGGAGAAACGCAGCAGAAATACCCAAATGAAGCCAAGTGACCAACCGAGACTGGCACTGACCAGTGGCCACCAATACTCGATCGACATCGGAAGAAAGTCGAGAAAACCGTGAAAATTACGCAACCCGAACAGGATAGAGCCGGCGCTGAATAAACCATAGTTGGCAGAGGCAGCAGGATCGCGGAGCCAACTGAACAATAATGGAATGGCAAGAACGATGACGGTAAGATTTGCGACGCCTAACAGATCGACCTGAAACAGCCAGCGCAGTCTATACGCTTGGTGAAGAGGATCCTTCGGACCAAAATAGCTCTCCGAAAGCCCGGCCCTGCTGTTGGCCACGCCGGTGACCGATATCACGATTTCGTTGTCGCCGGGATGGAGCGTCTCGGCGGGAATCGTGAGATAGAGAGGGCGATTCCAACGCCAGGAAGCACTATCACCACTTGGCGATTCAGCAAGCGACACGCCGTTGATCGTTACACCGCCCCGATTACTGACACGGGGAATGTAGAGGGCCCTGTCGGCAAGCGCGCCCTGCTCCACCTTTACATGGAAGCGGTAACGCCCGATTCCACCGAATCCTGGATGCGACTTGTTCCATGGATCAGGGAGTGTAGTCGGCATCTCCTGGGGCGTACCGCTGGAAGAGCGATCACTGCCCCCAATCTTGTCGTGGGGTAGCAAAGTAAGCTCGGGCGCTTCCAGCCGCCACTGATGCAATGCGTGTGACGGTATCATCCACACGATGACAAACGGCACAATCGCGACGACAGCGATGATGCTCACTACCATAGCGAAGTGCCAGTTGATGTGACTGCGGACGCCTACATTTGTCGTCATTCCCTTGCCGACCTATTCAGATGAGCCCGAGGAGAGATGCCTCGAACACAGCTTCACCGCGCGTGCTCACTTCGAGCTTCCTATAGATAGCCTTTGCATGGGAGCGTGTCGTGTGCGGCGAAAGATTGAGAAAGCGAGCAACTTCGACGAGCGTAAATCCCTTGGCAACGAGCTGAAGCACTTCCATCTCCCGTGGCGACAGTCTCGGATCTTGGGAACCGGTCGTTCCGGTACTTGAGTGCGATAATCGGATATCGCTCTTAGGATCCCGTGGAGTTGCCGCTCCTCTTTTTTGGACGGCGCCAAGAATGTGACGAGCTATTTTCGGATCGATTGGCGAATGCCCGGCCCGAAGGTCGTCGATGGCAGCACTCCATTGCTGGGGAGCGCTCTCCTTCAGGAGATATCCCGTGGCACCGGCAAAAATCGCCGCAACAACATTTCCCTCATCGGCAAAAACCGTTGCGACCAGGATATCAGCCTCAGGTTGATGCTGACGCGCCGCACGAATGGCTTCAATCCCAGATCCATCCGGTAGGCCGAGGTCGACGATCATCAAATCGAAGGCCTCCGTCTGAATACTGCGGAATGCCTGACGCAGATTGGCGCACCATGCGACAACATGATATTCAGGCTGAACGTAGACGATTGCCTGAATTGCCTGCTGCCAATACGGATCGTCTTCAACGACCAAAAGTCGCATCATTCCCTCCCTAGGGCTCGTCCGACATAAGCTGATCGAGACTTTCGCGCCGCCGCCACAGTATTTCAACGTAGAAATTTGCGAAAAACCAACCTCATTCACATTTCGCACGCATTTGAGGTACGGATTGGGCATGCTGAACCTCTCTACTTTTCGAAATGTCCATAAAACACTAGGAATAGAGGTCCCATGGCCGTAAGTCTGGCTGGCCCCAATGCAACAATTGTTACTGCTGTTGCAGAAGACTGCATCTGGGTGGCGACCATCGTCAGTCCGAGAATAGATAACATCATGAACGTTGTGCAAAGCAGTCTGAGCGACGACAAACAGGACGAGATTCGTCTTATCCTGTTTGTCGCGCTATACTGCGAAGCTGCTACGGCGCCTGTGGTTCCGGCGGACGACAACGACCTGCGTTCCAATCATTTTGTGGACAGTAGGTAAAGTTAACGCGTGCATTGTGAGACGTGTAGATGCCTGTGGTCCGGCCAGCTCCGACGGTGAAGCCGCCAAAATTCCCGTCGCTCGCCTTATATGAGCCGACTATCGCGTAAGGGCAGTTGTTTATAATAACTGACGGAGATCGACTCGTATCAGCACTGGCGCAAGCCAGTGCTGCGTTTGCGGTTGCGAACCCCGTAATAATCGAAAAGACAAATTGACAAACACGCATGATGATTCTGCTCCCTATCTTGCTTCAAGATCGACCTGCAGCTGAGCGGGTCTTGGCAAATATGGAACAAACCAATATGGGCTTCTCCCCCCGATTGCGGGATGTCCAAGCAAAAGATTATATGAACGACCTTTCTATATCCTCATCACGAGGATCAGAAGGCCTGTCCTGGCTGCCACGGTCACGCTAAGCGGAAATCGCGGGTGTCAACGTGCAGAAATGAGCGCGTACCGTATGCGAACATAGTATCCATCGGACATAGCAAGGTGTACATCTATGCTCTTGAACCAACTCAAACCAACAGCCGGTTAACTCTCTAAGACCCAAGGCTCTTATAAAAGCGGAACGTGGAGTAGAAGCAGGAAACGATCACATATCGTGTAGCTTGCCGGGATAGACCTGCGGAGGCGCTCCAATGTTCATGATTTTTGCATCTGCGTTGCCGAGTTGGGGCGTTAGAGGAAGCCGATGGAAATCCATGGAATAAAGATGATCAACATCAAAGCGAAGAACAACGCCAGAAGATGCGGCCAGACCTTGCCGATGACGTCGTCGGGTGAAACACGGCCAATGGCGCAGGCCAGATAGAATCCGACGCCGAAGGGCGGAGAGAACAGCCCAAAGCCCATCGCAAAAACCGCGACGATCGCATAATGCACTTCGTCGATACCGAGCAGCTTGGCGATCGGGAAAAGCAGCGGCCCAAACAGGACGATCGCCGGCACGCCTTCCAGGACGCTGCCCAGAATGATGAAACTCAGCGCGGAGATCAGCAGGAAGCTGATCTTTCCGCCGGGAACGCCTTGCATCAGGTCGACCAGATATTGCGAAAAGCCGGATTGCGTCAGCGCCCATCCCATGGCGGTCGCCGCACCGACGACGAGCAGGATGGAGCCCGATAGAGAGGCCGCATCGACCAGCATCGGATAAAGTCTGCGCCACTCCATCTTGCGATAGAAGAGAGCGCCGACGATGATCGAATAGATGATGCCGATCGTGGCGACTTCGGTGGCTGTTGCCACGCCCTCGACCACCGCCGTACGGATGACGATCGGCAGGCCGAGGCCGGGAATCGCAGCGAAGAACAGTTTCAGCTTGAGCTTGCTATCGACCTTTTTCGCATGGCTCATATCTTCGCCGCGCGTTTGGATGTAGACGACGACACAGAGCGCCAGCATGCCGATGAAGGCGGGAAGAAGGCCTGCGGTGAACAAGGCGGCGATCGACACGCCGGTGACCGAGCCGACCGTGATCAACACGATTGACGGCGGGATGGTCTCCGACATGACCGCAGACGCCGACAAGAGGGAGACCAGATCGCTTTCCCGATTGCCGCGCTTCTTCATTTCCGGAAACAGTGCCGGAGCGACGGCTGCCATGTCCGCAGCCTTGGCACCGGAAATACCCGAAACGAGATAGACCGCACCGAGCAGCACATATTGCAGGCCGCCACGCAGATGGCCGATCAGCGAGACGAGAAAGGCGATCATCGCCTGCGCTAGTCCGGCCATCTCGATGATGGCGCCCAGGAACACGAACATCGGCACGGCGAGCAGGATGATGTGCGACATGCCCTCGCTCATCCGGCCCGGCACGATGGAAAGCGGCACCCAGCTTGCGAAATTGAGATAGGCCGCGGTCGCCAGTACGAAGGCAAAGGCGATCGGCACGCCAAGAACAATAGCCACCAGCACAATGCCGAGGAAGAAGATCAGCAGGCTGTAATTGCCGATCTCGTCGAACCACGGCGTCGCCAGTTGGAAGAGGCCGAAGATGACAGCAAGAAGCACTAGGCTTGCAATCAACTGTACCGGCTTGCTCGACTGGATCATCTTATCGATCGCTGTGAGCAGCATCAGCACGACGCCCACGAGCATCGCGGCTTCGCGCCATGCTTCGCTGATCTGCAGGACAGGAGTCACGCTGATGACACGCTCCTCGACATGCTGCCATGTCGGCACCACCATCAAGAGCAGGAGCGCCGAGACGATCATCATCGCAAAGGCATTGGCGCGCTCTTGCCAGGGCGGCGAGAACTTACGGACGAAGGCCGTCAGCCGCATGTGCTGGCCGCGGCGTAGCGCCACCACCGAGCCCAGCATGGACAGCCAGATAAACAGGATCGTGGCAACTTCGTCGGACCAGACGAGCGGACTGTGAAGGGCATATCGAGCAAGCGTCGCCCAACCGAGCAGAATGACCTCCGCCAGAACCAGCAGCGCGGCGGTCGCCTCCACGGCATGGCCGAGCAGACTGTCGAAACGCTGAAACGCCCCACGCGGAGCAATCACCTCCGCACCAGCTGTCGCACCCATGATTGACCTCCCCAAAATCCGCCGATCCGAGCGGCGCGGCCTGCCTTTTCGCAAACCGGAACGTTTAGGCTGAGCGATACGCCTCCGCTATTTGCGGCGGGACGCACGCTTTACGGCAAAGCGAGCGTCCTATTCATCATCGGCCCGTTACAGCGTGCCGACGTCCTTTTCCAGGAGACCCCAGGCTTCGGCGCCGAAGCTTTCTTTCCACTTCGAATAAAAGCCGGCCTTGGCAAGCGCTTCGCGGAACGGCGCGGTCTCTACCTTGTTGAACTCGACACCCGTTGCCTTGATGTCGACCATGGCCTTTTCGTTGAGGTCCTTTACGTCGGCACGTTCGTTCACGGCTGCCGTGGTCAATTCTTCCTGGATAATCGCGCGCATCTCGGCCGGAATCGCCTGCCAGCGGCGATTGTTGCAGAAGATGTGGTGGCCATCCCAGATATGACCGGTCAGGGCGATATACTTCTGCACTTCGTAGAGCTTCGAACTCTGGATCAACGCCAGCGGATTTTCCTGACCGTCGACGACATGGGTCTGCAGAGCCGCATAAAGCTCGCCGAAATTGATCGGCGTCGGCGCCGCGCCCAGCGTCTGGAACAGCGTGACCCACAGCTGGTTGCCCGGGACGCGGATCTTCATGCCGTTGAGGTCTTGCGGTGCGGTAATCGGCTTGGCGCCGGTGGTGATGTTGCGATAGCCGTTGTCCAGCATTTTCGGGAAGACGAACAGGCCGGCATCAAGGAATGCCTTGCGGACATGATCGCCGAGTTCGCCATCCATCGCCTTCCAGACGTGGTCATAGGTCGGGAAGGCAAAGGCGACGGCGTTGATGCTGGCGACGGGAACGACCGTCTGGTTGACGCCGGAGGTCGACATGAGGTCGAGCGCGCCGCCACGAACTTGGGTGAACATATCCGCTTCGCCACCGAGCTGGCTATTCGGATAAACCTGAAGTTCCACCGCGCCTTTGGAGCGGGTTGCAATTGCCTTGGCGGCTTCGGTGATCCGGACGACGCCGGGATGGCTGGCCGGAAATGCCGTACCGTAGCGCAGCTTGACCTTCGCGGCGGCGCGGGACAGGCCCGGGGCCGACAACAGACCTGCGGCTGCGGCTCCAGCCGTCAGCATACCGAATGTTCTGCGAGATATGTTCATGCATTCCTCCCTTGAATATGTTGGCGAATCCGAATGTTGCCGATGTCCGCGCCAGCCTTTGCCACCCCGACGCTGCGGATCCGAAGCGCGTTACCGTGCCGGATGGTGCGGATACATGCTCGTGCCTGCTTCATTCTGTGCGGAACGAAGCGATGCGGCCTGTAAGACAATGAAACCGCGCCACTATCGCCGAGCGGAACGCAGCCTATTTCGATAGTCTGGCGATCGGCGACCGGTCCTCCGCCCATACCTCTCCTCGTCCCGCACCAGGATCACCTGTCGCGCGGTTTCCATCACCCCGATCGATCTCCATTGGCGATGGCTTGTAATGCTACCATGGTACAATGTCAATTACGATGTGGCGCGCATGCGCCCGAGGGCGGACGGGCTAGTTTTCCACGAGATCGCGACGCTGTTCGCTCAGTTTTCGCGCGGTACGAAGCACTTCGCGCAAGTGCGCCGCCATATCGTTGCCTGCCTTCTCGACATCACCTGATTCGATGGCGTCCACGATCGAGCGATGTTGGGTCAGCAGAACGCGCAGGTGACCGAGATCGGGCAGACTCAGATAGCGAACGCGATCCATCTGCAGCTTGACGGACTGGATGACACGCCAGCTTTTCGGCAGGCCGGCTTCCTCACAAAAACTTCGGTGGAAAGCTTCGTCAAGATCGAGAAAGAGGTCCAGCGCTTCGGTATTGACCGCCTTTTCCTGGTCGTAGAGATTGCTCTTGATCTCCGTCAGGAAGCGCCGCGAACAGCCGCCGGCAAGTCTGCGGCTGACCGCGACTTCCAGAGATTCCCGAATGAATTGAGCCTCTTCGACGTCACGAAGCCGGATCGGTGCCACAAAACTCCCGCGCTGTGGCAGGATGTCTATCAGCCCTTCGTCCGCAAGCCGGATCAGCGCTTCGCGAACCGGCGTCCGGCTGACGCCAAGTTGCAGGGAAAGCTCCTTTTCGCTCAACGCCTCCGACGGCAGCATGGACAGCGTCGTAATGGCCCGCCGCAGCCGCTCGTAGATTTGCGCTGCAATAGGCTGGCGAGGATTGATCGCCTGCAGGACCGTCGACGACGGCGTGCTCTGACGAAGCTCTTCGGCTTCTATCTGATTGGATCTCTTCGTCGCCATCGTTCCTGACCTCCGCTGTATGCAAACAATATGGCAATCGCACATTATTCGGCAATAATCCACAAGCTGGATTGACACTCTACCATGGTAGTATGTATTTCAATACCAGGCGCGACGAGAGGAACCGCATCCGTGCGAATGGTTTTGCCTGATATCCGTCCGAAGACAAGGACCGCGAGCGCCGATGACTGTGTGACGTGATCCAGGGAGGATGACACCATGAAATTCGGGTTACTCAAGACTGCAACTGCAACACTTCTGGCCGGTACAATCTTTTGCGGCGCTGCGATAGCGCAGGAAGGGGTGGCGAGCGGCGACACCAGCGGCAAGAAGATCGCCTTCAGCAATTCCTATGCCGGCAATTCGTTCCGCCAGGTGATGATCAAGAGCTTCGAGGCGATGGGCGCCAAGGCGAAGGCCGATGGTAAGATCGCCGGCACGGCCGTCGTCAGCTCCAACAATTCGGTTACCGAGCAGGCATCGCAGATACAGAACCTCATCCTGCAGGGTTACGACGCCATCATTGTCCTTGCCGGCTCGGACACGGCACTGAACGGCGCAATCAAGGACGCTTGCAACGCCGGCATCGTGGTTGTCGCCTTTGCCAGCGGCGTTACAGAACCCTGCGCATATGTGGTTGATTACAACCTGGACTCTTACGCCAAGGCTGAGCTGGATTACATCTCGAGCAAGCTCGGAGACAAGCCTGCCAACATCCTCGAAATCCGGGGCATGGCGGGTGACGGATTCGACAAGCGGCTAAACGAGGGCGTGACGAAGGCTTTGGCAGCCCATGCGAACTACAAGAGGGTTGGCGAGGTCTATGGCCAATGGACCGCGACCGTGGCCCAGAAAGAAGTATCCGGCATTCTTCCCTCGTTGCCGAAGATCGATGGCGTTCTGACACAGGGCGGTGATGGTTATGGCGCAGCGCAGGCCTTTAAGGCTGCGGGTCGCGAGCTTCCCATCATCATCATGGGCAACCGCCAGGACGAGCTAGCGCTCTGGAAGCAGGAGCATGATGCAACCGGCTACGAGACCTTCTCTCTCGGCGCAACGCCGTCCGTCTCACAGGTCGCCTTCTGGGTCGCACAGCAAGTCCTCGCCGGGAAGAACGTTCCGAAGTTCGTCGAAGTGCCCCTCCTGCAGATCCAGCAGCAAGATCTCGACGCCTGGCTGAAGACGGTTCCGGAAGGTGGCGTCGCCAATGCCGATTATCCGCAGGATCTCGTCGCCAAGATTATCGACGCCAACGTCAAGAAGGAACCGCTGCCCATGGTTCCGGCTCCGAAGTAGGCGACCAGCAATGCAGCCCTCCCAAGCCGCCGTGGATACTGCCGCAGGCCTCCTTATCGAGGCCCGCGGGATACGCAAGAGCTTCGGCGCCGTCCACGCGCTCGTCGGTGTCGATTTCAGTCTTGCCCTAGGCGAAGTCCTCGGACTGGTCGGCCATAACGGCGCCGGCAAGTCGACCCTGATGAACGTCATCTCCGGCGCGATCCAGCGAACGGAAGGGAAATTCATCTATAGTGGTCAGGCGGTGGATCGCTGGGGAGCCGCCGAAGCGCAAGCCGGCGGCTTGCGGTGCATTTTTCAGGAGCTATCGCTCTGCGCCAATCTTTCCGCCACTGAAAATGCGCGCATCATCCATCGCAGCCTGCGCGGCGTCGGCTGGCGGCACAAGGCGCGCAGGCTGATCACCAAGGCTTTGGACGATATCTTTCCGGGCCATGGAATCGATGTGGATACCAAGATCGCCGACCTTTCGATCGGCGAGCGGCAAATGGTCGAGATTGCCCGCGCCTTCACCAAAACGGTAGACAAGGTACGCTGCGTTATCCTTGACGAGCCCACTTCGGCTCTCGGGCACAAGCCGGCAGAGCAATTGCTGGCCTATATCAAGACGGCATCGATGCGTGGCGTCGCCTGCATTCTCATTACCCACCGCCTCAACGAAATCCTGGCCGTCTGCGACCGTGTGGTCGTGATGATGGATGGCGCGATCGTCGGAGACCGGCCGGCGGCCGGCCTGACGCGCTCCGATCTGGTCGGGATGATGGGCAATATCGAAACGCCACACGAGCGGAACGCTGCCCCCACGCGCAAAGCGACCCAAACCCTGGTCGTAAACCATGCCGGCATCGATGGCACGGATCTGCCGATCAAGGCGGCTCCCGGTGATATCATCGGTTTCGCTGGTCTCGATGGTCACGGGCAGCGCGAACGCCTGCGGGCCATTTATGCCGCTACCCGCAAGGTGCCCGTTGCCTTTGTCGCCGGAGACCGCGGCGTCGAAGGCGTCATGCCGCTTTGGTCGATCGCCGACAACCTGACGCTTCGGAGCCTCACCGCACTCCAGAAGGGCGGCTTCGTGCCGCCATCCGCCGCGCGTGCGCTCGCGCAGACCTGGTCGCAACGTCTCAAGGTCAAGGCGCCGTCAATCGATACGCCAATCCTGTCGCTCAGCGGCGGCAACCAGCAGAAAGTGCTGTTTGCCCGTGCGCTCGCGTCTGACGGCCAGGTCATCCTGCTCGATGACCCGATGCGCGGCGTCGATGTCGGCACCAAGCAGGAAGTCTACCAGCTCATTCGGGACGAGGCCGAACGCGGCCGGACCTTCATCTGGTACACGACCGAATTCGAAGAGCTGAGGAATTGCGACCGTCTCTACGTTTTCCGCGAAGGGCGCGCCGTCGCCGAAGTCGCTGGCGACGAGATCGATCACAACCGCATCCTCGAAGCATCGTTCGGAGGCGCGGATGGCTGAATTCGTCCATCCTCGGCAGAAGTGCAATCTTGCAAAGCGGCTTGCGCCCGCCTTGCAGGTCGGCCTTCCGGCCATCGCGCTCGTCGTCATGCTCACCGTGATCTTCTGGATTCGCCCGGCGGCGATGAGCTATTTCGGCTTCACGCTGCTGTTCAAGCTGGCCGTGCCGCTGATGTTTGCAGCGTTGGCACAGATGCTCGTCATCATGCTCGGCGACATCGACCTGTCGATCGGCTCCTTCGTCGGCTTCGTCACCTGCGTCACGGCGCTCTATCTCGACACGGCCCCGATGCTCGCAATCGCGATTTATATCGGAAGCATCTTCGTCTATGCCGGCGTCGGCCTTATCATCCATCTGCGGCAGTTGCCGTCGATCATCGTGACGCTCGGCATGTCGTTCATCTGGCTTGGCGTCGCGATCATCATCCTGCCCGCTCCGGGTGGCACCGCTCCCGCGTGGCTGTCCGGCTTGATGGCCTGGCGGCCGCCGCTCCTGCCTTTGCCGGTGCTGCTCGCCATCGCCGCCGCCCTCATCGGTCATTTCGTCATCAGCCGATCGTCTTACGGGGCTGTGCTGAGGGGCGCGGGCGGCAACCCCCGCGCCATCCAGCGCGCCGGCTGGTCGGTCACAGTGATCCGCGCCGCCGTCTATGCTGCTGCCGGCCTGCTCGGCCTCATTGCCGGCATCGTCCTGACCGGCCTGACGACCTCCGGCGATCCGAATATCGCACCGGCCTATACCCTCCTCGGTGTCGGCGCCGTCATCCTCGGTGGCGGTTCTTTCACCGGCGGCATCGTCTCTCCGGTCGGAACGGTCATCGGGGCACTGACGCTCGCGCTTGCCGGATCGCTCCTGAGCTTCCTGCAAGTGCCGCCGACATGGCAGATCGGCGCGCAAGGCGGCATCCTCTTCCTGGTGCTGGCCGGACGCATCCTGCTCTCGGACAAGAAATTATGAGCGGCTTTTCTCTGAAATCATGGACCTACGGCTTCATTGTCGCGCTTGTCATGTGGATCGCGACCATCGCCTATTCCGGCTTTGCAAGCGCGGTGCCGACCCTGTCTTCGGCGCTCGTCTTTGCTGCCTTCAGCGTCGTTGTCGGCACCGGTCAGATGTTGGTGATCGCGTCCGGTCCTGGAAACATCGACCTGTCCATGCCATCCGTGTTGACCCTGTCGGCCTATCTGTCGATGTCCGTCATGAGCGGCAGCAACGGCATGATCTTTCCGGGTCTTCTGGTCGCGCTGCTGGTCGGAGCACTGGCGGGTGCGGCAAACTTCCTGGCAATCACGATGCTGCGCCTGCCACCGATCATCGCGACGCTCGCCTGGAGCTTCGTTTTCCAGTCGCTCGCTTTCAATCTCGGCGGTGAAGCGACCTTGAAGCCTCCGGCAGCCCTTTCTGCCTTCACCTTCTGGTCGGTCGGAGGCATGCGGATCATGCCGATCGCGGCGATCGTGCTGACCATCGCCGTCGCCGTTATTCTGGCCCGCAGCGTCTGGGGCCGGCAGTTGCTTGCGGTCGGGCAGAGCGAACGGGCGGCACGCCTCGCAGGCGTACCGGTTATCCGCGTCCGATTGATCGCCTATATGTTCTGCGGCGCGACCGCGGCCCTTACCGGCTTCCTGCTTGCAGGTTTTTCAGGCGGCGCGGCGCTCAATATGGGCGATACTTATTTGCTGGAAGCGATCGCCGTCGTGGTCCTCGGCGGCACCAGCGTCGCCGGTGGCCAGGCCAACGCAGTCGGCATCTGGGGCGCGGCACTGTTCTTCAACCTCATGGCGACGATGCTCAACACCTTCCAGATGCAGGCCGGCGTGCGCTTCGTCCTCACCGGCGCGCTGATCATCCTCATCGTGGCACTCGTCCCGAAACCGAAGGCCGCGTGAGATGGACATCGCCACCCTGAAAAAGGCCTTCGGAAGCGACATGACGCTCGTGGATCTCACCCACGCGTTGACGCCGCAGATCCCCGTGTGGCCGACGCATCCATTCTTTTGCAAGGAAGTGATCGAGAGCTATGATCGCGGCGATCTTGCCTGCAACCATTCCCTCGGCATGAGCGAACATACCGGCACGCATTTTGATGCGCCGCTGCACTTCGTCAAAGGCGCCGCCGGGATCGGCGCAGTTCATCTGCAGACCTTTTTTGGACGCATGGCGAAGATCGACGCACGTGACTGCACGCCGAGGGAGGCCGTCAGCGTAAGGCGGATCAAGGCATTCGAAGCCGCCCATGGTGAAATCGACGCCGGCGATGCAGTGTTGTTCCACTTCGGCTGGGATCGCTTCTGGCACAATCCGGCGGACCATCCACGTTTCCTGAGCGACTGGCCCGGCTTGTCGCGCGAGGCGTGCGAATACCTGCTTAACCGCGGTATCCGGATAGCAGGCTCGGACTGCCTGTCGCTCGACTGTTTTGGCAGCACGGATTTCCCGGCCCATAGGCTGCTGCTCGGCGCGGGCGTCCTCATCGGCGAGAATTTCGCCCGCCTCGGCGACGTGCCGACCTTTTCGTTCCTAATCACCCTGCCGTTGCCGATCGCCGGCGGCACGGGCTCTCCTCTTCGCGCCGTCGCGGCCTTTGCCGCGAACAGTCAGTCGAACACCGCTGCGGCCCTGGCTTGAGCCTGGCCCATATAAGGAAGACAAGCATGAGACATATTTGGCGCTGGTTCGGTCCGATCGACAAGGTGAGCGTGCGCGATGCCGCCCAGGCCGGGGCTCAGGGCATCGTCAGCGCCCTGCATCATGTGCCGACCGGAAGCGCATGGACTTTCGAGGAAATCCGCAAGCGGCGGGACGAAATCCGCGCCGGCGGTCTGGAATGGGAACTCGTTGAAAGCATTCCCGTATCCGAAAGCATCAAGACCATGACTGGCGATTGGAAGGCCCATATCGAAGCCTGGAAAGAAAGCCTGCGCCAGCTGGCCAAGGCCGGCATCTCCACGGTCTGCTACAACTTCATGCCAGTGCTCGACTGGACCCGTACGGACCTGCGCTGGGAAACCGCCGACGGCGCCCGTGCCATGCGCTTCGATCTCGTTGATTTCATCGCTTTCGACATTCATATGCTGCAGCGGCCCGGTGCGCCGGACGACTATCCGGCTCGGCTGATCGAAGCCGCCAGGGAACGCTTCGCCGGCATGCCGCAGGAGAAGATCGCCGCCCTTTCGCGCAATATCGGCGCAGGCCTTCCAGGCTCGTCCGACGGCTACAGCATCGCCGAACTGCGCACCGCGCTGGCGCGCTATGACGGGATCAGTGCCGATGCGCTGCGCGACAACCTCATCGATTTCCTCTCCGAAGTCGTGCCGGTCGCGGAGGGACTCGACATGCGTCTTTGTGCACATGGCGACGATCCGCCATGGCCGCTCCTCGGCCTGCCGCGCATCCTCTCGACCGAGCAGGATTATGTCAGGGTTTTCGATGCCGTCGATCGCAACGCCAATGGCGTGACCTTCTGCACGGGATCGCTCGGCGCACGCCCGGACAATGATCTGCCCGTCATGGTGAAACGTCTCGCGCCGCGCATCCACTTCGCCCACCTGCGCAATGTTCGCCGTGAGACTGAAGGCTTCCCCTGCTCCTTCTTCGAGGACCAGCATCTCGACGGCAACACCGACATGATCGCAGTTATCGCCGCGCTGGTGAGCGAGGAACGCCGCCGCAAGGCTGAGGGCCGCGCCGATCATCAGATATTCATGCGCCCGGACCACGGCCAGGAAATCCTGGACGATCTGACGCGCGGCGCCCAGCCCGGCTATCCCGCCATCGGTCGGCTCAAGGGCCTTGCCGAACTGCGCGGCATCGAGCAGACACTGTCGCATCCCGCATTTGGAATGAACTGAGCGATGAACCGCCTCGGCAAGAACACCTCCCTCCCCTTGAGCGTCGAGCGCCCGTCCTTCGATCCCGCGGCGCTCAAGGTCGGCATCGTCCACATCGGCATCGGCGCCTTCCATCGCGCCCACCAGGCCGTCTACACGGATAAGGCTATCGATGCCCGGTCTGGTGATTGGGGCATCGCCGGCGCAAGCCTGAGGTCAGTCGACATCGTCGCCGACCTCAAGGCGCAGGACTACCGCTACAGCATCGTCAGCCGCGGCGCGGATGGCGACCAGGCCCGCATCGTCGGCTCGATTGTCGATGCCATTGCCGCGACCGAAGAGCGCGAACGCCTGCTCCAGCGGCTTTCCGACAACGGCACCCGCATCGTCACCCTGACGGTGAGCGAAAAGGCTTATGGCATCGATCCGGTATCCGGCGGGCTCAACCTGTCGCATGCCGCCATCGCCCACGACTTAACGCATCGCCAGGAGCCGGTCGGCGTGATCGGCATTCTCGTCGAAGCGCTTGCGCGCCGTATGACGCTCGGCCGCGACCCACTGACCGTTCTGTGCTGCGACAACCTGCCCGGTAACGGCCACATTGTCCGTCGTCTCGTCGCGGAAATGGCCGAACGCCGTGATCCCGAGTTGGCGGCCTGGATCGAGCGGGAAATCCGCTTTCCTTCCAGCATGGTCGACCGAATCGTGCCGGCCGCGACTGACGCAACACGTACGCTCGCCGCATCGCTCATCGGCGTGGAAGATCGCCTAGCGCTCGAAACCGAACCCTTCACCCAATGGGTGATCGAGGACGATTTCGCTGCGGGCCGTCCTGCCTGGGAAACCGGCGGCGCGATTTTCATCAAGGATGTCCATGCCTATGAGAAGATGAAGCTCCGGCTGCTAAACGGCTCCCATTCGCTGATCGCCTATCTCGGCCAGCTGAACGGGCTGGACTATGTTCGCGACGTCATGGCAATCCCCACGCACGTCGAACGGGTGCGACGGCACATGGAAGCGGTCTTGCCGACACTCGACGCGGTGCCGCAGATCGACCTCACCTCGTATCGCGAAGAACTCGTGGCCCGATTTTCGAACCCCGCCATCGCGCATCGGACCGCCCAGATCGCCATGGACGGCACACAGAAGATGCCTCAGCGCATTTTCGCGCCCGCCATGGAGCGGCTGGCGGCCGGCGGCGACGCCGCCGATTTTGCCGACGCTGTCGCATTATGGCTGACCTACGTGATCACGACTGAACACATCGACGATCCGCGCTCGTCCGATCTTAAATCGGCGGCAGCACTCGCTGCATCGGTTGGGTCGTCAGCACCGTTCTTCGATATCGCCGGCCTGTTTCCGGCGCCCCTCATCAATGACGACACTTGGCGTATGCGTGTCGACACCCGACTAGCTGCCCTGCGCGCCGCGTGACGCCGTACAAATGCCAAGACTTGCAAGAGGACAAAGACCATGGTGACGATTTCCGTTCGCGAACCGCATAGCCTCGTCGTCGACGACAGGCAGGCACCGCAACCAGGCCCCCGTGAAGTGGCCATCCACGTAAAGCGCGCCGGCATTTGCGGCTCGGACATGCACATCCTGCACGGCTCAAACCCCTTCGTGACCTATCCCCGCGTGATAGGCCACGAATTCGCAGGCGTCGTCGAGGCGCTCGGCGCCGGTGTCTCCTCGCTCGCGGTCGGCGACCACGTCGTCGCCGATCCGGTGATCTCCTGCGGCACCTGCCATCCCTGCCGCACCGGCCGTTCGAACGTCTGCGCAAAGCTCCAGGTGATCGGCGTCCACCGTGATGGCGGCTTCCGCTCCGTTGCGGTAGTCCCCGAGGCCAACGCCGTTAAGGTATCCCCAAAGCTGGGACTCGATGTTGCAGCGCTCGCAGAACCGCTTGCCGTCGCGGCAAACGTCTTGTGGCGGACGGAGTGCACCAAGGACGACGTCGTCCTGATCTATGGCGCCGGAACGGTCGGCATCACCGTGCTGCAGGTCGCCAAGATGCGTGGCGCCCGCTGCATCATCGCCGATATCGACGGCGACCGTCTGGAGCGCGCGAAAGAATTCGGCGCCGACGTCGTCATCCATTCGCGTGAACAGTCCGTTGCCGAAGTCGTGGCGCCGGAACTCGACGGTCTCGGCCCCTCGGTCGTCATCGACGGCGCTGGCATTCCGAGCCTGCTGGAAGAAGCGTGCCGCATCGCAGCTCCGGCGGGCCGCATCGGCTTGCTCGGCTTTTCGCCGGCACCCTGCAACATCAGCCAGCAGGAAATCGTTCGCAAGGAACTGACGCTGGTCGGCTCACGCCTCAACCGCCGTTTCATTCCCGAGGTTGTGACTTGGCTGGAATCGGGTGTACTTCGGCCAGAGGCAATGATCACCCAGAGTTTCGACGCCAGGGATGCGCGCGCCGCTTTCGACCTCGTAGAACAGCATCCGGAGCGGACGCTAAAGGTTCAGCTCGTTTTCGAGTGAGCACAATCGCCGAACTTGAAAGGTCATGACCTTAGACAGACGTTTCCTCTCGATCGGCGAAGGTTCATAGGAAACTTAGTTGGTTTAGCATGTTTATCTTGATTGAGATGCCTCCGGGAAAAATGAAAGGGCAAAGCGTAGGGCGGCGCTATGCACGTCGGGCTCTTGAAGGGATACGAACAGCCTCCCCGTTGCTTTCTGAGCGTTAAGCTATTGGTTTTGATTGATAACTAGCGGCAATACCTACCTGATGCGGACCGCCGCGATTTCATCGAGATTGACGAAGTCCATGGCGAGTTTCGAGCCTTCACGAAGATTCCCTTTAGCGCTCTTGGTGGGAATCCAACGTGTGAGCTACCGCCAGCTACGGATAGAGCGCACACACGCTTCTGGAGAATTCCCTGTTTCCGCTCATAGATGTGGGGATAGCGGCAGGTTTCGTCAGCCATTCTCACGTCGCGAAGGTCTACCGGGAGTTCATGGGTTGCACACCACAGCAAACGAGAGCCGGTCGGAAGCGAGACGGTGGAACGGTCGATTCATTTCGCGAACGTTCCCTGGCGATGTCGGCGGCGGCCTAGTTGTGGACGTCCGTTGAGTTTAGCAAGATTTTGACCCTGATTTTGATTTTTCGCTGACCCGCGTGAACGAATCCGGCGCCTTGAAAAGGTCGAGGGTTCGAATTTCCAGGCGGGTCAACGCCCAGCGGAAAACTTGATCAAGTCACCACACCAAACAGCAGGTTCCGATCAGTAGCGGTAGTAACGGTAATGGTGGTGGTGACGATGCTTGTACCAACCGCGATGATGGCCGCGCCAATAATGACTCCGGTAGCTCCGATGCGATCCCCAGTGGCGAGGCCGGTGATGTCGGGGGCCGTGCCAATGGCGACGGTGATGATAGCGGACCGTCTGAACGGATGATTGAATCTCAGGCTTCGTCATGTTCATCATCGGTGCTGCTGATGCAGCACCGGCACCAATCAACAGGCCAACACCCAGAAGCGACGCAAGCAGACTTTTAAAGATTTTCATAGCGAACCTCCGTCATTGTCGTCATCCTGAAACCGGATGGCTGAACGGGGCATGAATGGCTGCCTCTCCCACGTTCAAACAGGATTTTTTCGGCCAAGCATGGGCTCACGGCAAGCCTGGAGAAGAGCCAAACGGCGAGGTAAGAACCTGCTGGCTTATGGAATAACGACGGGTATCAAGCTTGGGCACAACGCGTCTAGCCCAAGCGGCTCTGCTGGGCCGAGGGCATTGTAGGGCACGGGCGATCGCCGAAGGCAAGATTTGTCACGCCACCCGTCACTTTGCCATTTCAAACCGAAAAACGTCATGTGATCGTTAGTTTTAGCCTATAAATTAGGGGCGATTTTCCGCTAACGATTTCAGTGACCATCCTCTTTGCCAAAAGGATTTCAAGACCGAATACCAATGGCGGCGATCCGTCCATGGACCTCATAAAGCTCTTCAGAACCTGTGGCGGGCACTAGAATTGCGATCCTGTTTGAAACGTTTGGCGCGACCGACCATCATCTTGGCAGCTGAAACCCATGCTCACCGGCCATTCTTGTGCGATTGACTCCGTATTCTCGATGGCCAGCTGCGATAGTTGACCGCTGCAAAGAAAATGGAACCAGGTTGTCGCGCAACAATGTCAGATCTTACTTCACTCGTTCCGATCATCATTGCATTATCGCTGTGTCTTTCAATTCTGCTCTTTCACGGTCTGACGGGTGTTCCACCAGTACCCTCCAGCTCGGCTGAGATTGCCGATGTCATCGAATTGCTGCGGAATGCGAATTTGCCGAAGGGCGCGATCATCTACGAGCTCGGAAGCGGTTGGGGCTCCGTGGTCATCGCACTTGCCCGCGCCTTTCCGGATGCAGAGATCCGCGGGATCGAGATTTCGCCCGTGCCATACTTGTTCTCCAAGCTGAGGATGCGCCGCTTCGAAAACGTGACCATCCGCTGGGGGAGTTTCTTCGACCGGGATATAAGTGATGCCGATGCCGTGACGTGTTATCTCATGATCGAGCCGATGCCAAAGGTCAGCAGCTTCCTCGACAAAACGCTCAAGGACGGAACACCAGTGGTTTCGTTGACATTCTGGTTTCGCGACCGGCAGATCGAAGCATCGCGCGAAGGACCAGGGCTGCGGGGCGGTGCAGCACTCTATTACTGGCCCGCCCGCAAGGTTTAAAAGCCTCCTGGCAGCGACCTATTTCAAGTCGCCGCCAGGATTGCGTCTGAGACGCGGACAAAGAAGGTATCCGAAAACTCGCGGCATTCAGAGAGAAGCGAATTCCCGCCTCTTCGGCTGACCCTGAGCTGCATTCGAGACGCTTTCCCATGCGTCCCAGGTTGCAAGACGCGCGACGTAGGCAGAGCGCACGACAGGAAGCCCTTCGGTGCCAAGGAACAATCTGAGCGGTGGTGTCTCCATGTCGACGATCTGCAGAACGGCATCCACCGTTGCCTCGGGATCGCCAAAAGCGATGTTGGCCGCATGGGCGAAGATGCTGGCCCTGAGATCCGCGTAGGCATCAAGACCTGCCGAGATTTTCAGAGACGTTTGGCTGGAGAAGCCGGTCGCATAGGCGCCGGGCTCCAGCATCGTGACCTTGATGCCAAAGCCGGCGACTTCTTGTGCAAGACTTTCGTGCATCGCCTCGAACGCCCATTTGGAGGCGTGATAGAACCCGATGATCGGGCTTGCGACCAGGCCGGCGACACTGGAAACGCCGATGATATGGCCGTTGCCCTGCTTGCGTAGCAGCGGCAGAGCGGCTTGGATCACGCGTAGCGTGCCGAAGAAGTTGGTTTCAAATTCCGCCTTGATGTCGGTTTCCGCTGTTTCCTCGACTGCACCGACCAGCGCGTAGCCGGCATTGTTCAGGATGACATCCAGTCTGCCGAAATGGCCATGTGCGCGCTCCACGACACCACGAACTTGATCGGCATCCGTGACATCAAGGGCGAGCGGCAGAACCGCACCGCCATACCGAACGGAGAGATCGGCGACACTTTCGAGCGAGCGTGCCGTCGCTGCGACCTTGTCACCGCGGTTGAGGGCAGCTTCCGCCCAGATACGACCGAACCCTCGTGAGGCGCCGGTGATCAACCAGACTTTGCCAGACATTCTAATCTCCTTGAATTGATTGCTTGCTTCGGATGCCCCGGCACCTTTTGGTACCGGCAAGGGCGTGCCGGCGCAGTCGCCAACGGCGCCAATCGGATTGCGACAGGCGCCAAAGGATTCCTGTGCTTCGATACTGGAAATTGGTTTCGTGGTTCGGCGCCAAGAACGGAGCGCGTCCACTCCGATCGGCATCAATGCAATGAAGGGATCACGGGCGCGTCCCGCCCGTTCAATTCGCGCCATTGCAGCGGCGTCAGCCCTTCCCAGTCGCGAAACGCACGATAGAAGGAGCTACGATCCTGATAGCCCAGCAAACATGCGACCTCGTCGATGTCGGTGGTCGGATTGGACAGAAGCTGGCGTCCGAGGTCTTGGCGGGCTTCCGACAGCAACTCGCGGAACGTCTTTCCCTCATCAGTGATGCGGCGCTGAAGCGTTCGTTCGCTCATGTTGAGGTCCTGGGCGACCTGCGACAGCTCCGGGCGACCGCTTGCCAAGCTTCGCTTCAGCACGACCTTGACCTGGTCGCCGATGGAGCTGCGGGCCTGCAATTCACCCATGGCCGCGGCAAGCGCGGGCGTCAGGATCTCCAGGAGCTCGGGGTTGTGCCCGGGAAATGGCCGGTCGAGATCGGAGGATTTCAGAACAAGCGTATTCCGGGGAGCACCGTATTTGATCGTGCATCCGAAGAAAGCTTGATAGAGATCGCTCTTCGGCCCCGCACGCATGAATTCGACCCGGACAGGTGTAATCGGCTGGTTGGTTCCTCGACGTCCAAGTTCAACCAGGAAAGCAAAGGCGACATCCGTGGCGATAGCCGGCTCCGGCTCGTTGGCGTAAATCCAGTCGCTCGTGATCGAGACTTCGCCTTTCTCTTCGCTGAAACTCAACTGCTCGGGGGTGCAGAGCCGCTTGAAGCGCGCGACGCGGTAGAGACCATCGCGATAGTCCCTGGCATGAAAGGCCGCAAGCGTCGACGGCGGATGAACGGCGGTATCGGCTTCGCGGACCAGCCGAAGCCCCAATGCAGGCTCCGGCACAAGCTCCTCAAGCGCCCGGAATGTGGCAAAGTACTGCGCCGTCGTCACCATGCCATTGTCGCTAAGGTGCAGCGTGGCGGGAAGCCGAGCCTGACGCAGGACCGCGGACGGCGGCAAGCCGATCCTTTCGACCGCACGCCAGAACGCCTGGGGAACCTTGCATTTATCCGCCGGTATTGCCGTCATCCGGATTAGCCTCTTGGGAACGCTCATAAAGGGATGCTGGGTTCCGTTGCTCGAAACTCTATCGCATCTGGCTCATGATGATACGATCGAACATGCGGTCGCCAAACCATTTGCGAATGGCGATCATCGGCTTGGCGTATTTGCCGGCAACATAGCGCGTGCGCGGTCTTTTGGCTGCCACCGCCGTCGACACGACATCGGCAATGACCTTCGGATTCGTACCACGGCCATGCCCATAGGCTTCCCTGGTCGTCTTGGCGACGGCCTGCGAGACCTTGGCGTAGGCACTCGCGGCCGAGCGCTTGATGAGGCCGTCGGCGACCACATCGCCGAATCCGGTCTCGATCAGGCCCGGCTCAACGATCACGACATTGATGCCGAAGGGTGCCAGCTCCAACCGCAGGCTGTCTGACCAGCCTTCGAGCGCATGCTTGGTGGCATGATACCAGGCGCCGAGCAGGGTGTAGATCTTGCCGCCCATCGACGTAATGTTGACGATGGTGCCGGAGCCTCTCTGGCGCATGGCAGGCAGCAAAAGCTGGGTCAGGCGAGCGGGACCGAAAACGTTGACCTCGAACTGGTATCTGGCCTCATCGAGCGGAATGTCCTCGACCGGCCCGTAAAGTCCGAAGCCGGCGTTGTTGACCAGAACATCGACGCCGCCGCTTTCCGTCAGGATTGTGTTAACGGCAGCCTGAATCTCATTGTCGGCGGAAATATCCATCTGCAGGCTGCGCGCGCCAATCTTCTCCAGATCACGCATCTTGTCGACGCTGCGAGCCGCCACGTAGACCCTGAAGCCGTCGGCGATGAGACGCTTGGCGATTTCCTTGCCCATACCGGAGGATGCACCGGTCACGAGTGCTGTTTTCTTGCGATTGTCGATCATGTTTGCCTCTCTGTTTGTGAGATTACAGATAAGGCCCCGCCAGCATAAGGTCATTGACGGAACATGCCATCACAGTTGCATATTGCGCCAATGAGGACCTTGATGGCGCCAAGAAAAATACCGTTCGAAGGAGCCGCGTCGTTCGTAGTCGGGGAGACAAGCCAGTAACGGTTCCGTCGCATCCTGGGAACGCAGGTCGGCTGTACTCAACAAATCGGGCGGATGCCGCCTCATGCGGCATCCGCCCGACGCCGAACCGGCGAGTTCCCAGCATGTGCGGGGGCGCTACTTATGCTGGAAACCCGTCGGCCGAACTCATGCCCGCAATCGCGGAGCTAGGCGCCAACGCGGTGGAAAGCTCGTGTCTGTCCGAGAGCGGATATGCCGATATAGCCGCGGAGATTCATTTTGCCGCCTTGCATGGTGATCTGGCAGTTATAGGTACGGCCAGAGGAGCCGTCGTAAAGCGAACCACCAGTCCAACTGCCATCGTTCCAATGGAGGCCGGTGATGAAGACGACATTCTTCATCGAGCGGGAGCGCAGGGCCGGATCCGGGTTTTTGCCGTCCTTCTTGAAGGTGACGTTATCGGCCTCCATCAGTTGATTGCCATAAAGCAGTCGCGCTCGGAATTCCGTTCCGGCCTTGAACATATCGAGCTTCACGCTTCCGTCGTCAGCCTGCCATGTGCCGACGATGGCGTCGGCCGGCGAAGCCTGCTGTGCATAAGCCGCCGGTACCGCAGCCAGTCCGATTGTTGCCACTGCTAGGAATATGGCTGATCGCCTTGAGACCTTTGACACGTTCATAGATGAAAACCTCTTGAATAAATCGATGTTGGTGCATCCGCGCAGAGAGACGAGAAGCCTCGCTCCGGCTTGCCATCTCTCTTGCGAGTACAGTACCGGCCGATTTGCACCGGCCTGGGGTAAGTCCGATGCTGCTTGTTGTCGCCGGACGCCAGAAAAGACTAATGGCCTCCAGGGCCTTCAGCAGTGACCGAACACGTCAATCCAGTTGCAACGTCCGCCAACGAGCAAGCTCTGCCGACCAGCGGTGATCCGATAGACCGCGGCTGGGGGGAGATTTCGAAAAATACGGTCAACCGACGTTGCGCTCAGATCGAGATGATCAAGAGCTGACGGGGGACAGGACACTTGCTCATATAGGTGAACTAGTAAAATGCGCCGCCGTGCCTCAAGTGCCGGAAAGCTCCGCCGAGGATAGAGAATGTTGAACGGCGTATCCTTAGCCAAGGAATAGTGTGTCGCGTTCATCCCTTGAGCACACCGCCAAAAGCAAACTTTGTCGCGTTAGACAGACGCTCTGCAGTTTTGACTCTGCCGTAAGCAGAGCTTACCGTTCGCGGCAGATTTTTCGACATTTACAATGGTTTTATAAAATTGGAGGCTGCGCACATAGAAGCCAATTCTTTGTGCCGTCAGCGCTCATATTGCGTCGTGCACCGTAAAGCTTCACATCGACAACGGGGTGCCGACATGACCAAGAAGCAGATGAAACTGGGGCTCTCCATGCGATACATGGGCTACCATGTCGGAGCCTGGAGGCACCGGGACACCATCAAGGGCGGGAACTCAATGCTCAAGTCCTTTCTCGGCGTCGCCCAGACGGCCGAGCGCGCGAAATTCGACATGCTCTTCTTGGCGGACGGCATCGGAGTTCGACTGGACGACAAGCCGAAAGGGTCGCTTTGCCGCTCCCATCATAACGTCGAGCTGGAGCCGCTGACACTGCTTTCAGCGTTAGCTGCGCTTACGCAAAATATCGGCCTCGTCGCCACTGCCTCGACCACCTACAACGAGCCTTTCCATATCGCCCGCAAGTACGGCTCGTTGGACCAGATAAGCGGCGGACGCGCCGCCTGGAACGTCGTGACCTCCTGGTCGGACCAGGAAGCGTGGAACTTCTCGATGAGCAAGCAGCTCGATTATGATACGCGCTATGAGCGTGCCGCGGAATTCGTCGATGTCGTCACGGGTCTCTGGGATAGCTGGGACGAGGACGCGTTCATCATCGATAAGGAAACAGGGGTCTTTTTCGACGACAGAAAAATGCATGTGCTCGATCACGTCGGAAAGCACTTTTCCGTACGCGGTCCGCTCAGCGTCCGCCGGTCGCCGCAGGGTCGGCCTATCCTGGTCCAGGCTGGCGTCTCCGAACCTGGCCAACAGATCGCCGCACAGCATTGCGACATGGTTTTCATGGCCAAGAACGATCTGAGATCCGCCCAGGACTACTACGGCTCCGTCAAGGATCGTCTCGAAGGATACGGACGCAAGCGCAGCGACCTTCTGATGATGCTAGGGCTCACTCCGATCGTCGGCCGCACGCGTGAAGAAGCGCAAGAGAAATACGAGGAGCTGGAATCGCTGATCGATCCGGTTGTCGGCCTACAACTCCTGTATCGTTCCTTCGGCGATCTCTCACACTTGCCGCTCGACGGCCCCGTTCCGAAGCCCGATCTCGAAAAGGTCGGCCTCAAGAGCAGCGCGCAGATGTACTACGATCTGGCCCAGAAGCAGAACCTGACGATCCGCCAGCTCTACAAGAAGCTCGGCATGGCGCAGGAACACAAGACGGTCGTCGGCACGGCCAAGGACGTTGCCGACGAAATGCAGAGCTGGTTCGAAGCGGGTGCCGCCGACGGCTTCAACATCACGCCGACGCACTTGCCACAGGGCATCGACGATTTCGCGGAACTGGTGCTGCCGGAGCTGCGCAAGCGCGGCCTCTTCCGCGAGGAGTACGAAGGCAGGACTCTTCGCGACAACCTGGGTCTTCCCGTTCCGGCAAGCCGCTACGAGCAGATCTCGGCCGGCAACGACAAGCTGATAGCAAGCTGACATCGAAGGAGTCTGAGACATGCACGGCATAGCCACACCAGACGCCGCACTTCCAGATCTCAAACAGCCGGTCGAAGAGGGCGACCCGGTGGAGGACGATCGCATGTTCCGAAGATGCCTCGGTCAATACGGAACAGGCATCGCCATCATAACCACCGAGACCGAGGGCCGCCGCGCCGCCGTCACGGTCAACTCGTTCTCATCGGTATCGCTCGATCCACCGCTAATCTTGTGGTCGATCGCGCGAACCTCCCGCAGCTTTTCGATCTTCACCGGCGGTGGATACTTTGCGGTCAACATCCTGTCGTCACGGCAGATGGACGTCTCTCGCCACTTCTCCAGCAAGCTCGAAGACAAGTTCGCCGACAGCGCGTGGACACTGGGAAAGTACGGTTCGCCACTGATCGACGGATGCCTGGCGCATCTGGAATGCGAGACAAACACGCTAGTTGAAGGTGGAGACCACGTCATCATCATCGGGCTTGTCAAGCGGGCACGCCGTTTCGAAGGAATGCCACTCCTCTTCTCCCAAGGGCAGTATAGCGTCCCGGAATCCCACCCCGAGACGTCCCCCACCCCGGAGGCAAGCGGCGCCGTGTCGGATACGACGTCCGAAGGCACCATCGTCTCGCAGATATTCGAGGCTCACAACCTACTTTCTTCCGTGTTCGACGAGCACCGCCGTGCCGAAGGCGTCGATATCTCCGTCGCTCGCGTTCTGGCCTGCCTTTACGACGCGAAGGGCCTGAAGTCCGATCAACTGGCCGCGGCCACCTATCTTGGCCAACGGGATACCGAGGACGCGATAACCGAGCTGGTTAGGCGCTCGCTGCTGGTGAACAATCAGGGACAGCTGTCGCTTACGCCCGAAGGAAGGAAGGTCCGGGAGGCAATCAAGAGGCGCTGGCAGGACTTCCAGCAGGCGCAGATTGCCGGTATTCCCGAAGCTGATCTCAAGAGCACGATCCGGGCACTGTCGAAGTTGATCGATCAAAACAAGACGATGCAGTAATCGGAGCCTTCAATGAACTGGGACTATATCGTCATCGGCGCCGGATCGGCAGGTTGCGTTCTTGCCAATCGGCTAAGCGCCGATCCCTCGATCAAGGTGCTGATTCTCGAAGCCGGCGGAAGCGATAAGAAATTCAACATCATGATGCCGTCGCTTGCGTTCAAGGCGATGGCCGACAAGCGCACCAACTGGAAGTTCATGGCCGAACCGGACCCGACGCGCAACAACCGCCGGGACATGGTGCCGCGCGGCGAGGTCCTTGGCGGTTCCAGTTCGATCAATGCCATGTTCTATGTGCGCGGCAATCGTGGCGACTACGACCATTGGGCCCAACTCGGCAACCGCGGCTGGTCCTATGACGACGTTCTCCCTTACTTCAAAAAGGTGGAGGACAATCGCGACGGCGTGACCGATATCTACGGCAAGAACGGCCCGATCGTCGTCAGCGCCGTGCGCAAGCCGCCGAAGCTCGCGCATGTCTTCATCGAGGCGATGAAGGAACTCGGCTATCCCCACAATCCGGCCTACAACGCGGAACCGACCGAAGGCGTTGCCGTCAGCCACGTGACCCAACACATGGGGATCCGGTTCAGCGCCGCGCGAGGATACCTCGACCCGATCAAGTCCCGACCGAACCTGACGATCATCACCGGCGCATTGGTGCGAAAAGTCATGTTCGAGGGCCGGCGGGCATCTGGCGTGGAGTTCCAGGTCAACGGTAAGCAACGCATCGAGCGCTGCTGCGGCGAAATCATCATCTCTGCAAGCGCCATCAACTCCCCGAAGCTGCTCATGCTCTCCGGCATCGGCCCGGCCGAGCAGCTCAAGGCGCATGGCATCCCGGTCTTGCAGGATAGCCCCGGCGTTGGACGCAACCTTCAGGAACATGCCAGCACGCAGGTGAAGGCCTATGTGAACATCAAGACGCCGAACCAGGAGTTCAACCTCCTCGGTATCCTGAAATATGGCGCGCAGTTCCTGTTCGACCGCTCTGGCTACGCCACCTACACCTATACGGGCATGGGGCTGATCCGCACCCGTCCCGAGCTCGAATATCCTGACATCCAGTATCACTTCGGTGCGTTCTCCGCGAATTACACCGACGAGGGAATCGAGATGCAGAAGGAGGCGGCGATCAATCTACAGCCGAATGTCAACAATTCGCGCAGCCGTGGCTATCTGGAGCTGCGCTCGGCCGACCCGAACGAACAGCCTAAGATCCAGTTGAACCTCCTGAGTGATCCTTACGACATCGAAACCCTGATGGCCGGTGGCCGGATTGCGCGGGCGGCGCTGCAATCGAAGGCGTTCGCCCCTTATATTACCGGCGAGATGAAGCCCGGCAAGGATGTCCAGACGGATGACGAGTGGATCGCCTACATGCGCGAGAACGCAAGTGGCAGCTACCATCCGTGCGGTACCTGCAAGATGGGGATAGACCCCGCGGCGGTCGTCACTCCCGACCTTAAAGTCATTGGCGTCGAAGGGCTGCGCGTCGTGGATTCCTCGATCATTCCGCAGATACCGAGCTGCAATCTGAACGCGATCAGCATGGCGATCGGCGAAAAGGGCGCCGACCTCATCCTGCAGGATCGGGCTGCGCGCGCCGCTGCTTGAAGGATCAGAAAACGAAGTTGAGATACGAATGAGCATTCCGTTCACGAAGACCGTCGTTTTCTATATCGTGCCTGACTTCACGATGCTGGCTTTCACATCCGCTATCGAAGCATTGCGCCTGGCAAACGCCGTTCGGGGAGCGGAGGCCTACCGATGGCGGGTCGTGTCCGGCGATGGGCTACCTGTGAAGGCGAGCTGCGGCCTCACCATTACGCCGGACGGCTCCATCGCCGGGGAGAAGGCAAATCCACATGCCGCTAAGGCCGACATGGTCGTGGTTTGCTCCGGGTGGCACGTCGAACGCGCGGTGGACAGATCGGCCGCAGCTTGGCTCAGGTGGGCACGCAACGCCGGCACCACGATCGCAGGCATTTGCACGGGTGCCTACCTGCTTGCCCACGCTGGACTGCTCGCCGGCAAGCGCTGTACGATTCATTGGGAAAACCTGCCTGTTTTTAAGGAAAAGTTTCCAACCGCGATTGCCGTAACAAACCTGATCGAATGTGATTCCAACATCTATACATGTGCGGGGGGAGCCGCATCCTTCGATCTCATGCTGCATTTCATAGAGCACGAATTCGGAAGGCGGACGTCGCTGGCGGTTTGCGAGCAGGCGATCTTCGACCGCATCCGTCCACCGTCCGAGCGGCAACGCAGTCTCGTGCGGACGCTCGGCAATCTCAATCCGCTTCTGCTCTCAGCTGTCGAATTCATGGAGGACGCAATGGCCGAGCAGGCGAGCATCGAAGCCGTTGCCCGCCATATCAAGCTGTCTCGCCGCCAGATGGAACGTATGTTCGCCAAAGAATTGGCGACATCGCCATCCCGATTTTACCTGGAGCTGCGCCTCGATCGAGCTCGCCTGATGATCCTGCAATCCGGCATGGCCGTCATCGATGTAGCGGTTGCATGCGGCTTTGTCTCAAGCTCGCATTTCACGAGATGCTATCGCGAGCACTATGGCGTGTCACCGAATAAGATGAGGGTAAAGAAACCCCGCAGTGCGCAACTGCAGAACCTTGCCGAGGCGCCCTGAGGCTTTGAGGCAACAAGGCAGACCTGCAGCCGTGATCGCCGCTTGGCTCCATGACCAAAATTACGGCTATGCGGGTGACACCATGCCCCCTCACCGCATCCGGTGCGGTAAGGGGGTTTTCAATTCATGCCAGAAGACCGCCGATGGCCTTCAACTCCACGAAGGCTTCGAATCCCGCTTCGCCACACTCACGACCATTTCCGGACTGCTTGAAGCCGCCGAAGGGCGCGGAGGCGTCCCAGGCAGGATAGTTGATCGTCACCTGGCCGGCGCGCAACTGCCTGGCAATCGCCTTCGCCTTGGACAGGTCCGCGCACTGGAGATAGGCCGCCAACCCATACGGGGTGTCGTTGGTGATTGCGATTGCCTCTTCGACGCTGTCATAAGGAATGAGGCTGACGACGGGTCCGAACATCTCTTCGCGTGCTGCCGTCATGTCCGGTGTGACATCCGCAAAGACAGTCGGCTGCACGAAATACCCCCGGCTCAGCGACGAGGGCCGCTCGCTGCCTCCGGCAACAACGGTCGCACCTTCCGCAATCGTCCTGTCGATCAGCGACTTCACCCGCTCGTATTGGCGCTCGTTCATGACCGGGCCGAGCATGACACGATCGTCCGTGACGTCGCCTAGCACGACGGACCGCGCAGCCTGTCGGGCATATTCAATCGCCTTCTCCTGCAGGTGACGCGGCACGAGCATACGCGTCGGCGCCGTGCAGGACTGGCCGGCATTGCGATAGGCGCCTAGGACGCCCTTCGTCACCACGCTCTCGAGATCAACGTCGTCGACAAGAATGTTCGCAGAGTTGCCGCCGAGTTCCTGATGAACACGTTTGACCGTATCGGCGGCACTCTTGGCCACCTGGACACCGGCGCGTGTCGAGCCCGTGAAGGAAACCATGTCGACACCGTGATGGCTCGACATGGCCCCGCCAACAGTCGGTCCGTCGCCGTTGATCAGATTAAAGACGCCGGGCGGAAAGCCGGCATCGTGCAGGATTTCGGCAAACAGCATCGGACTGATCGGCGCGTATTCGCTCGGCTTCAGCACCACCGCACAGCCGGTCGCAAGCGCCGGCATGACTTTGGTGACGATCTGGAGTACCGGAAAATTCCACGGCGTGATCAGCGCACAGACACCGACGGGCTCCAGCGACAGCAAGGTCGGTCCGGCCATACGTTCGAATTCGTAATATTCGAGGATCCGGATCGCATCGGCTATATGCGCGCGCGAGCCGGCGATTTGAGCCTCCCGCGCAAAGGTGATCGGCGCACCCATCTCGAGCGTCGTCAGCTGCGCCAGTTCCTCGGCGCGTTCGTCGAAGATCGACAGCACCCGACGAAACAGCGTCAGCCGTTCCTCGCGGGACGACTGGCTGTAGGTTGCAAAGGCACGGCGCGCCGCTTTCACCGCAAGATCGACGTCTTCCGCCGTCCCCATCGCGATCGTTCCGGCAACCTCTTCCGTCGCGGGGTTGATGACGTCGCGTCGTGCCCGGTCGTCCGTCGTGACGAAGCGGCCGTCGATATAGAAGTGATCGAGATATTTCAAAGAGCATGCTCCTGCTGTTGCTGATCGTCGCGAGGCGGCTCGCCGGATCGCGCCTCGCGCGCCATGCGCGGCACCAGCGCCTTGAAGGCATCGGCCATTTTGACCACCCCCGCCGGGACGCCATTCTTCAAGACCACGAAGGATCTGGCGACATCGCCTTGCGACAGGGCGATCAGGTGTTCGAGATTGTCCTCGGCATCGACCTGTCCGTCTACATGGGTGTTCGTCACGACCCCGGGCGTCATGATCGATTCAGCGCGCATTACGCGCGCCAGATTGATGTCGTTAACGAATTTCTCGATGTAGGCATCTGCCGGACTGAGGATAATCTTCTGCGGCTCTCCCTGTTGCACGATGACGCCGTCCTTCAGGATTACCAGATGATCGGCAATCTTCAGGGATTCATCGAGATCGTGCGTGATGAAGACGATCGTTTTGTCGAGTTCTTCCTGCAGCTCGAGCAGAAGGTTCTGCATGTCCGTCCGGATGAGCGGATCGAGTGCCGAGAAGGCCTCGTCCATCAGCATGACGTCCGAATTCGAAGCCAGCGCGCGGGCGATGCCGACGCGCTGCTGCATGCCGCCGGACAGTTGTTGCGGATAGTAATTCTCGAAGCCCTTGAGGCCCAGCCGCTCCAGCCATTTCAGGGCGTTTTTCCGTGCGTCACCCTCGCTATCGCCGCGAGCGCGCTGCGCCATTTCGACATTCTGCTGCACCCGCATGTGCGGCATCAGCGCGAAGTTCTGGAAAACCATGGACATACGGAATCGACGAAGTTCGCGTAATGGGGCGCCCGTCAGCCCCGCTACATCGGTGCCGTCGAGCAAGATCTCACCGGCGGTTGGTTTGATCAGCCCGTTGATGTGGCGGATCAGCGTCGATTTTCCCGACCCGGACAAACCCATGATAACGGTGATCTCACCGCGTTTCATGTCGACATTGATGTCCCGCAGGCCGAGAACGTGGCCGTGCTTGTCAAGCAGCTCCGCCTTTCCCATACCGGCCCGAACATGCGGCACCATCTCCTGCGGCTCGGAGCCGAATATCTTGTAGAGGTTACGGATCGATATCTTCGGTTGGTCGGTCAATGGCCTCCCCCTCGATGTTGGAGAGTGGAGTTTACGCGCGACATGGACGCCTTGCTGACGCGATCGAAATTGATGGCCAAGAGGACAATGCCGAAACCCGCGACGAGGCCGACACCGAGTTCGAGATTGTTGATGCCCCGCAGCACGAGAACGCCGAGACCAGGCGCAGACACGAGCGACGCAATCACAACCATGGACAGCGACATCATGATCGTCTGATTGACGCCGGCCATGATGCTTGGAAGCGCGAGTGGCAGCTCGACCTTTATCAGCTTCTGCCACGGATCGAGACCGAATGCGTCAGCCGCCTCGCCGACATTGCCGTCGACCATCCGGACGCCGAGGTTGGTCAGCCGGATCACCGGCACGACGGCGTAAAGAATGATCGCGATCCCGTAGAGCTTCGACTCGGTGACCGAGAACAGGAAGATCAGCGGGATCAAGTAGACAAAGGATGGAAGCGTCTGGAGCATGTCGAGGATTGGCAGCGAAAACCGCTCCATGCGCTTGCTCTTCGACATCATGACTCCCAGGGGAATGCCGATAACGATACAGATGAGCGTACAGGCGAACACGATCACCATCGTCTGCAAAGCGTAATGCAGGTGGTCCACGAAACCCAGCGTCAGGAGGCTGGCCGTCACGAGACCAAGGATGGCCCAGGAGCGTGATGCGAGATAGACGATCACCAAGAGCGCGATAACCAGAACCCACCAGGGAACGACGTCCACGACGTGCAGCGAGAAATCAAGAAGCCATGACAGCGGCTGCGTCAGCGGATCTAGCACCGTCTTCAAGCCGACGCGCAGATACAGAAAAGTGCTCTCGATACCTGACGTCAGGTCACGCGTGCGCGGTATCGCCTGACAGGCATCATGTAGGGCATCGAGGGACGGAAACGGTGCGTCCATGAGCGATGGGCCGGACGTATCGTTGGCCTCCTTGGCTCGCTTGAGCAGTTCCGCCATGCTCATTGGACCGCTGCCCGCGCCGGCATTGCACCAGTTGCGAAGCCCCAGCCCATCAAAAAGTCCAGCGTAGAACGCCATGGTCCACCTCCGTAAGGAGCATCATCCGGAACCGGGCACGTCTTTAGGCCGGCCCGATGCGACAAGCGGCCCTCCGGGCACCTGGGTGCCGGCAGGCCCGCGACGCGCCTTACTTGATAATGGCGGCGATTTTGGTTTTGGCGTCGTCGGACAGCCAGTTTGGCCAGACGTCCTTGTAGGTCGTCAGGAAGTGAACGGCCGTCTCGTCGGCCGAGGCCTTGTTCTCTTCCTGCCATGAGAGAAGTCCGTTCATGACCTCGTTGCTGAAGGTGACCTTGCTCATCAGCGCCACCAGTTCCGGGTTCTTGTCATAGAACGGCTTGGCCATCGTAGTCAGGACGGTCGCCTTCGGCCAACCAGTCTTGCTCGGGGTCGCGCAATCGGCCGTGGCGTTGCACTTGGCCTTCTCGGCATCGACTGGCCCCATGTCGACTGCGACCATCTTGTATTTTCCGAGCACGCTGGTCGGTGCCCAGTAATAGCCGAACCAAGGTGCCTTGGCCTCGTACGCCGATGCGATCGACGCGGCGAGCGTCTCGAGCGATCCGTGGTTGAAAACCTGGATGCCGTGTTTTTCGAGCTCGAAGGCCTTAGCCAGATTGTCACTTGAGGTGCGGCAACCAGTACCGACAGGGCAATTGTTGAAACGGCCGCCGACCAGCTTCGGATTCGCAAGAATACCGTCGATCGTCTTCAATTCGGGATGTTGTTCCGCTAAATATTCCGGGATCCACCATGCATCGACACCGCCATCGGATAGAACGTTGGCGACCTTGACGATCTTTCCTTCTTTTTCCAGCTTGTAGTAAACATCGGCGACACCCGGCCAGACTTCGGTCAGGATGTCCGGCTGACCCGTCTCGGCAAGCGAGGTGAGCGCAGGCACCGTCGAGGTCGGAACCTTCTTCACCGTGCAGCCGTAGCCCTGTTCCATCAGGAAGCTCGATACCGCCGTGACGACTGCAGCGGATGACCAGTTCATTTCCGTTATCGTCACCGTTCCGCAGGCGGCGCTAGCGGAAGAGATGCTCGCGAAAAGGCCCGCGCCGACCAAACCCACAACTGCAAGAAATGATTTCATTTTTTGTTCCCCATTGGCTTTTGCCGATGACCGCCCGCGCAAAGTATTCGGGCATGTACGCGATCGGTTCTCAGTCGTTCTCTTGCTTTCCAGGGGAGAGATTACGGAGTGACTAGGAGATAACAAGTTGCTTAATTCCTACGTCATGCGTAACCTCAGCTTTATGCAAAGACTTCGTTACAAGTTGCCACCACCGAATCTTTTGATCACTTTCGAGGCTGCCGGGCGTCATCTCAGCTTTACGAGGGCAGCAAGCGAACTCAACGTGTCGCGTGTCGCCGTCAGTCAGCAAATCCAGGCGCTTGAGAAATTCCTCGGGATAATTCTGTTTCAGCGCCTGCAGCGGTCGGTGAAGCTAACGCGAGAGGGCGAACGCTATCACCTTGCAATTTCCGACGCTTTGGAACGAGCCCTGCGGGCGACCACCGAGATCAGCAAACGTGCGGAAAGCAATGTTGTCAATGTCGGAACCACGCCCGGCTTCATGACATACTGGCTGTCGCCAAGACTCGGCGAATTTCGGACCCTGCATCCCGACATCGAGCTTCGTTTCATCGTTTCCGACGGAAATCTTGGGTTCGAGGACAATATCGATGTGGCCATTCGCTATGGCGTCCCGCCCTTTGATGGAGCGGACGCAACCTTTCTCGCGAGGCAGGCGATTGCTCCGACATGCACAAGCACATTTCTACCCGAAGGCACACGTTTCCAGCCGTCGGATCTCCTGAAACAGCCCCTCTTGCATTTGGAAGGTCCATACGATGAACAGACACGCTGGTCGTCCTGGTTTCGCGCACAAGGCCTCGACATGGCGAAGGCCCGCGCAGGCATCACGCTCAACTCGTACACAAGTCTTGTTCAGGCAGCTCTTGACGGCCAGGGATTCGCTCTGATCGGCCCACCGTTGATCGAGAAATTTCTATCCAACGGTAACCTCGTCCAGCCAGTCGACGCACAGCCAATCGTCCGTCACGCTTTTCACCTGCTTTTACCGAAGACTACGCTGCCATCGATGGCTGTTCGCGCTTTCGCTGGCTGGATCAAGGCGTCGTTTCTGGCTCTGGGAGAAGCTCTGAGAGAAAATGCCACGGAACATGAGACTTGAGCGCTTAGCAGAAATGGGAGCGCTGTCCGCCGCCGAAAGCGGACTGAGCTTGTCACCTCCACTCAAATCGGAGGCTGCCAGCTCTTGAACCTAATCGAACCGGCGACCTGCAAAAAGCTTTATCGGGGTGCCGCCTTTCGACCGAGGCTGACGGCATTGTCTGGTATCTCGTGCGCTCCGGGATTGCGATTGGGCGTCGATCACGTCGGGCGATGATAAGGGCTCTGGCTGCTGCGCGGGTCAGAGCCCCTGCTGGGACGTGGATGGTATTGCGCGACGACCGTCGAGCTCGAGAGCTTATCCGCTCGACCGAAGCGCGGCGGTCAAGGGAAGCCGGCTGGCGACGATCGCCGGCACTGCGCCGCCTATAATGCCGATTGCAAGTCCGAGCAGACCGGCCGTCGCCATGACGTCGCCGGTTACTGAAAGCTGGAACGCCATGCGCGCACCGTTGGCACCGACCGTGCTTGCCTGCCAGCCGTTGAAGGCCAGCCAGGATGCCAGCAGTCCGAACGCAACGCCAAGTGCGGCAAGCACGATGGCCTCCACCCATGTGCCGAGAAACGCGGATATTCGGCTGAAGCCGAGTGCCCGGACCGTGGCGATCTCGACGGTACGGTCCGACACGGAGTTCATCATTGTGTTGAGCGCACCGGCCGTCGCCCCGACTGCCATCAACAGCGCGAGCGGCCAGCCGAACAGCCGGATGAGGCTGGCCGTGCGGGCCGATTGCGCCGCATAGAGATCGGCCTCGACAACGGCGCGCAGCGGGGTCGTCCTTATTGTGTCGAGCTTGGCCTGAAGCCGTGGCAATGAGGCGGGATTGGCAAGACGCAAGCGTAGGCTCTCGATCTGCCCCTGCCGGTCGAAGGCCGATCGAACCGCGTCCAGATCTGCCCAGATCTCGGACTCGAAGGCGCTGCCTCGCGCCGAGAACAGGCCGACCACCGTCCAGTCGACCGAGCCGAGCCGCACGATGCTGCCGATCGATATTCCGAGCTGTTGCGCGAGTCTGTTCCCAACGACAATCTCGCGCGAGCCGCGTATGAACAGACGGCCGGTCGACAAGGCAATATGGTCACGGATAGAGGGACCGGACTGATCCATGCCACGAAGGGCCAAGGTCCGGCCCGCGTCCGACCCGTTCGATTTGGCGTCGACGGCAACGACGATTTCGCGCGAGAAGATCGGCATGCCGCTGACGTCTCGGGTCACGCCGATGTCATCGGTCGTTGCACCCAGGGTGCGAATGACGGAGGCCGGAACATCGGAGCCGACCTCCTGGTTGGTGCCGCCGCCTAGAACGACCACAACGGAACTGGAGCCGGCACTTTGCAGGGCCGTCTCAAAACCTCTTGCCATGGCCAGGAAGCCTGCGAGAACGCAGACGACGAGCGCCACGGAAAGAACCATCGAGGCGGAGATGGAGATGCGTCGCGGCAGGCTGAACAGGTTTGCCCTGATCATGACGAATGCTTGCTTGGCATTGGAGGACATGAATCTACCTCGTTCTGAATGCGGAGATTATCGGGATCCTGAGCGCGTTGAGCGCCGGAAGGGCACCGGTCACAAGCGCCAACAGGGTGACCATCGCCAGGGCTTTTGCAAGAATCGCATTGGAAAAGACGAGGCCGATCGCAGGTCCCGCGATGACCGTTGCAAGCAGTGCAAACATGAGGCCGATGATGCCGCCGACCACGAATATGAAGAATGTTTCGCCAAGGATCAGCGCCATGATCCAGGAGCCGGAAAAGCCCAAGGTTTTCAGCATGCCGATCTCGAAGGTGCGCTCTCGAACTGCAAAGACCATGGTATTGCCGACGATCATGAGCAGCGTGATAAATGCCGCCCCGACCACCATGTTGACGATCAATCCGATATCGGCGTATTGCCGCAGGAAGGTCTCGAGGAACTGTTTTTCCGACCTGGTCTGTGTCGGCGCCGCCGAATTGGCAAACAGCTGATCTATCCTTGAGGCAAGTTCTCCTGTCTGAACACCTGACTGAGGTCTAACGATGAAGGCATCGACCGTGTCCTTGTTGCGGGCTCTGAGCGCATTGACATAGTCGTATTGAGCGACGACGAAATAGGTGTCGGTGGAGGCGTTTTCGCCGTTGAAGATGCCGGCGATTTCAAAAGACCAGTCGCGGCTGCCATCCTGCTTTGTCGTATCGAAGCTGGTGACGACGATCTTCTGGCCGACGACCCAGCCTTGCGCGTCGGCAAGCGCCCGGCCGACGAGGACGGTACTGCGGTCCTTGCTGAGTGCGCTCATCAAATCCGACGTCAGCCCGAGCTCCTTGCCGTTCGAGCTGAAGAGCCGTGCAGGTTCGGCGGCACTCACGGGAATGATGTTCTTTTCGACCGTCGCAAAGCCGCGAAGGCGCGACATATAGCCGACGGCGGTCACGCCCGTTTCGGTACCGATCCGGTTCAGGTAGGAAATTGGTAGCGGCTGGGCGCGGCCGGCCGCACTCATGACCCCAAGAATGTCCTCGCTGGCTGCTGACGAGCCCTGGCTACCGTCGATGAAGCTCGCCGTCAGGCCGTAGATGAGAAAGGCCGTGGCGACACTGACCATCAGCAATATTGTGCGCAGCGGCTTTCGCCACGCGCTCTTTCGCACGAGATCGAGGAACGTCATGCGTCCGCCCTCCGCTCTTCGACGAATTCACCTTTGTCGAGATGAAGCGTTCGGCTGGCATAGCTTGCAGCCTGCGGGTCGTGGGTCACCATGATGATGGTCTTGCCGAGCTCGCGGTTCAGAAAACGCAGCATTTCCAGCACCTCGTCCGCCGACCGGCGGTCGAGGTCGCCCGTGGGCTCGTCACACAGCAGCAATGCCGGATCCGCGACGATCGCCCGAGCGATGCCGACGCGCTGCTGCTGGCCGCCCGACATCAGCTTTGGATACTGCTTCTGGCGACCCGAAAGACCTACGAGATCCAGAACCTTGTCAACGCGGGCCTGGCGCTCCCTCGACGAAAGCGGCTTCAGTAGAAGTGGCAGCTCGATGTTTTCGGCCGCGTTCAGCATCGGCAGGAGGTTATAGAACTGGAAGACGATGCCCATGTTGTGGGCACGCCAGGAGGAGCGAGCCGTCTCTCCCATCTGGTCAAGGTTGCTGACCCCAATGCGCAGGCGACCCTGATCCGGCTTGTCTATACCCGATAGCATGTTGAGCAGCGTCGATTTTCCGGATCCGGAAGGCCCCATGATCGCGACAAACTCGCCGCGGGCGATCTGCAGGTCGAGATTGGAAAAGATCGGTACGGTCTCGGTCCCTATCTTGTATCCCTTCTTGACGCTGTTGAGCACGATGTATGGCTCTTTGCTTGTAGAGGCGGTCATCGAGGAGTGTCTCCTGGCTGTTGTGCTGGAACGGTCGAAATACGAATGCGGGCGGCCATGTTCGGCATGGTACCGTCGGGTGGATTGACGAGCGCAAGGCGCAGCGTGATCGTGCCTTTCTCCGCCGAGGCGACCGGCCATAGCTGCAGGATCTCGATCGCGAAAGGCTTGTCCGGGAAGCCGTCGAGGACAGCCTCGCCGCGAAGGCCAGGTCGAAGCTCGCCGATATTGGTCTCGGCCACGTCGGCTTCGATCACCAGGCTCCTGGTATCGGTAATCGTCAGCAGGCTTTCGTTTTCCTTGATACTGTCCACACGGGCCAGTACCCGGCTGCCGACACGGGCGTCGAGCCGCGTCACCGTGCCCGAGATCGGGGCTCTGACGGTCAACGCATCAACATGCTCTTGCGCGATCTTCACGCCGAGTTGGGCCCTGGTATAACTTTGACGTGCCTGATCGACCGCATTCAGCGCCGTATCTCTGGCTGTTTGCGCCTCCTCGACGGACTGGATCGAGACAGCGCTCTTTGCAGAGAGCGTCGCATTGCGTTGCAGCGAGCTGTCGGCCTGCTTGAGCGCCAGGATCTTTCCGTCAAGGACAAGCTTGGTGGCATCGCTGTCAGCCTTGGCTTGCTCCCGTGAGAAATCAGCGCTGACGTCATCGATTTTAACGATGACCTGCCCGGCTTCGACGCGATCGCCGATACTGACGCCAACCGATGCGATCTCTCCCTCATATTTGGAAAAGACCGTCACGATGCGCGGTGCGACGACGAAACCGGACCCGGTTATCTCGGGCGCTGATGCCGGTTTGGGCGAATTGGCGGAAGGGATGGGCGAACCAATACCGGAAGCCGCTTGGATGGATGAAACACTTGGTTTGTCGTCGATTTGCGCCATGCCCGGCGGCGGCGTGATTTCCGGCGACGATTGCAGTGCCGCTTTGATACGAGGTGCAATATCCGGCCAGAAGAAAGCGACCGCGATCGCGCTGACGCCAAGGGCGAGCATGGCACTTGAGAGGACAAGCCGCCAGCTCTTCTTGACCGGCGGCTCCACCGTTTGGAACGAAGGCTCAAGAGACAATGACCTGAGCGTTTCGGCGAGTTTGCGATTTTGTTCGGTGTTCGTGTTCATGCCGCCAACAAGAACAGGACGCGCAAAAACTCGACCTCAAACGCATTCCAGCTCGTACACGATCGCGATCTGGTACTTTTTTGCCCCCTAATGCCCCGAACCGGTCTTCTTGCGCCAGTCCAGAGGCGCAATCTCCGTTACACGGCGAAATTCACGGTTGAAATCGGACTTGGTCTGAAAGACCACCGCACACATCACCTCGATCGCGGATTTTTCCGTTTCTCCGGTTTCAGATCGATCCTTTCCACGCAAACGCCCGCCCCCATCTGGTGCCCGGAACTGAACAGCGTTTCAGAAAAACGAAATTGCTCAACTGACATTCAAGGAAGATGGTTGTTGTCGGAGGCTCGGCCCGGACAGGGTCTGAGAGGAGTGATCTGTGACCAGACGGGGAACGATCTCGCGGTCGAGGGGAGGCATATGGTGAGCGGCAGCAAGAGCGCCGGCACGACGAGCGGCGGTACGCCTAAGAAGCCTATCAAGCTGAGCCAGGAAGCCGTTGTTGTCGGCATTTCGATCTTATTGTTTTTGATTTTCTCCATCAGCCTCAACAACTTTCTGTCAGAAGGCAACATCGTCGCCCTCCTGAAGAATGTATCCATCCTCGGCACGCTGGCGGTGGGCATGGGGTTTGTCGTGGTCGGGCGCGGCATCGACCTGACCATGGTCGCCGTCATGGTCGTCGGCGTCGCATTCAGCATCTGGATTTCGTCCTGGGGCATCGATTTCACGCTGGCGGTCCTGATAGGCGCGGTGCTTGTCGCCTTGATCGGCCTCTTTACCGGCATCATGATAGCCTTTGCCGACATCCCTCCGATCTTCGCGACGCTCGCCATCGCTTCCTCCGTCTATGGTTCGGGCCGGATCGTCTTTGCCTCCGACGTGCTTTATGCACCCAACAATATCGCCTGGCTGAAATGGATCGGATCCGGAGCGGTATTTGGGATTCCGGCTTCTGTCGTCATCTTCGGCGCGGTGACGGCGATCATGGGCCTGTTTCTCAGGAAAACACGCTTCGGGCGGCTGGTCTACGCGACCGGCGACAATCCGAGCGCGGCGCGCAACATGGGTCTGCCGACACGACCGATCATCGTTACGCAATATGTCATCAGTGCGCTGATTGCCTTTACCGCTGGCCTGATCATGACGGGCCTTGTGACCGGCATCAACACCCGCCTCTACAATTCCAGCCTGATCTACGATGTGCTTCTGGTGGTTGTGCTTGGCGGCATCGGCCTGTCCGGCGGGCAAGGCGGGGTGCGCAACGTCATTGTCGGCACGATCTTGGTCGGCATTCTCACCAATGGCATGACGATCCTGAACTTCAGCTACACCAGCCAGAACCTCATAAAGAGCATCATTCTGCTAAGTGCGCTTGCCATCGATGCGATCATCAATCCACGGGATGAGCAGACCTCGCAAAGCGGGGATATCTAAAATCTCGAGACGTCCAATAGGGAGGAAACTATGACGGTTCTCAAGAAAATACTGATGGTCGTCGGCCTCAGCGCCGCCGCACTCTTCACGGCCTCTACCATCACGTCGGCGCAGGAGACCGACCAGGTCGGTCGCCAAGCCTATATCGACTCGATGAAAGGCAAGAAGGTCATCTTCGTGCCGATCTCTCAAGGGTTCGATCTCAACCAGGCCTGGGTCGCCGTCTGGCAGCGGCACGCCGCCCGCTACGGCTTCAAGCTTGAAGTGCGTGACCCCAATGGCGACACCAATGCCGGTATTCGCGCCATGCAGGGTGCGATCGCCGAAAAGCCGGACCTGCTCATCGTTCAAAATCCCGATGTGCAGACCTATGCCCGCCTGCTCAAGCAAGCGCAACAAGCCGGCATCAAGGTGCTGCAGGTCAACATGCAATCAGCGACCCAGACCGACAGCTATGTCGGCAATGACTGGATCGAAATGGGCAAGCTGGAGATGACGGAGCTCGCCAAGGCCTGCACCGGTCCCAAGGCGCCGTCGCACAAGGTCGTCTGGCTCGCAGGCGTGCAGACCGGAGCCGCCAACATCTTCATGCGCACCGGTATAGACGAAATCCTGAAGCAATATCCCGAACTGCAACTCGTCTCCGACCAGCCTGCCGATTATTCCAGCGAAAAGGCCCGCCAGATCACTGAGACCGTTTTGCAGCAGCATCCTGATCTTTGTGGGATCATGGGCATCTGGGACAACGCCGAGGTCGGCGCGGGTGCTGCGGTCGCCGCAGCCGGCAAGCAGGACCAGGTCACGATCGTCACCAACGGTGCCGGCAGCGATACCGGCTGCCAAAGCATCAAGAACGGCCTTCTGGACGTGATCTACAATTTCAACGCGCCGATCCAGGGCGAAATCGCTGCCCAGCAGATTTCCGAACTTTTGCAGCATCCTGATCGCCAGGCCGGCAGTGAAAAGACGATCTTCTTCGGGCCGATAACCCGCGTCGACAAAACCAACGCAAGCGGCCGAAACTGCTGGAAGCTCGACGAGCTCAAGTAACGGAACGAACAGATGAGCATGGCTGAAAGCCTGATACGATTGCGCTATCGCGTCCTCCCCGACCATGTGGTCGGGGAAATCCTCGCGAAGAAATGGATCGACAGCGTCATTCCCTTTTTCGCGCTGATCCTGCTGTGTGCAATTTTTGGGTCGATCGTCCCGGGATTCTTCGACGTTGCGACATTGACCAATCTCAGCGGCCAAACCGCTGAACTGGGTCTAATCGTGCTCGGGCTGACGATCGTTATGATATCGGGCGGCATCGATCTTTCAATCGGATCGACCTTCGCCCTCACCGTCCTGGCCGCGCTCTATGGCATGAATGTCGCCCAATGGAGCTTCGGTGTCGGGCTTGCCGCCACCTTGGCCGTCGGCGCGACCTGCGGGGCGATCAATGCCTTCATGGTGGGCATTCTGCGGATGCGCGCCTTCCTGACTACGCTCGTCACGCTGATCATCTTTCGCTCGACCTTTGAGATCATCTTTCCGCAGGTGTCGACGGCGTTGGTGACCAGCTCTCCGGATTCGCCACTCTACGACTATCTGGGCCTTGGTCACATCGGCGGCATACCCGTGTCCTTCGCCTTCTTTGTCATCGTCGCGATCATCCTGCACATCGTGCTGTCGCGCGGCCGCTACGGCTGGCGGCTATTCGCCGTCGGCGGCGCTCGTCGATCGGCCTACAATGCCGGCATCAACGTGCGCTTGACCGTGTTCAGCGCCTACGTGGTCTGCTCCGTGTTCGTCGCGCTCGCCGCCTTCCTGTTCTGCGCCCGCATCGGCAGTGCAGCCTCCGACATTGGCTCCGGCCTCGAACTCCAGGCGCTGACCGCCACCGTCCTCGGCGGCATTTCCCTCGGTGGCGGACGCGGCTCGGTGGCGAAGGCCCTGATGGGTGTCGTTTTCGTCCTCGTCCTCTCCAACAGCCTGCTGACGCTTGCCGTACCCGGCCCGGTCAACGACCTGACCCTGGGCTTCGTGCTGCTTGCCTCGGTCTTCCTCGATGTCCGATGGGTCAAAAATCGCCATAAGATCTTGCGTAGCGTCTATATCTCGCCCACCTTTGCCAAGATGCCGGAGGCGGTTTCCACCGCCCCGGGCATGCCGATGGCGGTCAATGATCGCCTGAAGGATGTCGGCGTGATCGGACTTGGCATCCTTGACGGCGCCGAGGACGTGATCTTCGACCGGGAAGACCGGCTCTATACCGGAAGCCGCCAAGGCGAGATCCTGCGCTTTTATCCGCCCGACTATACCCGCCGTGAGGTCTTTGCCCATATCGGCGGGGCACCGCTCGGCATGGCCTTCGACCGGCAGGGCAATCTCGTCGTCTGCGTCGCCGGCATGGGCCTTTATCAGGTGTCTCCGGCCGGCGAAGCGAAGCTTCTCACGGCCGAGACAAATCGCAGCCTGACATCGGTCGTCGACGACAGCACGATGAAACTCGCCGACGACTGCGACATCCTTCCCGATGGGCGGATCGTATTTTCCGAAGCGACCGTGCGCTTTGAAATGCACGACTGGTACGCCGATGCGCTTGAAAGCCGCGGCAACGGCCGCATCATCGTTCACGATCCGGCAAGCGGCGTTACCCGGACATTGATTTCCAACCTCGTATTCCCGAACGGCGTCTGCACATCCTTCGACGGACAATCGGTCCTCTTCGCCGAAAGCTGGGCGTGCCGCATCAACCGCTATTATTTCACCGGACCCAAGGCCGGCAAGCTCGAACGGGTGATTGAGGGCCTGCCAGGCTATCCGGACAACATAAACCGCGCGTCCGACGGCACTTATTGGCTGGCATTGATGGGCATGCGGACACCCGCGCTCGATCTGTCGCTGGAAATGCCCGGCTTTCGCCGGCGGATGGCACGGCGCGTGTCCGAAGACGCCTGGCTGATGCCCAATCTCAACACCGGCTGCGTGCTGCGTTTTAATGAAAAAGGCGAAATCCTCGAAAGCTTCTGGGATCAGACGGGCGAAAAGCATCCGATGATTACGTCGATGCGCGAGCACAAGGGCATGCTTTATCTCTGCGGCATCTTCAATAACCGCATGGGTACGCTCCCGCTGCCGGGAGCTGACAAGACCTGGTTCAGTACCGATTCCTACTGGGGCAAACCGGCATGAGACCATTCGGAGAATTCCTCGACCGCTTCCTGGGCCGCGGCGCCTGGGCCGTCACCGTCCCGACTTTCGACGGACCACTTTTACCGAACCAGAAGCTGGAAGAGGCAGAGACGCTTGCGCTGCTCGAAGCAGCGGACAACCTGATATCGACACCCAAGGGCATTCTCGTTTCGAGCGGCAAGCGCCTCCTGCGCATCCAGCCCAATGGCGGTATGGAGGAGGTTGCCAGCTTTCCTCAGGATATCACGGCGCTCGCCACGGCGCGCGGCATGACGGCAGTCGCACTCGATGGCGAAGGCGTCGCTATCCGTGGCGGCGCCCATGACGGCGCGGCTTTCAAGAGCACGGCCAATGTAAACCTTAATTGCGTGACGGCGCTGACCTTCCTGAACAACGATACGTTGCTCGTCGCCAATGGCTCGACGACATCAGGCGTCTCCGGCTGGCGACGCGATCTCATGCAGAAGGGCTGTTCCGGCAGCCTTTTGAAGATCGATCTGGGCGCGCGCAAGGTCGATCTCGTAAAGTCGGATCTTGCCTGGCCGGCAGGCGTGGCGACAACCGGCTCCAACCGCATCTTCGTCAGCGAGGCATGGCGACACCGGGTCATATCGATCGATCTCGCTTCCGGACAGGTTGAAAACGCGCTCGAACACCTGCCCGCCTACCCGGCACGCATCGCCCCTGCCGTCGATGCAGGCTACTGGCTGACGTTTTATTCGACGCGCAACCAGCTGGTGGAATTCATTTTACGCGAGGATCGCTATCGCGAACGCATGCTGGCGGAGGTTCCTGAGGCGTTTTGGATGGCGCCGTCACTGAGTTCCTGGAGCTCTTACCAGGAACCAATGCAGGGCAGCCAGCTCAAGCAGATGGGCGTCCTTAAACCCTATGCCGTGACCCGCTCTTACGGGCTTGTTGTCAATTGCGACTCGCAGATGCGGCCGCTGGCGAGCTTTCATTCGCGCGCCGACGGCAAGGCGCACGGAACTGTGGCGGCCTGCGAACATGGCGACGACCTGATCGTGGCGTCGCGCGGCGGTTCCAAGGTCCTCAGGCTCTTCGGTGCGGCGAACGGGCAGCGAGGTTGACATGGGCAACATCATCGAATTCACAAATGCGACCAAGACCTTCGGCGGCATAGCGGCCTTCCGCAATGTCGATTTCACGCTGGAGCCGGGTGAGATCCATGCGCTCCTTGGCGAAAACGGCGCGGGAAAGTCGACGCTGACCAAGGTGATGTCCGGGGTCTATCGCCTCAGCGAGGGTAAGCTCTCTTATGATGGCCGCGAGGTGGATTTCGGTTCGCCATCGGAAGCCCTGAAGGCGGGCATTGCCATGGTGTTCCAGGAAACCAACCTGGTGCCGGCAATGACCGTGGCGCAGAACCTCTATCTGGGCGAGGAAAAGCTATTCAACCGTCTGCGCGGCCTCAACATCCAGGCCCGGCAGTTCCTCGTCGGCATGGGGTTCCAGGTCGATCCGACCGCGCAGGTGAGCACGCTCGGCGCAGCCCATAAGCAGATGGTCGAAATCGCCCGCGCCGTGCATCACAAGGCGAAGGTCATCATTTTCGACGAGCCGACAGCGACGCTGACACCAGAGGAAAAGCGCCACTTCTTCAATCTTGTGGGCCGGCTGGTCAAAGCCGGGGTGGCGATAGTCTTCATCACCCATGCGCTCGAGGAAGCATTGCAGGTCGCCAACCGCATCACGGTGATGCGCGACGGTGAAATCGTTGCCACCGGCAAGGCTGGAGATTTCAGCCGGAATTCCATCGTCCAGGCAATGGTGGGCCGCAACCTCTCCGAAACTCTGCACGGATCGGCAAGGCGCGTTCCACGCAGCTATGGCGAAAAGGTCCTGTCGGTGGAGAATTTGTCCTGCGCCGGCCTGGTGCGGAACTCGTCCTTCTCCGTCTTCGCAGGCCAGGTCACCGGCATGTTCGGGCTTGTCGGCGCCGGCCGAACGGAGATGGCCAAAGTGATCTCCGGCGTGATGAAGCGGAACCTGTTTCATGGCGGCGAAATCCGGCTCTTCGGCAAGTCAGTGCGCTACCGCGTCCCGCGGCCGGCCATGCTCGACGGCATCGTCTATGTTACCGAGGACCGCAAGCTCGATGGCTTCTTCGAGACGATGACCGGCGGCGAGAACCTGCAGATCGGTGAATTGTCCAATGGCGTCAACCCGTTCTCGATCGTCTCGCTGGCGCGAGCCAAGGAATTGGTCGCCGATTGGGGCGCTCGGCTTCGGCTCAAGCAAATCAACGATCAGGCGCGGATGATCGAGCTATCAGGCGGAAATCAGCAGAAGGTGGTGATCGCCAAATCGCTGATCCAGAAACCGAAACTGATCATTTTCGACGAGCCGACGCGCGGCGTCGATGTCGGCGCCATTGTCGAGATTCATCAGCTGATCAGCGATCTCGCCGACAATGGCATGGCCGTCGTCGTCATCTCCTCCTACCTGCCGGAAATCATGGCCGTTTCCGATCGAATTCTCGTGGTCAAGCGCGGCCGTGTTGTCGAAGAAATGATGGCATCGGATGCCTCCGAAGAGAAAATCATGTTTGCAGCCGTTCATTGATCCCCTCCCAATTCAGGCATCTCAATAGGTCGCTTGCGCCGAGCATCGCAGGCGGCTTTTTTCTACGGTCGATCTTGTCATGATCGCATGGCGGAATATGCTGACGTTCGGAGGGGTCGATCGGTATCGATCGGCGCAAGTGAGACCATAATAATCATGCCGAATATCAATTTGAAATTGCTGCAAACCTTTCTTCTTGCAGCGGAATCCGGAAGCTTTCGGAAGGCTGCGGAAGAAAGCAACCGATCGCCTTCTGCAGTCAGCATGCAGATCAAGGATCTCGAGGAGCAGATAGGCCTCAGCCTGTTCACACGCACGCCGCAGAGGGTCAATCTCACCAACGAGGGCCAGGCGCTATTCGAGGAGATTGGGCGGGCCATGGCCGATGTGCAGGCAAGCCTAGACAAGCTGACGGAACTGGCCGCCCGTCGCAAAGGAAAAATCCAGATCGCTTGCGCCCCGACCCTTGCCACCAGCCGCCTCGGTGACATCTTGTCGACCTTCAAGCTGCGTTATCCACGCAGCGTGGTCGAGGTGCAGGAAACCCCGCCGCAGGCAGCGCTTGCCATGCTGCAGCAGCAAGAAGTCGAATTCTACATCGGCCCGGAGGTACCCAACCTCAACGACTTCCATTTCGAATCGATCATTGACGATCCGCTCGTCGCCTGCATCCCTGAAGAACTCTATGCGGGTGAAAAGACGATCCGGCTGGACGCAATCACCCAGTTCCCGCTGATCATGCTCAATCGCAAGACCGCCGTTCGCGGCCTCGTCGATCGCCTGACGCGCGAGGAAGGCATCGAGCTCAATGTCCAGTATGAAGTCGAGAGCGCGCAGACCGCCTTGGCGCTTGCCTCGTCAGGGCTCGGCGTATCGATCGTGCCAGGCATCGCACTCGGGCGGAATGTCGACCGCCGCATCCGCGTCGTGCCGCTCGACAATCCCAACGCCCGACGAGCTGTCGGCATCATCACCACTCGTGGCTATGTGCAGCAGCGCTATGCCGAACAGCTTATCGCCCTCATTCGGACCAATCTGCGCGGCGAGGGCTGAGCGCCTGGAGCAGTTCAGCGCTTCACGGAATCTCTGAACTGCTCTATCTCTTTGTTTTCACGCAATTCCGGACGGAAAACCGCTAGACACTTTTCCTGGAATTGCTTTAGTCGGTCTGTATCCACACGGCCTTGGTTTCAAGATATTCGTGAAGGTGCTCAATGCCACCTTCGCGCCCGTAGCCGGACATCTTCATGCCGCCGAAGGGCACGGCCGGATCGAGCGCGTGATACATGTTCACCCAGACCGATCCCGCCTTGATGCGGCGCACCAGCTTGTGCGCCATTCCGAGATTCTGCGTGAAGACGCCAGCCGCCAGGCCATAGGGCGATGCATTGGCGCGCTCGACGGCTTCATCGATCGTATCGAAGGGCATGGCTGAAATGACCGGCCCGAAGATCTCCTCGCGGGCGATTTTCATCTCGTCCTTGACATCGCCGAACACGGTCGGGGCAATGAAGTTTCCCTTATCGTAGAGAGACCCGGAAAGGCGCGTGCCGCCCGCAACCAGCGCGGCGCCTTCGCTCTGCCCGGATGCAATAAAGCTCTCAACGACCTGCGCCTGACGGACAGAAATCAGCGGCCCGATATCGGTATCAACGTCAATGCCATGACCGATCCGCAGCGAGCGGGCAAAATCGCCGACTTTGGTGACAAACTCATCGTGGATTTCGCGCGCCACGAACAAGCGCGAGCCGGCGATGCAGATCTGTCCGGAATGGGCAAAGACCGCCATGGCCGCGATCGGCACGGCGCGGTCTATGTCAGCGTCGCGGCACACGATCACCGGCGACTTGCCGCCAAGCTCGAGCGAAACCCGTTTCAGATTGCCGACCGCGGCACGGGCGATCGATTGCCCGGTGACGGTAGACCCCGTAAAGACGATCTTGTTGACGTCGGGATGTTCGGCCAGCCGGGCACCGGCGACCGAGCCCTTGCCGGTGACGATGTTGACCACTCCGTCCGGTACGCCGGCCTCTTGCATGAGTTTGGCGATCAGCAGCGGGGTGAGTGGCGCATCCTCCGAAGGTTTGAGCACCACCGTGCAGCCTGTCGCCAGCGCCGGAGCAATCTTCCAGATCGATGCCGCGGTGGGCGCATTCCAGGGAATAATCGCGCCGACGACCCCGATCGGCTCCCGGCGGGTGAAAGTCACGATCTCGCCGGGAATTGAATTGTCGATCACCTCGCCATGAAGCGCGGTCGCCATGCCGGCATAAAACCGCAGCATTCCGATGACCCGCCGCTTGTTGGCAAGCGTGCGCATGATCGGCATGCCCATGTTCAGCGTGTCGGAAACCGAAAGACGCTCCCAGTTCTCCTCGAACAAGTCCGCGATTTTCAGCAGCAGCGTCTGGCGCTCATAGGGTGAGAACCTCGACCACGGCCCTTCCAGAGCCCGACGCGCCGCGGCAACGGCGCGGTCGACATCGGCGGCGGCGGCGAGCGGAACAGTTGCAAGGACCGCCCCTGTTGCCGGATTATAGGTCTCGCTGACTTCACCGGATTGGGCGGCAACCCATTGGCCGCCGATGAACATCGGCCGGAAGCCGCCGTCGTAAAGCTCAGCCGCCATCTGCTTGGCGTCGAAAGTCAGTGTCATGGCGCGGTCTCCCAGTTTCATTCTGCAGTCGATATTCACTATCAGATCGCCACAACACAAATAAAGAAACCTAAAAAGGCGTTCAGATAATCGGACTGTGAAATCGCTCCGACTTATCCGATGCTGAAGCAAATGGAGGATCTTGATATGCGTCTTAAGGGAAAAGTGGCGATCGTCACCGGTGGCGGATCGGGTTTCGGAGAAGGAATCCTTCGGAAATTCGTAGAGGAAGGTGCGCAGGTCGTTCTCGTCGACCGCGACCTCGCTGCCGCGGAGCGCGTAGCGGCGCAGTACGACGGATCGGTCGTGCCGCTTGCCGGCGATGTCGCCACGCTCGATAGCCTCGTCGCAGCGCGGGATCTGGCACTGGCACGGTTCGGCGGTCTGCATATCCTCGTCAACAATGCCGGCATCGGACAGCCGCCGATGCCGATGGAGGATATGGACGAAGGCCTGTTCGATCGCATCTTCAATGTCAACATCCGCTCGATCTACAATGGGGCGCGGGCGGTGCTGCCGCATTTCAAGGCTGAGCGGCAAGGCGCCATTCTGAACGTCGCCTCCACGGGCGGCGTCTCCCCTCGCCCCAACCTCACCTGGTACAACGCCTCGAAAGGATGGGGCATCGCCGCCACCCGCGCGATGGCCGTGGAACTTGCTCCCTTCGGAATTCGCGTCAACGCGATCAATCCCGTTGCCGGCGACACGCCGCTGCTGTCGACCTTCATCGGCTCCGACAGCGACGAAAGCCGGGCGCGGATCGTCGCCACCATTCCGATGGGACGGCTTTCGACACCTGCAGACATGGGCAACGCCGCCGCTTTTCTGTGCTCGGACGAAGCAAGCATGATCACCGGCGTCGATCTCAATGTCGATGGCGGCAAGTGTATCTGAAGAGGCTGTCATGAAGGATATCTATGAGATTGCCGTGGTTCATGGCGACGGGATCGGTCCGGAGGTCTGCGCGGCGGCGGTCGATGTCGTCAAGGCCGCCCTCGGTAATCGTTCGCCCCTCAATTTCCGGGAATATCCAGCGGGGGCGGAGCATTTCCTCAAAACGGGCGAGAGCTTTCCTGAGCCCACCTTCAACGCCTGCCGAAATGCCGATGCGATCCTGCACGGTGCCGGCGGGATACCGGGTGTGGTCCATCCCGACGGGACGGAGGCAGGGCTGGATTTTACCCTCAGGCTGCGTTTCGAGCTTGATCTTTATGCCAATATCCGGCCGATCCGCCTTTTCGAAGGCGTTGCCTGCCCGCTTGCTGGCGTAAAGGCAGGCGAGATCGATTACATCATCCTGCGCGAGAACAGCGAAGGGCTCTACGCTGCCCGCGGCGCCGGCGTGCAACTGCGTGGCGAACTTGCCGTCGACAGCCTGGTTCAAACCCGCTCCGGTGTCGAGCGGATCGTGCGCAAGGCCTTCGAGCTTGCGCGTCAATCGAATGGCGCGCCCAGGGACGGTGTGAAACGCGTGACCTGCTGCGACAAGGCCAATGTCCTGCGCAGTTACGCTTTCTTTCGGTCGGTGTTCGACCTCGTCGCGCCGGACTATCCCGACATCGAAACGGAATATGTGCTGATCGATGCCATGACCATGCATCTCGTGCTCAAGCCCGGCCATTTCAACGTGATCGTCACCGAAAACATGTTCGGCGACATTATTTCCGATCTCGGCGCGGCGACCATCGGTGGCATGGGGCTGGCGCCCTCGGCCGAACTCGGCGATCGCAACGGCTTCTTCCAGGCAGCGCACGGCTCGGCTCCTGATATCGCCGGCAAGGGCATCGCCAATCCCTATGGAACGGTGCTCTCGGCAGCCGCCATGCTCGACTGGCTAGGGACAAAGCATGCCGATCGGGCGTTGTGCGAGGCCGCGTCCAACATCCGAAACGTCACGAATACGGCTCTGGCTGCGGGCTGCCTCAGCGCCGACCTCCGAGGCAACTGGAAATCGGCCGACATCACTCAGTTTCTATGCGAACGGCTTGCCCGATTGCATTGAACCGCTCCGACACGATAGTGATCGCATCTGTCCTTCGAGTGGCTTAGGCACGGATCGTCGATCGCTCGATATCGGGATCGTCTTCAGGTCGACGGTGCGCCGCAGCTGTTGGGCAGTTTCCTTGATCATGATGAATTGCGGCAACAGAAGCCCATGTCTACTGGCGACATTGAGTTTGCTCTTGCGCTGTCCATGGGATGGTCGCTAAGTCATGCGACCGTGGCTGCGAGCTTTTTGGCGGACGAGCGGCGTCGGCCAAATAGAATTCGAGAATCAAGGGCAATTCAATGACCGGACAACTTTCTCTTCCTCGTGATCGGATCTCAGTCCTTCTATTGGAAGGGATCAGTCAGAGCGCGGTGGACTATTTTGCGTCATCCGGCTACGTCAATCTCACTCATCTGCCGAAGGCCCTCGATGACAAGGATCTCAAAAGTCATATAGCCGAAGCGCATATCATCGGCATTCGGTCGCGCACGCAGCTGACAGAAGAGATTTTCAGCTCTGCCAAGAAGCTGATGGCAGTCGGCTGTTTTTCCGTGGGAACCAATCAGGTCGATCTGGATGCGGCCCGCCGACGCGGGATCCCGGTGTTCAACGCCCCCTATTCGAATACGCGCTCGGTCGCCGAACTCGTCATCGGCGAGATCGTCATGCTGACCAGACGGATTTTCCCGCGTTCGGCTTCCGCTCATGAAGGTGGATGGGACAAATCCGCCGAAGGCAGTCGCGAGATGCGCGGGAAAACGCTTGGTATCGTCGGCTACGGCAACATCGGCTCGCAGCTCAGCGTTCTTGCGGAAAGCATGGGCATGAACGTTCGCTATTTTGATCCATCAGACAAGCTTCGCCACGGCAATTCAGAATCCATGGCGTCGCTCGGTGAACTGCTGGAAATCTCAGATTTCGTGACGATGCATGTTCCCGAAACCAGCTCGACGCAAAACATGATAACCGAGGCCGAGCTGCGCAGAATGAAAAAGGGAGCCTTTTTCATCAACAATTCCCGCGGGACGGTGGTCGATCTCGACGCGCTTGCGAAGGTTTTGAAAGAGGGGCATCTCGCAGGCGCGGCAGTCGACGTGTTCCCCAAGGAACCGGCATCGAACAAGGAACGCTTCGAAACGCCGCTGCAAGGTTTGGACAATGTGATCCTCACTCCGCATATTGGCGGGTCGACCGAAGAAGCCCAGGAACGTATCGGAAGGGAAGTTTCCAGGAAGCTTGTGGAATATTCCGATGTCGGGTCGACGCTGGGCGCGGTCAATTTCCCCCAAGTTCAATTGCCGCCGCGTCCAAACGGCACGCGTTTCATCCATGTTCACGAAAATCGCCCTGGTATCCTGAACAGTCTCAATACGATCTTTTCATCGCGCGGACTGAATATCGTCGGCGAGTTCCTGCAGACACACGGCGAAACGGGCTACGTGGTTATTGAAGTCGAAGGCGTTGGCCAAACGGCGAACGAGATACTTGACACCCTTCGCCAGATCCCGGGAACGATACGAGCTCGATTGGTTTACTGACGGACATTGCCCCAGACCTGCCCCGTCCCGGTGGATTTCCGCCACCGGCATGAGGTTCACTGTTGCCCGGTCTTAGCGCAGGATTTTCAACTGTTCTTGTCCTACCTCCTCTCTGGGCGAGATCCGGCGGCTTTTGGTAAGCCACTTGGAAAATCCATCGAGATAGAGGTAGACAACGGGCGTGGTGAGCAAGGTTAGCGCCTGACTGACGGCCAGACCGCCGAACATTGCAAAGCCCAAAGGCTGGCGAAGTTCCGATCCTGTCCCATGACCAAGCATCAGCGGCACCGCCCCCAACATGGTTGCCATGGTGGTCATCATGATCGGCCGGAACCGGATCAATGCCGCTTTGCGTATCGCCTGCTCGCTCGTCAATCCCTCGCTGCGTTCTCCCTCGATGGCGAAATCGACCATCATGATGCCGTTCTTCTTGACGATGCCGATGAGAAGGATGACGGCGATCAATGCGATCAGACTGAAATCGTAGCCGAGCAGCATCAGCGTTGCCAGCGCCCCGACACCGGCCGATGGTAAGGTGGACAGGATGGTCAGGGGGTGAATATAGCTCTCGTACAAGACGCCGAGGATCAGATAGACCACGACGAGCGCGCCGACCAGCAAGAGCGGGATGGAGCCCAGCGACTGCTGGAATGCCTGGGCGGTGCCTTCGAAGCTGGTGTTGATCGATGCCGGCAGGTTCATCTGATGCAGAGCTGCATTGATCCTGTCCGTGGCGACGCCGATGGATGTGCCTGCCGCAAGGTTGAAGCTGATGGTAACGGAGGGGAACTGGCTTTCATGACTGATCTGGAGCGGCTGCACCGGTACGGTGGTCCAGTGCGCCAGCACGGAGAGCGGGACATCAGGGCCACTTGCAGATTTCACATACAGCTTATCCAGCGTGCTCACCTCGCTCTGCAGGTTCGGCAGCACCTCCATGATGACGTCATAACTCGACAGCTGGGTGAAATATTGCGCTATCTGACGCTGGCCGAAGGCGTCGTCCAGCGTGTTGTCGATCGCTTCCGGCTGAATGCCGTAACGCTGTGCCTGGGCGCGATCGATGGTCAGCGTGAGGGTTGAGCCGTTCGTCTGCTGGTCTGACGCGACGCCTTCGAGGCCGGGCAGTGTCTGCATCTTGGCGAGCACCTTCGGCGACCAGCTGTTGAGGGCGTCGATGTCGGCGCTGGTCAAGCTCATCTGGTACTGCGTGCGCGATGCGCGAGCGCCGACGCGCACGTCCTGCGCCGCCTGGAGGAAGAGGCGCGCGCCCTCGACTTTCTCCAGCTTTGGCTGCAGGCGCCGGATGATCTGGTCAGCACTCGCCTGACGCTGGTCGCGCGGCTTCAGGGTGATGAAAACCCGGCCCGTGTTCAAGGGATTGCCGACGCCGCCGACGGCCATGGCGACGCTCGCCACATCCGGATCCGCTTGAACGATGGTTCCGAGCTGCCGCTGACGGTCGAGCATCTTGGTGAAGGAAATGTCTTGTGCCGCTTCGGATTGTCCGGTGATCAGCCCTGTATCCTGCTGCGGAAAGAACCCCTTGGGTATCCAGATGAAGAGCAGCACGGAAAGGGCCAGCGATGCGAAGAAGACAGCAAGTGTAATCAGGCGGAACTTGAGCGCGAGATCGAGTGCCCATTCATAGCCATTCGTCATGGCATCAAACCCGCGTTCGCTGAGGGCGTAAAGTCTGCCGTGACGGGCTTCTTCGTTGTTTCGCAGGAAGCGTGATGCCAGCATCGGTATCAATGTCAGCGACACGAAGGCCGATACGGCAATGGTCATTGCGAGCGTTAGTGAAAACTCCCGGAACAATCGTCCGATGATGCCGCTCATCAATAAGAGCGGCAATAGAACGGCGACGAGTGAGAGGCTGATCGACAGGATCGTGAAGCCGATCTCGCCGGCACCAGCCATGGCCGCTTCGAAGCCGTCCATTCCCTCATCGATATGACGCTGGATGTTTTCCAAGACAACGATGGCGTCGTCGACCACAAAGCCGACCGCAATGGTGAGTGCCATCAATGAGAGATTGTCGAGCGTGAAGCCGGCAATCCACATCATCGCGCAGGCACCGAATAAGGCAAGCGGCACAGTCAGGCTTGGGATGAGCGTAGCCCGAACACTGCGCAGGAACACGAAGATGACGGCGACAACCAGCAGCACGGTGATCAGAAGCGTCGTGCGCACGTCGCTGACCGCGGCCCGGATTGTCTGCGTTCGATCGCTGAGGACGCCGATCTTGATACCGGGCTGCATCGACGCGGTCAGGCGCGGCAATTCAGCCGTGATACTGTCGACCGTCTGAATGACGTTTGCGCCCGGCTGCTTGAAGATGATCAGGAAGATGCCGCGCTTGCCATTGGCCCAGGCAGCCTGCTTGCTGTCCTGCGCCGCGGTGACAGCCTGGCCGATGTCGCGGATATAGAGCGGCGAACCGTTCTGATAGGTGATGATGACGTCGTTCCATTTCGATGCGTCGATAAGCTGGCCGTTGGTGTAGATGGTATAGCTTCGCGACGGGCCGTCGATATTGCCGGTGGGATTGTTTTCGGTAACGCCGTTCAGCTGCGTTCGCACGTCCTCCAGCGTCAAGCCCCTGACCGCCATCTTGCTCGGGTCCAGCTGCACGCGGATGGCCGGCTTTTGCTGTCCGCCATAAAGCACTTGCGCCACGCCGGGAAGCTGGCTGATCTGCTGGCCGAGCTTCGTTTCGACCTCGTTGTCGACCGTGGTCAGCGGCAGGGTGTCCGATGTCGCGGAGAGGAGAAGGATTGGCGAATCGGCGGGATTGACCTTGCGATAGGTCGGCGGGCTGGGCAGGTTGGTCGGGAGCTGGCCGCTGGCGGAATTGATGGCAGCCTGCACATCGTTGGCGGCGCCGTCGATATCTCGATCCAGATCGAACTGCAGGGTGATTTGCGTCGAACCAAGCGAGTTCAGCGACGTCATCTCGCTAACACCGGCGATCGAGGCGAAGGCGGTTTCGAGTGGCTGCGCGACCGACGAAGCCATGATGGTCGGGCTTGCCCCGGGCAACTGCACGGAAACCTGAATGGTCGGAAAATCCACTTGCGGCAGCGGCGCAACGGGCAGCAGCGGGTATGCCACTATGCCGACAAGCAGGATTCCCGCCATGATGAGCGAGGTGGCAATCGGATGTTTGATGAATGGCGACGACAGGCCACGAGACTGAGCCATGCGAGCTTCTCACTCTTGTAATTCAGTTGCACCGGAAACAGCGATTGTCAGGTCTTACTGGGCAGCCATTCTTGTCGCGGGCGGTGCGTCCGTGGCGATCTGCTGCTTGGCGTCGGCGACAAGGCTGCCGGGTTGCACACGATAGGAGCCATCGGTCACCACCATCTCGCCGGGCCTCACGCCATCACTCACCACGACATTGCCGTTGCCGGTCTCGGAGACCTTTATCGGGCGAACCTGTGCCTTGCGATCCGGCCCGACAATATAGGCGAACAGGCCATCGGGGCCGTGCTGCACGGCGTCGAGCGGAATCTGCACCACATTCTTCAGCGTCGAAATGGCCAGTTTGACCGTTACCGACTGTCCCGGCCAAAGCCCGTTGTCCGCATTCGCAAACGTCGCCTTGAGATTGATTGTGCCGGTTGCGACATTGATCTGGTTGTCGATGTACGAAAGCGTGCCTTGTGAGAGTACGGTCTTCCCATCCTCGCTAGTCACCTCTACCGGCACGTCGCCCGAAGCGAGCGCCTTGCTGACCGCCTGCAGTTGATCTTGCGGGGCCGGGAAGACCACGCTGATCGGCTGGACCTGCTCTATGGTGACGATACCGGTCGTATCGGTAGGCTGTACGAGGTTCCCCACGTCGATCAGGCTGAACCCCGCCCGTCCCGAGAATGGCGCAGAGATCCGGCAATAGGCCAGATTGACGCTGGCAGACTGGACAGCGGCTTCGTCCGCCTGCACCGTTCCCTGATCCTGAGCGACCAGTGCCACTTGGTCGTCCAACGTTACCTGCGGAGCTGTGTGCTGCGCGACCAGCTTGCTATCGCGATCGAGATCCACCTGAGCGCCTTTGTGCAGGGCCCGGTCATGCGCCAGTTGGCCTTTTGCCTGCGCGAGTGCGGCCTCATAGGTTTGCGTGTCGATCTCCACGAGCGGATCGCCCTTGCTCACCATATGCCCTTGCGTGAAATCGACCTTGGCTATGCGGCCGGTGATCTGCGAATGGACGGTGACGGTGTTTAGCGCCTGAACCGTTCCAAGCTCGTTCAGATTGACGAGGAAATCGTCCGATCGAGCGGGAGCAAGGGTGACCGGGACGCCAGGGGCCTGTGGCGGCTTTGCGCCATCTTTGACCACGGAGTGGTCAAGCCCGGTCAGCTCACGTTCCACATAGGTTCTCTCTATCCATCCCGTACTGATTGCTCCGATGATAAGAACGCAGACTATCAACGCTTTTGGGCTCTTGAGCCGAGAAGAACGCTGCAATTCGGCCATGTTCATCATTCCCTGAACGCGGCGACCGGGATTGGACGTCGTCAGGCAGCAAAAAACGCCGCGTGATGGCGAATGTTTGGCCATTGGACTGCACTATTGCGTGATCGCCAAGTGAGCAAAGCTTGGCAAAGCCAAGATCGGCCCCGAGTTTTTCCTCAATAATTCAGCTGGTCTGCCGATCAGGCGGTACGTCGATCAGCCGCGATCTGGCTGGCGCCAATGCTGGCAAGCGCGACGCTGAACAGGGTCGGGTTGGTGGCGGTCATCGTGGGAATGACACCATTGCCGGCGACGTAGAGGTTGTCGAAGCCCCAGACCTTGGAGTTCCTGTCACAAACGCTGGTGCCGTCGTCGCGTTCGCCCATGCGGATCGTGCCCTGGTAATGCAGCGACGAACCGACGGGCTGCACGAAGGTAGCGAAACCCGGAGCCGGGCGACCGATGATGGCGGAAATACGCTGGGCATGGCCCTTGGCCGCTTCGAGGCGCGCCTTGTCGCCTTCCGACTGACGCCACTGGATGGAGATGGCCGGCAGGCCGAGCCAGTCGCGACGATCGTCGTCGAAGATAACGCGGTTGTCAGCGCTAAGATCCGAGGGCACGAAAACGCCCATGCCGATCGGCTGGCCGCTCATATCGCTGGCATGTGGCATCGAGTGCAGGCTGGCTGGGGCGATAGTGACGGAATAGGGGAAATCCTTGGTGGCCGGAATCCAGCTCATCGCTGTCATCGGCACATCGGTCTGCATCTCCGTGATCTGCGAGACGATATAGTGATCGTTGATATAGCGGCCGAGCGCTTCGGGGCGGATGCCGGAGGCGTAGAGCAGCTGCGGGGAGTGCAGAGAGTCACACGCAACGACAACCGTGCCGGCGCTGACGATAAAGGTCTCTTGCGAGCCGGCGCGGGCAAGTTCGACACCCGTGACCCGGCCATTTTCATGGATCACGCGGCGGCAGGTGGTTTCAGAGAGAATATGAAAGCTATCCTCCGGCTCGTCGACGAGATCGCCGAGAACGACGTCGGTGCCGTGATAGCGCAGGCCATCGGGGCCTGGCGTCGCCGCGAGCGGCATGGGCTGAACGAAGCGATCGGGCGTCCGGCCAGGATCGAAGACCTCGCCCAGGCGCTCGCGCATGGCGATGGCTGCAACATCGCCGGCGCGTGGGTCCTTGTTGGTCCCGAGCAGTTTTGCCGACACGGCCAAAGCCTTATGCATCTCGTCGGTAGGGATGAAGGGCACCAGCTCGATCTCTGATGGGACCGGCGTGCCGGTCGACCATTTGGTGCCCATGCCGCCGACATTGGCGGCCGAGAAGCCGGCAAAAAGGTTTTCATCCTGGGCATCGGCATCGTTGGCGATGAAAAGGCCCGAGCGGCGCAGCAACGAATGATCGAAGCCACCGGCACGCCGGGCCTCCCATTCTTCCTTGTTGATCGGCATACGCGGGCTGCGGTCGCCACCCTGGGCACACACTTCGAAGGCCGCACGTTCATCGAGATCGGCGATATTGTCGAGATGTGCGCCCTTTTGCGGCAGGATCTGCGGGCCGGCTTCCACCATCAGAATGCGCGCTTCCGGCCAGTTATTCCTGATGACCCGTGCATAGGCCGAACCGGTCGGACCACTTCCGATGATGACGACGTCGGCAGACTGACCAGACATTCCTGCTATTCCCTATTGTTAAATCAATTTGATATCAAACAAAGATGTATTCTAGCCGATGTCAATCGGGATTGTTAAGTTACCGAACAAAGTTTTGGTGACAGCGCTCAAGGAGATGCCGCGATGAAGATAGGTCTGAGTTCATACAGTTTCCGTCCGTTGATGCAGAGCGGCGCCATGCAGATCGAGGATGCTTTTGCGTGGGTGGGCAAACATGGCGGCGATCATGTCGAACTGGCAACGCTCTCCGTCGCACCCGAAGGACAGGATCTTCAATATGAACTCGCCAATGACGCGGAGATGCTGGAGCGCCTGAAGGGCGCATCCCAGAAAAGCGGCGTGCCGCTTTCCGGCCTCTGCACATCAGGCAATTTCATCGACGACGGCGAGCGAGCATTCCAGCTTGGCCGACTGAAGCGCTATGTCGAGCTTTGCGACAAGCTTGGCGTCCGCTTCCTGCGCCACGATGTCGTGCCTTGGTCGCTCCGCGCAACGGAGCCCGGCCAGTTCGAAGCAGCATTCCCGGCGATCGCCGACGCCACGCATGAGCTTGCCGCGCATGCCGGGCGCTATGGCGTGACCACCAGTGTCGAGGATCACGGATTCTTCATGAATTCCAGCGAGCGGATCAGGCGGCTTCTGCATGCCGTCAATCTGCCGAGCTTCAAGCTGACCGTCGATATCGGCAACTTCCTCTGCGTCGACGAGAACCCGCTGACAGGAACGCGTGCATGCCTTTCCCAGGCAAGTTTCGTCCACTTGAAGGATTTTTACGTGCGCCAGACCGCGCCTGGCGCGGATTGGCTGCGGACGGTCGGCGGCCAGGCAATCCGCGGCTCCGTCTTCGGCTATGGCGACCTCCCCGTCAAATCGATCGTGGAGGACATCGTCGCCTCAGGCTATGACGGCTTTGTCTCGCTCGAATATGAAGGCAACGAGCCGACGCAATACGGTTGCGAAACCGGCTTGAAGAATGCGAAGGCGATGTTTGCGGCCGCTGGCCGCTGAACCTTGCCGTTCTGCAATCAAAAGACTAGAGCGCGGCGATCCGGTCGACGCGCCTTTTGAGATCGGCGAGGCGTTTGCGGTCGCCTCCCGGCACCTCGATCGAGGCCCAGCCGGAATAGCCGACATCGGACAGCGCCTTGTTGACGGCGGCCCAATCGCAGTCGCCATCGCCCAGCTCGACATTAAAGCCCTTCCACGGGCCTTCGCTGTTCATCTTTTCGAGACTGTATTCCTTGATGTCGATCTTCAGGATGCGCTTGCCGAGCGCCTCGATCCAATCCGTCGGCCGACCATAGCGCAGAACATTGCCGACATCGAAATACCAGCCGAGCTTCGGATGGTTGAAGCGATCGACGAAATCGGCCGCCTCCAGCGGGCTCAGCAGGAAGTCGTTCCACACATTTTCGAGCGCAATCGACACGCCGCTTTCTTCCGCGGCAGGCAGGATTTTTGCGATTTCCTCGCCAGCTCTCGCATAAGCGGCCTTGTAACTGGTGCCCGCATTGACGACGCCAGGCACAAGCAGCACCGTCGTGGCGCCATAGAGCTTTGCATCGTGAAGCGCCTTGACCATCGAATCGACACAGGCTTGACGCGCCACGGGATCAGGATCTGTCAGCGGGCGCTTCCAGTGCACGGCATTGACGAGGCCAGGAATATCAAGGCCGGTCTTGTCGTGGGCGCTCAAGACCTCGTCGAGCGGCAGATCATTGGGTGAATCGAGCTCGACCCCATCATAGCCGAGATCACGCAGGAGCTGGAATTTCTCCAGAATGGAAAGCGAAGGCTCCTCGACCATACCCCATTTCAGACTGATCTTCGCCAAGGGGCGGGCGGAAGCGGGCGAAGAGGAATTATTGGCGGATTCGGTCATCGATGGGTCTTTGCTTGGCATGAACGGATAGGCGGCGGCACTATGTCAGCCAATGCGAGGCCGATCAATCGGTCATCGGAAGGCAAGAAGCGAAGCTCGCCACACGCAGCTGAATGGATCGCGGTGGCGGCGCAGGTTGTCAGGCGACTTCGGCGACCCCCAAAAGGCGGCCTCGAGCGGAGCATCGGCAATATCGGCTTATAAAGGAATCAGGATTTTCTTATCAAGATCTGCAATCTTTAGGTGTGCCCATAGGCGGCGGCGTCAGTCTTGTGGTTGAAGATTTTCTCACCACAATTCCGTCGAGAAGACTTTCAACTTCCATCAGACCAAAGTCCGATCCATGACCGGACCTAGGTCCGAAGGCGCAATCTTTGGTCCTAATGCCATGGATTGCCCCGACCTTTGCGCCAGTTGTTTCCCGCGATGGAAGCGACGGCATACCCGGCCGCTATCGTATTGCATGCGGAGAAGGTCGATGAACATGAACGGCGTCCTTGAAAGCGACATCACAGCCCCGGCATCTGCCGCAGTTTCCGACAGCGGCAACTTCACGCTGCTGGCTGCGAGATAACCGGCATGCAGCAAACAAAGCGAATCCTGGTTACCGGCGGCGCAGGTTTTCTCGGCTCCTTCCTATGCGAACGGCTTTTGCGGGAAAAACACGAGGTTATCTGCGTAGACAATTTCTTTACAGGCCGGAAAAGCAATGTCTTTCATCTGCTTGACAACAAGTCCTTCGAAATCGTCCGCCACGACATCACCTTTCCCCTCTATGTGGAGGTGGATGAGATCTACAATCTTGCATGTCCAGCGAGCCCGGTTCATTACCAGTTCGATCCGGTGCAGACGACCAAGACCAGCGTCCACGGTGCGATCAACATGCTGGGGCTCGCCAAACGGGTCGGCGCCAAAATCCTGCAGGCCTCCACCTCCGAAGTCTATGGCGATCCCGAGATCCATCCACAACAGGAGGAATATTGGGGCCGGGTGAACCCGATAGGGCCGCGCTCCTGTTATGACGAAGGCAAGCGCTGCGCCGAGACCCTGTTCTTCGATTATTGGCGCCAGCACAAGCTGCAGATCAAGGTGGCGCGCATCTTCAACACCTACGGCCCAAGGATGCGCCCCGATGACGGCCGTGTCGTTTCCAACTTCATCGTGCAGGCGCTGCAGAACAAGCCGATAACGGTTTATGGCAGCGGCCAGCAGACGCGCTCGTTCTGCTATGTCGACGATCTTATCGACGGCCTGGTTCGCCTGATGGGAACAAAGGACGAGGTGACAGGCCCGATCAATCTCGGCAATCCAGCGGAATTTACGATGCTGGAGCTCGCCAACCTCGCGATAGAACTGACTGGAAGCCGCTCGACGATAAAATACCTGCCGTTGCCTGAGGATGATCCCAGACAACGGCAGCCGGATATCAGCGTCGCATCACGCGAACTCGGCTGGAAGCCGAGGGTTCAGTTGCGGGAAGGCCTTGCCAGAACTATCGCCTATTTCGAAGAGTTGCTGTCGTCAGGCCGTTCGCACGCGATCGCTGCCGAATGAGGACGGTCCTTGTCACCGGCGGAGCCGGCTATATCGGATCGCATTGCTGCAAGGCCTTCGCTGAGGCCGGGTGGTCGGTTGTCACCTATGACAATCTCTCTCGCGGCTGGCGTGACGCCGTGAAATGGGGGCCGCTGGTCGAAGGCGACATTGCCGACGCCGAGACGGTCGCGGCAACGTTGCGCCAATACCGCCCGGATGTGGTCGCCCATTTCGCGGCCTATGCCTATGTCGGCGAATCCGTCGAGTTTCCTGCGCTCTACTATCGGAACAACACATTCGGGACGCTGGTTCTTATCGAGGAGATGCTGAAAGCAGGTGTCGACAGGCTGATCTTTTCAAGCACCTGCGCCTCCTATGGCATTCCGACCCGTACGCCGATCGACGAGACCCATCCGCAGTGGCCGATCAATCCCTATGGATGGTCGAAATTCATGATCGAGCGGATGGTGGAGGATTTCTCGCGCGCCCGCGGTCTCAACGCGGTGATGCTGCGATATTTCAATGCAGCCGGCTGCGATCCCGATGGCGAGATCGGTGAGCGGCACGAGCCCGAGACCCATGTCGTGCCGCTCGCCATAGAAGCGGCGATCAGATCTGGCCGAACCTTCACCATCAACGGCACCGACTTCGACACGCGCGACGGCACCGCCATCCGCGACTACATCCATGTCAGCGATCTCGCGCAGGCACATGTCTTTGGCGGAGAGAAGCTGTTGCGCGATGAGGGGGTGCATGTCTACAACCTCGGTACCGGCAACGGGACGACCGTTAGGGAATTGGTCGATGCTGTCAGCCGCGTTTCCGCGCGAAGCCTTCCCGTTGCCTATGGTCCCCGCAGAGCCGGCGATCCACCGGCTCTCGTCGCTGCGGCCGATAAAGCCGAGCGCGAGCTTGGATGGGTGCCCAGGAATTCCAGCATCGACAGGATCATCGAGACGGCACTCGCCTGGTATCGCAGCCGGATGTGATCCTTACTTGCGTGCTGTTGTCAGAAAATTATCGAGAGCGGCGCCAACCGCTTCGATCGAAAATTTTTCCGTTACCCGCTGTCGGGCAGATGCGCCCAGTCGCACCCGAAGAGCTCTATCGTCTCTCAATCTTGCCAAGGCCCGCGCAATTTCCTCCGGCTGCTCCTGCCCGACCATCAGGCCACCCGAAGCTTCTCCGTCGGCAAAGATGTCCGGCAACCCCTGAGCATCCGAAGCGATGACGGGAAGGCCGCAGGCCATGGCTTCCAATGGCGCAACCGGCATGCCCTCGACGCGCGAGGCTGTGACATAGACATCTGCAGCCGATAGCCAGCGCCGGATCAAGGTTCGGTCCGTCATGTAGCCGGACAACCATTGCACGTTTGCCAATTCGCTTTCGCGAACGAGCTTTGCGAAAGCATCATTGTCCTGGCCCGAGCCAATAATCACCAATCGGCAGGTAGAAGCACCAGAAGCACCAGCAAAGCTCTCCCAGGCTTTCAGAAGCACATCAAGCCCCTTGCGGCGGATATCGATGCGCCCGTGATTGAGGACGATGAAGCAATCCTGCGGCAGGCCGAGATTTGCTCGCGCCTCATCGCGAGCCGTCGCTTGCCATTCCCGCGTATCCAGTGGATTGGGGATATTCGCGATATCGACAGCAATGCGCGGATAGGCCTTGGCAAGGCGCTCGCGCTCTGCGGCTGAAGCAACGATCAGACCGCGGCAGGCGCGTAGCGAAAGCTGTCTTGCGGCAGCCTCGATCCAGGAGAGTGTACGATCGCCTCCCTGAAAGGTGGCATAGAGAGGGAGGTTTAAGCCCCGCGCCAGCCATGCCAGTGCATCGAAACGCGTGTATTCATACTCCTGGGCAAGCAGCAGATCGCATCTGGAGCGGGAAAGGATCTCGCGGAAGGCGGAAAGCGGCGTTGCACACCAGCGCCTCAGGCTGTAGGCGGCAGACGAATGGCCTTGCCAAGGCCGCCTTGCCGGTGCAACCCAGATCGGTGTCCCCGTACCCGAGTGTTCGTAGCACTCAATCCTGTTCACCCGCTCGGATACACAGACGATGATCGGCTTGTGGCCTACCGAACTCAGCGCCGCCGCATAGCCGAACAGCCAGCCTCCCGTCATCCGCTCGACGAAGTCCTGAAGTTCAAGCCCGATCGGCTCGAGAAACTCTTCGATCACATCGCCCCACGGGAAGAGGGCGATCACCTTGGACGTCTGGTAACCTGTCATTTGCGCCAGGCAAAGGCGGTCTCGGTGCCGCGCGTGGAGGGCCGGTGCAGCAAGTAACCAAGGAAGGTGACGGGCGCCGCCAGCGCATAGAGGACTTTTCGGCGCCGGCGTCCGATGCGGGAAAACGAGACGTCGTGGAAGAAAGCTGTGGCGGCGTTGATGAAGGTGGCGCGCCGTTCCGGGCGTCTGTCAAAAAGCGCCGTGAGTTCCGGGTCCCGGTATCCTCGCCTGACATGGCCCCATTCGCGCATCAGCTCGCTTTCATGCGGGCAATGGCGTTTCATGACGCTGAAATAGGGGTAGTGCCAATTGAGCTCAGGGGTGGAGATCAGGACATACCCGCCTGGCCGTACCACCCGCAGCGCCTCCTGTGCGGCGCGGCGGTCGTCCTCGATGTGCTCCAGCACATCGAACATGGTGACAATATCGAAACTGTCGTCGTCCATTGGCAGCGAGCAGGCGTCACCGCAGATGAAGGTCGATTTCGCCCAGGAGGGCTGATGGTCGGCCAGTTCGGGGTCGATATCGAGCGTGACGATTTCGGCTTCCGGATAAAGGATGCTGGCAAGACCGCTGCGACCGCCGCCGATTTCCAGCACCCGTCCGGTGCCTCCCGTTTCAAGCGGCGCGACCCGATGGATGGCGCGCATCTTTTCGCGATAGAACAGACCGTCCGTCAAGCCGTTCGGATAGGGGTTCCCGGACAAAAACTGGCCAAGCGCTGCTTTCTTGATCATCGCGATATTCCTTTTTCAGCCGTTGCGGCTGTCCCCAGCGGGGTTCGCCGCATTCTCCAGCCGAAGCGCAGCAGAAACTGCAGGCCGGCGAGCCAGCCCTCTACTTCGGCCGCCAAAATTCCGAGCCTGCCCGGAGGCCCTTCGAAGAGCGCCTTGACGAAGGTCTTGGCAAAATAGACCGGCAGCTGCTTGCCGATGCGCACGATGTTTCCGCGGTCGCCGAAATTATCGTATTGCGTCACAAGGGCCGCGACGTGGCCCTTCATATAGGCTCTGATCTGCCGCTTGAGGCCGGGCCAGTCGCTGCGATGGTGGTGGAAGACAACGGCCCGAGGCTCGTAGAGGCACACACCACCAGCTACCAGCAGCCGGTACCAAAGCTCAGAGTCTTCGGAGCATCCCGCCGCTCCCGCGCCGAGGCGCTCATCGAACAGGCCGACCCGCTCGAATACGGAGCGTCGAAAGGCCATGTTGGCGCCGGCGCCGATCTTCCAGACATGCGCCCCGCTCGGCCGCGTCTCCTCAAAGAAGCGCCTGTCGAAGGTGAGCGGCACGAAAGTCGAACCAAAGCCGCCCATGGTGAACTGAAAGGAGCATTGCGCCGCCGTATCGAGACGCGCCGGCAGCACAAGACCGGTAAACGCCTCAACGTCCCGTTCCGCAAAGGCGCGCGCGATCTCGGCGGTCCAGCCCGGATGCGCTTCGACGTCGTCGTCGGTGAAGGCGATGATATCAAAGCGGCTTATTTGAACGCCGGTGTTCCGGGCTCGGCTTAGACCGGCATGGGGCTCGTGGACATAGCGAAAATCGGGGAATTGCCTGCAGATGTCCCTCGCATTCCCATCGTGAGAATTGTCGACGACGACGACCTCACCTGGAGGGCTGCGTTGTGCTGCAAGGCTGCTCAGACATTTGCTCAGAGCCGGACCGCGATCGCGAGTGCAGATGACCACGGAAATGTTCTGCGCGGAAGCGGAGGATGGAGCTGCGATCGCGTCGAGCGCCTCCACCAGATTTTGCGCCCCAAGCGCCGCCTCCAGAGAGAGCGCAGGCTTTGGCTGTCCTTCATAGGTGGCGCGCAACGGTGCGCCTAGCCCAATACTGCGCGCCTGGAGCTGCGCGGCCGCATATTCGGCAGCAAGCTGGCGCAATTGAGAGGTCCCGTAAGGTAGCTCGTCCTCCAGGGACGCCCGTGCTCCCAGCGGCAGGTTTTTCCACCAGAAGATCGACAATGCGGGCTCGCGAGCGTTCCCGATATCGGCGTCCGCAAGATCGATGTGCCTTACCTCAAAGCGTTCTGTCCTCATGAATTGCGCTCCCGGATCGACCTGATACGGGCGCGGGAGCGATCATATTCGCCGGCAAGGCCGTAGATTCCGCCCCACAGCTCAGCAATGCCGAAACGCAGCTCATGGCCGCGAAGCCGGCGAGCCGCGCGGGCAAGCGCCTTCAACTGGTCGAAGAACCACCAGCGGACCATGGCGCGATGGCGCGCCCGCATTTCATTATCGGTGCGATAGCTTTTGACGAGAAAGGCCATCATGCCGAGGCCCCAGGTCCAGTATTGCCGCCGGAGCTGCGGAATGGTTTCGCGATGCTCGTGATAAACGGCATATTCCGGCTCATAGATCATCGGGCGTCCGGAGCGTAGGACGCGGTAGAAGATATCGAGATCGCCGCCTCCGGGCAGCGGCGCTCCCGTATCGAGCGCCTCATCGAAGCCGCCAAGCTCGATCAGCAATTTGCGGTCGAAAGCCATGTTGCAACCGGCCCCGAGAATCCCGGCGCCGACGGGATGGAGCGGGTTGTCAAAGCGGGCCTTGTGAAACTCCCTTCGCGCAAAGCCGCGACCGAACCCTCCACGCCGCTCGAAAAAGATCTGCGCCTCGGTGTCGAGACGAAACGGCAGCACGAGGCCTGTGAAGCCGCCGACGCCGGGGTTGTCGCTGCACGCCTTGGCAAGGCCCGAAAGCCAATTACGGTCCACCACGACGTCATCATCCAGATAGGCGATGACATCGCCCCAGGCCGCATGAAGAGCGGCATTTCGAGCGAAATCCAGCCCGGCCTTCGGTTCGAAAACGTAGCGGATATCCCGGAAATTCCCGACGGCTTCGCGCGTGGCCGCATCCACCGAGGCATTGTCGACCACGATGATTTCGACGAACTGGAAGGGAGATTCATCCCGAATCTGATCGAGCGAGCGCAGCAACCGGGAAAGACGCTGCGCACGATCCTTGGTGCAGATCGCGATGCTGAGGCTGGGTAGCGTCGTCTCGTTCGCGGGTAAGCGCGCCCTCAGCTCCTCCTCCAGCTTTGCAACGAGGATGCGCTCCGCAAAGCGCTCGTCGGCAAGGGCTTTCAGGCTTTCGGCCGACAGCATCGGGCCAGCGAGCTGCTCGATCATTTCAAATCCGATCAGCCGGCCCTGCCATCGTGCGATCAAGCCGACACCGGTCTGCTCAGCCGAGAGTTCAATCGGTGCCAGGGGCTCCGACAACTCGATATCAATAAGCTTGTAACTCATCACCCAACTCCCGGCCGCTGCGGCGGCCGTGTTGAAATTCGTGGAGCCTGGAAAAATGTCCCTGCCGTTTGAAGAGCTCGTCCGGCGAACCGGCCTCGACCACGCGACCTTTTGTCATGACGATGATCTGATCGGCCGCCAGAACGGTCGAAAGCCGGTGAGCGATCACGACAACGGTACGGTTATGCGAGTATTTATCGAGCGCCAGCTGAAACGCCTGTTCGGTTTCGGCATCGAGCGCGTTCGTCGCCTCATCCAGCAGCAGAATATCGGGATTTCGAAGGATCGTTCGGGCGAGCGCCACGCGCTGCCTTTGCCCGCCGGACAGGCGCATTCCCTGGTCGCCGATCCGTGTCTCGTAGCCATCCGGAATGAGGCGGATGAAATCGTCCGCCTTGGCGATTTCGGCAGCCTTGCGGATCTCGTCCGGCCCGGCATCCAGATCGCCATAGGCGATGTTGGCTGAAATCGTGTCATTGAAGAGGTGGACCTCCTGCGACATCAGCGACAGACGCTTGCGCCAGCTGCTAAGATCGAATTCGGGAAGAGGCATACCGTCTGCCACGATCGCGCCGGATGTCGAATCCATGAAGCGAAAGAGCAGCGCCATCACGGTGGATTTTCCTGCCCCGGACTCACCTACGATCGCCGTGGTCTTGCCGGCGGGAATGCTGAAGGAAACATCCTCCAGCGCCAGCGGCTGTCCGGGCGCATAGCGGAATGAGACATTGCGGAATTCGACGGCTTTCCTGAAGCCAGGCGCCTGTACATGCCCCTCCGAGAGAAAAGGCCTCTCCGTTGTGCGGAGGAAGTCATCGACATCGTCGATGCTGCCGGCGAGCCCATCGAGCGCGATCTTCGATTGCAGCAACTCCCGGGTCGGACCTTGCAGACGATATAGCAGTGAGAGAAACGCGGCTAGCGCCGCAATGCCCAGGCCCACCGATTGAGCGACGAGAACGAGCGCGCCGATCAGGATTGTAATCGAGATTTCCGAGACAGGTCCCGGTGTCGCCCACAACATATCGAGCTTCAGAAGGCGTCGCCGCACATTGTCGGAAGTTTTCCGGAAACGGTTACGTTCATAGTCCTCCTGGGCGAAGGCGCGGATCAGTTGCAGCGCGTTGATGCTCTCCCACATCCGCAGGCCGAACTGCTTGTTTTCCTCGACGACGGCCTTGCCGGTTTCATCTGCGCGGCGCGTGGCCAGGCGAATGGCCATGGCCGCGAAGAGCAGGAACATCATCGAGAAGAAGGTCAGCCGGACGGAAATCAACAGCATCAGCAGCATGAAGACGACGAAGGTGCAGAAGCAGATCATCAAACGATAGGCGAGACTTAAGGCCTGACTGACCTTCCAGGTATTGTTGGCAATCGTCGTGATGATATCGGAGCGTTTGTTTTCCGCCCGATAGTCGATGCACGAGCTTATCGTCTGATCGAAGACCCTTGCTCTTAGCCGATGCGCGACGAGACCATCGATATACCGGGTCACCCAGGTATTGATGAGATGGACGGCATTCTTGAGGAGGATGCTGACGCACAGAACGCCTACCAGGAATGCCGTCAAATGGCTTTGCGGAACGGGCGCGAGAAGGCGGTCGAAAGTTCGCTGCCATTCTCCCCCCTGCGCCGCTGCTGCGCCGAGGCTCTGAATGAGGGGAATGAAGAGAAAGAGGCCTGCTCCCTCAAGGACCGCGGCGGCAAGGCCGAGCCCGACGATGGTTGGCCCTGCCCAGGCAGGCGCCTCCGCCAGGCGCAAGAGCCGTTGCAGCCGTGTGAGAAACGAACCGTCCGACCTCACGGGATCGTCTCCGTATAGAGCGGCCGCAACTCGGCGTTTCTTTGCAACCCCCTCAAGCGGGCCTTGAGCCAATCGGGAACCAGCCTGGCGCGGCAATAGACGTCCAGTATGTTCGGCAGGCTTGAAATCGCCAGGCGTGGCTCCAATGCCAGAAATCGCCTCAACAGATCACAGCCATCGAAAAATCGCCCGCTGACAAAAGCTCTGACGACCAGCCAGTGGATCATGTCGACCAAATGAGCGTCGAGATCGCTGCCATACTGAGGATATTTTTCGCGATATTCGGCAAGGACGATTTCGCATGAAGAGAGCATCCGCTTGACGTCGCTCGACATGTTCGTGTTCGTCATGCGGTAGCCGATCAAGTGCTGCTGTATGACGCGGAATTCGTAGTTTTCCGCGATTCTGAGGCAGATCAGAAGGTCCTCGCAGCCCTGGGCGTTGCGTGCCCTTAAGGACGGGTCGAACTGCCCGGCTTTTTCGAATGCGGAACGACGCATGAGCATCGAGCTGCCATTGCCGACGAAATTGTTTCTGCACATGCGCTGGAGCACATGTCCTTCATGGCTCGGCCGGTTATGCAGGGAAAATACGCGGCTATGTTCGTCGATGAGCGCGTACCAGCAATAGGCCAATCCAACCGCTGGTCCGCCCTCATCAAGCGCTTGCCATTGAAGGGCGATCTTTGCCGGAGCCCATAAATCGTCGGCATCGACAAATGCGAGAAACTCGGCGTCGGTCGCCGCCGCACCATTGTTGCGCGCCACGGCGACACCGCTATTGGCCTGCCGAAGGACCCGGATTCGTGGATCCTGCTTCGCGTATTCGGCCACGATGGATAGAGATCGATCCGAAGAACCGTCATCGACAATGATGATATCAAGCGCCTGATGCGTCTGGCGACAGATGCTGGCCAGGGTCGCACCGATCGTTCGTTCGGCGTTGAACATCGGCACGACCACCGCAACCGTGGTACTTCGCTTAGCTCCCACAGTCATTGCCACCTTTGGCGACGAGGCCGACGAACCCGATGATACCGTTGCCGACGGAAGCATTGGCAGATGCCGGGGCTGTGATGCCGCTTTCAAGGACGCCGTTCATGTTCATCGACCTTCTCCGCATGCAATACGATAGCGGCCGGGTATGCCGTCGCTTCCATCGCGGGAAACAACTGGCGCAAAGGTCGGGGCAATCCATGGCATTAGGACCAAAGATTGCGCCTTCGGACTTAGGTCCGGTCATGGATTGGACTTTAGTCTGATGAAAGCGGCTTCCTTGCCAAAATCAGCGGAACGATTGCCGGCTGCGGTGGTTTTCAGCGAGACTTTTTATGAGCAATTCCAAGTGATCTCACTTCGAAGGGTGATGATTTTGCGGGCGGCATCACCATCGCCGCTACCATCCGTATTTCCATTTGGCGGCGATCCATTCAATGCGACACAGCCTCGAAGGCTTACCTGAGTGCCCCTCGTCGACCGCCGACACCATGTCAGTCTGCGCGAGCGCAGAAAAAACTGGCCGGCTCCCGCGATGCGATTGCGCCCGAGACCGCAAAACAGGAGCCTCGTCGTAAGCCACGACAAACAGGGAAAACGTGAGAACGCCAACTGGAGGCGTCAGCAATTTCAAGGCACCGGCGCGCTCGTGGCTGCTGAACGGTGCGACGCAACGGCTGTGATAACGCATTGTTGAAGTTTACCCATCGTCGATACCGGCGTACCATCCCTCAGCAATTCCGTTGATGCGCCGATTTCACCGTCAGGCAGGGATGGAAACATGCTCACTCTGAATATCAATGAGCAATTGCACGAGGTCGATGTCCCCGAAGACATGCCACTTCTTTGGGTGCTGCGGGACCACCTCAATCTGGTCGGTACCAAATATGGCTGCGGCGTCGCCCAGTGCGGCGCCTGCACCGTCCATGTCGCTGGCAAACCGGTGCGCTCCTGCCAGCTGACCGTCGGCGACGTCGGCACCCGTGCCGTGATCACCATTGAAGGAATTGGCAAGACGCCGAACGGCGCGAAGGTCCAGCAAGCCTGGATGGAAGCGTCTGTACCGCAATGCGGCTACTGTCAGGCCGGTCAGATCATGTCGGCGACGGCCTTGCTCAACGTCAATCCCCAACCCGACGATTCCGACATCGATGCGGCCATGGCGGGCAATCTCTGTCGATGCGGAACCTACATCCGCATCCGCCGTGCGATCAAGAACGCCGCTGCCAAGCCGGCCTGATCATGAAGAAAATCATCGGCCTTCTCTTTGCGGTCATTGTCATCATCGCCCTTGGCTTTGCGGGATGGTTGCTTCTTGGCCGCGATCCGACTTCGTTTGCCGGCGGCTCGACAGTAGCGCTCGACGATTACCGAGCAGGCACCGTGAGCGGTGTTCCGGCTCAACTTGCCAGCGCCGATAGTGTGAAGCGCGGCGAATATCTCGTCCATGCCGCGGACTGCCAGGCCTGTCACACGGCGCGCGGCGGCATTCCCTTTGCCGGCGGCTTCGCCTTCAACATGCCATTCGGCACCATCTATTCCACCAACATCACGCCGGACAGGGATACAGGCATCGGCAATTACACCGATGCTCAGTTCCTGGCGGCCGTGCATAAGGGCATCCGCGCCGACGGCGAGAAACTTTATCCGGCCATGCCCTATGCGTCCTACACCTATATGGCGGACGCCGATGTGCTGGCGATCAAGGCCTATCTCTTCACGCTGTCGCCGGCCCATGCGCCGGCGAAGCCCGACCAGCTTTCATGGCCCTTCGATCAGCGCGACCTGCTGTCGTTGTGGAGCGTTGCGTTCAACACAGACGAACGCTTTCGCCCCAATATAGGTCAGAGCCCGCAGTGGAATCGAGGGGCCTATCTTGCCGAAGCGCTCGGCCATTGCGGCGAGTGCCACACGCCGCGCAATCTTGCCTTTGCGCTCGACAATCACCGCAAATTCGCAGGTGCCGTTACCGCCGGCTGGCATGCCTACAATATCAGCAGCGACAGGGATTCCGGCATCGGCGACTGGAGCGACGAGGATATCTATCTCTATCTTTCGACTGGCCACGCCAATGGGCATGGCGGTGCAGCCGGCCCGATGGGCGAAGCCACCGACGACAGCCTCAGCTATCTGGTGCCGGACGACGTGCATGACTTGGTGACCTATCTGCGCAGCATACCAGCCCACGCAACCGACCTGCCGCGCACCGTCACCACGGCGGCGCCGGCATCACACAAGGAGGGCGTGGCGGATGTCGATCCGCGCGGCGAGAAGATCTTTGCCGGTGCATGCGCCAGCTGCCATGACTGGACCGGCGTGAGCCCGGTCACCGGCTATGCGACGCTCACCGGCGTGCGCGCCGTCAACGATCCCAGCGCCACCAACGTGGCGCAGACGGTCATCAACGGCGTTAACCGCACGACCGCTGAGGGCAGGATTTTCATGCCCGCCTTCGGTCAGGGGTATTCGGACGACGACATCGCAGCCGTCGCCAACTATGTGACCGCCCGTTTTGGTGCCGAAGGCGCGCATTTGACAGGAAAGGATGTGGCCAACCTGCGAAAGCAAGCGGCCCAGCAACCTCATCCCCCGGAGGCAAACAATGACTGACATCAGGTCTGATTTCGCCGAGTCCGATGCCTATCTTTCGGCGTTGATGCGCGAGGTTCGTTCACTGCCCGTGGGCAACGCCGCGCCAAGCATGGGACGACGCAGTTTCTTCAAACTCGCCGGCGGCAGTGCTGCCGGGCTGATCCTGGGTTTTTATCTCGGCGACGAAGCATCCGCGGCCGAGGCGGCTGATGGCAAGGATCAGGCGATGAACGCGTTCATCCGCATCGCTCCGGACAACAGGATCACCATTTATTCCAAGTGTCCGGAGATCGGCCAGGGCATCAAGACCTCCTTCGGCGTCATCATTGCCGAAGAGCTTGATGCCGATTGGGCTCATGTCGTGATGGAGCAGGCCGACATCAACCCCAAGGTTTACGGCAGCCAGGGCGCGGGCGGCTCGACCTCGATTCCACGCGCCTGGGACCAGTTGCGGCAGGCCGGCGCGAGTGCCAAGGCGATGCTGATCGCCGCGGCCGCCGAACAATGGGGGGTGGAGCCGCCGCAGATCACCGCGCAGGACTCGCTCTTGACCCATGCCGCCACCAGCAGGTCCGCAACCTATGGATCGCTGGCAGCCGCAGCGGCAAAAATGCCTGTGCCCGATCCTCGAAGCCTGAAGCTGAAGGCACGCTCCGAATATCGCCTGATCGGCCAGCGCTATCACGGCGTCGACGATCCGAAGGTCGTCAGGGGCGAGCCGCTGTTCGGCATCGATGTCCAACGTCCCGGCATGGTCTATGCCAACTACACCAAATGCCCGGCAGCGGGCGGCAAGGTCAGATCCTTCAATGTCGACGAGATCAAGGCCGAGCGCGGCGTGCTCGATGCTTTTGCCCTGGATGGCACCGGCCAAGCGGTCGAAGTCATGCCGGGTGTTGCCATTATCGCCAGGGATACCTGGAGCGCTTTCCAGGCGAAGAACAAGCTGAAAGTGGACTGGGACCTAAGCGAAGCTTCGACGGATTCCACCTCGAAATTCGCAGCCGAGGCCAGGAAGCTCGCAGCACATTTTCCGGAAAAGCCTGATGAGGATGTCGGCGACGTGGACAAATCCTTTGGCAATGCCGCCAAGACCGTCGAGGCTTACTACGAATATCCCTTCGCAGCCCATGTGCCGCTGGAGCCGATGAACACCACCGCACACTGGCATGACGGGGTAATGGAAATGTGGGTCCCCACCCAGCAGCCCGATCGTGGCTTGCCGGTGATTGCGAAGGCAGCCGGCATAGCGCAGGAAAAGATCGTGATGCACCAGACCCGCGTTGGCGGCGGTTTCGGGCGGCGGTTGGTCAACGACTATGCCTGCGAGGCAGCGGTCATCGCGCGGAAGGTCGACGCCCCGGTCAAGCTGCAATGGACCCGGGAAGATGACTTCGGACACGACTTCTACCGCCCGGCCGGTTACCATCAGTTCAAGGGCGCGATCGACAGAGATGGCGGCCTCGACGCCTGGCAGGAGCATTTCATTACCTTCACCGCCGACGGCAAGAAGGAAGCAAGCGGCGCTGGCCTGACCGACAATCTGAAATATTCCATCAAGGCGCCCAACCTGCGCCGCGGCAAAACCATGCTCCCGCTGAAGATCCCGACCGGCGCCTGGCGGGCGCCGGGCGACAATGCCCAGGTCTTCGCCGCGCAGAGCTTCATGCACGAACTGTCGCTGGCGTCGGGCCGCGACCATGTCGAATTCCTCATCGCTGCCGTGAACCGCGACGTGCCTGAGCTTGCACCCAAGGACAGGAGTGTCAACTTCAGTCCGAGACGTGCCACCGACGTGATCAGGATGTGCGCCGACAAGGCGGGTTGGGGCAGGAAGCTACCGAACGGCAGCGGTCTTGGTCTTGCGTGGTGCTATTCCCACGCCGGCCATGTCGCGCAGGCCGTCGAGCTTCGCGTCGATGCCAGGAAGCAGATCAAGATCGACCGGATTGTGGTGGTGCTGGATGTCGGACCGATCATTGACATGGCCGGCTCCGAAGCGCAGGCGCAGGGTGCGTCGACCGACGCCCTTTCCACCGCGATGGGCCTCAAGATCACCATCGAAAACGGCCAGATCGAGGAACAGAACTACAACGCCTATCCGATCCTGCGTCTGCCCTTCGCGCCGATGACGATCGATGCCTATTTCATCCAGTCGGACAATCCGCCGACAGGCATGGGAGAACCCGCCTTCCCGGCATTAGCCCCTGCCCTCGGCAACGCCATATTTGCAGCAACGGGAGAGCGGGTACGCCGCCTGCCCTTGCGGGATCTGGGTTACTCGCTGGCGACCTGACATATTGCCTTCGCTCGGCCTCCATCGGCTTAGTTCATTTCTGATGATGTTCTCGCCCTTTGCACCGCAATCGACACGCAATCCACGGACATGAGGTATCAATTATGGAGATTGGGCGTACGGTATACGGCTATCATGGCTATGCCTCAAACTCCTCAGCGGTTTCGCCGAGTGACACCTGGTCTCCAAGATTCTCAATCAGTTGTTAGAAAAATTAATATCGCTGAATTCGGCAATCATACTATCGAATGCACCGCTCCTGAAAGCAGCCACAATGGTCGACTTCAGCCCAAATCGCTGTCATTGGGATGATTGCTCGGACAAGCTTGCCCTTGATATCCACGGGGCCGCTTGCCTTGTTTCAGTGGCGTATAAGCTGGACCGGAGACATATTGCCGATTATTTTCCTGGTTGTCAGCGCCAAGGTTGGGAAAGTTAAAACATGGTTTTCGAGAAATCGTGGGGCCTTTTTATCCGGATCCGGACGAATCTGTCGTTGCTGTCGGCTTTTATGGCTGCGATATGCGTGTCGTTCCCTGCGTACGGGATGGAAGATCAGGTCACCGGGCTGAAGATCGACCTCAGCAGCGATTTCATCGTCAAACCCGATTCCACCAAAAGCCCGACATACGATGTCCTCTTCGGGATCGACCCCGCGTCCGGTCAACCGCCTCATGTGGGAACCTCGAAGTACCTCTGCGGCGTCACATTTCGTGCCGCCCCGCAGAACGCCGGGTTCACCCAGGATCAGATCAATGAGATGATCAGGGGCGAGGAATGGAACCTGCAGGCCCGCAAGACGCTGTCGGCCAACTTAACTCTGGAGACCGCGAATGCCTTCCATATCGATGGCATCAACGGAGTTGAGTTCACAGGCATCCCGAAAGTTGGCCCGGATCACGAGAATGTCCGGCTGATGATGTCAATGCTTGAAACCCCCAAGGGCCGGACGACAGTCGTCTGCACCGCTACCAAAGCAAGTTTCGACGGTGTAATGCCAATGTTCCACACGATCCGTGACGGGGTCAGCCCTCCCCGCTAGGCTCAGGAGGTTGATTTTCAGCTACAACGGGTTTCAGGCAATCCTACCTTCGTCGGAAGATCATTCGTTCAGACGACCAGCCAATCGCTTCATGAGATCCATTCGCTCGTGAAAAATCGCCACGATCAGGGCAGGCGCATCCTCGCGAAGCAGACAAAAGACATAGTGGTGTTCACACCGCGCCATTCGTAACGCCGGATGAAGCGCGCTCATATCCTTGAAAGGACCTTTCCCCTCGGCAAGGTTCGCAATGCCTCGCTCCAAAGCCGAGATGTACCGGCGTACCTGAGCGGTACCCCATTGCGCATGTGTGTAGCGGATTACCGAACGTAGATCCGATTCCGCATCCGCGGTAAGAATGTAAGCCGTCAAGCACGATCCTCGGCAATCTCCTCATCGAGGATGTCACCTACGGTTTTAGTCGACAGTTTTCCGGCGAGCCCGTCATTGATGCGCGTATTCATCAATGTCTTCAATTCCTCCCAGGCTCGATCTCCATCTATGTCACCGGGAAAGAGGCGCTCGAGTGCATACTGCTTGATTGTCTTGCCCTGCAAAGCGGCCAGCGCCTTTAGGCTTTGATGTTGCTGATCCGTTATGTCGATCGTCAATCGGCTCATCTACGGTGCTCCTGAACTGAGAAAACCCACATTAGCACATATGTGGGTATGTGGCCACTGCCGCAATGTTTCTCGAAGATTGTTGCTGATGTCGCGACTGAGTTTCGGAGATCGCGCCGATTGCGATTTTGCACTAACCCGTATGGACAAAGCTAATACCCTCTCCCGACGAAGGCGCGCCGTCAGCCATACCATCTCCCCTGCGGAGGACCGGCAGGTCTTGGTCCGGTGTGTGAGCCATGCGGCCAGCGGCTGAAACAGGAAGAGTTGCGTACCGAACTAAATCCCGCATATCGGCGAGAGCGGTGGGTCCGATGCGGAAGTAAATTGACGCACCGGAACACGAATGCCAACGCGTTGGCACCATCTGAATTCTGCTAGAAAGTTCGGGCATCACATTGAGGCGTGTTCGGCCGGATCGCGCCAGAAGCGGACATTATCCTCCGATTGTCTTTCATCTTCCGTTGGCTAAACTTTGTCTTCCATCGTTCCTCTTCGGAAACAGCAGCGAACCGTTATGTCCACGATCCGACCAGCAGCTTCAGGAGACGAGGAGCCAATCGTTCACCTTTGGCATCAAGGGTGGCATGATGCTCATGCCGAACTTGTTCCCCAAGAGGTTCTAGCCTATCGAACGGAACGTCACTTCCTTATCTGGCTGAAAGAAGCGCCGGATAGGTTTTAAGTTGTTCGATCCGGGAAGGATCTTATTGGTTTCGTTTCTTTGAAAGGCATCGAGGTCGTCAAGCTCTACGTTGGCCGAGGCGCTCGGGGAACTGGCGTGGCATCTGCTTTATTGAGCTTTGCGGAGCGGGCTTTGCGCCAAGATGGTGTGGTTGAGGCGGAGCTTTTTTGCACAGCGGGTAACGCCCGAGCTGAAAGTTTTTACCTGCGGCAAGGCTGGACCCTTGTCGATACGTTTAACGATGCGCTCTGGATTCCGGCTGCTATCGGCCAAAAGTTCGTCGTTTCAACTCATCGCTATCGGAAAAAGTTAAGCGACTAGCCTTGTCTGCTTCGGGATGCCTTCTGTTCGGCAAACCTTAGCTGGAAGGTTTCGATCGCATTGCGCGCCAACCCTTGGCTTGCAAGCCCTTCTTCGAAGACCATTTCTCAATAAACCTGTCATTGATACATGCTCCATGAGTTCGAGAGGCTCTGCCGAATAGACTTGCGTCTCCGCTATCCATCGAACATTGCAATATCGACCCAAAGATTTACAACTATTCATTGAATATGCGAATTGATTATTTGTATTGATGAACAATTGATGCCTTGCTCTTGAAAAATGGCGCTGCAGCAGTTGCCTGCGCTTACCTCCGCTATACCTTGTCGACGAATATGGACGCCCGTCGTCATGGAGGAGAGCATCATCATGCCAGGTAAACAATGGTTGATCGATCTTGCAGATCAATCGAAGCGGCAGTGCCACGAGCAACTCCGTCAGAAAATCGATACAGCCGTGCAAGAGCTCCTGCAAGGCGGGTGGGAGCCTCAGTGCATAGCGGAAACGCTGCTCGAAATCGCCGACAACTATTTCGACACAGTCATTGGTGACATGGAGATGACGCCTTCGACATCATTGCATTGATCTGACATCGACGCTTCGTGTGGCGCTACAGGTTATTAGCCCGCGGATTTTGTCCCACCACCTGCTCTGCATCTACGGGAACCTCAACCAGGATGGATGGGTGACTGGGGCTGTAGCTTTCGTGCATGATCTCGGCGAGATTGCTCAGATCCGGCATCAGCTTGCGGCTTGACCAGCCGCATGCGCGTGCCATCGATCCAAAGTCGATGCGGTGCAGATCGCTGTGGTAGCGGGTGGATGAATAGTCGGGAATGACCACGGGCAGGCCCTGCACCATGATGCCGAGTGCGCCATTGTCCAGCACGAACAGGACGATTCCCAATGATCGCGCTTCGGCCAGACAACCCGCAATCAGCCGGAAGCATCCATCGCCCGTAAAAGCGAAGACCGTCGCGTCCGGTTTCGCAAGCTTTGCGCCGATTGCCGCGCCGAATGCTCCGCCCATTGCGGAACCGCGATAAAGCGAATGGAAGCGGACGTTCGGATGCGGGCGCTGCGTGACATATTGACGATCTTTGTAGGCAAGGCATACATCGTCGAATGCAATGCTTCCCGGTTGCCAATGACGATCAAGTTCCTGATAAAATCGGGCGATATCGATTGTCCCAGGACGTGGCGGCATGATCTCGCGATCATTGAGATCAGCCACGAAAGCCGGTGCTGGGGGGCGCGGCAGCCGAAGATCCTCGAGCCGGCCGATCGCTTCGCTTAGAACCTGATCGATCGGCCCCCGCACGTCGAAATAGTCGCCGCGCACGCGATGCCGAAATTCGCCTCCAACGCTGCCATATGGGTCGGCCAGGTTGGTGAAATTCCATGTCGTATGGGCGGGTATGTCAGAAAAATTAAGCGTATATTCGTCAGGGCAGAACCCGAGGGTAATGACGATATCGTCAGGGCCGAGACTTCTCCAGAGCTGCATTGCGCGATCATTGCCGCCAAAGCCCAGATAGCCGAAACCGAAGCTATTGTCGCGCGCTACCGCATTCGCCCCGTTTATGCTCCAGACGATCGGTGCCTGTAACACCTTGCACAAACGTTTGGTGAGGGCAGGCATGTACGGATACATGGCCGCCTCTTCGCCAGCGAGCACGATCACCCGACGGCCAGCCGCTTGCTGCGGGAATTCGGTCAGAAAATGGGCGAGCGCCCCATGGTCGATCCTGTTCGGTCTATGAGCGTAGTCAGCGCGCCAAGCCATATGGACCGGCTCAGGCACCGTCTTTCCAAGTGCCTCCGGCGGCATCAGAAGTGCGATAGGCGAGCCCTGATCGAGATGTTTGCGAGCCTGCTCAAGTTGTTCTCCGATATGATCTGGATCATTCAGGACGAATGTGCCTGATGGTAGCTCGGCCTTCAACTGAGCCACGACGTCGGCACCCTCCGGGCTCGTGTCCTGCAGCGGTGCACGGTATCGCGTATCTGCCGGACTGAGAGGAATGAGGTAGATTGCGGGAATATTATGTAATTTCGCATCACTCAGACCACAAGTCAGCAGCCGTGTCGCGGCTCCCGTCGTTGCAATGGCTGCGCTGATTTTCCCGCTCGCCAGATAGTATCCCAACGGAATGAAGCCGGCGACATACTCTCCGATATTGAAGAAAACCGGGAATTCGGCACCGTCCTCGAGGGAGACCATCGGCTCGAGATGTTTGAGCAAATGGATGACCCCTCCCCCCGTGACGCCGGCATAGTGACGCACATGCCAGGTCGCTAGCGTGTCGATCAGGAATTCATACCCTGTTTTCGGCTTGGTTACTCGAACATCGCCTGCCGTTTCGACTGCAAGATTCACCGTCATTTGCTCGCTTCTCCGCTATGACCTTCATTCCTGAATGCTGCCCTGAATGCTGCAAAGTATTGACGCGCATTTCCCCGGAGCCGGCCCAGGCCCCGAACAGGCGCGGTTCCGACACACTGCCGATCCCGATTGCATGTTCTGGAAGCAGAATTACGCGATGTGGCTTTCCCGGGAGAGGGCTTCCATACCCGCAACCGTCGCCAGCAGATCCTCATCACAAAGCGATGCCTTTTGATCGGCGATATGCTTGAAACGGGAAAAAGCGCGATCGAGATCGGCATCGGAGTCGAACTCGACGCCCAACGAGCGCATGCACATGCGAAAACCGTTACGACCCGAATTCTTACCTAGCACCAGCCGATACTCGTCAGCGCCGACCTCCGCCGCCGTCATGATCTGATAGGTCAAGGGGTTCTTCAGCATGCCATCCTGATGAATGCCGGACTGATGCGAGAAAGCATTCTTGCCGACGATCGCTTTGTTCGGCTGTACAACGAAACCCGTGATCTCCGAGACGAGCCTGGATGCAGCTGTTAATCGACGGGTTTCGACCGACGTCCGGCATCGGAAGAAATCCTCGCGTGTATGCAGTGCCATGACGATCTCCTCAAGCGACGCATTGCCCGCCCGCTCGCCAATGCCGTTGATCGTGCATTCAATCTGACGCGCACCCTGCCGGGTCGCTTCGAGCGAGTTGGAAACAGCCATGCCCAGATCATTGTGACAATGCGCGGAGAACACGGCCCTGTCAGCGTTCGGCACGACATTGCGCAGATAGGTGAATAGCTTGCCGTATTCGTGCGGCGTGGCGTAGCCGACCGTGTCCGGCAGGCTGACCGTGGTCGCGCCGGCTTTGATCACCTGTTCCACGAAACGGGCAAGAAACTCCGGCTCCGACCGGCTCGCGTCCTCGCAGGAAAACTCGATATCCTCGGAATAGCGTCGCGCGTGGAGCACCGCGTGAACGGCATGTTCGAGCACGTTTTCCGGTGTCATTTGCAGCTTGTATTTCATGTGAATAGGCGAGGTGGCGAGCACGATATGGATACGAGACGACGCCGCACCGGAAACGGCTTCCGCCGTCAGGTCGATGTCACGCTCGACCGCGCGGCTCAGGCTGCAAATCGTGCTGTCCTTGACGACCCGCGCCACGGCCTTGATCGCTTCGAACTCGCCGGGACTGGAGACGGCAAAGCCGGCCTCGATCACATCGACCTTCAGCCCTTCGAGCATAAGTGCGATCTCGACCTTTTCACCGGCGTCAAGGTTGATGCCGGGGCTTTGCTCGCCGTCACGCAAAGTAGTATCAAAGATAATGATCTTCTCGGTGTTCATGCGGACTCTCCCGATCGATTGAAGCATCGGCATTGCCGAATTCGTAAGGGTTAGCTGTATGGAATTACGCTGAAGTCACGGATGATCGACGCCTCGGGCGCATGTCATGCCCGCGGAGAAATCCGTCACCTGATGCAAGTCCTGTCAGATCTGATCCTGTTTGCGCCTGGCTTTGCCAGCATGCTGGAAACCGGGCAAAGCACTCCACGCTTAAGTTCGCATACACGCCTATGTCATCATCGAAATTGTGTATTTCCTGACGTGCGCGCCCCATCCTGATGACTCGGCATCCGCAACCCATGGCTGCGTCTGCTTCAGAGCGGAATGCAATCGAACGGACATGCGCTCGGTACGGAATTTCGTCCCCACGCAGGCACGGCAGGCAAATAGGTGATCAAGCCCCGCACCGGTCAGATGGCGCGCATATTGCCGTTGCAAGGCAGTCCAGGCCACCTCGATTTTCGGAGCAAAAATTTCAAAACCTGAGAATTGAATGTCCATAGCGCACCGAATGGTTACGATGGCGAGGATGGCTGCATTCGAGACGGCGGTATTTTAGAAAACTATGGACTATTTTTAGGAAATTACGGTTTCTGCTTGGCCGCCAACAGGTGTCTCCGCTTTGCCACACTTACTTCTGCCGCGATTATTTCAATGATATGGCGAGCGCAGCATCTGCCTCGGCTCGCGAGCCTTTAAATGTGCTGGAGCCTCGATGAACACGGCGCCTGCACTTAGACGCCCCACATCAAGGCAGCAAGGCTTGCTTGCCCTCGAAACCTTGGATGCTTGCGAGAGCGTGGCGGCTTCAGACCTAATATTCTTAACTGGAACCGAACTATTGGCCCCAAGTTGATTTGGCCAAGCTCTCGATAGATATGCCACTGCGCGGCACCGTTGATATTGGAAACATTCGATCCGGCCAAGTGATCCTGATCAATTCTGGCCCTTTGCAGGACTACACGACAAGCGCTAGACCGAGTCCTCGACCATAACGCCCGGGTCAACGGCCACCTGCTCAAGCCAGGTTAGCCGAACCTTAGCCGATATCCCCCTTTTTTGATCAACGGCGTCGGTCATCATTCGAGCATCCGCACCCATGGCCCCCGGACCTCATGTCAGGCATAGCGCCTGCAGAACTTCGGAATTGCCATGGTCTGATCCCTTCGATATATCCAGACAAATATATCGCTACTAAACGTCGTTCCGGCAATATCCCGACCAGCGCTTCGCAGTACTCAGTTCCTTTCTCGGACCAAACAGCCAACAGAGCCTATGCCCAAAAACAGCATTGTCGTGTTCGACATCGACGGCACGCTTACCGACAGCGTCGCCCAGCACCAGATAGCCTTTGAAAGGACATTGCGGAGCTTCGCGTTTCCGGCGCTCAGGACGGACTGGTCGAGCTATCGGCATCATTCGGATAGCGGAATTTTCGAGGAAGCCTGGGAGGAAGCCGGTTGGTCGCCGACGCCGGACCATATAGGCCTTGAAGAACGGTTCAGGCGCGAGTTTGATTCCGTTTTCGAGAACGAACCTGTCTCTCCGATACCAGGCGCAAGAGAGTTTCTCGCGTCCCTGTCGCAGACCGATTGGCTACCTGTTTTTGCCACCGGCAGCCTCCGCCACGGCGCGGTCCGAAAATTGAAGTGCCTCGATGTTCCTTTCGAGCAGGATATGCTGGTGACGGCATCGGAATATACGACCAGAGAAGAAATCGTCTCGAATGCTATCGCACGGGCGAAGGAAAAATACCGGATTGTCAGCCCCGAACGGATCATCTCGATAGGCGACGGCATCTGGGACCTGAAGACCGCTCGGAACCTGGGGCTGGAATTCTTGGGCATCGGCTTTGGCGAAAAGGCCGAGCAACTGCGATCCGCGGGTGCAAAAGTTCACGCTGGATTCGAGGAAGGCCTTGCCATCCTCTCCTAAGGCTCGATCCAGAATCCAAACACCATAGCATCAAGGAGAGGCCGTTTGACCTACGAACTCATTGTATCCCAAGGACGGATTGCCGACAGAACGCCCGGCGCCATACCGGGAGCGGCCCTGACGGCCGAAGCACTTCAGAAACTTGCCGGAATGACACCGACCTTTGTCGGTGCGAAAACCCCGGTCAAGCAGGACGATTGGTCGACGAGCCTGCCCGAAGCCCGAGAAACGCTGACCGCGCTGCAGAATGCCGTTTCCGATACCCTGCAGCGCGACAACAAACCACTGCTGGTCGCCAACACCTGCTCTGCCAGCCTCGCGACGCTACCCATCGTTGCCCAAGAGTATCCGGACGCAATCCTTCTATGGATCGATGCCCACGGCGATTTCAACACACCGCAAACGACACAAAGCGGGTATCTCGGCGGCATGGTTCTCGCTGCCGCCTGCGGGCTGTGGGACAGCGGTCACGGCAAAGGCCTCAATCCGGCGCAGGTCGTTATTGTCGGCGCACGAGATATTGATGCAGCGGAAGCAGATCTGCTGCAACAATCGGGCGTCCGTGTCCTCTCGCCCACCGAAACCAGCCCGGAGACGGTCCTGTCGACAATCGGCGATGCCCCGGTCTGGATCCACGTCGATTGGGATGCCCTCGAACCCGGCTACGTGCCGGCAGCCTACGCTATATCCGGCGGCCTTCATCCGGACACCTTGAAAGCCATTTTCGACGCTATCCCGAAGACGCAGATCGTCGGGATAGAACTTGCTGAATTCGAGGCCTCGAGCGACGACATCAAGGATGCCTCCTCCTTGGCCGTTCTCATTCAAACCGTGTCGCCGCTATTGCCGATGGCATAGATCCGTGCACAGGCTCATTCTCGATTTGGAACCTGGAAGTCGCCGATAGAAAAATCCAATCGCATCATTAAGCAATACCGACCTTTGCGGCGTCGCAACAAATAACGAGATCAGACTGGCGCGGATATCCAACAAGGCTGTTACAATCGGACAATACTTTTCGAACGGGCGAGGAGATGACAAGACGATTTGCAATCGGCGATCACGTAAGCTGGAATTCCGAAGCCGGGCGAGTGTCCGGGACGATCATCGCCATTCACACCAGCGACTTCGACTACAAGGGATATACGCATCGCGCGAGCGAAGACGAGCCGCAATATGAGATCAAGAGCGACAAAACCGATCATGTCGCCGCTCACAAGGGCAGCGCTCTCGACTATGTATAGTCAAGCCGACTCGTGACGAAGCAATGGTCAAGGTGGTCAAGGCATTTTGGTCAATTGCCTGATCGCAAGGCCATTTGTTGGCGAAGAATACACCCGAGATGGACCCTGATATCTATCACGACGCATTAAATCGATTTCTTCAATCCGTCCCGGGCGACGTTCACCGACCACGGGCGTAGTCGTTGAGTTGATTAACTACTCCACGTATCGTCGGTTTCTACCGATTGCCGTGAGAATGTGAGCGGTTAAGCTTGGTCGTCATTGAAAGTTTCGCCGATGCTCTTGGCGGACAGTTTTTCTGTCGGCAGGGTGAGCAGCACGAGTTGACTGCACAAATGGTCCTCATCCACAATCAGTTCCTGACGCTCATCGGCAACATCACAATATCACCCTGCATGATCACCCTGCATGTAAAAACGACTATTGCGATACGAACGGTTTTCACCGACTTCCACGATCTCACCTGTCTCGAAAATAGCGTTCTTCATCCGCAAGATGGATGTCACTCAGACAGATCGAAAACGAGTTTGGCGTTCGGGCTTTTATTGCTGTATCCGACGATATTACAGCCCTCACGGATCGGCGCCTTGCCCAGCAGCGTCAGATTGCCGCTCTGATAATGGCCGTTGACCAAGTACGGTGCCGGGTCGCAGCCCTTCTTGAAAGTGTACGCGACACCCGAGAACCATTCGTTCGGGACTTCCCAGCCGTGCACCAGGACTGTGTTCGGTTTGATGGCGCCAGCGATCGATGCCTTAGGCTCCTCATATACGATGATATGCTGCTTCTGATTGTTGAACATCAGCGAGCCGTTATGCCCGATAGGCTCTCCGTATCGATCCTCCGTGCGAAATGTCTGCGTGACGGGCACATCCCTGTACGGCCAGCCGAACGGACACAACTGCAGCCACATGGCACCTAGAGTGCGATCCATGGCGGTATCGGCAACGCGCTTGCCGGTGTCGGAATCACGAACGCCGGGATATCCGTAGAAGTTCTTGCTCTTGGTGTCTGGTCCGTCGAAAAGGTAATGCTTACCGTCAGTTTGCAGGTCGCCAGTTTCACAGTTCGCGCTAGCCTCGTAGACGCGACCGCCGTCATCTCCGTACGATTGCGCGCACGATGTGTCCGATGGATGCCAGTTCCCGCACCAGTTCTGCACCGATTCCGGTGTCACCTTGGCCTTCAGCGCCGATTTTGTGCCACCGTAGTCCGTGAATTCGAAGATGATGGGTGCAGGGCCGCCGCTCAGGGCGGGGAACTCTTCACCGATCGGCGCAGGTGGCATTGCAGGAATACTAGCAGCGAGAAAAATGAGTGGAACGAAAATCGACATGAAATCCCCAGGGCGTCGCCGGTTGATGTGTCGAAATGTAACACCCAATAATTGCGTAATTTCTAGTTGTGTTGGTAAAATTGTCCGCAACGGGAAATCCGTCGTCAGTAGTTTGCTGACGGTGGATCGGTAATGCCGTAGGACCAGATGTCAGCCACATCGGACAGCTCCTTGGTCCGCGACGTCAGCCAGCCATGCTGGTCGGACGTGCACGCTTCAAAAGCGCCAGCGCATTTGGTGGTTTCGGTGGAGCCGCATAGGCATCCTGGCAGGAGTTTTGATCTTGTCGATCTCGACCATTTCTTCAAAGATGGTCAGGATACAGAATCGAGGAGCGCCGGAACACATCATTGCTTCCAGCGGTCATTCTCGCCAATTGCCGTTCGGTCAACTGAGTTCCATACTTGGGCGAACCGAGAGTTTCTCGCCATACTGCAGGGAGTGACCACAGGAAATGCTAAGTGTTTTCCCGGTGCCGCAAGACGATAAAAAGGGCCAGCCGCAAGCGTTTGCAGAAGCCTTATGGATCGACCTGCTGAGTCCTAGTAGTGCTGAGTTAAGGGAGGTGGAGGAAGTCATTGGCGCACCTCTCCCCTCCCTTAGTGCCCTCAGTGAAATCGAAACGTCGAGCCGACTGAGAAATCAGCATGGCGTGCTTTACATGAGTACGCCGTCGGCGGCCCGACATCCGGAAGGGGCTGATACGACACCGCCCCTCGGGTTTGTCTTATCGATGAATCGTCTCGTCACGGTCCGGTTTATGGCACTGCCGGCTATTGACGCCGTCGCGTCCGGATTTGCCGGAGAAGATGCTCCAAAATCGAGCCTTGAGGTCTTCACATTGCTCTGTGAAGACATTGTCGACCGCGTTGCCGATGCTCTTGAGCACCTGGCAGGAGAGCTCAATGGCCTTTCAACAAGCGCCTTTCGTGCTGAGGACCCTCGCGGCCACCATGCAGCCCGCGCAAACAAGCTGTTGCGAGCACAATTGCGCCAGGTGGGGCGTCTAGGAGACCGTCTCTCCGAGATTCGAGACGGTTTACAGGGTCTCGGGCGCGTTGTGACCTACACAGAACAGCAAGCCAAGGGGTGGTCGGAAGATCTGGAGCCGCGTCTGGCAGGGTTATGCCGAGATATCCATTCGCTCGTGGACTATGAAGAGCAACTTGCCAACAAAGTCCAGTTCGTGCTGGACGCTCTCGTCGGCCTGATTGGCATTGCTCAAAACGACATATTCAAGGTTCTGACCATCGTATCGATCGCCGGCATTCCTCCAACCCTTGTCGCCGGCATCTACGGCATGAACTTCAAGAACATGCCGGAATATGACTGGACCTGGGGATATCAATATGGTTGGGCCGTCATCTTACTTAGCACCCTCATTCCACTGGTTTGGTTCAAGGTGAAGGGCTGGTTCTGATGGCGGGTGATACAACGGAACCCGGATCACCCTGCCCCCCACGCCCACAATAGTAGCACCCCACCCAAAAGGCCAAGAGCTGAGGATCCCCACCAGGCCGAGCGTCTCCGGGTCAGGGCGGCCACGGCACCCAGCGCGATTGCAACCTGCAACATGGCGACGGCGTAGGCGTAGTAGTGATGACGATGAATAAGGAGATTGGCCTCGTCATCCTTCTCGTCCCGCATTTTTTCAAGTTCATGCGCGGCAGCGCTGATTGATTTTTCTTCGTCCGCGTATCGTCGGTTCGTTTCATCGAGATCCGGCGCCACCGGCTTGCCTTCCGCGGCGAGAAGCTCCATCTGCGATTTGAGGATCGCAATCTTGATACCTTTCGCCTGATAATAGGCCCACTGATCGGAGGCTTGGGCCTGCTTTTGAGCCGCCTCCGTCTTCAACGCCAGCGCCTCATTGATTGAGCCTCCCGCCAGGAGGGAGCCGATTGCTGCGAGTGCGGCAAAGAACGCCGTTGTTAGAGCGATGAAACGCAGCAGCGAGGCGGATTTCTTCTCGATCTCCTCATCGATGGCTTCACGCAATTTGTCGGTATCAACCTCGATCTCTTCAGGCATGGTGCAGCTCAAAAAGTGAAACAATCAGGGCGCACACTCTCGCATGAATCTCCGCATCTGGAACTAGGCTGAGAAGGAATTTCTCCAACAATACCCAACTCTAAAGGGAGCCTGACTGAAGCTCGAGCCTGCTACCGGGCTGTATTTGCCCATTGCTCTTGAAGGGAAGCAAACTGTCGTCCCACACTTCCGCAAGCCAGTCTACCGAAATGCTGGCTCGGAGAGACCGTCTGAACCGAGCACGCCAGTCCAGGATATTCCTCTCCGCTTGGGCGGATGGCACCTCTTTTGGATTTCGCTCAGGTTCAGTCAGGCGAATCCAGATCCCATTGCCTTTAGCCGGCCCCAAGTATTCCGGAAATAGGATTACCTCCCGATGGAAATCCTCATGGCAGTTCGCGAAAAATCACGAGCGCAATATCACGATGCAGGAAGCGGCAGTTTCTTGGTCCGCCCGCCATCGACCACATAAACCTGGCCGCTGACAAAGCCGCTCTCTTCCGATGCAAGCCAGACTGCCAGGTTCCCAATGTCACGAGGCTCGCCCAGCCGCCCCACCGGATGCATGACGAGAAGTTCGCGCCGGACGCGTTCGCTATCTGGCATGCTGTCGATGTACTGCTCGCTAAGGTCGGAATTGATCCAGCCCGGAGCAATCGCATTGCAACGAATGCCATCTCGTCCTTGATCCACTGCAATCGCGGCAGTGAACCCATGGATACCTGCTTTCGACGCGGAATATGCGGGATGACCGGGATTGGACGCCAGGCCCTCGATGGACCCGATGTTGATGATGCTGCCTCCGCCCCGCCGTCTCATATGGGGCACCGAAGCCTTGGTGAGCAAGAACGGAGCCTTGAGGTTGATCGACATCATCTGATCCCAATCCTCCTCCGACATCTCCTCGACCGTCTTCTCGAACATGATTCCGGCATTGTTCACCAGAACGTCGAGACCGCCGAATTCCCGCACGGTCCATTCGATCGCATCCGTGATGTCATGCGAGCTGGAGAGATCCGCTTTAAGGAAAAACGTCCGCTCGCCGAGCATCTCGCTCGGCGGCGCATTTCTTTGGACGATCACCACCGTGGCGCCTTCTTCGATAAAGCGCGCCGTTATGCCGGCTCCGATTCCGCGGCCGCCGCCCGTGACGATCGCGACCTTGCCTTCCAGTCTTCCGACCATCCCCTATCTCCTCAATAAACGGCTTTTGCGCCGTTGACTTCGATCGTTGCACCCGCGATGTATCGGCTGGCATCGGAGGTGAGGAAGGTCACCACGTCGGCAATGTCTTCCGGCTCGGCGATCCGTCCCAAAGGAACGCTGCGGTTCAATTCTTCGATGGCAGTGTCCGGATCGAAGCCCCGGCGGATGAAACCGGTGCGCAGCATTGGCGTGTTCACTTCGTTGGGGCAGACGGCGTTCACTCTTATCCCGTCGCCGGCATGGTCCCGGCCGAGGCATTTCGACAGGCTCGCAACGGCCGCCTTGCTCGCACAATAGGCGGGATGTCCAGGACCGGGATAAAGGCCCCAGCACGACGAGATATTGACGATCGAGCCGCCGCCATGGCTCTTCATATGTGCGATCGCCTTCCGGCAAGTGTAGAAAATGGCGTTGACGTTGATATCCCACGTCCTTGCCCAGTCTTCATCAGTCGTCTCGGTGATCGTGCCACGCGTGATGATGCCGGCATTGTTGACAAGCGCGTCAAGCCGACCCGTTGCCTGAACTGCAAAATCGATCAGCTCCTCGCAATAGGCTTTCGATCTGAGATCGCCTGCTTTTGTCCAGACGACATGCCCATCGCGATTGAGATCGGCAGCAACGTCCTCCAAAGCCTTGGCGTCGGCATCGCCAGCAATGACATTATAGCCGCGCTTTACGAACTGCCTGGCAATCACCCTACCGATGCCGCCGGCCGCGCCGGTCACCACGACAGTCATCCCGCTTTCGGTCTTCATAAGCCCTCCCTAAACTCGACAGTTGTGTCTAGACTATTCTCGATCTCTGGCCGGAATGCCAGAGTCGCAAAACGTAGAAAAAGTCATGTGTCGATTGAGTTTGACGCTATAAGGCTTCGCACTGGAGCGCCTTGACTCCGCCACACCGCTACAGGCACCCGCGGGCGGCCCTAAGCGCCGTGACCTTTATTCCTGTCCGATATTATTTGGCGTCCTGTCCAAACCGCGGGATCGACTGAGGTGTGGATGCCTTCGAAGTTTAAGACGATTTCTTCATCGACACGCCTGGTCTCCAACTGGGATATCCGACCGGGATAACTGACATTCGACCCGATTCGATTGAAGCGTTCCTGCTCTCGATACAGGCGAGAGTCTGACAAACGTCACGCGGAACGCATCAGAAAACCAACGTGCGATGACGCTGCCGCACAGAACGGCAGCGTCTGCTCCATTACTTCGCAGCCTTGGCGTCTGCGATCCACTTGTCCCATTCCGACTTGTGCGCCGAGATCCAATCGGTCACATGCTTCTTGATCTGCTCATTGGACTTCTCGCCGTCATTGACGAGTTTGTTTTCGGCATTGATGTCTTCAACAGGGATTTGCACCTGCTCGAACCACTTCTTGGCCGACGGGTTGGCGTTTACGAAGGCGGTGTTGGCAATGACCATCTGGTCGTTCACCGGAAAGCCGAGATTGCCCAGACCTGGGACCGTGGTGTTGTCCGTCTTGCCATCGGGAAGTTCGGTCTTCTTGACATTGAGCCAGACCACTTCCTTGCCTGGCCGAAGCACGGCGGAAACCCACAGCGGCGTCCAGGTGTAATAGAGGGTCGGCTTACCTTCCTTGATCCTCTCGATCGCATCGGGGATGATGGAGAAATAACCGCCCTGTTGATGTTCGACAGTATCTCGAAGGCCGTAGGCATCCAGTTGATGTTCGATGACGCGCTCGCAGCCCCAGCCAGGTTCGCAGCCGTAGAGATCAGCCTTTCCATTACCATTAATGTCGAAGAGCTTTGCCTTCTCTGGATCTTTCAGATCTTCGAGATATTTGATCCCGGTCGCATCCGCAGTCTTCTTGTCGATGAGATAGCCCTGCAGCGAGTTGGTCGAGAGCTTTCCAAGCCGGATAAGCTTTGCATCGCCGCCGGCTTCCTTCCAATAGGCTTCGTGAAGCGGCTCCCAGTGGGCCGCATAGAAGGTGAGATCACCGTTTGCTACCGCGACATGGGCAAGCTGAACTTGTGTTTGAACGGGCTCGGCAACATCGTAGCCAAGATCTTTCAATCCCTGCGAAACGATATATGTCTGGAACAACTCTTCAGTAATTCCGGACCATGCCGGTTTCACTTGCTCGGCTGCCGACGCATTGCCGGTCACTGCCAGAAGCGATGCCAACAGGGCAGCGATGGACTTTATCTTCATGATGCCAGTTCCCTCTTTTTTGATTGACGCTCGACCTTCCGAACTACGCAGTGCAAAGCGCCTTTAGCTCTGCGTTCCAGATACTCCTCCCATGGAGTACTAAGATTGGTAACACATGTCTTTCGAACTCAACGCCGTAAAAAAGTAGACCGTCAGGTGACTTTAATGCACTGATCTCATTGTGTTGTTTGCTCTTGATAGAGGATGTGGCCGCGCTGCCGGATACCGCGAATAAGATCGCTTTGACCGAAATTCCATTGGTTGTGCTGAGGTGGTCGCAGACCTGCAAGAATGCCGGATGAGACGCTCTACCAGAATGCGGCGTGTCGCTTCTTCTTCCGGATCCCAATCGGCGTCATGCGCTCCAGCCTTGCTTGCTGGGGACTGCATCCATACAGAAGACGGTAGCATTTCGAAAAATGAGATGCCGAGACGAAACCACATGCTACTGCAATGTCGACGATGGGCTTGTTGGTGGCTTTAACCAACTGTCTCGCACGATCGAGACGCAACTGAACATAGTATTTGTGCGGAGAGATGCCGAGATAGGTTTCGAACAGGCGCTCCAGCTGTCGCCTTGAGATCGTCAACATATCCGCAATCCGATCGAGCGAGAGCGGTTCATCCAGGCAGCCCTCCATCAGCGCGAGCGCCTGGGCAAGCTTGCTGCTCGTGCCGCGCGCGGTCCACGGATACCAGCCCGTTTGCCGATGCGTCCGGTCCCTTACTCCGTCGGCAACATTGCGCTTGCAGATATCCGCCGTCAGATACGTACCAAGCGTGCGTTCGAGAAGCGCTATCGCAAGATCGAATGCCGAGGTTTGCCCGGCACAACTCCATATACCGCCATCTGCGGTATAGATTGCGTCAATCGCCTTGAGGTTGTTGAACGTCTCGGAAAAGGCGGCAGACTGCTCCCAATGAATGGTGCATTCGGCATTCTTCAGCGCACCCATCTCGGCAAGCATCCATGTGGCCGTTCCGAGAGCGACCACGGGTATGTTCTGTCGAAGGCACAGCCGTATGGCGCCCGATAGCTCAGCCGACGCACCGGGTTCTGCAGCGCCGTCCGCGATCATAACGACCATTTCGGTGCGCGCGGATGAGCCCATTTTGGGCATGACTTCCGAGAATCGAAATTGAACCGGCATTGCCAGACCAAGGCTGCAGGCTTCAGAAGCACCGGATCTGCTTGCGAAAGCCCAGCGAAATCTCTGCCGCCCCAGAATTGCATTGGCTTTTTCGAACGGTGCGAGGAAGGAAGAAAGGCTTAGCAGCGAAAAGCCGGGAAACAGAAGAATCGTAACCGTGGAGGCGTCATCCTGACCCAAAAGGGCTGGCTCGGCGAAAGTGGCCGCATCATCGACCAAATCCGCAACGTCATCGTCCGGCCATTCCGATATTCGTCTCATCTCTCCGCTCCCCTTGCGAATGCGCCTCGCTAGACGCTCTGAAGAGATCAATGATCTTCGTTCAGCGCGTCGACGGCAGGGATTTCGCGACTGCGGCGGTCGATATAGGCACGCAGTTCCTCCTCGACGGCTTCGTCGAGCTTGGGCTCCTGGTACTCCGACAACAGGTATCGAGCCTGCTCCAGCGCACGCTGCTTGATATCCTTGGATCCGTCGGCAATCCATTGCTCGATCGAGTTGTTGTCGAACAGTTTCGGCATGAAGAACGCGTTTTGGAAGTTCGCCTGGGTATGCGGATGACCGAGATAGTGACCACCGGGGCCGACATCGCGGACGGCTGCCAGTGCTTCGTCGAAGTCATGCCACTTGACGCCTTCAGCCATGCGGTAGCCCATCGCGCAAACTTCGGAGTCCACCATGAACTTCGCGATCGAGCAGTGCATTCCCGCCTCGTTCCACCCCGCCGAATGCCAGATGTAATTCGCTCCGGACATCAGGACCGCCATCATCGTCATCGCGCTTTCATAGCCCGATTGAGCGTCGAACATCTTGGCGCCGCCCAGGAGATTCGAGGTGCGCCAGGGAACGTTGTAGTGGCGCGCCATCTGGCCGATCATGAAGTTCATGAGGGAAATTTCGGGCGTCCCGGCCATCGGCGCGCCCGACTGCATCGAAACGGTCGAGAGATAGTGCCCGTAGATCGCAGGGCATCCGCGGCGGACGACCTGCGTATAGGCGAGTGCGGAAAGAGCCTCGGCGTTAAGCTGGGCGACTGCGGCTGCGGTAGAGGCGGGGGTATTGGCACCACCGAGCACAAACGGCGAGCAGAGAACCGGCTGGTTGCGCCGGTTGAATGCCCGCATGGCGCCGAGCATGGTCTGGTCCCAGACCAAGGGCGAGTTGCCGTTGCAGTTTCCGGTGGCAACCGCATGCGTCTCCATGAACTCCGCGCCGAACAGGATCGCGCACATGTCGAGCACATCCTCGGCGTTCTTGGGCGACGTCGTCATGCCCATGAACATCTTGTCCGAATACTTCATCGAGGAATAGGTGATGTGAAGGTGACGATGGGCCACCACGATATCCATAGGCTCGACGATGTGGTGCGCCGACGAATGCAGTGCGGGCATCATGTGAGCAAGTTTGTGGAATGTTCCCAGGTCGGCGATCGTCGGCCCGCGGCGAACATCTTCGAGGTCTCGCATGTAGGGCGCGCCCGTCATCGGCACGAAAATCGAATTCTTGCCCCCGAGCTCAACATTGTTTTCCGGATTCCGGGCGTAATATTTGATGTCGGACGGAATGGTCTTGATGAGGTCCATGATAAGAGCACGATCCAGATGGACCCGCTCGCCCCTGACGTCGGCCCCTGCCCGCTTCCAATCATCGAGTGCGATCGGATCGCGGAACACGACGCCGACCTCCTCGAGAATGTCCATCGAAGCATTATGAATTTGCTCGATCTGCTCCTCGTCCATCGGTTCGACATTCGGAAGACCGCGCTTCAGCGTCGGAAGCATCTGGAATTTCGGAGTGGTCCGAAGCATCCGGCGGGCGTCTCGGCCACCCCTTCTTGCCGTGTTGGATTGCATGCTCATGGCGCCTGTCCTCCCCCAGAAAAATTCTCTCGGTGTGCGGAAAACTCGACGTCGCGCACGGACTAGACTAATGACCGAGGCATGCGGAATAACCAAATGCAAAAGTCTCACGCGTCAGTTGACTATTATGCTAGCGTGCAGGCTTACCATTGCCTTTGGGAGAGGGATTCTTGGTTCGCAGGTTTTACGACCTTCCATCGCTCACGACGCTTGCTGTGTTCGAGGCGTCTGCGCGTCATCTGAGTTTCAAGTTGGCAGCCAGCGAATTGAACGTCACGCCTGGCGCCGTCAGCCGCCAGATCAAGGCGATCGAAGACGAGGTGGGTGTGCCGCTATTCGTGCGGAATGCGAAGGGTGTCGCCCTCACCACCGAGGGAGAAGAACTCTACGGTGTATTGGCCAGCGGATTTTCGAAGGCTTCGGAGGTCGTCCGCTCGATCAAGCGCGGCGATCGGGCGCGAAACGTGACGATTGCCTGCACCGACGCTTTTGCGACGATGTGGCTGATCCCGAGAATGCCTGACTTCTGGCGTCGCTATCCCGAAATCGCGGTGGACCACCTTATTTCCGACAACGCCAAGGATTTTCGACGAGCCGAGGTCGAGCTTCGAATACGCTATGGGTTCGGCGCATGGCTCGACGAAACTGCGGAACTGTTGTTTGACGACGTGATCTATCCGGTATGTGCTCCAGGTTTCGCCGCCGAACACGAAGGCGTCACAGCCGTGGGCCTGGGGGAACTGCCGCACCTGCATGTGGATTGGGTCGATCCGGATTGGGCGGGATGGGATGAGGTCCTATTGCGTGCCGGGATCCCCCATGGTCATGGCGCCGGCCGGAGGTTCGGTAAATTCAGTGTCGCCATACAGGCCGCCATGGCGGACCAAGGCGTCGCAATCGGATGGGACCGCCTGGTGCGTCATCTCATAAATGAAGGAAAGTTGGTGCGGATCACCGATCTGGTGATCCCGGCACCGGGCGCCTATTATCTGACCTGGAACAATAATCGCGAGCTTTCGGTCGCGGCCACCGTGTTTCGCGATTGGTTGCGTGAAATGGCCGAGCGGGAACGAGGTATCACGCCCAACAGGATGATATCAGCCAAACGACAGGACTGGTGAGCCGAGCTTCGACCTGTCCGGCTTTACGCCAAGGCCCGGCCCGGTCGGCACTTTGATGCGCCCCTGCTCGATACGAACGGAATTTTCCGCGTCGTAATGTCCTTCGATGTAGGGTGCGGCGATCCAGGACCCTTCGAACCTCGATGGCGCGACGGTGGCACCCACATGCACGCAGGCCGCGGCGATGATGTCGCCGCCCCAGGCATCGTCGCAAGTGTGCGGCAGGCTGCGTGCATCGCAGATGTCGCGGACGGTCCTCAAGGCCGAGATGCCTCCGACACGAGTCAGCTTGAGGCCGAAACCATCGACCAATCCGCCTGAAACCGCCCGCATTACGCTGTTCACGTCCTCCGCCAGCTCGTCCATATAGACAGGGTGGCAAAGCTGGTGGCGAACCGCCGCGATCTCCTCCACCGTATTGCAGGGCTGCTCCATCACCATGGAGATATCCCTGCAACGCTGCGACAGGAACATCGCGTCCCGGCTGGTAAGACTTCGGTTCGCATCGGCCGCAAGCCTTATCCCCGGTTTGATCGCCGCCTTGACCTTGTGCAGCGTCTCGATGTCCTCCTCGACATCGCGCCCGCCGATCTTGAGCTGAATGCGGGCATAGCCTTCCAGTTGGCGTTCGCGTGCTTCCCTCGCCATCTCGTCAGGCGAGGCCGTCGTGATCGAATAGTATGTCGGGATCGTGTCTCCGGTCGCTCCGCCGAGAAGGTCGCATACGCGCCGGCCATAGCTGTTGCCCGCGATGTCCCAGGCAGCAATGTCGATAGCAGCCTTGGCGTACCGGCTGCCGTTGAGCGAAGCATCCATGGCGCGGTTCAGCTGGCCGATGTTCCGAGGATCGAGGCCGATAAGACTGGAACCGATTTCCTGGAGGGCAGCACGAGCGCCCAACATATGCTGCGGTTGATAGACCGGTCCCACCGGGCATGTTTCCCCAAATCCAATAATGCCTTCGTCGGTGACGAGTTCAACCACGGTGCTCTGCAGGAACGTCACCGTCGCGGACGCCATTTTGTACCCGCCCGCAACCGGCAGATCAACATTGTACACGTTTATCGCTGTCAGCTTCATCGCGGTCTCCATCATGGCGGATAGGCAGAAGCTACGGTGTTTGGCGCCGCTGATGAAAGCCGAAATAAAGTCACCTGACGGTCTACTTTTTTGCGCCGGGGAAACAACGCCTCCTGTGTTATTCAACACTATTAACAAGACCTAATAAAAAGAGGGAACGTAATGGCAAACTGCGGAATTCTTGACCCGTTTGCTTGTGGTAAGCTTCCACTTGCAGATTGGATGACGGTCGGTCTCAGATGGCTGGTGGACAACTACCGCCCGTTCTTCCAGGCCGTGAAAGGCCCGATCGACACGATGCTTCAGTCCTTCTCCGCCGGCTTGAGCGCGGTGCCGCCGACAATCGTGATCGTCGTGGTCACGCTGCTGGCCTGGCAAATTGCCGGGATCAGGCTGGCCGTCGGATTAGCTGCCACCTTGGTCTTCGTCGGCTTCATCGGTGTCTGGCCGGAGACGATGCTCACCTTGTCTATCGTTTTGACCTCGCTGATCTTCTCCATCGTGATCGGTCTTCCGCTCGGCATATGGGCGTCGCGTTCCGACACGCTCTACGCGATCCTTCGACCTCTGCTCGACGGGATGCAGACCATTCCCGCCTTCGTCTACCTGGTTCCTGTCGTCATGCTTTTCGGGATCGGCAACGTGCCCGGCGTCATCGTCACCGTCATATTCGCCGTCGCCCCCGTTATCAGGCTGACCTATCTCGGGATGAAGCAGGTTCCGGTCGATGTGGTCGAAGCGATGCGAGCCTTCGGTTCGACCGAGTCCCAGCTGCTCTGGAAGGCGCAGCTGCCGTTGGCCCTGCCGACGATCATGGCAGGCGTCAACCAGACCCTGATGATGTCGCTTTCGATGGTCGTCATCGCTTCGATGATTGCCGTCGGCGGGCTCGGTCAGATGGTGCTGCGCGGCATTGGACGTCTTGATATCGGCATAGCCACGGTTGGCGGCCTGGGGATTGTCGCCCTCGCGATCGTATTGGACCGCCTGACGCAGGCACTGGCAAAACCAACGAAACGAGGGGAATGGCTGACTCGCGGGCCTGTCGGCCTCGTCCGATCCTGCGTGGGAAGCTCATACAGTCCCGCAGCTCAGGACGTACCGCAGTCGTCGGCCATCAAGAATTGAGGAATGCAGCCATGACCGAAGCAGTCATAGAATGCAGCAACGTTTGGAAGATTTTCGGCGAGAAATCCAAAGAGGCCTATAAGGCCGTCAACGACCATGGGCTGAGCAAGAAGGAGATCCTGGAGCAATACGGTTGCGTGGTTGGCGTGGTGGACGTCTCGTTCACGGTCGGGAAAGGCGAGATTTTCTGTATCATGGGACTTTCCGGTTCCGGAAAGTCCACACTGGTCCGGCATATCAATCGCCTTATCGAACCGACGGCGGGCGTGATCCGCGTCGCCAATCAGAACGTCAACTCGCTGCAGGGGCCGGAACTCAGGCAATTGCGGTCCCAGAGCGTGGGAATGGTCTTCCAGAACATGGCCCTGCTTCCACATCGCACGGTGATCGACAATGTCGCTCTGAGCCTGGAGCTACGCGGCATGAACCGGAACGAGCGCCACATGATTGCAGCCGAAAAGCTCAAACTGGTGAGTTTGGACGGCTGGGGCGATCGCTTCCCCGATGAGCTATCCGGCGGGATGAAACAGCGGGTGGGCCTTGCACGAGCGATGGCAGCCGATCCGGAGATCCTGCTGATGGACGAGCCATTCTCCGCCCTCGATCCACTGATCAGACGGCAGCTCCAGGAGCAGTTTCTCGACCTGTCAAAGGTTCTCAAGAAAACGACCGTATTCATCACGCATGACCTCGATGAGGCCATCCGGCTCGGAACTCATATCGCGATCATGAAGGACGGACGGTTTGTCCAGGTGGGAACTCCCGAGCAGATCGTGACCGAGCCGGCGGACGATTACGTCGCCGATTTCGTGAAGGGAATTTCCCGGCTCGAATTGATTTCGGCGAGAAGAGTGATGCAACCTATAGCGGCAGCGTCCATTCCCGTATCAGGCCCGACCGTCCTTGCAACGGATAAACTGTCGAGGCTGCTGCAAATTGCCAAGGAGCACGATGGAGAAATCACCGTCCTCGACGACGAACGGCCGGTTGGAGTGATTTCCCGACACGATCTCCTCAATGCCGTCAGTGGATGATCTCGACCGGTCCAACAGCCCGACATACGTTCCCCGGCTTGTCGGTTTCTCCTAGTTCCCGACAAGCTCTTGCTGGCAATGGCAAACACCATTGCCAGCATTTTTCCTGAGCCAATCGCATCGACACAATGAAAATGGCCGAAGGGTTCGCAAATCCAGCCGAGCATGAATCCTATCCGCCTTGCATGGTTCAAACCGCCGCTCTTCGACTGGTCAACCAATACCGTCACTCGATGTCGACGCTCCGGTCTTACTACCTGCAACGGTTGGTTAAATATAACTCTTGATGAGATATGGACGGGAAAATGGCGATCACTTTGCCAGTGGCTTAAAGTTGACGAGCAGCGATTTAAGCTCGATTTCGCGCACCCGCCGTGCCGCTTCGTCGGGGCTAACCCAATCGAGCCGACGCTGTCCTCGCTCCTTGAATTCCGTCCCGACCTCTTTCACCTCGATTTGAAACATATCGACGACGCACGGCACGACCTTTCCATCATCAAGCTCCTTCAGATACGTATACCGGCCGATCGGCGTTTTCCTCACCTTGCCGCGAACCCCCGCCTCCTGCCAAGCTTCGATCGCGGCCGCCTCGTGAGGCTCCTTGCCCTTCATCGGCCATCCCTTCGGTACGATCCACCGCCCGCTGTCGCGCGACGTGATCAGCAGTATCTCAGTCTCGTCACGACCATCCCTGTAACGGAAGCAGAGCGCGCCATATTGGTTGCGAAACGCGTCTGCAAACAGCTTTTCCGGCGTGCTCGCGAGCTGTTGCAGCAGGTGTTTTGATTTAGGAGAGGCAGGCTTTCCGCCGCCTTTCTTTGACTTCATGCCATTGCGTCCGTCAGGTTAGGCATTTGTTTCCACAACGGGTTTTCCCTCTGATCTTGTGATCCGGCACTCAAGAAGCTCTCCGCGCACTTCGAGTACCGGATATGCAGCGGCAACCAGATGTGAATTTATCTGCTTGAGATCACGCAGCAGATCGAGATGAAGCGAGTCGCCTCCACCATCTCGATGCCGCTCTACGAAACTCGACCTTCTCGTCCGCAAGCATCCGGGCCATGCGTTCATCTTGGTGCAGCTCTGAAGGAGAGCCGTCAGGTCCGAGGGCGCGCTGAACCGCGGTCGGAACGATGCAAAAGATAAGAACCCAATGGCTATCCTCCTCTAACCGAGCCTCGCCAGGTGAGCTCGGCGTGCAATTTTACCGAATGGTCATCGAGCCCGTCCGATGACGGGTCCTCGGTCAGCCATGTCACCGCATGCCGCGCGATTGCCACCACGGGCTGCACAAAGGTCGTCAAATTATAGGAAGACCAGGAGGCTTGCTCGATGTCGTCAAAGCCAACCACGCAGAGCTGATCCGGGATTGAAAGCGAGAACTGGTGCCGCGCCGCATCCATGAAACCGCAGGCAATGAGATCCGTCGCGCAAAAGACAGCATCCGGTCTTTCCCTCCGGGTTAGCAGCCGTTGCGCGACAACCTTACCTGCCTCGTATCCGGTCCAACCATATCGCTCGACGATGACATCCAGTCCCTGGGCTTTGGCCGCGGCGATGAACCCGGTCTCGCGTGCCATCAAACTTGGCGTACCGGCTTCCGAATTTGCGAAAGCAAGCCTGGTACAACCGGCACGGACAAAGGCAGTTACAACACGCCCTGCCGCCTCGTGATCATCAAGATTGATCCGCAAAGGTCCGGGTTGATCGTCGTCTCTGTTGATCAGAACGAGGCGCTGGCCGTTGCGTAGACAAAGTTTCGTGATCGACTTGTCAGGCAGACCTGAGAGAATGATCGACGCATCCGCCCTATAACGGATTGCCTGCTGAAGGGCGCGATCGACGCTGCCGTCGGAACGATCGGTGTTGACCAGCATCGCGACCTTGCCGGCGATCTGCAATTGCTGTGTCAGCTCGCGCAGCAATGCGGAGCGGTAAGGTGTCGCCACCTCCGAGACGATCAGGCAGACGATGCCGCTCTCATTGCGCATCAGCCCGCGGGCAAGATGATTGACCTGATATCCAAGTTCTTCCGCCGCCTGCAGAACCTTTTTCCGCGTTGCCTCGGAGACACTGGCGCCAGGCGTGAACGCACGAGAAACGGCCGAACGAGAAACGCCCGCTCGCTTTGCCACTTCTTCAGCGCTGACAAAATCCCTTTGCGACACGGTCGTCTCCCCAAATCCCGACGAAGCTTCACATAGTTTGCAAGCGTGTGCAATACTATAGCCAAGTCAGCATTGTGAAACTTTTATGACGGTGATGGTTGACATGGATCGCTGTTCAATGCAGCATTTGCACACGCTTGCAAAGAGCGCTCGGCGTGGAGGCGCCGCATAGCAGGAGGACATCATGCGATTGGTCAACATGGCCGCGGCAACCCTTGCCGCGGGAATATCTCTTATTGCCTGGTCGGCCCATGCCGCCGGCGATCTCAATGTGATCTGCTCTGCCGATCCAGAAGTCTGCGATCTGATGAAGGGCCTGTTCGAAAAACAGAGCGACATCAAGGTCAACATGGTCCGGCTTTCCGCCGGCGAAACCTATGCCAAGATCCGCGCCGAGGCGCGCAATCCGAAGACCGACATCTGGTGGGCCGGGACCGGCGACCCACATCTGCAGGCGGCGGCCGAGGGCCTGACACTCGAATATAAATCGCCACTTTTGGACCAATTGCAGGACTGGGCGAAAAAACAGGCTGAAAGCGCCAACTTCCGCACGGTCGGCGTTTATGCCGGCGCGCTCGGCTGGGGCTATAACACCGACATCCTCAAGAAGAAGGGCCTGAAGGAGCCAAAGTGCTGGGCCGATCTGCTCGACCCTTCCTACAAGGGCGAGATCCAGATCGCCAATCCGAACTCGTCCGGGACATCCTATAATACGCTCGCCACACTCGTGCAGATCATGGGTGAGGACAAGGCTTTCGAATATCTTTCAAAGCTCAATGCCAATGTTTCCCAATATACCAAATCGGGCTCCGCCCCGGTGAAAGCAGCGGCGCGCGGAGAATCGACGATCGGCATCGTCTTCATGCACGACGCGGTTGCCCAGACGGTCGAGGGTTTTCCCATCAAGGCGGTCGCGCCTTGCGAGGGCACGGGCTACGAGATCGGCTCCATGTCCATCATTAAGGGCGCGAGAAATCTCGAGAACGCCAAGAAGTGGTACGACTGGGCGCTGAGCGCAGAGGCGCAATCGCATATGAAGGACGCGAAGTCCTATCAGCTCCCCTCCAACAAGTCGGCTGCGGTCCCGAAGGAGGCACCGAAGTTCGAGGACATCAAGCTGATCGACTACGACTTCAAGAAGTATGGCGATCCGACCGTCCGCAAGGCTCTGCTTGCTCGTTGGGACAAGGAAATCGGTGCGAAGGCCAACTGATCGCCTTTATCGACTGCCTGGGCAGGCCGGCTCCTCGTGCATCCGGCCTGCAATTTCTCTGAATTGTTCCGAACGGGATGCGATCCGACCATGACCAATAGCAAACGCCGGCTGGATGTCGCGCTGATCTTCGGCATCGCCGCCCTGATACTGCTCCCATGGTATCGCATCGAGGGCGGCTTCTTCAGCCTTGGCTGGCTGGGCAGCTTTCCACGCGACCCCTCCACAGCACCTGGAATCCTGCAGATTACCAGTTACGGTCGATGGTGGCTCGCGATCGCCGTCGGGCTTTTCGTGCTCGGCAGCATCGCGCGCTTCGTGTCCAATCCGATGCCGCGCGGCGCGCTGATGGCGCTCGCGGGAGCATTGGGCCTTGCCTTTCTATCGCTTCAGGGACTCGCGATCACCGCATCGGGCTGGAGCTGGTCAATCTGTGAAACCATGTTCGGCGCGCTGGCAGATGGCCAGCCGGCCATGGGTGCCGGCGCCGTTACGCTCGGCATTGTCTTCATCCTGCTCTTTTCTTTCGGCCTTGCCGAACGCGGCGCGATGAAGGGCGATGCCTTTGTCGTCAGCGCCATCACCATGCTGGTCGTGCTGGTCGCGATCTTCGTCTTCTATCCCGTCGGCAGCATGTTCATCGGGGCCTTCCAGTCCTTCGACGGATCGTTCGATCCCAGCGGCTTCACGACGAACATCCAGGATCCGTCGATCTGGAGCCTCAGCTGCATTGTCGGCGGTGACCGTTGCGGCGTTGCCTGGCGCACACTCTGGCTGGCGATACTGACGGCAGGCGGGTCGACGCTGCTTGGGCTCTGCTTTGCGCTTGTCGCCACCCGCACGCGGTTCCCCTTCAAGAAGGGATTGAGGCTTCTCACAATCCTGCCGATCATCACGCCGCCCTTCGTGGTCGGCCTGGCACTGACATTGCTGTTCGGGCGGGCGGGCGTTGTCACGCAGGTTGCGGCCTCGATCTTCGGAACGGAACCAAGTCGCTGGCTCTACGGGCTGACGGGTATCTGGATCGCGCAGGTTCTCTCCTTCACGCCGATCTCTTTCCTCGTACTCATCGGTGTGGTCGAAGGCGTCAGCCCGTCGATGGAAGAGGCTTCTCAAACCCTTCGCGCCGATCGCTGGCGTACATTCTGGCGGGTCTCCCTACCGCTGATGAAGCCAGGCCTGGCAAATGCCTTCCTGATCGGCTTCATCGAGAGCATGGCGGATTTCGGCAATCCGATGGTGCTCGGCGGCAGCCATGGCGTTCTGTCGACGGAAATATTCTTCAGTGTCGTCGGTGCACAGAACGATCCGTCGCGCGCCGCTGTCCTTGCCATGATCCTGCTCGTCTTCACGCTGAGCGCCTTCCTTGCACAGCGCCTCTGGCTGCAGGGCAAGAGCTTTGCGACTGTCACCGGCAAGGGCGATTCGGGCGCCCATAGCGCCCTGCCCCGTGGCCTTTCGATTGCGATCCATGCGCTCGTCATTCCCTGGATGATCTTTACCGTCATCGTCTACGTCATGATCCTCTTTGGTGGTTTCGTGCGCACCTGGGGCCTCGACAACACGCTGACGGTCGAACATTACGTCAAGGCTTTCTCAATCGGCCTGCGCGACGATGGTGGTCTTGCCTGGAGCGGCGTTGCCTGGAACTCCTTCTGGACGACGATGGAAATCGCCCTGATCTCCGCACCCTTGACGGCGGCCGTCGGCTTGCTCACCGCCTATCTGATCGTGCGGCAGAAGTTCGTCGGCCGCGGCCTGTTCGAATTCGCGCTGATGATGAGCTTTGCGATTCCCGGTACCGTCATCGGCATCAGCTACATCATGGCCTTCAATCTGCCGCCGCTGGAAATGACCGGAACGGCATTGATCCTGGTTGCCTGCTTCGTATTCCGTAACATGCCGGTCGGCGTGCGCGGTGGCGTTGCAGCCATGAGCCAGCTCGACAAAAGCCTCGACGAGGCCTCGTTGACTCTACGAGCCGACAGCCTTCGCACCCTCCGCAAGGTAATCCTGCCATTGCTGCGACCGGCGATTACCGCAGCTCTCGTCTATTCCTTCGTGCGGGCCATCACGTCGATCAGCGCGGTCATCTTCCTTGTCAGCGCCCAGTACAATATGTCCACCGCCTATATCGTCGGCTTGGTCGAAAACGGTGAATATGGCGTTGCGATCGCGTATTCCTCCGCGCTCATCGGCGTCATGATTACCGTCATCGCCGGCTTCCAGCTGCTTGTCGGAGAAAGGCGGCTGCGACGGGTAAACCGTGTCGCAACGACACCGTCGCCGATCGCGCCCGCATCGCTTGCTCAGGAGAAAACCGCATGAATCCGAAGGCTCCCGGTTCCGTCGTCTTCGAAAATGTCCGAAAGACCTTCGGCGCTTTTACCGCTATTCCCGATCTGTCGCTCACCATAGAGCCTGGAACGCTTGTAACCCTGCTCGGCCCCTCCGGCTGCGGCAAAACGACGACACTTCGCATGCTGGCGGGGCTCGAACATCCCTCCTCCGGCCGTATCCTGATCGGCGGCAAGGACGTCACCATGCTTCCGGCCAACGAACGCGACGTCTCGATGGTCTTCCAGAGCTATGCCCTGTTTCCGCACATGACGGCACTCGACAATGTCGCTTACGGGCTGGAATCCTCGGGTATGAAACGCAAGGCAGCACGCGAGAAGGCGGAAGACGCGCTCAGCCTTGTTGGCCTTTCCGGCATGGGCCTGCGTCTTCCCGCCGAACTCTCCGGTGGCCAGCAGCAGCGTGTCGCTGTCGCACGGGCGCTCGTCGTCGAACCACAGGTGTTGCTTCTTGACGAGCCGCTTTCCAATCTCGATGCGCGGCTGCGTCGCCGTGTCCGGACGGATATTCGCGAGTTGCAGCAGCGGCTCGGCTTTACCGCAGTCTACGTTACCCATGACCAGGATGAGGCACTTGCCGTATCGGATCGCATCATCGTCATGAAGGATGGCGGTATCGCGCAGCAAGGTGCACCGCGCGAGCTCTACGATGCCCCGGCCTCCGCCTTCATCGCCGACTTCATGGGTGAGGCCAATGTCATGCCATGCGACGTCGTGGAAACCGATGGCGATGGCGTCACGATCGCGATCGAAGGACTTCGCCACAGGGTCAGCAGCCGTTCAGCCAAGCGCGGCCCGGCCCAGCTTGCCGTTCGACCGAACGCCATCACGCTGACGCCAAGAACCAGCAGCGGCCTCTTCAATGGCCAGATCACTCACTCTGCCTATCTCGGCGATCACGTCGAATATGAGGTAAAAACCGATCGCGGCTCGCTCTTTGTCGTCGACGCAAGCGTCGATTACGCCCTTCCTCCCAACACGGATGTCACCATCGCCTTCAAGGATCGTGGCATTGCCGTCATCGCCGGCTAAGCGCCGTCAAACACCAGACGATTAAGGACATACCGCATGACATCCGTTCCCCTTGCCGATCTCGAAGCACGTCTCGCCCTTGCCGAGGTCATTGCCCGCGAGGCCGGCAAGCTCGCTCTCGACTATTTCAGGCGTCGCGAGACCCTGATCATCGAAACCAAGCGCGACCTGCAGGATGTCGTGTCGATTGCCGATCGGGAGGTGGAAAATCTCATCCGTAGCCGCATTCACAAGGCCCATTCCGGGGATAGTATTCTCGGTGAGGAATATGGGCTTGAGACAGGTCCCTCCGACTACACCTGGGTCGTAGACCCGATTGACGGAACAAGCCCCTTCGTCAACGGCATGCCCAACTGGTGCGTCTCCATCGCGGTCCTATATGCAGGCGTTCCCGTGATCGGTGTCATTTCGGCGCCATGCCACGATGAGCTTTATATCGCCGCACATGGCAAGGGCGCCACCCTGAACAGCAAGAGCCTCAAGCTGGATGCCTCGCGCAATATCCGCAACGCCGTGACAGGTATCGGCGCCAACAACCATGTCTCGCCGGCCTTCGTCGCGAAAATGGTCGAGCGGGTACTCGAAGCCGGGGGCAATTTTATCCGCAACGGCTCGGGCGCTCTCATGCTCGCCTATGTCGCCGCCGGTCGCTTGGTCGGATATTACGAACCCTATATGCATGCGTGGGATTGCCTGGCCGGTTATTGCCTCGTGAAGGAAGCCGGCGGCTGGTACCTCCCCTTTCCGACGGAAGGTGAATGCCTGACCAAAGGATCGGTGGTGCTGGGTGCCGCTCCCGGCGCAATCGACGACCTCAAAAAGATAGCTGGCTTATAAACTTCACGGTAGACAAGAGCTGAACACACATTAGTTTAAATGAACGCGCTTGCATGTTGGTCACCGAATCCGGCGGCAGTGTAGTGCAAAGCGGGCTGGCCGATCGAGGAGGATCAGCCAATCCGTTTCACGGGAGGAATGACAATGGGAGGAATAATGCCTAATCGCTTCACTTGGAGCAGCCTGGTGGCGGCTGCAATTTCGTTCGCCGGTACATCGCACGCGTTTGCAGCAACCGAGCTCCAATGGTGGCATGCCATGTCTGGCGCCAACAACGAGGTCGTCGACCAGCTGGCCAAGGAGTTCAACGACAGCCAGAAGGACTACAAGATCGTACCCGTGTTCAAGGGTACCTATCCGGAAGCTCTGAATGCCGGCATTGCCGCGTTTCGTGCCAAGCAGGCGCCAGCCATTCTGCAGGTCTTCGATGCCGGCAGCGGCGTGATGATGGGTGCCGAAGGCGCGATCATGCCGGCGGCCGAAGTCCTGAAAAAAGGCGGCTATACATTCGACAAATCGCTCTATCTGCCCGGCATCGTTTCCTACTATTCCAAGCCGGACGGCACGATGTTGTCCTTCCCCTACAATTCGTCTTCGCCGATCCTTTATTATAACAAGGATACCTTCAAGAAGGCCGGGCTCGACCCCGAAAACCCGCCGAAAACCTGGCCTGATGTCTTTGCAGCGGCCAAGAAGATCAAGTCGAGCGGTGCATCGGCATGCGGCTTCACCTCCACCTGGCTCACCTGGATTCAGACGGAAAATTTCGCCGCCTGGAACAATATCAGCTATGGCTCCAACGAGAACGGCCTCGGCGGCACCGATGTCAAACTGGCGTTCAATGCGCCGCTCTTCGTCCAGCATTTCCAGGCAATCGCCGATCTCGCCAAGGACGGCACCTTCCGCTATGGCGGCCGCACGTCTGAAGCCAAGCAACTCTTCACGTCTGGAGAATGCGGTATCCTGACGGAATCGTCCGGCGGCCTCGGCGACATCATCAAGAGCGGCATAAGCTATGGCATTGGCCAACTTCCCTACTACGAAGGTGAAGGCAGGCCGCAAAACACCATCCCCGGCGGCGCCAGCCTTTGGGTTTTCGCGGGCAAGAGCGACACCGAATACAAGGGCATCGCCGAATTCTTCCATTTCCTGTCGCAGACGAAGATCCAGGCGCGCCTGCATCAGGTGTCCGGCTATTTGCCGGTAACGATGGCCGCCTACGAGGAAACCAAGAAATCCGGTTTCTACGACAAGAATCCCGGCCGCGAAACGCCCATCCTGCAGATGCTCGGCAAGGCTCCAACGGCCAATTCCAAGGGCGTGCGCCTCGTCAACCTGCCGCAGGTGCGCGACATCATGAACGAAGAGTTCGAGGCGATGCTGGCCGGCAAGGAAGACGCAAAGACGGCGCTCGACAAGGCCGTCGAGCGCGGCAATGCCGCCATCCAGCAAGCCATCGGCAATTGATGCGCTGATGCGGTCTGGCCCGCGGCCGTCACGGCTGCGGGCAGTTTTCCCGTCCTAGGAGATCGCCGTGCAGCGCGTCGTCTTTCCGAACAAGATCCTTCCCTATTTCCTGGTCGCTCCGCAGATCATCCTGACGGTCGTCTTCTTTTTCTGGCCGGCGAGCCAGGCGCTTTATCAATCGACGCAGCGCGAAGACCCCTTCGGACTGAAGAGCGGCTTCGTGGGGCTTGCGAACTTCCGCGCCGTCTTGTCCGACGAGACCTACCTGCATTCCCTGCAGGTCACCGTGATCTTCAGCGTCGCGACGGCGCTGCTGTCGATGATCGTCGCGCTAGCGCTCGCCACCGCCGCCGACAAGGTGGTGCGCGGCCAGACGCTTTATCGCACGCTGCTGATCTGGCCCTATGCGGTCGCTCCCGCGGTTGCCGGCATGCTGTGGCTCTTCATGTTCAATCCGGCTATGGGCACGTTGGCCTATATTCTGCGCCGCAACGGCTTTGCCTGGGATCCGCTACTGAACGGCAATCAGGCCATGGTGCTGGTCATCGTTGCCGCGGCCTGGAAGCAGATCAGCTACAATTTCCTGTTCTTCGTGGCCGGCCTGCAGGCAATCCCCAAATCGCTGCTGGAAGCAGCGTCCATCGACGGTGCTCGCGGCAACCGGCGCTTCTGGACGATCGTCTTTCCGCTGCTGGCGCCAACGACCTTCTTCCTCTTGGTAGTCAACACGGTCTACGCCTTCTTCGACACCTTCGGCATCATCCATGCCGTCACCGGTGGCGGGCCGGCAAAGGCGACGGAAACCCTCGTCTACAAGGTCTACAATGACGGCTTCGTCAATCTCAACCTCGGCTCTTCCGCGGCTCAGTCCGTCATCCTCATGGTGATCGTGATCGCGCTCACCGCATTCCAATTCCGCTTCGTCGAGAAGCGTGTGCATTATGCGTGAGGCGAACCGATGATCGAAAAACGCCCCATCGCCAATCTGATCGGCCATCTCATGTTGATCCTTGGCATCGTCATCGTCGCCTTCCCGATCTATTACACTTTCGTCGCCTCGACGATGACATCAGCCGAGATTCTGCGGCCGCCGATCTCACTGCTGCCCGGCGGTCATTTCGCCGAAAACTATGGTGAGGCGCTGAACGGCGGCGTGGAGCGCGTGGTCGGTGTCAGCCTTGAACGGATGCTGTGGAATACGTTTGTCGTCGCAGTCGTCATCGCTGCCGGCAAGATCGCGATCTCCTTCCTGTCGGCCTTCGCCATCGTCTTCTTCCGCTTTCCGCTGCGGATGGTGTTCTTCTGGATGATCTTCGTAACATTGATGCTGCCGGTGGAAGTGCGCATCCTGCCGACCTACAAGGTCATCGTCGATCTCGGCATGATCGATACCTATGCAGGCCTGACTTTACCGCTGATGGCATCGGCAACGGCGACATTCCTGTTCCGGCAGTTCTTCCTGACGGTGCCGGGCGAACTGCTGGAAGCCGCCCGCATCGACAATGCCGGCCCCTTCCGCTTCATGCGCGATATCCTGTTGCCGCTGTCGAAGACCAATATCGCCGCCCTGTTCGTGATCCTCTTCATTTATGGCTGGACGCAATATCTGTGGCCGCTCCTCGTCACCAATGACGCGAAGATGTCGACGATCATCATCGGGCTCCGGAAAATGGTGGATTTCGCCGATGCAGCGACACCGTGGAATTTTGTGATGGTGACGGCGATCCTGGCGATCATCCCGCCCATCCTCGTCGTGGTGCTGATGCAGCGCTGGTTCGTCAAAGGCCTTGTGGAGACGGAGAAATAATGGCTGGGATCACCCTCAAGGGCGTCCGCAAAAGCTACGGCGGCAACGTCGATGCAATCAAGGGCGTATCGCTCGATATCGCCGATGGCGAACTCGTCGTATTGGTCGGACCTTCCGGCTGCGGCAAGTCCACGCTCCTGCGCATGATCGCAGGCCTGGAAGCCGTCACATCCGGCGAAATCAACATAGGTGGCCGCATCGTTAATCGCCTGGAACCCTCAGAACGCGACATAGCGATGGTCTTCCAGAACTACGCGCTTTATCCGCATATGACTGTGCGCCAGAATCTGGCATATGGGCTGAAGAACAGGAATTTCCCCGCAGCCGAGATAGAGCAGCGCATCCAATCAGCGGCACGATCGCTTGAGATCGAGCCCTTCCTCGAGCGCAAACCGCGTCAACTCTCCGGTGGTCAGCGACAACGTGTAGCGATGGGCCGCGCCATCGTACGCGAACCGGCGGCGTTCCTGTTCGACGAACCGCTTTCCAATCTCGATGCAAAGCTGCGGGTGCAGATGCGCGTCGAGATCAAGCGGCTGCAGCGCTCGCTGGCAACCACCAGCGTCTATGTCACTCATGACCAGATGGAGGCCATGACGCTTGCCGACCGGCTGGTGGTGCTGAATGGCGGGCGGATCGAACAGGTCGGCACGCCGATTGAACTCTACGAACGGCCAGCTACGACCTTTGTCGCGACGTTCATCGGGTCACCCTCAATGAACCTGCTTAGGATCACGGAAAAAAGCGGCGCCGTCCTGGCACCAATCATCAGCCAAGATGCTCGTAATGCGACAATTGGAATTCGGCCGGAGGACCTTCATCTCGCCAATGATACGAATGACGCTGCCTTCACCGCCCACGCTCGCGTTCAGGCGGTGGAGTTGGTGGGCGCTGAAAGTTATGTCTACGGCATCTTGCATGATGGGCAGAACATTGTCTTTCGTGTTCCCGGTCGCTCCCAGATATTGATCGATTCCGAGCTTGCCGTTGCTGCTTCTGCCGAAAACCTGTATTTCTTTGACAGCGAGGGAAACAGGCAAGGTCGGCGTCAGTGATTGGCTTTCCCAGTTGGATCAGGGCCGCTGGGAGCATCCACCAGCGGGCGGTTTAACTCCCCGCCGGTGACCGCCCTATGCCAGGGATGTGCAGCATCGCCTCGGCCAGAAACTCCACCAGCAACCTCACGCGCGTGATTCTGGTTCGTTCGGGCGCGATAAGCATGGTCAACGGCACCGCCGGTCGGCGAGGGCAGTTGCGAATATCTCCAAATTGAAGCCATCGAAATCATCGGCATGTCGCGCTTGGAAATAGAATGTACCCGAACAACCGGTTCATCCCACTCAGGTACATTGAAGCACGATATTTGCAGTCTACGCGGTCTGCTTAGGCCGCCAGCGCAACAAATAAGCTTCGAGTGCATAGGCAAGTCGGTTTAAGGCAAATCCGACAAAGCCGAGCACGAAGACGCCGACCATGACAAGTGCCATATCGAACCGCTCCCTACCCGCAATGACCAGGCCGCCGACGCCCGGGCCGACCGCCAGGAAATATTCTGCGCCGACCGTTGCCAGCCAAGCATAGATCAAGCCCAGATGGACACCGGTGGCGATCGACGGCATTGCCGCCGGAATATAGATCCGCAATGCCTTCTGCCGCGCATTGAACCTTAACGCTCTTGCGACTTCCAGAAGATCGGCCGGCGCGTCGCGCATGCCGTCATAGGTATTGAGAACGATGGGGATGAAGGCGGCGAGCGCGACGAAGACGATCTTCGCCTGCTCGCCGAAACCGAACCATACCGAGATCAGCGGTATCCAGGCAAGAAGGGAGATCTGCTTCAAGCCGTTGAAGGTCGGCATGATCAATCGGTCGGCAACCCGCGAGAGCGCCAGCAGGCTCGCGAAGCCGACACCGAGCACGCATCCAATCAGGAAGCCGGCTATATTCCGCATAAGGCTGAAGCCCAGTTCGCCGATGAGATCATTGTCGATCAGCTCACGCTTGGCCGTGGCGACGACATCCTCCAGCGACGGCAGAAAGCGCGCATCCACCAGACCGGTGCGGCTTGAGACTTCCCAGGCGACGAGGAGAAGGATCGGCAGCGTTATGCCGCGCCGAAACCGGACGAAAGGGCTGGTTTGCGTCATTGTCAAATCTCCTGCCGTTTCCAGCGCTGGATCAACAGCTCCGTGCGATCAAGGCCCTTGTCCATGACAAAGCCGACCAGCCCAATCACGATCATCGCGACGATGACCGTATCGAGCCAGAACATCTGCCGACCCCAGACCAGCAGGTAGCCGAGCCCCTCGGAAGAGGCGAGCAACTCGACGCCGACAAGCGATGTCCATGAATGGGTGAGGCCATAGCGGATACCGGTGAAGATCGACGGAAGCGCGCCCGGCAGCACGATCAGACGCAGGGTCTGCCAGCGGCTGAAACGCAGCGCCCTGCCGACTTCAATATATTTCGGCGACACGCCGCGAATTCCGGCGAGCGTGTTCATCGTCATCGGCACGATGGCGCCCTTGGCGATGATGATGATCTTCAAGGTTTCCTCGATGCCGACAAGCAGCATGAGAAGCGGAATCCATCCGAGAGTCGGAATTTGCGCAAAGGCGAGGAAGAGCGGCTTCACATAGTCCTCGACCGTTTCGGAAAGCCCCATGGCAATGCCGAGCAACAGACCGAGCCCGGCGCCTATGGTAAAGCCGATGACGACACGGCCGAGGCTCACTCCGGTATGATAGAGAAGTTCGCCGCTCAGGATCATGTCGCGGCCGGTCTGATAGACATAGGCCGGCGGCGGCAGGATCTGCTCCGGTAACCAGCCTCTGGCGGAGGCTACCCACCAGAGAGCAAACAAACCAAGCGGAAAGATCAAGCCGGTCACGAAAAACGCGAGGCGCGGGAGCCTTGCGGATGATAGCGGGAGGCCGGCTCGACCGGCAGTCTCGGCGACAACGCTCATACAAGCCTCCTTCGCTCATTTTGTTGGCGACGATCAGGAGGCGACCGGCTTTCCGTCGGCGCCATAGGGCTGCCAGAATTTTGTCAGGCCGAGCCTTTCCAGCGCATTGTTGAGATATTTCGGCTCAAACCAGCCATTGAGATCGACATCACGGCGGATCAGGCCATATTCCTTGCTCTTGATCGCCTGCTCCTTGTACTGCGAGACTAGGAGATCGTCGATCAGCGGCGAGTTGCGATAGGCGAGCGTATCGTTGCGGAAATACTCCTCCAGGATCGGTACGGGCGTGCCGGACTTGTGCCAGAGTTCGAAGAGCGCTGCACGGTTCTCTTCCTCGGACGACCATTGCGCCGCCTTGACGAAAGCATCGACGACACGCTGCGTGATCTCCGGATGGGCGTCGATGAAAGCCTGGCGGCCGATGACGCCGGCATTGCGCCCGAAGCGCGGATCATCGCCCTTCGTCGTGTAAATGATATCGGCGCTATCCTTCGCCGCCAGATTAATGAGCTGCGTGTCGCCGAAGGCGGCGTCGATATCCTTGCTGGTCAAGGCCGCGACCGTGCCGGCTGTATCGAGATTGACGACCTGGATGTCGCGCTCGTTCAATCCATGTGCCTGCAGGATCTTGATTGCGGAGAGATGGCCGTTGGTGCCGCGCTGCAGCGCGACCTTGCGGCCCTTCAGATCTTCGATCGTCTTGATGCCGGATCCCTTGGCAACAGCGAGATAGAGCGGTTTGCGTGCGCCGCTCGCCAGCAAAAACTTCGTCTTCAGGCCCGTTGCCCGCCCGATCAGCGCGGGAAGATCGCCCTGATAGGCAAAGTCGAGCTGGTCGTTGGCGAAGCCTTCATTGACGGCTGGACCTGCCCCTTTGAAGAAGGTCCATTCGATCTTGATGGTCGGATCGTTGGCGAATTCCTTTTCCAGAAATTCGCCGGCGCGCGCCGTCGCTGCCGACGTTCCCTCGGCATAGGGTTTATTGTCGACACCGATTGCGGCGTATCCGACGTGAATGACGAGGGGGGCCTGCGCCCAGGCGGGGGCGGACAATAGCGTCAAGGCGACTGCCGCACCGGCGACCAAACGGGAAAGAATGGACAGTTTCATCTGTTGCTCCGTGATTATTCTGCAGCGACGACGGCAGGCCGGGCTTCAACCACCGGACTTGTGATGCCGGATGGAGCGCGAGGCGTTGATGTCGTGGCGTTGAGGCTCTCAAGAATGCGATTGCGGATTTCGACCAGCCGAGGAGAGGTGCGTTCGCGCGGGCGCGGCAAATCCACGGCAACGATGTCGCGGATGCGACCCGGCCGGGGCGACATGACGACGACGCGGTCGCCGAGATAGACAGCCTCCTCGACATCATGCGTCACCAGGACCATGGTGATGCGCTCCTTCGCCCAGATCGTCTGCAGCTCGTCCTGCAGCCTTGCCTTGGTGATGGCGTCGAGCGCGCCAAAGGGTTCATCGAGAAAGAGGACATTGGGGCGGTTGACCAATCCGCGAGCGATGCCGGCGCGCTGGGCCATCCCGCCGGAAAGCTGGTGCGGATAGGCCTTCGCAAAGCCGGAGAGCCCGACAAGTTCGAGGTGGGATTCGACAAGCCTGCCCTTCTCCGCCTTGGACAGACCGGAATTTTCCAGCCCGAGCGCGATATTGCGGGCGACCGTCAACCAGGGGAAAAGCCGCGGCTCCTGAAAGACGATGCCACGCTCGAGGCTCGGTTCCTTGACCGGCCGCCCGCCATGGCCGACGAAGCCGGACGTCGGAAGATCGAGACCGGCGCCGAGGCGCAATAGCGTCGACTTTCCGCAACCGCTCGCTCCGACGATGGTCACGAACTCGCCCTCGGCGATATCGAGGCTGACATCGTCGAGCGCGGTCAAGATCTCGCCGTTGACCTTGAACTGGCGGGTGACATGGCTGATCTGGAGATGCAGGGAATTGCCCATGATGTGCTACTCCGCGGCAACGGCGCGGCGGGCGGGGTGTCGCGGCACCTTCAAACCGAGATTTTCGCGCAGTGTCGTGCCTTCGTAATCGCTGCGGAAAAGACCGCGACGACGCAGCTCCGGCAACACATGTTCGACGAAATCATAAAGGCCGGTCGGCAGTTGCGGCGGCATGACGTTAAAGCCGTCGGCTGCGCCCGTCTTGAACCACTCTTCCATATGATCGGCGATCTCGATCGGCGTTCCCAGAATCTGCCAGTGCCCCCGCGCGCCGGCAATGCGAAGATAGAGCTCCCTGATCGTCAGGTTTTCGCGCCTGGCAAGATCAAGCAGCAATTTCTGGCGGCTCTTGCTGCCATTGGTTTCCGGCAGATCCGGAATGGGACCGTCGAGCGGATAGTGCGAGAGGTCGACACCGCCCGACATGCCGTTCAGCATCGAAAGGCCGACAACCGGATGGACGAGATCCTGAAGCTCCGCGAATTTTTGCCGCGCTTCCTCGCGCGTTCTGCCGACAACCGGGAAGATGCCGGGCATGATCTTGAGATCATCCCGATCCCTTCCGTATTTTGCCAGGCGACCTTTGATATCCGCATAGAAGGCTCGCGCATCTTCGACGGTCTGATGGGCGGTAAAGACGACCTCGGCGGTGCGCGCGGCAAGCTCCCGTCCCGGCTCCGAAGAGCCTGCCTGCACGAGGACGGGATGGCCCTGCGGCGTGCGCGCCACGTTCAGCGGCCCGCGCACCTTGAAATGCTTTCCAGTGTGATTGAGGATGTGCTGCTTCTCCGGCTCATAAAAGACGCCGCTCTGCTGATTGCGGGGGAACGCATCTTCCTCCCAGGTATCCCAGAGGCCGAGCACGACATCGGCAAATTCTTCGGCGCGTTCATAACGCTCCGCATGGGCATAGTGCTCGTCCCTGCCGAAATTATGCGCTTCATGGTCGCTGGAGGATGTCACAAGGTTCCAGCCGGCACGCCCCCCGCTGATATGATCGAGAGGGGCGAATTTGCGGGCGATGTGATAGGGCTCGTTGAACGAGGTCGAGGCGGTTGCGATAAAGCCGATGTTCTTGGTGACCGCCGCCAGGGCCGACAGCAAGGTAATCGGCTCGAACTGCGCGACATAGCGCTGGGCCGTGCGATGCAGTGCCTCCGTATCCGCTCCGCGCGTCCCGACGCCGTCAGCCATGAAGATCAGATCGAACTTCGCCGCTTCGGCGATTTGCGCAAGCTCGACATAATGGGCAAAGTTGGAACCGGCATCGGCCTGCGTTAAAGGATGCCGCCAGGCGGCGATATGATGGCCGGTTGGATAAAGGAAAGCGCCAAGCTTCAATCGCCGTTGTCTGCCCGTCATCATCTCTTCTCCATCATGGCCGTCGGGAGAAGGCTAATCATTAAAGATAATAATCTATAGAAAATATATTCTATTTACGGCCGTCACTTCGGATTTGTTCGTCATTTGCGACACCGAACCGGCGGAGATCGTTTCGTGACGATCGAGCGGGACGGCTTGAGAATCGCGACCGGCACTGTCTTCAGCCCAGCTCGGAAAAGAATTTCTTCCTGCCCGATCAAATAGATATTGCTGGACTTGGGCCAGTTATCACCGAACCCTTCATGCCGGTAGCGGTCGAGTACCGCTTAGGATCCATTGGCATGGAGCAGACATGTCTTTCCAATCAGACACATCCGATCCCCTTGTCGCAAAGGCCATCGAACTGAGACGGGCATTCGATCGGGACGCGGTCGAGCGCGACCGGTTGGGCGGCAGACCAACCGCGCAGATTCGCCTGCTGAAGGAGAGCGGATTGCCTTCGGCGCAGATCCCGGCCCGCTATGGCGGTCGCGGCGCTTCCTGGCTCTCCATCCTTAGAGTGGTACGGGAATTTGCCCGCACCGACGGTTCGCTCGCACATCTTTTCGGTTACCATCATCTCCCCTTGAACCTCGTGCTCTTTCGAGGGTCGGATGTGCAGAGGGAGCGGTTGCTCAGAGCCTCCGCGGCGAACAATTTCGTCTGGGGCAATTCCGGCAATGCCATGTCGAAAACATCGTCAGGACGGCGGATCGACCGTGGCTGGCTGGTCAACGGCAAGCGCCCGTTTTCCTCTGGCTCGCACATATCAGACTATATCCAGATCTCCTTCGAAAACGCCGACGGCGAACGGCTGACGGCGGCCGTTCCTGCCAATCGGAACGGCATTGTCATCGAGGACGACTGGGACGGTATCGGCCAGCGCCAGACCGGCAGCGGCACGGTCAGTTTCCACGACCTCGAGATAGCGGATGACGAACTTATCAGCTCGCCTGCCGTTCCCCTTACCCCCTACACCTCGCTGACCTCCCTGCTGCAGCAGAGCGTGCTGCTCAACGTCTTTGTCGGCAGCGCCCAAGGCGCGCTGGAAGAAGGCCGCGCCTACACGACGACGTCCTCACGCCCCTGGATCTATTCCGGCGTCGACAAGCATACCGACGATCCCTGGATCAAGCGGCAATACGGCGATCTCTACATCCGAACGCTCGCTGCCACCGAGCTTGCCGACAAGGCCGCCCGAAGCCTTGACGACGCCTTCAACCAGGGACCGGGCCTGACGCATGAAGATCGCGGGGCCGCCGCCATCGATATCGCCACGGCAAACCTCTATGCCGGTGAGGTCGGGCTTGCCGTCTCCAGCGAGATCTTCGACGTTATGGGCGCGCGATCGGCAACCACGGCCAATGGCTTCGATCGCTTCTGGCGGAACGTGCGAACCCATACACTCCATAATCCCGCCGAATACAAGAAGCGCACGCTCGGCACCTTCCTTCTGACCGGCGAGTTCCCCGCTCCGGCAATGTACCGCTGAAAGGACATCTCATGGCTAGACGCAAGGACCAGATCAAGCTCGGCGCCTTCCTGCTCTTCACCGGTCATCATGTTGCCGCCTGGCGGCATCGGCAAGCGTCCGTGGGCACCGAGTTCGAGAATTATCTCGAGCTCGCGAAACTCGCTGAGGCCGCCAAATTCGACGCCATCTTCTTTGCCGACGGTGTCGCGGCACGGCTGAAGGACCTGAATGCGGCGAGCCGCAAGGCCCATAGCGGCATCTATCCGTTCGAACCCATCACGCTCTTGTCGGCGCTTGCCAGCGTCACCCGCAATATCGGCCTGATCGCGACCGCCTCGACGAGCTTTTCCGATCCCTTCAATCTTGCGCGCCAGTTCGGCTCGCTCGATCGCTTAAGCGGCGGCCGCGCCGGCTGGAATCTCGTAACATCCGCCGATCCGGACGCGGCCTTCAACTTCGGCCATGACGCTCAGGTCCTGCATGCCGATCGTTATGATCGAGCCGAGGAATTCGCCGATGTCGTGCTTGGCCTCTGGGATAGCTGGGAGGACGACGCCTTCGTTCGAGATCGCGAGAGCGGCCGTTATTTCGATCCGGAGAAGCTGCACCCGCTTGACCATAAGGGGCGCCACTTCAGGGTACGCGGGCCGCTGAACATTCCGCGCTCGCCGCAGGGACGTCCGGTCGTGGTGCAGGCCGGGGCCTCGGAGCCGGGTAAGGAACTGGCCGCGCGCACTGCCGAAGCGATCTTTGCCGCACAGATCACGCTTGACGAGGCCAGGGCGTTTTATGCCGATGTGAAAGGCCGGCTCGGCAAATATGGCCGTTCGCCGGATGACCTGAAGATCCTGCCGGGCATCTTTCCTGTGGTCGCACGGAGCGAGGCGGAAGCGGAAGACAAGTTCCAGTCCCTGCAGGAGCTCATCCAGCCGGAAGTGGGCCTCAACCTCCTCTCGCAGCTGACCGGCGTCGATCTCAGTTCCTATCCGCTTGACGGTCCGGTGCCGCCCGAGCCGCCGGTCACCAATGCCGGCAAGAGCCGCCAGGAACTGGTGCTCGATCTCGCCCGCCGCGAAAACCTGACGATCCGTCAGCTCTATCTTCGCATCGCCGGCGCCCGCGGTCATTGGCAGGTGGTCGGCACCCCGACGCAAATCGCCGATGTCATGGAAGAACGCTTCGAAAATTACGGCGCCGACGGCTTCAACATCATGGCGCCGATCATGCCCGGCGGACTTGCTGATTTCATCACGCTCGTCGTGCCGGAGCTGCGTCGCCGCGGGCTGTTCCGCACCGAATATGAGGGCACTACACTGCGTGAGAATCTCGGGCTCAAACGTCCAGCCAACCGTTTTTCCGCAAGCAATGCGGCCGCAGCAGAATAGGAGACCACCAAATGGCGCGTGACAAACTTTTCCTCATTGCACCGGGCTTTGCCGATCCGAAACATCCGGGCGTCAGCTTCGTCTGCCCTTATTGCAATGCCATCGAAGGATTGCTTGCCTCCTTCCCCGACCTCGCTTCGGCGATCGATGTCGAAAGGGTCGCCTTCCTGCGGCCGCGGCAGAAGGTGATCGAGGTTGCCGGCGAGGAAAACCAGTCGCTGCCGCTTCTGATCCTTGCGGACAACCCGCCTGATGATGCCGGCGATTGGAACGGCACGCGCTTCGTCAATTCGACCGATCGCATCCTCGAGCTGCTTGCCGAACGGCACGGCTTTCCACGCGTGCATTAGCAACGAGGCCGCCATGACCATAAAACCCGATGGCTTCGAGCCACCCCATCCTCTGCCCTCCCTTTTCGAGGCCGACAAATCGAATCCCTATCTCGCCAAGGCTGCCGAGCTTCGAGATGTGTTCACGAGGGACGCCGTCGAGAGAGATCAATCGGGCGGCAGGCCGGCGGAGCAAATCAGGCTCCTGAAGGACAGCGGCCTCGTCAATCTGGTCATTCCGAAGGAGTTCGGCGGTGCCGGCGAACCCTATTCGACTGCCATGCGGATCGTTCGCGAATTCGCCAAGGTCGACGGCTCGCTCGGCCATCTCTATGGCTATCATTTCAGCCCGTTGCAGAATGCCGTCACCACGATAAAGGATGAGCGATCCCGAGACATCCTGCGCCGCTCCGCAGCGGGACGCTGGTTCTGGGGCAATACGACGAACAGCTTCTCAAAAAGCCTCTTCGGTCGACAGGAGGCCGGGAAGATCATCCTCAACGGTTTCAGGCCGTTCGCCTCCGGCTCGCATGTCGCCGACTATCTGATGGTTGCTTGGGAGGAAGAGACGACCAACAAGCGGAGCTTTGCCTATATCCCGGCAGACCGCAAAGGCATCACCATTGCCGACGATTGGGACGGGATCGGCCAGCGCCAGACCGGAAGCGGCCGTGTCCTCTACGAGAACGTCGAGATCGACGAAAGTGAGATCCTGACCGACCGGCCACAGGAACCCATCGCCCTGTTGGCACCCTTGCAACAGCAGAGCGTGCTGCTCAATGTCTTCGTCGGCTCGGCGCAGGGAGCATTGGCAGCCGCACGCGACTATACCGTCACCCAATCGCGGCCGTGGATCTATTCCGGCGTCGAACGGCACACCGACGATCCATGGATCAAGAGGCAGTATGGCGAACTATGGATCAAGGTGCAGGCGGCAACCGCGCTTGCCGACCGGGCGCTCTCGGCGGTCGATGCCGTCTATGCAAAAGGACAGGATTTGACCGCCGAGGAACGCGGCGAGGCGGCGATCGCGGTCGCATCCGCCAACGTGCTCGCCGGCCGGGTCGCCCTTGAAGTGACGAGCGAGATCTTCGAGGTCATGGGCGCAAGGTCCGCAGTCAGGCCGCTCGGGTTCGATCGCTTCTGGCGCAACGTCCGCATCCACACGCTTCACAATCCCGCCGAATACAAGACCCGCAATGTCGGGACATGGTTCCTGGACGGCGAGTTTCCGGAACCGGGGATATTCCAGTGAGCAGGAAACGCGAGCTTCATCTCAATATCAACATCCTGCATTCCGGCTTTTCACCGGCGGCCTGGCGCATGCAGGGAAGCGACCCGCGCGCATCCTTCGATATCAATCACTACATCAATGTCGCCCGGATCGCCGAACGCGGCACCTTCGATGCGGTCTTCCTCGCCGATCAGGCAGCCATTTCCGATCGCGTCGACTACCGGCCGCTGACGTCTCTCGAGCCGACCATCGTGCTGGCGTCGGTTGCAGCCCATACCGAGCATATCGGCCTCATCGCCACGGCATCCACCACCTATAACGAGCCTTACAATATCGCGCGGCGCTTTGCGACGCTCGACCATGCGAGCGGCGGCCGCGTCGGCTGGAATATCGTCACCAGCGCCGATCTCTCGCAAAGCCGGAATTTCGGTCTGGAAAAACCGGTCGCGCATCAAAGCCGCTATGAGCGGGCGGCCGAGTTTACATCAGTCGTAAAGGCACTGTGGGACAGCTGGGAGGAAGACGCCTTCATCGGTGACGTCGAAAGCGGTCGGTTCGTCGATACCAGCAAGGTCCACGCGATCGCCCATCGCGGCAAGCATTTCTCCGTTCACGGACCTCACAACGTCCCGCGCCCGCCGCAGGGACATCCCGTCATCGTACAGGCTGGCGGCTCGGACGACGGACGCGAGCTGGCGGCCCGGCACGCCGAGGCAGTGTTCTCAGCCTCGCAATCCCTGGAGGAGTCGCTGGATTATGCGCGCGACCTCAGAACGCGCGCGGCTCGCTACAGTCGCACCCCGGACAGTCTGTTGGTGCTCGCCGGCCTTGCGACGATCATCGGCAGCACCGAGGCGGAGGCCAGGCGACGCGAGGAGGAGCTGCGCGAACTCATTCCGCTGGAATACAGTCTTGCGCGCCTGTCCGGCGTTCTGCAGGTCGATCCGAACAGGCTAAGACTCGACGAGCCGCTACCGGACGATATTCCCTTGCCGGCCGATGGCGGTCACACGTTCTTTCGTGCAACGCTCGCTCTTGCACAGCGCGAGAAATTGACCGTGCGTGGCCTCATCCGCGCTTTGAATGGCGGGACGGGACACCGCACCATCGTCGGCACGCCAGAGGCAATTGCCGACGACATCGAAAAGTGGTTCGAGGTCGGGGCCGCCGATGGCTTCAACCTGATGCCCGACGTGCTGCCGCACGGCCTGGAGGTCTTCGTGGACGAGGTAGTCCCCATCCTGCGCCGCCGCGGCCTGTTCCGGAAAGACTATGCGGGCCGTACCCTGCGGGATCACCTGGGTCTTTCCCGACCCGCCAACCCCTATGCCATTGCCGCCGAATGAAGGAGAAACAAGCATGACGCCAGTTGCGACCGCCAGGCTTCCGGATGACGATAGACTAGCCGCTCTCGTCAGGGAGCGCTACCGCAACAGCCAGCATATCGGCGTGGACTGGAACGAGACGATCGAGACGCTGCTGTCTCATCGCTCCGTGCGCGACTATCTGCCGGAAACGGTTCCTGACACTATCCTCCAGCTTGCGATCGCAGCGGCGCAATCGGCGCCAAGCTCATCCAATCTGCAAGCCTGGAGCGTGATCGCGGTCAGGGACGAGGCGCGCAAGGCACGACTGAACGCCATTGCCGGAACGCAGAGGCAGATCGCACAGGCGCCGTTGCTGCTGATCTGGCTTGCGGACCTTTCAAGGCCGCGCCGTATTGCGACGGACCAGGGTTCCGCTGCCGATGGGCTGGACTATGTCGAGAGCTTCCTGCTCGGCGTCATCGACGCAGCGCTTGCGGCGCAAAATGCCGTCGTATCCCTAGAGTCACAGGGCCTCGGCACCTGCTATATCGGCGCGATCCGCAACGATCCGGAAACCGTGGCACGCGAACTGGAATTACCGGCCGGCGTGTTCCCGGTCTTCGGCCTCACAGTTGGCTACCCCGATCCGGCAACACCGGCGGCGGTCAAGCCGCGGTTGCCGCAAACGACCGTTCTGCACCACGAGCGCTATGATCGTAGCCGGAGGTCGGGCGATCTCGAGCATTACAATACAGTCCTGCAGGACTTCCAGGCCGAGCAGCGCATGCCGCGCACCGATTGGACGGTGCAGGTAAAAAACAGGATCGGCACGGTCGAAGCCTTGAAGGGACGACATCTGCTCGGGGTTGCCGCGCGCCGTCTCGGCTTCAAGCTGAAGTGATCGATGTCATTCGGCGGCAGCAATATCGAATTTGCGCCGTGAGTTCCGCAACAGGATATCGCCGATCGTCCGCAATGCCTTGACCTCGGCCTGAAGCCAGCTGCGGAAAAGCTCGACGCGCATCAGGCGCTCCTTGGCGGGCGTCGTCACGAAGAAATAGGAAAAGCTTACCGGCTGCGGACTGCCGAACGGGCTGACAAGGCGCCCCGCCTTCAGCTCGGCCTCGGCCAGGCGAACTTTACCGAGCCCGAGCCCCTGCCCCGCCAGCGCGGCGTCTATGACGAGGGAAGACTGGCTGAGGCGAAAGCCGCCATTCGGCAGGCGCAGGGCCAGTCCTTCGGCTCGCAGCCAGGCATTCCAGTCTGGGCAGGAATGATCGTGTTCCGCGCCATCCTCGTGCAGCAGCGGCACGCCTTCGATTGCCTGCGGTCCATTCCAGAGCCAATGCCGCTCGGCGAAGTCCGGGCTGCAGATTGGCACGACGGCTTCGGAGAACAGATGCTCGACGACCAGACCGGGGTAGCCGCCGCTGCCATAACGAATGGCGCAATCCGTGTCGCCAGCATTCAGATCGGTCAATTGCGTCGAGGCATCGAGCAGAATCTGCAAGCCGGGCGCTGCCTGTCTCAAAGCGTCCAATCTCGGGATCAGCCATTTGCTGGCAAAGGACGGCGCCACGGACACGCGGATCGGAAGATCGTGGTCGCTGGCAACGAATTGCGTCATGGTCGCCAGCACCGCATCGAATGCATTCGTCAAACCGGGAACGAGCGCGAGACCGGCTGCCGTCAATTGCAGCTGACCGCGAACCCTGTGAAAAAGCGCCTGCCCCAGATAATCCTCCAGCAGCCGAATCTGCTGGCCGACCGCTGCCGAGGTTACATGCAACTCCTCTGCGGCACCCAGAAAACTCAAGTGCCTTGCCGTGGCGACGAAGGCGCGCAGCGAGGTCAATGGCGGCAAGCGCGCCAAGGTCGGCTGGATGGCTTTTTTTCGAGTCTGGGCAATCGTGTTCATGGGAGCGATTGCAGCACAATCCGCCCGCCAAAGACGAGAACGCGCTTTGCGTTTACCGGCAAGCGGGCGGACATTTTCTTCCATGCCCAAAGGGCATAGGGGAAGCAAAAACTAAAATCCTGAAATAGTCTATATTTTTGATAGACAATAGCGTTTGACCTTTCCCCGGCGAAACGAATTTCGCGAAGCTTTTCTTTCTCAAGGAGCGAGAAAAACATTCTTCCGTTTTGCCGGCTGGCGACCTGAAGATGCGCCAGCCACGGCCGGTCGGCAGCTTCTGCGCAGCCAGACCGCCGCATATCCGCACAGGAACCGAACCATTTCAGCCGGCAAGGAAACCGAATGACCATCAATCGCCGTCGTTTCAATCAACTGCTTCTGCTCTCGACTGCCGCGAGCCTGTTGCCGACCTTTGCCGCGCGCGCCGCAGACACGCCACCGCGTGGCGGCACGCTCAATTTCATCGTCGAACCCGAGCCACCGACCATCCTGGCGCTGGCCCATACCGCCGGCGGCACACAGAAGATCAGCCCGAAAGTGACCGAGGGCCTGCTGACCTACGACTTCGGCCTCACGCCGAAGCCACAGCTCGCAACCGAATGGTCGGTCAGCGCGGATGGTCTCACCTATACGTTCAAGCTCAGGCCCAACGTCAAATGGCATGACGGCAAGCCGTTCACCTCGGTGGACGTGGCCTATTCGATCGAACTCCTGAAACAGGTTCATCCGCGCGGGCGCGGCACCTTCGCCAATGTCATTTCAGTCGATACGCCAGACCCGCTGACGGCGATATTCCGCCTCTCCAAGCCGGCACCTTATCTCCTGAAAGCGCTCTATGCGGCCGAATCCCCGATCGTGCCGAAACACGTCTATGAGGGCGTCAAGATTGCCGATGTTCCGACCAGTCCGAACGGCAGTGCGCCCATCGGCACCGGCCCCTTCGTCTTCCGGGAATGGGTTCGTGGCTCCCATATTATTCTCGAGCGCAATCCCGATTACTGGGATGCCGGCAAGCCCTATCTCGACCAGGTTGTCGTACGTTTCGTGCCCGATGGCGCCGCTCGCGCGGCCGGTTTCGAGACCGGAGAATTCGATCTTGGCGGCGACAATCCCATTCCGCTCGCCGATCTCGAGCGCATCAAGGCCCTGCCGAATATCGGCATCGATTCCCGCGGCTACGAGACGAAAGGCGATCAGACCCAGCTCATTCTCAACCTCGACAACGAATATCTGAAGGATGTCCGTGTCCGACGCGCGATCGCCCACGCGATCGATCTCAACGTTATCCTCAACACGGTCTGGTATGGCTATGGACACGTCTCTCCGACACCGGTCAGCACGTTTCTGCCCAACTATCTGGATAGGTCGATCAAGCCCTACGCCTTCGATCTCAAGGTGGCCGAGCAATTGCTTGACGAAGCCGGCTACAAGCGAAACGGCGGCGGCACCCGGTTCACGCTGCGACTGACGCACAATTCCTACAATGAAGGCTTCAAGCGTGTTGCCGAATATCTGAAACAGAACCTCGCCCGCATCGGCATCGATGCGAGAATCGATTCCTATGATTTCTCCACCTACATCCAGAAGGTCTATACCGAGCGCGCCTTCGACCTGACGGCGGAATATCTCGGCAACCAGTTCGACCCGACGCTCGGCGTGCAGCGCATCTACTGGTCGAAGAACTTCAAGCTCGGCTTGCCGTTCTCCAATTCCAGCCACTATCAGAACCCCGAGGTCGACCGGCTGCTCGAGACAGCCTCGATCGAAGTCGACGAGGCAAAGCGCAAACAGGAATTCAACGACTTTCAGAAGATCATCGCCGACGAGCTTCCCGTCATCAATCTGATCTCGCTCGAAAACGTCACCGTCTTCAACAAGCGCGTCAAAAATCACACGACCGGCGCCGAGGGCGTGCAGTCGAATTTCGCCGATGTCTACATCAAGGAGGGAGAAGGCTGACGCTGAACGCAGCGCATTCTGCTTGAGGGGGCGATGCGGCGCCCCCTTCTTTTATGGTGACTTACGAGGCGGCAAGTGCAAGCGGCGTCAGCTTGCTGAGGATACGATCGGCGAGCGCAATTGCCTGTACCCGCTGTTCCGAGATCGAGCTCGACTCCCAGGCAACGCCGCGCAGCGGATGGCCGATGGCGCTGATGTTGCGATGGACACGGCCCTCTTCCGAAATGACATCCCCTTCTACCGTGGCATCGATGCCGAAGCCGGTGCTGTGCGGGCGGACCTCACCGCTTTCGACGAGGCTCCTGACGAAGGGATCGGAAATGCGCCGCCAGTCATGCAGCTGATGGCCACGGCAGTCGATGACGCCGCCGAAGGAATGGACCTCGGTGCCGCCCGTGCGGCTCTTTAACGTCACCGCGATCGAGCGGCCGGAGGGTTTCATCGCCAGCAATCGGGCAGGCCGATGCCGCAGCCGGCCCTCGGCGATGGCATTGGAGACGGCGCGGTAGCTGTCAGGCGCAGCGCGATGGGCCGTCACGTCCCAGAACGCCCGCAGGTGACGGGCAAACCGTAATCTCTCCGCATCGTCAGCCTTCTGCCAGAGAGGCAGAATGTGCGGCCGGATGGCAACGGGCAGCGCCTGCCAGTCCTTGGCCGCAGCAGCCAATGCGCGACGCTCGGCCTTGACGATCGAGAGTAAGGATCGTGCGGTGGTCGGCAGCGGGCTTTCGGCGAGAAAATCCCGCTCCGGCTCGACATTGCGCCGATCCTCGATGAACTGGCCGCGCCTGGATATCACCTGATATTGGCCTCGAAAGCCCCGCGCCTCCATGCTGGCGACCGCATCGACCATCGACAGGCTGGAGCCGATGAGCAGGATCTCTTCTGCTTCGACCAGACGATCCAGGGCAGCGGCATCCCACGCAGAAGTCGCGAAAGCCGGATGATGGGCAGCGGATGCTTCCTTTTTGGGAAGATCGGGTTGGAAGACGCCGAGGGCCAGAACCACCTCGTCCGCTGTGATAGTGTCGCCTTGGCTGGTTACAATCTCCACTCTGTGCGGGGCGGACGCCAGGCTGCTCGCCGCGGCTCTGACGTGCCGGAATGTCGATCCGGAGCGGGCGGTCGATATCGCTCGATGCAGTTCATCGCGGACATAGGTTCCGTAGAGGTAGCGTGGCGGGAAACTGCCGGCTATATCGGCAGGCAGTGTCCAGCCGTAACGCGGCGCATTCTCCGCTAGCCAATGAACGAGATGGTCCGGCTCTTCCGGATGAAGCGAAAAGGTGCCGGCGGGGCCGTTAACGAGGTGCACGCTCTCGGTCGTGCTGTAGGCGACCCCGCGTCCAAGTTCCTCGCGGGGCTCCAATATCGTGATCGAAAGCGGCACCTCCGTCTTGTCGAGCAGCTTGATCGCCGTCAGGGCGCCGGCAAAGCCACCGCCGATGATGACGACGGAATGATGGGAATGCGGGTCTATATGCATGGTTCAAAAAACCTTGCCTTCTTCCAGATGCGTCGTGGTGCCGTTGATATAATAGTCGCCCACAACCCGCGCCTTGTGCAGCAGTGGATTGTGGTTGAGCACCGTGCGGATGTTGCGCCAATGGCGATCGAGATTGAGATGCCGCGACGTCGCCGAGCCACCGCCGAGCTCGAAGACATTGGTTGCCGCAGCCAGTGCGAGCTGCGATGTGACGATCTGGGTGCGCGCGGTCGTCAGCGCGCTTTCGACCAAAGCCGTCTCCAAAATCTGCGGATCATCGCCTGCAAAAGCCGCAGCCGTCCGGTCGAGCGCGCGGGCGCTTTCGCGGATCAGCGTATCGACGGCAAAGGAGTTTGCCGCGATCTCGCCCAGTATCTTCTGGACGAAAGGATCGACGTTTGCCGTCTCGGCGGCGCTGTGGGCCGCGGAGCGCGCCTGTCTGCGCACATATTCAGTCCCTTCGCGAAGCGCGCCGCGCACGGCACCCGCCATCGAGGCGGCAAGATGAAGCTGGCGCAGGGTGGACGTATGCCTGCCGATCAGCGTGCTTAGCCCACGCCTCGAAATCTCGTGCGGCAGCACTTCCACGTCGTCGAGCAGCACGCCGCCGCTTGCCGTCAGGCGCTGGCCCATACCGTCCCAATCGTCGAGAATGGTGATGCCCTTGCGGTCGACGGGCAACAACACGCTGACGAGCTCACCTTCATCGTCCTTGGCGCTGAACGAAGCAAAATCGGCAAAAGCCGTGCCTGTTGCATACCATTTTTGCCCGTTGAGCCTGAAGCCATCGCCTGTTTTCATCAGCCGCGTCGTGACCTCGCCGGGGCGTTTCGTGCCCTGCTCCGTATGAGCGCCGCCGAAGAGCTTTCCGCCCAGAACCCGGGCAAGCTGCGTGCGGTCCAGCGAGCTGTTCGGATTGAGCAGCAGGGCCTCGGTGAAATTGAAATGGCTCCTCAGCGCGTGCGCGACATTGCTATCGGCCGCACCAATCGTCATCACCATCTCGATATAATCCAGCACCGATCCACCCGGGCCGCCAAGCGCCGTCGGTATGCGCAGTGCGCCAAGGCCGGCCTCCTTAAAAAGCCGAAAGGCCTCGTGGGGCAGTTCGCGTTCAAGATCTCGCGCTGCGGCACCTTCCGCGATCTGCGCGGCAAGGTCAGGCACGCGGGCAAGTAACGTCGCCCGATCGGTTTCAACGGATAGGGAGGGTGCGGCTGATGAAGCGACTATGGGCATGAAAGGCTCTTTTCGCGCCGGAAGAAAAGGCCCCGCCTGAGCAGGGCCTGGGCTTGATGGCTATGCGACCGCGCGGGCCAGCGGCACGACGTTTTCGGCATCGCCCGCGGCACTGACGGGAACCCGGCCCTCGACTGGGTGGCTCGGATCGTTGAAGCCTGGTGTCGATGGATGGCCTGTCGTGACCAGGCGGTCGACCAGAGCCTCGTCCTCGGCATTAAGCCTGACATCAAGGGCACTTACATAGCTGTCCCAATGCTCCTCCGTGCGCGGCCCGGTGATCGCCGACGTAATCAACCTGTTGTTCAGCACCCAGGCGATTGCAAATTCGGTCGGCGTGACCTTCTTGGCGGCGGCGTGGGCGACAATTTCCTTGGCGATGGCGATCGATTCCGGCCGCCATTCGGTTTCGAGGATGCGCTTGTCGCCGCGGCCGGCACGCGTATCGGCGGCTGGCTCCTTACCCGGCTCATATTTTCCGGTGAGCACGCCACGTGCCAGTGGCGAATAGGAGACGACGCCGAGGCCGTAATGATGAGCGGCCGGAAGCTGTTCGGCTTCGGCGGTGCGATTGACGATGTTATACAGCGGCTGGCTCGCGACCGGGCGATCGATGCCGAGTTGGTCGGCAAGATGCGAGATCTCGGCGATGCGCCAGCCGCGGAAGTTCGAGACACCGAAGTAGCGCAGCTTGCCGGCGCGGATGAGATCGGCAATTGCCCGCACCGGCTCCTCCAGCGGCGCGTCGAAGACGGCACGATGGAAATAGAGGATGTCGATATAATCGGTGTTGAGGCGGCGCAGCGAGTTTTCGACCGTCTCGATCACCCATTTACGCGAATGGCCACCGAGATTGGGACCCTTCTTGTGTGAGTTGACGAACTTCGTCGCCAGCACCCAGTGATCGCGGTTTGCCTTGATGCCCCGGCCGACGACTTCTTCCGATTTGCCGTCATGGTAGACGTCGGCAGTGTCGATGAAATTGATGCCCTGATCGCGAGCCTTGTCGATGATGCGGAAGGCGACGTCGTCGGGCGTCGGGCCACCGAACATCATGGTTCCTAGAGTAAGGGGCGATACCTTCAACGCACTGCGCCCGAGATAGCGATAGTCGACCATGTCATTTCTCCATTTCATTCTGCGTGATGGCAAGCGACCGCGTGGCCGCTGCCCGTTTGCCGATAGGCCGGATCGTCGGTCCGGCAGATGTCTGTTGCGAGCGGACAGCGCGTGTGGAAACGGCAGCCGGATGGCGGATTGTGTGGGCTCGGCAGATCGCCGGTGATCGGGGCGGCCTGCTTGCGCCGCGACGGATCGGGGACGGCGGCAAGCAATGCGCGCGTATAGGGATGCTTGGCATCGCTCCAGAGCCTTGCCGTCGGCGCGCTTTCGACGATGCGGCCGAGATACATGACCAGCACGCGATCAGCGAAATAGTGCACGACCGAAAGATCGTGGGAGATGAAGAGATAGGACAGCGAAAGCTCCGTCTTCATCTCGACGAGAAGGTTGAGGATCTGCGCCTGGATCGACAGATCGAGTGCGGAAACGGGCTCGTCGCAGATGACGAGCTCCGGTTGCAGGATCAGAGCCCGGGCAATCCCGATGCGTTGGCGTTGGCCACCGGAGAACTCGTGCGGATAGCGGTCGAGCGAATCCGGGGGCAGGCCGACATGGGCAACCATCGAGGCGGCTATGGCATCGCGGCTCTTGCGATCCCCGATGCCGTGCACGCGAAGCGGTGCGGTCAGAATCGTCCGGATCGTCTGGCGCGGATTGAGCGAGGCAAACGGGTCCTGGAAGATCATCTGGATGTGCCGGCGGATCGCCTGCAATTCCTTGCCCGACATTGCAGCGACATCGCGCCCCTTGAACGTGACGCGGCCGGAGGTCGGATCGATGAGACGCATCAAGGACTTGCCGAGGGTCGACTTGCCGCAGCCGGATTCCCCGACCAGCGCCACGGTCTCACCCTCAAGGATCTCAAGCGATACGTCATCCACGGCCCGCACTGTCCCAGCCGCAGCCGGATAGTGCGTGGAGAGCCTATCGACCGACAGAAGCGACATGGGCTCTCTCCGCAAGGACTGGCACATAGGGACAAGCGACCTCACGGCTGGCCGAAACTGCGATAAGCGGCGGCACGGCTTGCCCGCAAGCCGGTCGCGCCACCGGACAGCGCGGCCGGAAGGGGCACCCCTCTTCGCCCGCTGCCGAAACGATCGAGCCGCGAATTTCGATCAATGGCCCGTCGCGATAGTGATAGTCGGCCTTCAATCGTGGAGAGGCCGCAAGCAACCCTTGCGTATAGGGGTGATAAGGCGTCTCAAACAGGGCACCGGGCAGCCCCTGCTCGATCTTTCGCCCCGCATACATCACGACGACGCGGTCGGCCCATTGCGCGACGATGCCGAGGTCATGCGTGATGAGGATCACGGCCATGTTGAGCTGGCTGCGCAGGCGATCGAGCAACTGCAGCACCTGCGCCTGGATCGTGACGTCGAGCGCCGTCGTGGCTTCGTCGGCAATCAACAGCCTGGGATTACAGGCAACGGCAATCGCGATCATCACTCGCTGGCGCATGCCGCCCGACAGCTGGTGCGGATAATCGTCGACGCGCTTGCTCGCCTCGGGAATGCTCACGAGGTCGAGCAGGTCGATCGCGCGCTGGCGTGCCTGTTTCCGGTTCAATTTTTCATGGATGCGCAATACTTCGACGATCTGGTCGCCGATGGTCAGAACAGGGTTGAGCGATGTCATCGGCTCCTGGAAGATCATGGCGATGTCGTGCCCGCGAATGCCACGCATCTCCCGTTCGGGCAACGTCAACAGATCACGGCCGTCGAACAGGATTTTACCCGCCGTCTTCGCATGCGCAGGCAAGAGCCCCATCAGGCCGAGCGCCGTCAGGGACTTGCCGGAGCCGGATTCGCCGACAACCGCCAGCATCTCACCGGACGTCGCGGTGAAACTGACGCCCTTGACCGGCTGGGCGCTGCCGAAACCGACCGAGAAATCACGGACATCAAGAAGTGCCGTCATCGACGCTCCTCCGAAAAACGCGGATTAAGCGCATCGTTCAGGCCGTCGCCGATGAGATTGAGCGACAGTACGGTCAAGACGATAGCAAGGCCCGGCAGGGCGGTGAGGTACCAGGCGGTCCGGATGACATCGCGCCCCGCGCCGATCATCGACCCCCAGGAAACCCGATTGGGATCGCCAAGCCCCATGAAGGATAGCGCCGATTCCATCAGGATCGCGCTTGCGACCATAACCGAAGATGTCACGATCAAGGGCGGCAGGGCGTTCGGCAGGATTTCCCGAAAGATGATGCGAGCGTGGCCGAAGCCGAGGCTGCGGGCGGCAAGAACATAGTCTTTCTCTCTGATGGCGCGGAATTCGGCGCGTGTCAGCCGCGCGACAGTCGGCCAGCTGACCAGCGCGATCGCGACCGTTACCGTCGTCGTGGTCGGCTGTGCGATTGCGACCAGCACGACAAGCAGGACGAAACTCGGCATGGTCTGGAAGATCTCGATGAGCTTGACGAGGAGGTCATCGACCACGCCACCGAAATAACCGGCAAGCGCACCGATGGTCACCCCGGCGCCAAGCCCAAGCAGGGTCGCCGCAATACCGACGGTCAGCGAGATCTGGGCGCCGTGCAGGATGCCGGCCAGCACGTCTCGGCCCATGGAATCCGTTCCCAGGAGATAAGCTGGGTTCTGGCCCGGCCAAAGGAAGGGTCGCGCTACCATTTCCAGGGGATCGCCGGGATAGAGGATCGGCGCAAGCAGGGCCGCAAGCACGATGGTGGCAAGAACCGCAATGCCGAAAAGTGCGTTGGGATTGGAAAGAAAGATCTTGAGCTCCCGCCCACGCCCCCGCCAGCGCGGGGCCGAAACCGCCGTCGTACGCGCATCGGGCGCATGAATGTGGGTCCAACGGCGTTCGGGAGCAGGCACAGCCTTCATCTCCCTCTCGGGCACCTTAGCCCCAACATCAGGCACCGTGTCCGCATAGATTTTGAGTTCCTGCGCTTTCATCGGCTTGCTCCGATCCGTGGGTCGAGCCAGGCCTGCAGAAGATCGACCGCGGCATTGGCGATGATGACGAGAAGTGACGAGAGCAACAGGATGCCGAGCAGAACGCTGAAGTCGCGGGCCATGACCGCTTCGAAGGCCAGTCGCCCGAGGCCGGGCCAGCTGTAGACCGTCTCGACGACGACGGCGCCGCCCAGCATGCCGCCGAAATGCATTCCAGCCATCGTCGTGATCGGGATCAACGCGTTGCGCAGCACATGCCGCGTCGTCAACATGAAGGGCGAAACGCCCTTTGCCCGCGCGGTGCGGACGAAATCCTGCGACTTGACCTCGAGCATGGAGGCGCGCGTCAATCTCGCGTAGATGGCAAGATAGAACAGGGCGAGCGATATGGCCGGCAGCACCATGTAGCGTATCCGATCGAGCAGCGCCGGCAGGCCGGTCAGCCGCGAGCCGATGGTGCTGTCACCGCCACTCGGCAGCCATCCGAGCTTGACCGAAAACAACAGGATCAGCATCAGCCCGATCCAGAAGCCCGGGATTGAATAGAACAGCAGCGAGACGATCGAGATCAGCCGGTCCGGGAGCCGCCCGGCAAATGTAGCCATCAGCGATCCAAGGATCAGCCCGATCGCAATCGCCGCGATGAGCGCAGCCAGCATCAGTGTCAGGGTGCCCGGCAATCGCTGGCCGATCAGATCGGCCACCGGCATGCCGTAGCGCGGCGAAAAGCCAAGGCTGAAATGCGCGAGATTGTTGAGATAGTTCGCCAGCTGCACGAGGATCGGATTGTCAAGGCCGAAACGCTCGCGCAGGGCCGCCATCGTCTCGACAGTCGCCGATCCGGCTTCGGCCGCCATGACATCGGCCGCGTCACCTGGCGCCAGCTTCAGCAGGAAGAAATTCAGGATAACGATGCCAAGCATGGTCGGCACCGCCTGAATGGTTGTCCGGCGTAGTGTTCGCCCTATCCGCATATAAGCCGACATCGAAACTCCTCGGCAGCGTCAATCGAATTTTCAGGCGCCGCATCGCAATAGTAGTTGACTAAATCTGTAGGTTTTGTCAAATCGATATTGGTAGATATTTCTGAAATTTCTCAAATCATGCAGAGAAATTAGAATGTATTTTCATATATTTGGGATATTCGCATCAATTCTTCCAAGAAGCGAGCGCAAGGCAACAAAGCAACCTACGAGAACCGCACTCTTCGAGAACATAAAACCAGCAGCCATTCGGGCTCAGCAGTGCTGCTCTAGACAGACGAGGCAACTTCAGATGAATAGATTTCCTACAATTACACGCAGGAGTTTCCTGCTCTCGTCGGCAGCATTCGGCGTGATCGCAGCCACCGGAACAGCAGTGCGTGCCGCTCCGTCCCGCGGCGGTACAGCAACCCTTCTGCTTTCGGCCGAACCGCCGGTTCTGACCACGATCGCCCATACGGCCTTCAACTCGGTCTATGTCTCGCCGAAGGTGACCGAGGGGCTGTTGACCTATGATTTCGATCTCAATCCGCAGCCGCTCCTCGCCAAACAATGGGCCGTCAGCGATGACGGGCTACGCTACACCTTCAGGCTGCGCGACGGCGTCAAATGGCATGATGGCAAGCCCTTTACCGCCGATGACGTCGCCTTCTCGATCAAAACCCTCAAAGATGTCCATCCGCGCGGGCGCAACACCTTTCTTAACCTCGTCGAAATCGAAACGCCCGATCCCCTGACCGCGGTCCTGGTGCTTTCCAAGCCGGCCCCTTACCTGATTACCGCGCTTGCCGCCTCGGAATCGCCAATCGTTCCCCATCATCTCTATGAAGGAACGAAAGTCGCCGAAAATCCGGTCAACCTTGCCCCGATCGGCACCGGCCCCTTCAAATTCAAGGAATGGGTGCGTGGCAGCCATATCGTCTATGAGCGCAATCCCGATTATTGGGACCAGCCACGCCCCTATCTCGACCACTTGATCGTCCGCTTCATTCCCGATGCCGCCGCCCGCTCGATCGCAATCGAGACCGGCGAGATCGATCTGGCGCCATCGACGCCCGTTCCGCTCAGCGATCTCGATCGCCTCAAGGGTGTGGCGAGCCTCGCCCTCGAAACAAGGGGCTATCAATATGCGAATGGTGTCAGCCGTATCGAATTCAATCTCGAAAGGCCGGTTTTCAAGGATATCCGCGTCCGACAGGCCTTCGCGCATGTCATCGACCGCGAGGTAATCCGCAATACCATCAACTACGGCTATGGCGAAGCGATCCCCGGCCCGATCAATCCCAACCTGACAAAATGGTATGTCGCCGATCTGAAGACCTATCCGATCGATCTCGCCGCTGCGGAGAAGCTGCTCGACGAGGCCGGTCATCCACGTGGTTCGGACGGCGTGCGGTTTCGTCTCAATCTCGACTATGTGCCGAGCGGCGAACCCTACAGCCGCGGCTCGGAATATATCCGTCAGGCACTCGCTAAGGTCGGCGTCGAGGTGACGGTACGCAGCCAGGATTTCGCCACCTACACCAAGCGCATCTACACCGATCGCGATTTCGATTTCGCCTATGAAGGAATGAGCAATCTCTTCGATCCCACCGTCGGCGTGCAACGGCTTTACTGGAGCAAGAACTTCAAGCCGGGCGTGCCTTTCTCCAATGGCTCCGCCTATAGCAACCCCAAGGTCGACGCTCTTCTTGAAGCCGCCGCCGTCGAAGTCGATCCGAAAAAGCGGGCCGAGCAATGGCGTGAGATCCAGGGGATCCTCGTCGAGGATCTGCCCGCCCTCGACATCGTCAGCCAACCCGAACTCACCATCTACAACAAGCGCATCTCCGACCACACGCTCGGTGGCGAAGGCATCGCCGGTAGCCTTGCCTACGCCTACATCGCAACTGCCTGAAGCATCGAAAGCAAGGGAAAGCCATGTCCATTCAGCACCGTCCCGGCTCCATCGTGGGCCTGCCGAAATTCGCAGCACCGACCGATTTTCCCGACAGCCCGCTATCGCAGGCCTTGAAACAACCTGTTCTTCTCGGCCTTTTCCTGCCGATCCAGGCCGGCGGCTGGACACAATCGACACTGGAACGCTCCACCGATTGGCGTTTCGACTACAACAAGGCGCTGACGCTTCGCGCGGAGGAGCTGGGTTTCGACCTCGTCTTCGCCCTGTCCCAATGGCTTCCCAAGGGCGGCTATGGAGGCGTCTTCGACGGCCAGGCTCTCGACAGCTTCGTCTCAACCGCAGCACTTGCGAGCCTCACCAAGAAGATCATGCTCATCTCCACGATGCATGTGCTTTACGGCCCTTGGCATCCGCTGCACCTCGCCAAGTTCGGCGCTACGCTCGATCACATCACCGGCGGTCGCTGGGGCATCAATGTCGTCACCGGCCATAGGGCCGTCGAGCACGAGATGTTCGGCTGGCAGCGCATCGAACACGATAAGCGCTATGAGCTTGCAGCGGAATTTCTCGAGGTCGTACAGCGGCTGTGGAGCGACGACGAGAATTATTCCTTCGAAGGCGAAAGCAGCTGGAAGCTCGGCGGCGGCTACGTGACGCCGAAACCGAATTTTGGTCGGCCGATCCTGGTCAACGCCACCGGCTCGGATGCCGGCATCGCCTTTGCCGGCCGCTATTCGGATATCGTCTTCATCACCAGCCCGACCGGCGCTGATATCGACAGCGCCCTTGCCTCCCTGCCGGCTCACACTGAGAAAGTGAAGAACGCCGCCGCCGATGTCGGCCGCACCGTGCGAACCCTGCTCAATCCGATGGTCATTTGTCGGCCGACCGAGAGGGAGGCATGGGAATTGGCCGACCGGATCGTCGCCCATGCCGACCAGCGCTCCCGCAAGGGCTTCCAGTCGCTGGATTCCGATGCCCATGCCTGGAAGGGGCGCGACGCCCAGGATCCCTATCGCTTCATCGGCGGCAATATTCGCGTCATCGGTTCGCCGGAGCAGGTTGTCGATCAGTTCGTCAAGCTGAAGGCGGCCGGCATCGACGGCTTGCAGCTCAGCTTCTTCGATTTCCGCGACGATCTGGAATTCTTCGGCGAGGAAGTCCTGCCGCTGATGAAACAGGCCGGGCTTCGCCACTGAAAGGAACGATCATGACCAGCAATGCCATTTCCGAAATCTGGTACACACGCTGCCCTGTTCCGACGCCTGTGGGTCTGGCCGCGCAGCTCGGCTATCTCGAAGACGGCTTTCGCAGCGAAGGCGTCACGCTGAAATCCATCATCGATTCTCCGGATCGAAACATCCGGCAGAGCCATTTCAACCATACGCTCGACTGGTCCTTCCGCCACGGCGGCAATGTGCCGCCCATTCGCGCCCGCTCGGAAGGGCGTCGTACCCGCCTTGTCGGCATTACCTGGACGGACGAGTTTCAGGCGATCATCACGCTGCCGGGAACCGGCATCAAGACGACCAGGGATCTCAAGGGCCGACGCTTCGGCATCGCCCGGCGCCCGGAGGGGATCGTCGACTTCATGCGCGCCACGGCGCTCAAGGGCCTCATCTCGGCCCTTTCGCTTGAGGGTATTTCCAAGGACGATGTCGAAATCGTCGAGATTGCTCTTGCCGATTCCGTGCTCGCAAGCCAGGAGGGGCCGTCGCTCTTCGGCCTTAAGCGCAGACAGGCCTATGGCGAAGAGATCGCCGCTCTCCTGCGCGGCGAGGTGGATGCGATCTACGTCAAGGGAACCGCCGGGATCAACGTCGCCAACCTCCTCGGCGCCGTTCAGGTTGTCGAATTCGGTTTTCATCCCGATCCGAAAATCCGTATCAATTCCGGCTCGCCGCGCGTGCTGACCATAGACGAGCTCCTTGCCGAAGAACGCCCCGATCTCGTGCGCAAGCTGATCGAGGCGATCTTCAAGGCAAGTGCCTGGGCAGAGGCCCATCCGGAGGAAACCCGCCGCTTCGTCGCCCGGGAATCCGGTGCCACGGAAGAGCAGGTCCTTGCCGCAAACGGCCCGGAAATCCATCGCCACCTCGGGCTGGGACTGGAGCCGGATCTGATTGACGCCGTCGAGCACTACAAGAACTTCCTGCGCGACTTCGGTTTCCTGGCCGGCGATTTCGATATCGGCGAATGGGTGGATCGCCGCCATATCGATGGCTTTGCCGAACGGGCCGTCGCCTGAACCAGGTTGCAACGACAATGACAAAGACGGCTGATGAGCTGATCGGCAAGGCGAAAGACCTTGCCGAGGATTTTTCCAGGACAGCCGCGCATCACGATACGACCGGCGCCTTTCCCTTCGAAAACTTCGACAGGCTTTTCGATACCGGCCTGCTCGGTCTCGTCAGCGGACGCGATCACGGTGGTCATGGCGAGGGCCTGACATCGGCACAGGCCGTTATCAGCGAGATCGCCCGCGGCGAACCATCGACCGCGCTGGTGCTTGCCATGCACTACACCTCGCATTTTGCCATCCGCCGCCTCGGCAAATGGCCCGTGCATCTGGCGGAGCGGGTGCTTCTGGCAAACAGGCAGGGCGTGGCGCTGATCAACAACGCCCAGGCCGAACCGCGCATCGGATCGCCGGCCCACGGCGCCCTGCCGGAAACCATCGCGCGCCGTGACGGCGATCGCTGGCGCATTTCCGGTCATAAGAGCTATGTCACCGGCATCCCGGTTCTGAAATGGGTATCGCTTCTCGCCGTCACAGACGAGGAAGAGCCTCGCCTTGCCTCGTTTCTCGTGCCGACCGACGCCGCCGGCTTTCGGATCGAAAAGAACTGGAATGCGGCCGGCATGCACGCAACGGCGAGCGACGACATCATTCTCGAAGACGTATCGATCCCGATTGACGACGTCATCGAGGCGCAGCCCGCCACGGAACCGCTCCGCCGCGATGAGCACGCGGCGGCCTTCTTCTTTGGCCTGCTCGGTGCGGTCTATCACGGCGTGGCAAGGGCCGCGCGCGATCGCGTTCTTGTATTTGCCAGCAACCACACACCCACGAGCCTTGGCACGCCGATCGCGACTGTGCCGCGTATTCAGGATGGCTTGGGTGAAATAGAGGTCCGGCTTGCAACGAATGCGCGGCTGCTGCGCTCGCTTGGAGAGGATGTCGATGCCGGCAGGCCGGTGGGGATGGATGGCATGCATGTTCGCCATGTCGTCATCGACAATGCTGTTGCCGTCACCAGCCTCGCGCTCGAACTCGCCGGCAACCCCGGCCTCAATCGCGATTTCCAGTTGGAGCGCCACCATCGCGACGCGATCACCGCCCGTTCGCATGCGCCGCAGAGCCACATGATCCGCACGATCGCGGCGAGGAACGCCCTGAGCCGGCTTGGATAGCCGGCTCGATCGGTGGGGGCGAAGTCGTCAGGCACTCGGGCTCAGCCAGATCTGGCCGAAGCTGTTGTTGATACCCTGCGCGCCGGGCGCAAAATTCCTGACCCGCCTGTTGGCGACGATCTGCGCACCTGCCGCCACCAGATCGACGGAGACGACGTCGTCATGGATGACGTGCTGGAATTTGTACCAGAGCTGCCGGCGTTTTTCCTCATCCGGCTCGATCGCAGCCGCTTCCAGCAGTGCATCGACCTCCGGATTGGCGTAATGGCTGGCATTGGAGAAAACCAGGCCAATCTTGAAGTTCTTCGACCAATAGGCGCGCTGTACACCGAGCGTCGGATCAAACGTGTTGGAGAGGGATTCGATCACCAGATCCCAGGCACGATCCGTGTAGACCGTCTTCAGGAAGGTGGCGAGATCGAGTTTGAGGATTTCGGCATCGATGCCGACCGCGGCAAGCGATTGCTTGATGAAATCGGCATAGGAGGGCTGAAGAAAGGAATTATAGGCAAGCCTCAGCTTGAAACGCGTGCCATTGGCGCCGCGCGGGTAGCCCGCATCGTCGAGAAGCTTGTTGGCAAGCTTGGGATCGGGTTCGCGCGCCTTGATGCTCGGATCATACCACTTCGGCAAGGCTGTGCTGATCGGGCTTGGCGAAACCTGCGCATAGCCGAACAGGGCGATATCCACGAGCTTCTGCAGGTCGATGGCGTGCGCGATCGCCAGCCGCACATCCCTCTTCGTCAGGATTTCATTCTCGTAGTTGAAGAACAGCTGCTGCTGCGGCCCGGAATAGGCGTAGGTCGTGGTATCGACGACCAGGTTGGCATTGGCCTTCAGCCGCTCGATATCCGATAGCGGCACGGGATTGGCGCCAATGTCGACCTCTCCGGTCTCAAGAGCCGCGGCCCTTGACGCCGGATCGAGAATGACGCGCAGGACGACACGGTCGAGATAGGGCTTCGGCGCATCCCAGTAATCGGGGTTGCGGTCGAAAATCAAATGGCTGCCGGGTACCCATTCCTTGAGGATGAACGGCCCGGTGCCGATCGTCTGGGCAAGCGTCGGCTGTTCCGTTGGCTTGAAGGTCTCATAGACATGCTTCGGTACGATCGGCGATTCCGAGCTGCCGAGGGCTGAAATGAGATAGGGGGCCGGTTTCGAAAGAACGATCACCGCGGTCAACGGATCGGGCGTTTCGACATCCGTCACGTTCTGGAAGGTGATACGCCCACGCGGATGGGCCTCCTTCAGGCGGAAGACGGTGAACTTGACATCCTGCGAGGTGAAATCCTTGCCATCATGCCATTTGACGCCCTTGCGGAGTGCGAAGGTGTAGCGAAGTCCATCAGCACTTGCCGACCACGAGGTCGCCAGAAGCGGCGTCGGGTTGAGATCATAATCGAAATCGAGCAGCCCCTCGTTGATCTTCGGCCCGATCGCCTGGCCCGTGCCGGAAGATGTATTGATCGCGATCAGCGCCGTCGGATCGGGATAATAGGCCCAGTTCAGGGTTCCGCCGCTCACCGGCGTCTCCGCGGCGCTTGCCCATGACACGTTGCCTCCCAAGGCAAGGCCTGCGCCTCCAAGGAGCAGCAATTGGTTGAAGTGGCGGCGATTGATCGACATTTGCTCGCTCCGAAAATTGGCGTTACCGGGCACCGGGCCCGTCGCGAAAATGATCGTGTCGAAACCCGAAGATCCAAAGGCAGTTTTTCTAGCGCGAGGCGAAAGCAATCCTTCCTACAGGCATTTGCCACTCTCATCCAATCAAGGACGATGATCATCCGGGATGGATGATTAAAGCTTCGCCCTGCCACCTGAGGTTAGTCCGGTGGCAGGGCAGACCGCCGACGGGTGGCAGTGGTGTCGGCGACCGGGGGCAGTCCTCCAATATCCAAATGGATCTGCGTTGAACACGGACTTTGGTCTGATGATGAACAAACTTCTTCTCCAACACGACTTACGAGGTGCAATACCGGCGGGTATCGGCTCGCCGATACGACCGAAAGCCTCTCATGCAGCGACCAACGCTCTAATTCGAGCGATCCTTTTCATCGGATGGACGAAGTCTCAGCTGACATGTTTTCGGAAAATACGCTGTCCGTTCATAAATCATCGGCCGCAAATCTGAGTCTTCGACAGGTCGGCTCAGCCTCCGACAAAGCCGAGACAGTGCGGAGCCTGGGAGCAGCGGGGCGCCATCAAATCCGGAAAAAACTCAAGCCACGCGCCTGAAGGACCGGTCAGGGGGCGCGGATAGTTCTTTTGCTCTTGGTCGGATCTGAACCGGCGCGGCTACAGCATCACAAATTATATTCGAGGTCGTGATGCGTCGATAGATCAGGCTGCGCTTCCATAACGATCACAGGTCACTGTGAATTTGATCCGCCAGCCGAGCCTTCTTCACATATCGCTTTTCCAGTTTCCTGGTTTCGCATAGCGGTGTGAGCCCCTTGCTGTTTGGGATCCGGCAAAAAACCGGCCAGCAACTGCGCAAGTCGTTCTTTCGACATCGGCGGGGCGGATAAGCGCATCATGGGCCTCCATTTCGATGTCTTGATCGTGCCAATGCACGCTGATGGGAGCAACGGCGGGGCCGGATCATCCCCAGATAATTTCACCCGGACATTTCCAGTCGATCTGAACGGGATGCAAAGCTGAGGGGCAATCCGGCCCCTGGCTGCAAAATGATAACGGGCAATTGGCCGAACTGCCCCACCCGCTGGTGCCCTCGGTATTCCGCCGAGCTTACCTGATGAGGCGACGGGCAAGCTCGGCCTCGAGCTGGTACTCAACCGGCTCCTTTCTCCGCATCCTCCACGGCCAACCTAGCCAGAGCGAGCGCGGCCTCTCGCGTTTTGGCAGCGGCAATAAAACGGCCGTTATGGCAGAAACTGGCACCCTCAGTTCCGGTGGCCACTTCCAGATCGTGACCGCTCAACCCCGCCCAGGCCGCCGGAAGGTCGGCGCGCAGTTCGAATCCCTCCTCCGCACGGCGAATTCCGGTCAGGCACCAATCGGCCTCGCGCGGGTGGACCACGAACAAGAGATGATCGGCACCCGCTTTCATGATTGCCGGACGAAATGGCATGCCCATCGGCAGTTCGAGAACGCGGCCCTCCCCCGCAGACGCAATCGCCTGCAGCACCAACGCTTCGGCGCGCAGTTTCGCATGGATCCCGGCAATCTTCGCATCGACGAAGCTGCGGGCGATCGCGACGGCAGTATGAAATGCCCGGTCGGTCGCCTGCGGATCCGCATCGTCGAAGACGGGCTTCAATGTTTCAAGCAAGGACGGCAGGGTCAATCCGGCCAGCAAACCGGCGCTATCCGGGCTGAGTGCGCCATTGTCGACCAGGTCGATCGGCAAGACGAAGCTGGCATCGAAAGCGGTATGCACGGTCTCGACGAAGGCGCTCGGGACAGAGAGAACGGTCAGATAGTCGCGGCCGAAATGTTTCCAGATCAACCCGAACGAACTGAAGGGCTGACCATCATCGCGCTGCGGTGCACCGCGCTGGTGATGATCGAAAATCCCGGCGGCCGCATCATAAGCGCTGCCAACATCATAGACGACGCGATCGGCGCCGGGCGTGATCCATTCCGGCGCCCTGCTGCGAACAAGCCGCGCGTCAGGGAAAAGTCGTGTGAGAATGACGCTGGACAACACTTCGTCAGCATGAAAGCCGCCGGAATGGGTGACGAGGAAACTTGGAGCCATACGGCTATAACCTTACTGTTCGCAAATTGGACGAACGGGCTGATAACCAGTTTTGGCCGTCACCTCAACCGCTCATCATGAAAGCGAAGGAACGAACGCAGATCGTAGAACGGGTTGCTCCTATTCGCATATGGGAGGTCTCGACGTCATGCTCCGCTATGACCGCCCATAAATATCCCCGCAAAGGGGGCAGATTGGGGCCGCGTGACACCCGAGCTCATTCAGGCCCTACAAGTGGTTGCGTCTTTGCTGCGGAGCTTCTACCTTTCAATCAATGGCTGCACTTCCGCCGGTTCCTCATTCGAGAAAAGTGGATTGGAGACAGAAAATAGCCGGCTGCGGCATCATCCTTCGCAGTTGTCAGATACGCCTGCTTTGCTCGAATTTCTTTCGGAGACCATATGCAGCAATCGGAATTCCAGATCGATACATGTGTGGCCTGGGTACTGGACTGCATGAACTCACCCAATCCGGACGAGCCTTTGCTGGCGTTGAGCGCTGATCCTCGGCCTCTTGCACGCGTCATCTCGGAAAACAACAAGCCGCATCCGCTCGTCGGTATCCTCAGCGCCATGATGGCCAGTGCTTTGATCAGAGCCGATAGGCCCGGCGAGATCGAGACCGTTCTGGGGCGCGTGGCTGACCTCTTTGCGCCCGACCATAGATACTATGTTCGCGGCAGCAATTTCGGCGATCTCGTAAACGCATTTCCCTATCTGCATCTCAGCACCATTCGGGCCTCCCTCGCCACCGCGGATTACGCCACGGCGTTTTCGGTTATGCTGCTGATCGACGACATGCTACGCCGCAAACTGCACTGGGTTCTCCCGGACGCCCACACTCTTGCGCCGATTCTTGCTCATCCAACTATCGATTCCTATGGACCGTTCTCGATCGAGCGAGATTGGCTCCTAGATCGCCAGGAGAAGATTCTCGCTGGCTTCAAGCCCGACCGAAATCTGATACAAACCTATGATTTTGAAGAATTCTTCATTTTCAACGCGCTGCTAACCGAGCAGCCCAGGCGTGCCTTGTCAGTAATCGAAAACCGAGGACTGCTAGGCCCGCTCGATGTTACCACGGTCGGAAGCTGCGGCCGCGGCCATCTTGAATTCAATGCCGTATGTGTTCTTGCCGCTCTTGGTCGTTTTGACGAAGCCCTCTTACTCGCCCGCGCCATGGTGCAATATGGCTACGGAACGATTTGGCGTTTCGACCTGGAGGACGCCACCAAGATGGGTTGGACGCAGGATACGCGCCAGAACGAATGGTTGGCAGCTCTGGCCGAGACGCCTGCCTATCACGCTTTTCTCGATGATTATGTTCGTCGGCGGCATTTCCAGGAGGACGACCTCGCACTCAATCCGCTTTGCGCGATGCGTGAAGACATGTGGGACGGCAAGAAAAAGAAGCGCTGCTGGCTTTCAAAGCGGCTGATTGCATCCGGCGACCCGGTGGTGAGGACGCGGCGGCTGTTCACCCGCGCCTCGGATGGCGACTTTGACATTGCAGCGAAAGAGGCCTTCGACACGTCGACATGGTCGATAGGCCGCAAACAGTTCACAGACGACGCCATCCCGCTCTCTTCCCTTTTTCCACATCCGAGCCTTTCGCGTCTTCGCGACTGGGATGACCCGAGACTGGCGCGATTTTGTTGGGATGTGGGGCACAATCCGGCATCGTTCGATCTCGACCAAGCCATCGGCATCATTGCAGATCATCAGCCAAATCCAATCCGTCGTGAATGGATTGAGGGCAAATTCGTCTATGCACCGGCATTCGAGCCGATGCTGAACGATCGGGGCCATGGCGAGGCCGTCAATTTCACGTGGCGGCTGCTCAAGGCCGGTTACGCACGTGACCTCATCGAGCGCATGTCACACCTTCCGCCGGACAAGGCGGATAAGGTCTTTGCCATGCTCGCCATGTTCGACAGAGAGGATTGCCGGCAGGCAGCAGCGGCGCATTTCGCCCTGCCGGATTTGCCGGCAATGATCGAGCAGGCGTTTTCGGAACGCCCATCGCTGGAAACGCATCTCGCTCTTGCCGACTACGGTGATCGCCACCAACGCTGGCGATCCGGTCTCGTTGCCGCGATGCGTGCTTATGCTCTGCACCTTTATTCGAATTACCATCCCGGCGCAGACTGGTTTCTGGAAGGGCTGGAGCATTTCTCCCGCGCTCGCTGCTGCCAGCTTCTGTTCTTCCTGATCCATCACCCTGAAGACGATCCTGTGCTTGCCACCATGATCGAAAAGGAATGGCTTCCAACAGGGGTCGGCGTTGGCGCCTTTGACGCCTACGGCAACACCCGTGCCTTTTATTATCGCACCGCCGTTTTGAACCGTATGCTCCATGCGCCCGAACTGCTGGAATTCTGGCTCAGTTCGCCATGGCTGCTCTATTATTGCTCCGGTGCCAAGGATCGGGAGACCCGCAGATTGGTCGAACGCTGGCAGAAGAAGAAACGATAACGAACCGCCAAGGCTCTCGTCGCGCGATGAAAGTTACCCGACAGGGCGCCGATAGAGCGCAACCTGCTCCTGAACCATAAATTCGTTCAATCCCAACATCCGGCACTCACGTTAGGATCTGCTACTCCCTGACAACCCTCCTGCGAAACGTCAAACTTCTTCGGGTATCAGCTCCGCAATGTCAGCGGGCATCGATCCCGGCGAATGAACCTCGACTGAATGATACCTTCAGCTTCCGTTCCAAAGAGAGCGTCTAAAAGAAAGACGTTCAACCGCGGTCTTATCCGCCTGAGGAGACACAGTCATGATCCGCACGTCTTTCATTGCAACCGCACTCGTCGCTCTCGTTGGCTTTACCGCCGCAGTACCCGCCATGGCCAACGATGTGCGTATCGAACAATATGGCTGGTCGAATTCTGCCGGTGGTGCGCAGGAAGGATATGGAAACCGGATCAGGACCTACCAGAACGGCGGCTACAACCGGATTGTCGGCCATCAATATGGTCGCCACAACCTTTCGGCTATCGGCCAGGAAGGCAATGACAATTACGGCGCCACCTATCAGAACGGCGACCGCAATGTCGCCGGCATCGGCCAATTTGGCTCCAACCATACGACCATTCTTACCCAGGACGGCAATGGTAACATCGCGGCTGGCGTCCAGGTCGGCCATGGCTGCAGCGCCAATGTAAGCCAGGGCGGCAACGGCAATGTCGCGGCCTTCGTCCAGGCCTGCCCGTAAGCGGCTGTGCGATGGCGCAAAAGGTCGGAATTGCAACGGCAGACCACTAGGGGAGATGACCCATGCCAAATAGCGTCAAACATCCACGCCGCCTGATCGCCATTCTTGCGCTGGTTCTGCTTCCCGTCGGCGCGGTTGCGGCCATGACGACTGCCAACCAATCCGATGAGGCGCAGCTTTGCGAAATCAAGGCGACGCCTGGAGCAGGTATGGTGAGACTGGATGCACTCGTCCACGCCGACAGCCATGTCGGCGGGACCTACACCTTCCATGTCGAGAAATCAGGAGGCGGCGGAAGCTCCACGATCAACCAGAGCGGCGACTTTGAGGCCACAGCCGGACATCCGGCAATCCTCAGCTCCGTCTCGCTCGACTCCAAAGGAGCCGAATACAAAGCCACACTGGATGTCGTGATCGGGGACAAGAATTTCAGCTGCACGAAGCAGATCGGCGGCGACTAGTCGGTCTCTACGTTCTGCGAATCCCTTAAAAAGGACGCCGGTTTCCGGCGTCCTTTTGCTTTTGATCCGGCCGAAACGACTGAACGACAACTGAACGGGCAATTCCGACTGGGTTCAGCTTAAAGATGCGAAAGTTGATCATCGGCTAAGGCAGCCGGCCAATGGAGATCAGGATGACCCGCAATGTGTTTAAGATCCTTACCGTCACTCTTCTTGCCGGGAGCCTGGGACAAGCAGCCTTGTCTGTGCCAGCCTATGCCGGCGGCCGGATCTCGTTCAATCTCGCGCCTGATAATGCCGAGGATGCAGATCTTTTCTCAACCGGACTGCGCGTCTATTCGCTCTACCGCGGTCTGAAGGGCGCCAACATCCGGCAGCTGGGCCGGGATAACGCGGCTGGCATCGCTCAGGCTGGCCGTGGAAACCTCGGCTTCATCCGGCAGCAGGGCGATGGTCATTCCGCGACCTTGCGGCAGAACGGCAACAACAATGCCTATGGCATTTTCCAATATGGGCGAAATACGGAAACCGACGTGGTGCAGGATGGGGATAACGGCGTTGGTGCGACCTTCAGCTATGGCTGGTAAGGCAGTTCACGACAGTCCCGAGGCGGATTTCACGTTGTTTCATCAACGCCTGAACAAGGCGCTTGCCCGCCACTCAGGTAGAAGCCCCCATAGACAATTCCGGCGTTCCGGCGACGGTTCGACAGGATCTTTGCCCTGCGCATCGATCGTGACGCTCCCCACGTATTGCTGGTGCGGCTACACCGCCGCAAGGCCGAACCGCTACACGTGCTTGAGCAGCAGGAACCCACTCAACCCCGGCGCATCAGAAAACGATGGCCCGGATTTGAGGCAAGGCTACCTCACCTGCCGGCCCGTTGCGGACTCCCTGGTCAGCCAGCTTCCCGACGCGCGGCGATGATCAGAAATTCCATGAGGCTCTTCGCACCTTCGGACAGGCCGGAGCGCTCACCGTGAGATATATAGTAGCCGCGACCGGAGGTCAGAACTTCGCTTCCGATCCGCCGCAGGCTGCCCGACGCAACTTCGGCCCTTAGCAACCTGATGCTGCCGAGCGCGATGCCCTTGCCCTTAATCGCGTCCCCGATCGTTTGCGAATAGGTCGACAGCGTCTTATTGGGCCAAGCGTCGAAATCTGGGAATGAAACCCTCTGAAACCACACCCGCCAATCAACCCAATCGGGGGACGCGCGCTCGAAGTTCAACAGGGCCGGACGGCGATCCTGCGGGATTTCGTGTATCGACGACACACCATCAAAACGATCGGCGATCTCCGGAGAGGCCATTGGGGTCAGCTCTTCACCGAAAAGTCTCGTAGATATGCGGCCCGGCAGCGCGCCGTCACCATAGGTCACGGTGAGATCGTTGTCATGGTCGAACAGGTCCTGCGGGTCGTCGGATGTGATCACGCGGGTTGGGCAAGCATTCGACGACAAGCCGAAGTCGCGCAGATGCGGCGTCAGCCAGAACATGCCGACAGGCGTATTCGCACCGATCGACAGCGGCCGCCGCGCCTGGATCCGAAGCGTACTCAGACCCTGATGCAGGAATTCGAGCGTCATGCTCGAAGTCTGATAAAGCTTTTCGCCCAGCGGCGTCGGGCGCAGCCGATTGCCATCCCTGACGAACAGAGGTTCGCCCATCCACTCTTCAAGCTGTCGGATACGCTTGCTCACTGCCGCCTGAGACACGTTCATCTCGGCGGCGCTACGCCTGAAACCACCGGCCCGATAAGCAGCCTCGAAGAACAACAACGTGTCGAGTGGCGGCAGATTCAGACGATATCTCTTCATGAAGTGATAACCTGAGGTTCCTCATTAGGATGAAAATAAGCAAGGTTTACAGGCTGGCATGTCAACCTACAATCCGTGATGTCAACAACGTACAGGGATTGGAAAATGTCGCTACCGCACATCGGGTTTGTTGGATTGGGTAATATGGGTGGCCCAATGGCGCTCAGGCTGGTGGCTGCGGGATATCAAGTAACCGCGTTTGATCTCAGCCAGGAAGCGTTGGCCAGAGTTGTTTCGGCTGGTGCGATCGCTGCATCTTCGGCCAACGAATGCGCAGCCCAGGCTGATATTTTCCTCACCTCTCTTCCGAGGCCCGACCATGTCGAAAAGGTCATGTCGGGGGAAGGTGGCGCGCTTGCGAGCCTCAAAAGCGGTAGCATCTGGGTCGACCTGACGACGAACCGCAACGAACTTCTATTCCGCCTCAGGGATGAGGCACCCGAAAGCGTCAGCGTGGTCGATTCTCCCGTGACCGGAGCGGTCGACGGTGCCCGGAACGGCAAGCTGACGCTATTTGCCGGAAGTGACCATGCGACCTTCGGGCGCATCGAACCCGTGCTTGCCCATCTCGGCATGGTCATTCATTGTGGTGCTCTCGGAACAGGCAATGTCGTGAAGCTCGTGACCAACCAGCTCTGGTTCATTGCAGCGGCCGCCATCGGGGAAGGCTTTGCCACTGGCATGGCCAATGGAGTCGAACTCGGCACTCTCTGGCATGCGATCCAGAATAGTGTTGGCGACAGCTTTGTGGTCCGTCATGACGCGCCGTCGATCTTCGCTGGCCACTACGACCCCAGCTTTAGCCTCGACCTCTGCCTGAAGGACCTCCGCCTTATCCAGGAACTGAACCGGAATGTTCGATCTGCGATGCCGATGACAACGGCTGCGGAAGGAGCGTTCGCTTTGGCGGCAAGCCGCTACGGCGCGAACGCCGCCGAGCTTCATGTCGCCAAGCGCATCGAGGACGATGCCGGCCTTTCCATGCGCCTGGAAGGCAACTGGATACCTCACGGGGAAAAATAGCTGCGAGATAAGGCGGAGCCGCTGCTCGCGCTGTCTTCCCGTGGCTCGATCCGGCCAAAGACCTGTCCTTAATGCCAGCGGCACAATCCGTGAACAGCTCCCGGTCACGGCGATGCCCAGCCCAATGAGAAATTGGAAGCGCCTCACGGAGATGGGTTGAGGTCGGCACTGATCGCGCCCTGACTTAATCGACGAGTTTGGACAACGCAGGAATATAGAGAGGACTGAGGGTCGCTGCAAAAGTCGCCGTGAGGTGGTCAGCGTCCTTGTAGAGCGGCAGACCGTTCCGCACAGAATCGCAGCGACCGCTGCCACAAAGCAAAGGAAGCGGATCGATGATTGCAATCCCATACTTCGCAGCAAGGCGGGTCAGGATCGCATGCGAGAGCGCCTGCCGTTTCTCGATGTAGTCGAGCGGCGGCGCGACATCCATCGACGTGCCTCGCATCATCGCCTTGGCGATGGCTTCCGGCATGTAGCGACCCATTTCGGGAACATCCGACACCAGCACGACCCTGGTGCCCTGTTTGGTCAGGTCCGCGATCAGACGGTCCATTGCTTGGACGACGGATGCCGACCGATCCTCCAATGGAGGCGGCACCGACGGATCGAAATATGGCCCTTCGTTGGGCATTTCGGCATCGTGGACATATTTGGGCCAGTAAGCCACCAGGAAGACCAGCGGAATATGTTGTGCGGCAATTAGATCGCGCACCGCGCCGTTGAAGTCGCCACAGAGCTCGGTATCGCCGCGCGGCGTGAGCTGAACACCGGGCAAGGGCGGGCACGACGAATGTCCCGCGAAGAGCCCGGTGATGCCAACCTGTTTCGCAGCGGCATCGATGGCCGGCGCCATCGCACCGGAATGGGAATCACCCCAGACGAGAAAAGAGGGCTTCGCCGAGTTGTCAGGCCCGAGCGGGCAAAGCTTGCCTGCACGAATCCCTGCAGCCGAGCGCCCCGCCGTATCGGATTCGGCAAAGCACGGCGGCAGGCTGAAGCGGCTCTGATCATAGGTGGAAGCATAGACCCGCTGCACATCCGCCGGCAGTCGCCCCGGTACGCCACCGTGATGAGCGACATAATCTCCCAATCCGGCAATGGCGATCACGACGGTCAGCGCGCTGGCAAATAGCGGCATGCGCTTTACATGGCTACCGCGTCCACGGAACGGCCGCTCGATGAAGCGCCATGAGATGATGGCCATGGCGACAGACGTCAGAACGATCAGGCTGCCTTGCATCAGCGAAAGCTCTCGTCCCGTCACCTCCCGGCTGAAGACGATGAGCGGCCAGTACCAGAGATAAAGGGAATAGGAGATCAGCCCCACGAACACCATGGGTCGCGATTGCAGAATTCTGCTCGCTGGCCCGAGCTCGTCTCGCGCGTGAATCACCAGCGCCGCACCAAGACAGGGTATCAAGGCTGCCGGGCCTGGAAAGAGTGTCCGGTCGCTAAACCCGACGATGGCAATCGCGATCAGAAGCACACCGGCAGTGGCCAGCCCTGCTCGCACCTTGGGCTGCTTTGGCATCGGTAGGACACCGAAGGCCAACAGCGCTCCAAGGAGCAGCTCCCATGCGCGAAATTGCAGCAGATAAAATGCGTCAGGCTGAGATCGGAACAGCGTCCAGGTGCTTGCCATGAATGAGACGGCCAGTAATCCAGCCAGGATCGGCGCGACATACCGTTGCGCAAATCGGTTGACGACCAGCAATAGCAAAGGAAACAGAATGTAGAACTGCTCTTCGACCGCCAGGGACCAGGTGTGCAGCAGCGGCTTCATCTGCGCACCGATATCGAAATATCCGCTCTCCTTGTCGAATTGAATATTCGATGTGAACAGGGATGCGGCCTTCAAACTGCGAGCGAAATAGGCAAATTCGGCCGGCATCAGCAGAAACCATGCCGCAACCGAAGATGTGGCCAGGACAGCAAACAATGCCGGGAAAATCCGACGGACACGGCGCTCGTAGAATTGAACGAGACTGAACTCGCCCTTTGCGATCTCGCTTGAAATCAGCGATGCCATCAGGAAGCCGGAGATGACGAAAAACACGTCGACGCCGACGAAACCGCCACCAAAGCCGGGGATGCCCGCGTGGTAGAGAACGACGGGAATGATAGCCAGAGCCCGCAGGCCGTCGATGTCCCGACGATACGCAAGGCCGCTCGGCCCATGTCCGAAGTTTGGCGCTGGAGATAATGAGCGCCGAAGAACAAGATTCAAATTCAACTCTCCAAACCTGCCGATGTGCGCATACAGCCGCAACGTGTCTTTTTTGGGCAAATAGCGTCATCGACTGACGTTAAGCTGAAAATCCCCGGCTTTGGCTTGCGATCATGGAACCGCTAGGAGGTTTCCGGTGACGATTCCGAGGCCAATACCCCTGTGCCGCTGAGACAAAATCAATCGTCAATAGCTCTCATGGGGAACAAGCACCCTCCTTGCCCGTAAGATTGCGTCAAGTGCGATTGCGACCAGGGCAGCGGCGGCCAGCAGGAGAAGATAGCCGCCGATGGCTCGATACACGAACACTCCCAGGACACCGCCAAGGAGGAATGAAACAATCGTGTAAAGATGCAATCGGAGTTTGCCCAGATTGTGCCGCGCCTCCGAAGGCTGCTCACGCCCACGCAAGGCGTCCAGGGCAACGGCCAGCTCGATGCCTATATCCGTTGCCATCCCGGAAACATGCGTGGTGCGAACCCGGGCGTCCGAGATGCGGGTGACGACCGCGTTCTGAAGGCCCATCAGGAATGCAAGCCCGAGGACGAGAACCGGAGTGCGCCAGGCAGCAAGCAACCAGAGATCCGCGCAGCCAAGCGCGGCAAGTAAGATAGCCTCGGTCAGAATACTGTAAGCATAGATCGCATGAATATTGCGCCGGCGACCGGCGTTGACAATCAGCGTTGACGCCGCCGCACCCAAGATGAAGGCAATTACAATCCCGCCGTAAAACAGGCTAGACAGCCACTGTCCCTCGGCAAGGTGATCGGACAGCGTCGATACATTGCCCGTCATGTTGGCCGAGAAGAAGCCGACAGCGTAGAAGGCCGATGCATTCAATGCGCCGGCGATTGCCGCCAGGCAAGCCGCCAGCCGGCGGTCAATTTTCTCGTTGCGATGAGTGCCTTGTCTTACAAGCATGCGAGTTACTTCTGGCGGATACGGATCGGGGACATCGGAAGCCTTTGCTCTTTCCCGGAATTCAGGCCGAACATCTTTCCGAACCTGAACCAGAAACCGTCAAGCTCTCCTCCATTCCCGGCGTTGCGAGATTGGGTTGTGGCGATTTCCATGAAGGCCAACTGTCCGAAATGATGACGATTTGTCTTACTACTCGGCAGGGCGTTCTCACAAGTGAGCTTTTGGCTTTGTGTGAAGATGCCGCATCATAAATGTGATTTGATACATCAGTAAGCATGCGCTAAACTGCTAACATCAGAGCTTATGAAGCATAAGTGATGGTTCCGCCATGATCACCGCCGCACAGATGCGTGCCGCAAGAGCCCTTCTTGGTATAGATCAGCGCCAACTCGCGGAATTGGCGGGGGTATCCGTTCCGACAATCCAACGGATGGAGGCAAGCCCCGACGTCGTGCGCGGCAATGTTGATTCCCTGATGCGATTGCTGGCGGCTTTAAGCGAAGCCGGCATTGAGGTGATCAACGAAGGCGCGGTCAGCCCGGATGGAGGGCGCGGCGTCAGGCTGAAGACCAAGCGGTCGGAGAGCGGGGCGCCGGGATTGCCCGGACGAGGAACGGGACCTCGCTCATGATCTCCCTGGCCGCGATCCTGCTGTGCTCGGTCTTCCTGTTTGCAACGGCAATTCTTGCGGTTTGCATCGCCCGATCGAAACAGGCAACGAAGCTCATCTATGGCCTAAGTTTCGGTCTGTCGGCAATCGCCTTTGCCGTAGCGATCGGCGCGCTCGCCACGGTGGTTTCTCCCAATACCGCATCTACGCTCGTGCTTCCGATCGGCCTGCCGTGGCTCGGCAGTCATTTCCGTCTGGATGCGCTATCCGCCTTCTTTCTAACCGTCGTCAATTTCGGCGGCATGCTTTCGAGCGTGTATGCGCTCGGCTACGGCCGCCACGAACATGCGCCGCACCGGGTGCTGCCGTTCTTCCCGGCCTTTGTCGCCGGCATGAATCTCGTGATCCTTGCGGATGACGCCTTCACCTTCCTGATGTCCTGGGAGTTCATGTCGCTCGCCTCCTGGGCACTCGTGATGGCCCATCATCGCGATACCGGCAACCGGAAAGCCGGCTATCTCTATATCGTCATGGCGAGTTTCGGCACGCTCACTCTCCTGCTCGCCTTCGGTCTGCTTGCGGGACCGGACGGCAATTACAGTTTCGCTACGATGCGTGCCGCCGACCATGCGCCGCTGACCTCGGGCTTGGTGCTCGTTTTGCTGTTGATCGGCACTGGATCCAAGGCCGGACTGGTGCCCTTGCATGTCTGGCTGCCGCGAGCGCATCCGGCCGCCCCCAGTCATGTTTCCGCGCTCATGAGCGGTGTCATGACCAAAGTCGCGGTATACGGCTTCATCCGCGTGGTCTTCGATCTCCTCGGCGCGCCGGCATGGTGGTTCGGCATCGTCGTTCTGGCGATCGGCGGCATCACCGCGGTTCTTGGCATTCTGCACGCGCTGATGGAGAGCGACCTCAAGCGTCTGCTTGCGTATAGCACCATTGAAAATATCGGCGTCATCTTCGTCAGCCTCGGTCTGGCGCTTGCGTTCAGGGCGAACGGCATGGGGCTGGCGGCGGCTTTAGCGCTGACCGCCGCGCTATTCCATATTCTGAACCATTCCTTCTTCAAGAGCCTGCTTTTCTTTGGCGCCGGCGCCGTGCTGACGGCAACCGGGGAACGGGACATGGAAAAACTCGGTGGCCTCATCCATCGCATGCCGGTGACCGGCCTGGTTTTTCTCGTTGGCTGTGTTGCCATCTCGGCTCTTCCTCCCTTCAATGGTTTCGTTTCCGAATGGCTGGCATTTCAGGCTGTCCTGCAGAGCCCGGCCCTGCCGCAATGGGGATTGAAGCTGCTGGTGCCGGCCGTAGGCGGCCTGCTCGCCCTTGCCGCGGCCCTTGCAGCTGCCTGCTTCGTCAAGGTGTTCGGCGTGACGTTTCTTGGCCGTGCCCGCAGCCTGCCGGCCGAACGGGCGATGGAAGTCGATCGCTTTTCGCTCGCCGCCATGTCGATGCTGGCCTTCCTTTGCCTTGCCGCCGGCATCCTGCCGGGGGTCGTCATCGATGCACTCGCACCGCTGACGCTTTTGCTGATCGGCCAGCGGATGCCGGTGCAGACGGACATTCCGTGGCTGTCGATCGTGCCGATCGCCGAAGCTCGCAGCTCCTATAACGGCTTGCTCGTTTTCCTCTTCATCGTCTTTTCGGCGTCGCTCACGGCCTATCTCGTCCACCGCTTTGGCTCGCGGCGTATTCGACGAGCGCCGGCCTGGGATTGCGGCTTTCCGGTGAATAGCCCGGCAACGCAATATTCCGCCAGCAGTTTCGCCCAGCCCATCCGGCGCGTCTTCGGCACGCTGATCTTTCGCGCGCGCGACCGCGTCACCATGCCGTCACCCGGCGATCTCCGACCCGCACGGTTCGCCCTGGAAATGCACGATTATATCTGGGAAGGTCTCTACCTGCCCATCGTCGGCGCCGTCGGCTTTGCGGCCGAAAAACTCAACTATCTGCAATTCCTGACCATCCGGCGCTATCTGAGCCTGGTCTTCATAACGCTCGTCCTCCTGCTTCTGGTACTGGCGCTATGGTCATGATATCTGCCCTTTTCGCCCAGGCCCTCCAGATGTCGCTCGTCGTGCTGCTGGCGCCGCTGCTGACGGGCGTCGTGCGCATGTTCAAGGCGCGGCTGCTGCGCCGGCGTGGGCCTTCTCCGATACAGCCCTATCGCGATCTTGTCCGGCTTCTGCGCAAGGAGGCGGTCGTTGCGGAGAATGCGTCCTGGCTGTTCAGGGCAGCGCCTTATCTGATCTTCGCCGCGACATGGGTGGCTGCCGCCATCATCCCCACCTTCGCCACCGGCCTCCTCTTCAGCTGGACCGCGGACCTGATCGCCATCATCGCGCTGCTTGGCAGCGCGCGATTTTTCCTGGCGCTCGCCGGCATGGATGTGGGCACCAGCTTCGGCGGCATCGGCTCGAGCCGCGAGATGATGATTGCGACACTGGCCGAGCCGTCGATGCTGCTCATCATCTTCACGCTTGCCCTGGTGGCCGGCTCGACGCAGCTTTCTGCCATCACCGCCTTCATGACCTCGCCGCAGGTCGGCTTGCGTGTTTCGCTGGCGATCGCGCTCATCGCCCTCATCATGGTCGCGATCGCCGAAAATGCCCGTATCCCCGTCGACAACCCCGCGACACATCTGGAATTGACCATGGTGCACGAAGCCATGGTGCTCGAATATTCCGGGCGGCACCTCGCCATGATCGAGCTTACGGCGTCGCTCAAGCTCTTGCTCTATATTTCGCTGATCGCCTGCCTGTTCGTTCCCTGGAAGCTGGTCGCTTTCGGGGCCGGGCCGGTTGCCTACCTGGTCGGATTGTCCGCCTATCTTGCCAAGTTGGCGGCGGGTGGCGCCCTGCTTGCGCTCTTCGAAACCGCGACCGCCAAGATGCGCGTTTTCCGCGTGCCGGAATTCCTCGGCGCCGCGCTGATGCTCGGTCTGCTCGCCGCCCTGTTGCGTTTCGTGTCGAGGGGCCTGTGATGACCGGGTCGGTCTTCGACATCGCTCACATGCTTGCCGGCGGCCTGGTACTCGTCAGCATGATGATGCTTTATCAGGATCGGCTTTATGCGCTGCTGAACGTCTTTGCGCTGCATTCGCTGGTACTGACGCTGTCGGTTGCCTGGCAAGCTCTTGTCCAGGATGCACCGCATCTCTTCGTGACCGCGGCGATCGCTCTCATTTTCAAGGCGATTATCATTCCTGTGGTGCTGCATCGCATGATCCGCCAGCTCGGCATCCATCGCGAGATAGAGACTGTCGTCGGCGTCGGTCCCACCATGCTCGTCGGCCTGGGACTGGTGGCCCTGGCAACGGTGGTCATGCTGCGGGTGACGCCATCGGCCGATCCGATCGCGCGCGAAGATCTTGCCTTTGCCCTGTCGGTCCTGTTGCTGGGACTGCTGATCATGGTCACGCGCCGCAATGCCGTCAGCCAGGTCGTCGGCTTCATGTCTCTGGAAAACGGATTGGTGCTGGCGGCGACCGGCGCCAAGGGCATGCCACTGGTGGTGGAGATCAGCGTCGCCTTCTCGATCCTGATCGCCTTCATCGTCATCGGCGTCTTCCTGTTCCGCATCCGCGAGCGCTTCGACACGGTAGACGTCCGGGCGCTTGACGATTTCAAGGGGAGGCGACGGAAGTGAACGCCCTCTCCTCCTCCATCCTCGGCTTCGACGCTGTGACGGCCGTCCTCGTCGTACCAATCGCCGCTGCTGCTCTTCTGGCACTCCTCCCCGGCTACCGCATGACGGCGCGGCTGAACATAGTCGCGAGCCTTTTGACACTGCTTGCAGCGCTTTTGCTTTTCTTCAGCGCTCGGCTGCCACCGGGCCGATATCTGCTCGTGGACGATCTCAACATCGTCTTCATCGTCCTCAATGCCTTCGTCGGCTTCACCACCAGCGTCTTCAGTGCCGGCTACATCGCCCATGAACTTGAGATCGGCCGTCTCACGCCCGCCAACCTGCGATTCTACCACGCGATGTATCAGGTCATGATGTTTGGTATGAACCTCGCGTTCGTGTCGAACAATATCGGCCTGATGTGGGTGGCGGTGGAACTTGCAACGCTGACCACCGTACTGATGGTCGGCATCTACCGCACCCATGAAGCGCTTGAAGCGGCCTGGAAGTATTTCATCCTTGGAAGCGTCGGGATTGCTTTCGCGCTGTTCGGCACCATCCTCGTCTACCTGGCCGCTCAATCCGTCGTCGGCACCGGCTACGACGCCATGATCTGGACGACGCTGGTGGAACACGCCGCCGGCTTCGATCCGGCTCTTCTCAACCTCGCCTTCATCTTCCTGCTGCTCGGCTATGGCACCAAGGTCGGACTGGCGCCGCTCCTGCCTATCCACCCTACGGCGAATTGACCTTCGATGTACCGCTGCTCAACGACGGCGACGTAAACGCCCGGATATGGATTCGCATTCGCGAAGTCGAGCAGATCCTGTCGCTCATCGAACAGATTCTCGACCGGCTGCCGGGCGGCCCGGTTCTTTCCGATGTTTCGCCTGTCAATGAATCCAGAGAGGGTGTGGCTCTTGTCGAAGGATTCCGCGGTGACATCCTGGCATGGCTGCGCCTCACGCCTGAGGGCAGGATCGAGCGCTGCCATCTGCGCGATCCGTCCTGGTTTCAGTGGCCGCTGCTGGAGGCTGCGATCAAGGACAATATCGTCGCCGACTTTCCGCTCTGCAACAAATCATTTAACTGCTCGTATTCGGGGCACGACCTGTAAGGGCAGCAAGCTATGCGCAAGCTCCTGTTCGAAAGCCTGATCCGGCCGCCATTGACGGAACCTGCACCCGTCAGCGCCAATGCGGCAGTCGAGGAGCTCGCGGCCGCAGTGGATAGTAAAGCGCGCCGCAGGCTCGGCCGCAGTCTGGCGATACGCGCCGTCGACGCCGGATCCTGCAACGGTTGCGAACTCGAAATGCATGCTTTGAGCAATGCCTTTTATGATATCGAACGGTTTGGCATCCGTTTCGTGGCCTCGCCCCGTCATGCCGACGTGCTCATGGTCACCGGCCCCGTGACCAGGAACATGGCTGAAGCCCTCGAACGGACATATAATGCCACGCCGGAACCCAAATGGGTCGTGGCGTTGGGCGATTGCGCGCGCGATGGCGGTTGCTTTGCCGGGAGCTATGCCGTGGTCGGCGGGGTTTCGAAGATCGTGCCCGTCGACTTGCACATTCCCGGCTGCCCGCCTTCACCAATCGATATCCTCAAAGGCTTGCTGGCGCTGCTTGACCATGTAAGCGAGGGGAGCGGCTAGAGCATGATACCGAAAAGTGTGAGCGATTTTGCGCCCGGAATTGCGTGAAAACAAGGAGATAGAGCATTTTCGTAACTCCGTTTGAAACGGAAATGCTCCAGTTTGACGGCAAGGTTCGATGACTGGACGTCTACGGTCAGTTATTCCTGCAATCGCCGCGGCTGCGGTGGCAATGTATCGCTTCATCGCACCGACCGGTCGTGTGAAGCTATCGCGACGACGTCGGCGCCTCATGGGCACGAGCGCCTTTCATAAAGATCCCGCCATCATTGCAGCCATCGACGCCGTCGAGAAGGTGTTTATCCGAGACTTCAAATGGTCTTTCCGCCGGATATCATACCCGCAGGAGAGCGGCATTGATGCTCGCGCCGAGATTCTCGATAACGGATGGTCCGCCGGCCGCTTTCTGCCGATGCAGATCAGGCCGGCTCCGCCAGAACGGGACGACTGCGGCAATTACATCCATCAAGTTCAGACGTGCGATCTGGGTTACTGGACGGCACATTCCTTATCGGTTTGCGTGATCCTCTTCGACCCGGACAGCGGCAATGTTGCGTGGCAATGGGCTGCGGCAACAGACGGCGACCATGGAAATGCGGAGACGCTGCTAGCCGTTCCAGCGTCGAACGTCCTGGATGCATCCGCCAGACTGAGCTTCGAGGAGGCCGTCTTACCGAATCCGCAAATATTGCTGCGCTCTGCATTCGCCGTCGATCGTGCCTTGATGGAAAGAATTGCCGATGAAGGGGCGATATTCATTTGGGACGAATGGGGCGATTTCTCCCCAATCTTCGGCAATTTGCGCGTCCTTATGGGTAAGGATGAGCCGGAGATACAAGTCGATTATCGCATTCGGGCGCATAACCTCCACGAATTGATGGTCCAGCTCTTCCCTTGGGCATGTTATTCCTATGCTGAGCCGATCAAGGAATACTCCGGCGAAGTGGCGGTGCATGTGCTGGAGGTCGCACTTCGGCCGGAAGCCCAGGCCTATCTGGAAGCGGAAGAGTTTCTGGATGCAGGCTATCCCGAAGAGCAGGATCCCCCATTGCCGGAGACGGAAGATTATATGACCGCCGAGGAAGAGGCTGCCTTTTGGCGAAGCAGGACAGGATCGCATGGCTCCGATGAGTGGGAAAATTGAATGAGCCACGATGCCGCTTGGCAGTTAGATGTAAGACTCGCGTGTCAACAAAATCATATAGTTATCGCTGCACACAATTTGAGAACTGGCAATTGAGTTGAGAAAGCCGCTCGGACTTTGCCACCTTGTTTGAGATTCATTCCCGTCATACGCGGACTGCTTGTGCTGATCAATGACACTGGCCCAGTCCCTGAGGTCATCGGTGCGGACACGTAAGGTCGGCCATTGGATGATGACCGAAATGGCCTTGTCGCAAACTCCCGGTTAATGAAGCGTCCTAGTCAAGGCGTGTACGGGCAGCGCTCACCAAGTGAAACGAGGACCGAAAGAGCCATAGGAGCCCGGTGCCGACCCGCTTGGATCTAGCTGATTATCTCGTTGGACTCTCTCCATCCATCGCCGACGATCGGCCGCTTTGTCTTTGGCGTTGGCCGGATCTGTTGATTTGCTCGCGGTTACGCGGCCAGATTGACCGCCAGTTCCACCGACTGTCGAGCAGGAAACAAGGAAAATAGCGGGAAAAATAATCAGGATACCTAAGGCCGTCGGCCTCGTGAGCCCGGAGTAGATCGGCTGCGTAGACATTCCTAATGCTTTCTTTGACCATCCGTCATAAAGGGGGATGTTATTCGATTTCGCATCGAGTGGAAACTAGAGGCTATTCGGATTTGCGTTGTGATGGGCAGCAATTCGGTCCGCCGGGCCGTACCAATCCCGCCAGCTTGATGTAGAGCGCACTTCGGTCACCCCATCCGCCATCCTCCATTCACTGAAACTACAGTTCCAGTCACAAACGATCCCGCCTCCGACGCGAGCCAGAGAACGGCACCGGCTATATCGTCAGGCGTCCCTGCACGGCCCAGCGGGGTTGCCGCGACGATCTCGGAAACACGATCATCCGACCAATTCTCGGTGAAACCGGTACCGGCGATGAAGCCGGGCGCTATCGCATTTGCGGTAATGGCACGCGGCGCCAGTTCGCGAGCCAGAGCATAGGTCAGACCATGCAAACCAGCCTTCGACGCTGCATAGGCCAAGCTGCCGGCCCGACTCCCTCCGGTTTGTGCGCCGATCGAGCTGATATTGATGACGCGACCGCCGGGATTGGCAAGTTTTGGCGCAGCAATCAGTGTGGAGAGGAAACTCCCCTTCAAATTGGCGTCGATAGCGGCATCCCAACCCTGCTCCGCCTCGTTGACCGGGGTCGTAAGGCTGACCGGACGAACGAAGCCTGCGGCATTTACAAGAACGTCTATACGAGCGAAATCCGCAAACGCGCGTTCCACTTCATTTCGGTTGCCGACGTCGGCACGACGCCATTGTGAGGATGGGCCGAGGCGATCCGCAGCCTGCACCAGCCGGTCCTTGTTGCGTCCGACGATCACCACTGTGCAGCCGGCCTTCACCAGCGATGCGGCCACACCAAATCCTATGCCACTTGCACCCCCAGTTACGATCGCGATCTTTGCTTCCGCCATCTCGGCACCTCACGTGAATTAAATCTTTCCAAGGATGAAGCAGAGATCATGATATGTCGAATATGCTTTATCATGTTGTTTGATATGTTATATATATTGCATGCTCAGTCTCCGCCAATTCCAGCAATTTCTTGCCGTCGCCGAAACCATGAGCTTTCGCCGCGCCGCGGAAAGGCTCAGCATGGCGCAGCCGCCACTCACGACAGCCATCCGTCAGATGGAAGAGGAGCTTGGCGTGCGCCTGTTCGAGCGCACCAACAGAATTACCGGCCTAACCCCAGCCGGCGAAGTTTTGCGTGAGGAAGCACAGCGGACAATCGCTCAAGCGGAGCGCGCAATGACCTTGACAAAGCGCGCTGGCGAAGGCGCCATCGGAACGTTGCGTATCGGTTTTGTCGCCAGTTCCATCCACCATCTGGTGCCGCAGATCATCGCCGGCTTTCGACGGGACAATCCCTCGATCGTGTTGGAACTGGAAGAGGCCACATCCGCGCGACAGATTGCATCCATTATCGCCGATCAGACGGATGTCGGCCTTGTGGCGCTGCCGATCCCTGCCAGCGCGGAAATGCTGATGGCGACGAAGGTTTTGCTGGAGAGCCGACTTGTGGCCGCAATACCAGCCGATCATCCTTTGGCATCGGAACCGCTGTTTCCGCTTGCCGCCCTGGCGGGGGAATCGTGGATCCTCTTTCCAGAAAGCGAAGGACCGGGACTCTATTCAACGATCATGCGGGCATGCTTCGAAGCAGGATTTTCACCGCGTGTCGAACAGCGTGCCGTACAGATGGAAACTATAATAGGCCTGGTGGCCGCCGGTCTCGGCGTGTCTTTGGTGCCTGAAGCGTTCCTGTCGTCCAGGCACGAGGGGGTAGCCTTTCGGAATCTCGATGGTGAGGGCACGCCCATACCTTACAAAGTTGGTTTGGCGTGGCGAAGCAGCCAATCTTCGCCCGTCCTTTCTTCCTTCCTGCGTTTCGTGGAGCAACTCCGGCAAAGCGGCTCCTTGAGGCAGACAGCAGTTTGACAACCACTTTGATTTCCAGCTCGGCACCAAATCAACCAACGATCTCAGCCGCCGTCCGAAGGATGTGCGAGCTCTTGAAAGAATCCGAACCGGCGCTCCGTAAGATACTTCTAGCGCAGAATGTAAATTCCCCGAGTAAGGATACCGGACGCAGATTCAGGATTTCTCGCGCCCTAAGCGACCGCCTGAGCGCCGGTGATCTCGACCAGAGAGCCGCAGATGAAGGCGGCCTCGTCTGACGCCAGGAATGCAACCAGTGCGGCGACTTCTTCGGGCTTGCCGATGCGTCCGAAAGGCACGAGCATGTCCAGGTCCGCGATCGTGCGGCCGGATCGCCTTACGCCTGCTTCCAGCATTGGCGTGTGGATCTCGCCCGGGCAGACTGCGTTGACCCGAACCTTGTCTGGCGCATAGTCTCGGGCCAGATTCTGGGTGAATGCCGCAACGGCTGCTTTCGTCGTGTTGTAGGCAATGTGGTTCGGTGCGGGATAGAGCCCCCATTGCGAAGCCGTGTTGACGATCGCCCCGCCCTCGGCCGCAATCATGTGCGGAAGTACGGCACGGCATAGGTGGAACATCGAATCGAGATTGACCGTAAAACTGATGTCCCAATCCTCATCCGACAAGGACAGCAGATTGCCGCGCCGGTTGATGCCGGCATTGTTGACGAGGATATCGATACGGTTTCGCAAGCCGAATGCCTGCTCCACGAGATTGAAGCACGCGTCCTTCCTTGCAATATCCGCCGCGATCATCGTCGCGGTGCCTCCCTCGGCCTTGATACCGTCAACGACCTGATTAGCGGCCTCGGCGTTCACGTCCGTCACGATGACGAGTGCCCCTTCGCTTGACAAGCGCCTGGCGATGGCCGAGCCGATCCCTCCGCCGGCTCCTGTAACGATCGCAACCTTGCCCTCAAAACGCTTCATGGGAATCATCTCCATTTATCGAATATAGCTTCCACCGTTGACATCGAGCGTCGCCCCGTTCAGCGACGCCTGGCTCGGGCGCAGGACGAATGCGACGAGTTCAGCCACTTCCGACGGCGCGGCCATTTCACCGATCGGAATATCCGCAACCGCGGCGGCCTTCCCATGCGCGGCGATAAAATCTTCCGCCATGTCCGTGCGTACCCAGCCGGGAGCGATCGCAACCGCGGTCACACCTTCGCCACCGAAACTGCGAGCGATCGACTTCGTCAGATTGACGAGTGCCGCCTTGGTCGCCCCATAGGGCATCGCATCGGCTGCGTAACCGCGCTGTCCGGCCCGGCTGGCGATGTTGACGATACGGCCACCGCCATTTGCCTTAAAATGAAGGATCGCATTCTTGCAAAGGTCGGCGGCGGCGAAAAAATTGATCTGAAACTCCCTCTGCCACACCGCTCGCCAATCGGCCTGCGAGGCATTGATGGACACTTCCGTCCGGATTCCCGCGTTGTTGACGAGTCCGTTCACACGTCCGGCAATGTCGACCGCCCCTCGCCAGAGTTCGAACGGCCCTTCCGCCGTAGAGAGGTCGGCCTGGATGATCCAACCGCGACCGCCGATGCGCGCCAGCAAGGCTTCTGCTCCCGCCCTGTCCCGGCCGAAGTGAATGATCGGTCTTGCGCCTTCTGCAGCAAGGCACTCGACAATCGCGGCGCCTATTCCGCCGGATGCTCCGGTGACCAATACGGTCTGTCCTTCAAGTGATCTGTCCATGATTGCCTCTCACCGCAACAGGTCGACCTGCGGTCCCCATGTATCGGAGAGCGCGAAGCCGGCCGCGAATGGATCGTTTTCCGAAAGGCGCAGTTGCGAGCGGCCGTAGACATAGCCGCGGCCGGTGATGCGCGGAAGGATCGCCTTGCGGCCGCCGACCTGCGTTTCGCCGATCACCTCGGCCTTGAACTCTCCTCCAATGATCGAACGCGACGTGCGGATATCGCCGACCGAGACGACGCCTCTTGCGTAAAGGGCGGCAAGATTGGCGGAGCTACCGGTTCCGCAGGGCGAGCGATCGACGCGGCCGGGCTGCAGGGTCGTGCAGGTTCGAACTGCCCCATCCGTCTCCATGTCACGGAACATGACATAGGCAATTTCGGTGATGCCCGGCAGCGTCGGGTGAGCGACCTTGATCTGCTCCCCCACCAGGCGCTTCAGCTCGATGCCGGCTTCAGCCAGCGCGCGCGCATTTCCCGGTTCTATTTTGAGCCCGATCTGGTTCGCATCGACCAGCGCATAGTAAACGCCGCCGAAGGCGACATCGATCTTGATCCGTCCCCAGACAGGCGTTTCGACGTCGTGGTCGAGCAATTCCGCGAAACTTGGCACATTGTCGAGGCTCACGCCGACACAGCGGCCGCTCTCGCACCATGCGCGGGCGACGATCAGACCGGCCGGGGTGTCCAGCCGAACCACGGTCTCCGGCTCGCGCATCGATATACGGCCGCTTTCCAGAAGAGCCGTGACCACACAGATGCAGTTGCTGCCCGACATGGGATGCGCACGGTCGGCCTGCAGCACAATGAATCCGGCATCGGCGTCAGCGCGCGTCGGAGCGACGAGCAGGTTGACGGACATGGCGACATTGGCGCGCGGCTCGAAAGTGACGAAACGCCTGAGGCTATCGTCGACCGTATTGATGTGGTTCATCTTGTCGAGCATCGTTGCACCGGGAATGTCCGGAGCACCGTCAACGAGGACGTGGCCAAGCTCGCCCTGGCAGTGAACGAGCAGCAATTCGAGAGATTTGTCGAAACGCATCCGATCGCGCCTTTACTTGATGTACCAGCCCCAAGGCTTGTCGGTGACATATTTGGTGATCTGCTTGGTCTCGAGATAATTTTCGAGACCCCAGCGGCCAAGCTCGCGGCCAATTCCGGATTCCTTGTAGCCACCCCATGGCGCCTCGGTGAAGGTGGGCTGGGAGCAATTGATCCAGACGATGCCTGCCCGGAAGGCTGCTGCGACGCGCTCGGCACGAGCTTCGTCCTTCGACATGACGGCGGCAGCCAGGCCGAAACGGGAATCGTTCGCAAGCTCGATCGCTTCCTCTTCGGTCTCGAAGGGCCGGATGCACACGACGGGGCCGAATATCTCCTCAACCCAGGCGTCGCTGTCGAGCGGAACATCCGTCAATATTGTCGGGCGAAGATAATAGCCTTTATCGAACCCTTCCGGCCGCGTTCCGCCGCATGCGACAGTCGCCCCAGCCTTCCGCGCACCCTCGATCGCGGCAACGACCTGCTCGTACTGGCGCTTGGAAACCAGCGGCCCCAGCAGGGTGCCCTCTTCCAGGCCGTTTCCGATCTTGATCTTATTCGTCTCCTCGATCAGGCGCGCAAGAAGGCATTCGTAAATCGCTTTCTGCACGAGAACGCGCGACGTTGCCGAGCAAACCTGGCCCTGGTTCCAGAAGATGCCGAACATGATCCATTCCACTGCCTCGTCGATATCGGCATCTTCGAACACGACGAATGGCGACTTGCCACCGAGCTCAAGGCTCACGCGTTTGATGTCGCGGGCAGCCGCAGCCATGATCTTGGAGCCCACGGGGCCCGAGCCTGTGAACGCCAGCTTGTCGACGCCCTTGTGGTCGATGATGGCCTGTCCGGCGATCGAACCGGAGCCCGTAAGGATGTTCAGGACCCCCGGAGGTAGCCCGGCCTTATCGGCGATGGCAGCGAGCTCCAATGCGGTCAGCGACGTCAGCTCGGCGGGCTTGAGGATGACCGTGCAGCCGGCTGCCAACGCAGGAGCAACTTTCCAGGCGGCCATCAACAGCGGATAGTTCCAGGGAATGATCGCACCCGCGACGCCGATGGGCTCCTTGACTGCCCTGGAAGCAAAGCGGTCGTCGGCGAGCGTGATGATTTCCTCCGGATTGTTATCGAGCTGCTCGGCAAGGCCGGCATAGAAATCGAAGCATCCTGCCGCATCGGCGGTGTCCCAGTCGGCCTCCGGGAAGGGTTTGCCATTATCCAGAACCTCCAATCGGGCAATGTCGGCCTGACGGGCGCGAATACCGCTGGCGATAGCCCTGAGATATTGCCCCCGTCGGGCACCGGAGAGCTTCGGCCATCCATCCTTGTCGAAGGCACGGCGAGCGGCCTTCACAGCGGCATCGACATCCTCGGCCGTCGCTGCGGCGATCGTCTGTATGACCTCTTCGGTGGCCGGGTTGACGACGTCGCACGTGCCGCCCTTGATTGGCTTCACCCATCGTCCGTCGATATAGAGTTCTCTTCGCATGTTCTTCCCTCTTTGCTTGCCGTGGCCGCCTGGCTCAAAACCGGTCGACGCGATAGGGTTTCATGTCCACGGGCGGTTCGACGCCCGTGATGAGGTCCGCCATCAACCGGCCGGTCGTTGCTGCATAGGTCAAGCCGAGATGTCCGTGACCTGTCGCGTACCAGACGTTCCTGCGCTTGGCCGACCGTCCCATGACCGGAACCGTGTCGGGCAGAGCCGGGCGATGTCCCATCCATTCACTCGTCTGTTCGGCTCGGAGCTCCGGCAGTGCCTCCTTGGCGCGTTTGACCAGCACCTTGGCGCGGCGATAATCCGGCGGCGCATCGAGGCCTGCCATCTCCACCGTGCCGCCAACCCGTATCCCGCCCGCCGTCGGCGTCACCATGAAGGCCCGCGCCGGCCAGATGATCGAATGGCGCATGGAGATGTGCGGCGCCATGATTTGCGTGTGATAGCCACGTTCGGTTTCGAGCGGGATATGTTCGCGCAGCAGCGCCGAAAGGCGGGCGGTGAAGGCGCCGGCGGCGAGCACGAAGCCGCCCGCTTCGATCCTGCGCCCGTCCTTTGTTCTGAGCGCCTTAACGCAAGCATCTGCCTGCTCGAACCCCGCAACTTCGGCCTGTTCGATGCGCCCACCGAGGGCTTGGAATTTTTCCGACAGGGCAACGACCAGTTCGTGAGGATCGGCAATCGAGCGGTTGTCGGGAAAAAGCGCGGCCTTGCCGATCTTCGTGGTCAGCGCCGGTTCGAGATCGCGGATGGCATTGCCACCAAGAATTTCGTGCCGGAAACCAAAGCGTTCGAGCATTTCGATATGCTCGCGGTCGGCCCGAAACTCGGCCTCGTCGCTATAGAGGCTGAGACATCCCTCTGCGCTCAGCATGTGCTGAAGGCCGGTCGCCTTGAGGAGTGCCTCCAGATCCTCGTGGGCACGTGTGCACAGCGTCGCGCCGGCGTCTTCAAGCTCCCTCAGCTTCGATGGACGGCTTGCAGCCACAAAGCGCAAAAACCAAGGGATCAGCCGCGGCACATAGGAGGGCCGGATGCGAACAGGCCCTTCGGGATCAAGAAGCCATTTGGGCATCTGCGCCCAGATACCCGGACGCGAGGCCGGCATGAATTCCGTCACCGCGATGCTCGCCATGTTGCCGTAGGAAGCACCCTGCCCCGGCGCATTCCTATCGATGAGCACGACGGATTGGCCGCGGCGCTGCAACTCGTAAGCAAGGCTGGTCCCGATAATGCCGGCGCCGACGACAATGATTGAAGCCACTTCATTTCCTCAAAAATGCGTATCGAGGCGCCACCGCACCTCGATATTCGATCTGCTCACCAATTCAGGATGGGTTGCATGGCGGCCCTGAACTCAGCCTTCTCCTCGGCCGTCAGTTCGCCGAGGGGTGCGCGGCTGTTGCCAACGGCCAAGCCTTGAAGCTCGCAGCCATATTTGACCTTCTGCACGAACTTGCCGCTCTCGAGGATGTTCATCGCGCGATAGAGCACGATCATCTTCTCGCGTGCGGCGGCGAGATCACCTGAGCGGAAGGTTCGATCAAGATCGACACAGGCCTTTGCCATACAATTGGCCGGCCCGCAGATCCAGGCGTCGGCACCCCAGAACATGAAGTCGAGAGCGATGTCGTCCGAGCCGGAGATCAGGTCGATGCGACCCTTGTAACGGGAATGGATGTCGATCGCGCGCTGGAGGGAGCCGGAGCTTTCCTTGATGCCGAGAACACGAGGATCGTCCGCGAGCGCATCGAGGATATCGAAACCGATCTCGACGCCGTCCTTGTAAGGATAGCTATAGAGCACAAGGTTGATATTGGTGGCATCGAGCACATTGCGAAAATGCGCGAGCAGTTCGTCCTGCGTCGGGCGCGTATAGAAGGGCGTCGCCAGCAAAACCGTGTCGTAGCCGATCTCCTTGGCCCGAAGCGTGTTTTCGATGACTTCACGGCTTGCAGGCGCGTTCGTGCCGGCGATCAGGGCTTCGCCTTCCCTGGCAAAATCCTTGACGAACCTCAAGACATCGTCACGCTCCTCGTTCGACAGCGCGGAATATTCACCGGTCGATCCCATAGGGACCCATCCGGTCACTCCGGCGGCGCGCAGCGCCGTGAGATGCCGTTCGAAGGCTTTGAAATCGACCTTGCCGTTCGCGTCGAAGGGGGTGATGAGCGCAGGCATGACGCCGGACAGTTTCATGAAGGTCTCCTGTATGTGAAGCGATTGCGTTTAGATGGCGAGTTTCTTCAGGATGCGCGCCTCGATGAGCGAGACGGCTCGCGTCAGCGGAAATGCGATGACGAAATAGATCAGGGCGACGACCGTCAGCACTTCGACGGGCCTTGCCGTGTTGTTCGAGATGTTTTGGCCGACGAACATGAGGTCCGCCATCCCGACGGCGGAAACCAGGGCGCTCTCCTTGAACAGGCTGACGCAGTTCGACAGCAGCGTCGGGATCGCGCGCAACACGGCCTGCGGCAGCACGACATTGATGATCTGGATATTGCGGGGAAGTCCGAGCGCAACGCAGGCATCCAGTTGCTCAGGCCCGATCGACTTCAGGCTGGCACGGAAAGTCTCGCTGGTGATCGCACCCATGTAGAGGGTTAGCGCAATCACACCCGACGCAAGGTTCGACAGTTCGACACCAAGCAACAGCGGCAGGCAAAAGAAGATCCAGAAGAGCTGAATGAGGACCGGTGTGCCGCGAAAGAACTCGACATAGATACTGGAGACAGCCCTTAGCGCCATGTTGCGGGAGGTTCTGACAAGGCCCACCAGAAATCCGAGAGAGCATCCGAGCACGATGCAGATGACTGTCAATTTGACGGTCATCCAAAGACCGAGCAACAGCGCGTGCTCGAAGCGGAGAAGGATCGAGAAGTCGAGCGTCATCCTGGCCTCCTAGCTGACGAGAAGCTGCCGACGGCGTTCCAGGAAGCCGACGATTTGCGTGATCGGAAAGGACACGACGAAATAGATCAGCGCCACGACCGTGAATGTTTCGATCGGCCGGTATGTTTCGGTCGCGAGCGTCTTTCCCTGGTACATGAGGTCCTGGATCGCCACGATCGCAACCAGCGCACTCTGCTGGAAAATGACGATGCCGTTCGTCAGCAAGACGGGGATGGAGGCGCGGAACGCGGACGGGAAAACGATGTAGAGTACCCGCTGCAGCGGTGAAAGGCCGAGCGCGATACCGGCGTCGAGTTGCTCCCGCGGAACCGCCTGGATCGCCGCCCGATAGGCTTCTGCATTGAAGGCCATAAGGTTCAGCCCAAGCGCCATCACACCCATTGTGATCGGGTCGAGAAAGACGTCGAAAATCATCGGAACGCAGTAGAAGATCCAGACGATCTGAATGATGGCGGGCGTGCAGCGGAAAAATTCGACGAACAGCATGAACGGCAGACGGACTAGCCGGTAAGGACTCATGATCAAAAGAGCGAGCCCAAATCCCAGACCGATGCCGATGACATTGGCCGCCGCCGTCAGCTCCAGAGACACCCATAAGCCCTTGAGCAGCGGCGCGATCGAGACTGCGTTGAAGTCGAAGGTGTAACTCACGCAACCGCCCCCTGCTGCTTGATGTGAAACACGCGGTCGATGAATTCCTTGGTGCGCTCTTCCCTGGGAGAGCCGAGCACCTGTTCTGGAGGGCCGTCCTCGACGACGACACCGCCGGCGCAAAAGATCACGCGCGAGGCAATGTTCTTCGCAAACCACATGTCGTGGGTGACGATCATCATCGGCATGTTCTGCGATGCCAATTGGAGGATCACCTGCTCCACCTCGCTGACAAGCTCGGGGTCGAGTGCCGAAGTCACCTCGTCGAAAAGCATCAGCTTGGGATCCAGCATCAGGGCGCGGGCAATCGCGACGCGCTGCTTCTGGCCGCCGGAAAGCTGGGCGGGGTACGCATTTGCCTTTGCAGCAAGTCCAAACCGCTCAAGAAGGGTCTGGGCACGAGCCATAGCCTTCGATTTCGCCTCACCCCGTACCTTGCAGGGCGCAAGGATGAGGTTCTGGATGACATTCAAGTGCGGGAAAAGCGTGTAGTGCTGAAAGACCATGCCGATCGATCGACGGACTTCCGTATCGATGAGGGTCTTCTTGCCGGGGCCTTCAGACGAGATATAGGCCTTCCCATCGAAGCCGATCGAACCGCTATCTATCTGCTCAAGGCCCATCATTACCCTGAGCAGCGTGCTCTTGCCGCCGCCGCTCGGGCCGATGACAACGACGCGTTCGCCAGGTTTCATTTCGATGTCGATGCCTTTCAGCACCTGAATGGCTCCATTGCCATAGCTCTTGTGGAGCGCCTGCATTTTGACGAGGGGAAGGCTGAAGGACATGGTCATGGCCGATCTCGGTTTGTCTGGAAAGCGAGAGAGTGCGTCGGCGGCCAGGCGCCGACGCCGGACGGGACTTATTTTGCGCCCTTGAGGACTTCATCGACGGCCTTGCGGATCAGCTCGTCGACATGGCCGGTCGCGACCTTCTCTTCGAGAAAGATGTTCACGACTTCGACGTCTGAAGCCGACATATTATGCGGCAGACCGAAGGATACGCCTTGCTTGGCAAGGGCGGGCTTCGGGTTCAGAGCAACGGCCCAATCGGGATTTGCCTGGGTCAGAAGCTGGTTGGTATCGGAGGCGTCGACCAGGATGTCGGCTCGCTTCGAGGTAAGGGCCAGACGCGTCTCGTCATTGCCCGGAAGCCGCATGATCGTGGCATTCTTCACGGCTGCGGAGATTGCCTTGTCCTGGGCTGTCCCGGACATGACGGCGATCGTCACGCCTGCCTTGTCGACATCAGCCACCGACACTGCCGTCACCGGAACCTTCGGGTTGTTCTTATTGTAGGCGAGCGAGATCTGATATTCCATCGCCGGGATGGAGAACTGGACGGCCATGGCGCGGGCCGGCGTCCGGTTCAACGCCAGCGAGACGTCCCATTTCCCAGCCTGAAGACCGGCGACGATATTGTCCCAGGTCGTATCGACAAACTGCGGCTTCACCTTGAGAACGTCGGCGAATTCCTTGCAGAGATCGGCAAAGAAACCCGAATACTCACCCGTTGCCGGGTCGCGCATGACATATGGCGGCGCCACGGCCGCGCCACACCTCAAAACCCCTGCCTTCTGCACGCCCTGCCAATAGCCGTCGGCGGTCTGAGCGTGAGCGGTGGTGGCGTGAAGGCCTCCCATCAGGGCGAGCGCGGGCAGCGCCCGCAAGGCGGACGTGATCAACTTCGAAAGCATCGGCATTCCTCTTTTGCTGTGCGCGAAGCGCGGTTCCACTCGTCGGCTTTGGCCGTTTCTTTTCGATTTTTATGTCGGCTACGTGTCGACTAGTAAATTTATGTCAACAGCGTGTCGACAAAGTCAAGCGAAAAAATTAAGATTGCTGATGCGCTGTTTTTCTGGCCCAATGCCGCATACGCAAATGAAAGGGACTTAAGTGTCTGACGAGACTGAAGTGAAAAGGGTTCGGGGAACCGGTTGGAAAAGCGTCTATGATACGCTGCGAAACGAGATCCTCGCGCTCACCTTACCGCCGGGGCAGCTTCTCGACGAGATGAGCCTGGCCGAACGCTTCGACATGTCTCGATCGCCGGTGCGGGAAGCCTTGATCCGCCTGGGGGCGGAAGAGCTGGTCGTGACGCTTTCCAACCGCAGCACGATCGTCGCGCCGATCGAAGTCGCGACCTTTCCGAAATATGTGGAAGCGCTGGACATCGCGCAAAGGATGAACACCCGTCTAGCGGCGGCACTGCGAACCGATACCGACCTCAAGCTCATTGCCAAACGGGAAAAGGCATTTGCGACCGCCGTCAAGACTGGAAACCATCTGGCGATGTCGGAGGCGAACAAGGAGTTCCACATGGCGATCGCCTATGCCGGCAAGAACCAATATCTGGCATCCTTCTACGATAAGCTCCTGTCTCAAGGTCAGCGCATGCTGCACCTGCATTTCGAATATTTGGAGCGTTCCCACGAGGGGTATCTTCTCACGGACGAGCATAGCCTGATGCTGGAGGCGATCCGAGACAAGAACGTCGATCTGGCGGATGAGCTCGCCCATGCGCACACCCGGCAATTCCAGGACAACTTCATCAACTTCATGCGCGAGAACTACACGACCGACGTCCCGCTCGGATCCGCGCGAGCCGCAGAATAGAAGGCTGGAATGAAAGCAATCGGCTTTGTCGGAACGGGCGCGATCACGGAAGCCATGGTGGAGGGCCTCCTGGCCGAGCCGGCTCACTCATCCAATATCCATGTCTCGCCTCGCAATGCGGAAATCGCCGCAAGGCTTGCCGCCAAGTTCGACACGGTAACTGTCGCGGCTGACAACCAGGCGGCCATCGATCAGAGCGACGTCGTAATCCTGGCCATCCGTCCGCAGATTGCCAAGGACGTCATACGTCGGCTTCGTTTCAGGGATGGACAAAGCATCGTCAGCGTTATCGCGACGATGGAACGCCAAAATCTGCTCGATTGGATCCGGGCCGAGGTAGATCTCGTGCAGGCGATCCCCTTGCCTTTCGTCGCGGATCGTCGGGGCGTAACCGCCATCTACCCTCCCCATCCGGAAATCGCGGCCCTATTCGATGCCCTCGGTACGGCCGTTCAATGCGAATCCCGCAAGGAGTATGATCTCCTTGCCGCAGCCAGCGCGATGATGTCGACCTTCTTCGGTATCATGGAGTTTACGACCGACTGGCTGGAAAAGAATGGGCTCGATCGAACGAAGGGCCAAGCCTATATGGCGCCGCTGTTTGAAAGTCTCGCGCAGCGGGCCAATGAGAGGAATGTTGATTCGTTTCATTCGCTCAGCGAGCAATTCGCCACAAAGGGCGGGTTGAATGAGCAGGTCCTGTCGGATTTTGAGGCGAAGGGCGGGCGAACCGTATTGGTCTCGGCATTGGATCGGGTGTTGGCTCGTATCGAAGGACGCGGTGACGACATCTGAAAGCGTAATTCACAAGAGTTTCCGGCGAGTTCGACGCCGGCCGGACCATGGCGACGATCTTGGCTCTGCGGTTGCCGCGGATAGACATGGCGGGATCAGCGGATCAGGATTGCGCGGATGTCGTTTACATTGGTCAGCGTCGGTCCGGTGACAACAAGGTCTCCGATCGCCTTGAATGCCGTGTAGCTATCGTGCAGGGAAAGAGCCGAGCGCGGCGAGACGCCTGCGTCCTGCAAGCGTATGAGCGTGTCGGGGGTGATGATTGCTCCGGCGGCATCCTCGACGCCGTCGATTCCATCGGTATCCCCGGCGATGGCCCATATTCCCGCTGCGCCGTTCAGACCGATCGCCAGGCTTAGAAGGAACTCGCAGTTGCGACCGCCGCGACCGATCGAATCGTGCGGCAATGATACCGAAGTCTCGCCGCCCGAGAGAATGATGGCAGGGCCAGCGACCGGAAAGCCTTTCTTTTTCGAGGAGGTGGCTATGCCTGCAAATACGGTGCCGACCTCCTTGGCTTCACCTTCCAGGGCGTCACCCAGAATGAGGGGCGTCAGCCCGTTGGCGCGGGCGGTTTCCGCAGCGGCAAAAAGCGCCATGCCCGGGGAAGCGATCATTCTGATCTCGGAGTTCAGACTTTCAGGACGCATGGGAGCGCCACCTTCCACTAGCACCTCCAAGGCAGTTGCGGGCAGTGACAGGCGATACCGTGCCACAATCTCCCGAGCGTCTTGCACCGTCGTCGGATTGGCAACCGTCGGGCCGGAAGCTATCTCCGATGGATCGTCGCCCGGGACATCGGAAATGACCAGCGTGACAACGCGAGCGGGATGAGCGACCTGCGCAAGCCGGCCACCTTTGATACCCGAGAGCTGGCGACGCACGGTGTTCATCTCGGAGATCGAAGCGCCGCTTGCCAAAAGCGCCTTGTTGACGGCTCTCTTGTCGTCCAGTGTCATGCGTCCGGCAGGATGGACAAGAAGCGACGAGCCACCGCCGGAGATCAGCGCGATCACGAGGTCGTCTGGCCCGAGGCCTCGGACGCATTCCATGATGCGCGAGGCCGCCTCGACGCTCATGTGATCGGGAACCGGATGAGACGCTTCGATGATCTCGATGCGCCCTGCGGGGACGGCATGGCCGTATCGTGTCACGACGATACCGCTGAGGTCGACATCGCCCCAGGCTGTATCGAGGGCAGCCGCCATTGCGGCGGATGCCTTGCCGGCGCCGATGACGATGCACCGGCCTTGGGGTCGCTCCGGCAGATGGGATGCGACCACCTTCGCCGGATCGGCGCTGGCGACGGCCGCGTCGAAGATCCTGCGCAACACATCCCGGGCGGACGCATCGTTCCAGGTCATTCGGCCGCTGCCAGGATATTGGAGCCGGCAATCGCTTCGCAAACCGCGTCGGTGACTTGCTGGGTGGTAGCCTTGCCGCCGACGTCCGGGGTCAGGATGCCGGCTTCTGTAACGCGTTCGACGGCTGCCATGAGCCGCGTAGCCGCATCCTTCTCGCCGAGATGCTCCAGCATCTGCGCCGCGGTCCAGAAAGTGGCGATCGGATTGGCGATGCCCTTTCCGGTGATGTCGAATGCGGAACCATGGATCGGCTCGAACATCGACGGGAAACGACGTTCCGGATCGATATTTCCAGTCGGTGCGACACCGAGCGATCCTGCCAGCGCGCCTGCGAGGTCGGACAGGATATCCGCGTGCAGGTTGGTTGCGACGATCGTGTCGAGGCTTTCCGGCTTGAGGGTCATGCGTACGGTCATGGCATCGACCAGCATCTTGTCCCAGGTGACATCCGGGAATTCTTTCGAAACTTCTGCGGCGATCTCGTCCCACATGACCATTCCGTGGCGTTGGGCGTTCGACTTGGTCACGACGGTCAGAAACTTGCGCGGACGCGATTGGGCCAGCCTGAAGGCGTAACGCATGATGCGGGTGACGCCGACGCGGGTGAAGATCGCCACCTCGGTACCGACTTCCTCCGGCAGGCCCTTGTGGGCGCGTCCGCCATGGCCCGAATATTCGCCTTCGGAATTTTCGCGCACGATGACCCAGTCGAGATCGCCAGGTCCGCAATTGCGCAGCGGCGACGTAATTCCAGGCAGGATCTTGGTCGGACGGACGTTGGCGTACTGATCGAAGCCCTGGCAGATCGGCAGACGCAGGCCCCAGAGCGTGATGTGATCCGGCACGTCCGGCGCACCGACCGCCCCGAAATAGATGGCGTCAAACGCTTTCAGCGTTTCCAGACCGTCGGCCGGCATCATCACGCCGTGCTTCTTATAGTAATCCGAACCCCAGTCGAAAGTCTCGGCATGGATCCTGAAGTCACCGCTACGCTTCTCGAGAGCTTCGAGAACCTGAAGGCCGGCGGCAATCACTTCCGGGCCGATGCCGTCCGCAGGGATGGCTGCAATCTTGTATTCACGCATGGTCGTTCTCCATTCGGTATCTCAGTGTTGGACGGATGTCTTGGTTTGCGCACCGCGGGTTCCGGTGCGCGAAAGGATCAGGGTGACGGCGGCAGACACGACCAGCAGCGCCGCGACGAAATAGAGGCCGCCGGCAAAGCTTCCGGTCATGTCGTGGATCCAGCCGATCATCGAGGGGCCAACGAAGCCGCCGAGGTTGCCGATCGAGTTGATGGTCGCAATCCCCGCCGCAGCAGCCGGCCCGGACAGAAACAGGGTCGGCATGCTCCAGAGCGGCGGCTTGGAAGCACTGATCCCGACGTTGACGAGCGTCAGGGCCGCGAGCACGGCAAACACCGTCGTCGAACCCGTCGCGAAAGCGAGGCCCGCTGCCGCAAGAAGACATGCGCCCACGACGTGCCAGGTGCGCTCGCCTGTCCGATCGGAATTACGCGCCCACAGGATCATTGCAACGACGGCGAAGATGGCTGGGATGGCATTGATCAATCCGACCTGAAACGAGGAGAGACCGAAGCTCTTGATAATCTGCGGAGACCAGATTCCAAGCGTATAGAGACCCGCCGACGTTCCAAAATAGACGAGCGACAGAGCCAGAATCCGCACATTCGCGAGCCCCGCCCAGATGCTGTGGCTTGCCTTGGACTTCGCGGCATTCTCCTGATCCATCGTCTTGACCAGCCAGGCTCGCTCATCGTCCGATAACCACTTCGCCTTCTCGGGACGGTCCGTCAGGAAGAACAGCACAACGACACCGAGCAAGACGGCCGGAACCGCTTCGATGATGAACATCCACTGCCAGCCGGCAAGACCCCAGAGACCGTGCATCTCAAGCAGAGCGCCGGAGATCGGGGAACCGATGGCGGTTGCGAGCGGGGCCGCGGCCATGAACATCGCCGTGACCGCGGCTCTGCGCCGGGCAGGGAACCAGTAGCTGAAATAAAGAATGATGCCCGGGAAGAAGCCAGCTTCGGCGACGCCGAGAAGGAACCGAAGCACATAAAAACTCGTCGCGCCCTGCACCAACGCCATGCAGCCGGAGACAATGCCCCAGGTGATCATAACGCGGGCGATCCAGATGCGGGCTCCGACCTTGTTGAGGATAAGGTTCGACGGCACTTCAAAGAGAAAATAGCCGATAAAGAAGATGCCTGCACCGATGCCAAACACGGTGGATGAGAACCCAAGATCCTTGTTCATCGTCAGCGACGCGAAACCGATGTTCACACGGTCGATGAAGGCGATGAGATAAAGAACCATGATGAATGGCACGATACGCCATGTGATCTTGCGCAGCACGCGCGATTCCAGGTCGCTCAAAGCAATTTCCTCCCTTTTTTGCGCGCCTCCCGCGCAATTCCGGGATCATATTTTTGGCTTTTCAGGAAACCAACCTTCAGATAATTATATAATTTATTGATATAATGGATCGCCAATGGAACTCGAGCAGTTGAAATGCTTTGTCGCCGTCGCCGAAGAGCTTCACTTCGCCCGCGCCGCCAGCAAGATGGGTCTCCAGCCTGCATCGCTCGGCCGGCACATACGTCTGCTCGAGGAGGCTCTTGGGGCACGGTTACTTACGAGAACCACCAGAAGCGTTTCATTAACCGAGGATGGCATCCTGCTCTTGAACGAAGTCCGCCCGATCCTTGGAAAACTGGATGATCTGGCGTCCCGGTTTCGCGCTGGCCGCCATCAGACCACCTCGATGCTTCGGATCGGAGCAATCGACAGCGCGGCCGCCGGTCTGGTCCCTCTCCTGTTGCAGGACTTTCGAATGATCGATCCTGATACGACGACGCAACTCGTCGAGGACAAGTCGATCCGGCTCATTCCAAAACTGCTCGCCGGACGGCTCGATATCATCCTGATCCGGCCGCGCGAGGGACTAAGCCGCAGCCTCGTCGTCAAGCCGCTTTTCTTCGAAACGGCCGTCGTCGCGATGCCTGCAGAACATCCCATGGCGACCTTGCCGGAAATCTCGATCGATGACCTTATAGATGAACCACTGATCGTGCCCGAGAGACGCTCCCGGCCACATAGCCACGATCTCACGATGGACCTCTTCGCATCGATAGGGTTGCGACCGAGGATCGCCCAGATCGCCGATGAGAAGCAGACGATCATCAACATGGTCGCCGCCGGTATCGGCTCGGCGATCGTTCCGCGTTGGACATCGAAGCTTGCCCTTTCCGGCGTCCGCTACATTCCGATCAAGCTTCCTGGCGACAAACCCATAGAGAAGCTGCCGCTCGCCGCGGCTTGGATCAAACAGGTCCGGGATCCCGTTCGCGACTCCATGCTTGATCTCCTGGCACGCAATCTCGAGCGTTACGCCAGCATCGCGTGAGGCCCTGACATCAATCAGCGCCCAAAGTCGACTTGAGGAAGGGGATACAAAGGTGGTCAATTACTGAGCTGCGTCGATTGCCTGCACCACAGCGATCGCAAACTTCAACGGACAGGCCACCGGGCTTCGCCATACCTACTAGGGCGATTTCGCTAACGCCGAAGCCCGAGATGTCGAAGCACCGACTCGACGTCACGCACGAGATCCGCATTTGACGAGGCAAAGCTGCCATCGGCCCTATAGAGATTGTTCTCGAAACCGACACGGACATGCCCGCCCAAAAGCGCTCCGGCGGTAACGCATGCTGCTTCGTGGCGGCCGAATGCGCAGACGCTCCAATGGGAAAAGCGCGGCATGTCTGGCGCGAGAAAAGGCAAAAGATCTGCCGGCGCCGAGGTCTGCCCAACGCTGTAACGACCCAGAACGTAGAGCACCGGCACATCATCGAACGCCAACAGGCCGCGCTGACGATATTCGGCCAAACGGATCGCCTCGGCGGGCTCATAAAGGATGATCTGCGGCAGCACGTCTTCCCGTCGCATCCAGGCGAGCAGGTCCGCGAAGGCCGCTTCGTGGGAAGCATCCGGAACAAGTTCGCGCAATGCAAGCGACGCAGCCTGCGGGCGCACGGCCTTCACGACCGCAATCTGTTCTGCCGGTGAATAAATCCCCAATGCCTCGCTGGTAATCTGGATCACCATTCTGTCCGCGACCTCGGCGCGGATCGCGGCGATCGCGGCCTTGTAGGCATCAGCATCCAGCAGATGCGTGCCATCCGGATTGCGGACATGCACATGGATCATCGACGCGCCTGCTTCCAGGCATTCACGGGCGGTACGAGCCAGTTCCGCAGCCGTCAAGGGAATGGCGGGATGATCCTGTTTCGTGCGACGCCCTCCATTCGGGGCCACTGTGATAGTTATCTCCGGCATGTCAGCCCCTTCGATCCATATGTTTCATATAAATCACAATGAAACATATGTTGCAATAACGCCCTACTAGAGATACAAATCCGGCATGGAAAAAAATCCTCTTGAAGAGACGATCCTTGCAGCCTTCGACGGGATGTCCGCGCAATTGCAGGCGGCCGCCCGCTATATTCTCGACCACCCTCGCGATATCGCGCTGCTTTCGATGCGCGAGCAGGCGCGACAGGCGGGGCTGCAGCCGGCAACGATGACGCGGCTCGCCAAGCATCTCGGCTTCGAGGGCTACGAGGACATACGGTCGCTTTATCGCGCTGCGGTTCGAGGCGACGCACCAAATTTTGCGGGTCGCGTGAGCGAGCAGGCGCAGCACCAGAAGCTAAAGGGCGACCAGTTTCTCGCTGGCGAGATGCTGATGACCTTCGGCAGACAGGCGGCGTCATTGGCAGAGCCGGATTCGCTTGCCCGCATCGCCGACATCAGCGCCCGCATTTCGGCGGCGCGCGAGGTCTATTGCCTCGGGCTGCGCTCCAGTCATGCCCCAGCCTGGCACCTTCACTACATCCTTTCACTTATCGGAAAGCGGTCGACGCTGCTCGACGGAATCGGCGGAACCGGGACCGATCCGATCGGCCGGGCCGGGCCGGAGGACGTGCTGGTGGCGGTGAGCGTCCTTCCCTATACGCGCGCCACCATCGAGATCGCCGACTATGCCCGCGAACGCGGCATTCGCGTCGTCGCCATCACCGACAGCCCGGTTGCGCCGCTGGCACAGTCTGCGGACATGGCCCTCATTGTCCGGACCGACAGCCCCTCCTTCTTCCACAGCATGGTCCCGGCTTTCGCGGCCGCCGAAATCGTCGGCGCGCTGGTTGCCGGTCACGGCGGCGACGAGACGCTTTCGGCACTTAGCGAATTCGACGAACGCCTCGCCGCCCTCGGCACACACCTCACGTCCCGCAACATCAGGAAAACACCGTGACCCACCTGCTTCATCGATCCATTCATGCCAACCTGCCGGTCGCCGTGCGCGGCGAAGGCATTCATTTGTTCGATGCCGCCGGCAAGGCCTATATCGACGCCTCCGGCGGTGCTGCCGTTTCCTGTTTGGGTCACGCCCATCCCGACGTGCTCGCGGCGCTTCATGCGCAGCTCGATCGCATCGCCTATGCTCATACCGGCTTCTTCACGACGGAAGTCGCCGAGGAGTTGGCCGACCAACTTGTCGCCGATGCACCCGAAGGTCTCGATCACGTCTATCTCGTCAGCGGCGGATCGGAAGCGGTGGAAGCGGCGCTTAAGATGGCGCGGCAATATTTCGTCGAGAAGGGTGAGCCGCAGCGTCGCCACATCATCGCCCGCCGGCAGAGCTATCACGGCAATACGCTGGGGGCGCTCGCAACCGGCGGCAACGAGTGGCGGCGGGCACAGTTCAAGCCGCTGCTGATCGAAACGCATCACATCGATCCCTGCTATGCCTATCGCCTGCAAATGCCCGGGGAAAGCGACGAGGCTTATGCCGCGCGCGCCGCTGGTGAACTGGAGGCGAAGATCCTCGAACTCGGCGCCGATCAGGTCATTGCCTTCGTCGCCGAAACGGTGGTGGGCGCAACGGCCGGCGCCGTTCCGCCTGTCGCCGACTACCTGAAACGCATTCGCGCCATCTGCGACAAATACGGCGTACTGCTGATCCTCGACGAGGTGATGTGCGGCATGGGTCGCACCGGCACGCTGCATGCCTGCGAGCAGGATGGGGTCGCGCCAGACCTCATGACCATCGCCAAGGGTCTCGGCGGTGGGTATCAGCCGGTCGGCGCGGTGCTGTTGTCAAAACGCATCTTCGATGCATTCGCGCTCGGATCGGGCTTCTTTCAGCACGGCCATACCTATATGGGCCATCCGATGGCCGCCGCCGCGGGGCTTGCGGTGCAAACCATCCTGAAGCGGGACGGCCTGCTCGGCAATGTCAGGGACATGGGGAATTATCTGGAAGCATGCCTTGTCGAGCGGCTGGGAAACCACCACCATGTTGGCGACATTCGCGGCCGCGGCCTTTTCCGTGGCGTGGAACTCGTGAAGGATCGCACGACGAAGAAACCGTTTGACGCCGGACTGAAACTCAATGCGCGGATCAAGAAGGAAGCCATGACGCGCGGTCTGATGGTCTACCCGATGGGCGGCACCATCGATGGACAGAACGGCGACCACGTTCTGCTTGCCCCGCCTTTCATCGTCGGGAAAGACGACGTCGAGGCGATCGTGGAAAGACTAGGAGATGCCATCGAGGCCGCAATCGCCTCCATTTGAGGACTGCACAAAAGACCTATGACCTCTGGAGAAGGCCCGCGCTGTCTTACAGCGCGGGCTTTTGCTGTTCGGTCTTTCATGGGTGCGCGACGCCGGCCAGCGTGAAGATGGATGCCACCCATTGCATGCATTATTTTCAATGCAAAGACTTCATCTGTGCAAATTTTCAATGCGACAAACTCCTAAAAGCATTCTATATTTGCATATAGCGTCAATGAGCAAACTTTAGACGCATCAACAATAAAGGGAACTTCCATGAAACAGCGTATTCGTCATTTGCTGATCGGCGCTTTCGCCGCAGCCCTCTCCTTCAGCCCGGTTCTGGCCAAGGATCTGATCGTTGCCACCGACACCGCTTTCGTGCCGTTCGAATTCAAGCAGGGCGACAAATATGTCGGCTTCGATATCGATCTGTGGGATGCGGTCGCCAAGGATATCGGCGTCAGCTACACGCTTCAGCCGATGGACTTCAACGGCATCATCCCGGCATTGCAGACCAAGCAGGTGGATGTCGGCCTTGCCGGCATCACCATCAAGGACGAACGCAAGAAGGTCATCGACTTCTCCGACGGCTATTACGACAGCGGGTTTCTGCTGATGGTCCCGACCGAAAGCAAGATCACCGGCCCTGCCGACCTGAAAGGCAAGACGCTGGCGATCAAGACCGGCACGTCGGCCGCCGACTACGCCAAGGCCAATTTCAAGGACACCGAACTGCGCCAGTTCCCGAATGTCGACAACGCCTACATGGAACTGCAGACCGGCCGTGTCGACGCCGCCATGCATGATACGCCGAACGTGCTCTACTACATCAAGACGGCCGGCGGCGGAAAGGTGAAGGCTGTCGGCGAGCAGATGATGGCCCAGCAATACGGTATCGCCTTTCCGAAAGGCAGCGACCTCGTCGCCAAGGTGAACGCCTCGCTCGCCAAGCTCAAGAAGGACGGCACCTACACGGCCATCTACAAGAAGTGGTTCGGCGCCGAGCCGAAGCTCTGATCGCCCGGTAGCCTTATGCGCGTCGGTTCCTCCGGCGCGCAGTCCACGGGAGTATTCCAATGCAATTCGACTGGTCGGTGGTCATCGATGCACTGCCCGCTCTTCTCGGCGGTGCTCGCTTGACCGTTCTCATCGCACTAGCGGGTCTCGTCGGCGGCATCGCCGTCGGCGCCGTCGCGGGTTTCATGCGCGCCTATGGCAACTGGCTGCTCAATGCCATCGCCTTCATCTATGTGGAGATCATTCGCGGCACACCTATCGTCGTGCAGGTGATGTTCATTTATTTCGCCTTGCCGATGCTGGCTGACATCCGCGTCAACCCCATGACGGCAGCGATCACCGCCATCGTCGTCAATGCAGGCGCCTATATAGCGGAAATCGTTCGCGGCACGCTGCTTTCCGTCAGCAAGGGCCTCCAGGAAGCCGGGCTCGCACTCGGCCTGCCGATGTGGAAGGTGCTGGCCTATGTCGTCGGGCCGATCGCCTTTCGCCGCATGATCCCACCGCTCGGCAATCAATTCATCGTCAGCCTGAAGGACACCTCGCTCTTCATTGTCATCGGTGTCGGCGAGTTGACGCGGCAAGGACAGGAGATCATGGCCGCCAATTTCCGTGCCGTCGAGATATGGACGGCGGTCGCCATCCTCTACCTCATCATGACCGGCATCCTGACCTTTGCCCTCCGCTTCACCGAAAAGAGGATGCGCATCCTATGAGCATCGTGGAATTCAGAAACGTCACCAAGACTTTCGGCCCGATTACAGTCCTCAAGGATGTCAATCTCAACATCGAGGCCGGCCAGGTCGTGGTGCTGATCGGCCCATCCGGCTCTGGCAAGTCTACCCTTCTGCGCTGCATCAACGCGCTGGAGGAAATCGATGGCGGTGATCTCGTTGTCGACAATATCAGCGTTCGCGAGGGGCGTTCGCGCGTGCGCCTCATCCGCCAGGAAGCGGGCATGGTGTTCCAGCAGTTCAATCTTTTCCCGCAGATGACGGCCCTGGAAAACGTCGCCTTCGGCCCTCGCCGCGTCCGCGGCCTGGGCAAAGCCGAAGCAACCGCGCACGCCAAAACACTGCTCGCGAAAGTGGGGCTGGCGGAGAGGGGCCATCACTACCCCTCCGAATTGTCGGGCGGCCAGCAACAGCGCGTGGCGATCGCCCGCGCGCTTGCGGTCAAGCCGAAGCTGATGCTCTTCGATGAGCCGACCTCGGCACTCGATCCCGAACTTCGCCAGGAAGTGCTGAAGGTCATGCAGTCGCTCGCCGAAGAGGGCATGACGATGATCGTCGTCACCCACGAGATCGCGTTTGCCCGACAGGTCGGCACGCGGCTGATCTTCATGGAGGGCGGCAAGATCACGGTCGATGGTAATCCGGCTACCCTGCTCGACAATCCCGAAAATCCCCGCCTTCGTGAGTTCCTTCAGCATGTCCATTGATAAATTCCACCGGCTTTCCAGCATCGAGATTGCCGGCGCGCCGTTCGAAATCGGCCTCCAGCTTGGCCGCCACGGCGCAGAAGCCGCCCATGCCCATCTGATCCGTACCCATGCCTGGGCACATGTGACCGATTCTAAGAACCGCGATAGCGTGCAGGCTGCAAGAAAGCTGACCGAGACGCGTTTTCCTCACTACTTCGAGGAGTTGCGCGGGCTGGCAGCGGGCCTGGAATTGCCGTTGGACGATGTTTTCGCGTGGAACTGCCGCGGCGACATCTGGGCCATGAGCCCGGATGGCTGCACGACCGTACAAATCCCCGGCGCTGAACCTATCATCGCTCACAACGAGGATGGCGACCCCGGTCTGCGCCGCGGCTGCGCGCTCGCGACCGTGCGCCCGTCCAAGGGCCGAGCTTTTACGGCATTCGTCTATCCGGCCTCCCTTCCCGGCCACACCTTTGCCGTCAACGATGCCGGCCTGGTCGTGACGGTCAACAATATCCGCTCCCGTGAGACCGGCGAAGGCCTGCCGCGCATGATCGTAACCCGCGCGCTTCTCGATTGCGGCTCTCTGGACGAGGCGGTCGAACGGGTCAATGCCGCGCCGCGTGCCGGTGCTTTTCATCTGACGCTTGCCCGATCCGGGGAGGCCGATATCCTCAGCTTGGAATTCACCCACAAACATCTCTCCGTCCAGACCGTGCGCCGCCCCTCCAGCCACGCCAATCACCTGATCCATGAGGATATCCGCACAGAGCAGCAGGTCGTTACCGCTTCTTCGAACTCGCGCCAGGAACGGGCCGATGCAATGATCGCGGAAGCCGACGGCAGCGTCGACCCTCTCGCTATCCTTCACGATACGACAAACAAGGCCTTACCGATCCATCGCCAGCAGCCCGACGATCCGGACAATGAAAACACGCTGGCGACCGCCTGCTTCAAGATCGGTACGGACAAGGTCGATTGCACGATCTATGATGGAAACGATACTTCTCCGCGTTTCCGCTTCAAGAGCGAAGCGCTCAGTCCCGCATGAAGGCAAGATGAATGACCACGCTAAGCGCATCGAAAAGCTCCCCGCGTCCACAAACACTAGAGGAACTTCGGGCGCTGACGGTGGACATCAGGCGCGGCAACACCGATCTTTCACTGGGGGGAAAGGCGCTCGGGGTTCTCTCCCGGCTAGTCGATACGCCCGAGCAGACGGCAGTCCGTACGATTTCCGAGCTGGCCGACGGGCTCGGCATCAACCCATCCACCTTGACCCGGCTCGCCAAGCGGCTGGGCTACGGCGGCTTCGGGGATTTTCAGGATGTCTTCCGCGAAGCGATTTCCGATGACGGCCGCTATTTCTACAGCCGTCAGGCTGGCCGGCTGATCTCGATCAAGGAGGAAGCCGACGAGGAAATCCATGTTTTCGAGAAACTGGCAGCTGAATCGAAAACCAATATTGACGGCTTTCTCGCTCAACTGGACGGTTCCGAATTACGAGCCGCGGCAGATAGGCTCGCGCGCGCACGGCGCGTTCGTGTTCACGGCGTACGCCAGTTTCATGCGTTTGCGAGCTTTCTTACCTATGGATTGGCGATGTTGAGGAGCGATGTTGCCCTGCTCGATGCACCGCGCCTCGGCGAAGCGGAGGGGCTTGCCCAGCTCGAACCCGGCGATGTCCTTATCGTTGCGAGTTGCGCGCCCTATACGCGCAATGTCGCCGAAGTCGCAGCCGTCGGTGCTCGGCGGGGGCTTGAGGTCATCGCCGTAACGGATACCCGATCTTCTCCGCTCGTCCCACCTTCCCGTCACGCATTTTTGGTACCGCACGCCAGCAGCTTTTTCAGCAACAGCATGGGTGCCTATATCGTCTTCTGCGAGGGTCTGCTCAATCTCGTCGCGCGGGTTCTCGCCGACGGCACTATCGATGCACTCGCCAGACGCGAGGCCCTGATCCGCGACCTTCGAATCGAGATTGAGCGAGATTGACATTTGCCGCCGAACGCTTTTGTGCACCGGTTGTGCAGCTGGAACAGGTTCGATACTTCAGTCATACCTTCGGCAATGCGTCCTCCCACCACGTAACCTCGGTGACGCGACGAATACCGCAGAACAGTAGGCTCTTGATAGGATGTGAATGGCCGCCCGGTCGGTGGGGCTTTTTAGGTGTGCAATGCCATCTGACCAATGTCCGGTGATCAGCCCCACTTAATACCATCCTGACTAGCACCGGCGGATTGAGCACGCTTCCCGTTAGACACATTGCTGGGCCATCGCTACCGCCTCCAGTTCAATGAAAAACGGCGCGTCTTGGACGCGCCGTTTCGAGCTTTCGGTGCCGGCGAAAAGGCGTCACGCGCCGGCAGTCTGCGTATGGGTTGCGAGCTGCTCCTCGTGATTGTTGAACAGCACGTGGACGGCATCGTGGCCCGTCGGCGCGTAGTTCTGCAGCGTGGCGACCACATGGGTTTCCGAACCGGTATTGACGCTGATCTTCGTCGAGTTGGTTGCGGCATCGACCGCAGCCGTCATCGACGCGACCGCACTCGCCTCGGTCATGCCCGGATGCTCGCCGACCAGCGCATTCAGCAGGTTCGAGACATCCAGCTTGTCACCGTCTCCCTTCGGGCTGAAGTCGGTGATGACATCGGCCATGTTGAGGTTGTGCAGGGCCTTGGCATCGAGCACGAAGGTATCCGCACCGGCGCCGCCCGTCATCGTGTAGCCGCCACCGCTCGTCAGCGTATCGTTGCCGTCGGTGCCGTAAAGGTGGCCGATCCCGCTGAAATCGATCTCGGCGGATGTGCCGTCATGACCCAGCGAGAAGTCACCGGCCGAATATTCGCCCGTGAGACCGATGGAGGCGGTGTGGGTGCCGTCGGTAACGGTCAGTACGCCGCCGGTCTTTGCCGCATTCTCGGTATAGGAGAAGCTGGCGGTCGCGGCGGAGATGTCGCCGAACCGCAAGGCATCGTTGCCGTCGAGGCCGGCGATCGTGCCGCTGAAGGCAGCCGCGTGGTCGATGGTGATCGTAGCCTGGGCGTCCTTGCCAAGCGTGATCGCCTCGTCGAACGAGCCGCCGATTTCAAGGCCTGCGTGACCCGACACCAGCACGGTGCCGGTGCCGCTGACATTGCCGTCGAGATTGACGTCGCCGCCATTTGCCCATAGCAGGCCATTATTGACGACATCGCTGTGGATATGGAGACCACCCGTCCCGGTCGCCTCCAGCGTGCCGGTGTTGCTCACCGCATTGGCGCCGGTGTCGATGACGAGCGCGTGGCTGCCGTCGGCAATGATCGTGCCCGCATTGACCAGCGTCAGGTGGCCGTCGCCGATCTGGCCGGCGCCGGAGATGGTGTTGTCGACATTCGTCAGCGTGACATGGTCGCTGCTGCCGAAAATGACATTGGATGCGCTGTCGGACAGTGTCACCTTGCCGCCGCCGGTCAGCGTGAGACCTTGCTGGACGATTTCGAAGTCCGTCTCGCTGCCAGCCGAAGAGATATGGATGCTGCCGGTGTTGTCGAGCGTACCGCTGAATGGCATCAGCGCACCGTCGGCAACCACCATGTCTCCGCTATTGTGCGTTACGACCGCTTCGTTGAAGAGGAAGTCGTCTGCGGTCAGCGCCGCAGCGCTGACACCTGCCAACGTGATGGTCTCACCATTGCCGAGCGTGATGACGGCATTGCCGGAGGCATCGCTGGACAGATGGGCCAGAACATCGGCGAAGCTGTTGAAGCCCGCAAAGCCGATCAGGTCGATCTTGTCATGCGCCACATCGAATTTGTGCACGACGTCTGTGCCGATGGTGTTTGCAAACACCAGCGTGTCGTTGCCACTCGATGCGGTCAGCGTGTCGTCGCCCGACCAGGCAAAGATCGGCGAACCCTTGGCGTAGGCTTCGACGTTGTCGGCCACGGTGGCCATTCCGGTCGAACCATCGGCATTGGTCCAAGTCTCAGTGACCTGGAGAACCACCGCACCGGTTACGCCATCGGGCGAAGTCACCGTCAGCGAGGACGGATTGTTCGTCACCACGGTCCAGGTGCCGTCGGCGTTGTGTGTGCCTTCGCTGAGCACCCAGCCAGCCGGAAGGCCAGCAACGCTCAACGTAACCGCGCCGACATGATGCGATGGATCTGCAAGCGCAAGGTTGATGGCCTCGCCGGAGGTGCCGGCAGGCATACTCGGAGCCTGCAGCGTGACGTTCGCGGAAGCTGATCCACCATCCCCGTCGGTGATGGTGAAACTAACAATCCTGCCATCTCCCGAGTTCGAGTTCGAATTGAATTGAATGTCTTTCAAGAGTGCCGTTATTGCGGTGGGTGTAGCGCTGTTCGAAGTAAATGTAATCGTCAGCGTTGCGCCCCCATCGCTTGACGTATAAGTGCCGATTTTCGTCCCACCGTAAGTCACATTGCTTCCACTCACACCAATTTTACCAGACGACATTCCTTGATTCAGAATGCTCAACTTGTCCGAAGCACCCGGCGAGCTGATGGTAAGAGTTCCACCATTAAAATTGGACGAGTCGGAGTCCGTGACAAGAGCGCGCGGCGCCAGATTAACGGTGGTCTGCCTTGTGTAAGTCAACAATTCATCGCTTCCGCTCGCTGCGGTATCCAGATCCAACACCGGCGCCACATTTACATGTGGAGCAACGGTGATCGTCGTCGTACTTACACTACTATCAATTGTTCCATCATTGACAGACCAGCTGATCGTCCTGGTGGTCGTGCTGGAACTCGTAGATGAGAACGTCACGCTATCCAAGACTGCTTGGTAATGCGCCAGCGTGTCGTTGCCCGTCAACGTCAGTACACCGGTTGCAGCATTGTAGCTTGCCGTAATCGATGTTCCCGTGACGGTCGCTGTCAGTGTGTCACCGCTGATAAAGCCACCAGATACGGAAACCTTGGCCGATGCCAACGTCGCATTGTCGACGTCATTCGCGGTCGTCGTGCTTGACAGAACTATTGCGGCATTTCCTGCATTATAGGAGGCAGTCGCGGCAACATTACTCAGTGTCGGTGCATCATTGGTTCCATTCACCGTCACGACGACATCCTTGGTGACCGTTCCGCCATGGCCATCGCTGAGTGTTAGGGTATAAGTCTGATTGATATGATCATTGACACCCAGTGATTGAATCGCGCTATCGTTGACACTGAAAGTCCAGTTAACCTTGTTATTCGTGTTGTCGACGCTCGCGGCAAACGTACCGTAGTAGCTACTGCCAGCAGGTGTCGCATAGCTAACCGTATGGGTATAAGATGCATGCGTATCCGTGAATGCGATCGACCCCGTCGTCGTCTCAATACCTGGTGTTCCGGAAACCGCCTTTACCGAGACATCGTCGATGTTGAACGAGCCGAACGGCTGGTACGGAGACCAGAATTTAATCAAGGTGCTCGAGTTCGTTGCAACGAAATTGACCGTATAGAGTACGTAGGGACTATTGCTGGAGTTAGAGTACGTGTAGCTGATGGCCTGCGTTTGAGATCCTGTCGTGACATCGAAAATTGCCGCTGCCCCGCCGGGTAGGCTAGTGGCAAAATCCTGCATGTAGAAGCTGAGCTGATATGTCTGCCCAACAACCGTAGATATTGTCTGCGAAAGCGAGTTGATGGAACTGGTATTTGAGACAAGCATTGCTGACGTGGAATCAAGCCGGCCGCCATTCACATCGTAGACTGACCCGGTGAGTGACCAGTTGGTTGGATAGCTGTGAGTTCCGGAGAAGTAATAACTCTGGAAATCACCATTCGTTATCAGCTCCGAACCCACGCTGTAGGACGCATCCTCCGTCACCGACCCAGTCGTCGTTCCCGTGCCAAAGACCGGCGGGTTATCGACGCCCGTAATCGTGACGGTAACGTTGTGCGGCGTTCCGTCGGCCGAGGTGAGAGCCAGGGTATCGGTCAGCTTTGCGCCAGCCGTCAGCGCTTGAACCGCCGTGTCATTGTTGTTCAGCGCATAGGTCCAAGTTCCAGTCGCGGAACCATCATTGGTGAAGGTGAATGTCCCGTGTGCGCCCGCGATCGAGTTTGAAGACGCGGTCGTGAAGGAGCTCTGGTTTGCATCGACGTCAGAAACGACGATCGCGCCGCTGATCGGGGTGGTACTGCCCTCCAGAATGCTTCCGGTATCGCCGGTAAACGTCGGCGCATCGTTGGTGCCGTTGACCGTCACATCGACCGTCTGGGTCGTGACGCCGCCATGGCCATCGCTGACCTGCACCGCGAAGACGTCGTGCTTCTGATCCGACGCCGTCAGCGGATCGGCCTTCGACTGATCCAGAACGTAGGTCCACTTGCCAGTCTGATCGACGCTCAGCGTGCCATAGGCTCCGACCTCGGAACCGGCGCTGTTGGCGCTGTTCTTCGGATCGACAACCGACCAGGTGAAGGACGTGTCGTCGACGTCGCTCGCCGTCAGAGAGCCCGAGACCGTGCCCGCGCTCACTGCGACGTTGACGCCGGCTTCCGCGACCGAACCGGTTGCCGCGCCGCTGATTACGGGTGCATCATTCGAGCCGTTGACGGTGATGTTGACCTGCTGTGTCGCGATGCCGCCGTGGCCGTCCGCGACTTCGACCGTGAAGCTGTCGACCTTCTGATCGCCGAGCTGCAGCGAGTCGGCCGCCTTTTCGTCGATCGTGTAGGTCCATTTGCCGGAGCCTGCGTCCATCTGCAGCGTGCCGTAGGTGCCATGCACCGACGATACGGTTGTCTGGCCCGAGACGATCGACCAGGTCGCTGTATCACCATGATCGACGTCACTGCTTGCCATGATGCCTGAAACCGTCGAGGTCCCAACCGCATGACCGCTTGCATCCAGGCCCTGCTCGACGACCGAACCGCTTGTCTGGCTCGATGCCAGGATGACCGGCGCGTCATCGGTGCCGGTGACGGTCAGCTCGTAGACCCCGGAGGTGACGCTGCCGTTGCGATCCGTCACTTCGAAGGGAATGCTGATCTTGGCGATCTCGCCGGCGCCAAGCGCGTCGAAGGCCGTACCCGGGGTCACCGTAATAGTCGAACCATCGAAGCTCAACTGCGGCATACCGAGGGTGATGCCTTGGGGACCGGAGACCACTGCATGCGTGGTGTCGAAGGTGAGCGCACCCGTGGTGCCCTGACCATCGGCGCCGTAGTTGAACTGAGCCGAACCGAAAGTGAAACTGTGGGTATCGTTCTCGTTCATCGCATCGGCGATGACTGGCAGCGAGGTTGCCGATGCGGCGGTCAGCGAGACATTGGCGAGATAGGTGCCGGTGTTGTCGCTGGCAGTGCCGACTTCGACGAAAGAGATCGTGTTGTCGCTGCCGTGTGCCGTCAGCGGCAGGGTGATGGTCGACATAGGCCCGGCGCCAGGCGTCGGGGTCAGCGTATCGACCAGCTCTCCATTCCACCAGACCTGTACGGCTGCGGTGCCATTGGCCGGCGTGCCATATTCGAAGCTCAGAACGTAGCTGGCACCATCGGTCAAGCCGTGGACGGTCTGTGAAATCGCGATATTGCCCGGAGAAGCACCGAGATCAACCATCGGCGCGCCGTTGGACGAGGTAACGCCGTTATAGTTGCTGGCAATTTCTTCAAGCCGCACGCCGGTCTGGCCCGGCTCGGTGCCGGAAATCGTCCAGCCGGTGCCTTCGGTCGCCCAGATGAAGCCGCCGCCATTCGTCCAGGCGGATGCCGTCGCATGGGCGAAATCGCCGTCGACCAGAAGGTTGGAGGCAACGGTATGGCCACCAGCATCCTGTGCACCGATGATGACCGGGAAATCGTCAGAACCGTTGATCGTCACCGTCAGCGTCTGGGTGCTGGTGGCACCGTGATTGTCGGTGATCGTGAAGGTGAACGTGTCGGTCAGCGTCTCGTTCGGGATGAGATGCTGCACGGCGGGATCGGCATTGTTCAGGACATAGGTGTATTCACCGCTGGTGCTGTCCCAGGTCAGCGTGCCGTAGGTGCCGGCAACGCCTGCATGGCCGTCGGTAACGTCACCGACCTTGGCAACCGAAAGGACGTCCAGATGGTCGACGTCGCTGGCCCCCGCGAGAAGGCTGCCGGTCGCCGTGACTGCTGTGTCCTCGGTCACCGAAGCCGCCTCGGCAACGGCGATCGGCGCATCGTTTGTACCGATGACATTGATCGTGACCGTCGCGGAGCTTTGGACGCCGTGGGCGTCCTGAACGGTATAGTCGAAGACTTCCTTGACCTGTTCGCCCTGGCTGAGGGAGTTGGTCGCATTCTTCGTGTCGTCGAGCGTGTAGCTGTAAGTGCCGTCGGCGTAGATGGTCAGCTTGCCGTAGGTGCCGTCAACAACGGTCGGGTCGGAGCCCGCCACATTGGCGACCGCAGACGGCGTCGTTCCCGCACTGATGCCGACGACCGTCAGCGTATCGAACTTGTTGGTGTTCGCATCCGTTGCATGATTGCCGTGCAGAATGAAGCCTTCGACCGTCTCGCTCGAGCTGTCCTCAATCACCGCGCTCAAGGCAGTGAAGTTGTTTGCCACGGGCGCGACGTTCATCAGCTGGCTGAGCGACAGCGTACCGCCGGCACCGCCGTTTTCGCCCATGAAGGTGAACTGTTCGACATTGGTGACGGTGATCGTCTCGGTGCCGTTCGTCAGCGTGTAGCTGCCGGTGCCGTCGTCGGTGCCGGTGTGGGTCACCGTCCAGTCGGCCCATTTGCCGGCAAGCTTCAGCGTATCGGTATCGCTGCCTGCGGTTGCAACGGGATCACTGTCGTTGATGACGATGTGGACATTGCCGGTGAGGCCGGTCATGTCGAACGTGTCGTTGCCGCTGCCGCTGTTGACGACGATCGTGTCGGGCGCCAGCGCCGTGTCGCTGACATTGCCGAAGACGATCGTGTTGCCGGCGCTGCCGCCGAGATCGAGGTACAGGTCCTCGATGCCGTCGGCACGGACGCTGCCGCCGCCGCTGACGCCGATGGTCAGATCGGCATGATCGTCAGCCGACACGATGTTGCCGGTATCGCTCAAGGCGATCTCGCCGATCGTGTAGGTGTGGCCGTTGCCATCGCCAACGATATGCAGCTCGTCGGTGTCGGTTTCCTTACCACCAACCAGGGTCGCACCGCCGTCGATACGGTCGTTGCCGGAGCCCACGGTGTAGTAGATCTTGTCGCTACCCGTACCGCCGAGGATGGTGTCGTTGCCCGTGCCGGCGACGATGATGTCGTTGCCAGCGCCGCCGATCAGTGTGTCGTTGCCAGCGCCGCCGAAGATGACATCATCACCCGCACCGCCGTCGATGGTCACGCCACCGCCGGCTGCATCGCTCATATAGGTCTTGGAGACCGCAATCAGGTCGTTGCTGTCGGTGCCAACGATATGTTCGACGCCCTGGAGCTGCAGGCCCGAGGTCGAGCGGTAGTCGAGGACATAGCCGTTGGAGCCGGACCCCTGCAGATAGAGCGTATCGTCGCCGGCGCCGCCGTTGACGCTGTCGCCGGTGCCGGACATGTGGTCGAGCGAAACATCGATCTTGATGCCGGCGCCGAGGTCGAAGCTGCGCGGACCATAGGCCGCGGCATCGGCAAGATCGGCGGACATATAGATCTTGTCGTTGCCGGCGCCGGCATCGATGGTGTCAGAGCCCGTGCCGGCCCTGATGATATCGTCGCCGGAACCGCCGATGATTGTGTCGCCGTGGTTCGAACCGACCAGGGTTACGCCGGTTGCATTGCCGGCATTGGTCAGTGTCCAGCCATTGCCGCCGGCAGCCGACAGGTCGATGTTATGGCCGTTGGCATTGATCGTCGCCGTGCCATTGTTGACTGTGTCACTCGTTGCGGTCCAATCGCCGGTGGCGGTGATCGCAGCTGTCGCGCCGTTCAGAACCTTGACGATGTCCTTGTCGTGAAGATCGGTGACGGTGACCGTGCCGCCGGCAGCCACGAAAGTATCGTTACCCGCGCCGCCCGTCAGCGTATCGCCGGCACCGCCAATCAGCGTGTCGTCGCCGCTGGTGCCGATGACATGCGTCATACCGGCCACATTGTCCCTGCCGACCACATGAGTTGTGCCGGCATCGGTTGCCATGTTGGCGGCAATCGTCTGCGAGCCTACCGTCTGGCTGACGTCGGAGAGGTTGACAGTAACGCCGGTCGAGATGGCGGAATAGTCGATCGTCTGACCGGTTACCGTGCCGGCCGCGTTCACTTCGACCGTGAAGCTGCCGCTTGCCGTATCATTGTCGCCGTCCGTCGCCGTGTAGCCAAAGGTCAGGTCGATCGCATGGCTGCCATTGGCAGCAATAGCGCCGGAATGATCGAGCGGCTGGAGGAGCGTGAACGCATAAGAGCCGGAGCCTGCGACCGCAAGCGCCACGGTGAAGACGACGTTGGCCGCGTCAGCCGCTGTCGGCATCGATCCGGTATAGGCCACCAGCAGGCTGCCGATGAAGGCGTAGGCCAGCGGCTTGCCGTTCGACGAGAGGCCGTTCGGGCCGGTCACGTTGCTTGCGGCGGATGCGCTGCTGAAGGCGACACTCTTGGCGCCGTCGGCGCCGAAGCTGATTGCCAGCGAGCCCGTGGCGGACGGATGCGTCGTCGCCAGGTCGTTTTCACCGACGCCGCCGATGCTCACGCTTCCGATGGTCGGAACGTCGTCCTTGAAGGTGATGACGCCAGACAGGTCGGCAGACTTGCTTGCCGTATCGCCGTCGCCATCCATCACCGTCACCACCGCGCTCAGGGAACCGGTTGCAAGATTCAGGTGGTCGACCGGGTTGTTGTTGACGATGTCCTTCAATGCGACGTTTTCGGTGACGCTGAGTGCACCGCTGCCGGAGTCGATGGAGATCGTAAAGGCAATGTGCGTCTTGCCGTCGGCGCCGGTATAGACGCCGTTGACCGTACCGGCCGCCTGCTGCTGCAGGGTGATCGCATGATTGTCGATGGTCGACAGGCCGGAATTCGCATTGCTGCCGACCTGCAGGGAATAGACCTGCGAGGCCAGGCCATCGGCGCCGGCATTGACGGTCGCCGTGACGATCGAATGCGTTCCCGTCGAGGCACTGATCGGTGAGGCGGTCGTCAGGCCATGTTCGTCAACAGTGATCGCCTGGGTCTTGTCGACCGCGAAAGACGAAATGGACGGGCCGTCGTCGGTAACATCGACCGAGAAGCTCTGTGTCCCCTTCGTCGTGTCGCCGTCGCCGTCATGGCCGGCAACCTGGAAAGTCAGCTTGATATCCGAGAGGTTGGTTTGGCCGTTGACGTCGTCGAGCGCCTTGTAAAGCGTGAAGTTATAGGCGCCGCTGGCGTGGCCACTGTCCTGGGACAGGGCAACCTTGAACACCCAGCTCGACTGGTCGGCGGCGTTGCTGCCTGTATAGGCGATCAGCGTCATGCCGTCACTGCTGACCGAGTAGGACAATGCATGGCCGCCAGAGCTGAGCTTGGTCGCGTCAAGCGTCTGGTTGTTGCCGTAGCTCGCGCTGAAATAGCTGCCGTTCGAACGCGCCACGAAGGTGACCGCATGCGCAGCCGGGCCGTCGGCGCCAAAGGCGAGATTGAGCGCAACCGTGCCCGTGCTGATGCCAGAGGGCGACAGTGAACCGGAATTCGTCACAAGGTCGTGCTCGGCGAGGGTCTTCGTCGAGACGGCGTTGCCGATCGACGGGCCGTCATCATCGAAGTGAATGCTGCTGCCAATGGAAACGGACGTGCTGACGGTGTCGCCATCGCTGTCGGTCGCGCTCAGCACAGCCGAGAGCTTGCCGTTAAGATCGACCAAGTCGCCATCCGACTTGGACGGGTTCGGATTGGCAAGCGCCATATACTGGGCGATGCTGACCTTGCCGCTGTCGTCGATACGGATCGCAAAGGCGATCTCGCCGTCGGCGATCTTACCGACGACGGTGCCATCGGCAAGCTGCGAGAGCGTGATCGCCTGACCTGCAGTCGTCGTCAGACCGGAGTCGGCATTGTCGATATGGAGCGTCAGACTGCTCGTTGCACCCGACGCATCATCGGCACCCATCGAGACTGACGGAGAAACGACGCTATGCTGCGCGTAGACCGTCGACATATGGGGGTCGTTGCCGCCCGTGATGCCGGCAAACAAGCTCCTGACCGAATTGCTGGCACTGACATCGTTGTCGCCGCTGCCGCTCTCGTCGATCGTGATCGAACCCGTGAGGGCCAGATCGACCTTCGGCGCGTCGTCGACGATGGTGACCTTCAGAGCACCGGTCAGCGTTACGCTGTCGCCGTCGCCGTCGGTCGCCTGGATGACCGACCCGAAGTCGATGGCCGAGATCGAACCAGTGCCCGAGCGCAGGTCGTTACCGGCTCCGGCGACGTTGTCGAGCTGATCGTACTGCTGGAAGGTGAAGCTGCCGTCGCCGGAAAGCGTCAGCGACAGGACCGGACGGTCGAAAAGCGGATTATAGCCGCTGTGATGATCATTATCGACATAGCCGATGATCACGTTGTTGACCACGGCATAGGAGAGCACTTCGCCACCCGAGGTCAGATGCAGAGCGGCAAGGGTCGACGTGGCATTGGCCGTGAAGCTGAACCCACCGCCGACTGCTGCGCCGTCGGCACCAAAGGAGACGGTGGAAGCAACCGAGCCGGATACCGTCGCCGCAAAACCGAGGCCAAACAGCGCCGGCTGCGAGGACGATCCGTCATGCGTACCATCGAGCGGGCTGTTGCCATGCGACAGCAGATTGTAGATGTCGCCTTCGTCGGCCCTGGCCGCAACGGTCGTGCCGGAGGCAACCGGGACGTCGTCGGTGATGGCGATCGCCAACGAACCCTTCGCTGCATCGCCGTCTCCGTCCGTGACGGTGAAGCCGAAATTCAGCGTCAGGCTGTCTTCGGTGGTCGACGCGGTCGAATGAACGAGCGGTGCATCCGCGGCGAAGCTGTAGGAGCCGTCAGAGCCAATCGTCAGAACTGCGACAGTGGCATGGCTGGAGGCGCCGGTTGCCGTCCAGGTCGTCACACCGTTCGCAGAAGACGATGCCCAGGTCACGGATTCCTGGTGGCCGATGCCATGGCTGTCGAGATAGATCGCCTTCAGTGTCGGGAGGCTGTCCATCGACACGCTCTTGACGCCATCGGCACCGGCGGAGAACAGGGCTCCTGCGTCGCCATTGATCGTGTTTACGTCCGCGCTGCCGCCGTCTGGGTTGCCATGTGCCTGTGCGTCGTCGTTGAGCGGCGTCGAGGTGGCATCAACCTTATAGGCGATCGGTGCATCATCCTTGACGGTGACCGTCAGCGCGCCGCTGGCCGTATCGCTGTCGCCATCGGTGACGGTGAAGTTGAACGTCAGATCCTGCGTATTTTCCGCAGTCTGGCTTGCGCCGTGAGCGACCGGCGCACTGAGCGTGAAGCTGTAGGAACCATCCGTACCGATCGTCAGCGTCGCAACCGTCTGGCCGCTGTCCTTGCCCGTCGCGACCCAGATCGTCTCGCCGCCCGCCGTTGTCGTCGGGCTACCCCAGACGACCGACTCGACATGGGCAAAGCCGTCCTTGCCGGTATAGATGGCGCTGAAGTCAGTCGTTGTTCCGAGCGTCACCTGATGCACGCCATCCGCGCCACCCGTAAAGAGCGTGCCGCTTGCGCCGCTGACCGTATCGGTATCGGCTACGCCGACCGTGTCGGGATTTCCGCCCTTCAGGGCATCGTCATTCAACGTCACGCTGGTGACGGTGACGCTGTTTGCGAGCGGTACGTCATCCGTGACATGCAGGGTCAGCGAGCCGGTCGACGTATCGTTGTCGCCGTCCGTCACCGTGAAGGTGAAGGTCAGCGGCAAGCTTTCTTCCGTCGTGCCGGAGGTCGGATGAACGAGCGGCGCGCTGGTGCTGAACGTGTAGGAGCCATCGGCACTGATGGTCAGCGTGGCGACCGCGTCGTGATTGGCGCTGGAAGCGACCCAGGTGGTCGCACCGCCGGAAATCGTCGGCTTGCCCCAGGTAACGTCTTCCTGCTGCGCGAAACCGTTGGCGTCGACATAGATCGTCTTCAAGGCCGGCAGGCTGGACTGATCGATCGAGACACTGGCAAAACCGTCGGCGCCGGCGCTGAACAGAGCGCCGGCAGCGCCCGAGACACTGTGGGCGTTGGCATCGTTGACGTCCTGGTTTCCACCAGCCTGCGCATCGTCGTTGAGCGGTGAAGCGGTATTGTCAACCGTGTGGGCGATCGGCACGTCGTCCTTGACGCCAACCGTCAGCGAGCCCGTTGCCTTGTCGCCGTCGCCATCGGTGACGGTGAAGTTGAATGTCAGGGACAGGGTCTCTTCGGCGTCTTGCGAAGTCGGATGCGCGAGCGGCGCTCCGGTCGAAAACGTATAAGAGCCGTCGGCATTGATGGTCAACGTGGCAACGGTCTGATTATGCTCGCTGCTGGCGATCCAGGTCGTGCTGCCGTCGGCGACCTGCGCCTTGCTCCAGGTCGCGGCTTCCTGATGCGCGACGCCATTTGCGTCGGTGTAGATCGTGGTCAGCTTCGGCAGATCCGAATGGGCGATCGCGACACTTTTGAACCCATCCGCACCCATGTTGAACAGGCTGCCGACGTTGCCGCTTACGCTTTTATATTCATCGGTCTGGTCGGGATTACCGCCCGTGAACATATCGTCGTTGACGAGATGCTCAGCTGTAACAGCGCTGGCGACCGGGAGACTATCGGCGACGTTGAGCGTCAGCGAGCCGGTCGACTTGTCGCCATCACCGTCGGTGACTTCGAAGCCGATCTTGAAGTTCTCGTTGTCGGAGCCCTTGGCATCGGCAAACGCGCCGGATTGGACATAGGTATAGCTGCCATCGGCGTGGACGGTCAGCGTGAAGATGACGTGGCCGGAATCCTTGCCGGTCGCGGTGTAGATCGTGTCGCCGGAGTCGTCCCTCGAAGTGCTATAGGAGAGACCTTCCTTGTGAGCGACGCCGTTTTCATCAATGTTGATGGCTTTGAGACCGGTTGGATTGATGAAGGTCAGCCGCGCGAAGCCATCGGCGCCGGTCGTAAACAGGCTGCCCGCTGCGCCGCTGACGGAGTCGCTCTTGGCGCCATCCGGCGGTGTCGAGCCTTCGCTCGGCTGCTCGACAAGCGGCTGGACGGGAGACGGATTCGTCCCCGAGGACGTCGACGTGGTGTCATGGAGGCTGCCCGAGTCGACCGTTACATTATTGGCGACCGGAAGGCTGTCGGCAACGTTGAGCGTCAGCGAGCCTGTCGCCTTGTCGCCATCACCGTCGGTGACTTCAAAAGAGATCTTGAAATTCTCGTTGTCGGAACCCTTGGCATCGGCGAACGCGCCAGATTGCACGTAGGTATAGCTGCCGTCGGCACCGACCGTCAGGGTGAAGAGAACCTGGCCCGACTCCTTGCCGGTTGCGGTATAGATGGTATTGCCCAGATTGTCCGTCGTGGTGCTATAGGACAGACCTTCCTTGTGAGCGACACCGTTGGCATCGATGTAGATGCCCTTAAGGCCGGTCGGATCCGTGAAGCTGACCTGCTGGAAGCCGTCAGCGCCGGCAGTGAACAGGCTGCCCGATCCGCCGCTGACGCTGTCGGTGGCACCTTCCGACGGGGTCGACCCTTCGCTCGACTCGACGAATGGGCGGAGCGGCATCTGCTCGGTCGGTGTCGTGTCGTAAAGGCTGCCTGTGCCGACCGTAACGTCGCTGGCGACAGGCTTGTCGTCGGCAACAGTGACGGTGAAGCTGTTCGCGGCAGTATCGCCATCGGAGTCCGTTGCCGTGTAACCGAAGGTCAGCGTGATGGCGTCCGAGCCCTTGGCGTCGTCGAGCGACTGGACCAGCGTGAAGTTATAATGGCCGTTGTCGGTATCGGAAACCGTCGCATAGAAGACGATGTTCGAACCGATCCCGCCCTTCGCATCTGCGACAGCCGTCGGAGCAACATCACCGGTGTAACCGACCAGCGTACCGTCAGCGAGCAGCGCCGTATGCACCGCAAGGCCATGCGAGCTGAGCGTGCCATTGTTCTCACCCGTTACCGAAACTGTGGCATCGGTAAAGGCGACCGAGCGGTCGCCGGCGCCACCCTGATTGGTGTTGGCGTTGTCAGCACCCCAGGAGATGTTGAGCGAGCCGGTGGTGATGGCATCGGTTGCGACATGCGGGTTCTCGTTGCCGCCTGTTAGCGCACCTTCGGTCACGGAGCCTGCATCGCCGGCCGAAGCGACAGGCTTGTCGTCGGCGACCGTGATGGTGAAGCTGTTCGTGGCCGTATCGCCGTCGGAGTCCGTTGCCGTGTAGCCGAAGGTCAGCGTGATGGCGTCCGAGCCCTTGGCGTCATCAAGTGACTGGACAAGCGTGAAGTTATAGTGACCGTTGTCGGTATCGGAGACCGTTGCATAAAAGACGACGTTGGATGCGGAGGTTGCCGTCGGAGCCGCCTCACCGGTGTAGCCGACCAGCGTCCCGTCGGCCAAAATCGCCGTATGCACAGCGAGACCATGCGAGCTCAGTGCCTCGCCATCCTGACCTTGTGTCGTGACAGTAGCGTTGGTGAAGGCAACCGAGCGGTCGCCGGCGCCACCCTGATTGGTGTTGGCGTTGTCAGCCCCCCAGGAGATGTTGAGCGAGCCGGTGGCGGTCGCATCGCCGGTCGCATGGGTCAGTGCTGCGTTGCCGTTCGCCAAAGCACCTTCGGTGACCGAGCCCGCATCGCCGAGGGCGGCGACAGGCTTGTCGTCGGCAACGGTGACGGTGAAGCTGTTCGTGGCCGTATCGCCGTCAGAGTCCGTTGCCGTATAGCCGAAGGTCAGCGTGATGGCATCCGAGCCCTTGGCATCATCAAGCGACTGGACCAGGGTAAAGTTATAATGGCCGTTGTCGGTGTCAGAGACCGTGGCATAGAACACAACGTTGGATGCGGAAGTTGCCGTCGGAGCGGTCTCCCCGGTGTACCCGACCAATGTACCGTCGGCCAGCAGCACAGTATGAACGGCAAGGCCATGCGAGCTCAGCGCTTCGCCGTCCTGACCTTGGGTCGTCACCTTAGCATCGGTGAAAGCAACCGAGCGATCGCCCGCCCCACCCTTGTCGGTGTTGGCATTGTCAGCGCCCCAGGAGATATTGAGCGAGCCGGTGGCACTCGCATCACCTTCGACATGCGGATTCTCGTTGCCGCTTGCCAGTGCACCTTCGGTGACAGAGCCCGCATCGCCGAGGGCGGCGACAGGCTTATCGTCGGCAACGGTGATGGTGAAGCTGTTCGTGGCCGTATCGCCGTCAGAGTCCGTTGCCGTATAGCCGAAAGTCAGCGTGATCGCGTCAGAACCCTTGGCGTCGTCGAGCGACTGAACCAGCGTGAAGTTATAATGGCCGTTGTCGGTATCGGAAACTGTTGCGTAGAAGACGATGTTCGAGCCAACCGCGCCCTTGGCATCCATGGCCGCCGTTGGAGCAACATCACCGGTGTAACCAACCAGCGTGCCGTCGGCCAAAATCGCCGTATGAACCGCAAGACCATGCGAGCTCAATGCCTCGCCATCCTGACCTTGTGTCGTGACGGTAGCATCGGTGAAGGCAACAGACCGGTCGCCGGCGCCGCCCTGGTTCGTATTGGCGTTGTCGGCACCCCAGGAGATGTTGAGCGAGCCGGTGGTGATGGCATCGGTTGCGACATGCGGGTTCTCGTTGCCGCTTGCCAGCGCACCTTCGGTGACCGAGCCCGCATCGCCGAGGGCGGCGACAGGCTTGTCGTCGGCGACGGTGATGGTGAAACTGTTCGTGGCGGTGTCACCATCGGAATCGGTGGCCGTGTAACCGAAGGTCAGCGTGATCGCATCGGAACCCTTGGCGTCATCGAGCGACTGGACCAGCGTGAAGTTATAATGGCCGTTGTCGGTGTCGGAGACCGTGGCATAGAACACAACGTTGGATGCGGAAGTTGCCGTCGGAGCCACCTCACCGGTGTAGCCGACCAAAGTGCCGTCGGCCAAAATCGCCGTATGAACCGCAAGGCCGTGTGAGCTCAGCGCGCCGTTGTCCTCACCCGTCGCCGCAACCGTGGCATTGGTGAAGGCAACCGAGCGGTCGCCGGCGCCGCCCTGGTTCGTATTGGCGTTGTCAGCACCCCAGGAGATGTTGAGCGAGCCGGTGGCGGTCGCATCGCTTTCGACATGCGGGTTCTCGTTGCCGCTTGCCAAAGCACCTTCGGTGACCGAGCCCGCATCGCCGAGGGCGGCGACAGGCTTGTCGTCGGCGACGGTGATGGTGAAGCTGTTCGTGGCAGTGTCACCATCGGAATCGGTGGCCGTATAGCCAAAGGTCAGCGTGATGGCATCAGAACCCTTGGCATCATCAAGTGACTGAACCAGCGTGAAGTTATAGTGACCATTGTCGGTGTCAGAGACCGTGGCATAGAAGACGACGTTGGATGCAGAGGTTGCCGTTGGAGCCGCCTCACCAGTGTAGCCGACCAGCGTCCCGTCGGCCAGCAGCGTAGTATGAACGGCAAGGCCATGCGAGCTCAGTGCCTCGCCGTCCTGACCTTGTGTCGTGACAGTAGCGTTGGTGAAGGCAACCGAGCGGTCGCCCGCCCCACCCTTGTCGGTGTTGGCATTGTCGGCACCCCAGGAAATGTTGAGCGAGCCGGTGGCCGTTGCATCGCCGGTCGCATGGGTCAGTGCTGCGTTGCCGTTCGCCAGAGCGCCTTCGGTGACGGAGCCCGCATCGCCGATTGCCGCGACAGGCTTGTCGTCGGCGACGGTGATGGTGAAGCTGTTCGTGGCCGTATCACCATCGGAATCGGTGGCCGTATAGCCGAAGGTCAGCGTGATCGCGTCAGAACCCTTGGCATCATCGAGCGACTGAACCAGGGTGAAGTTATAATGGCCATTGTCGGTGTCGGAGACCGTCGCATAGAAGACGACGTTGGATGCGGAGGTTGCCGTGGGAGTAGTCTCACCGGTGTAACCCACCAGCGTACCATTGGCCAAAATCGCCGTGTGCACGGCCAGGCCATGCGAGGTCAGCACGCCGTTGTCCTCACCTGTCGCCGCAACCGTGGCGTTGGTGAAGGCGACCGAGCGATCGCCGAGGCCGCCCTTGTCGGTGTTAGCGCTGTCAGCGCCCCAGGAGATATTGAGCGAGCCGGTGGCCGTCGCGGCGCCGGTGTCATGGGTCAGGGCTGCGTTGCCGGCAGCCAACGCCGCCTCGGTGACCGAACCCGCCGTACCAACGGCCGCAACCGGTACGCTGTCCGTGATGTCGACGTTCGCGACAGCCGAAACCGTGTGGCCGCTCGTGTCGGAGACCGTGTAGCGAAATTGCAGTTCAAGCACATCGCTGGCCGAATTGGCACCGCGTGGATGGTCAAGGGCAGCGAGCTGGGTGAAGGTATACTCGCCGGTCGAGGCGTTGAATACCAGCGTGAAGACCGTGACGCCATTGGCGACGCCGGTGACGGTCTGGCCGTTCTGGGTGACAACAACCGCAACGCCGCCGGAGGTCAGGCCCGACAGCTGCTGCGTGCCGCTGCTGGTGATTTCTGCCTCGCCGACCAGCGTGACAGTGGTGATCGAGGCATTGTTGCCGCCGAAGCCGAAACGACCGGTGCTGCTTGAGGTAAGGAAGGTGCCGGTGCTGCTGCCACGCTCGACCAACGAGGCCGTTTCGGTCGCCTGCGGATCGATGAAGGGAACGCGGGTCTGGGTGCCGGAGAGATCGCCGCCGCTGCCTCCGCCGAATCCGCCGCCAGGACCGAGAAGTCCGATCAGGTTCAGCGGCGTGCGCGCATTCCCGGCCTGGCTGTCCGTGAACTGGTGGCCGGAATCCGTGCTATTGCCGGCGTGAACCGAACCATCGGGACCTTCAGCGACATTGATGCCCTGCTGCTGTAATGCCGCGACGACGGCCTGCTGCGGCAGCGTCACTTCCCCGATCAGGAAGGTCGGAACATGCAGAGCACCGTTGATGATGACGATGCGTGTTCCATCGGCCTGGATCAGAACAAGGTTGCGCCCTTCGACGTGGATATCGTCGATTGAGGTGTTCGGCGGCAGATGGACGACATTGCCATTGTCGGGCACGATCTGGATCGGCTGACGAGCGGCAGTGTTTTGCGGCTCGTTGGCTGCAAGGCGCCCCGTCTTGCCATTCGCCTGTTGCTCTTCGGCTTGTGCCACCTCGAATGCAGCGACATCAGCATTCTGCGACAACGGCAGCGAATAATCGGCGCTGATATCGGCTGCGACGCCCTCGTCCCGGCCGCTTGATGCGAAATCATGCGAAGCAGCTTCGTGGTCTACGGTCGAAATACGCAAGTCTTCCATGGGTCTGGCTCCCGGTGTCTCGTAATTTGCCGCAATCAATTACGGGAGCGGGACGATTGCAATACTTCATTAACCTCGCCGATATAGCCGGTTATGCAGCATCGCAGAATTATTTTACCGATGGTTAACTCAACCAAAGAACAAGTCGTTAAGTATACCGCTTGACTTTACGTCAGCCGCGGTGTGCAAATGCGGCCCGATAGGCTGTTGCAGTCTGCCATAGAGAATCGGGGGAGTAGTTGTGCCGTTTGCGATCAGCCTTTCGTTGGACCTTTTGACCGAGCGGCTGTCGCGCAGACTGCATCGGCGACCAGCACGCGGTGCGGCCCTCATCCTCTGTGCCGGCCTTGCCGGCTGTCAGATGGACGGTGTCGGACTGGAGAACAACAGCAAGAAGGACGACATAAAAATGCCGTCCACGGCCATCGAAGAGACCTATGGTGGCGACAGCGGCACGGAAATTACGCTGCTGCTGCGCAAGGGCGCGGCCGGCCTCTACGAAGGTCCCGCTCGCGACATACGCGACGGGGCGGTGCTTGGCGTCGGCGAACTCGGCAACAATCAAGTTCGGCTGCGCGTCAAAGATGTCGGTCCGGGTCTTGCTGGCGTTGCCGCACAGGTTACGGCGGCCAAAGGCCGAAATGCCGCTTTGATCGTCAGCTATTTGCCGCCGGCCGAGACTGCGTCCATTGCTGCCATTCCTCCCGCCCAGCGCCCGCCGTTGCTTAATCTTGCGAGCGCGACTACCACGACGGGCGGAGACGTCTTCAACCTCGCCTCGGGCGAAATCGACAGCGCGATCGAGGGCGTCAAGGCGGCAGGTCCCGGGGGTCATAAGAAGGTGTCGGCGCTGGTGCCTGCAGATTTTTCTCAATCCGATACAACAAGATTGGGCAGCGCCATCTGGAACAGCGGCAACACGTTCATGGGCCTTGGCCGTTACGGCGCAAGCGATCAGGCCGCGGATATCCTGACCAAGAACCGGCCGCTGATCCAGTCAGCCGAAATCGTGGTCATTCTCGGAAACACATCGGAAATCGGCATGGCAGCAAGTGCCGTGCGCAGTGCCACCATTCCCGGTCAGGCGCTGGTCGGCACCAACAACTGGCCGCAAGCGGTGTATGCGACGCCCGCCGTGGCTGGCGCATTTGTCGCGACGGACGATACGCAGAGCGGCGGGCTCATTGCCGAGCGTTATCAGCGCCATTTCAATCACCCGCTGACGACCTCCGGCTCCTATGGCTACGACGCCATGGCGATCGCCTCCGGCCTTGTCCGCTCCCAGGGACCGCAGGCCGTCACCGCCGCCAACCTGACGAACAAGGTTGGCTTCCGCGGCACGACCGGGCTTTTCCGCTTCACCGCCTCCGGCATGGTGGAGCGCAAGATGGTGATCAATACGATCGACGGCGGCAAACTGAAGGTTTCCACACAGCCCTCACAGTCGTTCTGAAGCCGGGCAATCTCATAGAGCGCATCGCGCGTCGTTGCGGCGCGTTATCGCCATCACGATACTGCCGTTTCACTGACCGGCCTTGGGGGTGGATCACTTTGGCGCCCTTCGCTGCATCATCCTTAATACTTTCTCACTGGGCCCTGTAGAATTTTATACTTATTTGATCGCTTAATTTATACTTAATTTAGCTACGTTTCCGAACGTCATATTCAGAAGTATCGCGCACTATTCTCTCAAACAGGGGAAATAGTGCGCCAATGGAACGCAAGAACAAAAAAAATATACTTGCAGCGCTTGCTGCAGCTTCCTTCGCTCTCGGTCTATCGTCACCGACCGCTAGCATGGCGGCGACCGGCGATACCGTCCGTCCCGTCGTCAAGCTGCTTCAGGACCCGCTGGTGGACACGGCCTTCGACCTCTTTGCGCCCACCATCAGAAACGCCGCAAAGGCGATCAGCGGCGTCGACCTCGCTACGCTGAACCAGAGCCTTGCCGTTGCGCCAGGCGGCCTTCCGCATAATGACCTCACCGCATCCGAGCCGGTACGTCCCGCAAAGCCAAGCAACGTTCCTCTGGGCGACTCGGTGTTCGGAACCGTCGCCATTCCCTTCAAACATCTTGCCGCGCTTAACAATTTCGCCGGCCCGCTCGCCGAAATCCGGTCGGGTAAATCGCTCGATTGCGGTGCAGGTGGATGCAACGCTGCCGAAACCGCCATAGCCGCGGCTGAAACAAAGATTGCCGGCGCCTCGATCCGCGACAAGATCAACAACATCAATTACACGGTCAACCATGCCATCCGCTACGCCAGCGACATGGAAACCTATCACGTGGCGGATTACTGGGCGAAGCCGAGCGAGGCTCTGTCGCACCAGCAGGGCGACTGCGAGGACTATGCCATATTGAAGATGGCAGCACTCTACAATGCGGGCGTCGATCTCGACCACATGGCGCTAGTCGTCCTCTTCGACCAGCAGCGGCATTTCTACCACGCCGTCCTGTCGGTCTCCGTCAACGGCAACAACCTCATTCTCGACAACATGCGCGATGAGGTTTTGTCCGACAAGCGCATTGCAGAATATCTGCCCCTCTATTCGATCGTCGCTGGCCGCGGCTATCTGCATGGTTCGCGCGATCCCCGTGCGCAAGCGGTTGCCGCCGCAATGCCGCTCGCCAAGGTGGTTCCCGGCGAAGGCGAGGTTCACTAACCGAACCCGCCGCCCAGGCTTACACCGAGACTTACCGGGGCCGAGTGTCACGTATAACGAAAGCGATGGCGCTCTCAGTAGACGGAAAGATAACCGATCAGCATCAACGCCTCGTGGGTCGGCGCCAACGCCAGATTGATCTGGCCCGTCAGCGATTGCGGGCCGAAGCCGATCTTGAAGCCAGTGTTCAGCGTCTTGCCGCGATTGACCGATAGGACGGAGAGTACCTCCTGAATCTGGGTGTCAATCGACAGGCGTAACGTACGCGCCGTCTGCTGGACATCATCGATCAGCGGCAGGCGATGGCGCAGCATCTTCAGGAAAGCATCGTTGAAGAGCTTGATCCCGCGCTCTTGCGTCAACACCACTGCAGGTGTCGGCGACGCCTGAAGGACGGCGTTGAGATTGGTCAGCGACGCGACATCCTCGACAGCATCAAGGCGGCTCAGCGCCCATTTGAAGCTCAGCACGCGCAGCAGGGATGTGAGATTGCCGGTTTCCGGCATTTCAGCCGCCGTATTGGAGACCAGGTCACCGATGCTGATGCCGCCGGCTTCCGACATCCGCCCGAGACCATCCCAATAAATACGCTCCAGACGAATGCCACGACGCTCGCCGCCGCCGGTTACGGCGCGGAAACGCGGCTCCAGCTCATCACCATCGACCGATGGCAAGGCTTCCTCCCGGACTATCATGGCAGCTTCGTCTTTCCCGGCTCCTTTGCGCATGACCGCCCTCACCGTTCCGTCAGCGCTTCGGAGCGCGCCTTGTTGATCGGCTTCATCAGATAGGTCAGGATGGTCTTGCGACCGGTCATGATCTCGGCCGAAGCCACCATGCCGGGGATGATCGGATAGTGCTTGCCGTCGCGCTCCAGCGCGGATTTGTCGGTCTTGATGCGTACGAGGTAATAGGTCTCGTTCTTGTCCTTTTCGACAAGGCTGTCGGCGGAGACGTTGACGACCTTACCGTCCAGAGCACCGAAGATCGAGAAATCATAGGCCGAGATCTTGATGACCGCCGGCTGGTCGATGCGCACGAAAGCAACGTCGCGCGGCGAAATCTTCGCCTCGATCAACAGAGTATCCGCTGTCGGAACGACACCGGCGATGACCTTGCCGGCGTCGACATAGGCGCCGATCGTGTTGACCTCCAGCGTATTGACGATGCCGTCGACCGGGGACCGGATATCCGTATGCTTGACCCGATCGGATGCCCCGCGGATCGTCTCGTCGACGACGGAAAGTTCAGACAGTGCCTGTCCCTTGTCGGTCAGGGCCTGCTGGCGCAGCTGCAGCCCAAGGTCGGTAGCCTGTAATGTTGCCTCCTTGACGGCCGCCTGCAGGCGATCGAGGCTTTCGACATAGACTTTAAGCTGTCCTTGCAGGTCGACAAGGTCTCGCTGAACTTTCAAGACTTCTGTTTGAGCAACGAGCTTTTTCTCACCGAGCGGCCTCAGCAGATCATATTGCTTCTGGGCGCCGGCGATATTCTGCGTCAAACGGTCTATGTTGGCGTGGGCTTCGTCCAGCTCGTTCTGATGTTGCTTCAGGCGCTGATCGAGAACATCGAGTTTGTTCTTATAGGAAGCGCGATCCGCCTCGAAGAGCTTTTCCTCGTTGTCGCAGACGTCTTTTGCGGTAGCAAGTATATCGGTCGGGCATACGAACTGTGCGTCGAAAGCACCCGCCTCCTCCAGAGCCAGACGCTCTACTTTGGCACCGAGCGCGCGGGCCTTGGCAACGGATTCGCCGAGTGTCGATGCCGTCGTTGTGTTGTCGAGCTGGACGAGAATATCGCCCTTGTGGACGACCTGTCCGAGATTGACATTGATCTGCTGGACGATACCGGGCTCGGACGATTGTACGATCTGCGTCTTCGATACCGGTATCACCTTCCCCTCGCCGCGCGCGATCTCATCGATATCGGCGAAGGCCGCCCAGGCGATGAAAGCAACGATCATCAAGGCACAGAGGCCAAGGATCAGCCGGGCGAAGAGTGGGGGATTGTCGTGGATATTGCGGTGAGAGGCACTCATCATTGCACCGCCTTGCGCTGCATCGCCTCGATGACCGCATTTTTCGGCCCATCGGCGATGATGCGGCCCTTGTCGATGACGATCAGCCGGTCGACCAACTCCAACATGCTGTGGCGATGGGTTGCCACCAGCAGCGTCGTTTGCGGGCCGAATGCGTGGGTCAGCCTGCTGATGAGATGACGCTCGCTCGCCAGATCCATCGCCCCCGACGGTTCGTCGAGGAAGACGATCTTCGGCCGGGTCAGGAGCAGGCGGGCAATTGTCAATGCCTGCTTTTGGCCGTTCGAGAGGTTCGCACCGCGCTCGCCGACCGGCATGTCGAAACCGCGTGGGTGAAGGGCAACGAACTCTTCGACGCCGGTCATGCGCGAGACGGCCAGCAATTCCTCGTCGCTGGCGTCAGCCCGGCCGAGCAGCAGATTTTCCTTCACTGTGCCGGAGAACAGGTCGGACGATTGGCCGGCGACAGCCACGGCGGCGCGTACCTCAGCCACGTGATACTGGCGTATATCGACGCCATCGATCAGGACGCGGCCGCTGGCCGGCTGAAACAGCCCGTCGAGAAGCCGACCGAGCGTCGTCTTGCCTGAACCGATGCGGCCGATGATCCCGATCTTTTCGCCAGGCGCAACCGTGAAGGACAGCTGATTGATGACCGCCTGGTCAGAGCCCGGATATTGGAAGGAAACGTTCTGGAAGCTGAATCCGCCGTTGCTGATCTGCCGGTTGACGAAGCCGACGGTCGACGGGCGATCATCAGGCTGCTCCATGATCTTGTCGAGAATGCGCAGCGACATGGTGGCCTGTCGGAAGCGCGCCAACGTCATGGCGATCTGTCCGAAGGGCGCACCCGCACGGCTCGCCAGCATGACGGTTGCGACAATCGCGCCCATGGCGATTTTTCCGTCGGCAAATTCGTACGTACCCGCAACGACGATGAGCACGCTAACCATCTGCTGCAAGAACATCGTCATGTTCATGGCGTTCGACGAGATATGCTTGATGTCCTCGCTGGTGCGGCTCGAATATTTCGTCAGCTCCTGCCAGCGGCGCAGCATCGTTGCCTCGGCACGCAGGCTCTTCAATGTCTCGATCGTCGAAATGGTCTCGACGAGCAGCGACTGGCGGCGCGATGCCTCATTCGTCGCGGTCGCCATGCGCTTGCCGATCTGGGCCTGGGCCACGAGGCCGATCGTCACTGAAAGAACGAAAGCGACGGCCGGAATGATCACGAGCCAGCCGGCGATCAAATAGATGACGATCAGGAAGATCACGACAAAGAGGCTGTCGATCAGCACGCCGATCGTATTCGACGTGAAGAATTCGCGCACGAATTCATATTGCGTCACGCGGTTGGCATATTCTCCGGTCGACATCGGGCGGGAGGCCAGCGTCGAATTGAGGATCTTGTCGAAGATCAGCTGCGACAGCCGCAGGTCCGCCTTGCGACCCGCATAGTCGATCAGCGATGCGCGCGCTGTCTTCAGCAGAAAATCGAAGAGATAGGCCAGCGAGATGCCGGCGGTCAGCACCCAGAGCGTGGGGAACGCCTTGTTCGGCAGGACCCGATCGTAGACGTTCATGGTGAAAAGCGGCGACGCCAACGCGATGACGTTGATGAACAGCGCCGCCAGCATGACGCGGGCGTAGGTGCGCCAATAGGGCACCAGCGCCGTTGCCAGCCAGTGCCGCTTCTCGATCTCCATCGCATGGCCGACGCGCGCTTCTTCCGAAGAGTTCTGATAATAGAGCGTGAAGGCAAATGCCGATTGCGGATTGAGCGCGGCGAGCTCCTCCCGCGTCAAACGGGTTGCCGTGCCCGCGACCGGTACAATATCGGTGACGTAAGAACCGCTTTCGGTCATTTCGAGCAATGGCAGAACGCCGCCATCAGCAAAGGTGACGATGGCGGGACAGTCGAAATTGCCGAGCCGGCAATCACGTTCCGTATGCTTCAGGACTTGCAGACCGACGCGTTCCGAAAGCCGTTCGACATCGTCCAGCTCCATGGCTTCCAGAATTTCGTCCGGAACGCCCGAAAACAGTACAGTATCCGAGTTCGGGCGACCGTAAAACGCAGCGACCGATTTGAATGCCGACTTGAAAGTCTGCAGCGATACGCTCGCAGACACGTCAGGTGCTACGTTCAACATGAAGTACTATCCAATTCGGATCGTAACGATTAACGAATCGGCTCGAGCAGATCGATCGGCAGGCCGGGCTTCTGATGCGAGTCGTATTTGGTATATCCGGGATCGGCCGTATTCGACGAAACAGCGAACTGATCACGGGCATAAGGCGTCGCCTGATCGACCGGCTTCAGCTTCATCGTCGCCAACAAGCTGCCCGATGCCGCAAGGATCTTGTATTCGGCAAAGAGCGATGCGACTTCCGCCGTCTTGGCCAAAACCTCGGTGTTGAAGCGGGTGTTCTGGGCATCCAATAGATCCAGCAACGAGCGCTGACCGACCTTGAATTGCTCGCGATAGGACGTCACGAGCTGAGCATTTGTCTTTTCCTGACCATCCAGGATGCGAGCCAGCTGGCCCTGGTTGGTGCGTTCGCTCCAGGCCGAGCGGACAGACTCGTCGACTTCACGGTAGGTCTGGCTCAGCGCGAAACGCTGTTCGGCCGCACGACGAACCATCTCCTGCTGATGGGCCGTATCGATGCCGCCGTGATAGAGGTTCCACTTGGCGACAACACCCACCTGGACGTCGCTTGTATTACCCTTGTTACCGTCGACATCGTCACCAATGCGGGCGCTGCCGACGAGGTCGAGTCGTGGCAGGAATGCAGACTTGGAACCGCGGACGTCGGCGTCTGCGGCATTGACATCAGCCTTGGCCGATGAGATCTGCGGATTGTTCTTTTGCGCGATGAAGACCGCGTCATCGAGCGTCTTCGGCAGGTAGCGGGACACTGAGGCGGGGCGATTGGCATTGCTGATCGGCTCGCCGACGACCTGAAGGAAACGGATCTTCGTCGCGTCGAGTTCCTTCTTTGCTTCTTGAAAGCGAGCATTGGCCGCCTGCAGGCGTTCACGGCCCTGAAGACGATCGGCATCGGTGAGGGCACCGCCCTTGATGCTATCCTCGATGTTGCCAACCATCTGCTTATGGAAGGCAACATTCTTTTCCGCAGCCGCGACGATCTCCATCTGCAGCTGATATTCAAGATAATCCTGAGTTACTTCGAGCGCCAAAGCTTCCGAGCGCTGTTGGACGCGAAAGGATGCACCGTCGACACGGGCCGCCTGCTTGTCCTTCTGCGCCTTGCGATCGCCGCCGTCAAATAACGTCTGTGTAATAGTTAAGCTTACATCAGCGGGATTCAGGTAATCATTGGTACGCGACAAGGCTCCGGATGTAACATCCGACAGTCTACGGCGACCGTAGCCGGACTCGAGGTCGACCGAGGGCAAGTAAAGCCCCCGCGCCTGGCGCAATTGAAACTCGGTTGCTTCCCGATCCTGTGCAGCCTGCATGATCTGGGGGTTGGTTTTCATTGTCTTTTCAATCGCCTGCTGCAATGTCATAGCGCCAGCAGAACCGCTTGATAAAGAACTTATGGCTATCGAAATCCCGATTGCCGCCTTCAATCGCATCTTATAAGCCAAAACTACGTCCCTTCCCCAAACTATACTTTATAGACACACTTTATAAATCTTATTCACCTACAGACGTAGACGAAATCACGTCTATTTGTAAAATAGATTCACATTTAATCTCCTGAAACAGTTAATATCGGAGATCGCAAGCCTTTACGGCAGAAATCTATTGACTATTTTTGGACTATTCACAGTGACGATATCCATGTTGCATGATAGCAACAATTATAATATTCAACCAAACAGAGAATTTACATGATGTAAGCTACCAATACGCGCTAGAAGGCAACTTAAAACACCAAGAAAAACTTAGAAATATTAGAAAGAACTCATCGGCACACAAATTCGCCCGGATGCATGGGGGCACTGAACCGCAATCCGCCAACCATCGGGGACTGAGCAGGCCAAATCCTTTCTTGGATGTAGCCGTCCTGGCCAATGATCTGTAAATCGGGCTTATTGTATCGGCTGCCGACGCAGGTCGCGTCCTTTCCAAGGGAGACAACGGCGCCGTCGAAGCAAGGATCAGCAGCGAACGATGTCTGCGTGTCGCCGTTGTTCGATCCGCTGGCGAATGTCGGAGCACCATCACTCTCAGGACGTTCTGACCATTGTCCTTGTCGCTTCGGGCCTGTCGCATGACGCACAACGCACTCCATCGCACTATTCTGCGGCTCGCGCGCAACGGCAGTCCATCCGCAGAGGGTCAGTGCAGGTTGATCGACAGAGTAAATGGCAGCCATGTTACAAATTCCTTCGACACTGAAAGATGGGGCGGACCGAATCGCCCTGCTGGCTTTCACCGTCGTAATCCGTCAATTGCCGAGACGCTAAGACCATCCACGTCAACTGTCGCCGTCCATTTTTGATCAAACTAAGATTTTTGGATCTATCGCCTTGGAAGAACTTCAAAGCGCGGGCGGCTTGCGAGTATTAGCCGACAACAAACCGCGTACCGTCGTGCAGGCGCGGTCGAGGATCATCAACTCCGACGCCCGCATCCCGCCCTATCTCGGTACCAAATCCACTGCATTTTGCTCTCGAGGCGATCGGAACCAACGACCCCGCCGTTAGAGAAGCCAAGCGTTTCAAGTTCTTGAGCAGTGGAGTGCTCACCGAAAAGGTGCTCTCCAGTTTCAAGGCCCACCGCCCCGCAGTTCGTGCCAGAGGTCTTCCATGTAACTCGGCTACCGCATTCTCGGGAACCAAAGCCTCCTAGACGATCGACCACGTCTCCTGCGTCGTTCAGTTCCGTCACCCCCTCTTCAGGACTTGCAGTCCATTCCGCGTTAGCGTTCGCCTATTCGATAACGAACACTGATTCCGGCGGCAGCACTGATCCGCCAGACGGCCATAGCCTCTCGCCTATGGCCCTTCGGGGAAGCTTGCGCACTTCGCATATCACACCAGCCTCTTGACATGTGGGATTTTTTCCCATTTATTAATTGAGCAAGGTTTCGAAACAATTTGATGCAAAAGCCGCCTTAACCACGTCGCGCTTAGCATTGATGGCGGGGTAATGATTAAGATTGATGGCGATTAGATATTGGATCGACGGCATGCTCACCAACGGCCCTCATCAACGGCCAAAATTTGCAGCATCCGCTCTCCATTAGCGATCAACACTCGGCCGCATACATCGCGGTGACGCGAAGCAACTAAATTTGGCACCAGTTATGACGCAACAACGATCACGGCCTGTCATTTCCGACGCCGCATTGCAGCGTATGTTGGGAAAGGTTCTAAAACCGTTTGTCCGCTTGTCTCTTGCGAGCGGATTGACATTCCCGACGTTCACAACGGTCCTTAAACGTTTGTACGTCGACGTCGCGGAAAAAGAATACGGGTTGCCGGATAAAAAACAAACTGACAGCAGGATCTCATTGATAACCGGTATCCATCGTAAGGATGTCAGTAAGCTGCGGGTTGGTGACATGCCTTTACCTGCACCCCCACCGCCGGTGTCGCGTACAAGTCGTATTATCGCCAGGTGGCTAGCCGACGCTCGTTACCTGGACGAAAATGGGACCCCGCGGGCATTGCCAAGGATAGCGGAAGACGGCGCTGCCTCCTTCGAGACACTTGTCGAAGATGTAACGCGAGATTTGCGTCCTCGCGCTGTTCTCGATGAATGGCTGAACCGCGGAATCGCAACATTGGATACTCATGACCGCGTCCATCTTGGAGCGGCAGCTATAGTTCCAGATTCCGGTGATAGCGCCAAAGAGCATTTTTTCGCCCGTAACATGCATGATCATGCTTCCGCAGCCGTTTTAAACATGCTGTCGGCGGATCCAGCGTTTTTCGAACGCGCGGTACATTACGATGGTATTTCACCGGAACTTGCGAAAAAGCTGAACGATATAAGCAGGGTGGAATCGATGAATCTGCTTGTTCGCTTAAATCGCCTCGCGAATGAAGAGGTCAAGGCTGATAAGGGAGGTCAAGCTCGCTGGATCACCGGTGCCTACATTTTCACTGAAGCCAAAAGCGATGCGGACCTTAACGATGTTGAGGATGATCAATGACATCCATTCGCCTATATCGCCGGCACTTCTTGAAGCTTGCCTCTGTTTCGCCTGTCATTTTGGCTTCTCTTGCAAATGCGCAGGATTTGTCGCCGCCGATTGACCATGGAATTGGCGGCACAGGCAACTCCTTGAAGAGTGGCGACGATCATGGCATCGGCGGAACCGGTGTTTTCGGGACGATAGAACGCTTTGGAAGCATTTATGTAAACGGTCATCGTATCACCTATTCAGCGGATGTACCCGTCTATGTTGATGGCATCCGGGCGAACACACGCACGATGCGCTTGGGTCAAGTCGTAAGAGTAGCACTTGCTGGTTCGCTCACAAATCCGGCTGCTAGCGCCATCTACATTACAAGTGAGGTGACAGGCCGCGTTGAAAGCATCGATACGGATGGCCTTGTTGTGCTTTCGCAACGTATCGAATTGGCGCCGCAAACTTCATTGCCGAAATTGAAGCCCGGCATGATCGTGTCCGTTCACGGGATTCGCAAGCCGGACGGCGTTATCGTTGCAAGTCTGGTCGAGCGTCGCTCCCGTCGAACTCATTCATTGCTTCGAGGTGTGGCGACAAACGCGTCCGGTCGACTGAAAATTGGTGATCTTACGTTGGATCTCCCTTCCGACCACCTTGTAGGGCGGCGCGTTGTGGTTGATTTGGCTGATCGATCTGGGGACTTGCGCCTCCTTCGTGTCAGGGAAGAGGAGTTAATCCCGGGGCTTAACAACGGCAACATAAGTGTTGAGACTTACGCAGAAAATGACGGCCACGCCGTCAACCTTGGCATCGGCATTACATTGAGCGGGGCTAAGGCCGCGCATCTTGCGTCTCGGTCTCATGTTTATCTGGATCTCGCAATCAGCGGAGGTGATTTCGTTTCGTCTCCGCGCCAAGCGGAGCATTTGGGACCAAATCCACTTCAATCCAAACCACAAAATGAGGGACCTGCCCCTCAAGACGGGCCTGGGCACGGCGCTGGGCCAGAGAGATCAGACGGACCGGGGGGGCAACCAAGATAGTGCGGCTTGTTTTGAAGCAGACCGCCTACATGCCAAGCATGACCTTGTGCCGCGTAAAATAGCCAACGCAATCCATGTCATCAACAATGTGATGCCGGTTGAGCCATCCATGTTGTGTGAGAATGCACATTGAATCCGCCCATGAGGCACAATGACTTAGGAAGATAAGAGTATGGAAGCTCCGCATAGAATGGACGCTGATAGCCAAGGCGAACCAGTTGATGTGATGACAAGATTGCAACTTGCTTGTGCCGAACTCAGCCAGGCGGTCGTTCTGGTAAGCGAGCAGCAAGGCACAAATTCGCTAGGCATGCTGAAAAGACCGTTTCTGTACAGCGACGGTTATGCTCTGTTCGACCCTGCCTCGGTCGAGGAATTAGTTCGCAATCTCAGAGCCTGCTCTGAGGACCATGCAAGGGTGATTGCAAATATTGGGGATTGGATCTGCGACGGTGCCGTTCGATCGATTAGTCAACGTGTCAGCGCACTCGATGGTCTCGTCGCAACAATGAAGGCCCACGTTGAAAGCGCCCGCGAACGCCGGTGGCAAAATTTCTGCCTCCTCGCCGTTGGAGCCGCGGGATTTGTTATCGGGCTAACAGTCGCGATTGGCCTTCTATACCTCGTTGCACCGGGCCACGATTTTAGACTCCTTGCTAGCCTCGTCGGCTCGACGCTGAGGTTTTGACCAAGTTAAGGAACGTTGTTGGAAAATTGCGCCGGTGACTGACGACCCTGCCATTCCGCAATCGGCGCATGCGCAAGGGTTTCCGACGTAGTCATGATTTGCCCAAAAGCCATTATAGTATGGCAATCACTTACCGGGCGAAGGCGGGTTATAATGTTTCGCAAGACTATTACAACCGGTGACGTCCACGATGTTTTCGCATCTTTTTTCGAAGAGCGGCTGGGTCGGACGGCGCGGCCCTTTCGGTGGGCGCGACCATGGCGGCTCTCGTGTAGGCGCATGGTTTCATATTGCTTCTGATGGCCGTTATGATTGCCGTTATGATTGCTATCCTCACACCCGTTGCCTTCATCGCGCTTCGAGGAGCACCCGCCTCCGGCCAGCGCTAGCAGAAGACATGGGCTGCATCCGGATCGAACTCCAGATGCACATTATCGCCACGGCTCAAGCCCGAGATGGCTTCGTGGCCGAAGGGCAGCCGCACGGACAGGGTTTCGCCGGCAGCGATCCGCGTCGTCACATGCACATTGTTGCCGAGGAAGGTGATGTCGTTGACCGTCGCGCTGAGACCATTGCCGACACCCGCCTTGCGCCCGAGCCGGATGCGCTCGGGCCGCAGCATCAATGCCGCTTTGCTCCCCGAGGCCGGCCGGCCGTGAACCGGAATGCTGTTAAAGACAGTCTTGTCGCCGAGCGAGATCGTCGCCTGCCCGTTATCCGAGGACAGCAAGTGACAGGAGATGAAATCGCTGTCGCCGATGAATTCTGCCACGAAACGGGTGCGGGGATTGGCGTAGAGTTCCGGGCCTGTGCCGATCTGATCGATCACACCCTTGGAAAAGACAGCAATACGATCGGACAACCGCAGCGCCTCCTCCTGATCGTGGGTCACGTAGAGGATCGTCACTTCTGTCTGCTGATGGATTCTTTTGATCTCGTGCTGGATCTCCTCGCGCAGCTTCTTGTCGAGAGCCGACAGCGGCTCGTCCATGAGAAGCACGGGCGGATCGTAGGCGAGCGCCCTTGCGAGAGCCACGCGCTGCTGCTGGCCGCCCGACATCTGTGCGGGCTTGCGATCCTCGAAGCCTTCGAGCCGAACGAGGCGCAGCATTTCCTTGACCCGGCTATCGACCTCTGCCTTGGACTTGCGGCGGACCTTCAGCGGAAAGGCGATATTCTCTCCGACGGTCAAATGCGGAAACAGCGTGTAGCGCTGAAACACCATGCCGATATTGCGCTTGTGCGATGGCGTCGACAGCAGCGTCTCGCCGTTCAGCAGAATATCGCCCTTGGTCGGGTTCTCGAAGCCGGCAAGGATATAGAGTGTCGTGCTCTTGCCCGATCCGGAAGGGCCAAGAAAGGTCAGGAACTCGCCGCGCTGGACCTCGAGATTGACGTCGTGGACTGCGACGACGGGGCCATATTCCTTGCGGATGCCTTTGATCTTCAGGAAGGATTCGCTCATGATTTCAGAACCTTGCGTACGATTGCGGCCAGCGTCATTAATGTGACCGTCAACAGAATGAGAAGCGTGGAGGCAGCGGCGACGACAGGGGTCAAATCCTGCCTGAGCGTTGCCCAGACCTTGACCGGCAGGGTCTGCAATGTCGGGCTTGCCATGAAGATCGCCACGACCACCTCGTCCCAGGATGTCAGGAACGAGAAGACGGCGGCCGAGAACAATCCGTGGCTGATGGCAGGCAGCGTCACCCTGATCTTCGCCTCGAGTGGAGAGGCGCCGCAAAGCACGGCCGCATCCTCGATCGACTTGTCGAAGCCTTCAAGCGCGCCGGAGATCGACAGGATGGAAAAGGGCAGCGCCAGAACAAGATGGGACACCACGAAGCCGATCAAAGTGCCCCCAAGGCCAATTCGCAGGAAGAAGGCATAAAGCGCCACGGCGAAGACGACGACGGGCAAGATCATCGGTGTGAGGAACAGCGCCTTCAGCGCATCGCGAAACAGGAATTTTCCGCGCACGAGGCCGAAGGAAGTCACCAGGCCGAGCAGCACCGAAAGCACGGTGACGATCGCGGCGATCTTGAAGCTGGTCCAGGCGGAAGCCAGCCATTGCGGATCGGAAAGCAGCTCCGCGTACCAGCGCCAGGTCCAGCCCGGCGGCGGAAAGATCAGCCATTGCGACGAGCCGAACGACAAGGCCGCAATGAACAGGATCGGCATCAAGAGGAAAGCCGCCGTCAGGACGGTGATGGCAAGCAGCACATATTTCCACCAGCCGAGACGATCGAAATTCAGCAGCATCTCAGCGTCCTCCTGTACTTTGAACGCCGAAGAATCTCAGCTGGACGGCATAGAGCGTCAACGTGACGACGAGCAGGACGAAGGCGGCTGCGCCACCCATGCCCCAATTGACCAGGGATTGCACGAACTGCGCGATGAGTTCGGCGAGCATCATGTTCGCCGTGCCGCCAAGCAGCGATGGCGTGACGTAGTAACCGAGCGACATGACGAAGACCATCAATGCGCCCGCCATCATGCCCGGAGCGGCAAGGGGTAGCAGAACGCGGGTCAGGCATTGCAATCGGCTCGCGCCGCACAGCGCTGCTGCCTGCAGCACGGCCGGATCGATCTTCCTGATGACGCCGTAGAGCGGCAGGATGATGAACGGCAGCATGATATAGGTCATGCCGATCGTGACACCGGTGAGGTTGTTGACGAGGGCAAGCGGCTTGTCGATCAATCCGGCGCCGATCAGCATCTTGTTGATCAATCCCGTGCGCTGCAGAAGCACCATCCAGGCATAGGTGCGGGCGAGCAGGTTCGTCCACATCGAGAGAAGCAGGATCGCAAAGATCACCGAAGCCCATCGTGACGGCATGATCGCCAGCGTCCAGGCGACGGGAAAGCCGATCAAAAGCGATATGATGGTGACGAGGCCTGACACGATGAAGGTGTTGGCAAAAATCTTGATATAGGTCGCGGAGCCCAACAGCTCTGCATAGTTGCCAAGGCCGAATGTCGGCTCCAGCACGCTGCGAAGGAGCAGCGCGATGACGGGAAATATGAAGAAGATCGCCACGAAGGCGAAAGCCGGCGCCACCTGCGCAAACCCCGTGGGCTTTGCCGCCTTGCGCGCCGGTGCGGCCTCGTCCGCAATATCCATATATGTCGACATGGCAATTCCTTCCCACCAGGGGCCTGATGACAACAATGGCTGCCGATAGGCCCGGATCTCGCATTGCCCCGCCGCGGATCTTATCCGCGGCGGCCTAGTTGTCCTAAGAGCTTACTTCGCCTGCCAGGCGTACCATCTCTTGCCGATCTCATCGCGGTTTGCGGCCCAGTAGCTCATATCGGCGTTGACCTGGCTTGCCGTCTGCTGGTCCGGCAGGGTCTTGGCCGTTTCGGGGTCCATCAGTTTCGCCGAGCCGAGATTGATCGGCGCATATCCGGTCGCCTTCGCCAGATCGGCCTGCGGCTGTGCCGAGGTCGCAAGCGCGATGAACTTCATCGCCGTTTCCAGGTTCGGCGCACCCTTGGGGATGACCAGAGAATCCGCCGCGGTGATGTTCTGGCTCCAGGACGTCTCCGTCTTGACGCCGCTATTGGCAAGCGCGGTCATGCGACCGTTCCAGAGACTGCCGAAGGGTGCTTCGGCCGACGCCAGAAGCTGCTGCGACTGCGCGCCGCTCGACCACCAGACGATATCCGACTTGATCGTATCGAGCTTCTTGAAGGCGCGGTCGAGATCGAGCGGATAGAGCTTGTCGGCGGGAACGCCGTCGGCGAGCAGCGCCGCTTCGATCACGCCAGGGGCGGACCATTTGTAGAAGGTGCGCTTGCCAGGGAATTTCTTCGTGTCGAAGAGATCCGCCCAGGTCTTCGGGCAGGCGCTGACGGCATCGGCATTGCATCCGATGACGAAGGAATAATAGAAGCTTCCGACCGAGTAGTCGCTGACGAAGCGGGGATCAAGCTTGGACTTGTCGATAACGGAAAAGTCGAGCTTTTCGAGCAGACCGGCCTTGCCGGCCTGCGCGGCGTAATCGCCCTCGACGTCGACGACGTCCCAGCTGACCTGGCCGGCTTCGACCATCGCTTTAAGCTTGCCGTAATCCGTCGGACCGTCCTGCATGACGCCGATACCGGTCTTTTCGGTAAACTGGTTGGCCCAGGCGACCTTCTGCGCATCCTGCGTCGTTCCTCCCCAGCTCGTGAAGACCATGGTATCGGCCTTGGCGGGCATGGATGCGGCCATCATTGCGGCAAAGGCCGCGAGTGCAATTCTTGCTTTCATGTTCCCTTGTCCTTGTTTTTCAGTCTTTGGAGGCATGCCTTATGCGGCCACCCGTTCACCCCAATGGGGAGAAACCGGCGGGCTTCATAATCTTGTTTTCCGCTTGTTCGATCAGGTCGCGGATCTTCGGCAGGAAAGCCTGCCACTCGAGGTCCGCCGCCAGCCGTCCGCGCCGCGCTTCGCGGTCGTCGAGGCTCACATAGGCCCAGATGTGCACGATCTCGTTGATCACCCCGATTTCCGAATGGAAGTAGCCGACGAGATTGCCGAGATGCGCCTTCTGGATCGCAATTCCCTCTTCTTCCACGACCTTCAGATATTGCGGGATCGTACCGTTCTTCAGCCTATAGGTGCGGATCTCGTAAAACATCGGTCTCACCTCATGACGAAGGGATCGGGGATCGGCTCGTCCGACGTCCGCAACCAGATGGTCTTGGTCCGGGTATAGTCGAGCGCCGCCGCAAGCCCGCCTTCCCTGCCGTGGCCGGAAAATCCGAAGCCGCCGAAGGGGGCGATCGGCGATACCGCGCGATAGGTGTTGACCCAGACGACGCCGGCGCGGATGCCCTTCATCAGGCGATGGGCGCGCGTAAGGTTCTGGGTGAAGACACCGGATGCCAGTCCGTAGCGGGTGTCGTTTGCCAATCTCAGCGCTTCAGCTTCCGTCTCGAAGGAGACAACCGACAGAACCGGCCCGAAGAACTCCTCGGCCAGGGACGGCGAAGCGACACCGTCGCAATCGAGAATCGTCGGCTGGAAGTAATAGCCGGCGCCATCGGGCCTTTGCCCGCCGGTTATGAGCCGCGCACCGCTTTGAATGGACTTCTCGACGAGAGCCGCGACATGATCCTGCTGCCGCTTCGTAGCGAGCGGTCCGACCTCGGTTGTCATGTCGAGCGGCGAGCCGATGCGGATCGCCTCGGCCTTGCGCGCGAGGATCGACAGGAAGGTGTCCTTGACGCTGGCCTCGACGATCAGCCGCGAGCCGGCCACGCAGCTTTGGCCGGTCGCTGCGAAAATGCCGGCAACCTGCGCATTGGCAGCACTTTCAAGGTCCGCATCGGCAAAAACGATGAAGGGTGATTTGCCCCCCAGTTCGAGCGACGTCGAGGCAAGGTTCTCTGCCGAATTGCGCACGACATGACGCGCCGTCTCCGGCCCGCCGGTAAAGGCGATATGCGCGACCTTCGGATGCCGTCCGAGGGTCGCGCCGCAGGATGGGCCGAACCCGGTGATGATGTTGACGACGCCAGCTGGAAAACCGGCTTCATGAACCAGGCGCGCGAATTCCAGAAGCGGCGCCGGCCCGTCTTCCGAAGCCTTGACAACCATGGTGCAGCCGGCGGCCAATGCCGGGCCGATCTTGACGGCCGACAAGAAGAGCTGGCTGTTCCAGGGCACCACCATGGCGACGACGCCGACCGGCTCCCGGCGCAGCCAGACATCCATGTCCGGCTTGTCGATCGGCAGATAGGAGCCTTCGATCTTGTCGGCAATGCCGGCATAGTAGCGATAATAGTCGGCGACATAGGCAATCTGCGCAGAAGTCTCGCGAATGATCTTGCCGGTGTCGCGCGTTTCCAGTTCGGCGAGCTTTTGCGCATTGGCCGCAACCAGGTCGGCGAGCCTGTAGAGAAGCTTGCCGCGCTGCGTCGCCGTCAGTTTCGCCCAGGGGCTGTCGTAAAGCGCCTTTTCGGCGGCATTGACGGCGCGGTCGACATCGGCCTCGCGTGCTTCCGGCATCTCGGCCCAGACGTCGCCGGTCGCCGGATCGATGCTCTGGAAGCGGCCTTCCCCGTCCAGAAACTCACCGTCGATGTAATATTGGAAGCGCTGCATGACGTTCACTCCGCAAATGCCGGCATGACCTCGGCGATGAAGCGTTCGAGCGAGGCCTTCTTGCGCTCGAAGGACATGCCTGTGTCGATCCAGAAGGAATATTCGTCGTAGCCCATCGCTTCATATGTCTTTAGCCGGGCAATCACCGTCGAGGCGTCGCCGACGACATTGTTGCTGCGCATGACCGCATCCGACAGCATGGCGTTGGCGCGAATATCTTCTTCGGGAATGCGCTCGATCAGGCCCTGATGGACCGGCTTCTCGTTCTTGAACCAGGCGAAGAAGTAATTGTAGTAGACGCTGAGCTCGTGGGCGGCCCGCGCGATGTCGTCCTCGGACGAGCCGACATAGGTATGCCGCAGGAGCATGATCTTCGGCCGCTCGATATGCGTGTTCTTGGCGCAGGCATCGTTGAAACGTCCCATCAGCGCCTCAACCTCGTCATCGCCCTGCCAAAGCGGCGTCACCTGGACATTGCAGCCATTGGCAACGGCAAATTCATGCGAATTCGGGTCGCGCGCCGCAACCCAGATCGGCGGGTTCGGCTCTTGCAGCGGCTTCGGCGCCGAAGTCGTCGACGGAAATTTGAAGAACTCGCCATCATGGGCGTAGTCACCTTGCCAAATGCCTTTGACGGCGGGAATGAGCTCGCGCATGCGCTGGCCGGCACCCCAGGCGTCGAGACCCGGCAGCAACCGTTCATATTCGAAGGAATAGGCGCCGCGGGCAATACCGATATCGAGGCGGCCGTCGCAGATGATGTCGGCCATGGCGGCTTCACCGGCAAGCTTGATCGGATGCCAGAACGGCGCGATCACCGTTCCCGTTCCGAGTCTCGCTCTTGACGTCCGCCGGGCCAGATCGGCGATGGTCACGAACGGGTTGGGCGCGATGGTGAAGTCCATCCCGTGATGCTCGCCCGTCCAGATCGCGTGCATGCCGCCCCTGTCGGCGATCTCGCACAGCGCGACGAACTCGTCATAAAGGCTCTTATGCGTCTGGCTCGCGTCGAGACGCTCCATGTGAACGAAGAGAGAGAATTTCATGCTTGCACCGCCTTCCCGGAAACCGGCCGCACCATGCCGGAGGTCTCGTCACCAAAATAGACCCCGAAATTGCCGATCTGGCTTTCCATTGCGAAGCGGGCGACGATATCGGCCGTCGAGCTGGTCTTGAAGTGCGCCGCCTTCAAGGCATCGGGCTTCATGAACCTGCCCTCGCGCGGCTCGCCTTGCGAGGCGAAGGCGCGATAGACGATGTGATGCTTGCCATCGCTCTTGCCTTCATAGACCGAATAGAGAAAGCCGACCGTAACCGTGAGCCCGGTCAGCGCTTGCAGATACTGGCCGAGAATGTCGGCGGGACTTCCTTCGCTGCCCTCGCAATTCGGAAGGGCAAGAATGTCATCGCCAAGCAGCAGGATTTCGCCATCGCGCTCGACGACCGCGCCCAGCTCGATATTGCCTTCCGCGGCGGCGGAAACCGCCTTGCTCGCCAGGATCGGTGTGAAATAGCCGCCGCGGGCATAGCCGAGACCGTTGCGGCCGCTATTGTCGAACGAGACGATGCGCCCCATCAGGACAACATGGTCGCCGGCCTCGATCACCTGTTCCATGGCGCATTCGAACCAGGCGGCGACATCGGCAAGGATCGGACAGCCATCCGCGCCTGAATTCCATTCGACCGCGGCGAACCTGTCTTCGACCGGCCGCGCAAACGTGTTGGAGACGGCCTTCTGCGTCTCCGACAGCACATTGATGGCAAAATGTTTTGCGCTCGTCATGGCCTCGAAATTGCGCGAGGTCTTTGCCAGGCAGACAAGAAGAAGCGGCGGGTCAAGCGACACCGACGTGAACGAGTTTGCCGTAAAGCCAAGCGGCAGGCCCGCCTGATCTCGTGCGGTGACAACCGTGACGCCGGTCGGAAAGGCACCGAAGGCGTCGCGCAGTGCCCTTGGGTCGAAGTCTTGCGTCGTCATCTTGCGTCCTCCCCGCATGAAAGCCACTCGGCAAGCAGCTCATTGACGATGTCTGGTGCTGTCAGGTTCACCATATGGCGGTGGCCCTCGACAATGCGCACCCAGCCTTCGGGTGCCGCCGCCGCCATCTGTTCGGCCATCAGCGGCGTCGAATTCGGATCGCCCGACCCCGTCAGAAACAGCGCAGGCGCGCTGACATCAGGCCAGCGATCGGCATAGGTCTCATCGCCGCCGGCAAAAGCCGCATAGGCCGTGGCATAGCCTTGTGGATCGACAAGGCTCAGCCAGTTGCGGGTGAGCTCGCGCGCCACCGCGCTTTGAGCATCATCGCCAAACCAGCGCAGCAGCGGGCCTTCCTTGTCGACGCCGGCAAGCGGTATTGCCGCAGCACGAGCAAGCACGGCCGCCTTGGCCTCGGGGTCGCGGCGATAGACGCCGTTGAGATAGGCGATCCGCTTGATCCGTTCGCCAAAGGTGGCAGCGGCCCCTCCGGCGACAAGCGCACCCATCGAATGACCGGCAACGTTGACCTTGCCGAGTTCCATCTCATCAAGGAAACCACCGAACCAGGCGACGAAGGCTTGCAGCGGACTTCCCGCGGGCAATGCGACGCTTTCGCCATGCCCAGGCATGTCGACGGCGATGACGCGATGGCTTCCGGAAAATGCCTCGATCTGTGGCGTCCAGGCTTCCAACCGCATGCCGACACCATGGATCAGAACCAGTGGCTCGCCTTCGCCGACCTCATGATAGGCCGTGCCGCCTGCCGTGTGTTTGCGGAGCAAACCTTCCGTCTTCAGATGATCGGGCTTGCTCTGGTCCATGGTTTCCATCGCCGGCATCCAGACACCCGATCCTTACACGCCGGCCGGATTGGAGACGTCCTGTCCCAGATCCTTGAGGTCCTGGTAACGATCGCCGATGCGATGATGCGGCCGGCCGCCGACGGAGGCGCCGAGCGCCACAACGATCTCGTCGGCAGCGGGTGCATCGGGAACCGAGGTCTGGATCGTTAGATAATGCGAACGGCGGCCTTCGTCATTCTTGTCCATGAGCGGGATCATGATCGGCGCATTGGCGGGACCACGCGTGTTGCAGAAGGCGAGATAGGACTTGGCGCCGACGGCATGGCGATAGTGATTGCCGAACCGCAGGGTGTGGATCAGCGCGGACGCATGTTCGATCTCGCCATCCAGACCGACGACCGCCGATTTGCCATAGGCTTCGACCGCCTCACCCGATCCGACCGCGTCGATGATCATTTTGGTGAGCAATTCGCCGAGGATAGGCGCGGCAGCATGAATTTCGGGTTTCAGATCGGCGACGAAACCACGACCGGCCCAGGGGTTTTTGACGATCGCACATGCCGAGAAGAGCTTTAACGGCGTAGCTGCTGCCTTCCCTCCTTCAACAAGCGTCGTTTCGATCTGCAGGACAGTTTTTCGGATCTGAAGGCTCATGGCTCGCTCTCATCTAAGATTACGTATGATGGTATGCCATAATACTGTACTGTCAAGCGGCTTTGAGCGACCGGACTGAAAAACCTGCCGCGCACCAGAAATCATCAGCTATAACAATGCCTTATTGATAGGCAGCAACAAGCGTTCGCAAAAGCGGTGCTTGTTCGCCGCATATCTTCAGCTATCGATGTTCCGCTTTTGTATTAGTTATTATGGTATACCGTCACACCGAAGACATGGGAGAGTCAACCCGCTTCCCCAGGCAAACGACAATTTGATGAGGCATGACATCCACCGACATCATCCGGCATCGTGCAGGTCGGCTCGCCACACGGCTGGAATTTCGCCGGCGTTACTCCTGGCGGACGATGGCACCGATCGCATTGACGACAATGCGCGCCGCGGTCAGGGCCGAAAGGCCGTCGATATCGGCCGGAGGATAGAGCTCCACCAGATCGAAGCCTGCAATCCTCGCCCGCCGACCAAGGCCAGCGATCAGGTCGATGACCTGCGTATAGGTGAGACCGCCGGGCGTTCGTGCCGCCACACCCGGCATGATGCCGGGATCGATGCTGTCGCAATCCAGGGTCACGACGACCCGAGCGCCTTGCGGAATATGCTGAAGAGCTGCCTCGACCCCTTGCGCATGGATGTCGCGGGCCGTGACAAAGCGGCTGCCATAGCGCTGCGCCGCCTCGACGTCGGCAGGACGAGCACTACCGACACTTCGCAGGCCCACCTGCACCATTCCGGCAACATGCGGCATCTCGCTTGCCCGGCGCATCGGGCTCGAATAGCCATAACGCTCGCCATGCAGCTCATCGCGCCAATCGATATGGGCGTCGATCTGCAGGATCCAGACAGGCCCCTCATCCGCAAAGCCGGCGATGAAGGGGATCGTGACGGAACAGTCGCCGCCAAGCAGGATCGGTACGGCCGGCAATGCCAGGACCTCGCGCATCTTCGCCTTAATCCGGTCCCGGTTGCCGGCATTGTCATGCATGACGATCTCAATGTTCCCCACGTCGATGCAGCAAACCGGCTTGCCATCGAAGAGCGGACCGCCGAGATCGAAATCCCAATGCTCGACGAGCGCGGCATCATCCTGGCTGGCAGCGCGGATCGCTCCAGCCGACAGGGCGTAGCCGCTGCTGTCCTTGCCGGGATAGGTGCTGCCGTGACCAGCGCTGAAGATCACCACACGCGGCAGGTGACCATCGTCAAGGCGGTCCGAGAAGCCGAGAAAGGATGGGGAGGCAGTCATCTTCATGGCCTTGGCGAGAAATCAATCGATCGGTTGCCGCCCGGAAAGCACGGCCTGGGCGATAGCGCTTGCGCTGGTGACATGATCCATCGCCGCCTGATAGGCGCCATCGCCATCACCGCGCCTGATAGCATCGACGATACGCGCCATCTGCGCCGGACCCTGGACATCGCGATTTTGCGTCTTGATCGTCATGGAGCGCAGGTGGTTGATGCGTACGGTCAGAAGATTGACGACGCCCCAGGCCACATGGCGGTCAACCATGCTGAACAGCGTCTGATAGAAGGACGATGTGTGGGCAAGCACGCCCACCATGTCCTTCTCACGGTAGCTATGCTTTATATCCTCCAGCGACTTGTCCAGGGCATCGGCGATCGCGGGATTGTTCTGCTCGGCGCAAAGCCGTGCCGCCATCCCTTCGAGTGCCGCACGGATCTCGTAGATCTGCTTGGCCTCGTCGTGATTGAGCTGGGCGACGATTGGCCCCTTGTTCGGAAGGTTGGCGACAAGACCTTCGGATTCGAGATGGCGCAGAACCTCGCGCACGATCGTGCGGCTGACGCCAAGCTGGGCGCAGAGATCGCGTTCCACCAGGCGGTCACCCGGACGGAAATAACCATTGATGATTGCCTCTCGCACCTTGTCGAGGGCAAGCTCCCGCAACGTCTTGGTCGGACGCTCCACGCGAATTGCGGCGCCGTGCGCATCATCATTCATTTCCGCACCCTCGATCTTCGGATACCATAATATGGCCTACCAAAATCATCCATTGTCGAAATGAAGTCAATGCAGCAGAGCGCTCCTCAGAGCAAGGCCTGTTCGTGAATGCCGAAATGCTCCTTCAACACCTTCCAGCCTTTCGGCGTGACGTCAACGGCGCGGGACGAGGGCGACCGCCGTATGCAACCCTCCGCGAAAAGGAGGTTGGTCAAATGAACGCCAAGCGGTCCAGCAAGATGATGTTGGCGCTCCGTCCAATCGAGGCATTGCCGGGCAAGCCCGTAGCGCGTGGGTCTGATACTGGCCGTGTTCATGCCCATGCGGCCGAACCACTCTGCACCAGCCGGCGTGAGTTCGAACCGCTTCCTTTCGGCCGCGATGAGGAACCCTTTCTCCAACAATCCATGGGTTACGGCAATCCCGACACGGCCAGCCAGATGATCGTAGCAGCAACGAGCGAACCGAAGCTTTTGCGCATCCCGGGTCAGCGGCTTTCGTCGCACGGGCTCCGTCGGACCGATCGAGGCCAGGGTCTCGAGCGCCAGCGCGACATGGGAGCCGGCGAGACGATAGTATCGGTGCCGCCCTTCGGTTTCCACAGTCAGCAGGCCGCCGACCAGCAACTTGCCCAGATGGGAACTGGCCGTCTGCGCCGTCACGCCGGCAGAATAGGCGAGTTCCCCAGCAGGTCGAGCCCGGCCATCGAGGAGCGCCGACAGCATGGCAACGCGTGCAGGATCGGCAATCAGAAAGGCAACAGCGGCTATATTCGGCTGGGTCGTCATGTCTAGGCCTCTTCAAGTCAGGCAGCATCATAGCACCGAAATAGTTCGCATGTTTCGACACGCATCGAAGCATTGGGGCAGATCGCCGCCCTAGACTGAGCGCACAAGCAATTGCCACGGAACCGACCCATGACGAAAGAAATCCTCGCCTTTTTCACCGACACGCATCTCGGTCAGAAGTTGGTCGTCAAGAGCGAAATTGCTGGCGACAAGATGGGTTATGAGGAGACGCCGCAAGAGCACGAGCATCACCTGCGCGTGGTTCTCGACGACATCGCCCGCAAGGGCATTTCCAAGGTCGTCTTCGGCGGCGATATCGGCACGGCAAATTCGGTCGTGGGCTTTTTCGAACTCCTGCGCACTTATGCCTTCGATGTGTCGCTCATCCTCGGCAACCACGACACCTATGGCAATGTCGCGCCGTACCATGACATGGACGGCAATATCGTGGCAGGAAAACTATGCTACTCGCAGCAAGACCAGCATCTGAAACGGATTTTCCTCGATACGTCCGACAACGTCATCGGTAACAGCCAGCGCAAGTGGCTCGCCCGCGAACTCGAAGGTGTGAAGCGGGCCGCGGTCTTTCTGCATCACCCGATCCTGCCGCTCGACACGCCGGTAGATCGAACCGGTGCCGCCCTGCGCGACCGGGATGAGGTCAGATCGCTTCTGATCGGCATGGACTGCCAGATATCCCTATTCTGCGGTCACTACCACATGATCGACGAAGCCCGGGACGCAAACATCAGGCAATATGTCTCGCCGGCGGTCTCCTATCAGATCGTCAAGCAATCCGAACGTCTCAAGGCCGATACCGGGATGTTCGGCTATCGTATTCTGGAGATTGACGAAGAAGAGATCAAAACGCAGGTCGTCTTGTTTTCAAAAGCCTAAAGCGGCTTAGCTTTTCACGCAAACTCCGAACCGCTCCATCTCTTTGCCTTTTGCAATTCCGGACGGAAAACCGCTACGCACTTTTCCTGGAATTGCTCCAGGTGGCGCGTACAAGGAGCAAAAGCACTTTCACTTCAGAGCGATGACACTATATCGTATCGCAGCACCGCGGAATCGCCAGTTGATTTGAAGGATATGACAATGGGCGTGCTTTTCTCTCCAGAACTCACGGTTTGTGGCATTGAAGAATTGCCCGATCAACGCGCGCGCAACGTTACCCACGTGCTTTCCCTCCTCGATCCGGAATATCCCGAGCTCGATGTCTTCCACTCCTATGCCAGGCATCATCGCACGACGCTGCGTTTTCACGATATCATCGCGACGGCTCCGGGGCGGGTGATGCCCCAGCCGGAACATGTCGAAGCGATCCTGAAATTCGGCTCTGAGTTTCAGACGCAGCAAGCCCCGGAGGCGTCGAGCCATCTGCTGGTGCATTGCCATATGGGCGTATCGCGCTCGACCGCTGCCATGCTGTCATTGATGGCGCAAGCAAATCCCGACGAGCCCGGCGAGAGCCTTTTTGCTCGCCTGGTAGCCATCCGCCCACAGGCGTGGCCGAACTCCCAGATGATCGGCTTTGCCGACAAGCAGCTCGGCAGGAACGGGGATTTGATCGCAGCACTTGCCCGTCACTATGGCCGGCAGATCAAGGGGCGGCCTGACTTTGTCGACTGGATGACGCATCTCGGACGTCAGGCGGAACTTAATATGGCGATCCCCGCGTAAGGAGCACCTCTCCTGCCTGAGGACCAGCCGCCGGCACGACGGCCTGACTATACATCTTCTTCCGCCGTGACAGTTCCCTGACAGGAATCGATGTCACCTTGGCTGCAATCTGTAGAGGACAGAGACGGCCGGCTCACGAGCCGGCTAGCCATCGGGGAGGAGATATCATGAAAACCGCGCTCGGTCGCAACTAGCGCCTGTCATCCGGCATCCGTCGCCGGCCACCATCAGCCAATCACATCCTATTCACCGGCTTTCCACGAGGAGAGCCGTGTCGTCCATGTGCGTCCCTAATTCAGGGACGCGGGCGGCAACCAAAATCATGCAGCAGTCAACGGGAGGGATTCAAATGTCACTGCTATTCAAGAAACTCAGCATCGCAGCCGCCATGGCGATTGGTATCAACGGCGCAGCCTTCGCGGCAAGCGAAGAGCTCATCGCCGCCGCCAAGAAGGAAGGCGTGATCGCCGTCTATGCCGCGACCGATCTGTCGCAGGCCCAGGCCCTGCTCGATGCTTTCACCAAGAAATATCCCGGCATCCGCATCGATTACAACGATATCGGCACCAATGGCGTCTACAACCGCATCATCTCAGAAGCTGCGGCCAGCCAGGTCGGCGGAGATCTCGTCTGGACGTCGGCGATGGACCAGACGGTCAAGCTGGCCGCCGACGGCTATCTCGCCCCCTATGCCTCGACGGAAATCGGCGCGCTGCCAAGCTGGGCCGTCTATGACAAGACCGTCTATGCCACCACGCTCGAGCCGATCGGCATGATCTACAATAAGCTCGCCCTCAAGGAAGATGAAGTTCCCCGCACCCGCGCAGCCCTGATCGAATTCCTTGGCAAGGCGGATGTTGCCGGCAAGATCGCCACCTTCGACCCGGAAAAGTCCGGTGTCGGCTTCATGATCCAGACGAACGACTCCAAGCAGCGCAGCGATTATTGGGATCTGGTCTCGGCCTTCGGCGCCGCCAAGGGCAAGACCTATTCCTCGACGGGCTCCATGCGCGAAACGGTGGTTTCCGGCGAGAACGTGATCGCCTTCAACCTCATCGGCTCCTACGCGCTCGATTGGGTGAAGAGCGCTTCCAATCTGGGTGTCGCCTTCGGGCAGGATTATACGCCGGCCTTCTCGCGCGTCGCCGCCGTCATCAAGAACGCGCCGCACCCGAACGCCTCCCAGCTCTTCCTCGATTTCATGCTCTCCCAGGAAGGCCAGAACGCCATCGCCTCGAAGGGGATGCCATCGCTGCGCACCGATGTCGACCAGGGCTACAATCTCAACACCATCAACGAGCTGGTCGGCGGCAACCTCAAGCCTATCGCACTCGACGACTCGCGCCTCGAATTCATGGACCCCATGAAGCGCCTCGACTTCCTCAAGAAGTGGCGCGGATCGGTCAAGAGCTGACGCGGCGCCCAATCACCTGAGAGCATTCTCGCAGCCCGAACGGAAGCGGGAATGCTCGAAAGCAACAACCATCAAGAAGGAGGCACGCCGATGTCGGCACCGTCGACACCAGTATCGACTCTGTCTCACGCCGGACGGCCAGCGGTTCATTCGAACCAGACATTCACATCGATCCCGCAGCCGGCCAATGCCCTTGGCTTCAGGCGTATCGTCATCGGTCTGCTTGCCATCGTCGTGCTGGCGCCGATCGTCCTCATCATCTATCAGAGCCTGCTCGACGGACCATTCTTCGCGCCGAAAAGCAAGCTCTCCATCGAGGCCTATCGCTATATCCTGACTGACGAAATGTTCTATGACGCGCTCTGGAACACGGTCATCATGGCGGTCGGCATGGTGGCGATCGCGGTGCCGCTCGGCGCCGCGCTCTCCTTCCTGCTGACAAGGACCGATGTCAAGTTTCGCAAGGCGCTTGAAGTCGTCGTCCTCGTGCCGATGTTCATTTCGGCAATCGTGCTCGCCTTCGGCTATACGGTTTCCGTCGGCCCGGCCGGCTTCCTCACCATGCTGTCGCGCGATATCTTCGGAGCGGCGCCCTGGAACCTCTATTCACTGACCGGGATCGTCATCGTCACGGGCCTCGCCCATGTGCCGCATGTCTATCTCTATGTATCGGCCGCCATGCGCAACCTGCCGTCCGATCTTGAGGAGGCGGCGCGGTCGATGGGGTCGCCGATCTGGCGGGTCTGCCTGGACGTGACGCTGCCTATGGTCCTGCCGGCACTGGTCTTTGCCACCGCGCTGAACCTTTTGATCGGCTTCGAGATGTTCGGCGTTCCCTATGTTCTTGGCGACCCCAGCGGCATCATCGTTCTGACCACCTATGTCTACAAGCTCACGACGCTGTTCGGCGTGCCGACCTATCAGCTGATGGCCGTCGTCGTCGTCCTGCTCGTCCTGCTCACCCTGCCGCTCGTCGGGTATCAGCGACGCCTGCTGCGCCATAGCCGCCGCTATGCCGCTCTCGGAGGCAAGGGGGCGCGAACGACCGTGATGCGCCTTGGCCGGACCGGCCAGATCGTCGCGCTCTCCTTCATCGGCTTCTGGCTCTTCGTGTCGGTGGCATTGCCGATCGGCGGCATCGTGCTGCGCGCCTTCGTCGATGCCTGGGGACAGGGCGTCAATCCGCTGGCGCATCTGACCGTCGCGCATTTCGCGACGCTGCTCGAAGTGCCGACCCTGTTTCGCGGTATCGTCAACACCGTCATCCTGTCCGTGGTCGGCGGGGCGGCAGCGGTCGCGATCTATCTCGTGATCGGGCTTGCGGGACATCGCCACAGAGGCATGTCCAACACCGTTCTCGACTATATGGTGCTCTTGCCACGCGCCATGCCGAGCCTCATCATTGGCCTTGCCTTCTTCTGGCTGTTCCTGTTCGTGCCCTTCCTCATTCCGCTCAGAACGACGCTGATCAGCCTGTTTGCCGCCTATGTGATCGTCGGCCTTTCCTACGGCCTGCGCCTGCTGCAGGGCACGCTGATCCAGGTCAGCCCCGAGCTGGAGGAGGCCGCGCGCACCACTGGCGCGACCATCGGCCGGAGCTGGCGCGATATTGTCATCCCGATCATCCGGCCGGGTCTCGTGGGCGCCTGGGCGCTCATCATGATCGTATTCCTGCGCGACTACGCCACCGGCATCTATCTGATGAGCGCCGGCACCGAGGTCATCGGCTCTCTCATGATGGCGCAGCTTCAGTCCGGCGCCATGGATACGATCGCCGCCCTCGCCTTTGTCAGCATCCTTCTTACCGGCAGCGGCCTTGCCCTCGCCCTTCGTCTCGGAGCCAAGATCCATGACTGATCTCATCGTTCAAAACGTGCATAAGTACCTCGGCGGCCTGCACATCCTCCAGGGTGCCTCCTTTACCGCCAATCGCGGATCGATCGTGTCGCTGCTCGGTGCCTCGGGTAGCGGCAAGACCACCCTTCTGCGCTGCATCGCCGGTCTCGAACAGCCGGAAGTCGGCCAGATCAAGATCAGCGGCTCGGTGGTCTTCGACGGCGACAAGCGCGTTACCGTCGCGCCGGAAAGCCGCAATATCGGGCTGGTTTTCCAGTCCTATGCGCTATGGCCGCATCGCTCTGTCGCGGAAAACGTCGCCTACGGCCTGAAGCTCAGGGGCGTCAACAAGGCGGATGCGGAGAAGCGCGTTCTCGACACGCTCGGCAAGATCGGCCTCGGCCATCTAGCCGAACGCTATCCGGATCAGCTTTCCGGCGGCCAGCAGCAGCGCGTCGCCATCTGCCGCGCCCTCGTCTACGAACCGAAGATCCTGCTCATGGACGAGCCGCTGTCCAATCTGGATGCGAAACTGCGCGAAGAGGCTCGTTACTGGATTCGCAAGCTCGTTCTCGATCTCGGTATCTGCGGTGTGCTCGTCACGCACGATCAGGCCGAAGCACTGGCGGCTTCGGACAATATCCTGCTCCTGCGCAACGGAAAGGTGGCGCAGGAAGGCCCGCCGCAGGATATCTATTCAAAGCCCTCGAGCTTCTACGTCGCCGATTTTCTCGGCGCGAACAATGTTGCCGCGGGACGCATCAAACGCGATGGCCCTGCAGCCAGCATCCATGGTAGCAACTGGCAGCTCGATGGCGTGATGATGGGGGATGGGGCGGAAAGCGAAGGCAAGGCCGTCATCCGCGTCGAGCAGGTCGCCGTTCACGACCAGCCGGCACCTGGCCGCATCGAAATGCAGCTGGAGGCGTGCCTGTTCCTCGGCGACCGCTGGGAATACCGCCTGTCCTACGGCGATTTCAAGGCCAAGGCGTTCGGGCCGAAGCTGATGGCGGCAGGCACGGTCTGGGCGGAGATTCCGCGCGAGAGCGTGTGGCTGTATCCAGAGGCCGCTTAAAGCAGCAAGAAAGCGGTTCGGAGCTGCGTTCAGACCCGAACCGCTCAAGAAAGGGAGGAATTTTGCGTCTGCAATTAACGAGGATCTGGCCAGGTGAGCGCCATGCGCATTCTGCTCGTTGAGGATACGCAAGACGTTGGCGAGGCCATCTGCCGGCGCTTTCAGGCTGTCGGCCATACGGTCGACTGGCAGGTGAACGGCCGCGTCGCCGCCGAGATCCTGGCCTTCACGGACTATGATCTCGTCATCCTCGACGTCATGCTGCCAGGGCTCGACGGCTTCGAAATCTTAAAGGGGCTGAGACGCGCCCGCGTGACGACGCCCGTTCTCATGTTGACAGCACGGTCGGAGGTCGACGATCGTGTCGGCGCCCTCGACCTCGGCGCCGACGACTATCTCGTCAAGCCTTTCGACTTTCGCGAGCTTGAAGCCCGGGCCAGGGTGCTGCTACGCAGACGGAGCGGCGACGCGACCAACTTCGTCACCTGCGGCGACATCGTGCTTGATCGCACCAGCCGCTCGGTGAAAGTCGGCAAGCGTGAGGTTCAGCTGAAGCGCAGGGAGATGACGCTACTGGAAATATTTGCTTCGCGGCCCGGGCGCGTGTTCAGCAAGCAGGAGCTGCTCGACCAGCTCTACGGCTTCGACGAGGCCGTTAGCGCCAATGCGATCGAGCTCTATGTCGGACGGCTGCGTAAGAAGCTGGAAGGGGCAAAGGCCCGTATCGTCACGCTTCACGGCATCGGCTATCAGCTGGTCTCCGATGACGCTTGATCGCTCGCTCTTTGCCCGCCTGGCGGTCGTCATGTCTGTGCTCCTGACCGCCGGCGCGGGAGTGCTCATAACCACAAGCTGGTATTCCGCGCGCACCGCCGCCGACGATGCCTATGACCGGGTTCTGGTCGGCGCAGCATTGCAGATCGCCGATGGCCTTGCCGTCCAGGAAGGCGCCCTGATCGTCGATCTAAGGGCGTCGGCATTCGAAATGCTGGGGCTGGCCGACCGCGACCGCATCTTCTATCGCATCCTCGATCCGTCGGGAAAGACACTCACCGGTCACCGCGATCTGGAAACTGACGTCGACCTCGCCACCGTTCGCCGGGAGCCGGTCCTGAGCTCCGGCCTTTATAAGGGCGAAGCCGTACGCATCGCGGTCGTCGGGCGAGCCCTCTCCGACCCGGCGGCCTCGGGCTGGGCACATGTGATCCTCGCCCAGACCGTCGAAGCGCGCCGGGCGCTGACGCATGAACTGACGCTCGGCGCCGCAATCACCATCGTCATCATGTGCTTCCTGGCACTGGCGGTGATGATCCTCTCCATCCGCCAGGCGCTGCGACCGGTCAACCAGTTGGGCGGAGCTCTTCGCCGCAGGGATCCGCAGGATCTGACGCCTCTTTCCGTATCGGTACCGCGTGAGCTTCGCCCCTTCGTTGGTTCCATCAATCATTTCATGGGTCGCCTCAACGAACGCGTCGTGCTGCTACAGCGTTTCATCGCAGATGCGGCACACCAGATACGGACACCGCTGACGGCACTTACAGCTCAGCTCGACCTCTTGAACAATGACAAGCTGGACGAGGCGGACAGGCAGCATCTCGGGCGCGTCCAGCAGCGCGCCGACGAGCTGGCGAGATTGACCAACCAGCTCCTGAGCCATGCCATGGTCATCCACCGTGCCGAATCCGTGCAGCTCGAACCCGTCGATCTCAATGAAATCGCCAGGCGTGCCTTTCGCGTGGCAGTACCGATTACGGTCGACCCCGATATCGTCGTCTCCTTCGAAGAGGCCGATGTCGAGCTTGCCGTTCTCGGCGATCCGGTCAGCCTGCGCGAGGCGATCGTCAACGTCATCGACAATGCTCTTCGCCATGGAACGCTCTCCAGGCTCGAAGTGCGGGTGCGCGATGCTGGCTCCCTTGCCCATGTCGAGGTCGAGGATGACGGCCCGGGCATTCCTTCCGAAGAATGGCCGCGTGTCACGCAGCGCTTTCAGACATCCAAAGCCGGCGAAGGAAGTGCGGGGCTCGGCTTTGCCATCGCATCGGAAGTCGCCGCCGCGCATGGCGGTGCACTGCAGTTTCGCGCCAAGGGCGAGGACGCGCACGGCTTCACCGTCATTCTTGCGCTTCCGCGCATTCACAGGGAGGGAAAATGAAGCCACAGCTCCTCCTTGCGTCCTGGCTGGGGCTTGCAGCCTTTGCCTTTGCACCGACCTTGGCAACAGCCGTGGAAGGCACGTCGAAGCTCTTCCCGGCGGTCAATGGCGAGACGGCCCGCCTGTCGATCCATGGCGCGGCCGATCTCCAGGCCATGGAGCCGTTGATCCGGGATTTTCAGGAAATGGCGCCGGATATTGCCATCGAATATTCCGACTATGTCACGAATGAGCTGCATCGGAAGGCGAGCGCCGCCTGCGAACAGAACACGCCGCTTGGCGACCTCTGGCTTTCCTCCTCGCTCGATCAGCTCGTCAGCCTGGCCAACAACGGCTGCGCCTCGGCCTATCATTCATCGGAAACCGCCCAGGTGCCGAAATGGGCCAATTGGCGCGACGAGGTCTTCGGCTTCACCTTCGAGCCGGCGGTCTTCGTCTACAATGCGCGCTACGTGCCATCGAACGATGTTCCACGCACCCGCGCCGAGCTTGCCGATCTACTGCGGCGCAGGCTCGACTACTATGAGGGGCGGGTGGGTACCTTCGACATCAGGACGTCAGGCGTCGGCTATCTCCTCGCCTTCAGCGATGCTCGTCAGGCGACCGCGACCTATGGCCGCCTTCTCGAAAGCATGAGCCGCGCCGACGTGAAGGTCAGCTGTTGCACCGGGACCATCCTGCAGGAAATCGCCAGCGGACGGATCTACCTCGCCTATAACATGATCGGGTCCTATTCCTATGCGGCCGCTCGGGCCAATCCCGATCTCAGGGTCGTCATTCCACGTGACTATACGCTGATCCTGAGCCGTGGCGTGTTGGTACCGAAGGTTGCGCAGCGGCCGGACCTTGCCAGGCGCTTTCTCGATTATCTCCTCTCCAAACGCGGTCAGGACCTGGCGCGGCGCAAGGCCTTTTTCTTTGCCGAGAAAGGCAATATTCCCGAAGGGGTCGACGGCCCGTCGACCCTCGGCGAACTGAGCTTCGTTCAGCCGATCCGCATCGGCCCCGCATTGCTTGCCGCACAGGACGAAGCGCAACGGCGTCGCTTCATAGACGACTGGAGCCACTCGATGCTGAGCCAGCCGGCATCATCGCCCTGAGCAGCGAGGCGATGCCATTCGCCTACCCGCCCTCACAAACCAAACCGGCACGATGCGAATTCCGGTCGAGTGCATTTCCGGAAAGCCTAGCTCACCACGACGATTACTGCTGTCGTAGCTGACGGATCATCAGACCAGAAAAGACGAAGCCCCCTGCGACATCGATATTCCGATCAGTTCCTCATCGCCCTCAGTGTCGTTCCTGTGCAACGTCATCGCTGATGCGAGCCGAGCAAGAAGCGACGCCTGCCATGTGTCTTGCGGCATCATAGGCAGACATGCTTCAACTCGATCATCGCACCGACTTCGCCGGCCGGCACACTCAATGTGCAAGGGTCGGCTCTGCTTCTGTTTCCGGCGCATCCTTCTTGTGATGGTCGGCTGCGAGCAGCATGTAGACCGCGGGCACGACGAAGAGCGTGAACAGCGTTCCGATGGCAAGACCGGTGGCGATCACGAGGCCCATGTTGAAGCGGGCGGCGGCACCGGCGCCGGTCGCCAGGATCAGCGGCACGACGCCGAGAACCATGGCGCCCGTCGTCATCAGAATTGGCCGCAAGCGGATGCCGCAAGCGCCTTCTATCGCTTCACGCTTGGTCTTTCCTTCGGCCTGCAGCGTGTTCGCCACCTCGACGATCAGGATGCCGTGCTTGCTGATCAGCCCCATCAGCGTCACCAGGCCGACCTGGGTATAGATGTTCATCGTCGCGCCGCCGATACCGAGGCTGATGAAAGCGAGCGCGCCTGCGATCGACATCGGCACGGAGACGAGGATGATGAACGGGTCTCGGAAGCTGTTGAACTGCGCCGAGAGTGCCAGGAACACGATGATCAGGGCAAGGGCGAAGGTCGTCGCCATGCCGCTCGATTCCTGCACGTACTGGCGTGACTGTCCGCCATAGTCGACCGAATAGCCCTGCGGCAGCGTCCGCGCCGCGATCGACTTAAGCGTATTCAGCGCATCGCCGACGGCAACACCGGGCGCCGGCACGCCGGAGATCGTGGCCGAGTTCAATTGCTGGAAGTGCGCAACCGAGCGCGGGGTGGCCTGGAGTTTGGCAGTAGCGATCGCCGAAAGCGGGATCTTGTTGCCGTTCACGTTTGCGATCGGATAGTTCATGATCTGATCGATGGTCTGGCGCGACCGTTGCTCGACCTGCGGGATAACCTGATACGAGCGGTTGTCGATACTGAAGTAGTTGACATAGCCACCGCCCAGCATGGAGGCGAGCGCCGAACCGACATTGTTCATGGACAGCCCGAGAGCCGAGGCCTTGCTGCGATCGATCTGGATCGAATATTGCGGATTATCGACGTAAAGATCCTTCGTCAGGAAGATGAACTCGCCGGATTTCTGTGCTTCCTGCAGGAAGGCGGTGGAAACCTCGTTGAGTTGCTCGAAGCCGCTGGTGCTGCCGATGGCGAACTGCACCGGCAGACCGCTGGCGCCGGGCAGCGGCGGTATCTGGAAGACCACGGACTGTCCGCCGGCGATCTTCGCCAGATCGGCCTGCACCAGTGGCTGCAGCTGATCGGCCGTTCTCGTGCGCTGATCCCAGGGCTTCAGCACCATGCCCTCGAAGGACGTGCCCGGCACCTCGACCTGCAGGGTCTTGTCGGTTTCGGGGAAACTGCGGAAGATCTTGGTGACCTGGTTGGAGTTGAGCAGCTTTTGCTGAAGCGTCGCATTGGGAGGGTTCGTTACCTGCGCGGCCAAGAAACCCTGGTCTTCGTTGGGAGCCAACTCGGTCTTGGCGCTGGTATAGAGGAAATAGATGCTGCCAAGCACGATTGCGGCAAAGACCAACGCCACCGGAACAGTATTCAGGCTGCCATGCAGCATGCGCACATAGGGCCGATGGATCTCCGAAAAGCGGCGGTCGATGAAATCGGAGATACGCTCTTCCCAACCGCTGCGATCGATCAAATGCGGCTTCAGGATGCGCGAGCACATCATCGGCGTCAGCGTCAGCGCAATGATCATGGACACGGTAACGGCGCCGACCAGCGTGAAGGCGAATTCCGTAAACAGGGCGCCCGTCAGGCCACCCTGGAAACCGATCGGCACGTAGACTGCGATCAGCACCACCGTCATGGCAAGGATCGGCCCGACCAGTTCGTGCGCTGCATCCAGCGCCGCCCTCATGGGCGTCGATCCCTCTTCGATGTGGCGGTTGACGTTCTCGACCACGATGATGGCATCGTCGACCACAAGGCCTATCGCCAGCACCAGGGCAAGCAGCGTCAAAAGATTGATCGAGAAGCCGAAGATCAGCATCATCGCGAAGGTGCCGACCAGCGACAGAGGTATGGCGACGACGGGAATGGCGACCGATCGCGGCGAGCCGAGAAAGGCGAAGACCACGAAAATCACGATCACCAGAGCTTCGAGCAGGCTCTTCACGACCTCATCGATCGAGGTGGTGACGAAGGTGCTGGAATCGTAGACGATGTATCCTTCGAGGCCCTGCGGCAATTGCTGCTGGATGCTTGGAAAGACCGCTCGCACGCCGGCAATCACGTCAAGCAGGTTGGCCGTCGGCGCGATCTGGATACCCATGAACACGCCGTCCTGCCCATCGAAGCCGATCTGGACGTCGGGATTTTGAGATCCGAGGGCAACAGTCGCGACATCCTTCAAGCGCACGATCGTGCTGCCGATCTGCTTGACCACCATTTCCCTGAATTCATCAGCCGAATGCAGGTCGGTCTGCGCGGTCAGCACCGTCTGCGTCATCTGGCCGCGCGTTGTGCCGATGCCGGAAATGTAGTTGTTGGCTCCGAGCGCGGTCCAGACATCGCCAGCCGACAGGCCATAGGCGGCAAGCTTGTCCGGCTGCAGCCAGGCTCTCAAGGCAAAGGTTCGCGCGCCGAGGATTTCGGCCGTCTGAACGCCGTTGACCGCCTGCAATTTGGGCTGGACGACGCGCGTCAGATAGTCGGTGATCTGGTTGCTGGCCAGAACGTCGCTTCGGAAGCCGATATACATGGCGTCGATCGACTGACCGATGGAAACCGTCATGATCGGCTGCTGCGTGCCCGTGGGCAGCTGATTGAGAACAGAGGATACCTTGGCGTTGATTTCGGTCATCGCCGCATCGGCGCTGTAGTTGAGCCGCAGATTGACGGTGATCGTCGACGTGCCGCTGGTGCTCGTCGAGGTCATGTAATCGATGCCGTTGGCCTGCGCGATGGCGTTTTCGAGCGGCGTCGTGATGAAGCCGGCGATGACGTCAGGCGCCGCACCGGGATAGGTGGTCGTCACCGTGACGACGGCGTTCTGGGTCTGCGGGTACTGGCGCACGGTAAGCGAGCGGAACGACTGGTAGCCGATGACGATAATCAACGCGCTGACCACGAGAGCGAGAACGGGGCGCTTGATGAAGATATCGGTGATATTCATCGCTACACCTCAGTTGGGATTTGCCGGGTTCGCATTAGGATCGTTCGACGGCTGCACCTCGTTGTTGATGATGACAGGCGAGCCGTTGTTGAGTTTCAGCTGGCCGGAGGTCACAACCACTTCGCCTGCGTTCAACCCCTTGGTCACCGAGATCTGATCGCCTCGCGCCTGCCCCGTGCTGACGAATTTCTGATTGGCGACGAGCTGCGGCTTTCCGTCCGCGCCATTGCCCTTGTCGGTCACCACGTAGACGACATTGCCGTAAGGATTGATGGTGACGGCGGTCTGCGGCAGGGAGATGTACTCTTTCGGCTCCCCGACCACCACCGTTATGTTGCCGAACATGCCGGGCAGCAGCTTGCGGTCAGTATTGGGGAAGGTTGCCCGGATGGTGATGTTGCGGCTCTGCGTGTCCACCAGCGGGCTGATCGCCGTGATCTTGCCGTCGAAATTTTGGGTGCCATAGGCATCGACCGTTGCCGTCACCGCTTGTCCGACCTTCAGCTGCGACAGGGCCTGCTGCGGCATCGAAAAATCAAACTGGATCGGATCAAGCGACTGCAAGGTCACGACGGCCGTCCCGGCGGACAGATACTGGCCGAGGCTCACCAGCTTGATGCCGAGGTGGCCATCGAAGGGCGCGCGGATCGAATATTGATCGATCAACGCCTGCTGTGACGCGACCTGCGCCTGCGCCGCCTTCCAGTTCGCCAGATCGCTATCGACCTGGCTTTGCGCGATGGTGTTGGCCTTGATCAGCCTGGAGTCGCGATCATAGGCGATTTGAGCATTGGCCATCGTCGCCTTGTATTGATCCAACGTCGCGATCTGCTGATCGGCAAGCAGCTGCACAATAAGATCGCCCTTCTTGACGTCCTGGCCATCCTCGAAGCCGATCTTCTGGACGATGCCCTGGACCTGCGCCGAAAGATTGGCGCCTTCGACGGCATTGAAGCTGCCGATCGACTGCAGTGTCGTCTGCCATGGACTCGTCGCCGCGGTAATTGTCGAGATGGTCTGCGGTGGCGACTTGAGATTAGCCAGATAAGCCGCAATCATGCGGTTCTTGAATGCCTGGAAGCCGAAGATCCCGCCAAGGATCAGGCCTATGATGATCAGCATGATTATCATGCGTTTTATCATGAGTGGTAACTCTACTCTTCAGGAACAGGTCGGGAGGAATTCTGATGGCGGTGGCGCGATAGGATTTCACGGCAATCCTCTCAGAAACCCGCCGATGCCCAAACAGTCGCAAGCACATGGTTCCCTGCGGCCAATCTCTATATGGAAAGCGACCATTATGGGGACTGACAGGCTCGATCAGCCAGATTCCTTGGCGAAGACGCTCGTCACGCAGTCGTGCGCTTCGCCCGCCGAAGACTGCGCTGACCTTGCAATGATTCCAGCTGGCGGCGTTCCGTGTGGCCATCCTCTGTAAACCTCACCAGTCAAACGCCATTGGCCTGCCTCTGCATTCGATCAAGGATAAGTTGTTATTATCCGATCCACAACAGCCGATTTCATATGCCTAGATCCATATTTAATGGAGTCTTGAATAAAAGCAATCATAGCCCCGCGCACGACAGTCATCTCAAATCGCCATGGCATTGGCGACCTTGGATGGGGTGCGCTGGGCAAGCCGCTTCAGCCCTCAGCCACGCCGAGCCGCGTCGATCGCCGCCACATCGATTTTCTTCATGGTCATCATTGCATCGAAAGCCCGCTTTGCCTGATCGCCGCCCTCACGAAGCGCCTCCATCAGAATACGCGGCGTGATCTGCCAGGAAACGCCCCATTTGTCCTTGCACCAGCCGCATTCGCTCTCCTGGCCGCCATTGCCGACAATGGCGTTCCAATAACGATCCGTCTCTTGCTGATCCTCGGTATAGATCTGAAACGAAAAGGCTTCATTGTGTTTGAACACCGGACCGCCATTCAGGCCGACGCAAGCGACACCTGCAACCGTAAACTCGACGACCAGCACATCGCCCTGCTTGCCCTCCGGATAGTTTCCCGGTGCGCGGATGACGGCGCCCATGGTGCTGTCGGGAAAAGTCTCGACATAAAAATTGGCGGCGGCCTCTGCATCCTTATCGTACCACAAGCAAATCGTGTTCTTTGCCATTACTCTGGTCCTCCTGCTCTCCGTTTCCCGTCTTTTTGAAATAGGCGCTAGATCGCATTTCTCCACCCTCATGAACGCCATTTCGGCTGGGCAACGACCGGCTTCCTGTCGTAGCCTTGACATCCGACGGACCATTGAAGGGTTCAGACATGTCGGAATCGCGCTGCGAGAGATTATGGCAAGGGTGCGAAAAAGCAGGCGTCTTTCGAGCCCGAAAAGCCGATTGGAGTTCACGATGCTAGTCAACATAAGCGGATGGCCAGGTGTTGGTAAGTTGACAACCGGACGCGAATTGCAGGCAATTCTGGGCGGAAAGCTGCTCGACAACCACACCATTTTGAATGTAGGGCGCGCTTTGGCCGAAGGCGGGACAGCGGAGTATTACGATTTAGTCCGCGCCGTCAGATCTGTCGCGTTCGCTGCAATTCTAAAACTGCCGCCAGCTCTGCCCATCATTTTGACAAGCGTTGTTGCCCGCGGAGGATCGAACGGATTTCTTGAGGAAAATTGGCAAGCGATCATCGATCTCGCACAAGCGCGAAATTGCCCGCTCTTCTCCGTTACGCTGACGTGCTCGCCCGTCGAGAACGCTCGCCGCATCGCCAGCGAAGATCGCGGCAAGAGCGGAAAAAGTCGAAAGGCAGAGATTTTAGATAGGCTTGTCGTCGAACGCTCGCTTTTCGACGATGGGGCGACACATCGCACGACCATCGATAACACGACCTCGTCTCCCCGGGAGACGGCGCAACATATTCAAGATTGGATCAAGACTTTCCAATAAGGTTCGCAGGCCGTGGCCAGCCACAAAAGGAAGAAATGAAAAACGTGTCTTCTATCGGGAATGCAGCCCAGCAGGGCTCGTGAACGCTTGGCGGCTACATCACTCAAATCGGCGATTTTAATGAGCAATTCCAACGATCTAGACGCCTCGGCCGGACAAGGACGGTCGAGGCGTTGAACAATGCAGCGCAAAGCGGGAGCCGCAGATCAGGCCAGGATCATTCCGCATGCGCATATTCAGCGAAAGCAAAGCCTAGTGGCGATCGTGGCCATGACCGTGGTCGCCGCCATGATCTTGCGACGAGGTGGACGACGTCGATGGCGTGCTCACACCGACATTGCCTGAGTCAATCAGGTCGGCGGAGGATGCGGTGCGGTCAAGGAGTGCGTCGACGCGATTCAGATCTCCTTCGCATCGTCCCTCCTGCCGATTGTGATGGGCGTCCATCGCGGCGGAATAAAGTCCCATGGCTTCACTCTTCTGTTGGCCCGCCGGAGCATCACGCAACTCCGTTCCGGTCAACTGAAGACTTTCCACACAGCTCAACGCAGCGAAGCTTGGAACGGATGAGGTCGCAAGAGCGGCAAAGGTCGCTCCCAGGACAGCGAAAACGATCGTCGGTTTGGGCATTTTCAACATTGCAACCTCCATCAGGAGCGATTGCCGGTTCTGCCGAACAGGCATGATTTCCGATTTGTGAAAGCCCGGCGGTTTTCAGCAGCGCCGGCATCTTGCAGTCTGAACCGCTTGGGATAGGCCCGATATGATCTGGATCAATGCATTCAACCTTTCGGCTGCATCGATCTCGATAAATATGTCAGAAGTTGAATTTTCTCTTCGCCGCCAAGAAGGACGCAACTAGCCGCAGAGATGATGTTTGGTCTTGGCCTATTACCCGCCGGGAGACGAGGCTATCGGCAGCTTAACCCTTGTTCCCAATATGAAATTTCGTCTGGTTAGTTGCCGAAACAGCGCGCACTTGGGCATGTCATCGTCCAATGGCATCCAGCTATTTTCTGCGTAATCTCTTGCCGTTACATGGGTGCTAAACAGTTCATCACAACTGTTTCACTAAGAAGTGCTTGGCTTGTGATACCGATCGCCCGCCGCTCGTTTTCCTGCTAATATATTGTAATATTTCAAGAAATTCTCAAATCTTCCCGAAAAGCGCTATCTGCTTCCCGCCAATTGTTAATCCGAGTTAAGTTTTCGAAAAATACTCTCCATTATAATATTCTCTCTAGGGGGTGTGTCGATCTCAAATTCTGAAGGCATCCTATATGCCACATGATCTACTTCCACTTGACGGAAAGTCCGGTATCCCTTCTGCCTCGACAAACTGGAATACATATCATTTACCCTTGAATATGCCTTACTTGACTATGGGGAGAGGTGCCCTGGATGCGCTTGTCACCCGCAAACGTATCTGCATGAAGGGGTGCGATCTTATCCGCGAGGGAGAAGGAGGGCGAAACGCATATTTGATCTATAGTGGTTGGGCTTGCTCTTACAGGCTCTTGCGTAATGGAACGCGACAGATCATCAATTTCCATGTTCCCGGAGATCTCCTGGGTATCAGGCGACTTCTTGCTCCCGATTGCGACGATAATCTTTGTGCCATAACCTGTATTGAGGTGGGAGAGATCGACATTGAGAGCCTTTTAACAGCACTTTGTGCTGATAATTGCCTTGCCATGTCCATCCTTTGGTCTGTCTTCCGAGGCGAAGCCATCATAGCTCAGCATCTGGTTGATATCGGACGGCGCAAGCCGATCAATAGGACTGCTCATTTTTTTCTTGAACTTGGTGCCAGATTGAATCTCGCTGGCCTTGGCACGAGGACTGCATATGAATGTCCCTTGACGCAGTCACTGATTGCCGATGCACTGGGGTTGACTGCCGTTCATTTCAATCGCGTTCTAAAGCAGCTGCGCGAGTTGAATGCCATGACATTTCATGAAGGACGCGTGGAGTTTCTTGATGGCGGAAAGCTGGAGCATCTAGCCGATTTCAACTCGTCATATCTGCGATAGCCAGTGTTTGGAGAATATCGACTGGTTGCTACCGACCGATAGAGCATGGGCGGCCAAACCACACACCCGGAGAACGGTCTTTCGGACGCCGGCTAGGCAATCCCGGGCTTTCGATAGTCGATCCCGTTTGCTGCGAATTGCTCCCGAAGCCATTTCGCCGCCGGGCCGGCCGGACGCTGCTTGTGCCAGACGAGCTCAAGCGCGACCGGATGCGCTCCTTCGTCGAATTGGAGCACCGGCGTCGCCAGTCTGGAAGCCAGTGGCGAATTCTCCAGAATATGGGCAGGTATCAGCGCCCATCCGATCCCCTGCTGCAGAATCTGCAAAATAACCCAGTGACTTTCGACCCACCATACTTCGGCGGCAACGCGCAAACGGTGAGTTTCCGTGCCGTCGCTTCGCTTCGTCACCATGATCTGACGGTGACGTTTGAGCTCCTCCCAGGTGACGGGAGCCTGCGCCAGCGGATGGTCGCGGCCGCAAACCAGAATGAGGGGAACCCAGCCGATCGTGTGAAAGCCGAGCATGGGCGGAAGATCCTCCTGCCGCCACATCACGCCGAGATCGGCCTTGCCGTCGAGAACCAATCCGACGACGTCCTTGGTCGGCGGAAACAGCAGCTCCAGCTCGACATGCGGGAAGCGATCGGCAAAGGCAGCAAACAACGCGCCGGTCGATGGCTCGGGGTACAATTCGTCGATCGCAACGACAAGCCGTGTCTCGACATGCTCTTCGAAGCTTCTTGCAACGCCGATCAAATGTTCGCGGCGGTCGAGAAGCAGCCTTGCCTCCGGCAACAGCCGCCTGCCCGCCGCGGTCAATGTCGGGCTTCTTGTCGCCCTGCTGAAAAGCTTGACGCCGAGATCGTCCTCCAGCGTCGAGACGAGCAGGCTTACCGCCGATTGCGCCTTGCGCAAACGCCGAGCCGCCGCCGAAAACGAGCCTGCTTCGACGGCGATGACGAAGGCTTCCAATTGCTCGAGTGAAACCGCCATCTATGCGAATTCCAGATACTATCTAACTTTACCTATATGAAATAACAGATAGAAAAGCCGCCGACAACAACAGAGGACTTTGAAATGCGTAGCTTCAAGGACCGCGTCCGGCATGCGGTCATGTTCGAACTCATCGGTCTGGCGATCTTTACGCCAGGCGCCGCCTTGCTGTTCGATCAGCCCCTCGAACATATGGGGATTGTCGGCATCATCTCCGCCACGGCGGCGACGGTGTGGAATTTCGTCTACAACGTCGGGTTCGACAAGGCGATGATGCGCGTCAGGGGCAGCGTACAGAAGACCATCCCGATCCGTATCGCCCACACGGCTTTGTTCGAAGCCGGTCTGATCGTCGTACTCATTCCCTTCATCGCCTGGTATCTCGGGATCAGCCTGATGGCGGCACTGGCGATGGATATCGCGATCGTCGCGTTTTACCTGGTATATGCCTTCTTCTTCAACATCGCGTATGACCGCGTGTTTCCCATCGGGATACGGCCGATGCCACAGGCATCCTGAAGACCGGGGCCCCTCGTCTTGAAATCTGACAGGCGCATCGCAGTAGTGCGCCAGCTTCAGCATGACGACTGGGCCTCGGACCTTCAACTACACATAGTGTAGGCGCATATTCCGCCGCCTGGCGCGCGCTCCATCAGCCTCTCGTCGGGAAAATGCCCGACGAGAGGCTTTTCGGCACAAAGAAATAAATATGACTTTTTTCCTCTTGTTTGTGACCGGGCGGCAAGGCTATATCGCGCGGGCGCGTTCGTTCGATCGCGCTGACTATAGCCACCGGGATATTTTCGTGACCATATTGAAATCAGTTTTGACCATTTCAGTTCTTTGCGCGGCCCTCGGCTTTGCCGCAACGGCAGCTTCTGCCGCCTCCACCAGCTATCCGTTGACCATCGACAATTGCGGCGCCAAGGTCACCTTCCAGAAGGCTCCGGAGCGCGCCATCGGGCTCGGACAGAATAGCGCCGAAATCCTTCTCCTGCTCGGCCTCGAGGGCAAAATGGCCGGCACGGCCTTTTGGCCGAGCAAGGTTCTGCCGCAACTCGCCGAGGCCAATGCCAAGGTCAAACTGCTGACCGTCGAATTCCCGACTTTTGAATCGATCCTCTCTGAAAATCCTGATTTCGTCGCTGCCGCCCTGCCGAGCCTGATGGGGCCGAGCAGCAAGGTCGCCAAGCGCGAGGATTTCGAAAAGCTCGGCATCCCGACCTATCTATCGCCGAGCACCTGCCTCAGTACCGCCGTGGTCAAGGATCAATATGGCAGCCGTGGAGAGCTTTGGAACATGGATCTCCTCTACAAGGAGATCGACGAACTCTCGCAGATTTTCGACGTGCCCGATCGCGGGCAGGCCTTGATCGCTGACTTCAAGGCCCGCGAAGCCGCGCTCCGCTCCACTGTTTCCAAGGATGGCAAGCAGCTCTCCTATGTCTTCTGGTTTTCCAGCCAATCGCCCTCCTCCGACGCCTATCTCGGCGGCAAGAACAGCGCATCCGGCTTCATCGCCGATCTGCTTGGCGGCCATAACGCGATTACGGCGGAAGCGGAATGGCCCACGCTCGGCTGGGAGAGCATCATTGCGGCCAACCCTGATGTCATCGTCGTCGCCAGCCTCGACCGCAATCGCTGGGAGCTCGACAAGCCGGAAGCCAAGATCAAGTTTCTCACCACCGATCCCGCCGTCAGCCAGCTAGCCGCGGTCAAGAACAAAGCGATTGTCGTCATGGACGGCCAGGCCATGAACCCGACCATCCGGACGATCTATGGCGCCGAGCAGGTCGCCCAGCAGCTCAAGGCGCTTGGTCTCCTGAAGTGATCGATACATACCGGACCCTGAAGCAGCTGGCCATTATCGGCCTGCTGCTTTTCGCCTCTCTCGCGGCGATCGGCCTGACGATCGGTGTCAGCGTCGGCATCGGTGATCTACCGATCCCGCTTTCAACGACCTTCTACGCCATCACCAACAGGCTGGGATGGACGGGTATCGAACTTAACCGCATCCACGAAACGGTGATCTGGGACTATCGCCTCAGCCGGGCACTGGTGGCCGCTTTCTGCGGAGCGGGCCTCGCGCTCTCAGGGGCGATCATGCAGTCGCTCCTTCGCAACCCTCTTGCCGAACCCTATGTGCTCGGCATTTCGGCGGGTGCCTCGACTGGCGCGGTGTCCATCGTCATACTCAATATCGGCGCCGGCGCGGTTTCGCTTTCGGCGGGTGCCTTTGCCGGCGCGTTCGCAGCCTTTTTCTTTGTCGCTCTGCTTTCAAACGGCACACGAGGCGGCGCTGATCGTACCATCCTTGCCGGTGTTGCCGCCTCTCAGCTGTTCAACGCTGCGACCTCCTATGTCGTGACGACATCGGGAAACGCACAGCAGGCGCGGGATGTGATGTTCTGGCTGCTCGGCAGTTTCGGCGGCGTTCGCTGGCCGGAATTCATGCTGGTCGCAACCATTGTCGGCTTCGGGCTTGCGGTCTGTCTGCTCTATGCGCGCGTGCTCGACGCGTTCGCCTTTGGCGACGAGGCCGCCTCGTCTCTTGGCGTCAATGTCGGGCGGGCGCGGATCGGGCTCTTCGCATTGACTGCGATGATGACGGCGACGATTGTCAGCATGGTCGGTTCGATCGGCTTTGTCGGCCTCGTCGTGCCGCACGCGGCGCGCTTCTTCGTCGGCCCACTCCATATCCGGCTGCTGCCAGCCTGCGCCATCGTCGGCGCGATCTTCATGGTGCTGGCGGACATCGCATCGCGCGCCCTCATCCCCCAGCAGGTTCTGCCGATCGGTGTGGTTACGGCACTGGTTGGCGTTCCCTTCTTCTCCATCATTCTCTACCGGTTCCAGCGCGCATCATGAGCATCAAGGCCGACAACGTCATCTGGAAAATCGGCGCGAAGACCGTACTCGACGGGGTCTCTTTCGAGGCGCCCGCGGGCAAGATGCTCGGCCTGCTCGGGCCGAACGGCTCGGGCAAGACCTCGCTCCTGCGTCTGCTTGCCGGCCTAAAACGACCGAATTCCGGTCGCATCACGCTCGAACAGAAGGATCTGCAGCGCATGTCTCGCAGTTCGATCGCGAGGCGCGTCGCCTTCGTCGAACAGCACAGCACCACAAACGCCAATCTCAAGGTCATCGATGTCGTAAAGCTCGGCCGGTTTCCGCATCGATCGATGTTTTCCGGCTGGACATCGGCAGATGACGAGGCGGTCGAAGACGCTCTTGCGCGCGCCGGCATGAGAGAGAAACGCAACGACCGATGGCAGAGCCTGTCGGGTGGCGAAAAGCAACGCACCCACATCGCACGAGCCCTCGCTCAGGCGCCGAAAGAGCTGATCCTCGACGAGCCGACCAACCACCTCGATATCCAGCACCAGATCAGCCTGATGCGACTGGTTGCCGGTCTGCCGGTCACCAGCATCATCGCTCTTCACGATCTCAACCATGCCGCCATGTTCTGCGATGAATTGATTATCATGCAGCAAGGCAGGATCGTCGCCTCCGGCACGCCGAAAGACGTGTTGACCGAAGATCTGCTGAGGACCGTATTTGCTGTCGAGGCTAGGGTCGAAACCTCTCCCCACCACTCCCGGCCCCATATTCACTATCTCCGATGACGGGGAAATCCGGAATCGGTCCCTTGATTGGCCCTTGCCTCGCAGTGGAACCGAGCGCATCTTTCGCAACACCCTCGACGGGTTCGCGGGCTTTGAACGACATCGGCAAAGGACCGCATCGGCGTCTGTTTTACGCCTGCGGCAGATGGGGGAATGCGTGACGGATAGGCTCAAGGGCAAGATTGCCATCATTTCGGGTGGCGCTACCGGCATGGGTGGAGCGGCTTCGCGCCTGTTTGCGGCGGAGGGCGCCAAGGTTGCGATCATCGACAGAAACGGCGATGCGGCGGCTGAAACCGTGCGCGAGATCCGCGCTGCCGGCGGCACGGCGGACCATTGGGTTGCCGATGTTTCCGACGAGGCAGCCGTCAATGCGGCGGTCAAGGGCATCGAGGATCGCTTCGGCGCGGTGACCGTGCTCTTCAATCACGCCGGCACCATCGTCATCAAGCCGTTCCTCGAAACGACGCTCGAGGAATGGGAATGGCTGCATGGCGTCAATGTCCGCTCGATGTTCCTCATGACCAAGGCGGTACTGCCGGGCATGATTGCTGCCGGTGGCGGCTCCATCGTCTGCACCTCGTCGATCTCGGCGGTCGCAGCAACTCCGATGGAGGTGCTCTACGACACGACGAAGGGGGCGGTTCACATGTTCGCCCGCGCCATTGCCGTTGAATTCCGCGATCGCAACATCCGCTGCAATGCCGTATGCCCGGGCTTCATTCGCACGCCGCATGGACTGCGTGAGGTGGCTGAGTTGCAGGCCCTCGGCGTCGATGTCTCGGACGAGGCAATTGCGGCGCAGCAGGGCCGGATCGGCGAGCCCGAAGACGTGGCGCGCGCCGCCCTCTATCTGGCGTCGGATGATTCCAATTTCGTCAACGGCATCCATCTCTTCGTCGACAATGGCTTCACCGCCATCTGATCGCAAATAGCAGTGCATCGTCCGAGCAAGTCGATAGTTTTCAATAGGATATGGCTGTCAATTTCGCAGCGCCGATGGTAAGGGAGCTTTACGAATGACTTCACCGCCCCGGGTGCCCATTGAGTACTGCTTGGCAACAGACCGGAATTGATGCGCCGCCGCTAACGGAGAGTGCGCGGGCCGTGCTGCGAACCATTGCAAGCAACGGCCCCGCCACGAGACCGCAATTGAGCGCGGCGCTGATGTTTTCGAAGCCCACCATGTCGGCAGCCGTCAGCGAGCTTGAGCGGCATGACCTGCTTGCGCCGGCCGGGATCAATCGCGGCTCGGTCGGTCGGACCTCCGTCACCTACGGTCTCGGCCCAAAGGCGGGCTTCGTCATCGGCGTCGATTGCGGCACGACCCATATCAACGCGATCGCGCGGGGCCTCGATGGTGCGACGCTCACCACCGTCGAAATGCCGCTTGTCGACAAATCCGCTGACGAACGATTTCTTCTGATAGAAGATGTCATCGCACGGTTGTTTTCGCAGTTTGAAACGCGGTCGACACCGCTGCGCGCAATCGCGATCGCCCTGCCGAACATCATTTCCGCATCTCTTGAAAGAATGTCCGGCCGTGAAGCCTTGATACCGGTTCTGGAGCGGCTGCAAGCCACCTATGGCGCGCCCGTACTGCTTGAAAACAACGTCAACTGCGCAGCCCTTGCCGAATATCACGAAGGATCGGCAAAGCAGTATTCCTTTGCGATCTACATGCAGATCGGCGTGAAGACCGGCATGGGCATCGTGCTGGATGGCCGGCTTTTCCGCGGCTTCAAAGGTGGCGCCGGCGAAATCGGCCACCTGCCCTTTCCGTGGTCGGAGCACGAGCGGCCGAAATGGCAGCAGGTGGAAACCTATATGGGATCTGCAGCCCTTCTGGAGCGCGCCGCAGCAAAATGGCCCGCCGGGGAAGGTACGCCGCCGAAGAGTACCAGCGAACTTTTTGCCCGCGTGGAGCAATCTCCGACTGCGCGCGCCATTGTCGAGCAGCATGCCCGCGATGTCGGGAACCTCGCTGCCGCCTGCGTCAGCGTGCTCGATCCGCAACTGATCGTTCTTGGTGGCGGCGTCGGGCAAAACCCGCAATTGCTGCCCGGCGTCAGGGATGTGGTGAAGGAATTGTGCTGGCCGGTGGAAGTGGTCAATGGCCAGCTATCGAACCAGGCGACGGTTCTTGGCGCTGTGCGTCTCGCCATCGACTTTGCCATGGCGAGACTTTTGGGAGAGGAAGGCAAGACTGCTTTCCTCTATCCGAGCGCACTGACCATGGATCAGATCAACATCTGAGCAAGGCTCAGAAGTCGCGCTTGGTATCGGTCTGGCGGTAGCGGAATTCGCAGACCGGCAAGCCCGCATCTTCCGACAGCGTCGCAATCAGCAACTGCGCTGGGATGGCCTGCAAGATGGCATCGCCAATGCCTTCGGAGAAGGCCGGCACATGGATGACGACGAGATTGTCACCATCCACGATATCGGTCCGTGCGGTGACGAGAACCGAGGGGATGCCGAAGCCGGCGAGATCCTGCGCAAGCTTGACCTCACGGCCATTGCCGAAGAGCAGCACGCCGCTATCCCTGTCGTTCGGCTCCATCGGCCCATGAAGGAAATTCAGCGTATCCCAATCCTGGGCAGCGACGCGTGCGGCTTCACGCACGAGGAGTGCGGCATAGCCGGCCGTGCCCAACGCCGTGCCCGCGCCCACGCAATCGATAGATTTCTTGCCGGCCAGAAGCCTGGCCGCCTTATCGGCCCGAGCACGCGTCTGTTTCAGGACATCTTCGGCGCGGCTCGAAATTTCACTCCAATTCGTTCCCGATGAACGACCGGCCCTGTCGATGAGCAGAGCTGCGCTCAGCAACGATCCGAGATAGCTCGTCGTATTTGGACCGCTGTCAGCACCGCTTTCGCTTGCGATCATATGCTTCACGACCCGCGAAATCGGCGTGCCGTCTGCCTTCGCAATACCGTAGGATTGAACGCTCGGCCTAAGCTCCATGGCACGCGCCGGTTCTTCACTGCGCCCGGAAGCGGAAAAGGCGATGTAAGCATCGCCGGCATCGACTGACGGGTCGTAGAGATCGGTGCCGGGCAAAGCGAACGCCCGCAAGCCCTGGGAGCGCATCTGCGCCGCGGCAACGACTGCCGCATAAAGGCTTGCGCCGATACCGACAAGAACCGTCGATCCGCGCTTGACTGGCTCGAGATCGAGCGTTTCCAGCCGCTTGGAGACGGCATTGAAGCAGGTGTTGAGAGCAGCGGGCTGCAATGCGATCGCTTCGCGGTAGGGCACTCTGTCTGTCATGGTCATTTCCATCTGTTTGAAGGAGAGGCGGCCGAGCAGATAGCGGCCGCCCCCGAAGATTAGCGGATATCAATCCAGCTTCATGTAGTCGGCAAAGCGCGCGGCATCGTTGATGGTGACCTTGCCGAGCTTGTTTTCGCCAAGACCCCATTTTTCGAAGATCCTGGCGTAGGAGCCATCGTCGATCATCGATTGCATCGCCGCGGCAAGCGCATCGCGCAGCTTCGGGTCATCCTTGCTGACGAGCATCGCCTGGTAACCAACGGCATACTGGGCACCGGTGATGAGTTCCAGCTTCTTGTTGCCCGCGGGCTGATGCTGAAGACTGTAGGCCGCAACACCCGTCGTATCCATGGAAAGATCGACGCGACCGCTCTGCAGAGCGATCTTGATCTGATCGTTCGACGGGAACTGCATGACGTTGAGCGGCTTGTCGGCCGGGCAGAGCGTCTTTTGCTTGTCGAGGAGCTGAAGTGGTATCGAGCCCTGAACGGCGCCGGCGTTGAGCCCGCAGGCATCCTTCAGCTTGTGCACGCCCTTGGGATTGCCCTCCAGCACGATGATGCTGGTGCCCTCAAGCATGTAGTTGACGACATCGACGATCTTTTCGCGTTCGGCAAAATCGCCGAAGGCGGACATGCCCATATCGAAGCGGCCGGCCTGGATGCCCGGAATGATGCTGGCGAACTGCGCCGGCACGTCGGTAAATTTTACGCCGAGGCGAGCGCCCATCTCATCGCGCAGTTCGCGCTCGAGACCGATGATCGTCTTGTTGTCTTCGCCGTAGAAATCGTAAGGCGGAGTCTGCGGCTCCGTCCCGACCTTGATCTCGCCCGCCGACTGGATCTTTTCGGGCAGCATGGCGTGCAGCTTCTGGTCGACGCCATCAGCCCAAGCGGTAGAGCTTGCCACCAAGATTGCAGCGAACATGATTGTGAATTTGGTCTTCCCTGTCATCGGTATTCCCCTTTTTTTCCTGGTGCACGTGAAGGACGTGCGGCCTCATTGCGGTGCCTGCCAGTCAGTGCATCCGCCTCAAAAACGCCAGAGTTCTTTCCTGCCTTGGATTGTCGAGCACCTCGCACGCCGGCCCTTCCTCTACGACGGCACCCTGATCCATGAACACGATCCGATCGGCGACCTCGCGGGCGAAGGAAAGCTCATGAGTGACGACGATCATCGTCATGCCATCGGCGGCAAGCTTGCGCATGACATTCAGCACCTCGCCGACGAGTTCGGGATCAAGTGCGGATGTGGGCTCGTCGAAAAGCATCAGTTTCGGGTTCATTGCCAGCGCTCTGGCGATCGCTACGCGCTGCTGCTGACCGCCGGAGAGCTGATAGGGATAGGCGCTGCCGCGGCCATCGAGATCCACCATCTTCAGGAGCTCGCGCGCCCGGCTCAGAGCCTCCTCGCGCGACTTTCCGCGATTGAGGATCGGTGGCTGAGAAATGTTCGTCAGCACGTCCTGATGGGCGAAAAGATTGAAGCGCTGGAACACCATGCCGATGTCGCGGCGCTGCACGGCAAGCTCTTTGCCGCTCATCTCATGCAAGGCATCACCCCGCTCGTGATAGCCGATCAACTGGCCATCGACGAGAATGCGGCCGGCCGTCATTCGCTCGAGATGATTGATGCATCTGAGGAAGGTGGATTTTCCGCTGCCCGACGGGCCGAGAAGGCAGACGACCTCGCCTTTGCTGACGGAGAGATTGATGCCCTTCAACACTTCGAGCGAGCCGAAGGATTTGTGCACGTCGATCGCCTCGACGATGGGCTTTGCTGAGGTCGATATCATGGGGAGGCTCATCCGTTTCTCCCTTCCGCGCGCATGAGGCGCAGAGCGCCCTGCACGAAGCCGGGCGCCTCGTGTGTCGACTTTCCAAGCCGGCGTTCGATGACGAGCTGGATGGCGGAAGCGATCGTGGTCATCACGAGGTACCAGATGCTGGCGACGATCAGCAGTTCGATGATCAGGAAGTTCCGGGCGTAGATGTTCTGCGCACGCGTCAGCAAATCCTGGGCCGCGACGACGGAGACAAGAGAGGTCGTCTTCAGCATCGAGATCGTCTGATTGCCGATCGGCGGGATGATGACGCGCAGCGCCTGGGGGAAGATGATGCGCAGCATGGATTGGACCGGCGTATAGCCGAGCGCCTTGGCGGCCTCCTGCTGACCATTGTCGACGGCGAGCAAACCGCCGCGAATGATCTCCGCCATATAGGCGGCTTCATTGAGGCTGAGGGCAAGAAGTGCTGCGACGAAGGCCGTAACGATCGAATTGGTGTCGATGTGGACGGAACCGATATCGATGCTCGGAATGAAAAGCTGGATATTGAACCAGAAGATGATCTGGACCAGCAGCGGCGTGCCGCGGAAGAACCAGATATAGAGGCTTGCGAAACCGGATAGCACCGGATTGGATGCAAGCCGCATCGTAGCAAGGATCGCGCCGGCAACGATGCTGATGATCATCGACAGCACGGTGAACAGGATCGTCAGCTTGATCCCATCCAGGATCGTATCGTCGAAGATATATTGCGGCACCGCCGACCAGCTGATGTGGCGGCTTGTGCCGACCATGAATACAAGCAGCGCGACAACCGCGATCAACAGGACAGCGATCACGCGCTGCCCCCAGTTTCGTGCGGGAATGATCTTCTGGGAGGTCATGCGGCTCTCCAATCATCGGCAGTTTTCAGCTCGCCGTCGATATGCGGCGGCGGCAAGGTGGCCGGCAGGTCACCAAGGCTGAGCTTGCGGGCCAGTACCATCGCCCCCGCCACCGGCGGCTCGCTGAGAAGGGTCAGCGCCAGATCAGGCAGACGGTCGCCAAGGGCCATCTTGAAGGCCGCGAGAAGCCGCGGCTGACGGGCAATGACGCCGCCACCGGTGACGACATCGCCACGCGGCGCACCGCGCTGGAGCAATTGCGCTGTGAGCACGGCGAGTGCGGCACCCGCCTCTGTGATGACCTTGTCGGCATATCGTGAACCCGCATCTGCTGCGTCGAATACCAGCGGTGCAAGCCGGCCTATGCCGGCTGCCGATCCGATCTCGCCCAACGCCCGCCCGATCTCGATCGGCGACGATATGGCTAGGGCTTCGATGAGGCTCCGACCGAGGGGATCGAGCGGCTCCCCCTGGTCAAGCGCAAAGCGGATGGTCCGGGCTGCTTCCCGCACAAGACCGCTCGCACTTCCCTCATCACCCAGATACCAACCCCAGCCACCGGATGCGATCATCCTGCGCGCGGCGTCGCGCGAGACCGCAATCGAACCGGTACCGCTGATGACGGAAATGCCGCTCGTCTTGCCCGCGGCCGGCAACAGCAGTTCGGAGTCGTTGAGAACCAGGACCGTGCCGGGCAAGTGCCGGGCAAGCCTTGTCTGCAGTGCAAGCCGATCCTCATCACTGTCGCAGCCATGCGCACCGACGACCGTGATCTTCGGTGTCGCTCCAGTCGTTGCGACAAGCAGCGAAACGAGCGCCTGCGTATCCGCATCATGATCGATGCGAGCCCGCCATTCCGCTGTGTAAACGACCCTCTCGCCAACCGTCTCGCCACCCATCTCAGCGATGAGCTGCGTTTTGGTTCCGCCAATATCAATTCCAGCAATCATGCGTCTCAATCCATTTGTTAGGCAACTTACCTAATTATAAAGGGAGCGCAAGCCTTATTTCGTGGTCTTCGAATTGGTGGATAATCTCGATGCTGAATTGCCCGTGCCAAACTCGGGGCCTAAGCGAGTGCCGCAGGGCAGCCGAGTTCAAACGGGCAAACTGGGTCGGCCCAGGCCTCATCGACAGGACGCGACGGGCGTGATTGGTGATGGGTCACATGGCGAGTGCGTATGGCGCCTGCTCGGCCCGAAGATACGCAAGCGTTCGTGCAATCCCCTCCTCCAGACCGACCAGAGGGGTCAGTCCGTAGGAGCGTTGCAGAGCCGTGTCGCCGCAGCGGTAGAAGACACCTTCCGGATGGCTCGATCGCCCGGTGACGGCCGGCTGCCAGCCGATCTGCCGACTGATCGTCTGGGCCAGCTCGATGAAGGAAGTGGCAGTGCCGGTAGATAGATTGAGGCTTGCCCCGTCAGGAAGCAGCTCCCTCGTCTGCCAGATGAATTCGATGCAGTCCGAGATATGGATAAAATCCCGGCACTGATGACCCGAACCCCATACGAAGACTTCGGACGCACCCTTTTCCGCAAGCAAGCGACGACAGATCGCCGGAAAAGGATAGGCAAGATCCTGATCCTCGCCATAACCGCTGAACGGTCTGTAGGCGATGGCCCGCCGGCCGTAGCGCTCGACATAGAGCTTCATCAGATATTCGCCGGTCAATTTTGCCCAGCCATAGCTGAGATCGGGGACACCGACCGCGGCGTCGAAATTGATCATATCCTCTGACAGCAGCCGATGATTGGCGACGGTCTGTAACGACACCGGATAGGCCGCACTGGAGCTGAAGAATATTACCGAACCGGGCTTGGCGCGTGATGCCCACTGCCACAGTTCCGCATCGACCGCCAGATCCTCGGCGACGTCGAGCGCGCGCGTCTCGAGCGTCAAGCGGCCGCCGACGAGGGCGGCCAGATGGAAGACATAGTCGAAGTGCTCCGGAGGGTGCGCGAAGAATGTCCGGCAATCCTCTTCGCAAAAGGTGAAGCGGGAACGCCGAAGCCGCTGCCACAGTTCCGGATGCAGTGCACCCGTTCCCGCGACCAGTGAATCGACGCAGACGACATCCAAACCCTCCGCAAGAAGCCGCCGGACAAGATGCCGGCCTACGAAACCGCAACCACCAGTTACCAATGCGCGTGCCATTGTCTCCCCCAACCACTATGCAGAAAAACCACCCCGTCCCAAATAGATGTCCACCATGCGGCGCCCCCATTCCGCTCTGCTCGGCGCGATACGGCGGCCAAGCGCCAATGCCCCTTCGCTCAGCTGTCGCATCAAGTGGTCGTCATCCGTCGCCACCAGTTTCTCGGCCAGCGAATCCGCATCGCCGCTATCGAATACCAGACCGGCACCATTCTCCTCGACCTCCGTCGCAATCAGCGCATTGCTGCTGACGATGACCGGGATGCCGGACATCAATGCCTCGGCCGCGACCAGGCCATAAGGCTCGGGCATGCGCGACGGCATGACGAAAACGCGCGCTTTGCCAGCGATCTGTGTCACCTCTTCGTCGCTTAGCCAGCCAGGTACATTGCAATGCGGCAATAGGCGCTGCATCTCGGCAAGCAATGGGCCGCGTCCGATCAGCGTTGCCGTCCTGCCCGTCTTATTGAGCGCGTCCGCCAAGGTATGAACCCCTTTTTCCCAGCACATGCGGCCGAGGAAAACAGTGCGGCGGTTGCGCCACGCCTCGACCGGCGCCGGCGTCAATGGCTGCGTCGGCGTGCGCAATGTCGTGAAATGCCGGAAGGGGCCGGTGCGCAGAAACGCCTCCATGCTTTCATGCGCCAGGACGATAGCCACGCGGCTCCAAAATCCCTCGCCGACCCCCTGCTGCGTCAGGGTGCGACGGAAGCGCCAAAGCTTATGGAGATAGCTGCGCTTGTCGCAATTGGTCGTCAGGCAGGCGAAAGACAACGGCTTGATGTCGCAAACCTCGCCGCTGCGGAAATTGATAAGGCCGCCATTCGGGCAGGTCAGGAAGAAATCATGCGCCGTGACGATGACTTTGACCGGATACCTGGCGAGCGCGTAGAAGATCGAGGGCGAGAGGATCTGCGACCAGCCGTGCACATGGACAACGGTTTCCTCATCCGATTCCCGAAGCAGGCCCTCCATCGCCTCATAGGCCCGCCGATTGTAGTTCTTCGCAAGGATATCGACGGTCGCCGGGCCTTCCCGAAGGGGCCGTTCGCCGAGCGCCACCGTCCGGATACCGGCAAAGCGTGGCTTGAGGCCTTCGCCATCATCGCCGACCAGTATGGCGCATGTCAGCCCGGCATCTCTGCTTGCCTCAAGACATTGCAGCGCCACCTTGGTTGCGCCGCCGCGAACGGTCGAAACATCATTGACAAGTATGAGACGCATGAGATCAGCAACTCGCCTGTGGCATTAACCAGGCGCAGCGAAAGAAACCGTCCTCTTACGTTTTGCGCCCGATACATAAAGCGCCCTAACGCACCAGCTTTTCAATTCATCCATTCGCACGAGAGCATCCCGCTTTCAGGTTGAATCCACAGGGTCCCATCGATGCAGGAGACGGAAATGCCGGTAGTGCATGCTTACCGATCTATGCGCCTTCGCTTCGCTATTTGCTTGATTGCGGAGCGACGTCCGACAGACGGGATATGATCGCCATGTCAGGCGATCAGCCCTTGCAGCCAGATGTGAAGCCCGCCGCTCTCATCCCTTCGCCTTCTTGACCGCAATCTCCATTTCCTTGAATGGCCGGCGGAAGGTCGGCACGCGCTCCGTGACCTCGGGGAATGTGCCGAACGGCTTATGCGGCTCGGCCTGATACCAGAAGGCGACCGACGAAATATCGTCGGAGCGGCGGTTGGCATGACCATGCTCGATCGTCACGCGGATACTCTTCTGGAAAATCGCTGGATCCTCGATATGCCAGCGATAGAGCGTCACGGGTTCGGTCCAGTTCGGACCGCCGCCGGCGATGATGCCGTGATAGGGCGCGCTATATTCCTGTGTCGGGCACCACGCCGTATTGAAATAGTCCTCCGTGCCGGTGCCGTGCAGCGTCGGCGGCCAGGCATCGTTGGCGCCGAGCGCAGATTCCGGCCGAGGCTCGATCAGCGCTGCCTTCGGCCCGATGCGCGGATCGGGCTTGCGCACGGTATCAGGCACGGAAAGCCCCTGCTCACCGTCGATGAAGATCATGTCATCGCCTTCGCCGTACCAGTCCCACACGTCGGAGCGGCGACGCGAATAGACGCTGTAGAGAACGCCGACATAATGACCGTGGCCCTCTGCCTCCAGGATCGTATAATTCTCTTTACCGTCGACATTCTCGCCGCCGAAGAGATATTCCTCGTTGGTGAGGCCTGCGTCGCTCATGCCCTGTGGCTGCGACTGGCGATACTGCGCGTGGAAGCGTCCCATGCCCTCTTCGAGCTCATCATGCAGTTCGAGATCGACATAGTAGTAGAAGAGCAGATCGTGTTCGGCTTCGTTCGTTACCGTCAGCGTCATGTGCGAGCCGAAGGGCATGGGGAAATAGCAGTTGAATGCCTTGCCGTCCTCCGGGCTCGCCTGCATCGGCAGGCTGGCGTAGTTTGCGGTGCGGCCATGGCCCATGCCGAAGAAATCGCCGATCGGCGCCTCGATGCTCGGCTCCGCCTCGCCATCCCAATAGGCGCGCAGCACGATCTTGCGCAGGAAATTTTCGCTCTCGCAGGCAAGCGTCGCCCAGATATGGGTGATGATACCGGCACCCGAATGCTCCGCGATAATCTCGGTCTTTCCCGGCTCGATATGAAAGCGATCGTCGTTGCCGCCGGTGCGGTCATAGCTCGAAAAGCGGCGCGTTCTTGCTTCGCGCAGCTTTGCGAGCCCGCGCAGGGGTGAAAGGCCGAGATTGCTCATGAAAGTCTCCTGTCTTGAATGAAGACGGCTATTTCAGGCCGCTGGTCTTCAGCGAATCCATGATCTGCCGCTGGAAAATCACGAAGAGAATGAGGGTGGGGATGGCGACGATGGTGGAGGCCGCCATCATGTAGTTCCAGGACGCCGAATACTGGCTCTTGAAGTTGGCGATGCCGACCTGCACCATCCAGAGGTTCGGATTGGAGGTGATGGTGAGCGGCCAGAGAAAGGAATTCCAATTGGCAAGGAAAAACAGGATGGCGAGCGCCGACATGATCGGCCGGCTCAAGGGCAGGATGATGCTCCAATAGATACGCCAGTATCCTGCACCGTCGATCACCGCAGCCTCCTCGATCTCGCGCGGCAGCGAAAGATAGTATTGCCGCAGCAGGAAAATGCCGAAGGCATTGAAGATTGCCGGCACGATCAGACCCGCGTAGGAATTGATCATGCCCATCGCCTTGACGATGATGAAAAGCGGCACGATCACGACCGGCAGCGAAACGAGAAAGGTCGAGAAGATCGCAAGGAAGATGATCTCGCGCCCGGGAAAGCGCAGGCGCGCCAGCGCATAACCCGCCATGGTATGGAAGAACAGCGCGACGATCGTCACCGTCGCCGAGACGAAGAAGCTGTTGAGCATGTAGCGGATGAAGGGCACGCCAGTCAGCACATAGATGAAATTATCAAGCGTCGGCGCCTCCGGTATCAGCGACGACGAGAAGGATTCGGCTGCCGGCTTGAAGGCGATCGAGACCATCCAGAGCAGCGGAAACAGCGTCATCAGCGCCAATATGGCTGATATCAGCATCCACAGGCAGCGCACCAGCGTGACCTGCGATCGTGCGAAATAGGCGTTGGAAGCGTCATTCCGCATGATCGAAACGCCCTCCGCGCGTGACGGCAAAGAAAATCGCGGTGACGGCCATGAGCGCTATGACGAGGATGGACGACATCGCAGCGGCATAGCCGAAGGCACCGAAGGAGAAGGCCTGCTGGTAAATGTAGACGATCAGCACCGCCGTCGAATTGGCAGGCCCGCCCTTGGTCATGACATAGATGATGTCGAAGGCCTGGGCGCCGGCAACGGCAGCAACCATCGAGACCATGAAAACGAAGAAGCTGGTGGGTTTCAACAGCGGCAGCGTGATGTATCGGAAGCGTTTGACCGGTCCCGCACCGTCGATCATCGCCGCCTCGTAATATTCCTTGGGTATGTCCTGCAGTCCGCCGAGGAAGATCAGCATATAGAAGCCCATCAGGAACCAGACGCTGACGAGCACGACCGTGATCAATGCGAAGTTCGGATCGCCGAGGAAGGAAATCGGGTTGAGGCCGAGGCTTGTCATGGTCTGGCCGACCACACCGATCTTGTCGATCACCATGAATTGCCAGACAAGGGCGACGACGACGAGGCTCACCATGTTCGGAGCAAAGAACATCGAGCGGATGACCGCATTGAAGCGATTGGTCTGCTGCACGAGAAGCGCCAGCCCCAGGCCCGTGACATAGAGCGACGGCACGAGCATGACGGCATAAAGGGCCGTCACCCTGGCTCCTTTCCAGAACAGGGGATCATGCCACATGCGGATATAGTTCTTGGCGCCGACGAAATTGTAACCGCCGAAGCCGTTGACTTCGTAGACGCTCAGCACAAGCGACAGAAGCATCGGCACGCCGAGAAACAGGAAGAGGCCGAGCGCATCGGGCAGCACGAAGAGGTAGCCCGCGATCCATTCGCGATGGCGGGCAGAAAGGCCTCCGCGCCTGCCGTTTGCATGGCTTGTCGTCGCATCTGCAATTGTCGTCATGATCTCGTCCCGAAAAGAGAGACGGCCGCTTAAGCTGATAGCCGCAGCGGCCGGCGATTCTTCTTAGAGGATCGGCGCGCCGCTATAGGAGCCGAGGAACGCGTCGAGCTGCTGCGAAGCGGAGGTCGCCGTCGCCTGGGGATCGGCGCCGCCGAGCTGCGTCTGCTGGATCGCATCGGAGATGATCTTGTAGACCTCCGGCGGCACGCGCGGTTCGGCACGAGCGCCCGGATAGACATCGGAGGCGAATTTGCCGATCATGCCAGTCTTGAAGGCATCGCCGCCGGCCGCGAGCGCGCTTTCGCGTGGCGGCATGTCGGACTTGCCCTTGGTGCACCAGTCGGCGACGCGCTGGACGGAGTCTTTTTCCTTGGAAGCCAGCGCCCAGGCGCAGAATTGCGCTGCTGCGTCCGGGTTCTTGCTCTTGGCATTGGCGACAAAGGCCCAGCCACCGCCGACGGTCACATATTTGCCGTTTGGCGGCGTCGGCAGGCGGAAGACGCCATATTCGAAATCCTTGGCATTGCTCTGCAATTGCGAGATGCCCCAGATGCCGACATTCTGGATGGCGCAATAGCCCGATGCGAGATTGGCAACCGTGTCGTTCGCACCGCTGCCCATGACCTGACGCGGGGCAGCGCCCGAATTGACGGCATCCTGCCAGAATTTCAATGCCTGCACGGTGGCGGGGGAATCGAAGGCGCTCTTGCCGTCCTTACCCTGAAATTCGCCGCCACCCTGCCAGAGGAAGGGATACCAGGTGAAATTCTGATAGTAGCCCGGCTGGGTCTCGAACAGCACGCCGAAGCGCTTCGGCGTCGTCAGCTTCTTGGCAAGTTCAAGCAGGTCGTCCCAGGTTTTCGGAACGTCATTCTCGTTCAGCTTCGCCTCTTCGAAAGCCTTGACCGAATAATACATCGCCATCGGCTCGACTTCCATCGGAATGCCGTAGATCTTGCCGTCGACCATGCGGTTGGCAATTACGCTCTCCGGGAAGTCCTCCTTGGCATCGATGTGGGGTGTCAGATCCTGCAGGACGCCGCCATTGTAATAACGCAGGAAATCGCCGGGCGAGATGAGGAAGATGTCCGGGCCCTCGCCGGAGGCAAATGCGGTCGCAAGCTTCGGCCCGTTGATATACTCCGCGTTCGGCACATATTCGAGCTCGACCTTCTGCGGATGGCTGTCGTTCCAGGCCGCAACCGCCTTCTCGAACCAATCGATCTGGCTCTGGACTGGGCCGCCCGGTGCGTAGAACTGCCAGAACTTCAAGGGTGCGCTCTGTGCGCGGACGGCCATGCGCGACACATAGGGAAACCCGCTCAACCCGGCAGCCGCGCCGGCCGCGAGGATTGCACCGCCCTTGAGCACGCCGCGACGGGTTGCGGCGGTGATGAACTTATCCTTACCAGTCATGACTTCCTCCCATTTTTCATCTTGCCGCCACCACACTCCTCCCGGGTGACGGTGCCTCACTTCATGCGGTATCGAAGGCGTGCAGATTGCAGGGGATCACGTCCGAACGTGCTGGCCCCGCATAAGCTCCCGAAAGCCTCTCCAAAAGCATCTCGGTCGCGCGATGGGCAAGCAGCGACGGCGTGTTGCCGACCCTCGTAATCCGCGGCCTGACATATTCGAGCTGCGGCTGATCACCGAATACGGCAATGCCGATATCCTTCGGAACATTGATGCCGCGGTCGAAGAAGGCGGCGAGCGCACCCGCCGCCATCAGATAGTTTCCGAAGAAAATTACCGAGGGCAGGTTGTCATCATAGTTCGCCAGGAGCCAATCGACCGCCTCTTCCCCCGACGGGCCAAGATAACTTCCTTCCCGCCGCAATTCGGCAATCGGCTCGACGCCATGGTCGCGCAGGCCCTGTTCGAATCCAGAAGCACGTGCCATGGCTTCGGCGAAGAAGGAAGGCCCTGTCACATGTGCGATCCGGCGATGGCCCTTCTTGGCCAGATAGGCTCCCATCTGACGGCCGCCGCCGAAGTCGTCGATCTTGACGCTATCGACCGCCTTGTTGGGCAAATCGCCGATGAATACTGTGGGAAGATCGATTTCGAGCAACGCATCGTGCATGCCGTGCAGCGCGAAATCGCCGACGATGAGGCCGTCGATGCGCCGGCTGCGGATCTGGCGGAGATAGTGCTCGCCGTGTTCCTGGGAATGTCCGCCGGGAACATCGGTATTGAAGATCAGAAGATCGACCCCGATCGCCTCGAGATCGGACTGCGCCGCCTGCACCATTTCCGGGTAGAAGGGGTTGCGGATATCCGGGATCAGCATGGCAACGAGATTGGTGCGGCCGGTCCTGAGGCTTTGAGCGAGCGGGTTCGGCACATAGCCGAGCTCGGCGATCGCTTCCTGGACGCGCTTACGCAAGTCCACCGACACACGGTCGGCGTGATTCAGCACATGCGACACAGTGGTCGGCGACACTCCGGCACGCTTGGCAACTTTGGCGATTGTGGTCATATGGACACGCTACGGTATTGTAAATCGATTTGCAAATGCTTTTGCAAATCGATTTACATATCAATTTCGTCAGCTGTGCCGCACATAATTTGTTCAAACACTACTACCCACCCTTGCCGGATTGGCCGGCTGAGCCAAATAGGGATTGTCGCCGCGCTTCCCTGAGTTGCAGGCGGCCAATGCCACCACTCGATCGCATCAGGCAATGACCCCATCGGCTGTCAGCAAAGCGAACAAGGCGCTCTATACACGGATCATCGCCGGGATCGGCGGGCTTCTGGCAGGCGCGCTGTCGCTTGGATTTTCGATCTACGAAACCCGCACAGGAACGGAGGTGGCGCAGGTGGCACCCGGCAAACCCGTCAATGCGGGCCAGTGGCTGGTTACTCTCAATTCCGGCGGCATCGCCACCGAGACACCGGATGGCCGACGCCTTGCCGATGGCAAAAAAGCGCTGACACTCGATTTGACGCTTGAGAACATGACGGCGGAAAGCTCGAACCTGTATCGCGATACGCTGAAGCTCGAAAATGTCGCAAACCCGCCGCTCCCACAATTCTATCTTGTCCGTGACAATGATTTGCTTTGGGATCTGCAGCCGATGATGCCGGAAAAGGTCAAGGTCGTCTGGCAGCTGCCCGCGACACAAACGCTCCCCAAAGTCCTGAACGTCGCGATCGTCGGAACCACTTATAAGCCGAAGGACAATCTCTACGCCGCGCCGGGCTGGTTCAATCCGAATGACGTGGCGCGCGTCGGCTTGCCTCTTTCAGCAGCGCAAGGAGCAAATCCTTGATACGGCTCTTGCTTTCCTTATTGCTCGTCGGCGTCAGCGCCCTGCTTTTGGCCTTCCTGCAATCGACCACACCGAGCTACGCCGTCCTGACCGGCCCCATCGAGACCACCGGATTGCAGAAGGATACGGTGTCGAGCAAGACCTTCAGCGTCAAGGTCGCCAAGGTTTTACGCGCAAAGACGATCGCGTTTACCTCTTACGGCAAGCCGATTGAGCGGCAGACCGAAGGGGTTTGGCTGATCGTCAGTGTCGAGCTGCAGTCGAAATATGACACCATGGCCATCCAGGCCGCGGCAGTTGAGGGGGCTTCGGGCCGCTCCTACCGGCAGACCCATCGTGCAGACGGTGCTCCTCGCCTCATGCCGTCCAAGGATTTGCAGCCGGGCCTGCCGACGACAGGTATCTTCATCTTCGAACTGCCGGAAGATGAAACAAGCAATATGACGCTGGTGCTTTCCAGGCAGCCCTCCCCTCAGCTGGATTCGGAAATTCGCGTCAAGCTCGACGGCGGAACCGTCGAAACGCGCGACCGCGTGGAGATCGGCAATAATGGCGTCTAGACGGGAGAGACGGCTCTGGTTTGCATCCCTGCTTGGCCTGCCCATCCTGCTGGCGGGCAATTACGCCATCAACGCATGGCGCAATGCCGAGGATTACATCAAGCGAAACGAGCTGCGCGTCCGCAACGACGTCGGTGGGCAGACCTATGCCAAGGCCTCCTGGACACTCAACCAGGCAAGGGTGATCGGCGATGGGCGTGACGGGAAAATTACCTTTCCCGGTCAGATGCGCCTGGTGGTCGTAAGGCTGGCTGCGAAAGCCGAGGACGATGTCGGGCAATCCTGGGCTCAATGCAGCCTGACCCTGACGGACCCGAAGGGGCGTCGCTGGCAGCCCCTCAATTTCATTCTTTCCAAGGATCTCAGCCGCGACCTCGATCCACAAGCGACCCCCATCGATGGCTGCGATGCCGTATCCCGCCAGCCGCCGGCCAAAAGCGCAAGCACGCTCATGGAGGAAAAATTTGTCGTGCCGGCCGACGCAATCCCCTCTTTATCGGCACAGCTGAGTTTCGCTTCGACGAGGCCGGACGCCATATCCTTCCCGCTGCGGCTGAACTGAAGCAACTCCGTAAAAGCTGAGCCGCTCAAGGCATCAGCTTCCGCCGCGGCGCCATTCCCGTCCTTGCGCGAAGCCGATTTCCAGAGCCGCGGCCAGCAGGCAAATCTTGATCGGCATGATAAGGACGCCATCGCCCGGCGCACTGGGATTGCCGAAGACGAGCGAAATGGCCTGCGCAATCATCTGCCACCAGGGCAGATCGTGCGGCCCGATCAGCCTGGAGGTGCTGTACCAAGCCCAAGCCGACCCCCAGTCCAACACCCGGTATAGCAAGATGACAGCAAGCATCAGCCCAAGACCGGAACCCAGGGTAAGTCCGACGCCCTCTGCGAGGGCTCTATAGCGCTTTGCCGTGCCCGCAATGAAATGCGAAACGAAGTCGCGGATCGCTTTCGGCAGCGACTGCCAGCGTGAAACCGCGCGCGCCAACCGGCCTTCCGTCAGCGGGCGTTCGCCATTGATGTCATAGCCATAGACCAAAGCAGCAAGCGTCAGCCAAACCACGGGATAAAGAGCATAGAGGAACAGGCCGCGCATTTGCCTGGAAAGGGAAAGTGAAGCCTCCTCAGCCGTCGGCGGAAAAAGGGCCGCCGCCGCGGCATCGCCGACCGGATTGAGAAAGCCGAGGAAATGCCCGATCGTTTCGGGAAGCTTGGTGATCCAGGAGCGGATGTCGTCTTGCCAGGTCGAAATGACAAAAAGACCGATGAAGGCCCAGTTCGCCTCGCAAACGACGATGATAACAGCCCAGATCGGAGCTTTCGATCGCTCATGCATGAACTTGGCGAAGCGCCTGACCACCCAGGCAACGGCGACCGACACGAGGAGCCAGGCGCCGCTACCGAATTTCAGGGGGTTATAGTCTTCGCCAAACAGCATCAGGTCGAGCGATAGCCGGGAATACTCTCGGACCGTATCGCCGAGAAAGCCCCAGGCGGCGTAGTAGGCAAAGAACGGCACGAGCGTCAGCGCGAGTATCGAGGTGAAGCCCGGCACTGCCGAACTGTCGCCGGTATCGGTTTCCGGCCGGGCGGCGGCAACGCGCGAGGCGGCGTCAAGCGACGGTAGTCCGGGCCGCACGGTCTCGAACAGCGCGACGATGATGACGAGTTTCAGAAGCACGACAAGGGCAAGCGTCGAAAGCCCCGCCAATGCATTCAGCCGGCCGATCATGACGGCAAGTTCGTTGAGAAGCGAATTCCCGATCAATCCGAGCAGCCACAACGCCATCAACTGCGGCCAGAAGCGCCACAGCAGTTGCAAGGTGAGCGATGGCAGCCGGAACAGAAGCCGGAGCGGCGGGCGGGTATCCTGGGAGAGAACCGTCATGACGGGCATAGTAGCAATCGAAACGACGGTAGCCAAGACGCTGTTCAGACCGGCAGACAAACGGATTTCCTGCGGCTGCCGCCGGAATCCATCACACCTTTCGCATCTTTCGCCCGGCTCTGACACCGGCTGGTGCGACAACGGATGCACGTTTGACAAGCGAGCATTCGAGCTTGGTGATCTGATAGCGGCGCTCACGCGGTAAAACCGCGGTTTCCAGATGCTCGATCGCCCATTGCCCCATGGCCATGTGGGGAAGAACCGACGTCGTCAGGGGCGGCACGAGATGGCGGCAGATGTCTTCATCGTCGTAGCCCATGACCGACATATCCTCCGGAATATGGAGCCCCGCCTCCTTCAGCGCTTCGTAGCAGCCGATGGCGGTGCGGTCGTTCTGGCAGAAGATCGCCGTCGGACGCTCGGGAAGCGAAAGCAACTTCATGGTGCCGGAATAGCCGGCGCTCGCCGACCAGTCGCCTTCGATGACAAGCTCCGGATCGAATGGAATGTCAGCAGTCGCCAAGGCCCGGCGATAACCGGTCAATCGATCCTGAGCCGCCTGCATCCACGGTTCGCCCGTGATCGTCGCAATGCGATGGTGACCATGCGAGATCAGATGCCGGGTCGCGGTCTGCCCGCCAGCTATTTCGCTCGGAACGACAGCCGGAAAGGCATAGTCGGACGTATAGCAATTCAGAAGAATGATCGGGATATTGAGATCGTAGAGATAATCCGGCACTTCCACCTCACGGGTGAATATCGTCATGTAGATGAGCGCCGAGATGCCGCTGTTGCTGAGCGCCTTGATCGCTCTCGGCTCCATGATCGGATCGCTCATGGTCTGTGCGACGAGCAGGACGTTTCCAGCGTTCCAGCATGCCTCGCGAGCCCCCTCGATCGCAACGACCGCCTCCGGACTGGTGGCGAGCTGGTCGACGGCAAAGCCGATGACGCCATCGAGCTTCGAAGGAGACAGGAGCGCAGGCGGTGTGGCAAGCACCGGCGCGACATAGCCAAGCTGGCGGGCTGCCTCGATGACCCTCTCGCGGGTCTGCTGCGACAGGCGCATGCCGGGCGTATTGTTGAGGACGAAGGACACCGCGCTCTGCGAACATCCGGCCGCCTTGGCAATATCGGTCATCGTGACCCTGTTGCCGGAACGACGGCCGCTTCGCTTCGATATCCTGTTGTCGACGGCCGTGCGATCGCCGTTTGCGGCCGATATCTTCTTCATAACTGCGTCTCATCTCCCCTGAAGCGAAATCGGCCTATAATCCCCACGGCCGCTTTCATGCGCTAATATTTATTATCATCAATCGAGCAAGCTCGGCAACCTGTGCAGACGCGCATATAATCGTCACCCACATCTTCAAGCCAAAGATCTCTTGCAATTGAAGCAAGTAGCTAGATTTTCGAGACTCTGCCGCTTCATGCACGCGAAATTGTATTACTAATTCTATTTACTAATCGAAATTAGTCGTATACCGTCGCTCTCGTGGTTGGACGTGCCGTATCTCGCTCGGCGAGAAACCCTAGGAGGGGGTTCAGGACGGCCTGCCGCGAGTTGCAACTAGATCCCGTCAGCGGATCTATGGGAGGATGATCATGAAGTACGTAACACGGGGCGCTGCCGCCTTTGCGGCAGGGTTGCTGCTGAGCTATGCAACGGCGACTTATGCCGCCGACAAGCCGACTCTCGCATTTGTGGTCAACGGCGCATCCGATTTCTGGAAAGCGGCCGAAGCCGGCGTCAAGAAGGCTCAGGCCGAACTGCCGGACTTCAACATGGAATTGAAATATCCTGAACAATCGTCGGTCGCGATCCAGCAGCGACTGATGGAAGATCTCGTGGCAGCCGGCGTCAAGGGCATCATGGTTTCCGCCGTCGATCCCAAGACCTCGACAGAGGGGTTGAACAAGATCGGCTCGGAAACCGCGCTGTTTACCACCGATAGCGATGCACCGGATACGAACCGCGTCGCCTATATCGGCTCATCGAACATCGATGCCGGCAAGCAGGCCGCCGAAATCGCCAAGAAAGCCATGCCGAACGGGGGCAAGTGCATCGGCTTCGTGGGACTTCTGGGCGCCGACAATGCCAAGGAGCGCATCCAGGGCATGAAGGACGGCCTGGCGGGCACGAAGATCGAATTGACCGACGTGCGCGGCGACGACATCGACCAGACGAGAGCAAAGAAGAACGTCGAAGACGCGCTCGTTGCAAGCCCGGACGTCACCTGCATGGTCGGCTTCTACTCCTACAACACGCCGCGCATTTACGAGGCGCTGCGCGAAGCCGGCAAGCTCGGCCAGATCACCGTCGTCGGTTTCGATGACGACCCGATCACGCTTGGCGGCGTCAAGGAAGGAACGATCGCCGCAACGGTCGTGCAGCAGCCCTATCTCTGGGCCTATCAAGGCATGAAGCTGATGGCCGCCTATCTGAAGGGCGACAAATCGGGAATTCCTGCCAACAAGCTCATCATCATCCCGACGAAGATCATCGGCAAGGATGATGTCGATGCCTATGCGGCCAATCTGAAGGCTATGGCAGGCAATTAAGGCCAGCCCGCAGCAGCGCCGGTTGCGGGGACCGGCGCTGTTCGAATGCAATTGCTCACGTCGCCGCGGCTCTCGAAGCCACATCGCACAGGCATGATATTCGTTATGAATCAACGCTCGGATACATTGGTATCGACTGAAACCACCGCGCCCTTTCTCAGCCTTTCGGGAATCGGCAAAACCTATCCGGGCGTGGTAGCGCTCGATAATTTCTCGATGGATGTCAGCCCTGGCGAAGTGATCGGTCTTGTCGGCGAAAACGGTGCCGGCAAATCGACGCTGATGAAAATCCTCGGCGGCGTCGTCAAGCCGGATCACGGCAGCATTCGGCTCGATGGAGCCGAGCACGGTGCCTTCACGGTCGAAAGCAGCATCGCGTCCGGGATTGCCTTTGTCCATCAGGAGCTCAACCTGTTTGAAAATCTCGATGTGGCAGCCAATATTTTCCTCGGCCGCGAACCGCTGCGCGGCGGCGCCCTGAAACTGGTCGACCGTGCCCGACTGCGCGAGATGGTCACCCCGCTTTTGAAGCGGGTCGGCGCCAATTTCTCACCGGATACGCCAGTGGCGTCGCTGTCGCTCGCCCAGCAGCAGATGGTCGAAATCGCCAAGGCGCTCTCCATTAATGCCCGCCTCGTCATTCTCGACGAGCCGACCTCGAGCCTGCCGCTTGCCGAAACAGAAAAGCTGCTGACCGTCATATCCTCGCTGAAGGCCGAAGGCATCAGCGTCATCTTCATTTCGCACCGTCTGCACGAGGTCGAGCGTGTCGCCGACCGCGTCATCGTTCTGCGCGACGGCACGCTTGTCGGCACCTTGCCAAAAGACGCGATCGACCATGATCGCATGGTGAAGCTGATGATCGGCCGAGCATTGGCCGCACGCTCCGTGGAAGCGGCTCGTCCGCCGGGCGATATCGCGCTGAAGGTCGCGGCCGTTCGCACCGCCGCCTATCCGACGCAGCCCGTCGATCTTGACATCCGTTTCGGCGAAATCCTCGGCCTCGCCGGTCTCGTCGGCTCAGGCCGGACGGAGCTTGCCCGCGTCCTCTTCGGGATCGATCATAGCTATGGCGGCAACATCGCCCTCGGCGGACAGGATCTGAAACTGCGATCCGCCAGAGATGCCGTCGCCAACGGTATTTTTCTCGTGCCTGAGGATCGCAAGCTGAACGGCATCCTGCTCGATATGCCGATTTCGCAGAACATATCACTTCCCAACCTCTCGGCCTTTGCGCGTCGCTCCATGGTTTCGCCGGAGCGCGAAAATGCCGTCGCCGAAACGCAGCGCAGGCAGCTCGCCATCAAGACGCCATCGGTCTCAACGCGCACGGGTACGCTTTCGGGCGGCAACCAGCAGAAGGTCGTGCTCGCCAAATGGTTGGCGATGCAGCCGAAGGTGTTGATCTTCGACGAGCCCACCCGCGGCATCGATATCGGCGCAAAAAGCGAAATCTACAGTCTGATGCGCAAGCTCGCAGATGCCGGCGTGGCGATCCTGATGATATCGAGCGACATGGAAGAGGTAATCGGCGTCTCCGACCGAATCGCGGTCATGCACGAAGGCCAGATCTCCGGTATTCTCGAAAAGGATCAGTTCAGTCAGGAAAACGTGCTTTTGCTGGCCGTCGGCAAGGCGTTACACTAAGGCGGTTCAGCTATCCATGGAAGCCTGAACCGCTCTATCTCATTGTTTTTGCAAAATTTCTAACGAAGAACGCTTCGCACTTTGCCTGGAACTGCTCTAACGGCTGCGGCCAATGGGAATTGATATCGATGAGTAAGAAAGATCTGGGCCTGCTTCTGTTGATCGTCGTCGTCGGCATTGTCGTGACGATCATCAATCCGCGCTTCCTTCTGCCGATCAACCTCGCCAATACGTCGAACCTTATCGGCCTTTTCGGGATATTGTCGATCGGCCAGGCCTTTGTCATCATCACCGGCGGCATTGAGCTCTCCGTCGGCTCGCTTGTTGCCCTGCTCGGCGTCCTGTTCATCGATTTCATCGCCGTCCAGAACATGCCCTGGGCGATTGCCCTGCCGCTGATCCTGGTCCTCGGCGGCGTGCTGGGAGCGATCCATGGCTGGCTGATTACCCGGCTCAATCTCCAGCCTTTCGTCGTGACACTCTGCGGCCTCTTGATCTATCGGGGTGCGGCGCGCTTCTACACCGCGGACGGCACGGCCGGCTTCGCCTTCGGCCAGAACTTTCCGACCCTGGAATTCCTGACCGCCGGCCGCTTCTACGGCGTGCCGAACACCTTCATCGCGCTCGTGATCATTGCTGCCGTCATGTGGATCGTTCTGCATCGCTCCGTATACGGCCGCTATCTCTACGCCATCGGCAAGAATGAGGAGGCAGCAAAATATTCCGGTATCCGCACCACGAAAATGGTGACGATCTCCTACATCATCTGCGGTGTGCTGACGGCGCTTTCGGCGATCTATTTTGCCATGTACACCCGCTCCATCTCGCCGGCGAGCCACGGGCAGTTCTATGAACTCTATGCGATTGCCGCGGCGGTGCTTGGCGGCTTTTCGCTGCGTGGCGGCGAAGGATCTCTGATCGGCGTGGTGCTGGGCACGATCCTGCTGCAGGAATTGCAGAATCTCGTCAATCTGCTCGGCATCCCCTCCTCGCTCAACTTCGCCGTCATGGGCGGCGTCATCCTGATCGGTGTCTTGATCGACCAGCAATGGAGCGCCATCCGGGCGCAACGGCGCCTGGTGTCGGCTGCACGCCAGACGGAAACGCGCCAGCCTGCCGAACAGCCGCAGTCATGATGGCGTTGCAAGCCGGATTGACCCGAAGAGGCGTCATGCATGATCGGTAGCATGACGCCGCATGCCCGTGTATTTCAGGAGGGCACCGACCTGTTGCAGACTGGGCATCCGTCAGCATGCATGATGATCCTATGCGCTTCGCAGCGGTTGAGGTCGCTCTCGGAAAAGGTCGAATGGATTGCCGCACCGTTTGGCCTGATGTCGTGTGGTCCAAATGCCGACACAAGCATTCGCAAACGCATCAGGCACGGCATCAACCAGTCTTCTTTCGGCTCGTAGCCCAGCTTCTCCCAACCGATCTTCGAACCTGCGGCGGCAATCGCCCGAATTAGAAAATTCCGATCCTCGGCAAATGTTGCGACGTGCCAGGGCATTTCGGCAATGTCGAATCCCACAGCTCCAAGCCCCAAGACCGCCTGATCTCGTGATGCGATCCATGATGCGAACACTTGCTCCGACCTCGTCTGCGCCAATGCCGACGCGGCAATGGCGAGAACTTCTATGAAGACGTCGGTCAATCCGTTCTGCATCTGAATTACAGGCAGTTCTGGCAGAGCATTGCATGTTATTCGGTTTGCCATGGCTTTCAGATGGCTCCATTCACTGCTGCGTCACCGATGGAAAACAGGCTTTGTCCTGCTCAGGTCATCCACTTGCGGTGTTCAACGAAACGCTCTGCCAAAAGGTCGATGAACAATCGTACTTTCGTCGGCAGATGGCTACGGTTCGGATAGATCGCGCTGATCGTGAATTCCACGGCCCGATAGTCGGGCATGGCGCGCACGAGGCGGCCGGCGGCAACCTCGTCGAATACGATGAAACTCGGGGCGAGGAAGATACCCTGCCCGCTTGCCAGGAGAAAGCGCAGCGTCTCGGCACTGTTGGAGACGACATTGCCGGAGATCTTGACTCCCACCTGCTTGCCATCGGCATCTTCGAAACGCCATTCGTCGCCGTAAGGGTAATAGGTATATTGCAGGCAATTATGCTCCACGAGATCGGCCGGAACCTTCGGCATGGAATGTGTGTCACGATATTCGGGCGAGCAGACGAGCATATGGCGCCAGGGCGCAAGCTTGCGCGCGACGAGTGTCGAGTCAGACGCAGGCAGGGTTCGGATCATCAGATCGTAACCCTCCTCGACCATGTCGATCGACCGTTCGCCGACGTTGAAATCGAGCGAGATCGCAGGGTATTGCGTCATGAATTCATTGACGACGGGGAGCAGGAAGCGGACGATGGCGCCGCTGGTATAGAGCTTCAGCGTGCCTCGCGGCGTGGTACTGAGTGCGCCGGCGGCCCGATCGGCCTCCTCGAGATCGGCCAGAATCTGTGAGGAGCGCTCATAATAATATTTGCCGGTTTCCGTCAGGCTGATCCGGCGCGTCGTCCGGTTCAGGAGCCGCGCGCCGAGGCGGTCTTCCAGCGATTGCACATGATTGCCCACCATGGTGACGGACATGTTGAGCCGACGAGCAGCGGCTGAAAAACCGCCACACTCCACCACCCGGCCAAAAACTGCGAGGCTGGTCAAACGATCCATATTGTCCTCGGATTATCCACTGTGACTTGATGATCCTTCCCGATTTGAGGAGATTATCAGAAGGACCGTTCGGACGCATCTTCATCGCATCAAAAATAGCCCCGTGCAAAGGGGTGGCGCACTGAAGGAAACGGACAATGGTCGAACTCCCCCGCAACGAAGCGTTCAAGAACGCAAGCCAAGCCGATGCTGCCCCGGTCAACGAGGTGGCCAGGTCCCCCGCTACCGAAGCCCCGCTGGGCGTAGCGGCCGAAGCGCCTGTCGCTGCCACCACGCCCAAGGCAGGCAGAAAGCTCATCAAGCGCGGCGTACTGATCGCTGCGCTGCTGGCCGGCGTCGCTCTTGGCGCCGATTTCGGCTATCGCTACTGGACGGTTGGGCGCTTCATCGAATCCACCGACGATGCCTATGTGAAGGCCGATTACACCACGATCGCCCCGAAGGTCGCCGGCTACATCAAGGATGTGCTTGTCAACGACAATGACAAGGTCAAGGCCGGCCAGGTGCTCGCCCGCATCGATGACCGCGATTTCCAGGCCGCACTTTCCCAGGCAAAGGCGGATCTCAAGGCTGCGGATGCGGCAATTTCCAATATTGATGCCCAGATCCAGCTGCAGCAGTCGTTGATCGGGCAGGCCAAGGCAACAGTCGACGCGTCGCAAGCCTCTCTGGATTACGCTGTGTCGGATGCCGCACGTTCGGCTCGTCTGATTACCAACGGCGTCGGCACGCAATCGCGTGCCGAGGAGACGGAATCGGCCAGAAAGCAGGCTGCCGCCGCTGTCGAGCGCGATCAGGCCGCACTCGTCGCTGCTCAAAACAAGGTACCGGTGCTGCAGACCCAGCGAGATCAGGCCGCCGCTCAGCGTGATCGCGCCGCTGCCGCCGTTCAGCAGGCTGAGCTCAACCTTTCCTATACCAACATCGTCGCCGCGGTTGACGGCACCGTCGGCGCCCGTTCGATCCGCGTCGGGCAGTATGTGACGTCGGGCACGCAGTTGATGGCTGTCGTGCCGCTGCATTCGGTCTATGTCGTCGCGAACTTCAAGGAAACGCAATTGACCTATGTGCGTCCCGGCCAATCGGTCGAGATCAAGGTCGATAGCTTCCCCGACGTCACCATCAAGGGCCATGTCGACAGTCTCTCGCCGGCAAGCGGGCTGGAATTCTCGCTGCTGCCGCCTGACAACGCCACCGGCAACTTCACCAAGATCGTCCAACGCATCCCTGTGAAGATCGTGATCGACGACGATAATCTGGCCGGGCTGCTGCGCTCGGGCATGTCGGTGGAACCGGACATCGACACCAAGGCTGCCCAAACCTCGACGGCCGCTGCGCAAGGATTATCCAGCCACGCTGGATGATCCTTCCCGATCTTCGTCGATTATCACCTCAGCATTGTCATGAGATTATTCCGCTACGAGCCGGAAGGAGACGCGTCATGGCCACTCTTCAGATCGCCGCCAACAACAATTCAGCCGCATCCGCGGGCACAGCAAGCGCTGCCATTGCACGGCCTGCCATGAGCCCGCTGCGCATCTGGACAGCCGTCGTCGGCTCGACGCTCGGCGCCTTCATGGCTGTCCTCAACATCCAGATCGTCAATGCATCGCTTGCCGACATCCAGGGCGCGATCGGTGCGGGAACGGACGACGGCGGCTGGATCTCGACCTCCTATCTGATCGCCGAGATCGTCGTCATCCCCCTCAGCGCTTGGCTCGCCCGCGTCTTTTCGGTTCGCATCTATCTGCTGACCAACGCGGTGCTTTTCCTTCTCTTCTCCGTCGGCTGCGCCTTTGCCGCCAATTTGCAGCAGATGATCGTGCTTCGCGCCATACAGGGCTTTTCCGGCGGCGTGCTGATTCCGATGGCCTTCACCATCATCATCACGCTGCTGCCTAAACCCAAGCAGCCGATCGGCCTCGCGCTCTTTGCCCTTTCGGCAACCTTCGCGCCGGCGATCGGCCCGACCATCGGCGGCTACCTTACGGAAAACTGGGGTTGGGAATATATCTTCTACGTCAATCTCGTGCCCGGCATTCTTATGGTCGGCATGCTCTGGGCCTCGCTCGACCGCGCACCGATGAACCTTTCGTTGCTCGCCAAAGGTGACTGGCCGGGCATCATCACCATGGCGGTCGGCCTCGCCGCGCTGCAGACCGTGCTTGAGGAAGGCAACAAGGACGACTGGTTCGGTTCCCCCTTCATCGTCCGTCTTTCCGTTATTGCCGCGGTCTCGTTGACGCTCTTTCTCATCATCGAGCTTCGCGCCGCCCATCCGCTCCTCAATCTGCGTCTACTGGTGCGCCGCAATTTTGGCTTCGGCATCGTCGCCAACTTCCTGCTCGGCATCGCGCTCTATGGCTCTGTCTTCATCCTGCCGATCTACCTGACGCGCATCCAGGGCTATAATTCCGAGCAGATCGGCATGGTGCTTGCCTGGACCGGTATTCCACAGTTGATCCTGATTCCGCTGGTGCCGCGGCTGATGAAGCGTGTCGATGCCCGTCTGCTGATCGTCGTCGGCTTCGCGCTCTTTGCTGCCTCGAACTTCATGAATGTCCACATGACAGGCGATTATGCCAGCGACCAGCTCTTCTGGCCGAACATCGTGCGTGCCATCGGTCAGGCGCTGGCCTTCACGCCGCTGACCGCGATTGCAACGGCCGGGATCGAACAGGAAAATGCCGGCTCCGCCTCGGCGCTCTTCAACATGATGCGCAATCTCGGCGGTGCGGTCGGCATTGCGGCGCTGCAAACCTTCCTCACCAAGCGCGAGCAGTTCCACTCGAACATTCTCACCAATTCCGTTTCCGTGTTCGAAGAAGCGACCCGTGCGCGTATTGCCAGCCTCACCAGCTACTTCATGAGTCATGGAGTGAGCGATCAGGCGCTTGCCACGCACAAGGCGATCGTCGCCATCGCTTCCGATCTGCGCACGCAGGCCAATATCCTGGCCTTCAGCGACACCTTCTATCTGCTCGGCGTCGCGCTGATCATCGCCCTCATCGCCAGCCTGCTTCTGAAGAAACCCGGTCACCTCTCGGGCGGTGCGGCACACTGAGCGCCGCACCTCAAAGAGGAGGAGATAGCCATGACCTTGCTTCACGACATGCCAAAAACCGCAATCATCAATTCCAGGGCAAGCCGCAGCAGCATCAACACCGCGGCTACCCTGAGCCTGATCGAATGGCTGACGGGCGACGAATGCCATGCGCTCGATGAGGCCGGCCTCGTCGCCGGGCTCGGCCGCCGCCTGCAGGCCCTTGGGCTTCCCGTCGATCGATTGACGCTGCACCTGACGACGCTGCATCCCGAATTCATCGGCCGCACCTTCGCCTGGGCGCCCGGCGAGCCGGTCGAGATCCACGATCGCGAACATGGCTCGCGTCTCGCGCTTGCCAATACACCGCTTATGAAGGCACAGGAGATGCGCGAGCCGCTCGTCGTCGGCCCAGGCGAGAGCCCCTATGGGCGCTGGCAGCATATCGACATATTCTCCGGCCGAGGGCTGGTTCAACTGATCGTGGCGCCGCTTTGCAACGCCGACGGACCGATCAGCAGCGCTGTCTTCGCCACGCGGCGGCCAGGCGGCTTCACATCCGGCGAGCATGACCTGATCGAGCGCATCCTGCCGGCATTGCGCAATACCTGCGAGCTACGCGTCCTCAGACAATGCGAACTCAGCCTTCTCGACACCTATATCGGCCCGATGACGGCAAGCCGCATCCTTGCTGGACACATCCGTCGCGGGGAAATCGAATCGATGGAGACAGCACTTCTGCTGTGCGACCTGCGCGGCTTCACCGAGCTTTCCAATCGGCTGCCCGGCGGCACCGTGCTCGGGCTCCTGAACGCTTATTTCGACAAGGTGGTACCGGCAATTACCCGTGAGGGCGGAGAAGTACTGAAATTCATGGGCGATGCGGTGCTGGCATTCTTTCCAGGCGTCGATGCCGCCGGAGCCTGCAATGCCGCGCTGACCGCGGCAAAGACAATCCTCGATGAAATAGGCGGCTTCGAATATGACGGTATCCGCGTCAAGGCCGGCATTGCGCTGCACTATGGTGAGGTGAGCTACGGTAATGTCGGCTCCGGCAACCGCCTGGACTTCACCTTGATCGGCCCTGACGTCAATATCGTCAGCCGTATCCAGAATATCTGCAGCGAAAGCGGCGAAGCGCTCCTGATGTCCGGCCCATTCCAGCAAAAGGCCGATATCCTCGATGCAAAGTCGATTGGGCGACAGCAGCTGAAGGGCTTTGCCAGGGCGATGGAGTTGTTTGCGATCGCATGTTGAAACCGCCGATGAGACAGGAGAGATGAGCCGTCAATACATTCCGTCGGTACGCCGATTGCCTGGATGGGCGTTCCGGTCTGAACTTTCTCGCCAAACATGTGTTGCATTAAATCAACAACCATTCTTTCCGTTTCTGGATGGTTCAAGTGCGGATTTACAAACAATCTGAATGTATATAGCTCTGTCGTCAGAACCTAATTAGCTTGCGATCTGGTGGGGTGTTGTTTCAGCCGCCAGCTAACGAGGTTCCATCGGGGTGGGGATAGTATCGGCAATCTATTGCAGATGCAGTGCCTGGTTTTTGCTTCCTGTTTGCGAGGGAGCGTTTCCAGCACGGCCTATTATGCTCGCTCCTTGGATTACGTACGAATAGTTACAACCAGGAGTTTACAATGAACATCAAGAGCCTTCTTCTCGGCTCCGCTGCTGCGCTGGCAGCAGTTTCCGGTGCTCATGCTGCTGACGCGATCGTCGCTGCTGAGCCGGAGCCGCTGGAATACGTCCGCATCTGCGACGCATACGGTGCAGGCTACTTCTTCATTCCCGGTACCGAAACCTGCCTCAAGGTCGGCGGCATGGTCCGTACCGAAGGCAAGTGGTACGACGCCTACAATGCCAACAGCCATAACGGCACGCTCTGGCACACCCGCGCTCAGCTGAGCCTCGACACTGCGACCGACACCGAATACGGCCCGCTGAAGACCAACACGGTCATCCGTTGGGACTGGCAGGAGGGCAACAGCACCAGCACCAAGCTGCTCTGGGCCAACATCAGCCTCGGTGGCTTCCTCGTCGGTAAGGCCGATTCGCAGTTCAACTACTACACGGGTTATGCCGGCGACGTCATCAACGACGACGTGATCTATGACGGTCCGTACGAACTCAACCAGTTGACCTACAACTACGACGCAGGCAACGGCTTCACCGCTGTTATCTCGCTCGAAGACTCGAACTCCAGCGGCTCGGGTGCTGGCTACGGCGCAAGCTGGGCATCGGACGACAAGGCTAACCACTACGCTCCTGACGTTGTTGCCGGTGCTGGCTTCAAGTCTGGCGCATGGGGCTTCAAGGTCGTCGGCGGTTACGACTCGATCAAGTCGGAAGGCGCCATCAAGGCTCGCGTCGATGCTGACTTCGGCGTCTTCTCGGCCTTCTTGATGGGCGGCTGGAACACCGATGGCGACAACCTGAACAAGTATGCCGGCACCAACCTGGCACGCTCTTCTTGCCCGGCTAACGATGCATCGAAGTGCGGTTGGGGCGACTGGGCAGTTTGGGGCGGCGTTGGCGTTCCGATCAACGAAAAGCTGAAGTGGAACCTCCAGCTCGCCTACACCGACTCGAAGATCTTCGCAGCGACCACGAACCTCAAGTTCAACCCGGTCAAGAACCTGCTCATCGAGCCGGAAGTCTCCTACACCAACTTCGATTCTGTGAACCAGGATCAGTGGGCTGGTATCCTGCGCTTCCAGCGTAGCTTCTAATACCGAATTACCTGGTCTACCTGGGACCAGGTACGGGAAGCCTGATGTACCGATCCATCAGGCTTCTCAAAGTGATCGGTTGACCTCCGATCAAAGCCGGAAGGATCCGGTTTCCCTCCGGGTCCTTCTTATTGCCCAAGCAAGATCAACGATGATTATGTCAATCCGGCGCGTACAATCCCGCCTGATGGGCGGCCCGATCCAGCTCCTCCCGGAAATCGGGATGGGCAAGCGCAATCATCGCCTTTGCCCGCTCTGCCACCGATTTGCCCTTGAGATTGGCCCAGCCATATTCCGTCACGACGATATGGATATCGTTGCGCGACGTCGTCACCGGACCTGTCAGCGTCGGAACGATACGCGAAAGCGTTCCCTTGGCCGCCGTCGCATGACAGGCGATGATCGAGCGGCCGCCCCGTGAGCCGTAGGCGCCGCGGACGAAATCCACCTGACCGCCGGTACCGCTGAACTGCCTTCCATTGACGAATTCGGAATTGCACGCGCCATTAAGATCGATCTGCAGCGTCGCATTGACCGATACCATGCGGTCATTCTGTGCGATGACGAACGCATTGTTCACATAGTCCACAGGATGCGCTTCGACATCGGGATTGTCGTTCAGGAAATCGTAAAGCGGCTTGTCTCCCAATGCGAAGGTAAAGATGGTTCGCCCGACATGTATCTGCTTGCGGCTATTGTCGACGACGCCCGCCCTGACCAGAGCGGCAAGTCCGGAGGTCATCATTTCCGTATGGATGCCGACATGTCGATGCTGGGAGAGGCCGGCACAAACGGCATCGGGCAATGCGCCGATGCCCATCTGCAGGCAATCACCATCATCCACAAGCCCCGCGACGATGGCGCCGATGGTATCGTCGACTTCTGAGCGAGGTGCGGCAGCGAGCGCCGGCAAGCTTGCGTCGTTCTCGACAAGCGCCGTGACACTCGACACCGGGATCATGCAATTGCCGCGCACATAGGGCATGCTCGGATTGACTTCGAGGATCAGTCGGGCGCCGGGCTTGCGGGCAACTGCCAGGGAATAATCGGTACTGGCGCCAAGGCTGAAATTCCCGTCCGCATCCATGGGCGAGACCGTTGCGATCAGGGTATCGACCCCGACATGCTCGACCAGCGAGCGCGGCACCTGGCTAAAATGGCACGGCACGAGGTCGCCTGCAGGCAGCATCTCAACCATTCGCCTCTTATCGAGGGCACGATCCACCGCTCCATGAAAATAACTCATGGGAGTGATGCGGTCGCGCAAGTCGAAGTCGAGCACGCTGGAGCCAGCGACGCCCGTGCAGAGCAGGTAGTAGAGCCGGATGTTGTCCACCGCCCTGGCCCGCGCACGTTCGGCCAATGCCGCAAGGATTGCAGGCGGTTGGCCCGCAGCGATCGGCATGGCGATCTTCGCGCCGGATGGTATCAAGGCAACGGCCTCATGGGCAGAGCGCACGCGTTCGCGATATTGCATCTGATGATTAGCGGCCATCGAGTCCTCCCCTTGAATGCCACCGTCAGCACATTTGGCATCCACTGCGAGATCGCATACGGCCCTCCTCCGAGGCCGTTGCGAGCTCCCTCGCTGCAGTAGGATGCGCTTACATAAAAGCGCCTAACCTACTGTTTGCGCAAGAGCCGAACAACACGCTTACACCGGCAAAAGCGAAATCGGCCTCAACCTTCGAATCGCGATCGATGCCGCAACCTCATCGACCGCAAGTTCCGAGGCTCAAGAATAAAAGGAGGGATAATATCGATTTTCCCTCCACGGCTGCGATTGACGATGGAGATTGTCAGGCCTCAACGTCGACTATGCCCATCATGCCGAGATCTTCATGCTCGAGGATGTGGCAGTGATACATGCGCTGCCCCGGCAAATCCTGTCGCAACAGGATACGTACCGTCTCGCCGGCCGCAACGTTCACGGTGTCCTTCCAGGCCCGGTAGGATGACTTGGTGACCGCACTATCCTTTTCGCGTTCGACAACCTGGAACTGCGTCCCATGCACATGAAACGGATGGTCCATATCCGCCTGGTTGACAATTTCCCAGAGCTCGATCTGCCCGACCTTCGAGACTGCGTCAACGCGGTTCATATCGAAGCTGGCGCCGTTGATGAGGAACTTCATCTCCATGCCCTTCATGGATTCCGTCAACACAAAGCGACGCGTGACTGCCGACTCTGCGAGGCGTTCAATGGTGCGCAGCTTCGCAGGAAGCGGCGGCACAACAGGTGCAGTTTCCTCCGAGACACTCGCCGTCAGTAAGGTCATGCCGGCCTCCTTAGGCTTACCCGGCCCCATCCACCCGCGCTCATAGTCGAGCGTAGTGAGCTTTGCCGCTCCCGGCTTGTCGAAGGAGACGATGAGCTCGACGCGCTCGGCGGGCGCAAGCAGCAACTCGTCGACGCCGACGGGAGCCTCGATAAGACCCCCATCCGTTCCGATGAGCACCATGGTGGCATTCTCGAATGTCAGCCGCAGGAATCGCGCATTTGTCGCATTGAAGAGGCGCAGGCGGCGCTTCTCTCCTTTCGCCACGGCCACGACCGGGTTGTTCTGGCCATTGACCAGCACTTGGTCACCGACGCGTCCGTTCATCAAATCGATCATGTTGCTTGCCGGCATGCTTCCATCTTCAGCGATCCGAAGATCGGTGAACATCAGGATCGTATCCCCATATTCGGCAGGGATCGGATCATCCTTGGGTTTCACGAGAAAGATGCCTGCGAGCCCGCGATAAACCTGTGCGGCGGTGAGCCCGTGCGGATGAGGATGGAACCAATAGGATGCGGCGCTGTCTTGCGGAAGATCGAAAGCATAGATGCGCTCGCTGCCCGAAGCGACGGGTTCCATGGGGCTGCCGTCCTGATCAGCCGGCACCGGCATTCCATGCCAATGAACCGTCGTCGGCTCGCCGGGAATGCCGTTCTTGAAGCTGATCTCGATCCTGTCGCCCTCATGCGCTTCGATCACGGGATTTCCACCGTTGTAGAGGAGCACGGGCGTATCAAGCCCCTCGGTGAAGCGGGCAAGCCCCGGCTCCGCGGCAAGCCTTGCCTTGAACAGACCGGCTTGGCTGGCCTCGTTCATCAAGCGTGGCAGCTCACGCAGGGGCTGCCCTTCCGGCAAGACGGGCTTGTTGCCGGCCATGGGCATCATCTTGTGAGCGCCGTTTCCGCTCATGCTGCCCATGTCGTGCATCATCTGGGCCGAGGCAGGCCTGGAAATCGCAAGGCCCGCCAGCCCTGCCAGAAAACTACGTCGATACATCGATTGCTTCCTCTTGCTCACGTGGAGGCGATACGCCCATAAGGCCGCCCACCACGGTGTCGCGCTTTTTGTCTCTGTGTCGAAGGTGACTTCGAAGAGCCACCTTCCGGTCCTCAATTGTCGTGCCCGGTGCACCGTTTCTTCATCATGGCAATCTTGCCTACCGCCGGCTCTGCACACTCGCCGGGCCTGTGTCGATGAAGATCAGGGGAGCCTGTTCATGATCTGAACCACTCAGTTTGCGACTGCCGGATAGCCGGCCTGTTCGAGAGCCTGCTGGAGCATCGGCTGAGAGGCAGTCGTCTCGATCTTGACGGTGCGCGCGTCCGGATTGGTCTCGATCCTGGCGTCGGGATCGACGGATTGGATCGCCTTGGTAACGGACCTGGCGCAGCCGCCGCAGGTCATGTTTTCGATTCTGAGCTCCATGAGAATTCTCCTTGGTTTTGATCTCACGGCACTCAAGGTGGAGTTTCCAACCATGGTAAGGTCAAGTGTCATCCGATGAAAAAAATGCTATTGACCTTCCCATGGTTGGAAGCCTCACCTTCCCTTCACATTCAAATTTCGGAGCGTGAAAGGACCTCCCATGAATAGTTCAGTTCGGCCACTGGATTTGTCGACTGTCATATCGCTGCCCATCGAGGGTATGACCTGTGCATCCTGCGTGGGCAGCGTCGAGCGCGCCCTGAAGAACGTTCCAGGCGTCGATGCCGTATCGGTCAATCTCGCCACCGAAAAGGCAAGCATCACGACACACGCGGCCATCGATCACACGGAACTCGTCCGGGCTGTCGAAAATGTCGGCTATTCCGTCCCTGAGAGTTTCACTGCTGCGGTAGGCTCCATCGAGCTTTCGATCGAGGGCATGACCTGTGCCTCGTGCGTCGGCAGCGTCGAACGCGCCCTGAAGACCGTGCCTGGCGTAAGTGAGGCCGCCGTCAACCTTGCGACCGAGCGGGCCACGATCAAAGGGACGGCGCACGCGGCAAGCCTTATCGCAGCGGTCGAGAACGCCGGCTACGAGGCGAAAATTATAAGCGCGGACCGGGGAGACGAAGAGGCCGGACGCGCGCAGAAGAAGGACGCCGAACGGCGAGAACTCACCCGCGATTTCACCATCGCCGCGATTTTGACGACGCCGGTCTTTCTCCTGGAGATGGGATCGCACCTCATTCCCGGCGTCCACGCTCTGATCGCAGAGACGATCGGGATGCAGTGGAGCTGGTACATCCAGCTTGCGCTGACGACGCTCGTCCTCTTCGTTCCCGGCATCCGCTTCTATAAAAAGGGGCTACCGGCGCTCCTTCGCCTTGCGCCCGACATGAACTCGCTGGTCGCCGTCGGCTCATTGGCAGCCTATGGCTATTCGCTGGTTGCGACCTTCGCGCCCGGCTTGTTGCCACCCGGCACGATCAACGTCTATTTCGAAGCGGCCGCCGTCATCGTTACGCTCATCCTACTCGGCCGACTGCTCGAGGCCCGAGCCAAGGGACGCACATCCGAAGCGATCAAACGTCTGGTCAACCTACAAGCCAAAACCGCGCGCGTGCAGCGCGGCGGCAGGGCCGCCGATCTGCCGATCGGCTCGGTCGTTTCCGGCGATATCGTCGAGGTTCGTCCCGGCGAACGGGTTCCGATCGACGGGGAGTTGGTCGAGGGCGAGAGCTATGTCGACGAATCGATGATCACCGGCGAGCCGATCCCGGTCCCGAAGACGATCGGCAGCGCAGTCGTTGGTGGTACTGTCAATCAGAAAGGCGCCTTTGTCTTCCGCGCGACGGCCGTCGGCGGCAATACGGTGCTGTCGCAGATCATTCGCATGGTGGAGGAGGCACAGGGGTCGAAACTGCCGATCCAGGCCATGGTCGACAAGGTGACCATGTGGTTCGTACCGGCCGTGATGGTCGTGGCTGCCGCAACCTTCGCCGCCTGGCTCTACTTCGGTCCGTCACCGGCCCTCACCTTTGCGCTCATCAATGCGGTCGCCGTCCTCATCATCGCCTGCCCATGCGCCATGGGGCTTGCCACCCCGACCTCGATCATGGTCGGCACAGGGCGTGGCGCCGAACTGGGTGTACTCTTCCGCAAGGGCGAAGCCCTGCAACTGCTCAAGGACGCAAGCGTCGTGGCCGTCGACAAGACAGGCACACTGACCGAAGGCAAGCCGGCCCTGACCGATCTGGAACTGGCGGCGGGTTTCGACCGCTCCGGCGTGCTGCGCCTGGTGGCGGCAGTGGAAGCGAAATCCGAGCATCCGATTGCCCGCGCAATCGTCGAGGCGGCCACTTCCGAAGATCTGGCGCTGCCAACCGTGGCGGATTTCAAATCGGTGACGGGCTTGGGCGTGAGCGCCACAGCCGGCGACAAACGCATCGAGATCGGCGCTGACCGCTACATGGCCGAGCTTGGGCTTGACGTCGCAGGCTTCTCGGAAGCTGCCGAGCGTCTCAGCAACGAAGGCAAGTCCCCGCTTTATGCGGCGATCGACGGCCAGCTCGCCGCAATCATTGCGGTCGCCGATCCGATCAAGGAGACGACACCGGCAGCGATCAGGGCGATGCACGATCTCGGCCTGAAGGTGGCGATGGTCACCGGCGACAATGCCCGCACGGCCAAAGCTATCGCAGCACGGCTCGGCATCGACGAGGTCGTGGCCGAAGTGCTGCCCGACGGCAAGGTCGAAGCAGTTCGCCGCCTCAAGCGCCAGCACGGCAAGGTGGCTTTCGTTGGTGATGGCATCAACGATGCGCCGGCGCTGGCCGAGGCCGATGTCGGTCTTGCCATCGGTACGGGCACGGATATCGCTATCGAAGCGGCCGATGTCGTCCTGATGTCGGGAAGCCTGCAGGGAGTGCCGAACGCCATTGCCCTGTCCAAGGCGACGATCGGCAACATCAGGCAGAACCTGTTCTGGGCCTTCGCCTACAATACGGCGCTGATCCCGGTCGCCGCCGGCGCGCTATATCCGGCTTTCGGCATCCTGCTATCACCGGTTTTTGCCGCCGGCGCCATGGCCTTGTCGAGCGTCTTCGTGCTTGGCAATGCGTTGCGGCTGCGCCGCTTCAGGGTCACCAGCTAACAAACGGATGCAGCCGGTCCCTCTTGGGCCGGCTGCCTTATGTCAGGAGAACGTTCATGAATATCGGACAGGCAGCCAAGGCATCGGGCGTCTCGGCCAAGATGATCCGCTACTACGAAGAGACCGGCCTCATTCCGGCAGCCGGCAGAACGGCGTCGGGCTATCGCGACTATTCAGATACCGACGTGCATATGCTGCGCTTCATCCGCCGGGCGCGCGATCTTGGCTTTGCCGTCGCTGAAATCGGTGAGCTTTTGGAACTCTGGCGCGACGAAACCCGTCAGAGCGTGGAGGTCAAGCGCCTGGCTCTGGGCCATATCGAAGCGCTGAAGAAAAAGATCGCCGACCTGCAGGATATGGAGCATACGCTCACCATGCTTGTTAACTCCTGCCAGGGCGACCATCGCCCGCATTGCCCGATCCTGCAGCGGCTCGAGACCGATCAGGAAGACGAAAATCTGTCGATCCAGCCTCGAACCGGCGCGATACTGAGGCCTTTGCAATGATCCTTGCCAAATAGCACCGTAACGACCGCATAGCCGGTGCGCGAACTGATTGCTCTTGCCGGCTTGACGGTTTTCGCGCTCGTTTTCCTGACAGCCGTGGCAGAGCAGCTGGCGTTCTCTTTGCCGTCTCGGGAACGATCGTCCAACGCACGACCGGCAAAGTGAGGCGGGGCACGGCACTGTGCGTATCGATACGCTCAACGCACGACCGGCGAACGGGTTGTCAAAATGTCTCCGACCGCCGGGCCGTGTTCGATCGCACCGTCTTCGCCCCGTCGATATTCGACGCCGACCTCGCATGCGTGTGGGGCCATCTTCCAGATCCAGCCTTTAAGGTCGCGACCGGTGTCGGGAGGCGAGTAGAGCGGCATGTTGAAGCGCAGTCCATCCTCCTCGCCGAGATCGAGCGTGCACATGACCGTGCCTTCGCCGTTGTCTTCTTCGTTGAGGTTGGGGTCTTCCACATGGGTGATCGTGGGACGAAGCGGCTCGACATGAACCAGGGCCTGCAGGGCGCGCGGAAGATCGGCAAAGGGCGGCGCAGGGCGGCCGTCGTTCGGCTCTTCCGCGAAAGTCTCATTCAGCGTGACCCGGCGGAAATAATACTCGCTGCGCCCCATTTCGTCCCAGCCGCCGATCGCCGTTGCGATATCGCCCAGCTCGTTGACACGCAGCAGGAAGCTGGTTCCGCCCGAATACATCACCACGAGACGGTCGTCATTGTCGTCGCCACCCGAGGAATCGGCGCGCAGGACGATGTCGAGCGCAACGATCTCGTCCCCTTCGGCGTTGCGAGAGACTTGATAGGTCCCGGTGTAGAAACGCACCCCGACGCGTTCCAAAGTCCGATAATGGATGCGCCAGAACAACAGGCTGTAGCGACCGTCTGGCCGGAGCGCCAGGAGCCTGTGCCAATCGCTGTAGGAAGACAGATATAAGCCGGCTAAATATTTTCCGTCCGCGATATCCTCGAATGTCGAACGATGCTCGACCGGCAAGGCGTCGGCCACAGTCGTGGGCTTCTCGGCTGTCGGCCTGGGCGGATCAACGGCATCGCGAAGGCGCCGGTGCATCTCGAAGGCATCGACCTTTGCAATCCGCAGCATCTGCATCGAAAACAGCATCTGGTCGATCTCGTAGACCTCGCCCGACGAGAGTGCTCCGCATTCCTCGCGCGCCGACCGCGCCAATGCTGGCGAAATGAGGGATTCTAGCGACTGTCCATCGCAAAGGAACCGATTGAAGAATTCGTCCAGGCTCCAGGCGAGATCGCTCGTCTTTTTCGATACGGGATCGATGAAGACGACATCCTCGTCGGTTGCCGTCAGCTTGCGGTAATAGAGAAGGACGCCGAATGGCGTCAGGGCGATCGGGATGCGCCGCACCTCATCCGGCGGCGAAACGATCCATCGGTTAAGCACAGCCTGCCAAAGCCGAGGATCGATCAGGGCGAGTTGCCTATCGCCATAGAATCCGAGCCCCTTGCGGCGCCATAATTGGAGAAGGCTGTCGGGAAGAATGCCTTCATAGGCCGCGACAAGCTCTCTGGTCGCCCGGGAAACCTGCCGCGATGGCGGATGCGCTTTGACGAAGCGGCGAAGAACGAGGCGGCGAAACGGAAGAACAAGGCGATCAAACATAAGTTGTATATGGACGGCTGTGCCTACCGGACAAGATGCCCAACGACTTAGGCATGCGCTTTTCGCAGTCTGCTTGATGGCGACAAGATGCTCAGGTTTCGCCGTCAAGGAATTGCCGGAGACGCGGCACGACAAAATCAAGGAAGACGCGCACGCGCTGCGGCATGCGAGCGCCTCCCAGAAAGACCGCATGAATCTGTTCCTCATCCGGCTCGACGACATCGGTGAGTACCTCGATGAGACGACCGGCCGCAAGATCGTCCCGGACGTGATAGTCACCCATGCGGGCAAGCCCCACACCTGCCAGCGCCATCCGCCGTACGGTTTCGCCATTGTTGGCAAGCAGCGAACTCGTCATGGCACGATCGACGACACGGCCGCTTTCTCTGATAGGCCAGACGGGCGCTAGGCGACGGAAATTGAATCCCAGGCAATTATGCCGCGAGAGATCATCGACGGTCAGCGGTATTCCATGACGATCGAGATAACTGGGCGCGGCGACGATCTTGCGGCGGGCAATGCCGATACGTCGCGCGATCATCCCTGAATCCGGCAAGGGTCCCACCCGGAAGGCAATGTCTGTCCGATCGAGATAGAGGTCGACGATTTCGTCCGACAGCGACAGATCGACCACGACATTAGGGTAGATCTGCCAGAACTCCGGCAGGAGCGGCTCAAGGCCCAGTACACCGAGAGCAACGGAAATGTTGACCCGCACCGTGCCGCCGGTGGTCGTGGCGCCCTGCGATAGTTCCTGCTCGACCTCGTCGAGATCGTGCAACAGCGCCTGGCTGCGCTCATAGTAGATCCGCCCCTCAGAGGTCAGCGACAATCGCCGGGTGGAGCGTTCGACAAGGCGCACGCCGAGCCGGGCCTCGATCCGCGAGATCAGCTTACTGACGGTGGATGGCGTCATGCGCAGCAACCGCGCCGCTTCCGAAAAGCTACCCACCTCGACGACGCGAAGAAACACCTGCATTTCGCCGGCACGATTATCCATCAGACACCATCTTTGACTTGATTTCACAGATAATGTGAAAACCGGCGGCATTATCACCTGCCGATACACTCTCTATTTCATAAGTCGAAAAGATCGCGCCCTCAAGCCTGGCGCTCAATCCATTCCAGGCAGCGAAAGCTGCCCGATGCTCTCAGAAGGATTTTTCGATGCTAACCGTTTCCGCCCATGGCGCAACAATTCCCGCTCTCGGCTTCGGCGTCTTCCGCATGTCGGACGCTGAAGTGGAGCGCGTCATTCCCGCCGCACTTGAAGCCGGGTTCCGTCACTTCGATACGGCACAAATCTACCAGAACGAGGCAGCGCTCGGTCGAGTTCTTGCAGCAGCCGGAGCCCGGCGGGACGACCTGTTCCTGACCACCAAGGTCTGGGTCGACAACTATAGCGTCGACAGGTTCGCCGCTTCGGTCGATGAGAGCCTCGACAAGCTGAAGACCGATCGCGTCGATCTGCTTCTGCTGCACTGGCCGGCCGACAAGGTGTCGGTTGCCGACCAGATCGAGATGCTGAACACGGTGAAGGCTGCCGGCAAGACCCGCTTCGTCGGCGTCAGCAACCAGAACATCGCGCAGATGCGGGAATCGGTCAGGCTTTCCAGCACACCGATCGTGACCAATCAGGTCGAGATCCATCCCTATCTGCCCCAAAAAGCTCTCGCTGCGGCCGCGAAGGCGAACGGCGTTGCGGTCACCGCCTATTACGGCATGGCCGACGGTGCGGTGCCGAAGGATCAGGTACTGCAGCGGATCGGCGCCAAGTACGGCAAGAGCGCCGCGCAGGTCGGTCTGCGCTGGTTGATTGAACAGGGCCACATTGCACTGTCGAAGACGGCCAATCCGGAGCGCGTCAAGGAGAACATCGCCATCTTCGATTTCAGCCTCGACGAACAGGACATGGCCGCCATCGCCAATCTCGCGCGCCCCGATGGACGGATCGTCAGCCCACCCGGCCTTGCTCCGGAATGGGACGTCTAAGGAGTCTACCATGAACACCCAGATTTCGACGGCCGAGAAGGCCCAAACATCCTCCCACGCCCAATGGGCGCTTCTTGCGCTTGCGATCGGTGCCTTCGGCATCGGTACGACCGAGTTTTCGCCGATGGGGCTTCTCCCGGTCATTGCCAAGGGGGTTGACGTCTCGATCCCGACGGCCGGCCTTCTCATCAGTGCCTATGCGATCGGCGTCATGGTCGGCGCCCCTTTCATGACGCTTGCCTTCAGCCGCTTCGGCAAGCGCACCGCGTTGATGCTGCTGATGAGCATCTTCACGATCGGCAATCTCATGTCGGCGATGGCGCCCGGCTACTTCACGCTGCTGCTCGCCCGGCTTGTCACGAGCCTCAACCATGGCGCCTTCTTCGGCCTCGGTGCCGTCGTGGCGGCAAGCGTGGTGCCGAAGGAAAAGCAGGCAAGCGCGGTCGCCGCGATGTTCATGGGGCTGACGATCGCCAATATCGGCGGCGTACCGGCTGCGACCTGGGTCGGTCAGGCGATCGGCTGGCGCATGGCGTTTGCCGGAACTGCCGTAATCGGCATCGCCGCCATTGCGGCGCTGTGGTTTGCCCTGCCGAAGGGCGAGCGCGGCGCGATGCCCAATGTCAGGCGGGAACTTGCCGTGCTCACCCATCCGACGGTGCTGCTTGCCATGGCGACAACCGTCATGGGCGCAGGCGCGATGTTCTCGCTATACACCTATGTCGCTCCGGCGCTCACCGAGCTGACCGGCGCCTCCAACGGCTTTGTGACCCTGGGTCTGGTGCTGATCGGCGTCGGCTTCACGGTCGGCAACTGGCTGGGCGGCCGCCTGGCCGACTGGTCGCTCGATGGCGCCACCAAGATCTTCCTGGCTCTGCTCGCGGCCATCATGTTCGTGCTGCCGCTGGCGATGGTCACTCACGTGGGAGCCGCTATCGGCCTGCTTCTCTGGGGTGGCGCAGCATTTGCCATCGTCCCGCCCGTGCAGATGCGCGTCATGGAAGCAGCGGCAGAAGCGCCTGGCCTTGCCTCCTCCATCAATGTCGGGGCCTTCAATCTCGGCAATGCCCTGGGGGCCGCAACCGGTGCGGCCGTCATCAGCCTCGGCTTCGGCTATGCGGCAGTCTCGATCGCCGGAGGTCTGCTGGCTGCCGCCGGCCTGGCGCTGGTATTGATCGGTACGCGCAAACCGTCATCGGTGACTGCAAATTGTAACGCTTGATAAGGATCAAAGCGTCCAAGCCCTCGATAATGCGGCTCGATCAAGCCGTCTGCAGGTTACCCGCAGGCGGCTCTTTGCCACATGGAAACCAAGCTTCAGGGCCACTTGATTTCCAGCGTGATCATATAGTTGCTGTAGTTGGGGGGAGCCGGCGGCGGGTTAGGGTTCGTGGCTGAAAAGATCGAATAATCAGTTATGCGCGGAGGTGTGGATGGCGGCTTCACATCCGGTCTCCAGGATGCCGTGAACGTTATCTTATCCGTGGCGCGAAAGGAAAGATCGAGCTCGCGGTTTCTGCTTGCGCCATCCCGGGAATGCTTGCCCGCCAAGGACCATTTGTCCCATGATGCTTTCAAGGTCTCGGTTGCCTGAGTGCCTTTGCGTTCATAGCTGCCGCTCAGCGAGGAATTGTCACCCTTAGTCGACAGCTCGTAGAGTTGATCCTGAACCTTGCCGTTGAAGTCCGTCGTTATCGTGGCGCTGCCTTCGGTCTTGCCATCCGACGACCGTGCCTTGACGTCGAAAATGATCGTCTTGTTGCCGACATAGACGCCGACGTTCGGATTGAGCCCATTGGTCTTGAAACCGATGTCGCTCTTCGCCTTCGAATCGAGGACGATCGGACGCTCCGGGGACTGGAAATATTTTCCAAGCAAATCCTGCTGGGGCTTGCTCGGCGCGACGGGCTTGCCCATGGGGTCGAAGGCACCCATGACCGTGCAGCGCTGACCGCTCACCCAGCTGTTGACGGCAAAGATCAGATGTCCGTCATCTCCGATTGCGGCCACGCCCTGATGCAGGCTGTTCCGCAGATTATAGCGACCGCAGCAGGACAGGGAGTCGTCACTCACCGCTTCGAAGGATCGGCCGGAAAAAAGCACACCGGACGGCAGTCCGGATGCCGTATCGCTTCCGAGAATGGGGCAGCTGGAGAGCGGTATCAGCCTGTAGCTGTTCAAATCCGTTTGCGGCGTCTGGCCTGTTGGCCTGGTGAGCGGTGCTAATCCCATATCTGATCTGCCGTTTCTTGATCCGTTGACGAAGTATGAAATTCCCAAATCGCCATGCCGCTAGAAGGCAGCAGGCGATACGATTTATGCGTGTCCAACCCGGGGAGTTAGGTCGGCGAATTTATTTGTCCAGACAGGCGATTTTGTTTCTGGTGGCGTGAGACCGGGCTGAAGAAATTGGCTTGGGGCCTCGACCGCCTGATCATTTGACGCGGCTCGTATTGCCAGCACTAGTTGCTTTCGGATAGACCCTCTCCATCTCATCTGTGTTCAGATTCTCCGGAGCATAAAAATGCGTCTTGAACCGCAGCAGCGAATTTATGTCTGCTTCTTCCTTTTTGCGGTATCGATGGGCGCAATGCTGTCGCGCCTCCCCGACCTCCAGGACGCCTTGCAGATCAACAAATCCGAGCTCGGCCTGACACTGATCGGCGCGGCCATCGGCGCTCTGATATCGCTTACCTTCGCCTCCCCGATCGTTGCGCGCCTTGGCGCCCGCAAGACGGCGTTCATCACCGTGCTCGGAACCTCCGCATCCCTGGCGCTCGTGCCCTGGATGGGCGTAGCTCCCCTGGTCTTTGCCGTCCTGCTTTGCGAGGGGCTGCTCGCCGGAGCGCTCGAAATCAATCTCAATGTCGAGATCGATCGCATCGAGGCACAGCTCGGCCGTGGCGTGATGAACCGCGCCCATGGCTTCTGGAGCCTCGGCTTTTTCGTCACCGCCCTGGCGTCGTCGGCGATACGGCAGGCCGGCATTTCGATGCAGCTGCACCTTGCCCTGACATTCGCCTTCGTCCTGATCGTGGGGTCGCTGACGATCGCCGGTATGCGCAATGCACCGGCACGCCCGACGCAGGATCACCCGGAGGCCGGGCATATCGCGCTGCCGACATTCGGCCTGCTGCCTCTCTGTGTGATCGGCATCGCAGCATTCCTGGTCGAGGGCGCCGGCATCGACTGGTCGGCGATCTACATGCGCGACGTCTTTCACGTCGAGCCCTTCATCGGCGGTCTCGGACTGACGCTCTTTACCTTCTTCATGGCGCTGGCAAGACTGTTTGCCGACCGGTTCGTCGATCACTTCGGCTCCCGCTCGGTTGCGCTCGCGCTGCTGCTCCTTTCGGCCGCCGGCCTCTGCGCCGTCTGGCTGGCACCTCACCCCAATGTAGCGCTGCTGGGCTTTGCCTTCATGGGTGCCGGCTGCAGCGCGGTCTATCCGCTCGCAGTTTCTGCCGCCGCCCAGCGCACTGACCGTCCGGCCCACGTCAATGTTGCAGCGCTTGGACAAATGTCCTTCGTAATCTTCTTCCTTGCCCCACCGCTGCTTGGATTCGTTGCCGAGCATGCTGGCATTCGCACCGCCTACCTTGTGTGCATCCCGGTCATCCTGGCTGCGCTCATGGGCATCGGGGCGCTTTCGACGCGCCGCAGCGCATTTGCCTGAAGGCTTCCGCGCCTGCGCCTGCCGCCCTGACAGATTCAACCGTTGCGACTTGGACGGCTTCACAAATTTGATCCGGAAAACCGGACGTAGAAGACGGCTATCACCCAACAAGGCGCCTTATCGCGCCCATTATGGCGGACGGGGTGCCTGCCTGCGATGCAAGGATAGCTTGAACTTTCAGGTCGTATTTACGAAACGTTAACCATAAATGCCGTTTCTACAAATGTGCAACATCACGTTGTAGGAAGCTTTTTTGAATGCTGGCTGCTGTGCGCGCCACCTTGCGCATATCGACGTTTCTCGTTCCCGTTTCGGCCTGCCTCAACCCGGCAGTTGCCGTCGCGGCGTCATTGTCGTGGACGGGTGCAGCCGACAGCAACTGGAACAATGCGAACAACTGGTCGACGGCAGCCGTTCCGAACTCCGTCAGCTCGGTGGTGATCGACGGCGGCAATTTCCCCGCCGAGATTCTTGCCGGTGATTCAGCCTCGACCGGCGATCTCACCGTCGGACTTGCCAGTGATGGGACATTGACGGCTCTCGGAGCGCTTCAGACTTCCTCAGCCTCCATCGGCTCGCATGCGGGCGTGACCGGCACCTTCGACCTGACAGGCTCTGCTGCAAACTGGCAGAACAGCGGAACGCTTCTGGTCGGCGACCAGGGAACGGGGACGTTTACGGTCAGCGCCGGCGGTCAATATACCGGTAGCGGTCCCGTTTATGTCGGTTATGCCTCCGGAAGTAACGGCAGTGTCACCGTCAGCGGCCAATCCTCATTCACGCTTTCGGGCGGCCAGTCACTCTTCGTCGGCTATGACGGTCAAGGCTCATTCGACCTGACGGACGGCGCCACCGCCAGCACCGGTGATGCGACGCTTGGATACGGCACCGGTGGCACGGGCTCCGTGTCGGTATCGGGTGCTGGCACAAGCTGGTTGATCGACGGAGATCTGGTCGTGGGTCGTGACGGCACCGGGACGATCATCATAGCAACCGGCGCGACTGTTTCGAACGACAATGCGACGATCGGGCTTGGAAACGGCGGCGGCACGAGCTCCGCGACGATTTCCGGTCTAGGCTCGCAATGGACAACCAGCGGAGTTCTAACGGTTGGCTCCAGCGGGGCTGGCGCGCTCTCCATCTACTCCGGCTCGACCGTATCGAGCGGCTCGGCCATCATTGGGCGCTTCGCCAGCGGCTCCGTCACCGTCGGCGGTGCGGGCTCGCTCTGGAACACCGGCGCTCTGCTGGTCGGCGGCGATCACAACGACGCGGATAGCTCTGGTGCCAACGGCAAGCTTGACATCAGCACCGGCGGTGAAGTCACCAGCAGCTCGGCGGTTATCGCCGACGGCAAGAATTCGGCCGGCGCGGTGACCGTCGATGGCGCCGGCTCGCATTGGGATATCAATGCCGACCTGACTGTCGGCAATGAAGGCTCAGGCTCCCTCTCGGTATCAGGATCGGCAAGCGCCAGCGCGGCAACGGTAACGCTCGGCAAGGAAACCTCGTCGAGCGGTACACTTGTCGTTATCGGCAATGGCAGCCATTTCGACATGAGCGGCGAGTTGCAGGATGGCGCGGCCGGGAGCGGATCGCTGCAGGTCCTGGCGGACGGCTCGCTTTCGACGGGCAATGCCTCGCTCGGCACCGAGGCCGGCGGCAACGGCCAGGCGCTCGTCAGCGGCGCGGGCAGCCATTGGGCGATCGATGGCGAGCTCGATGTCGGCAGTAGCAGCGGTGGCACGGGAAGCCTTGCGGTGTCATCGCAAGGTGCGCTGACGAGCCAGAGCGCCAGCATCGGCACGGCCACAGACGCCACCGGCTCCGTGACCGTGACGGGTTCCGGTTCGAATTGGACGAACCAAGGCAACCTGACGGTCGGTGATGCCGGAGCCAGCACGCTGGATGTCATCCAGGGCGGTACGGTCAAGACGGCAAACGCCACCATCGGCAATGCAGCGGGCAGCAACGGCGCTGTCAACGTCACCGGAGAAGGGTCGGTCCTTTCGGTCGACGACAGATTGACCGTCGGAAATGCCGGTAACGCCAGCCTTACCTTGAGCGGTGGCTCGACCCTCTCCGCGTCGAGCCTGACGATTGCGGCTCAGACCAGCTCCACGGCTTCGGTCAATGTCGGCGCCGCCCTTGGCCAGACCGCGACGGGCGCGGCGACACTCGATGTCGACACCATCCATTTCGGCAGCGGTGATGGCTCTCTCGTCTTCAATTTTGGCGGCGCAGCCCAGACCCTGGCTGCGACGATCGACGGCAATGGTTCACTTTACGTCGCCTCTGGTGACGTGACCCTGACGGGCAATTCCAGCGCCTTCAGCGGCGTGACCTCGATCTCCGGCGGCAGCCTGATCGTTGACGGGACACTTGGCGGATCGATCAATCTCAGCGGTTATGGCGTGCTGGGTGGAACGGGCACGGTCGGCTCGACGGTCGTTGGCGCCGGCGCGACGCTGTCGCCGGGCGACAACGGCATCGGCACGCTAACGGTCGATGGCAATCTGACCACGCAAAGCGGCTCCACTATTTTGGTGGAAAGCAACGAGACGGCGACCGATCGCATCGATGTAACCGGGACGGCCAGCCTGAACGGCGGAACTCTTTCGCTGGTCGGAGGCAGCCTTAAAGCCTTTACGAACTACACAATTCTCTCGGCAACCGGCGGAATTTCCGGCGGATTCGATGCCATCCAGTCGAACTATGCTTTCGTCACGCCGGTCCTCGACTATTCCGGCGGTACAATCGATCTTACCCTCGAGCGCAACAGCACCTCCTTCGCTGCCGCCGGCACGACTGCAAACCAACGCTCGACAGCGCGCGGCATCGAAAGCCTCGGCGCTTCGAACAGCCTTTACGATGCCGTCGCGGTCTTGAGCATGAATGAGGCATCCGGAGCGCTGCAGCAGCTTGCCGGCGAAATTCATACATCTCTTTTAGGGACGTCTTTCGACAATGGCCGCTTCGTCCGTGACGCCGCCATCGATCGGCTCCGCGACATGCAGGGCGGTGTTACCGCCAGCACCAAGCAGGCGCGGGTAACAAGCGATGCCGGTCTCGCCTATGCGAGCGACGATCGGCACCAGGCAACCGCGTCGGAAAAAGCCATCGACGGGATTCTCGCCGATCCGGCCAATGGTTTGGCGTCCGTCTGGAGCGCGCCCTATGGCGGCTGGACCTCCTCGGACAATGGCAGCAGCAGCACCGGCGGCATCCTCTTCGGCTTCGATACCACGCTCAATGATACGGGCTGGCGCATTGGAGCGCTGGCGGGCTATGGCCGCAGCCGGTTCAGCCAATCCGATGTCTCCGCCCATGCCGATACGGACAACTACAATGTCGGGCTTTATGCCGGCAAGACATGGGGCTCCCTCGCACTGCGGCTTGGCGGCACCTATGGCCTGCAATCCGTCTCCACCCTTCGCGATATCGATTTCTCCGGCTACGCCGATTCCCTGCGTGCCGACTATAACGCCTATACGGCGCAGGTGTTCGGCGAGCTGGCCTATGATATCGCCCTGGGTGACACCCGCCTTGAACCCTATGCCAATGTGACCTTTACCGACGTGCGAAGCAGCGCCTTTTCGGAACGAGGGGGTGCGGCGGCTCTCAGCGGCAGCACCGATCAATCGCCCGTCACCTTCGCCACCTTTGGCGTTCGGGCCGAGCGGAACATCGCTTTGGCGGATATGCCTGCCAAGCTTTATGGCGCGCTGGGCTGGCAACACGCATTCGGCGATCTCGATATCAGCTCGCGCATGGCCTTTGCGGGCAGCGATATTTTTACCGAAAGCGGAACCGTCGTCGACCGGGACTCGCTGGTCGTCGACGCAGGGTTCGACATCGCGCTCAGCCAGCAGATTTCGCTCGCGCTTGATTACAACGGCAACTTCGGCGCCGAGAACCGCGCCCACCTCTTCCGATTGCTCTTGCAGGCGCGGTATTGATCGCAGACCGCTGCTGCAGCAAAGCTCCCAACATCCCACCATATCAAGCTTTCAGCCTGAAGGCTGGATGGCTCTCATTCGTGTCCGCAGCACATCGCAAATCGGGTGGCCGGTCCCCCGATTCGAAAGTTAGGATTCGGTTTTCGCGGTATCCGCAGCGCATCGAACGGCGACTGCGATCCGCCCAAACGGAGGACACGACATGAACACTCAGCTATCCAGCTTCGCTCCGCCCCCCATGGAAAGCACTTTAGAGGCTCGGGTCGACGCCTACGATTGGTCGTCCCTGGCGGGAGAGCTTGACGGCTTCGGCTGTGCCATCCTTCCGAAGCTTCTAGCACCCGACGAATGCGGTGCAATCTCCCGGCTCTACCCCGAGGAGCGTCATTTCCGCAGCCACATCATCATGGCACGTCACGGCTTCGGAAGGGGCGAATACCGTTACTTCAACTATCCGCTGCCGGGGCTCCTCGGTGGATTGCGCACCGCGCTTTATCCGCATCTTGCCAATATCGCAAACCGATGGAACGCGCGGATGGGCATCGAGGAACGCTATCCCGATGAGCACGCAGCCTTCCTGAGGCAATGTCATGAGGCCGGCCAGAGGCGCCCGACGCCGCTGCTGCTGCAATATGTGCCGGGAGACTTCAACTGCCTGCACCAGGACCTCTATGGCGAGCTTGCCTTTCCGATCCAGGTCGCAATTCTGCTGTCCGAGCCCGGCCGGGACTTCACCGGCGGCGAGTTCGTTTTGACCGAGCAACGGCCACGCATGCAAAGCCGGGTTGAGGTCGTGCCGCTTCGCCAAGGCGATGCCGTCGCCTTCGCGGTCCATAATCGGCCGGTGCGGGGAACGAAAGGGAGCTATCGTGTCAATCTCAGGCACGGTGTAAGCCGGGTCCGCTCAGGCATGCGCCACACCGTCGGCATCATCTTTCACGACGCCCGTTAAGGGCGCCGCTACCCGACGAAGCCGGCGTAACTTTCCTCGATGATTCTGCGCATGATCGCCGAGTAGGCGTCGTGATTCTGATCGCCCGCCAAGACGCGCCCCAGCGACGGCTGGGCGAAAGCCGACATGGGTAGAAGAGCGAGTGGTGTCGAGACGGGTGTGAGGTGAGACCCCTGCCCGGCGCGTAAAGTCGTCAGCAAGCCGAACATCTCGCCAGTGATGCTAGGCCTCGACAATATCGCCATGCGATATTGCCCGGACGAATTCGTCACGAGATAGATGTGTCCGGACAGGTGCGGCACCGACACCGAGCCCTGCTGCGAAAACGAGGCATCGCTGCGCTCGCGCTCCCGAAAGCTCAGACAGGTCCGTTCTTCATCCCAGGCGATCTCGGTGCAATAGGCGAAGATCGCCTTCGCATCGCCAAAGGATGGACGAAGCGTCAGGTAAGTGCCCTCTAGCCACGAAACCGAGGCACGGGAATAGGCGCCAAGCTCCTCCGGGGCGTGACCTGGTTTGTCGTTGACGACAGGCGCTTGCGTTCCAACCGGTTCCCGCAGGACGACACCCATAGCCTGTTCCAGCCGAATGAGGGTCGCAAGCGTGAAAGGGCGATGGCCGGAAAGAGCCTTCTCCAAGGTCGAAAGGCTGATGCGCGCATCGTTGGCAAGGCGCTGCCTGGAAATGCGCCGCCGGGCGATCTCTTCGCGAACCCGCGCCGCCACGGCGCTGTTCTGACTGTCGGACAAATACGGGTCGCCCTGGACCATTCCTTCGTTTCCTGTTTGCGTAATTTTCTTCACAATTCCACACATGCCCGCCACCGGCAAGACCGTTTGCGGCAAGATGCGGACGAAACAGGGCAAAGCTTACGCTGGCGAGAAAATAGCCTTTGTTCACAATGGCTTCAGTCATTCCACGGCGAACAAGGAGCCTGTCATGTCAGCCTCGCCAAACATCTCGCGCTACCAAAAGCGGCAAAATTTCCTCATCAGATTCGGCCTGTTGCTCTGGTTCAGCAATGCCATCCTGCTGCCGGTGCTTGCCGTCATTTTCGCACTGCTTCATCCTCTGGAATCGCACGCGCAGCCGGCGACCTTCGTCACGCCAAACGAAATGGGCGCGGGTAGCCTTCTTCTTCAAACCAAGGAAGAAGGGAAATATATCGAGGCGCCTCGCCTTGCGACCGATGTCGATCTCGACGTCAACGGCCCGACGGCACGCGCCGTTCTGACCCAGGCCTTCGAGAACACGACCGACAAATGGGTCGAAGCCCTCTACGTATTTCCTCTTCCGGAAGACAGTGCCGTCTATTCGCTGAAGATGATCGTCGGCAACCGCGTCATTGTCGCCGATATCAAGGAGAAGCAGGCCGCACGCGCCATCTACGAAAAGGCGCGCAAACAGGGGAAGAAGGCCACCCTGGTCGAGCAGCAGCGACCGAACGTCTTTACCAATGCGGTCGCAAACATTGGCCCGCATGAAAAGATCGTCGTCCAGATCGAGTATCAGCAGGCCGTACACCTGGCCGATGGCCGCTTCTCCTTGCGAGTTCCCCTGGTCGTCGCTCCCCGCTACACGCCGCAAAACGCGGAAGCCATCACACAGCAAGCAGACCTGAGGGCCGGCTGGGGTCAGACCAAGCAGCGCCCATCGCGCAACACGGGTGACAAGTCCGTCTCCGCGCCACTGTTGGCGCCGGACAGCAATCGCACTAATCCTGTCACGCTGAAGGTCAATCTCAATGCCGGCTTTCCGCTCGACGATATCAAGAGCCTCTACCACACCGTCAAGATCGATAGGATAAGCGATAGCGCACGTCGGATCGTTCTGGATGGCGATGCGACCGCTGACCGTGACTTCGTGCTCGAATGGAGCGCCGTCGCAAGCAATGTACCGAGCGTCGGTCTCTTCCGCGAGCACGTCGGCAAGGATGACTACGTGCTTGCCTATGTGACGCCGCCAGCAGTAGCGACGCCGCAAAAAGCCGGCCGCGAAGTGGTCTTCGTCATCGACAATTCCGGCTCCATGGGCGGCACGTCGATCGAGCAGGCACGAGCAAGCCTCGATTACGCCCTCTCCCGGCTCGAGCCGAACGACCGCTTCAACGTCATCCGCTTCGACGACACGATGACCAAGTTCTTCCCGGACTCGGTCATGGCGACGGCCGAGAATATCGCCTCGGCCCGCGGCTTCGTCACCAGCCTGCAGGCTGCCGGCGGAACCGAAATGCTGCCGCCGCTCCATGCCGCGCTCGACGACAGCCATCAGGCCGATGGGTTGCGCCAGGTCGTGTTCCTCACCGACGGCGAAGTCAGCAATGAGCAGCAGCTTCTCGATGCGATCGCGCAATCGCGTGGCCGCTCGCGCATCTTCATGGTCGGCATCGGCTCGGCGCCGAACACCTATCTGATGAGCCGCGCCGCCGAACTCGGCCGTGGCAGCTTCACCCATATCGGTTCGGTCGCCGAGGTGAACGAGCGCATGCGCGCCCTCTTCGACAAGCTGGAGAATCCGGCCGTCACCGATGTCGCCGCGGTCTTTTCGGAAAAGAATGTCAGCCTGTCACCCAACCTTTTGCCCGACATCTATCACGGCGAACCGCTGGTGCTTGCCGCCCGGATGGGCAAAGCTGTCGGCTCTCTCACCGTCAGCGGCATGGTCGGCAATCGGCCATGGACGATCTCCCTGCCGCTCGATCAGGCAAGCAATGCCAAGGGCATTTCCAAGATCTGGGCTCGCCGCCAGATCGATGATGCCGAGGTCAATCTCACGCTCGGCAAGATCACGCAGGCCGACGCCGACAAACGGATCCTGCAATTGGCGCTCGACCATCATCTCGTCACGCGCCTGACAAGTCTCGTCGCAGTCGATACCAAGCGCCCGCGCCCGGCAAATACACCTCTGACCGAGGCCGACATACCCCTGCAGCTGCCCGCCGGCTGGGACTACGATAAGCTCCTCGGCATCGGTGCAACACGCGATGCGAAGGCGGACACCAGGCATCAGCAGGCACTCGACAAGTCACAGGGTGCCGATGGCAATGCGGAGCTTGAGCCAATCTCTACATCGGCTCAGGCCAGCGTTCCGCTACCGCAGACGGCAACGCCGGGAATGCTTCTCATTCTCCAGGGATTGTTTGCTCTCTTGTGTGGGACTTCGCTGATGGTCTTCGCGTCGCGAAGGAGCCGGGTATGATCGCCGCCACTCGCCTTCAAACCCTCGGGAGCGCGCCAGCGCGCTCCCTTCTGATTGCAGCTGCCGGCATTTTCATCGCGGCCGGTCTCTTCTTCACCGCACAGGGAGGGTGGATCTATGCCAAGGCAGCTTTGGCGCAGATTCTCCTGGAGCGTGCCTTTGCCGAGAGCGTGACATCAGGTGCGCCGGTCAAGCCCTGGAGCTGGGCCGACACCTGGCCTGTGGCACGCATCGAGGTTCAGCGCCTAGGCGTTTCCGCCATCGCGCTGAAGGGCGCAAGCGGCCAGGCGCTTGCCTTCGGCCCCGGCCACCTCGACAATACCCCGCAGGCCGGCGAAGAAGGTACGGCCGTCTATGCGGCGCACCGCGACACCCATTTTACCTTCCTGAGAGACATCAAGGAGAATGACCGCATCCGCATCACCCGCCGCGACGGCCGGAGCTTCACGTTCCGCGTGACGCATATGGCCGTCGCCCGCTGGGACGAGGCCGAGATCGACCCTGATGCACGCGGTGTCCATCTCGTGCTCGCGACATGCTTTCCCTTCGACGCCGTCACCTCAGGCCCGCTTCGCTATCTGGTCTACGGTGATCTTGAAGAGACTGCCACGCCATGACCGCTTGCGTGAAACGCCCTGACATCGCGCACCGACCCTATTTGCTCGGCCCCGGCCGCTCGATGCCGCGGGTAGACGCTTCCGAGTAGCGTGCGTCCATGGGCGCGAGGCCGTTGGCGTTAGGTTGGGTCAGAACGCCATAGAGTTCCGGGCGGCGGCCTCTTATCCAGCGCTGGCCCGTGCATTTGTCGAGCAAGGCCAGATCGATTTCAGCGCTCACCCTTGCATCGGCGGCCGCCCAGGTCTCGGCCAGGATCCGTCCATACGGATCGAGGATCATGGCGTTGCCGGTGCGCACCTCGTCCTCATCCTGGCCAACACCATTGCTGAAGACGAGGAACATTCCATTGTCGTGGGCGCGCGACGGCAGCCAGCGCATGAACCATTCCCGGCCGTTCGGGCCGCGAAACTCGGCCTCTATCGCCTCGGGATCTTCATGACGATTGGTCCATTTCTCGACCGGTATCCGCTTCAGCCCATGCGGGCTTACCGAATGGCCGCCGCCCGCCTGATGCGGCGCGATCAGCAATTCGGCGCCGAGCAACGCGGTGGCGCGCGCATTCTCGATCAGATTATTGTCCCAGCAGATCAGGATGCCGGCACGAATTCCCCACGGTGTGTCGAAGACCGTGAAGGCATCGCCGCTGGAAATGAGGCGATGCTCCCAGGCATGCAGTTTGCGATGGCAATGGATGCGCCCATCCGGCATGCAGACCGCATAGCTGTTATAGAGTTTTCCGTTTTCACCCAACTCCAGGAAGCCGACACCGATCGCGATACCCTTCTCGCGCGCTAAGGCGGCGACACGGGCAACCGACGGCCCCGAAAGCGGCTCCGCCAGCGCCTGCAGCGCAGGGCCATCGAGCTTGGGAACGTGCCAATATCCGCAGATGCACATTTCGGGAAATACGACGAGCTGGTTGCCGGCCTGAACGGCTTCTTCCGTGAAATGCACTATGCGTGAGAGATTGTAGGCCTTGTCATTGGCCCGATGCTGAAACTGTACGGATGAAATTTTGAGCGCCATGTCGATTGCTCCTTTGGTCGTGAAGCAATTTGACCACGCGGGTTCTCTTTCGTAAAATAACTTTATCGATTGAAATTATTCCTGAGTAGAATGGAAATAAAGCTCCTCCGATCCTTCGTTCAATTGATCGACACCGGCCACTACGGCAAGGCCTCGGCAAAACTGTTCGTCACTCAGTCAACCCTGACCAAGCAGATTCAAGCTTTGGAAGCCGCAATGGGCGGAGCGTTGTTCGAACGTGGTCGTCATGGTGCCAAGCTGACGCCGCTTGGAGAGCTCCTGCAGCGCGAAGCACGCCCGCTTCTTCAATTGAACGACGATGTCGACCGGAAGATGCATCGCGCGATGGCCGGCCTTACCGGATACCTCGATATCGGGTTTGGAATATCGACCCTCGTCGTCGCGCCACAACTGATCGCCAGCTTTCGCGCGGCGACGCCGGATTGCAGCATCACGCTCAACGACCTGCCATCACGGGAGCAGCATCAGCGCCTGCTCGACGGCCGGCTCGATATCGGCTTCTGCCGGGCGCCGGAGGAAGATAGCGGTCTGGCTTTCATGCCCGTCATCGAGGAGCATCTGGCCCTGGTGCTTCCAAGTGGAATGACCATACCGGCCTCGGACCGACTGACGGAGTTGAACGAGCTTGGCTTTGTGGCACTTTCGCCATCGCGCGGACCGGGACTGGATGATCAGATCAGGCGCTGGTGTTCGTTTGCCGGCTTCGAGCCTCGCATCGCCCAATATGCCGACGATATACTGACCGTCCATGCCATCGCTTCTGCCGGCTTGGGCGCGGCATTCCTGCCCTGGCGTGGCGTGCAGGCATTGGCTGGGTCCAACCATAAGCAGTCTCTCTCAGGACCAGAATCAAGATGGCCGATTGGAATTTGCTGGCATCGCAAACATGCGAGCCCCCTGCTGGCCCACTTCATCGATCACGTGTCGAGGAACCTTGAGCCCGACCAAGCGCGGGCCGGCTGACAATCGAGATAAGGCCTCGATACACCGGCATTTTACGATGCAAACGATCGCTCTCGTTGCTGACGATGGGGTTATGCATCCAACCCCATCGTCTGAAAGGCGCTAAATGTGAGCCCGCCCGACGTCGTCGGCGGACAGTGCAAACGCTTTGATGGTCAAAACGAACCATGCAGCCAAAGCATTGTCGGCGTGCCGAGAATTGTCATGGCAATCACCACTGAAACCGCCATCTTGATCGCTTTGATACGCCGTGTCCTGACGCCGCTCCAATCATAACTCAAAATCGCTAACCCTCACAAATCATTAATGATTCGCAAACTAGAGCTGACCCGCCTTTCGGCAAGGGACGATGATGATTCGTCCACAACGGATATTTCCGCGATGTTTCGATATGGATGACACCGAGGTCGAGGCCATCAGATCGCCAGAGGAAACTGCTGAGAGCAGAAGAGAGACTGCCGCGTCTGAGCGTCCCGGATACCGAACCAAGAGATTCTGCACCATGCGTTTCGCCTGCATCGGCTGCGAAGGAAGGCTGAATTTTTGAGGGAGACCATTCGTAGGGTGTCGACTCACCCGGACCGATATAGTGATTCTCATCACTGCAATCGTCGCTAATCTTAGCCGGATAGACGTCCGGCGATCGACGGTAACCGTACTCTACTCTCAAAAGGTGTGAGTCATCACCGCGGCCATCTTCGGCGACTTGCCGCAGAAAACTCAAGAAAAGCAGTATATTAAATGGCCGAGAGCAGAGTCTCGGCTGTCACACGTTAACCGGTCATTAACCGTTAATCTCTGGACGGCCTGACAGAATCGTGTTCTATCTTCTGGCGGGCAAAGGTCGGCAAACCGGCGACAGACCGCCAAGAGGGACAAATGGCGATAGCGAACCGCACGGAGACTGTAGCTCCTTCAAAGGAAAATGCAGCCAGCAAAATTGCGCGGCATGCAACGGTGTTGTCTGGTCAGCTCCAGCAGCTCAGAACGCGGATGTATCCGCCGAAATCCGAGAAGATGCTGCGCCAGTTCCTGACCAACGAAGTGTCCAAGCTGACGTCCATTCCGGATTCGACCTTGAAGCTGATGTCGAGCGAAGGCCGTGGCCCAGTTCCTAGCCGATTGGAAAACAATCATCGGGTCTACACGCTTGCCCAGATCAACGAATTGCGGGAGCTGTTTGCCAAGCAGAAGCCGGCGGAAGCCCTTCGCTTCCTGCCTCGACGCCGGCCGGGTGAACATCTGCAGGTGATGGCGATCGCCAACTTCAAGGGTGGCAGCGCCAAGACGACCACCTGCGTTCACCTTGCGCATTATCTTGCGCTGCATGGCTATCGCGTGCTCGCCCTCGATCTCGATCCGCAGGCGTCGCTTTCGGCCATGTTCGGCGCCCAGCCGGAAATAGATGTCGGCGCCAACGAAACCATCTATGCGGCGCTCAGATATGACGTGACCGAGAGGCGCTCGATCCGCGAAATCATCCGCAAAACCTATTTTGACGGCATTGATCTTATTCCGGGCAACCTGGAGGTCATGGAGTATGAGCACGAGACGCCTCGCGTTCTTGCTCAAAGGTCCGGCTCCGGCGCCATCTTTTTCGAACGCCTCAAGTTGGCGCTTGCCGAGGTCGAAAACGACTACGACATCGTCATCCTCGACACACCTCCGTCGCTCGGGTTTCTGACCCTGAGCGCCATCTACGCCGCCACAAGCATGATCATCACGGTGCACCCCGCGATGCTCGACGTAGCATCGATGAGCCAGTTCCTGCTCATGATGGGCGATCTGATCAGCGTGCTCAACGAAAGCGGCGCGCAGCTCGATCAGGATTTCATCCGCTATCTTGTCACGCGCCACGACCCGAACGATGCGCCGCAGTCGCAGGTCGTGGCGATGCTGCGCCATCTCTTCGGCACCGATGTCCTGTTGCCGACGGCAATCGAGAGCACTGCGGTCGAGGCTGCCGGGCTTGCCAAGCGCTCCCTCTACGAACTCGAAATGGGGCAGATCGGCCGAGACACGCATAAGCGCGCCCGCGAGGCCGTAGACGCCGTCAACGAAGCGATCGTTCATCTCATCAATACAAGTTGGGGACGTGGATGACCAAAAGCCCGAGAAAGTCCATCGTCGCCAGTTTCGGACTGCTTTCAGCCGAATTGGAAAGCAGCGAAAGCACGGCCGATCCGGCACCCTCCACCCCTGCCCCGGCGCAGTCGGGGCGCGTTGGCGCTGGCGTTATCGGCGCCGCGCATCGCGCAATCGGCGATATACGCGCTGAGCGTGACCGGCTGCGTGCCATTGTCGAATCCGGCGAAGGCTGGATTCAGGATCTCGATCCGCATGTGATCGATGCGTCGCCCTATCCGGATCGCCTGCCTGACGACGATCCCCAAGATTTCGAGAGATTCAAGCGCTCTATCGAGGAGGAAGGCCAGAAGGTTCCGATCCAGGTTCGACGGCACCCCTCTTCAGGCGATCGGTATCAGGTTGTCTATGGTCATCGCAGATGGCGGGCCACTCTTGAGCTCGGCCGTACCGTCCGTGCCATTGAGGTCGAGATTTCCGATCTCGATCTGGTTCTGGCGCAGGGGATCGAAAATGCGAGCCGGCAGGATCTGACATGGATCGAACGCGCCTTGTTTGCCTCGCGCATGGATGATGCGGGTATCAAGGCGCGCCACATCTATGCCGCCCTCTCTATCGAAGATGCTGAGCTCGCGCGAATGCGGAGCGTCTATCGCACAATTCCGGCAGATATCATCGAAGCGATCGGCAGGGCTCCGAAAGTCGGCCGGCCGCGTTGGCTGGATCTGGCGAAGACAATATCCGCTGCCCCCAATGCCCTTAAAGTGGTGCGCGCTGCTCTTTCAGACGCGAATGAGTCCAATGAAACCTCGGACCAGCGATTTCAGGTGGCGTTGAAAGCGATCAAGCCTCCGTCCGAAGCGCGCAACGCCCAGATTGCGATTTCCGATACATCGGGAACCAGATTGGGTGTGTTTATGACGTCGCCTCGGGAGGTTCGAATCTCTGCCGAGGGCAAATTAGGGACAGAATTCGTAAGATTTATCGAGGAAGAGCTGCCTGACCTTGTCGAGCGCTTCACTCGTTCGAGAAACAACAGCAACCCCTGACAGCTGTCAGGGTTTTCCGATTGGAAAGGAAACCTAGCAAAAGAAAAAAGGCCCCCAAACGTTGCCGTCGTGGAAGCCTTCTCTTCAATGTAGCAACTGAAGAATCGCATTTCCTCGAATCCCAGTCAAGAGTCTTTGGCACCGTTTTTGGTGATCGTATTTCTTTTGCCTCTTGAAGGTGAGGAAAATGCAGAATGGAAGTGTAACGACGCCCTTTGGGCGGCGCCCGATGACGCTTGCCTTGTTTCGGCAACAGATTGCCGCGACCATGATCGAGCCCAGCAAGTCGGTCGACAAATGGAAAGTCTTTCGAGACGCATCCGAAGCACGCCAAAAGCTCGGATTGCAGGATCGCAGCCTTGCCGTACTTGACGCTCTGTTGAGCTTCTATCCTGAAAACGAGCTACGCCAGGACGCCCAGCTCGTTGTCTTTCCGTCCAATGCGCAGCTGACTTTGCGTGCCCATGGCATCGCAGGTGCTACACTTCGCAGGCATCTTGCGCTTCTCGTCGAGGCTGGCCTGATCGTCAGAAAGGATAGCGCCAATGGCAAGCGCTATGCAAGAAAAGGCCGGACGGGCGAGATCGAAAATGCGTTTGGCTTCGATATCTCGCCGCTTCTGCTGCGTGCAGAGGAGCTTGCTATCATGGCTCAGGAAGTCGCAGCAGATCGGATCGCCTTCCGCCGCGCCAAGGAAAGCCTGACGATATCCCGACGCGATGTCCGCAAACTGATCGCAGCAGCAATCACGGAAGGCGTTGGAGGCAATTGGACACTGATCGAAGAACGTTATAGCGCCCTCGTCTCACGCATTCCGCGCTCCCCGACGATGTCCGACATCACCTCCATTCTGGAAGATATGGAGTTTCTCCGTGGCGAGATCATCAACCTTCTGGAAACGCAGCAAAAAATTGAAAATTATAGCACCAATGATGCCCATAATGAGCGGCACATACAGAGTTCGAATCCCGAATCCCTTAATGAACTTGAACCAAGCCTTCGAACAAAGCTGGAAGCGAGATTCACAGAAGGAGGCGGACTACAGAATGAGCCGATGCGTATCTTCCCGTTAGCTCTTGTGCTGAAGGCGTGCCCGGAAATAAGCTCATACGGGCCAACGGGTGTTATCAGTAGTTGGCGTGACCTGATGTGTGCTGCGGTCGTCGTCCGATCGATGCTGGGCGTCAGCCCGTCAGCCTATCAGCTCGCTTGCGAGATAATGGGACCGGAAAATGCTGCTGCGACGATAGCTTGCATTCTCGAGCGATCGGGGCATATCAAATCCGCCGGGGCCTATCTCCGGGACCTTACAGCCAAAGCGAAACGCGGTGAATTTTCACTCGGCCCGGCGCTTATGGCATTGCTTCGAGCACATAATGGAGACAGCGATCTCCTATTGAGGGTTTCCTGATGGTCTGGAGTACGTCTGTTCCCGAGATATTGACGACCTCATATGCCCGTTGGAATAAGCCTCTGGCGCGGCAAAGCGCACAGTCCATTGGACATGTCGCTTCCAACAAATGATACGGCCACAGCTGACCCTTCAGCTATGGCCGTCCATTGACCGTCGAACTTTGCCGACGACCAGAATTTGCGCATTGGATTAACGGCAGACGCGTTCCTTGCGAACGACCCAGTGGCCATGAACCTTGTGCTTCACGGTCTTCACAACGCAATCGTGGTGATGACGATGGAACGGGGCCGCTTGGGAGGGAGCGCTGACGGCGACAACCGAAGCCAGGGCGATAACGGAAGAGAGAAGCAGGCTTTTCATGTTAAACCTCGTAAGCATTGGGGGTTGATGCTGCGTGTTTACGCATGACTTTGATGACCGATTCAGACTTAACCGAAAATGAATAGCACCCTTACAATTTTGTAATGCGCGTTTTGGGACAGTCGCGCCATTCGAAGAGCCCGTTCTTGAGAAATTCGAACGCAGCTGACATCGGCATTAAACTGGATAGGCTAGGCGCAACGGATCATATTTGTTGCGCATCTCTGCCCATCGTTCCAACCGGCTCGCAAGTCGGAGCTCGGGCATAGCGCCGAACGACCGCAAGCTCTGTGGAGATTTTATTTGTTCGGGATATCGTCTGATTGACAAATTCGAGCGGAAAACTCATCCAAAAAGCCTATCGGATCGCTCATCCGGAACAGGCTTTGCGCCTATTCTAGGGGCAAAATCGCGGCTTGCGGCACATTGCCTTCCGGTCCCTCGGAAGGCTTAATCGGCACTGTATGACTCATGGAAGCTAACGCCGATATAGCTTCGCATTCCAAAAATTTCATTGGGAAATCTGATATTTAGACATCACCGAATTTAGGCATGAAGTGCGAAGCATTTCGTCTGTCTTGCGCAATATAGCACGCTAAGTGGACCGATTAGTCAAGAAAATTGTCGGTCAACAATATCGTTCAAATGGCCTGGAGACTGAGATGCATCGTCTGGCGCAGCAGCTCAATGGCCTCGGGAACGGTCGGCCCTTCGATCGGAGGCGGCTGAAGACGTTCGCAGAATTCGCGCCAGACGAACAGGGTCAGTTCGGCGCCGTCCGTTTCGGTTTCCCCCTCCCCTTCGGCAAATTGTCCGAGGGCGCGATACCGGACATCTTGCCAGAACAGCGTCTCCACCCAATCGTAGATAGGAATGACATGGAAGTGAAAGGCGAGTCCGGAAACATGACCATATCGACCGATATAGACGCGTGGAGCGCCCAGCTCCTGTTTCAGCACTGCTTGAGACAGCGCCAGCAGGGGACCGATCTCCCGCAAGGTGTCATCGGGTAAATCGAAGAGGTCATTGGCGGATGTCTTGGACGCTATGATGAGGTAGCCGGGGAGGGCCGAATTTGCCCGGTGGTTTACAAGCCATTTTTCGGTCTCGGCGATAAAAAATTGTGAAGCAGCCATCGTTTTCTACTCTTGATTCCGATAATTGTTCGTCGGCTACATTTGCTCTCAGCCAGGCGGAAATGACATCGCTCAGCGCCAGTGAGCCGAGGTCATGCCGGCTTTTCGATGGCCCGATCTGAGGGGCAAGCACATCGGTTCCCCATTAACAATGAGACTTATCCAATTCCCGTCAAGCTGGCAGCGGCAGCGAAAAAAGATTGCCGTGGTGAGGTGGTTGCGGATTGCCCATTGCGTCGCCAGAATATGCCAGAGTTTGTCGGCGAGCAGCGCCCAGCGGCAACCGAGCATGGCGGCAACGGCAGGAAAGATCAATGAAGGCACGATGAGCTGCAGCATGATATCGCCCTCGGTGGTAGCAAATCGCGGGAAGATGGATCACGCCGATCATGATTCTGCTTTGATCTTCGTCAGATCGGGAGCTGGTGAAGGCCAAGTGAGAAGGCCGAGATAGATCGGATACGGGATGGAATTCGCCGTAATCAGCGCGGCATTCGGACCTAGCAGCGGGACGAGTGCTACCGTTACTGCGGCGAGAGCTGCGTATAATTCGAGCGACATGCGGAACTCACTTGAGGTGAAAGTAGCTGCAAGGGCGACATCGGCAAGCGACGATCTTCGCGCATGGGCTAGGGCGAGGTTCAGCACCCGATCGCGAGTGCCTATTCGCGGCCGGAAGCCGGCCTAGCAGCTTTCGGCGTTCGCCGCCAAACCCTGACAGTTGTCAGGGTTTTCTAAGCCGCGGATGTTGGGGAGTTGGCCTCAAGAGATTTGCACTGCGTGCGAGGGCCGGCGGAAAGGTAATATGTAGCTGTGCCACCCCTCCAATAAGGTTGGATCAAAACCCTGACAGTTGTCAGGGTTTTGATCTCGATGGATTCCATCACAGCATCGGGATCACGGGATGGATTGTGGTAGCTGTTAGTGTGGGCCGTCGCTTCCTTCCCGGTCGGAGCTTCTGCCGTATTGAAGCTCCGACCGGGGATGGCAGTCCGTCAGTGCCCCATGGATGCCTTCTTGCCAAGCGTTACGTTGCGCAGCGTCAGGGCGAGAGGGATGGCGGCGAGCGAGATCAGCGTCAGAACCCAGAACGCATCGATGTAGGAGAGAAACGAAGCCTGGCTCTGTATTTGCTGATTGATCCAGGCGAGCGCCTGTTGCTGAGACGTCAGAAGTGAGCTTCCTTGCGCCATGAAATAGTTGCTCAATTGACCGTAGGTGTCCTGATAGGCGCCGTTCGATGGGATGACATGTTCGACCAGGCGGCTTTGGTGGAACTGTTCGCGATGGGCGATGATGTTCGATATCAAAGACACGCCGATCGACCCGCCGGTGTTGCGAGCGGCGTTCAGCAGGGCAGAGGCCTGGTCGGTCTTGCTGGGAGGAATGCCGTCATAGGAAGCCGAGGTAATGGGCAGGAAGATGAACGGCAGGCCGATCCCCTGCAGCATGCGGGCCTCGGCGAGATACCAAAAGCCGACACCGGCATAGACGCTGGTCACCTGGTACATGGAGAAGGCAACGAAGCCGGCACCGATCGCAATCAGATATTTCGGCTGCACTTTCGATGACAGGAAGCCGACCACGAACATCATGACCATGGTCACCACGCCACCGGGAGACAGCATCAGCCCCGCCCAAGTTGCGGTGTAGCCGAGATTCTGCTGAACCAGCTGCGGTAGGTATTGCGTCGTGGCGAGCAGCAGCGCGCCCGTTGCCATCATCACCAGAAAGCAGGTGCCGAACTGGCGGCTGACCAGCATTCTGATGTCGACCGCGGGATTCTTGTGCTTCAGTTCCCAGGGGATCATCAGCAGGAAAGCCAGCGCACAGATCACGGCCGCCGCGACGATGAAGCTGGAGCCGAACCAATCGTCTTCCAGACCTCGGTCGAGCATCAGCTCCAGCATTCCGAGAAAGGTGGCGACGAGCCCGAATCCGATCCAATCGAAGCCGGGTTCCTGGCTACGCTTCTGGGCACGCTCCTGGGCGGCGTCTGCCGGTTCCTTGATCAGCATGGCAACGGCGGCAAGCGTCAGAATGCCGACGGGACCGTTGATCAGGAAGCACCAGTGCCAGGAGAAATTATCCGAAAGCCAGCCGCCCAATGTCGGTCCCACGACAGGGGCAACGACGACCGCCACGCCGAACAGGGCAAAGCCCTGCCCGCGCTTTTCAGGCGGAAAGCTGTCGGCGAGAATGGATTGCGCCACCGGCACCATGCCGCCGCCGCCGATGCCCTGCAGGATCCGGGCAAGCAGCAGGAATTGCAGATTGGGCGCAAAGCCGCACATGACGGAGCTGATGGTAAAAAGCGCGAGGCAGCTGAGAAAGAAAGTCCTGCGTCCGAGAATACGCACGAGATAGCTCGTGGCCGTCACAATCACGGCGTTGGAAACGAGGTAGGTGGTGACGACCCAGGACGCTTCGTCCTGGCTGACACCAAGGCCGCCGGAAATATAGTTCAAGGCGACGTTGGCGATGGTTGTGTCGAGCACTTCCATGAAGCTGGCAAGCGCGACGACGATCGCAATGATCCAGGGGTTTGCCACCGATCTGGCGGCAGCGTTCGTGCTCACAACACGTTCCTCAAGCTTTCCCACAGGGAGGGGCTGGCATCGGTCCGCACTGTCGGGACGACGGACATGCCCGGCCCCAACGCGACATCGCTTGGCACATCATCAAGCTCGATCTTCACCGGCACACGCTGGACGATCTTCACATAGTTGCCAGTCGCGTTTTCTGCCGGCAGCAGCGAAAACGCCGTTCCCGATCCCGGCTGCACGCTTGCGACATGGCCATAGATCGCGCGGCCGCCATAGGCGTCGATGGTCAGTGTTACCGGCTGGCCCGGACGCATGTGATCGAGCTGGGTTTCTTTGAAGTTGGCGGTTACCCAGAGCTTGTCCGGCACGAACATGGCCAGATTCGTGCCCGCCTGCACATATTCGCCGTCGCCGGCCGACAGTTGCACTACCCGACCCGGCTGCGCCGCCGTCATCGTCGTGTAGGAGAAATTGAGCTTGGCCTGGTCGAGCTGTGCCTGATCTTGCTTGAGAGTGGCCTGAACGTTGGCGATCTGGAAGTCATAGGCGTCAAGCTGACGCTGCGCAGCGGTCAGCGAGGCTTGATCGGTGTTCAGGGCAGCCTGTTGCTGGTGCAATTGCGAGGTATATTGCTGCGCCTCCTGAAGAGTGCCGGAGCCGCTTTTCACCAGTCCCTGATAGCGGTCGTTTTGCTGCTGGGCGAAGACGAGATTGGCTTGGGCCTGCGCGACCTGGGCCTTGGTTTCTTCCACATTCGCTTCCTGAACCCGCTTCTGCGCCTCGGTGTTCTGGATATTGGCATTTGCGGCAGTGACCTGGGCCTGCGTCTGCTCCAGAGCTGTTTGATAGTCGCGATCGTCGATACGGGCGATCACCTCGCCGCCCATGATGTGCTGGTTGTCGGTGACGGGGACGGAAGAAATGTAACCGGCTACTCGCGAGGTGATGGCATATTGCCGCGCAGCGATGAAGGCATCATCGGTGCTTTCATAATGCGAAGCGTTGTCCCAGTAGATAAAGGTTACCACCGCTGCTGCAGCGAGCGCGCTTCCGCCGATCAGGAGCATCCGCAGGCGTCCGGAGGGGCCGCCCGCCACATCCTTCTGGCCAGCATCGTCCAGCGCTTCGGCGCTTTCTTCGAGGATTCGCGTTTGATCGCCGGGTTGTGGCGCTTCTGCTCTTTCCTGTGGGGCCGAGAGGCCACTTTGCTCATGATTTATCTTGGCGCCGGCCATCTTCGGCTCCAGCACAATCAATTTTCCGAGAGTCTCATCCTGAGGCGTGCTCATCTTCTACCTCTTCTGTCACAAGGATTTAAATTGAAACGAAACGTTCAATTTAAATATTGACGTAGAACTGATCAGGGTGTTAGTCAAGGGCTGCAGAGGGTGCTAAACCGCGTCCAAGCCAATCAAAAAGCAGTGAGGTCCGTCATGCCGCGAGAAATGGCAAAACCCCAAATTACACCGGCAAAGACAAATGCAACGCGACGTGGTCGTCCGCCGCGGGAGAGAGCAGGCGAGGTCGAGGACAGAATTCTGCAGGCTGCCCTTCAGGTCTTCATCACGCGCGGCTATGAGGGCGCAAGCATTGACGAGATTGCCGAAGTCGCGAGAGCCGGCAAGCCGAGCATCTATGCGCGCTTCACCAACAAGGAGACCCTGTTCAGAGAAGTCGTCATCCGCTGGGCGCAGAGATCAGGCGAGATGGTGGCTTCCGCGACATCCGGCAGCATTCTTGAACGCTTCCAATCCGCAGGTGTCTTAATCGTCCAGCGCGCCATCAGGACGGAGACTATCGGGCTTATACGCAGCGTGATCGGCGAGGCGACACGTCATCCGGATCTCGCAACGACGATCCACTATGCCATGCGGGCGCATGGAACGGCTACCGCGATGAAGCTTGTGGCAGAATTGGCGGAGGCCGAAGAGCTCAGGTCACTGGCTGCCTTCGCGCCGGCTAACCTTGAAGCCACGACTCGATACTTCATCGATCTGGTGCTGCTGCCGATGATGATATCTTCATTGTTTCACGCCGATCTGACACCGGTAAAGGAGCAGATGGAGAACCATGCGCGCGAGGCAGCTGCTTTTTTCCTGCGCGGCTGCGGCTATAGCACCGTCTGACTGTCGCGATCTTCGCGGACATGGTCACAGCGACCCGAATCCTCAGTATGCGGCGAGCAGGTTCGACCCGAAATCCGGTTCGACGCCCAGCAGCGGCGCGGCGCGGCCGATGATATCGTGGACCATGGGTGCTGCCGTTTCGGCAGCAAGATTGAGGTTGTGCACGCCCGTCAGCGGCTGGTCGATGAAGGCCAGCACCACGTATTTCGGGTTATTCATTGGGAACGCCGCCAGGAACGAATTGAAACTGAGCTTGTGCGAATAAACGCCGTGAATGACCTTGTTTGCGGTGCCGGTCTTCCCGCCGACATGATAGCCGGGGACGTCGGCGGCTCTGCCGGTACCCTGCTCGCCATTGAGACGGAAGAGGTAGCGGATCGTGTCGCTGGTGCTCTTCTTGACGATCATCGTTTCGGTCTTTTCCGCCTCTTCCTGTGTGCGCGGAAGGAAGGAAGGCTCGATCAGCTTGCCGCCGTCAATGAGAGCTGCGCCGGCGACGGCGGTCTGCATCGGCGTAGTGGCGACGCCGTGGCCGAAGGCTATGGTTATGGAGTTGAGCTTCTTCCAGACTTTTGGCTGGCTGGGCGCTTTCACCTCGGGCAGTTCCGTCTGCATCTTCGTCAATAGCCCGAAGCGGGTCAGATAGGACTTCTGGATAGTCATGCCCACCTTGTCCATCATCTTGGCTGTGCCGATGTTGGACGAATAGCGGAAGATTTCCGGGATAGACAGAACACGCCGCGGCACGTCGCGGTCATCATGGATGGTGAAGCCGCCATAATGCAGGGGAGCGCTGGCGTCGAAAGTGTCCGTCAGCTTGACCATGCCCGTGTCGATGGCCATCGCGATCGAGAAGGTCTTGAACACCGAGCCCATTTCGTCGGTGCCGTTCGACATGCGATTCAGCCAGCCTTTGACATCCCCCTGCGGATCGTTCGGGTCGAAATCCGGGGCCGAGGCCATGGCCAGCACTTCGCCGGTGTGGATGTCGAGGATGACGGCGCCGGCCGCCTGACTCTGGTAGCGGCCGATCGCGTCCGACACCACGTCGTGAACGACGCTCTGTACACGCAGGTCGATCGACAGTCGCACCGGCTCCAGCTGGTCGCGGCTCGTCAGGCCCGTGGAAGCGAGATCCGACAGGCCCTGCATGTCGAGATATTTCTCCATCCCGGCGACGCCGTGATTGTCGATATCGACATAGCCGAGAATATGCGCGGCGGTGCGCCCTCCCGGATAGAAGCGCTTGACCTCAGGCCGAAACCCGATCGCCGGGATGCCGAGCGCCAGGATCTCGCTCTGTTCCTTCGGCGTCAGCTGCCGACGCAGCCAGGCAAAATGCGAGCGGCGGTCGGAAAGCTTTTTATAGAGTGACTTGCGGTCGATATCGGGAAAGATCGAGGCGATTTTCTCCACAGCCTCGTCCGGATCGACCACGCGGTTGGGCTCGGCAAACATCGAGACGGTACGGATATCGGTCGCAAGCAATTCGCCGTTTCTGTCGACGATATCCGGCCGCGCGGCGCTGATATGATCCGGCGGAATCGCCGACGTGTCGGTCCTCGGCTCCATATCGAAATAGGTAAGCCTAGCGAAGATCGCCACATAGCAGACCACCAGCCCACCTGCGAGCATCATGATGCGGGCTTTGGCGAGCTTGGCTTTACCGGTGGCACGCACCGGCGGTCGCTCGCGTCCCCCTGGACCGAAGGTGATTCTGATGAGGCGACCGCTATTTGCGCTGAGGGCGTGGATGATCGACATGAACGATTATTCGCAAAAACTGGGAAGGCGGATTTGCCTCTCGATTAACAATCTTTAAACGCAAGATGGTTAACAGGAGTCTAATTATAAGTTCTTCTTACTAACGTTGTGCTTGAAGGCGCGCCTCGCGCTTTGCGCGCATAGCAGCTGCAGGCGAGGTGGCCTTGCCGGAATATGCCTGCGTCAGGATTCCTTGGATGCGGCTCGGAGCGTGAGCTGCTCGGCACCCTGAGATCGAGCCAGAGCCTCAAGCTCCTCATAAAGCGATTCCGCAAAGCTGCGCAGCACGGTCAGCTCGAAATCGTTCATACCGATGCGCGTGAGCTGCACAGAGATATGACCGAAAAGCGTCATGGCACTGCCTCCTTCCGGGAAGCTCGATGGATGCAGGTCGACCGCCGTGCCTTTGTTGAGCATCCGGGCAGCGTTCAGGCCGGAAACGAGGATACGGATACGGCCGTGGCTTTGGTCGCAGATGAAGGCGCGGCCTGTCAGGGCGTCGGCAAGCGCCTGTCTTTGGGATTCAGCGAGCTGCTCATTGCCGGCGATGAACCATTGCCGGTATCCCGCTGGGCGTACGGAACTTTGCCTAAGGCCGGCCGCCAGAAGATGGGTGACAATCTCTTCGCTCGTGGTCGCGCCCATCACATGCAGAAGGTGACCTTCGGGCTGGGCCTCCAGCCGGATGGTTCCGCCCTGCAAAACGGCCTTGCCGGCAAGCACCGGCTTCGATGTCGGCAAATCAGGCATGGAGTTTCTCGTTCTGAGGGTCGATGAAGACGGGACTGCAGATCACCGCATCCGTGAATTCGTTTCTAAGGCCGTTCCAGACGATGATCTTCTCACCGATGCGCTCCGGGCCGCTCTTGATGAGGGCGAGCCCGATCGTATGGCCAAGGCTCGGCGAAAAGGCGCTCGATGTCACGTAGCCCTGGTCGTTTTCGAGCGTCGCGGCCGCGCCTTCCGCCAGGATATGGGCGCCGGTGCGGAAACTGGTTGCCGGGTTGACCGGTTTGACGCCGACGAGGCGAGGCCGGTCAGCTGCCTGCAGGCCTTCGCGTTGAAGCATCGCTTTGCCGATGAAATCGGGCTTCGTTGCCGAAACCATGCGGGCAAAGCCAAGATCATCAGGCGTTACCGTGCCGTTGATCTCGGCATGGGTGACGTGGCCCTTCTCGATGCGGAGCACGCCAAGCGCCTCGGCTCCATAGGCACAGATCTCGTGGCTTTGGCCCGTCAGCATGATGGCGTCGGCAACCGATTCGCCGTAGGCTGCGGGCACGCCGAGCTCATAGGCGAGTTCGCCGGAGAAGGATATGCGGAAGAGGCGACCCTGGAGCTTACCGCCGAACAGGGAGACCGCGCGTGCGCTCATGAACGGGAAAGCCGCGTCGGAAATGTCGTCATCGACAATTTCGGAGAGGATCGCCCGGGATTTCGGGCCGGCCACCGCCATCTGTGCCCATTGATCGGTCGACGATGCAAAATAGACGTCCAGCTCGGGCCACAGCGTCTGGGCGCAGAATTCTAGATGCGTCAGCACGCCGGCCGCGAGCGCCGTCGTCGTGGTCATGAAGAAATGGTCTTCGCTCAAGCGGCTGGTCGTGCCGTCGTCATAGATCATGCCGTCTTCGCGCAGCATGATGCCGTAGCGCGCCTTGCCGACGGAAAGCTTGGCAAAGCCGTTGCAATAGATGCGGTCGAGGAAGGTTGACGCATCCTTGCCGAAGATCTCGATCTTGCCGAGCGTCGAGACGTCGCAGATCCCGGCATTCCTGCGGATGTTCAAAACTTCGCGATCCACGCTTTCGCGCCAGGTCTTTTCGCCGTCCCGCGGAAACCAGGAGGAGCGGTACCAGAGGCCGGTCTCGACGAAGACCGCGCCGTTTTTCTTCGCCCATGCATGCAAGGGGGATTTGCGTGCCGGCTGGAAATGCTTAGCCCGCGAAGTACCTGTCAGCGCGCCGAAGGAAACAGGCGTATAGAAGGGCCGGAACGTCGTGGTCCCGACCTCGGCCGGCGAGACGCCGCGAGCCTCGGCGAGAATGCCGATGGCGTTGATATTGGAAAGCTTGCCCTGGTCCGTCGCCATGCCGTTCGTCGTATAGCGCTTGGCAAGCTCGACATCGCCATAGCCCTCACGCACGGCGAGACCAAGGTCTTTCAAGTGAACGTCATTCTGATAGTCGACGAAAGCCTTGCCCTTGCCGCCTTTGACGTACCATAGCGGCGTGGCAGTGGGTGATGTTTCCTCTGCTGAAACAAAGGCGGGGTCAACCTTGCCAAAGCCGATTGCCTCCAATGCCTCGGCGGCCTTGCGTGCTCCGTCGCTAAGGCAAATCTCGGTGGAGGCAAGGCCTGCCGCGGAGCCGGCAATCAGCAAGCCATCCTGTCTTTCCGGCACGAGGAAGGCTCCGTGTTTTTCCGACCAGACCGGCCTTGCGCCGCGATGGCAGGCGAGATGGATGATCGGGCTCCAGCCGCCGGACATGGCCAGAGCATCGGCATCAATCTCCTGCGTACCCGATCCGCTCGCAATGCTGACCCCACGCACCTGCTTTCTGCCAAGCGCGTCGATGATGCATGCGCCGGTCAGCACCCGAGCCTTGCCGTTCCAATCTTCGCCGCCATTACCGCGCGTATCGACGACGGCGGCCACCTCCATACCTGCCGCCTCAAGATCAGCAGCGGTCCGGTAGCCGGAACTGTTGGTCGTGAAGATAACGGTACGCTTGCCGGGAGCGACCGCTTGCCTGTTCAGATAGCTGCGCATGGCGCCAGCCATCATCACGCCTGGAATATCGTTGCCGCCGAAGACGAGCGGCCGCTCCTCGGCACCGGTCGCAAGGATCGCCTGCTTGGCGATGATGCGCCAGAGGCGTTCGACCGGCTGACGCGGGTCGGGCGTTGCCACATGCTTCTGGACACGCTCGACCGCGCCGAAGACATTGTCGTCGTACCAGCCGATAACCGTCGTGCGCGGCAGGCATTGCACGTTGGGCAGGCCGTTAAGTTCGACCAGCATCTCCTTGAGCGATGAGCTGGGTTCCGAAAGTAAACTGCCGCCGAGCTCGAAGCCTTCATCTGCGAGGATGACGCGCGCACCGGCGCGCCCCGCTGTCAGTGCTGCGGCAAGACCCGTAGGTCCGGCGCCGATGATGAGCAGATCGCAATGCGCCCAACACTTTTCATAGGAATCGGGGTCGGCCTCATAGGACGCCTTGCCGAGACCGGCGGCCTTGCGGATCAACGGCTCGTAGATCTTCTCCCAGAAGGCGGCGGGCCACATGAAGGTCTTGTAGTAGAAGCCGGCGCTGAGGAAGGGGGAGAGCAGGCCGTTGACGGCGCCGACATCGAAGCCGAGCGAGGGCCAGCGGTTCTGGCTGCGGGCGATCAGCCGGTCGTGAAGCTCGATCATCGTGGCGCGGGTATTGGCTTCCGTTCGACCGCCTGTGCCGGTCGTCACGAGTGCGTTGGGTTCGGCGGCTCCCGCCGTCAGGATGCCGCGCGGCCTATGGTATTTAAAGCTGCGCCCGACGAGCTGGATGCCGTTGGCAAGCAAAGCAGATGCAAGCGTGTCGCCGGGATGGCCAGTGAGGTCCTTGCCGTCGAAGCTGAAGGCAATGGTTTTGGCGCGATCGATCCGGCCGCCGGAGGAAAGACGATAGCTGCTCATGCGCCACCTCCAAGCTTGGCAAGCGCCGCGTCGCTGACGCCATGGACCTTGTGGGTAACCGTGTCGCGCTCGACAATCAGCCAGCGGCGGCAGCCGGAGGAATGATGCCAATATTCCTTATGCAGTCCTTTCGGATTGCCGCGAAGATAGACGTAGTCGAACCAGTCTTCCGAACTGGCATCGGCTGCCGGGCGGGTGAGGTTCGCATCCCCTTTGATGGTGAACTCTTCCTTGGGACGAGTTCCGCAATGAGGGCAGGAAATTAGGCTTGCCATCGTATCATGTCCTCAATGCAGGTTCGGTTGGGCGCCGACGCCCTTTTCATCGATCTGGTAGCCGCGCCGAAAGCGATCGAGGCGCAGCTGCGTCGCTGTTTCATGCGGCTCGTTGCGGGCGATCAGATGGGCATAGCAGTAGCCTGATGCCGGCGTTGCCTTGAAGCCGCCGTAGCACCAGCCGGCGTTCAGATAGAGATTGTCGAGATGGGTGCGGTCGATGATCGGCGAGCCGTCCATGCTCATGTCCATGACGCCGCCCCATGTGCGCAGGTAGCGCACCCGCGTCAGCGCCGGGATCATCGCCACGCCGGCTTCGGCGACATGTTCGACGGTCGCGAGATTGCCGCGCTGGGCATAGGAATTGTAGCCGTCGATATCGCCGCCGAAGACGAGGCCGCCCTTGTCGGATTGCGAGACATAGAAATGGCCGGCGCCGAAGGTGACGACGCAGTCGATGAACGGCTTCAGGCCCTCGGAGACGAAAGCCTGCAGTACATGACTTTCGATCGGCAGGCGCAGCCCCGCCATGTCGGCGACCACGGTGGAATTGCCGGCTGCAGCCAGCGCCAGCTTGCCGCAGCCGATGAAGCCCTTGGTGGTTTCGACACCGGTCACGCGGCCGTTTTCGGTGCGGATACCGGTGACTTCGCAGCCGGTGATGATATCGACGCCGCGGCTGTCGGCGCCGCGGGCATAGCCCCAGGCAACCGCATCGTGGCGCACCGTGCCGCCGCGCGCCTGCAGCAGGCCACCCATGATCGGGAAACGGGCGTTTTCAAAGTCGAGGAAGGGCAGCTTCTTGCGGACAGCCTCGCGGTCGAGCAGCTCGGCATCGACGCCGTGCAGGCGCATGGCATTGCCGCGCCGAGTGTAGGCGTCGCGCTGTGCATCCGAGTGGAAGAGGTTGAGCACGCCGCGCTGCGAGACCATGGCGTTGAAATTGAAGTCCTGCTCCAGCCCTTCCCAGAGCTTCATCGACAGCTCGTAAAAGGGATTGTTGCCGGGCAGCAGGTAGTTGGAACGGATGATCGTCGTGTTGCGGCCGATATTGCCAGAGCCTAGGTAGCCCTTTTCCAGAACAGCGACATTGGTGATGCCGAAGGTCTTGGAGAGATAATAGGCTGTTGCCAGCCCATGGCCGCCGCCACCGACGATGATGACATCATAATGTGGCTTCGGTTGCGGCTGCCGCCAGGCTGGCGCCCAGCCGGTATTGCCGCGTAGGCCGTTGAGGAAGACAGAGAAAGCCGAATAGCGCATGGTCAGGTCCGCTTTGAACTGCGCTCATGATGACAGAGTGAAAAATGTCGACTTGCCTGATTGGGACCTATTTCGATAGAAAAGGGACATGGCTCAAGTCGACATCAGAAATACCCAAAACATCGGTTTCATCCTGATCCCGGGATTCGCCCTGATGTCTTTTGCATCCGCGAGTGAACCATTGCGCGCCGCCAATCTTCTGGCCGGGCGCGAAATCTACCGATTATCGACTTTCTCGCCGGACGGTGCGCCGGCGGTATCATCGGGTGGCGTTCCGGTGCCGGCCGAACCTCTCCCCGGTCGTGGGTCTGATCTCGGCACGGTCTTCGTTTGCGCCGGCGGCTCGCCCCGGGACTGGCACTACCCTTCGGTTCTTGCCTGCCTGCGTCAGCTCGCACGCGAAGGCGTTCGTATCGGCGGCATTTCCGGCGGTCCCTATCTGCTGGCGGCCGCCGGGCTTCTGGCCGAGCGCGATTTCACCATTCATTGGGAGCATGCGCCGGCACTGCTTGAAGCTTTCCCCACGCTTACGCCACGCCAGGCGCGCTTCGTCATCGACGGCAACCGCATCACCTGCGGCGGTGGCATTGCGCCGCTCGATATGATGCATGTGCTGATATCCGAACGCATGGGCGCTGATTTTGCCCGGCGCGTCAGTGACTGGTATCTGCACACCGAAGTTGGCGAGCCCGCAGCGCCGCAGCGCGGTTCGCTTGCCGAGCGTTACGGCGTTCATCATCCGGGCTTGCTGAGCGTGCTCGAAAAGATGGAAGAGACGATCGAAATGCCGCTCGACCGTGCTGCCATGGCCCGGATTGCCGGGGTCACGCCGCGTCATCTCGACCGGCTGTTTGCCGCTCATCTCGGATCGACATTCCTTGAGCAATATCGGCGGATAAGGCTGCAGCATGCCAGACGGCTCCTGGAACAGAGCCCGCTTTCGATTTCCGAAATCGCCGTCGCCACCGGCTTTTCCAGCGGCGCGCATTTCTCGCGGGCCTATCGCTCTCTCTATGGGATCGCGCCCGGCGATACGCGCCGCACCTGATTTTCGTCGCAGTTGAGAAAATTTCACTGGGAGGATAGACTTCTTCCCAGCAAGCCCTGCCGGCAAAAAGGATATAGAATGAAAACCAAGGCAGATAAAATAGCGGCCGACGACCCATCCCATGGCGGACGCTCGGCTTTCCTGCAGAATCCGCATGCGGTGCGCGAGCCCAAGGAAAACAATCTCGAAATGGCGATCGGCCACGAGGTTCGCGCCTATCGCAAGAAGCTCGGCATCACCGTGACGGATCTTGCCGCCGCGACCGGTATCTCGCTCGGGATGCTGTCGAAGATCGAGAACGGCAATATCTCGCCGTCGCTGACGACGCTGCAATCGCTGTCGCGCGCGCTCGGGGTGCCGCTGACCGCCTTCTTCCGCCGCTATGAAGAGCCGCGCAACGCCGTCTTCGTCAAGGCTGGCCAGGGCGTCGAACTCGAGCGGCGTGGCACGCGGGCGGGACATCAATATAATCTGCTCGGCCATATCGACAACAATTCGAGCGGCGTCATCGTCGAGCCCTATCTCATCACGTTGACTGCCGATTCCGACGTCTTCCCGACGTTCCAGCATGAGGGGATGGAGTTCCTCTACATGCTGGAAGGCGAGGTGATGTACCGCCACGGCGACCAGCTTTATCCCATGCAGCCCGGCGACAGTCTCTTCTTCGATGCCGACGCGCCGCATGGCCCGGAGGTGCTGGTAAAACTGCCGGCAAAATACCTGTCGATCATCAGTTACCCACAGCGGGGCAAGACCGACTGACTTGCCTTAAAAGAAAAATTTATTCTTTTGAGTTGAAAAACCGCAAGGGACCTGATAGCCATTTTTGCAGATGCGAAAACGGAGGCTTTGGGCATGTGCGGAATTGTCGGTCTTTTCTTGAAGGATAAGGCGCTGGAGCCGAAACTCGGCGCGCTTCTATCTTCCATGCTGATCACGATGACCGATCGCGGACCTGATAGCGCGGGCATTGCGATCTACGGCAACGATAATGGCGCCACGGCGAAGATAACCGTTCAGTCGGCCGATCCGATAAAGGATTTCGACGGGCTGGAATATGAGCTGAGGCGCGCCCTCGACGTGCCCGTTTCGGTGACGGTCAAGAGCACGCATGCGGTCATCACGCTTGCCAAGGACAAGCTCGACGAAGGCAGGGCGGCCCTGACGGCATCGCGTCCGAACATCCGCGTCATGAGCAGCGGCGATACCGTCGAAATCTACAAGGAAGTCGGCCTGCCGAAGGACGTGGTCTCGCGCTTCGGTGTCACCGCCATGTCCGGCACGCACGGCATCGGCCATACCCGCATGGCGACCGAGTCGGCCGTCACCACGCTTGGTGCCCATCCCTTCTCGACAGGGTCGGACCAGTGCCTGGTTCACAATGGTTCGCTGTCGAACCACAACAACCTGCGACGCGAGCTGAAGCGCGAGGGCATGACGTTCGAGACGGAAAACGACACGGAAGTCGCCGCCGCCTACCTCACCGCCGAAATGGCGAAAGGCAAAGATCTCGGCGCGGCACTGGAAAGCGCGGTCGACGATCTCGACGGCTTCTTCACCTTCGTCGTCGGCACAAAGTCGGGTTTCGGCGTCGTTCGCGATCCCATCGCCTGCAAGCCGGCGGTCATGGCCGAAACCGATCAATATGTCGCCTTCGGCTCCGAATATCGCGCGCTGGTCAATCTGCCGGGCATTGAGAATGCCCGCATCTGGGAGCCGGAGCCGGCGACCGTCTATTTCTGGGATCACGAAAAGGCCGCCTGATCAGAAGCGCCGCAATCGAGAGAGATCTATATGCCAGTTTTCGACCTATCCGTCACGCCGCTGCGCGAACTCAATAGCGCCCTCCATGGCCTTCCCGAGGGCACCAACGACCTGGCCTTCGAAGTCGTCAATCCGCGCGGCCATCATGCCGTGGCCGCCGGTATCGATGCGCCCGTCACCGTCGATATCAAAGGGTCTGTCGGCTATTACTGCGCCGGCATGAACGATGGCGGCAACGTCACCGTACACGGTTCGGCAGGTCCGGGCGTTGCCGAAAACATGATGTCCGGCAGCGTCGTCATCGAAGGCGATGCCAGCCAGTATGCCGGCGCCACCGGCCGCGGCGGGCTGCTCGTCATCAAGGGCAATGCCGCCTCGCGTTGCGGCATCTCGATGAAGGGCATCGACATCGTCGTCTACGGCAATATCGGCCATATGTCGGCCTTCATGGGCCAGTCCGGTCATCTGGTCGTGCTGGGTGACGCCGGCGATGCACTGGGCGACAGCCTCTACGAGGCCAAGCTTTTCGTGCGTGGTTCGGTCCAAAGCCTCGGTTCGGACTGCATCGAAAAGGAAATGCGCCCGGAGCATCTGGAAAAGCTCTCCGAACTTCTTGAGAAGGCCGGCGTGCGCGGCGTCAAGCCTGAGGAGTTCAAGCGCTACGGATCGGCCCGCAAACTCTATAATTTCAACATCGACAATGCCGACGCCTATTGAGACGAAGGGGACCTCATGAGCTATCACAACCCACCTACGCCACCCCGCAAGTCGGCGACCTTCGACGATCATACGCTGGCGGAAATCCGCCGCGCTGCGGCGACAGGCATCTACGATATCCGTGGCGCCGGCACGAAGCGCAAGGTGCCGCATTTCGACGATCTGCTCTTTCTCGGCGCTTCGATCTCGCGCTATCCACTCGAAGGCTATCGCGAAAAGTGTGATACGACCGTCGTTCTCGGCAGCCGTTTCGCCAAGAAGCCCATCACGCTGAAGACCCCGATCACCATTGCCGGCATGAGCTTCGGTGCGCTTTCGGGCAATGCCAAGGAGGCGCTCGGGCGGGGCGCGACGATTGCCGGCACGTCGACCACGACCGGTGACGGCGGCATGACGGACGAAGAACGCGGCCACTCGCAGACGCTGGTCTACCAATATCTCCCGTCGCGTTACGGCATGAACCCGAAAGACTTGCGTCGCGCTGATGCGATCGAAGTCGTCGTCGGGCAGGGTGCGAAGCCAGGTGGCGGCGGTATGCTGCTTGGCCAGAAGATTTCCGATCGCGTCGCCAACATGCGCAATCTTCCCAAGGGCATCGACCAGCGCTCGGCCTGCCGCCATCCGGACTGGACCGGTCCGGACGATCTCGAAATCAAGATCATGGAGTTGCGCGAGATCACTGATTGGGAAAAGCCGATCTACGTCAAGGTCGGTGGCGCGCGCCCCTATTATGACACGGCGCTCGCCGTCAAAGCCGGTGCCGACGTCGTCGTGCTTGACGGCATGCAGGGCGGCACGGCCGCGACCCAGGACGTCTTCATCGAGAATGTCGGTATGCCGACGCTTGCCTGTATCCGCCCTGCCGTCCAGGCGCTGCAGGATCTCGGCATGCATCGCAAGGTGCAGTTGATCATCTCCGGCGGTATCCGGTCCGGTGCCGATGTGGCGAAGGCTTTGGCGCTCGGCGCGGATGCGGTTGCTATCGGTACGGCGGCGCTGGTCGCGCTCGGCGACAACGATCCGAAATGGGAAGAGGAATACCAGAAGCTCGGCACGACGGCCGGCGCCTATGACGACTGGCATGAGGGCAAGGACCCGGCCGGTATCACGACGCAGGACCCGGAGCTTGCAAGCCGGCTCGACCCGATTGCGGCTGGCCGGCGCCTTGCCAATTATCTGAAAGTCATGACGCTGGAAGCGCAGACGATCGCACGCGCTTGTGGCAAGAATCACCTGCACAACCTGGAACCGGAAGATCTCTGTGCTCTGACGATGGAAGCTGCCGCCATGGCGCAGATCCCGCTCGCCGGCACCAACTGGTATCCGGGCAAGGGAGGCTTTTGACATTCCGGCCGGGCCGAAAGGCCCGGCCGTACCACGCATCATCGAAGTGTCTCGAAGAAATCCAAAGGGGAACGAGAATGACACTGGATCTTGCTGCCTTTGCCAAAGACAAAGGCATCAAATATTTCATGATCAGCTACACGGATCTTTTTTCCGGCCAGCGTGCCAAGCTGGTGCCTGCTCAGGCGATTGCCGGCATGCAGGAAGACGGTGCCGGCTTTGCCGGTTTCGCCACATGGCTCGACATGACGCCTGCCCATCCCGACCTTTTTGCCGTACCCGATGCCTCCTCCGTCATCCAGCTCCCATGGAAGAAGGATGTTGCCTGGGTCGCGGCCGATTGCATGATGGAGGGCGAACTGGTCGCCCAGGCGCCGCGAAACGTGCTGAAGAAGCTTGTGAAAGAAGCAGAAGCAGCCGGCAAGCGCGTCAAAACCGGCGTCGAGGCCGAATTCTTCCTGATCACGGCCGATGGCGCCAAGATTTCCGACGAATATGATACGGCGGAAAAGCCCTGCTACGACCAGCAGGCCGTCATGCGGCGCTATGACGTCATTTCCGAGATCTGCGATTATATGCTGGAACTCGGCTGGGGCGCCTATCAGAACGATCACGAGGACGCCAACGGCCAGTTCGAGATGAACTGGGAATTCGACGATGCCCTGAAGACGGCAGACAAGCATTCCTTCTTCAAATTCATGGTCAAGTCGATTGCCGAGAAGCACGGGCTTCGCGCCACCTTCATGCCTAAGCCCTTCAAGGGGCTCACCGGCAATGGCTGCCATTGCCATATCTCCGTGTGGAGCAATGACGGCAGGACCAACGTCTTTGCCGACAGGGAGGCTGAATTCGGCCTGTCGGCCGAGGGCAAGCATTTCCTTGGCGGCATCATGAAGCACGCTTCGTCGCTGGCGGCGATCACCAACCCGACGGTCAATTCCTACAAGCGCATCAATGCCCCGCGCACGACATCGGGCGCCACCTGGTCTCCTAATACCGTGACATGGACCGGCAACAACCGCACCCATATGGTGCGCGTGCCTGGCCCCGGCCGCTTCGAACTGCGCCTGCCCGATGGCGCCGTCAATCCCTATCTGCTGCAGGCGGTCATCATCGCTGCCGGCCTCGATGGCCTTCGCAACAGGGCCGATCCGGGACCGCATCACAACATCGACATGTATGCGGAGGGTCACCTGGTGAAGAATGCGCCGCGCCTGCCGCTCAATCTGCTCGATGCTTTGCGGGCCTATGACGAGGACGAGGGGCTGAAGCAGGCGATCGGTTCGGAATTTTCCGAAGCCTATCTGAAGCTCAAGCACCAGGAATGGAACGCCTACTGCTCGCATTTCACGCAGTGGGAGCGCGATAGTACGCTCGATATCTGAGTGCGTAGCAAAAAGACGCCTGAATGGGCTGCTGTGCCGGGGCGCAATCCCTCGACACAGCAGCGGAATTTCAGCCGTGGACGGCGGAGGAAGATCAGCATGACGAGCTATGTATTAACAGTGGCGTGCAAGTCGACGCGGGGGATTGTCGCGGCGATCTCGAACTATCTGGCGGGTGAGGGCTGCAATATCGTCGATTCCAGCCAGTTCGACGATCTCGATACCGGCATGTTCTTCATGCGCGTCTCCTTCATCTCCGAGGAAGGCGTCGGCGAGGCAGCGCTCGCCGAAGGCTTCAAGCCGATCGCCGAGAAGTTCGCCATGGTGTCAGAAATCCACGATGCCAGGAAGCGCATGAAGGTGCTGCTCATGGTCTCGCGCTTCGGCCATTGCCTCAACGACCTGCTCTATCGCTGGAAGATCGGCGCCCTGCCGATCGACATCGTCGGCGTCGTCTCCAACCATTTCGATTATCAGAAGGTGGTGGTCAACCACGACATCCCCTTCCACCATATTCCGGTGACCAAGGCTAACAAGCCGGAGGCGGAAGCCAGGATCATGGATGTGGTCGAGCAGACCGGCACGGAGCTGATCGTGCTCGCCCGCTACATGCAGATCCTGTCGGATTCGATGTGCCAGAAGATGTCGGGCCGCATCATCAACATCCACCATTCCTTCCTGCCGTCCTTCAAGGGGGCGAACCCCTACAAGCAGGCCTATGAGCGCGGGGTGAAGCTGATCGGGGCGACGGCGCATTATGTGACGGCCGATCTCGACGAGGGTCCGATCATCGAGCAGGACACGGCGCGCATCACGCATGCGCAGTCGGCCGAGGACTATGTCTCAATCGGCCGCGATGTGGAGAGCCAGGTTCTCGCCCGCGCCATCCATGCGCATATCCACTTCCGCACCTTCCTCAACGGCAACCGCACCGTCGTCTTCCCGGCAAGTCCGGGGTCCTATGCCTCCGAGCGCATGGGGTGAGTGATGACGCTCGCAACAGTGATCGACGGGAAACAAGCGGCGGCATCGGTGATCGAGGCCGTGAAGGCTGCAGCGGTTGGGCTTGAAGACGAGGCCGGCGTGAAGACCGGACTTGCGGTCGTCATCGTCGGCGACGATCCGGCCAGCCACACCTATGTCGGCGCCAAGGGCCGCATGGCCAGGGAATGCGGCTTCAACTCCATCCAGCACACGCTGCCGGCCGAGACGACGCAGGAAGAATTGGCAAAGCTCGTGGCTTCGCTAAATGACGATCCGTCCATCCACGGCATTCTCGTGCAGCTGCCGTTGCCGAAGCATCTTAATTCCGATGCGATCATCCAGTCGATCAAGCCGGAGAAGGATGTCGACGGGTTGCATGTCGTCAATGCCGGCAAGCTGGCAACCGGCGATCTCGAAACCGGGCTGATCTCGTGCACGCCGGCCGGCGCCATGCTTTTGGTGCGCTCCATCCATGGCGACGACCTGTCGGGTCTGAACGCCGTGGTCATCGGCCGCTCCAATCTGTTCGGCAAGCCGATGGCGCAATTGCTGCTTTCTGCCAATGCGACGGTCACGACGGCGCATTCGCGCACGAAGGATCTCGCCGCGGTGGCAAGGGGTGCCGATATTCTGGTGGCGGCCGTCGGCCGGCCTGAGATGGTCAAGGCGGATTGGGTGAAGCCGGGTGCGACCGTCATCGATGTCGGCATCAACCGCATCGACGCACCGGAGCGGGGCGAGGGCAAGAGCCGGCTGGTGGGCGATGTCGCCTATGGCGAAGTCTCCGAAGTCGCCGCCGCCATCACGCCGGTTCCGGGCGGTGTCGGTCCGATGACGATCGCCATGCTGATGGCCAATACCGTCATCGCTGCCCATCGCTCAGCCGGCAAAAGGCCACCGAGGTTTTGAACGAAATGCCGCCTGAAGAGTCAAGAAAAACACCTCGGATCGGCTTGCCAAGGCGTGAAAGACGATTATAGTCAGGAAATAAATATTCCATAGAAGAAAAAGAGGGAACGAAATGGCATTATCATGGCGTTTCTCCGCCTTGGCGGACCGGCACCGTGCTCTCGGATCGAAACTCGAGGACTGGAGCGGCATGGGAACCGCCTGGACCTACGAGAAGGACATGTCGCAGGAGCATGTCGCGATCCGCACCAAGGCCGGGCTGATGGACGTTTCCGGCCTCAAGAAGGTGCATCTGGTCGGGCCGCACGCCATTGCCGTCCTCGACTATATCACCACCCGCGACATGTCGAAGATCTATCCCGGCCGCTCGGTCTATGCTGCGATGCTCAACGAGCGCGGCTACTTCACCGACGACTGCATCGTCTACCGAACCGGTCCGAACTCATGGATGCTGGTGCATGGCTCGGGCTCCGGCCACGAGGAGGTGCTCAAGCAGGCGGCCGGCCGCAACTGCGCTGTTCTCTTTGACGACGACCTGCACGATCTGTCGCTGCAAGGTCCGGTCGCTGTCGATTATCTTGCCAAATACGTGCCTGGCATCCGCGATCTCAAATATTTTCATCACATGCAGACGACGCTGTTCGGCGCACCTGTCATGATCTCGCGCACCGGCTATACCGGCGAGCGCGGCTATGAGATCTTCGTACGTGGCCAGGATGCGCCGATGGTCTGGGACCGCATCGTCGCAGAGGGCGAGGAGATGGGGATCATTCCCTGCTGCTTCAGCGTTCTCGACATGCTGCGCGTCGAAAGCTACCTGCTGTTTTATCCCTACGATAACTCGCAGATGTATCCTTTCGCCGACCAGCCGCCCGGCGACAGCCTGTGGGAGCTTGGCCTCGATTTCACCGTCAGCCCCGGCAAGACCGGTTTCCGCGGAGCCGAGGAACATGCACGCCTCAAGGGCAAGGAACGCTTCAAGATCTTCGGCATGCTGATCGATGCCGATAGTCCGGCCGATCTCGGCGACGAGGTCTATGCCGACGGCAAAAAGGTCGGCGTCATCACCTGCCCTTGCTATTCGTCCTTGACGAAAAAATCGATGGCGATCGCCCGTCTCGACGTTGACAAGGCCGTTCAAGGCGCGAAGCTGGAGGTCCGCGGCAAGAGCCTCAAGGCGAGCGCGATTGCCCATACGCTGCCGTTCGACGATCCGGAAAAGAAGAAGAGGACGGCCATCGGCTAAGGAGGCGCTCATGCTTGTCGAAGGCATCAAGAGCCGACCGGTCTACAGGGGTCTCTCCATTCAGCCGCACGCCCGGCGGCATCTGTTTGCGCTGGAAGGCGAGGGGGCCAATGCCCTCCTCAACCAGAAGCCGGCGCTCGATGATGCGGTCCTGTCGCGCAGCGAAATCCTTTATGTCGCGCGTGGCTCGCAGGGCAAGGGTCACGACGAGAGCCTGCGCAGGCTCGGCGCCGACATGTTCTTCACGGCGCCGACGATTGCGACATTGCTTTTCCGCCTGAAAGGCTCGCTTGCAACGGCGCATATGGGCACGCGGCTTTATATCGCCGGCACGGAAGGCTTCATCGGCCAGGCAATGATGGTGGCGCTCGACTACGGCATGGATCATGCCTCGATTATCACGGAACATCGCGGATCGCTGTCCCGTCGCGTGCAATGCGTCCACTGCAAGGGCATCACCGACGATGTCACGCATAGTCCTTTCGCCTGCGGCCATTGCGGGCTTCCGCTATTGGTGCGCGACCACTACTCGCGCCGTCTTGGCGCCTTCCAGGGCGTCAACATCGATGCGGAAGAGCCGGGTACTGCGCCCGATCCAGAGGAGTTGTTCCTGTGAGCGGTGGTACGCAAATTCCGGTCCGCGTTGCGAAGGTGACTCCCATTGCTGAGCGCATCAAGCGTTTTCGCTTCGAGCGTCTCGACGGCAAGCCGATGCCGTATTTCTCCGGTGGCGCACATGTGATCGTCTCGATGAACGACGAAGGGCATATGAGGCGCAATGCCTATTCCTTGATGTCGCCGCCGCATGATTGTTCGGCTTATGAGATCAGCGTACTGCGCGTCGAGGATTCACGCGGCGGCTCCGCCTTCATGCATGAGAAGGTGAGGGAGGGCGACGAGCTCAAGGTCAGCTATCCCGTCAATCTCTTCCAGCCGGACTGGCGCGGGCGCAAGCATCTCCTGATTGCCGGCGGCATCGGCATCACCCCTTTCATCGCGATGATGCAGCAGTTCTCGCGCGAGGGCGCGAATTTCGAGTTGCATTATGCCGTGCGTTCGCTTGATCGCGGCGCCTATTGCCGCGAGCTTGTCGAGCAATATGGCCAGCAGCGGGTGAAGATCTATTGCGATGCCGATCGTAATTTCATGCCCGTCGCCCGCCTGCTTGAAAGCCAGCCGCTCGGCACGCATCTCTATGTCTGCGGCCCGGCCGGCATGATCGATGGCGTATTGAAAACGGGCATCGAGGCCGGCTGGCCGGAACAGAACCTGCATTCCGAGCGCTTTCTGTCGTCGCAGCCCGGCAAACCCTTCTCCGTCACGCTGACGCGGTCGGGCAAGACCGTTCATGTCGGCCATCACGAAAGCATGCTGGAGGCGATCGAGGCTGCCGGCATCGATGCGCCCTTCCTCTGTCGCGGCGGCGCCTGCGGGCAGTGCGAGACGGGTGTCGCGGCCTGCGATGGCAAGCTTCTGCACAACGACGTCTATCTGACCGACGAAGAAAAGGCTTCCGGCCGAAAGGTCATGATCTGCGTTTCCCGTTTCGAAGGAAGCGCATTGCATCTCGATCTTTAGGCTTCAGGCCGATACTCAGGAGAACGGACATGGCAATCGCCTTCAAGAATGAAACATTCCGGGACGATTTCAGCTATCGCAACAGTCCGGAAAATATCCGGCGCTTTCCGTTCCCCTTCGATCGCGACGAATACATGTATTCCGTCAACATGGAACCGCATGTGAAGGGGCAGCCGAATACGGTCTTCGAAAGTCTCATCGACGTCGATGAGCACTATGTCGCCGAGATGCACGACCGGGCTCTGGTGCTGAAGGAGGATCCCTTACGCTATCAGGCGCTGCCGCACATGATGACGGCGCAATGGGATACGCTGGAACTCTTGATGGAGGAGCAGGCAGCCGGCTATCCCGAGCATTTCACGCTCACCAAGAACGGTGACCAGTGGCGCTGGATCAACCGTCCCCTTGGCATCGACGACACCTTCACCTTCGGTGATGCGTCGACGCTGCCCTACGAACCCTTCGAATACATCACCCGCCAGGCACAGGGCGATTTCTGCATCGTCGACCAGCGCGACAGCAATCTCTGGATGGATGCCGGCATGGTCACGACCCAGGCCGACTGGTCGCTCGATTTCGACATCGGTATGAACTTCATGGAATGGCACGGGCCGGTGCCGCTCGCCCACCAGATCGGCGTCTTCGACCGTGCCTTGAAATTCCTCCTGAACCTGCAGCTGGGCAAGCCGACACGCCGGTTCAACTGGACGATGACGATCAATCCGCGCCTCGATACCAGCCCCGAAAACTATCCGAAATGGGGTCCGGATCGCGCTACGGTGACGCCTGAGAATGTCGGCGAAAAGGTGCATCTTCGCGTCGAGTTGCAGAGCCTGTGGCGCCTGCCGCGTTCCAACGCCATCCTGTTTGTCATCCGCTGCTACCTGATGAACATGGATGAACTCGTCACCGTACCGAAATGGGCGCGCCGCTTCCCGCGTGTGCTGAAAACCCTGCCGCCGGAACTCATCGACTACAAGGGCCTGACACGGTTCCGACAGACCACGATCGACTGGCTTTCGAAATATGACGACGGCGCCCCGACCAGTCCCGGCATTTTCCCGGATTGATGCCGGGCACCACGCCAAACGACCGCATGCCATAAGAATATCGATACAATCGAGAAGGGGAATGCCACATGACACGAGTTGCCGTTATCGGTGCCGGCCCTTCGGGCCTTGCCCAGTTGAGGGCCTTTCAATCGGCCGCAAAGAAGGGTGCTGATATCCCGGAAGTCGTCTGCTTCGAAAAGCAGGCGGATTGGGGCGGCCTTTGGAACTATACCTGGCGCACGGGCCTTGATGAATATGGCGAACCCGTCCATGGCAGCATGTATCGCTATCTCTGGTCGAACGGCCCGAAGGAATGCCTGGAATTCGCCGACTATTCCTTCGAGGAGCATTTCGGCAAGCCGATCGCCTCCTATCCGCCGCGCGCCGTGCTCTGGGACTATATCAAGGGCCGCGTCGAAAAGGCCGATGTGCGCAAATGGGTACGCTTCAGCACGCCGGTGCGCATGGTGCGCTTCGATGAAGGGACGAAGAAGTTCACGGTGACGGCGCATGATCGCACCCAGGACCGGATGTATGACGAGGTGTTCGATTATGTCGTCGTTGCCTCGGGTCACTTCTCGACGCCGAACGTGCCCTATTTCGAGGGGGTGAAGACCTTCAACGGCCGCGTGCTGCATGCGCATGATTTCCGCGATGCGCTGGAGTTCAAGGGCAAGGACGTGCTGCTCGTCGGCCGCAGCTATTCGGCCGAGGATATCGGCTCGCAATGCTGGAAATACGGGGCGAAATCCGTAACGACGAGCTATCGCTCGAAGCCGATGGGTTTCAAATGGCCTGCCAATTTCGAGGAGCGGCCGCTGCTGACGCGGCTTGAAAACAAGACGGCATATTTTGCTGACGGGTCGTCGAAGGAGGTCGACGCACTGATCCTGTGCACCGGTTATCAGCATCACTTTCCGTTCATGCCGGATGATCTGCGCCTGAAGACGGCCAATCGCCTCTGGGCCGACCACCTCTACAAGGGCGTGATTTTCGACGGGAACCCACAGCTCTTCTATATCGGCATGCAGGATCAGTTCTACACCTTCAACATGTTCGACGTGCAGGCCTGGTGGGCGCGCGATGTCATCATGGGCCGCATCAAGCTGCCGTCGGAAGCAGAGCTGCAGGCGAACTTCGACAAGTGGCGCGCCCGCGAGGAGACACTCGAGGATGCCGAGCAGATGATCTGGTATCAGGGCGACTATGTGAAGGAGCTGCTCGCCGAGACGGACTATCCAAGCTTCGATATTGAAGGCACCAACCAGACCTTTATGGAATGGGAGCATCACAAGGCGGAAAACATCATGGGCTTCCGCGACCATGCCTACCGTTCGCTGATGACCGGCACCATGTCGCCGACACATCACACACCCTGGGTCGACGCGCTTGACGATTCGATGGAGGAATATCTGCGCAATTGATCTGCGGTCATTTCCCCACCTAACCGGCAAGGGAGGCGAAGCGCAGCCCTTGCCGGCTCTTTTGTGCGTTGAGACGAAACGAGTTCATCCGCAACCTTCTCTTCGGGCATGGCATCCATGGATTTCCAGACAAGCGTTCTCGGCCGCATGGCCGGTTTCCTTTATCGCTGCCGGGCAGACGAAAACTATACGATGCTCGAAATGACCGATGGCATTGAGCGCATCTTCGGCTATCCCGCCGACGAGATTATCGGTAACAGCACGCGAACCTTTACCTCGATCATGCACGAGGACGACATTCCGCTCATGGATGAGCTCGTCGGCAAGGCGCTGGAAGCCCGCACGGACTGGACGATGGAATATCGAATTCGCCACCGCGACGGACACCTTATCTGGGTGACGGAGACCGGCGGCGGTGTCTGGGACGAGGCCGGCGAGCTGCTCTATCTCGAGGGCAGCATCCTGAACGTCGAATCCCTTTATCAGCGCCTTGACGAACAGACCGCGGGCATGCGGGTCACGGCATCCAAGACGAACGAGATCCTGCAGTCGCTGCGCTATTTGAAGCTACTTGCCGTCAATGCCGGCATCGAGGCGGCGAGAGCCGGAACGGCCGGATCGGGCTTTGCCGTATTGGCGGCGGAGATGCGCACGCTCGCGAACTCCTCGGAAGAGGCCGCACGCGCGATTTCGAGCGCGCAGCGAAAAGCGGATTAGGAACGCGGCCGCGTCTTCTGCGGATCGTAGTGGGAAAGCGGTACGATGACGGCCGGAAGTCGCTTCTGCTGACCGTCGAGCTTGCCGATCTCGACCCTGGTGCCAACAGCGGCATGCGTGACGTCGACGCGGGCAAGCGCGATGGTCTTGCCGAGTATCGGCGACCGTGTGGCGCTGGTAATCACGCCGATCTGCGCGCGGCCGATATGGATGCAGTCGCCATGCCCAACGGTTTCGTTCGCCTCGATATCGAGGCCAACCATCAGGTGTCGCGGATTTTCCTTGCGCCGCACCAAGGCGTCACGGCCGATGAAGTCATCCTGCTTGGACTTCAATGGCACAGTGAAGCCGATGCCGGCCTCGAAAGGATCGGTCTGATCGTCGAATTCATGATGGGCAAAGACCAGGCCTGCCTCGATGCGGACCATGTCCAGCGCCTCCAGGCCCATCGGCTTCAGCCCATAGGGCTCGCCGGCTTTCCAGACGGCGTCGAAGACGGTCGCCGCATCCTTCGGATGGCAGAAGATTTCATAACCGAGCTCGCCCGTATAGCCAGTGCGAGAGACGACGACCGGCGCCCCCTCGAAGTGGCCGATACGGCCGACGGCGAAGCGGAACCATTCGAGCTCGCCGATCGTGGGCTGGCGCGGCGCCGTCCAGATGATCTCCTTGAGGATATCGCGGCTCTTCGGGCCTTGCAGGGCAATATTGTGCATCTGGTCGGTGGAAGAGCGGACCCAGGCCTTGAAGCCCTTCTTCTCGGCCTGCTCGCGCAGCCAGATGCCGCTATAGTCGTCACCGCCGATCCAGCGGAAGTTCTTGTCGCCGAGACGAAACAGCGTGCCGTCGTCGATCATGCCGCCATGTTCGTAGCACATGGCGGAATAGACGACCTGGCCGGTCGATAGCTTGCGCACGTCGCGCGTCAGGCAATATTGCAGCAATTCCTCCGCATCCGGCCCCGTCACCTCGAACTTGCGCAGCGGCGAAAGGTCGATGACCACGGCGCGTTCGCGACAGGCCCAATATTCCTCGACCGGTCCTTCCGAGGAGAAGCGGTTCGGCAGCCAGAAGCCGCGATATTCGGTGTAATCGCGCGTTAGGGCGGAGAGGTGTGGGTGGAACGCGGTTTCCCGCGTCAATTCGGGGTCGGCGTCAGGGGTCATGCGATAAGCCACCGCTCGTGTAAATTTCTCTTTGCCGGAAAAGGTGCGCACATGGATATCGGTCGGGTCCCAGCCATTGGCCGCATCGATGTCATCGGGGCAAGAGGAGGAAACGCAGACCAGATCCGTCAGCGCGCGCATCAGGACGTAATCGCCGGGCCTGGACCAGGGCTCGTCGAGATAAAGCTGGTTATTGTGATCGACATTGGTGTTGTAGAAGTAGTTGAGCGCTTCCCAGCCCTTGCGGCCGGCAATACCATAAGGTGCGAGCGCCGCGTTGAAATTGTCGGTGCAGTTGACGTGGCCGGGATAGCCCATGTCGTCGTAATAGCGCGAATTGCAGGCCGTTGCGAAGGCGTCGTGGCGGCCAACCGTGTCCTGCACGATTTCCACCAGCGGCTCGAAATCGCGGTCGAACGCCTTGGACGGCAGGCCGGGAGCGGGATAGCTGCGGCCGAGCAGGGTGCGGGTCACCGTGGAATCGAGCGCAAGATCGAGGCCCTTGTCGACCTTACGGGCGGAAAAGGCCTGAAAATCGGTGCATTGCCGGCCATAGACATCGATAATCTGAATATATTCGCCGGCGCGAACGAAATAGGCTGAAGCGGTTGCCGCCTTGATGCGAATGTCCTCGATCGGATCTGCGAGCGGTTCGGGCAGCGCAGACACGTAGTCGCGCAGGATGGTCGTGCGGCGTATCCTGACCTCGATCGGTGTTGCCGTGTCCTGCGCCTCGGGCGACATGGCCGTTCCAGGTGCACAAGCGACAAGCAGGCCCTTGGTCGCGATGGTGAATTCCGCCATGTTGCCCGCTGGCGACGATGTTCCGAAGAGGCGAAGTGCTGCCGCGGACGCTAGATCGGCCCCGCGACGTTCCAGCGCCGTCCTGACGCGAGCAGCGCTTTCATTGCTTGAGGAAAGAATGGTTTTCAGACCTGTCGCTTCGCCGGTGAATGCAGAACCCAGGCCAGCGGATTGAAAGCGGCCCTTTTCGTCGATGAAGGTGAGCTCACAGACCTGGCCACCCTCGCTGTCTGTCAGCGTAATGCGATCGCCGGGCTCGACGCGTACGACCAGCGAGCCGCCGCCCTTGCAGCGATAACGCTCGGTATCTTGCGGCAGGGCTGGAATGCCCGGATAGCGCACAATGCTCGCCGAAATCGGCCGTATTCCGGCTATTGGCGGGTGGAGATCTCGCATCAAGCCCTCTCGGGAATTGCAGTGCGTTTGAACACTGGAATCATGCTGACAAAATGCCGTCCGAAAGTAAAGGGATATTGACTAAAAAGAAAATATCTTCACTATGTATAAAGGGCATGCATCTGGAACCCGCGCACAGACTCGGCTCATGAAAACCTCCAGCAAGCCCCGCAATGCCATGGGAGGCACGTTCAGGGAGACGTACAAAGATACGTCCGGAACAAAGATGGGGAATATCACTAATGACGGATATCGTGGACGCCGGCGCTTCTGCCGGCACCGAAGGTAAGCTTATACGCGCGCTTGACTGGAAGGGCGCGTTCTGGGTGGCAGCCGGCGTACCGCCACTTGTTCTTTTCTCCATCGGCGGCATCGCCGGTACGACGGGCAAGCTTGCCTTTGTCGTCTGGATCATCTCGATGATCATGGGGTTCCTGCAATCCTTCACCTATGCGGAAATCGCCGGCATGTTCGGCAACAAGTCCGGAGGCGCCTCGGTCTATGGCGCGACGGCATGGCTGCGCTATTCGAAATTCATCGCGCCGCTCTCCGTCTGGTGCAACTGGTTTGCCTGGTCGCCGGTGCTGTCGCTCGGCTGCGCCATTGCGGCGGGCTATATTCTCAATGCCTTCTTTCCCATTCCGGCGGCGGATTCGCAGGCCGTGCTGAGCTGGATCAGCGCGCATGCCACGTCCGTTACCGCCGATAGCCCGCGGGTGGCAGAATATATTGCCGCCCATGCCGGCACCACGCCGGCGGATGCGGTAAAGGCGCTTTTAAGTGCCGATGGTGTCGCCGCCCTGACGCCGGCTATCCGCAACTGGTCGCTTTTCACCTTCAACATTCCCTTCCTCGCGACCGCCAACATCAATGCCACCTTCTTCATCGGCGGCATCCTGATGCTGATCATCTTTGCGATCCAGCATCGCGGCATTTCCGAGACGGCGAGCGTGCAGAAGTGGCTTGCTATCATCGTGCTGGTGCCGCTGCTCATCATCGGCGTCTATCCGATCGTCAGCGGCCAGATCGTTTCCTCCAACGTTACCGGCCTCGTGCCGCCTACAGCGGCTTACGCCGGCACGGACGGAACCTGGAGCAATGGTGGCTGGACGCTCTTTCTGGGTGGCCTCTATATTGCCGCCTGGTCGACATACGGCTTTGAAACCGCCGTCTGCTATACGCGCGAACTGAAGAACCCGAAGACGGACACGTTCAAGGCAATCTTCTATTCCGGCCTTGCCTGCTGCATCTTCTTCTTTCTCGTGCCTTTCGCCTTCCAGGGCGTGCTCGGCCATGCCGGCATGCTGGCTCCGGGCATTGTTGATGGCACCGGCGTCGCCGAAGCGCTCGGCGGCCTGATCGGCGCCGGTCGTATCGTCACGCAGCTGCTCGTCATCCTGATGATCCTGGCGCTGTTCCTGGCGATCATGACCGCGATGGCCGGTTCCTCGCGCACCCTCTATCAGGGGTCCAAGGATGGCTGGCTGCCGAAATATCTCGATCATGTGAACGAGAACGGTGCGCCCACGAGAGCGATGTGGACCGACTTCGCCTTCAACCTTTCTCTTCTGGCAATCGCATCCGACACCAGCGGCTATTTCTTCGTGCTCGCCGTCTCCAACGTCGGATACATCATCTTCAACTTCCTCAACCTCAATTCCGGCTGGATCCACCGCATGGACTCCGGTCATGTCGAGCGCCCGTGGAAGGCACCGTCCTGGCTCATCGGCCTCAACACGATCCTTGCTTTCGTTAACGCGCTTTTCCTCGGCGCGGGGGCGAAGGTTTGGGGCTATGCCAATGCCCTCTGGATCGGCTTTGCCTTCGCGGCCCTTATCCTGCCGGTCTTTGCCTACAGGCATTATGTGCGTGACGGCGGCAAATTCCCGGCCGGCGCCATGGACGATCTGGGCCTGGTCGGCCAGGACCTGGGCGTCAGGAAGGCGGGTATTCTACCCTATCTGGCGCTCGTTGGCGGGCTTGCCATCGTGCTGATCGCCAATTGGGCCTTCCAGCTGCCGGCGTAGCGGCGCCTGGTCAAAAGCCATTTACATGCATGCAAGTCCGGCCTGGCGACAGGCCGGACTTTGCTATGGGATCAGCAGATTACTCACCCCGTCGGCGCGATCATTCCGGCGCGACGATCAAAGTGTCGTCGATTTCGGCCTCTACGGGTCGGCTGCGCTGCCGCGCCAGCCGCAGAAGCGTGGCCGCCAGCAGAATGGCCATCAGCCCGAGTTCGACGGTGATCGCCGTTACCCCGGCCGAGAGATAGGCGCCGGAATATTGCAGCACCTGGGCGAATACGGCCCCAAGGATCGCAGGCCCAAGACCCAATGACACCTGCTGCATGGTCGCAAGCATGGCGCTGCCGGCGCCGGCATGTTCATGCGGTACGTCCGCAAGGCCGAGCCGGTAGAAGCTGTTGACGATGAGAGCCTGTCCGAAACCGATCAGGACGGTGGACGGAATAAGGTTGATGACGCCGGGTTGCGGCCAGACCGTTTCGAGCGTCACGATAAGCAGCGCAAGCCCGGTCATCTGGATCACGCAACCCATTGCCAGCATGAGCTCCCGGCGTATGTTTGCAAGGCGACGCGTGACGAAGGCGGCAGAGATGAAATAGGAGCCGCCGAGCGCGATCAAGGCATTGCCCGATTGCAGCGGTGTCAGCCCGGCACCTGCCTGCAGCGTCAGGGCGAAGACGAACATGAAGCCGCTCCAGCAGGTGAAGAACAATATGGCGATCAGTCCTCCGAACCGCATGCTGGAGATGCGGGTGAGCGAGGGAGGCAGGATCGGGAAGGCACCGCGCGCCTCCTTGGCGCGCTCGATGCGCCAGAGGAGCGCCACCAGCGGTAGGATCGGCACGAAGCCGAGCAGGCAAAGCCAATTCCAGTGGAGCGACGGGCCGAGCGCAGTCGGTAGCAGGACCGAGAGCGTCAGCAGCGCCAGCGTGATCATGCCTGACCAGTCGACCGGAACCCTGCCTTGGCCACGCGTTTCGGGAACATGGCGCCACATGCTGAGCAGGATCAGAATGCAGATCGGCAGGTTGATGAGAAAGATGCTGCGCCAGCCGGAACCGGCAATATTAGCCGAGATCAGGAAGCCGCCGAGAACCTGGCCGACGATGAAGGCGATGCCGCCGATCGCGCTATAGAGCGAGACGGCGCGGGCGTGATCGCGTCCGGTCAGGCTGACATGGATGGTCGCCAGCACCTGCGGCACCATGAGCGCTGCCGCAATTCCCTGCAGCGCGCGAGCGACGATGAGGAAGGCGACCGAAGTCGCCAGCCCGCAAAGCAGCGAGGCAAGGCAGAACATCAGAACGGCCAGGCCGAACATGCGCCTGCGGCCGAAATTGTCGCCGAGGCGGGCGCCCATGGCCAGGCAGACGGCAAAGGCGACGCCATAGGCGGCAACGAAAAGTTCAAGCTCGGTCTCGCCGGCATGCAGGGAGGCGGAGATGGCGGCAAGGCCGACATTGATGATGGAAAAATCGAGCTGCAGCAGCAATTGCCCGGCAAGCAGGATCAGCAGGCCGAATTGGCCAAGCCGGATTGGTGCGGATGTCATGGGGACCTCAAACGATTTCCAGAACTGAGTCCACAGCGTTCTACACCTATGTTAAACTGGTACAAGATACCTGCTTAGACTGGTATAAAAAGTGTCAGGCTGGAGAATGGAAATGCACGGTACGCTCGATATAGGCTCCAATCAGACGCTTTCGCGGGCACAGGAGCTCGGCGAGATGTTGCGACGGCGGCGGGAAACCCTTGATCCGCAGCGACTGGGTCTTGGCCGCGCGGGGCGCATTCGTACACCCGGATTGCGGCGGGAGGAAGTGGCGTCACGTGCCGATATCGGCATTACCTGGTACACCAAGCTGGAGCAGGGCCGGCCGATCCGCGTGTCGCCGCGCGTGCTTCTCTCTGTCGCACATGCTTTGGAATTCAACGAAGTCGAGACGGAGCACCTGTTCAGATTGGCCAATCTGCCGGTCCCGCCGCGGCTCGAAAATCCACGGGTCTGTGAGCCGCTCACCAAGGCAAGCCAGAGCATCCTCGATCAGCTCTGTCCTTACCCGGCTTTTATCCAGACGAAGCGCTACAATATACGCGGCTTCAACGAGGCCTATCGCCGCCTCGTCGGCGTCGATCTCGATGCGATCCCGCTTGAAGATCGGAATTGCATCTATCTGTCCCTCGTCAATCCTGCGTGGCGAGCGAGCCAGGTCAATCCCGATGAGGTATTGGCCGGCATGGCTGCCCTGTTCCGTGCATCCATGGCAGAGCATCTCGACGACCCGGCCTGGGAACGGCAATTGGAACGCTATATGAGCGTTTCGGATCAGTTTCGTATCGTCTGGGACCGCTATCAGCTCAAAGGCATAGAGAATGTCGTGAAGCGTTTCCGCCTGGCCGACGGCACGATCCTGGCGCTGCAATCCAACAATTGGTGGGCAAGTCCCAGCAATGACGACCGCATGATCGTCTACACACCCGTCGACGAAGCCGGGGCGGAGAAGCTGAGCGCGATGATGAAGCGCAGGCGGGCTTGCTGAGCGGTAAAGCTGGCAGAACCCCAAGGGATCGATCACCACGAGCGCACTTGCGGCAGCTTCCGCCTGTTCGTCGGGTATTCAGCGTTCCGGCGGTGTCAAAAATGGACGTAGGCTTTAGACGACAGTCTGCCTAACGTGCTGGTGGTAGGCATAAGCAATGGCCGGTTTTGCTGGCGGCTCGCCGTCAGGGATCGCCACCACGTAGAGTTGAAGTAACAGACTGCAATAGTATCTGAGTAGCTTCACTTGCAAGAGCGAGTCCATCTGTGATGTCGCAGTAGCAGTGGTCCTCGAAGGAGGCATGATGGAACGCTTTCGCTACCTCATGGGAGGCAGCCTATCGCTGGAGCAAGCCGCGACACTCCAGAAGGTGCTCGACAATGTCGCCAGCCAGCCCTGGTTCGATAACAATGAGCATTGCCGCAACGCGCTAGCCGGGCGCCTGACTTTTCTCATAAAAATTGGAATAGAAAACACCGCGCATCTCCAAACCATCGGTGTTTGCTGGGCGGTCAATGACTTCAACCGCGATGTGCTGAAAACGAACCGAAGGAAGCCGGCAGAGATAACGGAGATAAGGAAGGCCGAGCAGCTTCGGCTTGAGGATTACCGGTAATGTTCGCATCTCGGCAAAGTCCAATGTCCCGCCGTGGAACGCGATCCGCCTCGGGCTCAAAGAGCGCCGTGACCCTTCAGATTCGCTTCTCGCGCTTTAGCTCTTTGATTTTGCACCTGTCGTTGCCGCAAAACCGCATCACGCTTTTGCATCCGAGCCGATGAGCTCGCTCATTCGCTTGATCAGATCGTCCAGGATTGAGATGCGGTGACCGCCGGAAGGACGAATGGCGAAGTAGGCGACCTCAATCTGCGGTTCGAACGGGACCGCGACAATATCGGTTCCGGCGGACTGCAGGCTTGTATGATCGACGATGCCAACGCCCATGCCGGCGGCTGCAAAATAGCAGCAATTGAGCATCGATGTCTCCATCGTGCTGGTCGGCGGATGATCCTGCGTGGAGAAGGCGCGGTCGAGCGCCAGTCTGAGCGGTGAGTTGCGGCCGGGGATCAGCACGCGCTCCTCCATGAGATCGGCGGGCCGGATGACGCTTCGGGACGCAAGCCTATGTCCCGGCGCCATGGCGGCGACGGCATGGGAACTATGCAGGAGAACGGCATTCTTGTCCGCCATGCGGGGCGAGCCGAAGACGAAGCCAAGATCGTAGCGGTTCTTATCGACCATATCCCAAATATGCCGGCTGTTTTCGACATCGATGACAAGCGGAATGTCGCGCCGGTTGCCAACGACATCGAGGATGGCTTGGTGAAGATATGGCCGGACGAGCGACGTCACGCTCGCAATTCTGAGAACGATGTTTTTATGCCGACGAATGTCGTCGGCGGCCTGGGCGATCTGGTCGAGGCCAAGATACAGCCGTTCGACTTCCCGGAAGAGCTGCGTCGCCTCGGCCGTCGGCACGAGGCGGGCTCCCACCCGCTCGAATAGTGTGATCTCGACGATTTCCTCCAGATCGCGGATGAGGCGGCTAACGGCGGGCTGCGTGACGTTCAAGGCATCGGCTGCAGCCGTGATGCCCCCTGTCATCATGACGCTTCTGAAGGCTTCCACCTGTCTTGGTTTCAATCGCATCCCAATGCCCTTTCCATAACATTAGGGCATGGATCGAACACAAAATGCAATTTTTCTTTTCCCATCAGGTTCGTTAGTTGCAGAGAAAATCTGCTTGGAGAGTGCGGATTTCAAAAAAGCCGGAGGAATACCATCATGAAATTTCTAAAGGTCGCGGCCGTCTTGGCGGCATCCGTCCTTGCCATGCCGCTCACAAGCCAGGCGAGGGATCTGACCGTTGGCCTTGCCGCCTCGACGACATCCATGGATCCGCAGTTTTACGTCGTCGGACCGAACAGCGCGATGGCACGCAATATTTTCGATGGTCTCGTCAACCAGGATGAGAAGCAGCGGCTGCAGCCGGCACTGGCGCTGTCCTGGAAAACCATCGACGACACGACCTGGGAATTCAAGCTTCGTCCGAATGTGAAATTCCACGACGGAAGCGATTTTACCGCCGATGATGTCGTTGCCAGCATCAAGCGCGTGCCGCTCGCTTCCAAGAATAGTCCGAGCTCCTTTGCGGCCTATGTCAAGGCGATCACCGAGGTCACCGCGGTCGATCCGCTGACGGTTCGCATCAAGACCGATGGCCCGACGCCCCTGCTGCTGAACAATCTCAGCCGTATCGCGATCCTGCCGGCCAAGATGCAGAACACCACGACCGAAGAGATGAATTCCGGCAAGGGCGTGATTGGTACCGGCCCGTTCAAATTCGTCTCCTGGACGCCCGACGATAACGTGGTGCTCGCGCGCAATGATGCCTATTGGGGCGAAAAGGCCGCCTGGGACAAGGTGACCTTCAAAATATTCAAGAACAGCAGCGCCCGCGTTGCGGCAATGCTTGCGGGCGATGTCGACATGATCGAAAGCATCCCGACAGCAGACACTCGGCGGCTGCAGGCCTCCGATCAGCTGAAGGTCGTCAATGTTGCCGGAAACCGGATCATGTATCTCCACATGGATCAGGCGCGCGAGGTATCGCCCTTCGCCAAAGGGCCTGATGGCAAGAACCCGCTCTTGAAGCCGGAGGTGCGCCGTGCGCTTTCGCTCTCGATCAACCGCGAAGCGCTCGTCGACCGCATCATGGACGGACAGGGCGTGCCAGCAGGTCAGCTCGTTCCGGAAGGCTATTTCGGCTATGACCCGTCCATCAAGGTCGATGCCTACGATCCGAACAAGGCGAAGGAACTGCTTGCCAAGGCCGGCTATCCGAACGGCTTCTCGCTGACCTTCCATGCGTCGAACGACCGCTACCCGAACGACTCCAAGGTTGCCCAGGCGATCGGTCAGTTCTTCAGCCGCATCGGCATCAAGACCGAAGTTGCGACCCTGCCTGGCAGCGTTTACTTCACCCGCGCCTCCAATCTGGAGTTCAGCTTCATCATGGGCGGTGCGGCGGTCGAGACGGGCGAGGCATCCGGCGTGCTGGGTCCGATCCTGGAAACCTTCGGGGACAAGGCCGGGCAGGGCAATCGTGGTCGTTATTCAAATCCGGAATTCGACAAGATGCTGAGCGCCGCGCGCTCGACGCTCGATGACGGCAAGCGCGAGGAGCTGCTTCGTAAGGCGACGGAGATCGCGATGAACGACCTTGGCGTCATCCCGATCTTCTACCTCGCCAATACCTGGGCGGTGAAGAAGGATCTCTCCTATCCGGGCCGGTCGGACGGCTACACGCTTCCCTATTATGTGAAGCCGAACTGAGCCGGCAAAAGGACGATCGAACATGTCTTTCCGCGGCGTATTTCCCTATCTCGTCTCCCCGATCGATCATTCCGGTCAGGTGATGAAGGGCGTGTTGACCGACCTCGTGGATCACCTGATCGCTTCAGGGGTTCACGGCCTGACGCCGCTCGGAAGCACCGGCGAATTCGCCTATCTGAACTGGGATCAGCGTCGCAGCGTTGTCGATACGGTCATTGCCGCCAGCCGCGGACGCGTCCCCGTCGTGGCGGGCGTTGCATCGACATCGACCAGCGATGCCGTCGCCCAGACCGAACATATGGTCGAGGCAGGAGCCGACGGTATCCTTGCTGTGCTGGAATCCTATTTTCCGGTCGGCGATGAGGGTGTCGAGGCCTACTTCACGGCCATTGCGAAGGCCGCGAAGGGACGGCCGGTGGTGCTCTACACCAACCCGCAATTCCAGCGTTCCGATTTGAGCCTGCCAGTCATCGAGCGGTTGAGCCGTGTCGATAACATCCGTTACATCAAGGATGCCTCGACCAATACGGGGCGTCTTCTTTCGATCATTGAGCGCACGGAAGGCCGGATGGAGGTATTCGCCGCCTCGGCCCATATCCCGGTCTGCGTCATGATGATCGGTGGTGTCGGCTGGATGGCAGGCCCGGCTTGCGTCGTGCCGAAGCAGAGCATCGCGCTCTATGAGGCCGCAAATGCCGGCGATTGGGCAAGAGCGATGGAGCTGCAGCGGCCACTCTGGCGGGTCAACGAGATCTTCGCAAAATATTCGATCGCCGCCTGCATCAAGACGGCACTGGAGCTGCAGGGCTTTGCGGTCGGCGCCCCCATGCATCCGCAGCTCCCCCTTGGCGAGACCGCACGAACCGAGATCGCAGGAGTTCTTCGTGAACTCGGCGCGCTTTGAGACCGCATTTTCCATTCATTGAAGGCATGTCCCATGAAGCCGATTTCGATCATTGTCGATTGTGACCCCGGAATTGACGATACGATCGCCCTTCTGACCGCATTCGTATCGCCGGAGCTTAACATCCTCGGCATCACGCCGGTCTGCGGTAACCAGCCTCTGGAGCGCACCGTGCGCAACGCCCTTCAGGTTTGCGAGCTCGGTCGGCGTTCCGATATCCCAGTCTTTGCCGGCTGTTTTCGTCCGATGCTGCGCGAGCCGATCTACGGCCAGTTTCACGGCAAGACCGGGCTTGGCAACACGATCTTGCCGGAGCCTGAAAAGATGGCCGAGAGCAAATCGGCGGTCGATTTCCTCATCGACACCCTGAGCGAAGCGGCACGAACGGGCGAGCGCGTCACGCTTTGCTGCCTCGGGCCAATGACCAATATCGCCGTCGCCCTCAGGATGAAGCCGCAGATCGCCGAAGGTATCGAACGGATCGTCATGATGGGGGGCGCCTATCGCGAACCCGGCAATCGGACGATGACCTCCGAATTCAACATGCTGGCGGACCCGCATGCGGCGCATGTGGTCTTCTCAAGCGGAATCCCGCTCGTTGCTCTCGCGCTCGATGCGACGCATCAGGTGATGCTGAAGCCCGAGCATGTCGCCGAGTTCTCGCGTGTCAGCGGCCGTATCTCGCAGACGCTTGCCGAGCTGATGGCCTTCTGGGATCGCAATGACGTGCGCCGCTACGGTTCGCGCGGAGGACCGCTGCATGATCCTCTGGTGATCGCCTATATCCTTGTCCCGCATCTTTTCGTGACCGAGAAGGCCCGCGTCTTCGTCGAGCATGAAAGCGAGCTCTGCATGGGCCAGACGATCGCCGACTGGTACGGCAAGAGCGGCCTCGAGCCGAATGCCGACATCGTGACCAAGGTCGATGCCGAGGGTGTGATCGCCTTCTTCCTCGACCGGCTGTCGCGCTATGCCGAAAAGGCTGTCGCATGACGCGCGAGAAGATCATCATCGATGCCGATCCCGGCGTGGACGATGCCGCCGCCATCCTGATGGCGCTTGCATCGCCGGAAGTCGATGTGCGCGGCCTCTCGATCGTCGCCGGCAATGTTGCCCTTCGCGATACGGTGCTCAACGCCTGCAAGATCGTCGGCCTCAGCGGTCGCCATGACGTGCCGGTTCATGCAGGCGCGGCCGGACCGCTTGTGCGGGACCAGGTCTATGGCAAATATGCCCGCATCGGTGCGTTTGACGATGCCTTGGTCAAACCTGGCGACATCGGCCCATCCGAAGAACATGCCGTGCATTTCATCGTGCGCTCGGCGCGCGAAGCGGCAAAGGTCGGCGAAAAGATCACCATCTGCGCCATCGGGCCGATGACCAATATTGCCCTGGCGCTCATCCAGCATCCGGACGTGGCAGCGGGCATAAGGCAGATCGTTTCGATGGGCGGCGCTTTCTCGGCGCTGGGGCACCGCACGCCCTGGGCCGAGTTCAACATCTATGCTGATCCGCATGCCGCCGAGATTGTCTATCGCTCCGGCGTGCCGATCGTCGTGATGCCGCTCGACATGACGTTCCAGGCACTGTTTACTTTAGAGCATTTCGAGCGGTTCCGGGCCGGCGGCGAGGCAGGCAAGGCGCTTTTCAATCTGTTTTCCACCTTCGACCGCAGCGATGTCGGGCGGTTTGGCAGGCCGGGTGGCCCGATCCACGACGCCACAACGATCGCCTGGCTCATCCGCCCGGATTTGTTCACCAGCCGCAAGGCTTTCGTCGGCGTGCAGGTGACGGGCCTTACCATGGGATACACCTTTGCCGACTTTTACGGGAAATTGGATCGGTCGGCGAATGCCACCGTTGTCACTGAAGTCGACGAGGCCGGGTTCATCGCACTGCTGATCGAGCGCATCGCCCGCTACGGGCAAAGCGGGCTCGGGGCTACAGCGCAGGGAGGTTGAATTTCATGGGCGGATATTTGCTGAGCCGGTCGATCCAGACCGTTCTTACGCTGCTCGTCATGTCAGTTCTGGTTTTTGCCGGGCTCTATCTCGTCGGCAATCCGGTCGATGTGCTGTTGAGCCCGACGGCAACGCCGGCGGAGCGTCTTCAAGTCATCCAGTCCTTCGGTCTCGATAAGCCGGTCTGGGAGCAATACTGGCTGTTTCTCACCCGTGCGCTTTCGGGCGATCTCGGCAATTCCTTCGTCTATAATCAACCGGCGCTGACGCTGATCCTGCACCGCATGCCGGCGACCCTGGAACTCGCCTTCGTTGCCCTGGTCATGGCGCTCGTGATCGGCATCCCGCTTGGCGTCTATGCCGGTCTCAAGCCGAAGGGCCTGATCTCGAAATCGATCATGACCTTCTCGATCCTCGGCTTCAGCCTACCGACCTTCTGGATCGGCCTTGTGATGATCATGCTGTTCAGCGTGCATTTTGGCTGGCTGCCGGCATCAGGCCGCGGGCAGACGGTGCCTGTCTTCGGAGTGCCGCTCAGCCTCTTCACCTTGGATGGGCTGTCTCATCTGGTGCTGCCGGCCTTCAATCTGGCACTCTTCAAGATTTCGCTCGTCATCCGCCTGACTCGTGCCGGCGTAATGGAGACGATGCAGCTCGATTTCGTCCGGTTCGCCCGTGCCAAGGGTCTCACGGAACGGCGGATCGTCACCGTGCATGTGCTGAAGAACACCTTGATCCCGCTGATCACCGTGATCGGCCTGGAGCTTGGATCGCTGATCGCCTTTGCTGTCGTGACCGAGACGATCTTTGCCTGGCCCGGCATGGGCAAGCTCATCATCGACGCGATCGGCGTGCTCGACCGCCCGGTCATCCTCGCCTATCTGATGATCACCGTCGTGATGTTCAGCATCATCAATCTGCTGGTCGACATCCTCTATTCGATCGTCGATCCCCGCGTTCGTCTCGAAGGAAATTCGTAATGGCCGAGAATAGCTCAAACGCTGGCTCGGTGCATGCGAGCAAGGGGAGTGCAGGCAAAGGCGCATCGCGATCACCCTTCCGCCAGACGATGTCGGCCCTTCTGCACGACAAGCTTGCGCTGGCGGGCCTCATCATCGTTTCCATCTTCGTGGTTACTGCATTATTCGCGCCGTTGCTCGCCCCGCAGAATCCCTATGATCTGTCCCAGCTCGACATTCTCGATGGGCGCCTGCCGCCTGGCTCGCATAGCACGAGCGGCATGCTCTATCTGATCGGCACGGACGATCAGGGCCGTGATCTGATGAGCGCGATCCTCTATGGTCTTCGCACCAGCCTGCTGGTGGGCATATCGAGTGCGGCCGTAGCACTTGTCATAGGCGCTTCCATCGGGCTCGTCAGCGCCTATGTCGGCGGCCGCCTCGATGCTTTCCTGATGCGGGTAGTCGATATCCAGCTAAGTTTCCCCGCCATTCTCATCGCGCTGATCTTTCTCGCCATCCTCGGCCAGGGTGTCGACAAGATCATCCTGGCGCTCATCGTCACGCAATGGGCCTATTATGCCCGCACGATCCGCGGCTCGGCGCTGGTGGAGCGCAAGCGCGCCTATGTGGATGCCGCCCGCTCGATGGCCCTGCCTGATCGCAGCATCCTCTTTCGTCATATCCTGCCGAACTGCCTGCCGCCCCTGATCGTCGTTGCCACGATGCGCGTGGCCTATGCCATCATGCTGGAGGCGACGCTCTCCTTCCTCGGTATCGGTCTGCCGGTCACGCAACCCTCCCTCGGTCTGCTGATCTCCAACGGCTTCGAATATCTGCTCTCCGGCGATTACTGGATCAGCTTCTTTCCGGGTCTTGCGCTTCTCATGCTCATCGTCGGGATCAATCTTATCGGCGATGCGCTGCGCGATATCCTCAATCCACGGCGGGAAGGCTGAGCCATGACCAAACCGATCCTTTCGATCTCCAAGCTCAACACGGCCTTCCGCGTCGGCGGCGAATGGCGCAATGTCATCAGCGATATCAGCTTCGATATCGGCCCGAAGGAAACCGTTGCCGTCGTCGGCGAATCCGGCTCCGGCAAGAGCGTCACGGCGATGTCGATCATGCGGCTTCTGTCGCCGGCCAATTCACGTATCACTGGCAGGATCGAATTTGAGGGACAGGATCTTCTGTCCCTGCCGCTCAACGCCATGCAGGCGATCCGCGGCAATCGGATCGGCATGATTTTTCAAGAACCGATGACCTCGCTCAATCCGGTTCTGAAGATCGGCCAGCAGATCACCGAGGTTCTGGTGCAACATCGCGGCATGTCGCAATCGCAGGCCGAAGCCGAGGCCGTGCGCCTGCTCGAGAAGGTGCGCATCCCCTCGGCAAAATCGCGTCTCAACGAATATCCGATGAATTTTTCCGGCGGCATGCGTCAGCGCGTGGTGATTGCGATCGCGCTTGCCTGCGATCCGAAGCTGCTAATCGCCGACGAACCGACGACGGCGCTCGACGTGACCATTCAGGCGCAGATCCTCGGCCTGATCAAGACGCTGCAGGAAGAGGAGGGTATGTCCGTCCTCTTCATCACCCATGACATGGGCGTCGTCGCCGAGATTTCCGATCGCACGGTCGTCATGTATCGTGGCGAGCAGGTCGAGACGGATGCGACGGCGGCGCTCTTTGCCGGTGCCAGGCATCCCTATACGCGGGCGCTTCTTTCGGCGGTGCCGCAGCTCGGCTCGATGACCGGGAAGGACCGGCCGCTGCGCTTTCCGCAGGTGGATATGGCGACTGGCGAAGTGCAGCCCGTCAAGCCGACCGAGGACACGGTAAAGCTGAACCAGCCGCCGATCCTGAGGGTCGATAACCTCATCACCCGTTTTCCGGTCAAGCGTGGCTTCCTGCGCAGGACCGTCGGCAGCATCCACGCCGTCGAAGGCGTCTCGCTCGAGCTCCGGCAGGGCGAAACTCTGTCGCTTGTCGGCGAATCCGGCTGCGGCAAGTCGACGACCGGCCGTTCGATCATCCGTCTTGCCCCGGCGATGTCAGGCGAAATCCGCATCGACGGCAAGGATGTCCTGAAGGCCGGCAAGGGCGATCTCGCCGATATCAGGCGCGAAGCGCAGATGATCTTCCAGGACCCGTTCGAAAGCCTCAATCCGCGCATGCGTGTCGGTCAGGCGATCGCCGAGCCGATCATTGCCCACGGGCTGGCAAGTGCCTCGCAGGCAAAGGATCGCGTCGGCGACCTTCTCGAACGGGTCGGCCTTTCCGCCTCTATGGCGGATCGCTTCCCGCATGAATTTTCAGGCGGGCAGCGCCAGCGCGTGTGCATCGCCCGGGCACTCGCGCTCGAGCCGAAGCTTCTCATTGCCGATGAATCGGTTTCCGCGCTCGACGTTTCCGTCAAGGCGCAGGTCATTAATCTCATGCTGGATCTGCAGGAGAAATACGGGCTTGGCTATCTCTTCATCAGCCACGACATGGCGGTCGTGGAGCGCATCAGCCACCGCGTTGCGGTGATGTATCTCGGTGAGATCGTCGAAATCGGACCTCGCCGGGCTGTTTTCGACAATCCGCAACACGACTACACCAAGCGCCTGATGGCGGCAGTTCCGATTGCCGATCCCACGCGGCGCCAGGTGCGCCGCATCTCCAATGAGGAGATCGGGAGCCCGTTCCGCACAACCGGCTACCAGCCGCCGAAGCGTACATACGAACAGGCCGGCGATGGCCATTTTTTCCAGGTGGCTTGAGAGAGACGTCGCGCCATGACGGCGATGGCGCGGCTTACGGCTCGGTTTTCAGATTGGCAGTCGTTGTATACGGGGAAATATAATGATAGCGGTTGGAATCCTTCCGGGAGAATTCCATGTTTCAGCTCCGCCATCTGCCTATTTTCGTTAAAATCATCATCATTTTCAGTAGTTTATTAGTTTCCGCTCCCGCCTGGGCCGACCGTGTCGTCACCGATCAGGTCGGCCGGCAGGTGCATATTCCCGATGCGGTCAACCGGGTCGTCATACTGCAGCACCAGACGCTGAACATCGCCGTTCAGCTTGATGCGATGGACAAGGTGGTCGGCGTTCTCGACGAGTGGAAGAAGCAGCTCGGCGCCAATTATGTGCGGCTTGCGCCGCAACTGCCGAATTTGCCGATGCCGGGCGGCCTGACCAAGGTGAATATCGAGGAGCTCTTGAAGCTGAAGCCGGACGTCGTGTTCGTGACCAACTATGCGCCGGCCGACATGGTGAAGCAGATCGAGGATGCCGGCCTTTCCGTCGTAGCAATCTCGTTGCTCGACGTGCCGCCGCAAGAGGCGGTCAAGCTCAACCCCTCGGTCAAGGACGAGCCGGCTGCGATCGACACGGGCTTTGCGACCGGCGTGCGCCTCATTGCCGATGTGCTCGGCCGCAAGGACCAGGGCGAGGCGATGATTGCGGCCACCAAGAAGACCCGCAAGCTCGTTGCTGATCGTCTCGCCGACACTCCGGCAGACAAGCGCGTGCCCGTCTATATGGCCAACCCGGATCTGACGACCTATGGCCGCGGCAAATATACCGGCCTGATGATGGAGCGCGCCGGCGCGCGCAACGTTGCAAGTTCGGTCAGCGGCTTCAAGCAGGTGACGATGGAGGACGTGCTGACATGGAACCCCGCCGTCATCTTCGTTCAGGAGCGCTATCCCGCCGTCGTGGATGAGATCAGGAAGGCTGCCTCCTGGCAGACGATCGACGCCGTCAAGAACGGGCGCATCTACCTGATGCCGGAATATGCCAAGGCATGGGGTTACCCGATGCCGGAAGCCATGGCGCTTGGCGAGCTCTGGATGGCGAAGGAGCTTTATCCGGAGCGGTTCAAGGATATCGATATGCAGAAGGAAGCGGACACCTATTACAAGGAATTCTACCGCACCGATTATCGCGCCGTGCAATGAGCGCGGCGGCTTCCAGCCGATACGGGCCTAGAGCGATGATCGCTACATTGGCGATCCTGCTTGTTATTATCGCTGTCGTCTCGCTCGGCGTCGGCCGCTACGACATTCCATTCCTGCGCGTCGTGGAAATCCTCTGGTCGCCGATCTCACCGCCGGCGGTGCCCGTCACAGCGACCGAGGCGAATGTCGTCTTCACGGTGCGCATGCCGCGTATCCTGCTGGCGCTGCTTGCCGGTGCCGGACTGGCGCTCTCGGGCGCGACGCTGCAGGGCGTGTTCCGTAATCCTTTGGTGGGGCCGCAGGTAATGGGCGTTTCCTCGGGAGCGGCTTTCGGCGGCACGCTTGCCATCCTCTTGAGCTTTTCACGTTATGGCCTGCTCGGCTCGGCTTTCGCATTCGGTTTGTCCGCCCTGGTCATCGTCTACGCGCTGAACGGTATTGTCGCGCGGCGCAATATCCTGGCGCTTGTCCTTGCAGGCGTCGTGGTGAGCGGCTTCTTCGGAGCGCTGGTGAGCCTCGTGCAATATCTCGCCGATACCGAAGACAAGCTTCCGGCCATGGTGTTCTGGCTGCTCGGCAGCTTTGCGACGGCCAATTGGGAAAAGTTCTGGCTGATTGCGGCACCTGTCCTGATCGGCAGCCTCCTTTTGCTGGGTCTGCGCTGGCGCATCAATCTGCTGTCGATCGGCGACGAGGATGCGCGTGCCCTCGGCGTCAATGTCGAGCCGCTGCGCTGGCTGATCCTTGTGCTGGTCTCCTGCATCGTCGCGGCGCAGGTTGCCGTCAGCGGCATCATCGGCTGGGTCGGTCTCGTCGTGCCGCATATGGCGCGTATGCTGGTCGGGCCGGATCACCGCGTAATGATGCCGGCATCTCTGCTGATCGGCGCGCTTTATTTGCTCATCATCGACACCATCGCGCGGACCGCGACCAGTTCCGAAATCCCGCTTGGCATTCTGACAGCGCTGATCGGCACGCCGGTCTTCGCTTTGGTGCTCCGGCAAACCCAGCGAGGCGTGCATGGGTTCTGATCCGATCAAGCTGCGGGTCGAAGGGGCGAGCCAATCCTATGATGACGAGCGCTGGCAGTTTCGCGATCTTCATCTTGATCTTCGCGCCGGCGAGATTACCGCTATTCTCGGGCCGAACGGTCGCGGCAAGTCTACCTTGCTGCGCGTGCTGGCTGGACTTTTGAAGCCGAGCGCCGGCAGCATCACGCTGAACCTGCAGACAGGCTTCGTGCCGCAGGAGTTTTCCGGCTCCTTTCCCTATTCCGTGCTCGATGTCGTGCTGATGGGGCGTGCCCGTCACATCGGGCTGTTCCAGACGCCGCGCAAGATCGATGTCGAAAAGGCCATGGAGGCGCTTGATCTCACCGGTATGGCCGACTACGCGCAACGCAACATCGAAGCGCTCTCCGGCGGTGAACGGCAACTGGTGCTGATCGCGCGGGCGCTGGCCGGCGAAAATGCGGTGCTGTTGCTCGATGAGCCCGCCTCCGCGCTTGATCTCAAGAACCAGGATGTTGTTTTGTCGCTGCTTGCAACCCTTGCAGATCGCCAGAGACTGGCGATTGCCTTCACCACGCATCAGCCGAACCATGCGGTCGCCATCGCCGACAAGGTGCTGCTCATGCTCGACCATGCAAGAACCATCTTCGGCGCCACCGATGATGTGATGACTGAGGATAATCTCGAAGCGCTATATGGCCTTCCGGTTCGCTCGGCGACGCTCGGCGATGGTGAACTTGCGGAGACCGCGTTCGTGCCGCTGTTCCGGCAAAGAGACCGAAAAGGAAATCGCCCGTGAGCAATGCAGTTCAAGTCTTGTCTGCCGGCAGCCTGCGTCATGCCTTTCCGGCGATCATCGGTGCCTTTGCTTATGAGTTCGGCATTGGTATTTCGCTGACGCTCGGGCCTGCGGGACTATTGCGCGAAACGATCGAGGCGGGCACCAGCTTCGATCTCTTTGCCTCTGCCAACATGGCGCATCCGCGGCGGCTTGTTTCGATGGGTCTTGCGGAAGATGCGGTCTGCTTTGCCCGCAATCGGCTCTGTGTGCTCGCGCGTGCCGAGCTTGGCCTGACAACGGAGAATTTTCTCGCGGTGCTGTCCTATCCCGCCGTGAGGATCGGCACGTCGACACCGGGCGATGATCCAGGCGGTGACTATGCTTTCGAGGTTTTCGACCGTATCGAAGCCCGGCATCCGGGAAAGGGCGAGGCGATCCAGTCCCGCTCCCGGCAATTGGTGGGCGGTCGCAATTCGCCGCCGACACCGCCAGGCAAGGGCGCTGGCTACCTGGTCACCGATGGCGTGGTCGATCTGATGATGAGCTATTCTTCGAACGCGCGTCTTCTGGCAGGTGATCCGGCTTTCAGCGTTGTTCCTGTTCCCGACGAGTTTCAACCGCTCATCGAGTACGGCATGGCGATTCGCATGGATGCGGATGTCGAAACCAGAGAGCTGCGCGACTTTTTATTGTCGCCGACCGGGCAGGAGATCTTGAACGAAGCCGGCTTTTCTCCGGTCCGCTGAGAATATCAGCTGTTCGGCGGCGCGCTCGAGCGCAGATAGACCTCGGCCTCGTCATGCAGCCATTCGCAAAAAAGTGCGGATTTCCGGTTCCGGCGGGCGCGACGGAGGGCAACATATTCGTGGCCGCTTTCCAGGAAGCCGTAGGGCGCCATCAGTCGGCCAAAGCGGATATCGTCGCTGACATAGGGCCAAGGGGCGACGCAAACGCCAAGGCCGGCGCTCGCAGCTTCGAGCATGAAGTAAAAATGCTCGTATTCGACACGAGGCCCGGTGGCGACCGATCTTTCGGAGCGGGCCAGCCAGTCGCCCCAGGCGCGCAGCCTCGTGCGCGTGTGAAGCTGAGGCAGGCCGTCGAACTCAGGCGTCGACGCCGCAAAGAGCGATGGCGCGAGCACCGCGCCCGTCTGTTCCGGAAACAGGGAAATCACATCGGCGCCGGGAGGCCATGGTGCGGTCCCAACGCGGATCGCCACATCGAAGCCGTCGCGGCTGAAATCGACGGGTTTTGACGAGGCCGACAAGCGCACTTCTATGTTGGGATATTTCGCCTGAAATCGGTAAAGGCGAGGGATGAGCCAGCGCATCGTAAAGGTGCCGGGGCAGGAGACGTCGAGCTGACCGTCTTCGGTGTCGGCCACGGCGCGCACTGACAGATCCATCTGGTCGAATGCAGTCGTGAGCCCCGTCAAAAGGGTCGCCCCGCCTTCGGTCAGTCTCAGGCGATTCTTCGGTCCTTCGAACAGAGGAACGCCGAGCACCTCCTCGAGATGCTGGATCTGCCGGCTGATGGCGCTGTGGGTCACATTGAGCTCATCGGCCGCAAGCGTCATGCGGCCGAGCCGGCCGGCCGCTTCGAAGGCGCGCAATGCGTTCAGCGAGGGAATTCGTCTAGCCATGTGCATTTTCCGAACATTAACTGTTCGAACATATCGTTTTTCTTTCGAGAAAATAACGTGTTTTTTGACGCCGAAAGAAGTGGACAGCGTATTCATCGAACAATGACGCGCCGATGCAACGGCATTTTCGCGTTCGGCGAAGCTATGTCTGACAAAACAACGGAGGTATGACGTGCAAGGCAGACATCAGGACGGCAGCGCAGGCGATGCGAACTACGGCGTGATCGGATCGGGCTATACCAACTACCGCCAGCCGGACCCTCATATCGCCGAATTCATCCGTACCGCCCTCGGCGATGCGAAAACCGTGTTGAATGTCGGCGCGGGTGCCGGCTCCTATGAGCCGGTCGATCGGCGGGTGACCGCCGTCGAGCCATCGGCCTCCATGCGCGCCCAGCGGCCGGCACATCTCCCGGTCGCGATCGACGGGACGGCCGAACATCTTCCTTTTGCCGATCGGAGTTTCGATGCGGCAATGGCGACGTTCACAGTCCATCAATGGTCGGACCTCAGCCAAGGACTTGCCGAGATGCGCCGTGTCACGCGCGGACCTGTATTGGTATTGAGCTGTGATCCGGACCTGCTCGAACGATCGTGGCTGAGCGTCTATGCGTCGGAGATGATTGCCGTCGAGGCGAGACGTTATCCGGCCATGCATACGATCGCGGCCGCCCTCGGCGGCAATGTGGAGATCAAGGCGGTGCCGATCCCGCTGAATTGTGTCGATGGCTTCGGCGAGGCCTATTATGGCAGGCCGGAACGAATGCTCGATCCCGGTGCGCGGCTTGCCAATTCGGCGTGGAGCTTTGTCGACGCCTCCGTCGGCGAGCGTTTTGCCGACGAGCTTGGCCGCGATCTCACCGACGGATCCTGGGATCGCCGTTATGGCGCCCTACGGACGCAGCCCTTCTTCGAGGGTTCGCTGCGTCTCATCATCGCAAAACCTTGAGGAGAATGCCGTGAGAGACGAATTGCGCATACTGAAGTCCCTGGCCGGGCCTTTTCCATCCTTCGAGGCGGACCTGACACCCGATAATCCGCAAGACCTGTTTTCCGACTGGCTGCGCGATGCCATCGAGGCTGATATCAAGGAGCCTCATGCCATGGTGCTTTCCACGATCGACGAGGATGGCGTGCCGGATGCCCGCGTTCTTATCCTGAAGAACCTCGACCAGCGTGGCTGGCACTTCGCAACGACGGGCAAGGGGCCGAAGGGCCGGCAGATTGCCGCCAATCCCTCCGTGGCGCTCACCTTCTATTGGCCGCAGCTCGGGCGGCAGGTGCGGCTGCGCGGCATGGCGTTTCAGGCCGAGGCGCATGAGCGGTATGCCGATTTCCGTGCGCGTGCATCAGGCGCCAAGGCCATCGCCCTGACCGAGCGTCAAAGCGAGGTTCTCGGCTCGTCCCAGGAGCTCGACGACGCATTGAAGGTGCAGCATCGGCGATTGCAGGACGAACCCGATCTTGTCGCAGCCGGCTGGGCGCTTTTCATCGTCATGCCGCACGAGGTCGAATTCTGGCAGGGAGACGCCGAGCGCCGTCACCATCGTTTGCGATATCGGCGTGAAAAGACAGGCTGGTTGAAGGAGCGACTCTGGCCGTGATGCCTCGTGCTTTGATGACTGGGCTTGCCTGATGGGGAAAGACGCACTAGCGTAATATTCGAAGAAATATAACGCTAGTGCTCACATGTCGGTTCTTCTCAATCACAAACGGCCCTTTGCGCTTCCGATCGTCGAACGACGCCCGGACGATCGACCGACTCTTTCGTCGGCATCTGTCAGGACCCAGCGGCTGAAAACCTGGGAACTCCCGTCGATGTTCCATTGTTCGATTGTCGGCACATGCCTGACGACGACGGAGCTGCGGCAGATGCTGGCGAAAGCAGGTGATATCGATACGAAGACGGCGACCGACCATGTCTTGCATAGCCGCGGTGTCCGGGCAGCCGGCCAGCGTGACATTGCCGCCAAGCTTCTGAACAAGGCGCTCGATCGTCGTCACGAACGCATTCTCAAGCAGTTTTCAAAGCTTTCGACCCCGGCGGAGATCAAGGCTCAGTGGGACAAGGCCGTCGATGACGGCGATATATCGGGAGCCTATTGGGCCGTCATGAGCCATCCTGCCAGCGATCGTCCGCTGATGAACGATATTTTTGGCGAAGTGCATATGCTGTCGCATCTCGTCGGCAGCTCCAGCCGTCTTGATCTGGCACGTTTGCGTAAGCTGCAACTGGATGTCGAGGCGAGAGACGAGAAGATCGACCGCCAGGAGGCCCGTCTCCAGGCGGCAGCTCAAGACAATGTCATCCTGCAAAAGCGCATAGAAGAACTGGAGCAAAGCCTGCGGCGCGCGCAGGCGGCTGTCGGCGATCCCGTTTCCGCAGGCGCGGGGCAACGTCAGGAGGCAAGGCTTTCGGAGAAGCTGCAGGCAGCCGGGGAGCGCGCCGAGGGATACGAGAAACGTCTTGCATCTTCCGAGGCGAAGCTTGTCGAAGCCCGGTTGCAAGTGTCCGTCCTTCTCGAAGAGAATCAAATATTGAAGCATGAGTTGGATCTGCTCGAGGCGGCCATTGCGCCGGACGCTCATCCTGCCGCTGCGACAGATACGGATGGGTATGAGACGCTGCTTTATGTCGGCGGCCGCCCGAGCCTGTTCGATCGCTTGCGGAAACTCGCCGAAAGCAGGAACATAGAGCTGCTGTTTCATGATGGTGGCGTCGAGGACAATCTTTCCCTGTTGCCGGCCCTGGTCGGGAGGGCATCATCGGCGGTTTTTCCGGTTGATTGCATCAGCCATTCGGCCTCCGACATGGTGAAGCGGCTTTGCCGCGACAGCGACAAGACGTATCTGCCGCTTCGCTCGGCAAGCCTGGCGAGTTTCGCCGCTGTGATTGCTGCGCCCCTGGCGGCTGAATGAAGACCGTTCACGTTTCGGTGTTCTCACCAGCATGTGTGTAACAAGACGGCCCTCTCTTCCGTAATCCATGGTGACGGGGCGCCCCGTCGCCGAAGCAATATCAGGCCGGATGTCCTGTGAGCTCGGCTTGTCCGCTGAAGGAGAACGGTGCGATGCTGAACAGACGACGAGTGCTTCTGGCAACGGTTCTTGGTGCCATCGGCCTGCGATTGGGCTACGGCTCTGCTGCAGCCAAAACCTCCATGAATTTCCCCGTTTCGCATACGGATCAGGAATGGCGGAAGATTTTGACGGCGGACCAATATGCCGTCCTCAGGGAAGAGGGAACCGAGCGTCCCTTCACCAGCCCGCTACTGAACGAGCACGGCAAGGGGAATTTCGCCTGCGCCGGCTGCAATCAGGATGCGTTTTCCTCGGCCACGAAATTCGACAGCGGCACCGGCTGGCCAAGCTTCTGGGCGCCGCTCGACACCGCCGTGGCAACGTCGCGCGATACCTCCTTCGGCATGGCGCGCGACGAAGTACATTGTACTCGCTGCGGCGGCCATCTCGGGCATGTCTTCAACGATGGGCCGAAGCCGACTGGGCTGCGCTACTGCATGAACGGCGTCGCCATGACATTCCATAGGGCTGCTGCCTGAACGATCAGAGACCGAACGATGCTTCTGTTTATTCTTGCCTATCTCGGCGGCGTTCTGACGATCGTCAGCCCCTGCATTCTGCCCGTCCTGCCATTCGTCTTTGCGCGGGCGGGCCAGCCTTTTCTGCGCAGCACGTTGCCGCTGCTGGTCGGCATGGCGGCGACCTTTGCCGCCGTCGCGACACTTGCCGCCTTCGGCGGCGGCTGGGCTGTGACAGCCAACGAATATGGACGTTATGCGGCCATGGCGCTGCTTGCGGTTTTCGGCATCATCCTTCTCTTTCCGTCGCTTTCGGATCGTTTGACGCGGCCTCTCGTCTCGCTTGGCGCACGGTTGTCGCAATCGGCCGATCACGCCAGCCGCAGCGGAGGATCGACGATTGCTGCATCGCTGCTGCTGGGCGTCGCGACGGGTCTGCTCTGGGCGCCCTGCGCTGGCCCCGTGCTTGGCCTCATCCTGACGGGAGCTGCGCTACAGGGCGCGAGTGTGGGTACGACATTGCTTCTGCTTGCCTACGCGCTGGGTGCTGCCACATCGCTTGCACTTGCGCTTCTGATCGGTGGCCGGGTCTATCAGGCGATGAAGCAATCGCTCGGGATCGGCGAGTGGCTGCGCCGCGGTGTCGGTGTCGCGGTTCTGATTGCCGTCGTTGCAATTGCCATGGGGCTCGATACCGGCCTGTTGACGCAGGCGTCGCTTGCAAGCACCGCATCGCTTGAACAGAATCTTGTCGACCGTTTCCATGCCCAGGATCCGAACAAACCCTCATCTGTCATCATGAAGAGCGATGGCGGCGCGATGATGAGTGCAAAGCCGGATGGAGCAGCTGGCGGCGGTTCCATGACGATGGCCATGGCGCAAAAGCCTGCTGCCGCACAGCTGCCGGTCGAAGGCTCCGTTCCCTCGCTCGACGGCGCAGTGCAATGGCTGAATTCGCAGCCGTTGACGGCGGCCGGCCTGAAGGGCAAGGTCGTGCTCGTCGACTTCTGGACCTATTCCTGCATCAATTGCCTGCGTGCCATTCCCTATGTCGAGGCATGGGCGCAGAAGTATAAAGATCAGGGCCTTGTCGTCATCGGCGTGCATGCACCCGAATTCGCCTTTGAGAAGAACGTCGACAATGTGAAGAAGGCGATCGCAGATCTCGGCATTACCTATCCCGTTGCGATCGACAACAATTATGCGATCTGGCGCGCCTTCGACAACGAATATTGGCCCGCACACTACTTCATCGACGCGCAGGGGCAGATACGCCACCATCACTTTGGCGAAGGCGATTACGATCAGTCCGAAAGGGTGATCCAGCAGCTTCTTGCTGAAGCCGGCAAGAGCAATGTCGCGGGCGATATCGTGAACGTAAAGGCGACAGGTGCGGAGGCCGCCTCCAACGAGGCCGATGTGCAATCGCCGGAAACCTATGTCGGCTATCTGCGTTCGCAGAATTTCGTCGATGATGCCGGTGCCGTAAACGACTCCGCTCACGACTACGTCGCGGGGATGCCGAAACTCAACGAGTGGGGTCTTGCCGGCAACTGGACCGTCGGCCCGCAGGAGGCGACTTCGAACAGCGCCGATAGCCGGCTCTATTATCGTTTTCATGCGCGCGATCTGCATCTGGTGCTAGGGCCATCGATGGATGGCAAGCCGGTGCGCTTCCAAGTTACCGTCGATGGCAAGCCGCCGGGCGACAGCCACGGGGTCGATACCGACGCGAACGGCAATGGCGTGGTGGCGGGGCAAAGGCTCTACCAGCTCGTCCGCGAAAGCGGCCCGATATCGGATCATACCTTCGAGATCAAATTCCTCGATCCCGGCGCCCAGGCCTATGCCTTCACTTTCGGCTAAGGAAACGGTCCAGCTTTCGTCGCTCGCCCCTTCGGTCGCTCAGGGCAAAGAGATTAGGCCGTGATCGATAGGAGGCAGGTCGGCCCCTTCAAATGCCGAGATCGAGCTGAGGCTGTGATCTCCTATCGTCGTCCTCTTCGTTCGTCAGAGACGAAAGCGTGACGCCAAGCAGCCGGATTGGCCTTGTAAACGGGTGGACCGTTGCCAGAAGCGCCGACGCTATATCGAGAACCGCGCCGACGTCGGAGACCGGAGAGGAGCTTGTCCGACTGCGTGTCGCCTGGGTGAAGTCCGAATATTTGATCTTCACGGTCACCGTCTTGGCGCTGATGCCGCCTGTTTCGCAGTAGCGCCAGACCTTTTCCGCAAGAGGCCGCAGTTCCGCCGTTGCCGCCTCGAGATCGTCGATATCCTCGGCGAACGTATCCTCTGCGCCAATGGATTTGCGTACCCGGTCGGGCTTCACCTGGCGCTCGTCGATGCCGCGGGCGATGCCGTAGAAATAAGGGCCAGCCTTTCCGAAATGCTCCTGCAGGAAGGCGAGGGACTTCGATTTCAGATCAAGCCCGGTTTCGATTCCGTATTTGCGCATGCGTTCGGCTGTCGCCGGCCCGACGCCATGGAATTTCTTGACGGGAAGTGTCTCGACGAAGGCCGACCCATGTTTCGGCGTGATCACTGCCTGGCCGTTGGGCTTGTTCAGGTCGCTTGCCATCTTGGCGAGGAACTTGTTGTAGGAAATGCCGGCCGAGGCATTGAGCCCGGTGACCTGCTTGATCCTCGTTCGGATCTCCAGCGCGATCTCGGTGGCGATTTCCATGCCCTTGAGGTTCTGGGTAACGTCGAGATAGGCTTCGTCAAGCGACAGCGGCTCAATCATCGAAGTATACTCGGCAAAAATCTCGCGGATCTGCTGCGACACCGTCCTGTAGACGTCGAAGCGCGGCGGCACGAAAATCAGGTCCGGGCATTTCCGTTTGGCCGTGACCGACGGCATAGCCGAGTGAACGCCGAAGGCGCGGGCCTCGTAGCTGGCGGCCGCCACCACGCCGCGCGCCGCAGACCCTCCGACCGCAAGCGGCTTGCCGCGCAGTTCGGGATTGTCTCGCTGTTCTACCGACGCATAAAACGCATCCATATCCACATGGATGATCTTTCTGACGGGGCTTGAGCTCGTATCGTTCATGGCGGTCTCGATCATTACACTGCAGCTTCAGCACGGGCCTTCAATTGCGGGACCTGAAACAAATGCAGAACATATCATCCTCGATGACGATATCAAACCGGCTCCGTTGCCCTGTTCGGCGAAGCCGGGAGAAATCGCTCCATGCCGGCCATGCCAGCTATGCCGCAGACGCCACCTTGAGATGCGGTCGAGGCTTCCTATCTTTTGTCGGTCCCCCAATACGGAGCCTCATGATGGGCCAAATCGCATTCGATCCACTTTCCGACCTGCATATGGAGATCCTTCCACCCGAGCGAGATGAGGAATCTCGAGCGAACGGCACTGCGTGCCTCTGCTGTCGAAAGGTGCGATCGGCAAGGAAGATGGATGAAGACGGCTGCGGCATATGTGACGAATGCCTGGCGCCATGACGAGCAGCGCACCGCAATTGCCGCCCGACGACCTGTCTGAGTTCGAACACGGGCTTGCGGCGCTGCCCGGCGGCTACATGGAGGGGCATTTTCAGGATCAGCCTTGGGGTGTGACCATCAAACGGTCGGCGGATGGGAAGCGGATCTGGCTCTATGGTGAAGAGCTTGGCGGGACCGACGTCGTCAGCTTCAATCTCTATGTGCTCTCCGGAGCAAGCCTCACCCTCAAGCCTTGCGAAATGTCCTCATCGAAGGTCGTGGATTTCGTGCTGGGTTTCAGGCTCGCTCCAACGCTGCGTCCGGCGTAAGCGCGGACGCTTTGCAGTGGCGGGTAACCCCCCGCGCTGCTTCAGCGCGTGGAAAGCGGCGGCGGCGGCGGTTGCGTCGTTGCGCCGGGACCGAGGGAGCGCTGGACCATCACGGTATCGGCCCAGCGGCCGTAACGATAGGCAACGGCCGGCAGAAGGCCGACGCGGACGAAGCCGAACCGTTCGTGCAAGGCGAGAGAGGCCGCGTTGTCGGCGTCGATATAGCCGATCATCTGCCGGAAGCCGGCTGCGGCACAGGCGTCGATCAGCCCGCGCATGAGCAGGCTCCCGACGCCCTGGCCGACATGGTCGTGATGCACATAGATCGAGTGCTTGACGGTGTGGCGATAGGCCGGACGTTTGCGGAACAGCACCACATAGGCGTAGCCCACGACCTTTTCGCCCTCGATCGCAACGACGTGCGGGAAGCGTTTATCCTTTAAATTCTTGCGCCGTTCGCGCAGATCGTCGGGTTGCGGCGTGTCGCTATCATCAACCCCGGCCTCGACGCCGCGGTGAATATGGCGGCGATAGATTGCCAACATGGCATCGACGTCGCTCTCCCGGGACGGGCGAACGACGATTGTTTTATCCTGCTTCATGACCAATCCGAATTTTCCAGCCTAGAGCTCTTCCGCTTTTCTTTGAGTCGCGGAAAAGCTCTAACTTATTGTTCCTTTACGCATTCCGGACGGAAAACCGCTCCGTACTTTTCCTGGAAATGCTCTATTCCGCGACGACGTAGGTATAGAGCCGGATCTTGCCGGATGCATCAATCTCGCGATAGAGCCCTTGAATCTCCACCTCGAAGCCGGGGAAGGTGTTGAAGCAGGTTTCAAACATCTTGAGATAATCGATCATCGGCTTTGCTTGCTCCGTCAGCCGCTCTCCCGGCACGATGGTCGCGATCCCCGGAGGATAGACGACGAAGGGTGTGGTTGCGATACGGCCGGCAATCTCGTCGATCGGCAGATAATCCACATCGTTGCGCACTAGGCAGCGCGCGGCATCATGCGGCGACATGGCGATCGGCGGCAGGTGATCGGCGGAGAACTGCTTGGTCTGCAGCGCGCTGACATCGGCCTGACGGAAGAACTTGTGCATTTCCATGCAGAGGTCGCGAAGCCGCACGCCGGCGTAGCGTCCCGGACGACGTCGATAGAATTCCGGAATTGCCTCCTCCAGGAGCGCGTTGTCGTCATGGAGCTTCTTGAAGGCGACCAGCCCGCTGATCAGGGTGCCGGCTTTGCTGGCCTCGACGCCAGGAGTGAGGAGGAACAGCAGTGAATTGAGGTCGTTCTTTTCCGCAACTATTCGGTTTTCGCGCAGATATTGCGCGACCACGGGTGCCGGAATGCCGTGCTCGGTGTACTTTCCGCTCGCCCGGTCGAAGCCGGGGGTGAGCAGGGTCAGCTTGTTCGGATCGGTCATGGCAAAACCAGGCTCCATTCCCGAAAAGCCATGCCATGCCGCGCCGGGCGTCAGGTGCCAGAAGGCCGGATTGGTGGCGAGCTGATCGGTGGCGATGCTCTCCCACGCAACGTCATGCACCGCGCCGGGGCTCGACACATCCGGGATCGCCACACGATCCGGCACGAAAGGCTCGAAGAACCAGCGGCGCTCGGGGCGATGCTCCTTCTCTTCGAATTCACGGCGCACGGCGCGGATCTTCTTGCGCAGCTCGATGCCGAGGCGGATCGTGTCGTCCCAGAGTACTTCGCCCGAGCGGCCCTTCATCATCTGCGCGCCGACGTCGAGCGAGGCAAACAGCGGATAGAAAGGCGAGGTCGAGGCGTGCTGCATGAAGCTTTCGTTGAAGCGCCGATGCTCCACGCGGCGCTTCTGGCCGGTGATGTGCCGGTCCTTCATGTGGATCTGCGAGGCCTGCGAGAAGCTTGCCAGCTGCTTATGGGTGGATTGCGTGGCGATAATGCCAGGCGCATCCGGACCGAGGTCCGAAAGACCCATGGCAAAGCGCCCGGCATAAAGCGGGTGAAACTTCATGAAGCCCGCCCACGCCTCGTCGAAGAGGATGTAGTCGCACAGATGTCCGATGCGCTTGAGGATCATTTCGGCATTGTGGATCGTGCCGTCATACGTGCACTGCTCGACTACGGCGACACGGAACGGACGAGGCTTCTTGTAGGCTTCCGGGTCTTTCACCAGCGGATGGGTGCGGATGCGCTCGCGCAGGGCGTCCTCATCCATGGTCGCGAAGTCCATGGGGCCGATCAGCCCATAGAGGTTGCGTGTGGTCGGCAGATAGATCGGAATGCCGCCCGAGATCATCAGAGCGCCGTGATGGGCGGCCTTGTGGTTGTTGCGGTCGAACAGCACGAGGTCGCCATCGGTAACGAGCGCCGAGAGCGCGACCTTGTTGGAGGTGGAGGTGCCGTTGAGAACGAAATAGGTCTTTTCGGCGCCAAAAATCTTGGCCGCTTCCTTCTGGGCGGCCAGCGCAGGTCCCTCGTGGGTCAGGAGGTCGCCGAGATCGAGCACGGAATTATCGAGGTCGTCGCGGAACACCGCTTCGCCGAGATGCTCCATGAAGACCCGGCCGATGGGGCTGCGGCTATAGAAGATGCCGCCATTGTGTCCGGGGCAAGTCCAGAGGTGGTTGCCTTCCTCGGCATAATCGACGAGCGCGCCAAAGAATGGCGTCTTCAGCGTCTCGGCATACTGCTTGAGCCGGCTAATGAGGCTTTTCGCGATGAAGGCCGGCGTCTCCTCGGAGAGGAAGACGTAGCCGTCGATGAAATCGAGCACCTCGACCGGAACATCCTCGAAGCGCTTGCGGCGGATCAGCAGGATGATCGGGAACTCGAGGCCGCGCCGGCGCATCAGATTGATGAGGGATGCCGTCTTGCCTTCCAGCCCCTTCTTGCCCCAATCGACCAACATGCAGCCGATGGCGGCATCCGTCTGTACGGCGATCTCGGCATCTTCGAGATTGCGCGCGCGCACCACCTCGAAACCGGAGCGTTCGATTTCCTCGACGATCTGATTGTAGCGGGCGCCTTCCAGATCCTCGCTGTCGAAGGCCGGCGTTGCGAACAGAAAGTTGAAACGTCTGAAATAATCCATGTCGATACCCGCTCCTGATTTGGCATGAGGTGTCGGCGTATTTCATGACATGGATGTGACAGAATAGAGGACGTCCGAAACACGGCCGACGGGCATCGCCAATCGGATCGCCGGTCCGCGGTTTCATGCTGGATGGGTAATGCTGAATCTATGGATCTGTGGCCGCTCAGTGAGCAGCCACGGTCCAGAAATAATAGGCAAGCGGGATGGCAAGAAGATACATGCCGATCGAGACCTGTTTTGCTTCTCCCGACAAGACCTTGACGATGATGTAAAACAGCAGTCCTCCAGCGATACCGGTTCCAAAACTGTTGGAGACCAGGGTCAAAAGGACCATCATTAGGGCGGAAAGACCGTCTGAGAAATTCTCCAGGTCGACGCGCTTCAGCGCGCTGAACATCGACATGCCGACGAGGATCAGAGCCGGTGCGGTGGCAGCGGCCGGGATCATCAGCGCGATCGGGGTAAAGAGCAGGGTAAGGGCAAAGAGGCCCGCCGTTGCAAGCGAAGCAAAACCGGTGCGACCGCCGGCTTCCGCGCCGGTGGCGCTCTCGACGAGCGCCGTGGCGGAGGGAATGCCGAGCAGGGGACTGATGGTGGCGGCGATCGAATCGACGAGGAACGGCTTGCCCAGATCCGCCATGTTGCCCTCTTCGTCGACCAGGCCGGCTTTGGCGCCGACGGCGAGCGTCGTGCCCAGGGTCGAGAAGAACTCGGATGCGAAGAAGGCAAAGAGATAGGGGAAATATTCTATCTTCAGCGCACCGAAGAAATCGAGCCGCAGGCCGATTTCGGAGATGCCGTGCGGCGCTCCGAAGAATGCGGCGGGCACCTTGGTGACGCCGAGCGGAATGCCGAGCAGCGTGCTGCCCAGAATGGCCCAGAGGATTGGTCCCGGCACCTTGCGCCCGCGCAGAAAGACGGCGAGGAAGATGCCGAAGACGGCAATGATCGCCTGTCCCGAGTTGAACGAGCCGAGCATGAGCGCGTGGCTCTTGGCGTTGACGTCGACGAGACCGGCATTCTTGAAGCCGAGAAGCGCGATGAACAATCCGATCGCGGCACCGAGGCCGAGCTTGATCTGGGCCGGAACCATGCGGGCGATGACCTGACGCACGCCGAGCACCGTCAGCAGCACGAAGATGACGCTCGACCAGAAGGAGATGGCAAGGCCGGTCTGCCAGGGAATGTGCTCCACCGCCGCCATCGTCGGTCCTACTAGTACCGAGCCGCCGATGCCCGGCCCAACCACGAAGGGCATATTGGCATAGAGCGCCATGAACAGGGTCGCGCCGATGATGACGAGAATGGTGGCAGTCGTTGCGGCGGCGCGGTCGATGCCACCGGCGGAAAGCAGGGAAGGGATCACGACAAGAAGATAGGCGGCCGCCAGGAAGGACGTCATGCCGGCGATGATTTCCGTCTTCGTATTGGTCCCGCGCTCGCCCATGCGGAAATAGGTCTTCCACCGCGGTTCAGACGTGTTACCCGGCTGCCCGACATTCGTATTTGAGGTCATTGCGTCTATCTCCTAAGTCGGCAAACGCGCCGTGCGGTGGGTGACCTCAGTTTCGGCTTGCAGCCAGAAGCGGTCGAATTTCCTGGGTCGTCCCATCAGTCAGTCCGAGGTCGGTAACGTGCGGGCCGGGATTGCAGGCAAGGCTTGCCCCGACGACTGCCTTGAAGGTGCGAATGGGCGGCATCCAGTCGGCGATTTCATCGGCTGCCGTGCGCAGCCTGGCGAAGTCGTTGGCCACCTCCCGTGCGGGCGCATCCGACAGTAAGCCGCAGACGGGCAGAGGCAGCACCGCGGTGACCTTACCATTGGCAGCCGTTGCCATGCCGCCGCCGGCTTCGATAACGGCATTGGCCGCCGCCGCCATATCCGTGGGGTCGCGGCCGAAGACGGTAAGGTTATGGCTGTCATGCGATATCGTCGTTGCCAGAGCACCGCGCCAATGGCCCCAGTCCTCCAGTATGCCGATGACGGGCGCCGGCTCTTTTCTGCCATGACGATGGATAACGGCCATCAGAAGCGTATTGTCAGGCAGGACGAGCTTGTCATCTTCGACCTTGACGATCGCCTCGCCCCATTTCGTGAATCGCGGGCTGACAACAGTGTTGACACGAGCCTCCGTCATGCCTGGCAGAGTGACGGTGAAGTCGGCGGCAGAAAGCTTTGTGAGCTTTACGGTGTCGCGATAGGCATCCGAGGACACGCTCTTGCTGCTTCCAATAAGGTTGCCACCTCTTGCGACCTCACGCCCCGATGCATAGACGCGGTCGACCACGATCTTTTCGAGATCGGAGAGAATGACGATATCGGCTCGGCGACCGGGTGCTACCAGCCCCAGATCATAGCGGTTCAACCACATGGCGGCGTTGAGTGTGGCGGCGCGGATGGCATCGACCGGCTTCATGCCATAGCCGACAAGGCGCCTGAGAACCGATGACATCGCTCCATCGTTCACGAGATCGTCGGGGAAGACGTCATCGGTGCAGATCGTCAATGTTTGCGGCAGATGCGGCAGCTTTTTCAATGCTTCGATCACACCCGGCAGGACATAATCATGGGAGCCGCGCAGCTCAATGGTCAGGCCTGCCCGCAATTTTGCAAGAAGGTCCTCGCCCGAGGTCAGCTCGTGATCGGATTGAATCCCAGCGGATACGAAGGCCTGCAATTCCGCGCCTTCGAGGCCGCGAGCATGGCCGCAGACACGCTTGCCGCTCGCAAGCCCGGCTTCGACGATGCCGCGCATCGGCTCGCTTCTCTCAAGGATCCCGCGCATGTTCATCACTTCGGCAACGCCGGAAATCTGCGGCCAGCTCAGCATAGTTGCCATTTCGCCTGAGCGGAATTCTGCGCCGGCAAGCTCCAGGCCAGGCGCCGAAGGCACGCAGGATGGCGCCAGGGTCAGGAAGCGCAGCGGCAATTGCCGTGTTTCCTCAAGCGCCCATCGAATGCCGTCGAGGCCGGCGACGTTGCCGATTTCATGCGGGTCCCAGCAGACCGTCGTCGTGCCCTGGGGAACGACCGTTTCGGCATATCGCCTTGGCGTCACCATCGAGCTTTCGACGTGCATATGCGTGTCGATAAATCCGGGTGCGATGAATTGTCCCGAAGCGTCGATGATCTGGTTTGCGTCCTTCCTCGTCCCGGAGGGATGAACGCTCGCAATCAAGGGGCCGACAAGGCCGATATCGGCCGACCTCGTTTCCGAGGTCGCGACATCGACGAGCGCCCCGCCGATGATAAGTACATCGAACGGCTCAAGCCCCAATGCCGCCCGCACGGCGCGATCGCGCAGCTCGGATGAATGGAGGTCATGGGGTTCATTCGGCATGTCTGCCTCCCTTGGCAAATGCGGATGGGCGCGCGGTTGACTGTCGCACGACGAGTTCCGTCGGGAATATTCCGCTGGTCCCGGTTTCCCCAGCAACGAAGGCGAGCGCATGGTTCGCCACCGCTTCCAGATCCTGCCGGACAGTGGTGAGCGGTGGAGAGACGATTTGCGCCCACATCAGATCATCGAAACCGGTGAGCGACATGTCTTCCGGGATGCTGTAGCCCCTGTCTTTGACGGCAATGGCAAAGCCGATGGCGAGAGCGTCATAGGCGGCTGCGCAGGCTGTAAAGTGCTGTAGATGAAGCTCGCGGCCGAGGGCGCTGCCGGCGTCGAAAGTTGCATCGCTATGTCGCAATGTCGGTTCGACGCCTGCTTGACGGAAAATTTCGCACATTCCCCCGACGCGCTCGTGCGCCACCAGCGAATTCTCTGGGCCGGCGAGGATAAGAAGCCGGTCATGACCGAACTCGAGCAGATGGCGGGCGATGAGACGTCCACCCTCGCGGTGATCGCTGGCGGCGACATTGCCTGTTGTGGCGGCGCTGTCGATGACGGCGACCGGCACCGTAACATCCTCGGGCATAACGGTCGTGCCGCGCGTCGGGATCACGATCAGCGCATCGACGCCGCGGGCGATCATGGTTCTGATTTCGAAATCCTGCTGCCGGGCGTCGCCTTGGCTGTCGCCGATCAGGACGGCGAGATCGCGCTGCTTTGCCGCGCGTTCGATGGCCTGGGCAAAGGCAGGAAACAGGGGTTGCCCGATGTTCGGGACCAGCAGGCCGACCGTATTGCTCCGGCCGGTGCGCAACGCGCGCGCCGTATGGTCAGGCACATAGCCGAGCCTGTCTGCTTCCAGACGAATCTGCGCCGCAAGGGCTGAAGACACCCGCCCCGTACCGCGAAGGGCATTGGAGACCGTCGCCGTGGAGACACCCAGCTTGGTTGCGATTTCGCGAATGGAAGAAGGACGTGCCTGGCTCATTCAAGAGTCCACTCTGATTTCTTTGATTAAACGATTAATCAAAGCGGTGTGCTTTTGCAAGAGTATCTTTGCAGTGCGTGGATAAAGCACGGTCTGCCGTGCTGGCGGCTGCTCAATTTACGGATGACGAAGGGCGTCAGAGCGCGACCAGATGATTGGGAGAGACGGTTCGATATTCGCGCGGCTTGACCAGGTAATCGACCGGCCGGATCGGGCTCTTCAGCTCATCGCTCGCCGCCATGCGCTTTTCGCGCCGGCGATCGGGGTCCGGTACCGGAACGGCCGCCATCAGCTTCTTCGTGTAGTCGTGCTGCGGATTGCCGAAGACGGCTGCGCGCGGGCCGATCTCGACGATTTCACCGAGATACATGACGGCAACCCGATGGCTGACGCGCTCGACCACGGCCATGTCGTGGGAGATGAACAGGAAGGAAAGGTTGAGGCTCTGCTGCAGGTCGAGCATCAGGTTGATGACCTGCGCCTTGATCGACACATCGAGCGCGGAGACGCTCTCGTCGGCGACGATCACCTTCGGCTGCAAGACCAGGGCACGGGCGATGCAGATGCGCTGGCGCTGGCCGCCGGAGAATTCGTGCGGGTAGCGGCTGGCCATATCGGGCGTCAGGCCCACCTTGCGCAGCATGTCGGCGACGACCTCTTTCGCCTCCCTTGCCGTTCCCATTCTGTGTTCGAGATAGGGTTCGGCGACCGCCTGTCCGACCGTCATGCGCGGATTGAGCGAGGCGAACGGGTCCTGGAAGATCATCTGCACGGATTTGCGCATCTCGCGCATGTCGCGCTTGCCAAGCGAGAGCATATCCCGGCCGTCAACGATGACGGAGCCCGACTGCGGCTCGATCAGCCGCATGATGGCGCGACCGGTGGTCGACTTTCCGCAACCGGATTCGCCAACGAGCGACAGTGTTTCGCCGGCAAAGAGATCGAACGAGACGTCTTCGACCGCATGCACGCGGCCTCTGAGCTTTCCGAAGAGGCCTGAATGGATGTCGAAGCGCTTGGTGAGGTTTTTCACCTGCAGGATCGGCTTTTCCTTTGCCACCGTATCGGGCACCTCGACCGGTGTGTCGGATTCTCCCGTTGCCGTATTGACGATGGGGAAGCGCAGCGGCCGTTCATATGTCTGCATCGAGCCGAGCACAGGCACCGCCGAGAGCAGTGCGCGGGTATAGGGATGCCGGCCGCGATGGAAGATGTCGGCCGTCGCACCCGTCTCCACCTGCTCGCCGCGATACATGACGACGGTACGGTCGGTGATCTCCGCGACCACGCCCATGTCGTGGGTGATGAAGAGGACCGAGGTTCCTTCCTCGTCCTGCAGCATCTTGATGAGGTCGAGGATCTGGCCCTGGATGGTGACGTCGAGCGCCGTCGTCGGCTCGTCGGCGATCAGCAGCCTCGGTTTCGAGGCAAGCGCCATGGCGATCATGACGCGCTGGCGCATGCCGCCGGAGAAGCGGTGCGGATATTCGTCGAACCGCGAGGCGGCCGAAGGGATGCGGACCTTTTCCAAGAGCCGGATCGTCTCGGCCCTGGCGTCCGCCGCCGACATGTCCCTGTGGCAGAGCAAGGCTTCGGAAATCTGGTCGCCGATGGTGAAGAGCGGATTGAGAGAAGTCATCGGCTCCTGGAAGATCATCGAGACATCATTGCCACGCACCTTGCGCATCTCATGCTCGGGAAGAGAAAGCAGGTCGCGACCGCCGAGCATGATCTTGCCCTCGATGCGGCTCGAATCGCTCTGCAGCAACCGCATGATCGAAAGCGACGTAACGCTCTTGCCCGAGCCGCTCTCGCCGACGATCGCCACCGTCTCACCCGGCGCGACCGAGAAGGAAACGTTGCGCACAACAGGCTTCCATGCGCCGTCCACCAGGAATGAGGTGGTGAGGTTCTCGACGGAGAGGATAGGTTCGACGGTTCCTGCGGCTTTTGCCTGTGACATGCTCATGCTTGTTCCCTTCTCGCGTTCCCTGCCACAGCTCAATCGGGCCAGTTCAGCATGCCATCGAAGCGATGCCGGCTGCGGTTTTCGATCGGCGTTGCGATGATCTCGTTCGAGGCGCGCGCTTTGTCGAGTTCCTCGGCAAGCCGCGTTGCGACGATCGTCTCCTGGCCGGGATGCAGGTTGCATGGGTCGAGATAGAAGTAGTGATGCTCTACCTCATGATCCCGTACGATGATCGGCGGGTTGCCGCGGCTGAGTGCTGCGGCGAGATCCCAGGCGCTGATATGCGCCTCGGGCGCCGAGATGATGACTCGCATGCGGTCGAGCGGGTTGTCGGTGGGGTCAGGCTCGATCAGGGCGGTAACGCCGGGACGGCCGTCGAGAGTCCGCTTCCACAGGTTCAGATAGCCGGTCTCGCGTTCGCGGATGCCGGCGTCATCGCGCTTTTCCCAGGCCTCCAGCGCCGCCATGGTGCCATAGATACTTTCCTTGCCGACCTTCATGCCGCGGCCGATGCCCATGTTCTGCAGGAAGGCGTTGCGCACCAGCTCCTTCTTGCCGGCGACGATGCCGGAGGTCGGGCCGCCGAGGAACTTATGGCCGGAATAGAGCACGATGTCGGCACCCTGAGCGAGAAAAAGCTCGAGGTCATATTCCGAAGCCGCATCGACGATGACGGGAACGCCCTTGGCATGGGCGATCTCGACGAATTCGGTGAGGTGCAGCAGGCCGTAATCGACCACATGATGAGATATGACATAGACGGCGGCGGCCGTTTTCTCGGTGATGGCGTTTTCCATATGGAAGCGGTGCGTCGACGTCGCCTGACCGATCAGGACGACCTTGCCGCCGGCAAGGCGGATTGCCTGATCCACCGGCGCACCGTAGCTCACCACATGGCCCATCTGCACGATGACTTCGTTCTTGTCCGGAGCGATATCGGGTAGTTTCTCGATGGCGAGAAGGTTGTTGCCGGTAATGGCGCCGGCGACTGCAAGGCTGATGCCCGAGGAGCAGGATGCCGTCACGAAGCCCGCCTCGCCACCCGTCAGCCGCGCGATGACGGCGCTTGCCTTGCGCTGGAGATCGTTGACCTCCACGAATTGCGGCAGGATTGCTGCCATTGCTGCAATGGCTTCGGGCACGACGATCGACGCGCCGAGGCTGGTCATGGTGCCTGATACGTTGATGACGGGCCTCAGGCCGATTTTGCTGCGGATATCATCGGACATTCTATCTCTCCAAAGTGACGACTGACTGCCGATTGCCATCGACAGCTATACCATAGTAATGTAATAGCTTCTCGAAATCTCACGAGGAGCGTTGATTTGGACGCCAAGACTCTACTCGCCGCACTCCCTGAAGACGTCGATTCCCCGGGGGAAACGGAAGCCAAAGGCGTACGCCGTTCGCGCGTAAGCGGCATCGACCGCGCGCTGCAGGTGATCGATTATCTCTATGAAACCGGCGCACCGGCTGGAGCCTATGCGATTGCCAAGGCGATCAAGGCGCCTCTTTCTACTGTCTATGTGATCATCGACGATCTGGTCGAAAAGAACATGCTCGGCCGCAATGCCGACGGCTCCGTCTGGCTCGGGGCGCGTCTTTATCATTACGGTCTCGCCTATGCCCGGTCGTTGGATTTCATGAGCGTCGCTACCCGCGAAATGCACGACCTTTGCCGACAGGCGAGCGAGACGGTGCAGGTCTGCGGCCGCGACGGCGACAACATGCTTGTGCTGGCGATGGCGGACGGACCAAGCCATTTCCAGGTCGCCTCTCGCGTCGGAACGCGCGTGCCGCTCAACTGGACGGCCTCCGGCCGGCTTCTCGTCGGCCACTTGCCGGAAGACGAGAGGATCGAGCTTTTCAAGCGCTGTGCCCGTACCTCGCCGACCGGCCGGGCCGAGGTCGATGCCGGTGTACTCTCCGATGCCGCGGGCAAGGCTTTTGAAGAGCGCTTGTCGGTTCAGGTGGCGGAGTCCGATTATGCGGTTGCCTGCATCGCCTCGCCGGTCGTGGACCGGGACGGCCAGTGTGTCGCGACCATTTCGATCGTGCTGCCGGAACAGAAAGTCTTTTCCGACGGCAACCATTATGGCGAGCAGGTACGCGCGGCTGCCGAGCGGATCGAAAAGTTGATGGGCTGGCGCAACCACTGAACACGTCTCCTCAGTCGTTAAGCGAGACGATCGCTTCGATTTCGACCGTGATGTTGCCGGGCAGCGAGCCAAACCCAACGGCCGAGCGGGCATGCTGGCCCGCTTCGCCGAAGACCTCGATAAACAGGTCTGAGCAGCCGTTGATGACGCTTGGATGATCCTCGAAATGCGGCACGGCGTTGACCATGCCGAGCAGCTTCACCACCCGCTTCACCCGGGAGAGATCGCCGAGCGCGCCGTGCATGACGGCAAGCAGGTTGATGCCCGTCAGCCGTGCGTGCTGATAGGCCCGGTCGACGCCGACGTCACCGCCGACCTTGCCGGAATGAAGATGGCCGTCCAGCTCCCGTGGCCCCTGGCCCGATAGATAGAGTACGTTGCCTTCACGGACATGGGTCACGAAGTTGGCGATCGGTGGCGGCGGCGGTGGAAGCTCGATCCCGAGCGCAGCCAGTCGCTGGTAAGGTGTTTGCGCTGCTGAAGCGGCCTGTGTTGGGGACGTGTTCACGTATGCTCCTGCTATGCGATCCTTGGTGTTTCGATTAGCGCCACGAATAACCGTGGCTGTGGCGGACAAGCTTGCGCGCGCGCGGTATGTAGCGGCTGGCGGCAATCGCCTCCGCGCCGATCACTGCGTAACGCGGCTCGAACAGCTTGCTCAGGCGCGAGACGTCGCCGTTTGAATCGGTGGCTTCTAGATCCGCATCCACCAGGTCGAAGATGGTGAAGTCGGCGCGCTCGCCGACCGACAGCCGGTTTTCCATCGAAAGCTTGATGACCGAGGCCGGCGCATGGGTGACGGCATCCACAACCTTGTCGAACGGCATGCCGACCGAGAGCAGCTTGGACATGGTGGTCGCGAGATCCCAGACCGGGAAGTTCATCGAATGCCCGTGGAGGTCGGTTGAGATCGAATAGGGCAGCAGGCCGCGCTTGATCGCCGCTTCCGCGACCTTGAAGGAGAAGGAGGCGCCTCCATGGCCGATATCGAGCCGGATGCCTTCGCCGGCGCAACGTTCGGCGAGATTGTAGAGGTCCTCGTCCTCCATGATGCTCGAACCGGCCTTACCATTGAAACAGTGCGTGACGACGTCGCCCGGTCCAAGGATTTCGAGCACTTCGTCGTAGAGCGCCGGCGGCTCGCCGACATGCACCATCATCGGCACTTTCAGGATCTTGGCGATCTTCTTGCCGAGCTTGACGGGCGTTACCCCCCAGGAGCCGGTGATGACGTGGCTGGCACGGACCTTGATGCCGACGATGTGCTCGCTGTTCTCAGCATAGCATTCGAGGATGCGGTCGAGGTCGATATCCTTGATATCGCGCAATTCTGGAACGCGATTGCAAGCAACGAGGCCGATCGAACCGAGATTGAGGAAGGCCTTGATGCGCTCCCTGGAGGGTTCGATGATATATTCGCGGAAACCATGAAAATTGGCTTCGCCGGCAGAACCTGCATCGACCAGTGTCGTGACGCCGCGCTCGGCGCCGCATTCGGACGGGCGGATCGAGATATCAGTGCCGCCATGCCAGATATGGACGTGCAGGTCGATCCAGCCGGGCGAAACCCAGGCACCCTTGCCATCGACGCGCTCGACATCGCCGGGAGCGGCGAGCTGCGGGCCGACAGCTGTGATCTTGCCGTCGGCGCCGATGAGGATGTCGATGACGCCGGTCGGCGTATCACTGCCGAAAGCCATAGGCTTTACATTGGTGAGGAGGAGCGGCTTGCCCGCTTTTTCACCGGTCATTTACAGGTCCTTTCGAAGTCTTGGATCGAGCATGTCCCGCAGGCCGTCACCGACCATTTGCAGCGAGAGCACGGAGAGAATGATGGCGAAGCCCGGGAAATAGGTCATCCAGTCGGCCTGGCCGATATATTGGCGGCCCGCGGCGATCATGGTTCCCCAGGTCGGGATTTCGGGGCTGACGCCGAGGCCGAGGAAGGAGAGCCCGGCTTCGGCCAGCATCGCGCTGGCGAAGAGAAACGAGCCCTGTACCAGGATTGGCGACAGGAGGTTTCTAAGGACGTGCCGCGTCATGATGTGAAACGTCGAGATGCCGAGAGCCTTGGCTGCCTCGACGTAAGGAAGCTCGCGGATAACAAGCGTCGAGGCGCGGACGATGCGGGCCAGCCGCGGCGCGTACACGATCGACAGCGCGACGATGACCGTCGTCAGCGATGGTCCGAGGGCTGCGACAAGCGCGATGGCAAGCAGGATGTCGGGAAACGCCATCATCGCATCGATCAGACGGGCGATTGGCGTGTCGAGCCTCTGGAAGAAGCCGGCGAGCAGGCCGAGCGTGACGCCGATCGCTGCCGACAATGCCACTACGGCCGCCCCGACGAGCAGCGACAGCCGTCCTGCATAGATGGTGCGGGAGAAGATATCGCGGCCGAATTCGTCGGTGCCGAACCAGTAGATCTGGCTTGGCGGCTTCAACCTGTTGACGATCGAAAGTTTCGAGGGCGAGTAGGGTGCGATCCATGGGGCGAGGATGGCAAGCAGCACGAAGATCGTCAGCACGATCAGGCCTGCGGTGACCGTCTTGCGCTTCAGAAGCCGGCGAAGGAACTTGCTCCGCTCGCTCGGCGCCTGTTTCTGTGTATCGGTTGCGATATCGGCCATCAGTAGCGTACCCTCGGATCAACCAGCAGGTAGAGCATGTCGATCGCAAAATTGATCAGGACATAGAGGCCGGCGATAACGAGCAAAGCCCCCTGGATCACCGGATAATCGCGGCGCAGCACCGCCGAGACGACGAGGCTTCCGACCCCCGGCAGGCCGAAGACGGTCTCGGTGACGACAGCGCCGGAAATCAGGACTGCGGCGGTCAGCCCAAGGACGGTGAGAATTGGAATGAGCGCGTTCTTCAGCGCATGTTTGAGGACGACGCGGCGCTCGATCAGCCCTTTCGCGCGGGCAGTGCGGATATAGTCGTCCCCGAGTACGTCGAGCATCGATGCGCGTGTGAAGCGCAAGATCAGCGCGGAGGAGACGAGACCGAGTGCGACTGCCGGCAGCGTCAGGTGATACATGCGGTCGAGGAAGCTTGCGCCCGGTCCGCCATAGCCGGACACCGGGAAGATCCCCAGGCGCACCGCGAAGAACTGCATCAGGATGAGGCCAAGCCAGAAGCTCGGTATGCTCGCCGCGAGCATACCGATCGCCATCGAAGCCTGGTCGACGAGCGATCCGCGCCGATAGGCGGCATAAATGCCGATCGGCAGCGCGATAACGCCTGCGATGAGAAGCGAGAACAGCGTCAGGAAAAAGGTCGGCTCGGCGCGTTCAAGAAGTGCGGAGGAGACCGGAATATTGAGAAAGATCGACTGACCGAGATCGCCCTTCAACAACTGCCCGACATAGAACAGGTATTGGATGAAGATGGATTGGTCGAGGCCAAGCCGGGTGCGAAGTTCGGCAATATCCTGCGCGGTCGCATCCGGGCCGAGCATGACGGCGGCCGGATCGCCAGGGGTCACGCGCACGATCACGAAGACGATCGTGACGACGAGAAACATCACGACGATCATGCCCGCAAGACGTTGAAGAATGTAGCGTATCATTGCGTCGGTTCCCAGAGTGGTTCCGCTTTTCTTCGAATCGCGGAACCACTCTATTTCTTTGTTCTCTCGCAATTCCGGACGGAAAACCGCTGCACACTTTTCCTGGAATAGCTCTAGGTCCGCAAACGGACAGGATCGGTAACGGGCGCCGGCCGTAGCCGGCGCCCGAGCGCCTTGGGAGGCTTATTTCTTGATCGATGCATTCCAGAAGTAGGGCCATGGCGCCGGGTCGACGCCTTGAAGCTTGGTGGAGATCGCCGCAACGGCGTTGAAGTCGCCGATCTTCATCATGGGAGCTTCGTCATAGATGGTCTTTTGAACGTTTGCCCAAAGCTCGATACGTTTCTTGGGATCGACCTCGGTGTTGAACGCGTCGATTGCCGCCTTGCTTGTCGGCGTCGTCCACCAGCCGGGAGAACTTGGCGACAGCGTGCCGATCAGCGCCGGTTCCGGCAGGAAGGGGCTGTGGCTGATGTAGATGTCCCACAGCGCCTTGTCGGTGCGGCGCTGGGTGAGTGTTGCCCAGTCGACCACTTGAAGGTCGACCGTGAAGCCCGCCTGTTTCAGATATTCGGCCGCGACCTGCGCCATCTTGTAGTGGAATTCGTATTGGCGGCTGGTCAGGATGCGGATCGGTTCGCCCTTATAGCCCGCGGCCTTGGCGGCAGCGGCAGCGCCTTCCGGATCGGCGATGTTGTAGTTGCCCTTGACGCCGGCATCCGTGCTCCAGGTATAGGGGGCAGGGTACATATTGCCGTCGACTGTATAGAAATTCGTGCTGCCGAAGGCCGCTGCCAGCATATCCTCCATGCTGAGCGCCTGACGGATCGCCTTGCGGATCGCGATATTCTTCGTGATGCCGTCGGCGGTATTGAAGACGAAGACCGGATAGCCAAACGGCTTCAGGAGCAGCGGCTGGGTTGCCGAGGAGGACTTCAGCTTGTCGAAGGATTCGACCGGAAGACTGTCGATGTAGTCGTACTGACCGGAAATGGCCGCCTCGACGCGGGTATTGGCATCGGGAACCGGAACGAAGCGGATTTCGTCGAGATATTGATGGCGGGCGCCGCCGTAACCGTTGCTTTCGCCATCGCGCGGTTTGTAGCCGTCGAAGCGCACCAGCTGGATATATTGGTCGGGCTTGCGCTCCTTCAGCATGTAGGGGCCGGTGCCGATGAAGTCGGTCATCGTGTCCGCCTGCTTGCTGGCCGGAATGATGATGGCGGCGGAGTTGTTGAAGGCAAGCAGCGAGGTGAGCGGGGCGTAGGGTTGCTTCAGCTTGATGATGACAGTTGTCGGATCCTGGGCGGTGATCGATTCAATGAAGCCGCCCGCCTGCTTACCGCGCGACGCCAGCTTGATCCAGCGGTTGAGCGAGGCGACCACGTCGTTGGAGGTCATGACGCTGCCGTCGTGGAACTTGATGCCGGTTCTGAGCTTGATCGTGTAGGTTTTGCCGTCGGCGCTGATCTCGGGCAGACTTTCGGCAAGCAGCGGCGTGACATTCCAGCTCTTGTCGAAGGTGTAGAGCGTTTCGAAGATGTGCTGCGTGACGATTCCGACGAGATCGGCCGTGGAGGTCATTGGATCGAGCGTCGGCGGCTCGCCGATCGTTGCGACGTTGATGACGCCGCCTTTTTCCTGGGCCATCAATAGCGAGGGGGCTGCAATCAAGGCAGCCGCAATCAGCAAGCTGGCACTTAGCTTCATTGATATTCTCCCATTTATGTTCCACAGTTATGTTATATAGAATTTTATAACAGAATACAGGACACGCGCGGGCTGTCAATGGCAGCAAAAACAAGACCGCATAGGCTCGAATGCAAACAGGTTCAGTCTTGCCGAAATACTTTGGTCGGAGCAGATTGCAGCGATAGAGGAGATAGTGCATGGCGCTTTACGATGCTTCCGGCTCTAACGTGAACGGTATCGAGCCTCGCTGGACGTCCAGCGCAAAGAGTGGAATTGGCACAGCACTTTCGCCAGCCTGCCGCATCTGGTTCACACTCAGTCATGGCATTCTGAACGAAGTCTACTATCCCCGTGTCGACAGCGCCTGTACCCGCGACATCGGATTGATCGTCACAGGTCCCAACGGTTATTTTTCGGATGAAAAGCGCGATACGGAGAGCGTCGTCACGACTGTCGAGGACGGCGTTCCGGCCTACCGGTTGATCAATACCGCAATCGACGGTCGTTACCGGATCATCAAGCGCATCATCGTTGATCCGATGCGCAGCAGCTTGCTTCAGCAGATATCATTCGAGCCGCTTGAAGGAACGATCCACGATTATCGTCTCTATCTGCTTGCCGCTCCGCATCTGGTCAACGCAGGTTACGGCAATACGGGCTGGGTGGGAGACTATAAGGGCACGCCGATGCTTTTTGCGACGGGCACAGGCGGCGTCTCGCTTGCACTTGCCGTCAGCGGCGGCTGGCGGACAGCCTCTGCCGGCTATGTCGGCATTTCCGACGGATGGCAGCAGTTGCGGAAGGCGGCTCAACTGGACACGTCCCTTGCGCGCGCCGCCGATGGTAACGTCGCATTGACCGGCGAAATCGATCTGACCGGTGGCAGCGACACCGTCGTCGTATCGCTCGGCTTTGGAAGCCACGCCAAGGAAGCCGGCTACAATGCTCTTGCCAGTCTGCAGGCCGGCTATGAGAGCGCCGAGCGCAGCTATGTTTCCGACTGGCGGACATGGCAGGATGGCTTGCTGGCGCTCGACGAACCGAGGGCACCGCCGCCCGAGCTCAATCGCTATCGGATATCGACAGCCGTTCTGGCAACGCACCGGCCTCTCTCCTTCGAAGGTCCCGCTGTGGCCTCCCTCTCCATTCCATGGGGTTTCGCCAAGGGAGACGAGGATCTTGGAGGATATCATCTGGTGTGGCCGCGCGATCTGGTCGAGACCGCCGGCGGCTTCCTGGCCGCGGGCGCCTCGCAGGATGCGCTGCGCATTCTGGCCTATCTGCGCGTCATCCAGGAGGAGGATGGGCATTGGCCGCAGAATTGCTGGCTGGACGGTGAGCCTTACTGGACCGGGATACAGATGGATGAGTGCGCTTTCCCGATCCTGCTTGCGGATGCACTGCGTCGCGAGGGAGCGCTAACGGGCAAATTGCTCTTGTCCTATATGCCGATGGTCGAACGTGCCGCGCGCTATGTGGTCATCAACGGCCCCGTCACCGGTGAGGACCGTTGGGAAGAGGATGGCGGCTTTTCTCCCTTCACGTTGGCGGTTGAAATCGCCGCCCTGCTGGCGGCAGCCGACATTCTGGAAATTGCCGGGCAAACGCACAATGTGGACTATTTGCGGCAGACTGCCGATGCCTGGAATGACCAGGTCGAGCGCTGGACCTATGTCAGCAGCGATGCGGAGAGCTCGGGCCTCGGGGTCAAGGGCTACTATGTCCGTATTGCGCCTCCGGAAATAGCCGATGGAACCTCGCCGGCCGATGGTTTCGTGCCGATCAAGAACAGGCCGCCTGCCGAATCCTTTTTGCCGACCGCCCGCGTCGTCAGTCCCGATGCCTTGGCGCTGGTACGCTTCGGGTTGCGTGCCGCCGACGATCCCCGCATCCTCGACACCGTCAGGGTTATCGACGCACAACTCAAATGCGACCTGCCGCAGGGCCGGCTATGGTACCGCTATACGGGTGATGGCTATGGCGAGCATGAAGACGGCGGGCCATTCGACGGCACCGGTATTGGGCGCCCGTGGCCGCTGCTTGCAGGCGAACGAGCCCATTATGAGCTCGCGGCCGGTCGACCGGAAGTCGCTTTGGAGCTGCTCAAGACACTCGAGCAGTCCGCAGGGGAGGGCGGGCTGTTGCCCGAACAGGTGTGGGACCAGCCCGATGTCCCGGAGCTGGGTCTTGTCCTCGGGAAACCTTCCGGCAGCGCCATGCCGCTTGTCTGGGCTCATGCCGAGCATATCAAACTCTTGCGCTCGCTGAGAGACGGGGCCGTTTTCGACATGCCGCCGCAGGGGGTCGAGCGCTATGTGAAAAACAAGGTTACGGCACCCTTCGTGCTCTGGCGTTTCAACAATAAGCTGTCGCAGCTTTCCATTGGCAAGCGTCTGCGGGTCGAGGTCATGGCCCGTGCCAGCGTTCGCTGGAGTCTCGATGGCTGGGCTAGCGTCAACGATACCGAAACGCGCCAAAATGGCTTCGGCATACATGTTGCGGAGCTGTCATGCGAGCGCCTGGCGAAAGGTGCGGTGATTGCCTTTACCTTTTACTGGCCCGACACCGACCATTGGGAAGGAGAGGATTTCTCCGTCTCGGTCTTTGAAACGCCATAGTACGAATTGTGCCGATCACGGATAGAAAGTGTGGACGAAGATGAGCCAGGTAACAGAGAGCCGCAAAGCAAACGCAAAATCGAAGAAAACCGTGGCTCCGGCTGCGACGGAAGATCTCGTCGTCTTGGCAATCGATCTCGGCGGTTCGCATGTAAAGATGCGTCTTAGCTCCGGCGGTGAGCGCCGCGCGGCGGTTTCGGGCCCAACCATGTCGGCAAAGGAGATGGTTCAGGCCGTCAAGAAGCTGACGGGCGATTGGCAATACGATGTTATCGGCATGGGATATCCAGGTCCGGTTTCGAACAACAGACCGGCGGCGGAGCCGCACAATCTCGGACCTGGCTGGCAGGATTTCGATTTTTCTTCCGCCTTCGGAAAGCCGGTCAAGCTCGTCAATGATGCCGTGATGCAGGCAATCGGCAACTATAAGGACGGCAACATGCTATTTCTCGGCCTCGGTACCGGGTTGGGTTCGGCTATGATCGCCAATCATGTCTGCCTGCCCATGGAACTCGCACACCTGCCCTACAAGAAGCGCGACACTTTCGAAGATTTTATCGGCGAACGCGGGCTTGAAAAATACGGCAAGAAAAAATGGCGCCAGTCGGTCGAGGAGATCGTGGAAAGGTTGCGGGCCGCGTTGTTGCCGCATGAAATCGTCATTGGCGGCGGCAATGCCGAAAAGCTCAAGGAGTTGCCCCCAGGTTGCCGTGTCGGCGAGAACGAAAATGCCTTCTTTGGGGGGTTCCGTCTCTGGCAGGATGCAACACTGAGCTTCTAAGCCTGCTTGTATCCTTTTGTCTTGAATGAGGCGCCGCCACTGTGACATTGACGGAGCGGCTGCCATCAAAGCTTCTTGTCGCGAATGGTCACGACCCCGAACGGATTGAATTTATATTCATCTTCGTCATAGCGGGTGTCGTCGGATAGAGTGGCCCGACGATCCGACAAAGACGCATCAACGCCTTCCCGCATCATTTGATCGCCGATCTCGTCAATCAGAGCGGCGATTTCAAGTTGCTCCTCATTGGTCGACGGTTGCCGATCGTCTTTCCGGATAAAGGTAACGAGTACATCGGGCAATCCGACCAGATGGTTCCCGACGCTTGCCATGCCCTCGGCATCGTCGCCGATGGGCCGGCGTGCAAAGGCCAGACGGCAGGTCTTGGCAAGTGTCAGCAGATCATGGGAATCGGCTGCACTGCGCCCCTGCTCGGAGAGCTCTTTCCATCGCCGTACGCCGTGGGCCACGCCTGCGGTCTCGCCCTTTACGGCAATCGCACCGTGATCGAGCATGTATTGCACGAACATCAGGGCTTTTGCAGATGTCGCAACGGCCGTTTCGGCCGCCATGGGCGGGCCGAGCACATAAAGGACGGATCCGTGCGTGGCGACGGCATCCTCGTCGGCCTCCTGATAGGCATTGGGGTCCACGCGGTCCCAGCAGATATTGAACGAACGGACCATGCGGTCGTCCGGCTCATTCTGCGAACCGTCTTCATCGGCGGTGAAACCATCGCCTAATTGGGCGATGGCGGCACGGGCATTCTGCAGGAGCGCCGCAAGACCATTTTCTTCGCCGAGAAAGCAGAGCACATGACGCGGTTTATAGCTGGAACGGGAGGCTGCAAACGCCGACGGCTGGCTCGAAGCTTGGCTGGGAGACGGTCTACCCAGAATGAGACTGCCGAAGAATGCAAGAATGCCGCGCCGCATCGAATTCATTCCGGTGTCCTCATGGTTCAAATCGGCAGAGTTGAAGGCATTCACAACGACAGGGCTACGCGCGCCATATCGCATTCGTTTTGTTTTCGTTGCAACCCGATTTTACTGCCATTTCAGCATCAGCGATTCTTCCAGCTCAGGAGCATGGCGTGAAGTTCGCGCATTGTGGGACAGGCTGCCCGATCTTTGCTCGTAAATGGGATAGCCGGCTCATGGGCTGTATTTCAACGACACTTTCTCCCGATGGACGATGTCGGCAAACAGCCGCAGCGCGCCACTTGGTTGTTCATCGCGCTGCGCAAGATAAAGTGGCGCTATGAGATTGGTGTGAGGGTCAAGCCTTAGATAGGCGATGCCGTTCGTTTCCAGTCGGGCGATCGATCCTGGAATGATCGAAATTCCGAGCCCGGCGGCAACCAGGCTGAGCGTTGACAGCAACCGGGGAGCTTCATGCCGTATTTTCGGGCTGAAGCCGGCGGCAAGGCAGGCAGCTATGATGCCGTCATATAGTCCGGGGCCTGATGGGCGCCGGTAGAGGATGAAGGCTTCGTTCGCGAGTTCTGACAATCGAATAGGTCGTGGCTTTTCGCTTTTCGCCATCGCGATCGGATGACGATCGGGAAGAGCGACCAGCATCTCTTCATCGAGAATTCTTGAAATTATCAGCCCGCTCGACTGTGCAACGGGAGAGCGCACGAATGCGACATCGAGAAGGCCGGAATGCAGCATGGCGATCAGATCGGGCGTACTGGCTTCCTCAAGCTTTAGCGTAACATCGGGTGACGTCTCGCCGAGTGACCGGACAGCCGAGGTGACCAGCGGATGAAATGCAGCCGAACTGGTAAAGCCGATGGCGAGGCTTCCCTCCTCTCCGCGGGCATTGCGTCTCGTCGCTTCCATCGCAAGGTCGACGTCATGCAGGATGGCCCTTGCCCTCTCCACGAAGGTTCGGCCCGCATCCGTCAGCTCGACGCCTCTCGGCAGACGTCTGAAAAGCGATGCACCGACGATCGCTTCCAGCTTGGCTATCTGCTGGCTGAGCGGCGGCTGCTGGATGCCGAGCCTTTCCGCAGCTCGGGTCATATGGCCCTCGTCGGCGACGGTTACAGCATAGCGAAGATGTCGAAGCTCGATCATGGCATATCTCAAATATATGAATACCAGTTAATCCATATATTGGACGCATGGTCGATGAAAGCCTATTTTGCCGCCTTGTTCGACATGAAGCACATAGGCCAAGATATGGACGCCATTTCCCCTCACAGCACCGTTCAACGCGAAAAGCCAACAGTCGCCGAACTCTTCTTCGGTTTTTTCAAACTCGGCCTCATCGGCTTTGGTGGGGTCTTGCCGCTCGCGCGCCGCATGGTGGTCGAGGATCGCAATTGGCTGACCGGAGAGGAGTTTACCGAGCTGCTTGGGCTCTGTCAGTTCCTGCCCGGCGGAAATATCATCAATATGTCGGTTGCGATCGGCTCGAAATTTCAAGGTGTGGCGGGCGCTTTTTCAGCTCTTCTCGGCCTGATTGTCGCGCCGACGGCGATCGTGATCGGTCTCGGCGTCATTTACGATCAGTTCAACAGCGATCCGCGCATCCAGCACATGTTTGCCGGCCTTGCCGCAGCCGCAGCCGGCCTGCTGATCTCGATGGCCGTCAAGATCGTCCTGCCGTTGCGTCGCAGGCCCGTTGCCCTGGTCATTGCTGCGATTTGCTTTGCTGCCATCGCCATCGTCGGATTGCCCTTGCTGCCGACCATGCTGGTTCTGGCACCTCTCAGCATCATCGCCACTTGGAAGCTTGAATCATGACCACGACCCTGCTCGCTCTCGCAATCATTTTCACGCAGCTTTCGCTGCTGGCCTTCGGCGGCGGTAATTCCATCCTCCCGGAAATGCACCGACAGGTCGTCGACGTGCAGCATTGGATGACGGCGCAACAATTTGGTGCGCTGTTCGCATTGGCGCAGGCAGCTCCAGGCCCGAACCTGATGGTTGTGCCTCTGGTCGGCTGGCATGTTGCCGGATGGGCGGGTGTGCTCGTGACTTCGGTGGCAAAGTTCGGTCCTTCTTCGGTTCTGACCTATCTGGTGCTCCATCTCTGGAACCGCTTCAAGGACAGGCCGTGGCGAAGGATCGTCCAGGCCGGGCTGGTGCCGATGACCGCGGGGCTCGTCACCGCCAGCGCGGCGGTCATTACCGAGGCATCAACTCAGGGCTGGATTCTGGCGGTGATTGCGGCCGCTGGCGCGCTTGTTCTCACAACGACGCGCGTCCATCCGCTCGTGGTTCTGGGCATTGGCGCATTGATCGGGCTGAGTGGCGTCGGCCAGGTATGAGCAGGTAGATGCCGGTGTCAGAATTGAGGCAAACACCTGTTCTGATTGCCGAGATTCATTTTAGCGAAGGGTGCGTTGCGCCCGTCGGTTGCTCCATGTATTCGCAAATACGTCTTTTGCTTGAAATAACCCCTTCTTTGGAGGCTCAGTCGCAAATTAGAGCTGTTGATATCGGCGATAATCGCAGTGCTCGTGCTTTTAGAAACCAAAATGCAAACAATCCATGCAATATTCCAGCGGGAAAGATTGCCGGCAATAAAGCCGCGATAATCTTTTGATCAGCTGGTGAGGGCCTCCAGTGTCTTGCGATGGAAATGCAATACTCGATCCACAGGCAATCGGCTCCCGCGAGTTCATGCATTTGCGTGAATTGTTTGATCGATCGTTCAAGGCCGCGCGCATCGGGGTATGGGAATGCAGCCTTCCCGACCAGACGCTCAGCTGGACGGATATGGTCTACGAGCTCTTTGATCTCGCGCCGCAAACGCCGCTGACAAGGGACGAGATCCTTAAACTTTATACCCCGGAGACCCGAAAACGCCTCGATGAGGTGCGCGAGAAAGCAATTCGCACCGGCGAGGGCTTCAGCCTGGATGCACAGATCATTACCGCAAGGGGTAATCGTCGATGGATCAGAATAACCGCCTGTGTCGAGTTCGCGAACGGAGCTGCGACTAGAATTTTCGGGATGAAACAGGATGTCACCGCCGAGAAGACGATGGTCGAGCAGCTTCGTCAATTGGCCGAGTATGATATGCTCACCGGGCTGACATCCCGTACCAGATTTGAAACGTTCTTCAACGAAATATGTGCAGCCGAGGGCCGAACCGGCAGGGCACTCCTGCTGGTGGATCTCGACGGCTTCAAGTCCGTGAACGATACTCTCGGGCATCAGGCGGGGGATGATTGCCTCAAAGCGGCAGGGCGCAGGCTTTCGCGCGCGGTGCCCAAGGCCAATATGGTGGCGCGAATTGGCGGCGACGAGTTTGCCGTTATCCACGAATGCCTCTCGATCGAGCATCTTGCAAAAATTGCCGATCGCGTTGTCAGGGGATTGAACTGGACCGTCTCCACGCCGGCGAAGACCATTCGCATCGCAACCTCCGTTGGCGCGGCGATAATCGTGCCCGGCCATTCGTCCAAGGACATATTCGCGAAAGCGGATCGTGGTTTGTACGAAGCGAAGTCGTCGGGGAAGAATGGCTTCCGGATCGCGCCGCCGACATGGCCCGCATACAAAGCTGCTCTTTAGATCGAGCCCGCCAATCGCTCACCATTCACAAGCATCGAATAGCGAATTGTCGGCAAGCGATGGGAAAAATATTTCTCCATAGAGTATATAGACATTATGCAATTACTTTTCGAGTAGCATTGCTGCCCGTAGCTTGATCGCCGGTCTAATTCGTCCGGAGCTGGCATGACAAGGCATATTCGATTCAACGCGTTCGACATGAATTGCGTCGCGCATCAGTCCCCCGGACTGTGGAGACATCCGCGCGATAAGTCGTGGAAATACAAGGATCTGGACTATTGGCAGGATCTGGCGCGGACGCTGGAACGCGGCATTTTCGACGGCATATTCATCGCCGACGTCATCGGCTACTACGATGTCTACAAGGGTTCGAACTACCATGCGATCGAGCAGGCCGCGCAGATACCGGTCAATGATCCGATCCAGCTCGCGGCGCCGATCGCGCTTGCGACCGAACATCTCGGTATAGGAATAACCGCCTCCACCTCCTTCGAGCATCCCTATACGTTTGCTCGCCGGCTCGCCACCGCCGATCACCACACCAAGGGCCGTATCGGCTGGAATATCGTAACCTCCTATCTCGAGAGTGGTGCCAAGAACATCAGTCAAGGCGGCTTGAAGACCCATGACAACCGTTATGAGATCGCCGCCGAATATGTGGAGGTTCTCTACAAGCTTTTAGAAGGAAGCTGGGAAGAGGGCGCCGTGCTGCGCGATGCCGAGCGCGGCATCTTCACCGATCCCACCAAGGTCCACGAGATCGGTCATAAGGGCAAGTATTTCGACGTTCCGGGCTACCATCTCTGTGAGCCGTCGCCGCAACGGACGCCGGTGCTTTATCAGGCAGGTGCATCCGGCCCTGGCAAGGCCTTTGCTGCCGGCCATGCTGAATGCGTATTCGTCGCTGCGCCGACGAAAAACCTGCTACGCGCCTACGTCGCCGATATCAGGCAGAGGGCTGCGGCGGCTGGCCGCGATCCGCGGAAGGTGCTGATCTATAATCTCTCGACGCTGATCATCGCGGAGACCGACACGAAGGCGCAGCAACTCTTCGAGGAGTATCAGAGCTACGCGTCCTATGACGGCTCGCTCGTATTCATGTCCGGCTGGAGCGGCATCGATTTCGGCCAATATGCGCCGACCGACGAGTTGAAGAAGGTCGAAACCAATGCCATCGTCTCGATGATCGAGCATTTCGGCGGCAAGGACCGGACCTGGACGGTCGAGGAACTCGCCAAATGGGGTGGGATCGGCGGAACCGGGCCGGTCTTCGTCGGCTCACCCTCGACTGTCGCTGATATCCTGCAGGAATGGGTAGAAGAGACCGATGTCGATGGTTTCAACCTCGCTTATGCCGTGACGCCCGACAGTTTTGAGGCGGCGGTCGATCTGCTCGTTCCGGAACTGCAGAAGCGTGGAGTGTATCCGACCGCCTATCGTCCGGGTACCCTGCGCGAAAAGCTCTTCGGCGAGGGACCTTATCTGCCGACGACCCATCCGGCCAATGCCTATCGCGATATCGAGGTAGTTAAGCGTCGGGATGCGGAACTGGCCACACCGTTGCGCCAGTCGGCCGGCGTCTAGGCTTTGCCATATCACCGATTCGGTTGAAGTATGCGCATATCCGGCCCGTTTTTGACGATGCCCTCAGGGCTGACGGGCCGGATTGATCCGAGAGATATTCCGCGCAGTCGGCTATTTAAAGTAGCAGCAGATTAACGCTCTGTTCACCTTAAGATTACTAAGGTTTCCTGATGAAAAGGAAGGAAGCCCAATGAAAAAGATCTTTGTTCTCGCCATGGCTGCGGTAACGCTGGCAGCGCCCCTTGCCAACGCGCAGGAATGGCCCCGTCATCATCGCGATCGTCCCGACGAAGTTCATCGCAAGATGCCGCCGCGGGGACCGGGACGTCCTGGATGGGGACCATATCGGGGTAAGGACCGTTCGGGTTACTATCACGGCTACAGAGGTTACCACGATCGCCGCCCGGGCTATCGCCGTCACAGCGATGGTCTTTGGTATCCTGCCGCAGCCTTCGCACTCGGTGCCATTATCGGCGGCGCTTTGAACAACTAGAGTTCTTCCGCTTTTCTAAGAATTGCGTGAAAACAAAGAGATAGAGCGGTTCAGAGATTCCGTGAAGAGCTGAACCGCTCTAGAAAAGGCCGCTTTTAAAACCGCTCCATCTCGCGGCCGACCTTTGCCAGAAATTCCTTACGGGACACGTCAGTTGAGCGGTTCATGTCGTAATGGGCGAGGAAGACGACCGGCGCGAAAGGCTTGATCTGGGCGCGGAGCACGCGCTTGACGATCTTCTTCGGCGGATTGCCGGCGACGAAGGCGCGAAATGGATCGGCGCCATAGGTCAGGACCGCACCAAGCTTGCGGATATGTTGCAGCTTGGAGCGTACCTTGCCATTTACGAGTTCGAAGGAAACGCCTGGAAGCCAGACCCGATCGAAATAGCCCTTGAGGATCGCTGGGAAGCCGAAGTTCCAGACCGGAGTGACGATCACGAGGGCTTCGGTACGCTCCAGCCGTTCGACGTAGGATTTCAGCGCATCGGTGTTTTCGGGATAGTCATGGTAGATGAGCCGATCATGGCGTGACAGGACGGGGTCAAAGCCTTCGGCATAGAGGTTGCAGTCATCGACATTGTGGCCGGCTTGCTTCAGACTTTCGATTGTTTGCCGATGCAGCGCGCCGCCATAGCTTTCCTCGACTGGATGGGAATGAAGGACGAGAACCTTCATGAAGCCTCCATCAGATCAGCAAGGCCGGGGAAGAGATAATTTTTACCCGATTTGAAGTCGAAATTCGGATCGTCCCACGCAATCATCTTGCCGGGATTGAGCAGCCCCTTCGGATCTGTCTCCTTCTTGAAGGCGAGCTGGACGGCATCCGTCTGCTTCATGCCACCTTCCTCCAGCGTATAGCGGTGCGGGTTGAAAATCGGGCAGCCGTGGTCCTGGTGAATCTTGATGATCTCCTCGAGCCGCGCCTCCGATGTATAGCGCACCAGCGGCAGGCCGGCGCATTGGATCTGCCCGTCGAACTTGATGAATTCGAGATGGCCGGGTACCTCGTCGCCGAAGATTTCTACCATCTTCTGGACCTTGGCGACATGATCCGGTCCTGGATACTGCACCTGCAGATAGGTGATCGACGGATCGACCTTGAGGGCGCGCAGCGTCGTGTGGTTCCAGGCGAGTTCGTACGCATGAGGGATGCCCTTCATGCTTTCCACCTTGTCGGAGCGGAAGGTGATCTCGCCTTTCTGCTGCCGGGTGAAGGCGATGAAGGGGTCCATCGCATGCGGTGCGATCATCAGCGCGACGATCGATTGCCCCTGGCGGATATAGGGCTTGTGGCGGGCAAAATAGTCTTGCGGAATGGGGGCGGCGATCGGGGCGATCTCCTTGACCAGAATGCCGTTGCATTTGGCGAGCGCATCGGAAAAGCGCACGGCATCCATGAAATCGTCGTATCCGACCAGCACGTCGACCCAGTCATAGGCCGGCGCCAGCGGCATTTCGATCTCGGTGATGATGCCGTTGGTGCCGTAGGCGTGGCTGACCTTGGTCAGATCCCAGCCGGTGAGATCGAGAACGCGCGGTTCGGCTTCCATCGTCACGACGCGTAGCCGCAATATATTGCCGAGATCGCGCAGGCCGCCCCAGGTAATCGAGCCGACACCACCCGAACCGCCGGCAATGAAGCCGCCGATCGTTGCCGTCTGCGCCGTCGAGGGATGAAAGCGCAGTTCCTGGCCGGAATGGGCCTTGGTCTGGCGGTCGAGTTCGGCAATGACGATGCCGGGCTCGCAGATGACGCGGCCGGGATGGATCTCCTTGATCTTGTTCATCGCGGCGAGGTTAAGCACGATGCCGCCGGAAAGCGGCATCGCCTGGCCGTAATTGCCGGTGCCGGCGCCGCGCGGGGTGACGGGCACGTCATGCGCGTAGGCGACCTTCAGCGTGCGGATCACCTCCTCTTCGGTCTTCGGGGTGACCACGAGATCGGCGGTGACATTGTCGAGCTGGGCTTTCAGGATCGGCGAATACCAATAGAAGTCGCGGCTCTTCTGGCGCACGAGCGCCGGATTGTCTTCGACGGCGATACCTTCGAGTTCTTTCTTGATGTGCTGATAATCCGGCATGTCAGGCTCCCATGACGCTGTCGAGTTCACGATAATCCGGCAGGCTGCGGTCGATCACCTTGCCCTTGCGAAGGACGACGCGGTCAGACTGTGGACGGGAAAGGAATTCGCTCCAGCGCCGGGCGCTGAAAAGCACGAGATCGGCCGGGCTGCCGACGGCGATATGCCCGATATCCGGGCGGCCAACTATCTCTGCGGGCGAGGTGGTAATGACCCTTGCGGCCGTATCCAGCGGATGGTCGAGATGCAGGATGCGCACGCTTTCCCGGAAGACTTCGACCGGATCGAGATCGCCATAGGCATAGAAGGGGTCACGGGTATTGTCGGAGGCAACCGCGGTTGGCACGCCGGCCTTGGCAAGCTCGTGCAAAAGCGTGACACCTCGCCAGCGTGGCGTGCGGCCCGCGTGGCGGTCCTGCAGATACATGTTGCACATCGGCAGCGAGACGATGGAAATCCCGGCCCTTGCGACGAGATCGATGGTCGCGCGGGCGACATCCTCGTCCTGCCGGGCAAGCGAGCAGCAATGGCCGGCGGTCACCTTGCCGGTGAAGCCGTTGCGAAGCACGGCTTCGGCGAGTGCTTTCAGCGTCAGCACCTGCTTGTCTTCGGTTTCGTCGACATGGAGATCGACGTCGAGGCCATTGTCGGCGGCAGCGCGCAACAACTTGTCGAGCTGAGCGTCGATATCCGGGTTCATCTGCGTGACACCGCCCATCAAGCCGCCGGCATCGCGCACGACGCCGAGCAGGTCGGCGAAAAAGGCATCGTCGACCATGCTGTCGAGCGGGAAAAGCGCGACGGCCTGCAGTGCGATCTTGTCCTTCCAGGCCTCGCGAACAGAAGTGAAAACCTCGAAGGAAATGCGATGCTGCGGCGCCAGCGAATCCAGATGGGTGCGGATCAAGCCGGTGCCATGGGCGTAAGCCGAGCGCAGCGAGAATTCCATGCGCTTGCGCACATCCTCGGCTGACCAGTTGGCCTCGCGATCGGCGCGCACTGCATCGAGTGCGCCCATGAAGCTGCCATCCGGGTTGGGTCGCCGCTCCCAAATGTGCCCCTTGTCGAGATGGGTGTGCATGTCGGCAAACGTCGGCCAGACCATGCCGTCCCGCATATCGACCTTGGCATATTCGACCGGTGCTGCGCCAGGCGCGAGAATGTCGCTGACGAGGCCATCGGCGACGACGATGTCGGCCTTGACGAGCCCCTCGCTGGCGGGCGCCTGAAATCCGGCGAGGGTCACGGCCGGGATGGTGGCATTGCTCAGCACGAAGCGGGCGGCATTCGGCGGCGACATGAAGGCGTGGGACATCAATTTTCCCGCTTGAGGCTGCTCTCATGCCAGCGATGCAGGCTCAGCCATGAGATGAAGGAGGTGAAGGCGAAGATGGCGACGCCGAGCGCCGAGAGCAGAAGCAGGGCTGCGAAGAGCCGCGGCATGTTCTGGCGGTATTGTGCTTCCAAAAGGCGGAACGCCAGACCTGAATTCGGACCGCCGGAGCCGGCCGCGAATTCGGCGACGACCGAGGCGATCAGCGACAGGCCACCGCCGATCCGAAGCCCTGTCATGAAATAAGGCTGGGCGGCCGGCAGCTTCAGATGCAGCAAGGCCTGCCAGCGCGAGGCGCCATAGAGATCGAAGAGATTAAGGAGATTGTGATCGACGCTTTTCAGGCCCTGCACCATGTTGGACAGGATCGGAAAGAAGGCGACGAGGAAGCCGCAGATTAAGAGCGCCGCTTCGCGCGTCGGCGCGTATATCAGGATCAGCGGCGCGATCGCGACGATTGGCGTTACCTGAAGGATGACGGCCAGCGGATAGAAGGCAAGCTCGATCCAGCGGGACTGCACGAGGAAGATCGCAAAGCCGACGCCGCCGATCAGCGCCAGGATCAGCGATATGAATGTGATTTCCGTCGTCACCCACAGAGCAGGCCACAGGATGCTCCAGTCGGAAACGAGTGCCTTGGCGACGGCAATCGGGCTCGGCAGGATATATTGCGGAATGCTGGCGCCGACGACCAGAAGCTGCCAGAGGATGAGAAGCACGAGAACGGTCAGGATCGGCACGAAGATGCCGAGGACACGCTCGAAATTGCGCTGCCTAGCGGCAGCGGGCACATCGACCGGTTCAATAGACAGAGTGGCGGGCAGGCTGGTGCTGTCGCTCATCAATGGGCCTCCGGCCAGCCGATGGCCTCGATCAGGGAGAGGGACACTTTTTCGCACACCTGCCGGTATTCTTCGGATGAGCGGTAAAGGGGATCACGCTCGCCGCTGGTTTCCAATGGAAAGTCGGTATGGACGCGGCCTGGCCGCGCCTTCATGACGACGATACGATTGGAGAGATAGGCGGATTCATAGACGGAATGGGTGACGAAGATGACGGTGATCCCCGTTGTCTGCCAGAGGCGCAAAACGTCGTCGTTCAGCTTCTGGCGCGTGATTTCGTCGAGTGCGGCAAAGGGTTCGTCCATCAAAAGCAGTTTCGGCTTCGTTACCAGGGCGCGGGCGATCGAAACCCGCATCTTCATGCCGCCGGACAATTCGCGCGGATAGGCCACGGCAAAGTCCTGCAGACCGACCGTGGCCAATGTATCCATGATCTGTTCGTGTGCCGCCGCCTTCGATACGCCCAACAGTTTCAACGGCAGATGAACGTTGCCGAAGACGGTCTTCCAGGGCAGCAATGTCGGCTCCTGGAAGACGAAGCTGATGTCGCCCTCCGGCAGGCCCTTGGCGTTGATGCGTGAACTCGGCCAGTCGATCCGGCCACCCGAGGCGCCGCCAAGGCCTGCGATGATGCGCAAGGCCGTCGATTTGCCGCAACCGGAAGGGCCGAGCAGGCTGATGAACTCGCCGCTTTCCACATTGAGCGACATGCCCGATAGCGCCAGCGTGCCGTTGGAGAAGATCTTGGAGACCTGCTCCATGACGACAAGCGGTCGCTTGCGCTTTTCCGTTCGATCCGTTGCAATGGTTTCCGATAGTGTCATCGTTCGGCTCTTTGTTGATCCACCCTCCCTTGAGGGGGAGGGTCGGAGCGAAGCTCCGGGGTGGGGTGATCCTCGTAATCTTCAGGTGTCACCCCCACCCGCCGCGTAGCGGCGACCTTCCCCCTCAAGGGGGAGGTGCAGGGACTTACTTCTTCAGCGACATCCCGACGCCCTTGCAGACGAACTGCGTGTCGAAGGCCTTTTTGTAATCGATGTCGGCATCGAAAAGCTTGATCTGCACCATCTCGTCGAAGAACTTCTTGTAGTGCGCCTCGGTGATGCAGCCGATACCCTTGTCGAGGGCATCGCCGGATTCGATGATGCCATATTCCTTCATCTTGGCGATGGAATAAGCGATCTGGCCATCCGTCATATCGGGATTGTCCTTCTTGATCAGCTCGTTGGCCGCCTTGTTGTCGCCGTAGAGGTAGTTGTACCAGCCCTCGATCGAGGCGCTGACGAAGCGTTGCACGAGATCGGGGTTTTTGTCGACCAGTGCTTTCTGCGCGGTGATCATCGTCGAATAGGGCGAATAGCCGGCGTCGGCGATCAGGAAGACTTTCGGCTTCCAGCCGGCCTGCTTCTCGATCTCATAGGGCTCGGAGGTTACGTAGCCCTGCTGTGCGGACTGCTTGTCGGCGAGGAAGGGAGCCGGGCTGAAATTGTACGGCTTGAACTGTTCATCCTTGAAGCCCGGGAAGTTTGCCTTCATCCACTCGAAATAGGTGATGTAGCCATCCTTGCTGAGGAAGAGCGTCGGCAGCTTAGCGAGATCCTCGAATTTTTCCACGCCGGCATCCGGGTGGGCAATCAGCACCTGCGGATCTTTTTGGAAGATCGCCGCGACATCGACGATCGGAATACCCTGCTTGACCGCATCGATCTCCTGCTGCGGTCCGCCCATGTAGAAGTCCAGCTTGCCGGAGACGAGCAGTGCCTGGTTGGCAGCGTTGGGGCCGCCCTGGACGATGGTGACATCAAGGCCGTATTTTTTGTAAGTGCCGTCGGCGATGGCCTGGTAGAAGCCGCCGTGCTCGGCCTGCGCAAGCCAGTTGGTGCCATAGGTGACTTTGTCGAGCGCATTTGCGGGCTCGGCCGCCATGATCGCGGCGGCCAGCCCCATGGCGGCGAAGAATGTTTTTGTTTTCAGAGCTTTATACATGGCTGACTGTTCCCTTTATCTGCCATGGGACGTCGTTGTTGGCGCCCATTTCCTGCATTTGAGCGGTTGCCTTGCTCTTTGAAAAGCATCAAAATTCGTGCGCATTGATGCCTTTTCGGCATCTGTTCCCGGGTCTGTGCCTAAATTGTGCGGCCTGGGCAAAAATTAAGCAATGGGAACGCGCATGCTGCACTCAAGACGGCTTCTCTACATCAACGAAATCGCCCGTTGCGGCTCGATCCGCAAGGCGGCGGCGCGGCTGAACGTGGCCTCATCGGCGATCAATCGGCAGATCCTGGCACTGGAAGAGGAAATGGGCGCCCCGCTCTTCGAGCGCCTGCCGCGCGGCCTGCGGCTGACGGCGGCCGGGGAACTCTGCATCGAGCACATCCGCGAGGTATTGAAGAATTACGAGCGGCTTGAGGGTCGCATTCGCAGTCTCAAGATGCAGCAGGCCGGCAAGGTCAGGATGGTCGCGACGGTCGGCCTTACGGGCGGTCCCTTGCCTGAGATCATCGCGCGCTTTCTCTCCGAACATCCAAGGGTCTTCATCCAGCTGCGCAATGATGCCGGCTCGACGACGATTGCGCCGGTGGTCTCGGGCGAGGTCGATATCGGGCTTGGTCTTAACATCCCGGCGACACCCGGCATCCGCTCGCTGGGCAATTTCGACATACCGATCGGCGTCGTGCTGCCGCCCGGTCACCCGTTGATCGGGCCGGGGCCGATCAACCTTGCCGACGTCGTCGAGGAGCGGCTGCTATTGGCGCAGCCCGGCACAAGCCTTAGAGATGTCATCAACCTGACGCTCGCCCGTCTTGCCGTCCAGGTCGAGCCGGTTCTGGAGAGCAATGCGTCGGAGATGCTGAAGCAGATGGTCAAATGCGGGGCGGGGCTGACGCTGCTCAATCCGCTCGATGTCATTACCGAATGCCGGCGCGGCGAGCTGGTATTCCGGCCGATCGCCGAGCCGCATTCGCGGCCTCAGCCGATGAAGCTCTTCGCTCGCACCCGAGCACCGCTCGATGCCGCTACCAGCCTCTTCGTCGAATACCTGCTTGCGGAGTTGGCCGGGATAGTCGAGGAACTGCAGGCGAAGGGGCATATCATCCCGCCGTCCGAGCGCCGCCGCGCGGACGCCTATTTCGAATAGAGGTTGGCAAGCGGATAGTCGCGCAGATCGCGTAGCATCTCGATGAAGCCCGCGACCTCATGACGGCAGATAAGCGCGCCCTTTTCCGCCGTGCCGTTGGCCGCATTGCCGACGACGCCGTTCGGATTGAGGTCGTGCGCGATCCAGGCGAGCGAATGCGGCGGCAAAGGCTGCAGATATTTTGAATGCTCCTTCATCCACTCGGCCTTGGAGGCGAAATTCTGAGCCTTGTCCATCCGCACGAGCTCGGGCCGGAAATGGAGCATGAGCGAGGTTTCGACATCACCGCCATGGATGCCGAAGCGCTGTTCATGTTCGTCGATCATACCATCGGGCGTACCGAAGCGGGTCCATTGCGTGGCGACCACGGCCATCCGGTAGCGTACGCGCAGCTCGCGCGCGACGATGCCCATGATATCGAGGTTTCCGCCATGGGAGTTGACGATGACCATCTTGCGGATGCCGGCCTCGGCCACCTTGGCGCCGATGGCGGTCCAGACCGGGATCAGCAGCTCTGCGCCGAGCGACAGCGTGCCGGGACCGTAGATGTGCTCGTTGGCCTTGCCGATCTCCTGCAATGGCAGGACGAGGAAATCGAGATCGTCCGGGCGTTGGACCTTCAGCTCCGCCAGCATGCCCTCAGCGATCGCGACATCGGTTGCGATCGGCAGGTGCGGACCGTGCTGTTCCGTCGAGGCGATCGGCAGGATCGCAATCGTGGTATCGGGCGAGAGACCGGCGAAATCATAGGTGTTGAGTTCATTCCAGTAGAAGGGCTTCGCCATTGCCATGTCCTCTCGTCAGCGTCTCGTATCATCAACGGATACGGCAAGGATGATGGCGGTGGAAAGCATCAATTTGCGGCCGTGCCGCTGCCTTTTTGCGTACGCTTGAGGCGCAATCGCCAAACCGGCTTTTTGCCGCTCCGACGGTCATCGGGCTTCGGCTTCATCACTAGGGCCTATGCAGGACGTGGGCCGCCTTCACCGCCGCGGATGCCCGGTTCTCGACGCCGAGCTTCACATAGATCTGTTCCAGATGCTTGTTCACCGTGCGGGCCGAAAGCCCGAGGATCTCGCCGATGTCGCGGTTCGACTTGCCCTTGGCGAGCCACAGCAGCACCTCGGACTCGCGCTGCGTCAAGGCAAAGCTCTGACGCAAGGTTTCATCGTCGGCGTTCTGATTGCTGGCCGTCAGGCGGAAGAGGTATTCGTCGGCCCCGATCGCGCCAAGGAAAGTGAATTGCAGGGCGGCCTGGCGGCCATTGCTGATCGAAAGAAGATTGTCGCGTGCCGGTCCGAGCCGTTCGCGTTCGAGCATGAAGGCAGCAATATGTTTGGACGCGAGCTCAAGGCCGTCGTCGCTGCCCGTGGCGGCATTGATGAGGCGGGTTGCCTGCGGCGTCGACCAGTGGATGGCACCATTGCCCTTGACCGCCAAGAGATGACGCCCGGCGGCATCAAGCGCCACTCTGGCGCTCTGGGCGGAACGGGCATTGCGCAGGTGCACACGGATGCGGGCGCGCAGTTCGTCGACATTGATCGGCTTGGTCAGATAGTCGACGCCGCCAGACTCCAGAGCATGCACCACATGCTCGGTCTCGGTGAGCCCGGTCATGAAGACGACCGGGATCTGGGCAATGCCGGCATTGGCTTTCAGCCGGCGGCAGGTCTCGAAGCCATCCATTGCCGGCATGACGGCATCGAGCAGGATGAGATCGGGCGTGATGCGTTCGACGATGTTCAGCGCCGCCAGTCCCGAGGTGGCGATCAGCACGGAGAAGCCGGATTGCTCGAGCGCGTCTGTCAGGAAGCCGAGCGCCTCCGGTGAATCGTCCACCAGCAAGACTATGTCGCGGGGATGCGTGGGCTCAGCCAATCTGTTCTACCTTTTCAGTATCGAAGCTGTGCAGCACATTCAAGAAGCCGTCGAGATCGAAGGCCTGGACATGGGCGCCCAAGGCATCGGTGAAGGGTTTGTTTTCTTCAAGCTTTGCAAGATCCGCAAGCTTTGCCTCGATACCCCTGACATAACCGATCTCGCCAAGCCGCAGCAATTCGCGGACATGCTCGATACCGGGGCTTTTCAGGGGTGGCGGCGGCTTCGGCGCGGCCGGGATGGAGGCATCGGCATAGAGCCATTTCAGCCCGAGATGCAGTGCAAGCTTGTCGCGAAGCTGGCGGATGTCGACCGGTTTGGAGATGGCGTCATTATGGCTGTCGTCGCTGTCGGTCGCCGCGGCGGCATCGCCGATATTGGCCGACAGCATCAGGATCGGCGCGGCCTGGCCGTTCTCTCTGAGCCGGGAGACAAGCTGCCAGCCGTTCATGCCGGGCATGGAGATATCGACTAGGAACAGATCGGGCTTGATGCCCTCGATCAGCGTTAGGCAGTCCGGCCCGCCGGCGGCGGTGAGCACGATGAAATCGAGTGGCGACAGGATTTCGCGCATCAGTTCGCGATGATCTTCATTGTCATCGACGACGACGACGGTGCGCCGCGGCCCCTCGTAGCCGACGATACGCTGTTCCTGCGCCGGCGGCTTCATCGGCCGGATCACGGCAGATAGCATCAGGCGCACCTTGAAGGTCGAGCCGACATCCTTCTCGCTCGTAACCGAGATCTCGCCGCCCAGTGTGTTGGTCAGCAATTGCGTGATGGTCAGGCCGAGGCCGAGGCCGGGCATCGGCCTGACACTATCGGCCTCGCCGCGCTGGAAGGGCTCGTAGATGCGGGTGATATCCTTGGTCGCGATGCCGCGGCCGGTGTCCGAAACCGTGAAGGTCGCGACCTGGTTTCGGTAACCCACCTCGAAGCGGACGGTGCCCGCATCGGTAAACTTGATGGCGTTGGAGAGCAGGTTGACGAGGATCTGGCGCAGCCGCTTCTCGTCGGTGCGGACATAGTCGGGCAGGCCGGACGAGCGCTCATGGATGAAACTCAACCCTTTCGCCTGTGCCTGCGGGTGAAACATGTCGACGATCTGGTCGAGGAAGTCGTGAATATTGATCTCGTTGGAATAGACCTGCAGGCGGCCGGCCTCGATCTTCGATATATCCAGCAGCCCGTCGATCAGACCAGACAGATGCTCAGCGCTGCGCCGGATGACTTTGAGGGAGGATTGCCGGGGTGCCGGAATGGTCTCGTCGCGCTCGAGGATTTGCGCATAGCCGAGCACGGCGTTGAGCGGCGTGCGCAATTCGTGGCTGAGGCCCACGACATAGCGGCTCTTGGCGCGGTTTGCCGCTTCGGCCGCCTCCTTGGCGCCCTGCAGGGCAGCGTCCGTCTTCTTGTGGGCGGCGATTTCCTTCAACAGTAGCGTGTTCTGGCGCGAGGACTCCTCCTCGGCGACCACGCGGCTGTCATGGGCAAGAACATAGAACCAGCAGGCGACACCGGCGATCACGGCAAAGACGAAGAAGACAATCAGGATCGTTCGATCGACGACAGCTGCCGTTTGGGGAGAGGCCGCGCCGACCTGATGCGCGATCATTGCGAGGATCGCACCCATGGCGGTCAGCGCCACCGCAACGGCGATGCCATAGCGGCCGAGGCGCGTGGCGAGCTTGGCGACGATGCTTTCCGGCAGCAGGGTCTTTGCGACCGTTCCGACCTGCGTATTGAGCCGTGCCTTCGGCTTGCACATGTCATGGCAGCGGCTGTCGAGCGAACAGCAGAGCGAACAGATAGGAGCGGCATAGGCCGGACACCAGGCCATGTCCTCCGGCTCGAACGGATGTTCGCAGACCGAGCAGGTGATGGTGCTGAGGTTCTTCCAGCTCTGCCGCGGCTTGCGGGCGAGATAATATTTGCCCTTGGTGGTCCAGGCGATGGCCGGCGAGGCGATGAATGCCACGATCAGGGTGATGTAGGGCGCAAGCGATGCCGCGACCGTGCCGAAAGCGCCGAAATGAGCGATGAGGGCTGTGGTCGCCGATAGTGCCATGGCGCCGAGGCCGACCGGATTGATGTCGTAGAGATGGGCACGCTTGAATTCGATGCCTGATGGAGCCAGCCCCAGCGGCTTGTTGATGAAGAGGTCGGCGGAGACGGTGCAGAGCCAGGCCATGGCGATGATCGAGAAGATGCCGAGCGTTTCTTCCAGCAGCCGGTAGATGCCGAGTTCCATCAGAAGCAGGGCAATGGCGACATTGAAGACCAGCCAGATCACGCGGCCGGGATGGCTGTGCGTCAAACGCGAAAAGAAGTTCGACCAGGCGAGCGAGCCGGCGTAGGCGTTCATGACGTTGATCTTCAGCTGCGAGATCATCACGAAGGCGGCCATCAACAGCAGCGCGGCATTGTGCCAGGGGATCATGTAGCCGAAGGCGGTCAGGTACATCTGTGCGGGATCGGCGGCGCGGTCGGCCGGCACGCCCGAGGTCAGCGTCAGGACGACGAGGAAGGAGCCGGCAAGCAGCTTTGGGGCGCCGATGATGACCCATCCCGGTCCGGCAAGAAAAACGGCGAGGCGGTGGCGCCATTTGCGGTGGCCGTCCGGCGGCAGGAAGCGCAGGAAGTCGGCCTGTTCGCCGATCTGCGACATCAGTGCCAGGATGACGGCGGAGGCGGCGCCGAACTCGATCAGATCGAAGGGGGCGGCGGTGCCTGATGCGCTCGCGGGATGATGGATGCCCGCAAACGCCCGCCACAGATCGAATTTTCCCCAGTCGGCAAAAGCGATGAAGACGAAGGGCAGGATGTTGAGAACGATCCAGAACGGTTGCGTCAGCAACTGGAACCGGCTGATGAGACGTACACCATGGGTGACGAGCGGGATCACCATGACGGCGCTGATGATATAGCCGATCCACACCGGTATGCCGAGTGTCAGTTCCAGCGCTCCCGACATGATCGAGGCTTCGATCGCAAACAGCATGAAGGTGAAGCTGGCATAGATCAGCGAGGTGATGGTCGAACCGATATAGCCGAAGCTCGCGCCGCGCGTCAGGAGATCGATATCGACGCCGTGGCGAATGGCATAGCGGCTGATCGGCAAGCCGACCGAAAGCATGACGATGCTCGCCACGATGATGGCGTAGAAGGCGTTGGTCGTGCCGTAGGAAAGCGTGATCGCGCCGCCGATCGCCTCCAGCGCCAGGAAGGAAATGGCGCCGATCGCTGTTTGCGAGATGCGCTGCGAGGAAAATTGCCGCGCGCTCTTGGCGGTGAAACGCAGGGCGTAGTCTTCCAGCGTCTGGTTCGCGACCCAGCGATTATACTCCCGTCTTACTGGAATGATGCGTTGCCGCGCAGCCATGCTTACCCTTCAGCAGTCCCGCCATTGTCACTCCGGCAGTTCAAAGACGTCGTAACATGGATCGATACGGTGCTTAAGGGCATGAGGATGCCCAAAGCTGCACATTTCGCCCCGGCGCCTACGTCATTTTACGTATGTGGTTTCGCAAGAGGCGGCCGGATAGTCGCTGAAGGCAACGGTTAATCCTTGTTTACCGGCCGTTGCGGCAGACAAAAAGAGGGGAACCACGGATGAAATTCAAGACTCTCGTCTCCGGCGCGCTGCTCGGCGCCATCATGTCCACCACAGCATTCCACGGCGCTTTCGCAGCGGATGACACCATCAAGGTCGGCGTCCTGCATTCGCTTTCCGGTACGATGGCGATCTCGGAAACGACGCTGAAGGACGCCATGTTGATGCTCATCGACGAGCAGAACAAGAAGGGTGGCGTTCTTGGCAAGAAGCTCGAGCCCGTCGTCGTCGACCCGGCCTCGGACTGGCCGCTCTTTGCCGAAAAGGCGCGCGAACTGATCCAGAAGGACAAGGTTTCGGCTGTCTTCGGTTGCTGGACCTCGGTGTCGCGCAAGTCGGTGCTGCCGGTCTTCAAGGAACTGAACTCGATCCTGTTCTATCCGGTTCAGTTCGAGGGCGAGGAGTCCGAGCGTAACGTCTTCTACACTGGCGCCGCCCCGAATCAGCAGGCAATTCCTGCCGTCGACTACCTGATGAAGAACGAAGGTGTGCAGCGTTGGGTGCTGGAAGGCACCGACTATGTCTATCCGCGCACGACCAACAAGATCCTCGAAGCCTACCTGAAGTCCAAGGGTGTCAAGGACGAGGACATCATCATCAACTACACGCCGTTCGGCTTTTCCGACTGGCAGACGGAAGTCTCCAAGATCAAGGCTTTCGGCTCGGCCGGCAAGAAGACCGCCGTCGTCTCCACGATCAACGGCGATGCCAACGTTCCCTTCTACAAGGAACTGGGCAACCAGGGCGTCAAGGCCGAGGATATTCCGGTCGTCGCCTTCTCGGTCGGCGAAGAGGAGCTTGCCGGCGTCGACACCAAGCCTCTGGTCGGACACCTCGCAGCCTGGAACTACTTCCAGTCGGTCGACACGCCGGCCAACGCCGCCTTCATCAAGGAATGGCACGCCTATACGAAGGACGACAAGCGCGTCACCAACGACCCGATGGAAGCCGCCTATATCGGCTTCAACATGTGGGTGAAGGCCGTCGAGAAGGCCGGCACTACCGATCCGGACAAGGTCATCGACGCACTCGTCGGTGTTTCCGTTCCCAACCTCACCGGCGGCACCGCCACCATGATGCCGAACCACTACATCACCAAGCCGGTCCTGATCGGTGAAGTGCAGGAAAACGGCCAGTTCGACGTCGTCTCGCAGACCCCTGCGGTGGTCGGCAAGGAATGGTCCGACTACCTGCCCGACAGCAAGGACCTGATCTCGGATTGGCGCATGCCGATGAACTGCGGCAACTTCAACGTCACCACCGGCAAGTGCGGCGGCAAGGGCTCCTGATATCAGCCGACGTAAGACCGCCGCGGGCAGGCTTTTCTGCCCGCGGCAGTTCGAGGGGACAACAATGTTCGACAAATTCGTTTACCGCATGGCCATGGCGCTGGTCGCCGGCTTCTGCCTGATGCTGGCGCTAACGGTTACAAGCCTGCGCGCCCAGGAGGACGCGCACGGCCTGATCAATTCGCTCGGCCAGGCCAATTTCCAGAAGGCTGGCGATATCGTCCAAAGTCTTGCGAAGACGGGCGATCCGAAAGTGGTGCCGGCATTGCAGGCCTTTTCCGACGGTGATCTTTATATAAGAAAATCGGACAATCAGGTTTTTATCGCCAAATCCTCCGGCGACATGATGGATCTGGTGGATCCCTTGACCGGGCAGGCGGCCGGCCAGGAAGCCAAGGACAATCTCGGCAAGATCAAGATCAACAACAATTTGCGCCGTGCGGTTCGCGCGGCTCTCGGCGGTCTGACGCTGATGAGCCCGGATCGTGCGACGCGGCTTGAGGCGGCGCAATCCATTCTGAAGGCGCCGAGCGCGGATTCGCTGGATGCCGTCGAGACCGCGCTTCAGAGTGAAAAGGATGCGGAAATTCGCGGCGTGCTCGAAAGAGCAAGGGCCGTTGCGATCCTTGGCTCCGACCGACCCGCAGAAGACAAGAAGGCGGCGATCGAGACGATCAAGAACGAAGGCGGGCGCGATGCGATCGGCATTCTATCTTCGGTTTCCGTGGATGACAGCCTCAAGCCTGAGGTCGCAGCTGCCATTGCCGGCATCCAGGAGCAATTGAAGTTCTGGGATGCTGTGCAGAATGTCTGGTACGGCCTGTCGCTCGGCTCGGTGCTGCTTTTGGCCGCCATCGGCCTTGCGATCACCTTCGGTGTCATGGGCATCATCAACATGGCGCATGGCGAGATGGTGATGCTCGGCGCCTATTCCACCTTCATGGTACAGAGTGTCATACGCAGCTCTTATCCGGAGCTTTTCGATTGGTCGCTGGCCATTGCCCTTCCGGTCGCCTTCATCGTCACCGGAGCTGTCGGCCTTATCATCGAGCGCGGCGTCATCCGTTTTCTCTACGGTCGGCCGCTGGAGACGCTGCTTGCCACCTGGGGCATTTCGCTGATCCTGCAGCAGGCGGTGCGCTCGATCTTCGGACCGACCAATCAGGAGGTCGGCAACCCCTCCTGGATGTCCGGCTCCTTCGATCTTGGCTATCTCTCCATCACCTGGAACCGGCTCTGGATCATCGTCTTTGCGCTCGGCGTGTTCGTCGCGCTCCTACTCCTTCTCAAGCGCTCGGCTTTCGGCCTGCAGATGCGGGCGGTGACGCAGAACCGGCGCATGGCCTCCTCGATGGGGATCCGCACATCCTGGGTCGATGCCTTCACCTTCGCGCTCGGGTCAGGTATCGCCGGCATGGCGGGTGTCGCGCTCTCGCAGATCGACAACGTCTCGCCGAATCTCGGCCAGAGCTACATCATCGATAGCTTCATGGTCGTGGTGTTCGGCGGTGTCGGCAATCTCTGGGGGACGCTCGTCGGCGCCTTCTCGCTCGGCATTCTCAACAAGTTCCTCGAGCCCTATGCGGGGGCAGTGCTCGGCAAGATCCTTGTCCTCGTCCTCATCATCCTCTTCATCCAGAAACGTCCGCGCGGCCTCTTCGCGCTCAAGGGAAGGGCGGTGGAAGCATGATCACGGCCTTTATCCTCCGCTCGCTCGACCGCCGCATCAGCATCGCCATTTCGATCCTGCTTGCCGTCGCGGTGCTCGTGCCCCTGTCGAACTTGGCTCTGCCGGAAACGAGCGCGTTGCATGTGCCCACCTATCTCATGTCGTTGTTCGGCAAGTATCTGACCTATGCGCTGCTCGCTTTGGCGCTCGATCTCGTCTGGGGCTATTGCGGCATTCTTTCGCTCGGCCACGGCGCCTTCTTCGCGCTCGGCGGCTATGCGATGGGCATGTATCTGATGCGGCAGATCGGCTCGCGCGGCACCTACGGCAATCCGATCCTGCCCGACTTCATGGTGTTCCTGAACTGGAAGGATTTGCCCTGGTTCTGGTACGGCTTCGATCAATTCTGGTTCGCGATGCTCATGGTCCTCGTCGCGCCAGGCCTACTTGCCTTCGTCTTCGGCTGGTTTGCCTTCCGTTCCCGCGTCAATGGCGTCTATCTGTCGATCATCACGCAGGCGATGACCTATGCGCTGCTGCTTGCCTTCTTCCGCAACGACATGGGTTTCGGAGGCAATAACGGCCTGACCGACTTCAAGGATATTCTCGGCTTCAATATCCAGGCGGATGGCACCCGCGCCGTGCTTTTCGCCGTGACGGCGGTGTTTCTCGCCCTCGCCCTGATGCTGTCCTCGGCCATCGTGCGGTCGAAGTTCGGCAAGGTGCTGGTGGGCGTGCGCGATGCCGAAAGCCGTACGCGTTTCCTCGGCTATCGCGTCGAGCATATGAAGCTCTTCGTTTTCGTCGTCTCGGCCATGATGGCAGGCATTGCCGGCGCACTCTATGTGCCGCAGATCGGCATCATCAACCCCGGCGAATTCGCGCCTGCCAATTCGATCGAAGTGGTCATCTGGACGGCCGTCGGAGGGAGAGCGACGCTGATCGGACCGATCATCGGCGCCATCCTCGTCAATGGCGGCAAGACTGTTTTCACCGGCCTGTTTCCCGATTTCTGGCTGTTCGCGCTTGGCGGCTTGTTCGTCGCCGTAACGCTATTCCTGCCGAGGGGCATCGTTGGCACCATCGCGCACTATCTCGGCAAGAAACGCCGGCCGGCAAGCCCGCCGCCGAAGGCTGCGAAGGATGACGCCCAGCAATCCGTACAGGCTGCGGAGTAGGACCATGATTCCGGACATCAAACCCAACAGCATGCTCTATCTCAACAATGTCTCCGTTTCCTTCGATGGCTTCAAGGCTTTGAACTCGCTGTCGATCGTCATCGAGCCGGGCGAGCTTCGCGCCATCATCGGCCCGAACGGCGCCGGCAAGACCACGATGATGGATATCATCACCGGCAAGACGCGGCCTGACGAGGGCGAGGTGTTCTTCAATGGCCAGATCGACCTGACGAAAAAGGACGAGGCCGATATCGCCCAGCTGGGCATCGGCCGCAAATTCCAGAAACCGACCGTGTTCGAAAGCCATACGGTCTGGGACAATCTCGAACTGGCGCTCAATCGCAATCGCGGTGTCTTTGCGACGCTCTTCTACCGCCTGACGCCTGCCGATCGTGATCGCATCAAGGAAATCCTCGAGACTGTGCGCCTGTCGCATCGGCGGGACGAGCTGGCGGCCAATCTTTCCCATGGCCAGAAGCAGTGGCTGGAGATCGGCATGTTGCTCGCTCAGGAACCGAAGCTGCTTTTGGTCGACGAGCCGGTGGCGGGCATGACGGATGCGGAGACGGCCGAAACGGCGGTGCTGCTGAAAGAGATCGCCAAGACACGCTCGGTGGTGGTGGTCGAGCATGACATGGGCTTCATCCGCGATCTTGGCGTCAAGGTCACGTGCCTGGCGGAGGGGTCGGTTCTGGCGGAAGGATCGATCGATTTCGTCAGCAGCGATCCGAAGGTGATCGAGAATTATCTGGGGCGGTGAGATGCTGACAGTCGAAAACGCAAATCTGCATTATGGCGCCGCCCAGGCGCTGCGCGGCATCTCCGTCAAGGCGGAGATGGGCAAGATCACCTGCGTCCTCGGGCGCAATGGTGTCGGCAAGAGCTCGCTCTTGCGTGCTGTCACGGGACAGCATGCGCTATCGGCGGGTACCGTGACCTTCAATGGTGTCACGCTGAACGGCATGGCGCCGTTTGCGCGCGCCAAGCAGGGGATCGGCTATGTGCCGCAGGGACGCGAGATCTTTCCGCTCCTGACCGTGAAGGAAAATCTCGAGACGGGTTATGCGCCGCTTTCCCGCCGTGACCGCAGTATTCCCGACGACATCTACAGCCTGTTCCCGGTGCTGAAATCCATGCTGTCGCGCCGTGGCGGCGACCTTTCGGGCGGCCAGCAGCAGCAACTGGCGATCGGCCGGGCGATGGTGACACGGCCGAAGATCCTGGTTTTGGACGAGCCGACCGAGGGCATCCAGCCGTCGATCATCAAGGATATCGGCCGGGCGATCCGCTATCTCAGGGATTCCACCGGCATGGCGATCCTGCTGGTTGAGCAATATCTCGATTTCTGCCGCGAGCTTGCTGACTACGTCTATATTATGGATCGCGGCGAGATCGTGCATGAGGGGGTGGCGGAGACGCTGGATACGCCGGAGGCCCGCCGCCATCTGACCGTCTGAGCAGGGATATTGCTCACGGCCAGTGTTCTGTATTGCCGACGGCTGCCGCTGCAGTTTCGGGGCGCATGTGGGCGGTTCCCCGCGGCTCTATCTCTCAGGCGACTTTGCTGAGGATCGTATGGACTATTTCGTACGATGATATCTGCTTCCATGGAAGCGACCCTCACGCATTTGTGACAGTTTCCCGAATTCCTGGGATATCTTTGCGACAAATCGCGACTAAAGTGCTGGCAGTCGTTCTATCTCTTGAAGGCGCCCAGACTTTTGAAAGAGAATCCCATGCAGCAACGTAAAAGCGTATCGGTCGAAGAACTCCCGGAAAATACAGCGCTTGCTATATATGAGCTAATCGGCGGTACGTTCCGCAACTATTCCGAGATCCTTTATATTCGCGTACCGGATGTGACGGATGACGGCAAGTCCATGGGTGGAATCGAAATTACCATTCGCAAGACAGCTTCTGCCACACCACTGCAATGAGTGCGGCTGAACGCATATAACAAACCTCTTTTCTCAGGTGAAATCCGGGCGTGTGCCAACGGTAGTGCAATGGTCATGCACAACTGGTTTCCAGCCGCATTGAAAGTATGCATCGACAGATGAATGGTGTGATCATTAACCCATGATCGCGCATGCATAAATGTCGATGCTTATGCGGTGATGCACATGAATAAGATTGACTAGATGATGATATGAAAAACCATATATCCTGACACACTTTGACTACATTCCGGCAAAGCTATGCGACAAACCAAGAGTAATCATACCGTCGGAGCGTACCAGATAAGGAGTAAGGCGGTGATCATCAACTTCATATCGAACCATCAGATATACAAGAAATTCAATTCAATCATAGGTAGTTATGACAGTATGCCCGCGATTCATTCATCCATTCTCTGTGATGTTGATGCAAGAATAACGGCAGAAATTGCCGATACTAACACTAACGTGATCACCCATGTGTTTGATCCAGGTACAGATTTTTGCTCAGATAGATCGGATCGTCACGAGAATATGTTCATTCAGCGAGAGCGATGAAAAACGTGAATCGCGGTCGATCCGCTGACTACACCATTATGGTCAATGGATTAAGAGCTTACGGTACAGGAGTGGCAGTCGCGAATGCAATTCGCAATCCAAGCAGAGCCTGGGCGGGAAGCTATCTGATCGCGCTAGACAAGCTGCTTTATGCCCTATCCGAGCAGACTTGACGATAACTTCTAGCCGCAGCGCGATGGTCGCGAATTTGCGCGGAGCCATGTCGCCAGGAAACAGCCCTTTCGCTCCCTCCTTCCCTTCAGATTTAGATCCGCACGCAACGAGGAATATATGAAACGACATCTAACGCGGGCCGTGGTTTCGGGATTCGTGGTCACATTGTTGGCTGGCTGCAACCAGCAACCGGCAGCACAGAATGGCGGCAGAACCGTGAAATCCGAGGTCAGTGCGATGACATTGCATCCGCAGTCGGTCGCGATCACCGCCGATTTACCCGGTCGCATCAGCGCCAATCTCGTCGCTGAGGTTCGGCCGCAGGTTGGCGGTATCATCCGCAGCCGCAATTTCAAGGAAGGCAGCGAGATCCGGAAAGGTGATGTGCTCTACGAGATCGATCCGGCCCCCTACCAGGCATCCTACGATAGCGCTGTTGCCGCTCTGCAAAGGGCGGAGGGTGCCATTCCCAATGCTCAGGCCCGGTTAGACCGCTACAAGGGTCTGAGCGCACAGAACGCCGTCAGCCAGCAAAATGCCGATGATGCACAAGCCACGCTGGTGCAGGCCCGAGCGGATGTGGCTTCCGCCAAGGCGGCACTGGAGACCGCTCGTATCAACCTTGATTATACAAAAATCCGGGCGCCGATTTCCGGGCGCGTCGATGCATCGACGGTGACGGTCGGTGCGCTTGTCACTGCCGAGCAAACGACGGCGCTGACCACCATTCGCCAGCTCGATCCGATCAATGTCGACGTGACGCAGTCGAGTACGAACCTCCTGCGATTCCGGCGTGCGGTGGAGGAGGGGCGCCTGAAGACAAGCGGAGACAATGTTTCGGTCCGTCTGACGCTTGAGGATGGCACCCAGTATAAGGAAACCGGCAATTTGGAATTTGCCGAGGCGGCCGTCGCTGAAACTGTCGGAACGCTTAATGTCCGCGCCATCTTCCCCAACTCGGAGCGTGTTCTGTTGCCGGGCATGTATGTTCGCGCGACTATTCAGGAAGGCATTGCCGAAAACAGCTTCCTGGTGCCGCAGCGTGCCGTGAGCCGCAACACGAAGGGCGAACCGATCGCATTCTTCGTCAATGCTGACGGCAAGATCCAGCAGCGTGTTCTGACCGTTCAGCGCAGCATCGGTAACAGCTGGCTCGTAGGCAATGGAGTAGGGGAGGGAGATCGCGTTGTCGTCGAGGGCATACAGCGCGTGCGTGATGGCCAGGAGGTAAACGTCGCGCTGGTGACGGTCGATGATGCCAGCGGAAATCTTGAACAGGCATCGGCGGCCGGCGCATCCCAATCCGGCCAGCAGAGCAAGGCCGACGGCACCGACAGGGGCGCTGTCACCGGTTCGACGAATTGAGGGGTAAAAGATGTCTCGCTTCTTCATTGACCGGCCCGTCTTTGCCTGGGTGATCGCCATCGTCATCATGCTGGCGGGTGCACTTTCAATCCTCACCCTGTCGGTTGCGCAATATCCCCAGATCGCGCCAACGACGGTGCGTATCACCGCCACATACGCCGGGGCTGACGCCGCAACCGTCGAAAACTCTGTGACCAAGGTCATCGAGCAGGGCATGACCGGCATCGACAATCTCGACTATATGGCCTCGACATCGACGGCGACGGGCCAGGCCTCGATTTCTCTCACCTTCACCAACAAGGCCAATCCCGATGTCGCGCAGATGCAGGTGCAGAACAAGCTGCAGCTCGTCACCGCTCAGCTGCCGCAAGTCGTTCAGAATACCGGCATCACCGTCTCGAAATCGACCAGCAGCTTCTTCCTGGTCGCGGCGTTCGTCTCGACGGATCGCAAGCTTATGCCGACCGATCTTGCCGACTATATCGACAGTACCCTCAACGATACTTTGAAGCGCGTTCCGGGCGTTGGCGATACCACGCTCTTCGGTGCGCGCTATGCCATGCGCATCTGGGTCGATCCGGACAAGCTCGTCAAATACCAGCTGATGACTTCGGATGTCGTCTCCGCCATCCAGGCGCAGAATGTTCAGGTCTCGGCGGGCCAATTGGGCGCCCTGCCGCAGCTCGGCGGCCAGCAGCTCAATGCGACTGTCACGGCTGGAAGCCGCTTCCAGACGCCGGAGGAATTCGAGAACATCATCCTCAAGAGCCAGCCTGACGGTTCCCTGGTGCGCGTCAACGATGTTGCCACGGTGCAATTGGGCGCCGACAGCTATGTCACGTCAGGTGTTTATAACGGCATGCCAGCGGCCGGCCTCGGCATCAGCCTTGCGACCGATGCAAATGCCATCGATACGGCAGCGAGGGTCGTGGCGACGATCGATAGTCTGCGCAATACGCTGCCGCCGAATGTCGAGATCGTTTATCCCTATGATACGACACCCTTCGTGAAGCTGTCGATCGAAGACGTGGTCAAGACGCTGTTCGAAGCCATCGTGCTCGTCTTCATCGTCATGTTCGTCTTCCTGCAGAACATCCGCGCCACACTGATCCCGACGCTCGCCGTCCCGGTCGTCCTGCTCGGCACCTTCGGCGTGCTGGCATTGTTCGGATACTCGATCAATACATTGACCATGTTCGGCATGGTGCTCGCCATCGGCCTGTTGGTCGACGACGCCATCGTCGTCGTCGAGAACGTCGAACGCGTGATGGAGGAAGAAGGATTGTCGCCGCGCGAGGCGACGATCAAGTCGATGCAGGAAATCACCGGCGCGCTGATCGGCATCGCCACCGTGCTGTCGGCCGTGTTCATTCCGATGGCCTTCTTCTCCGGTTCGGTCGGTGTCATCTACCGCCAGTTCTCGGTGACGATCGTTTCGGCCATGGTGCTCTCCGTCATCGTCGCTCTCATCCTGACCCCAGCCCTTTGTGCCACTATTCTGAAGAGGCCGGCGCACGGCGCAAGAGAGCGCGGCCTTTTTGGCTGGTTCAATCGCAACTTCGAACGGGGAACACGAGGTTATCAGCGAACCATCCATGGCATGATCCGCCGCGGCGCCGTCTTCCTGGTGATATTCGTTCTGATCGGCGTCGGCGTCGGTTATCTCTTCAATCGTCTTCCGAGTTCCTTCCTGCCGGAAGAGGACCAGGGGCGCCTTCTGACCAGTATTCAGCTTCCCCCTGGTGCCACGGCCGAGCGTACCCGCAAAGTGCTCGATCAGGTCATGGATTATTATCTCAACAACGAGAAGGATTATGTGGACGGCGTGTTTGGTAGCGTCGGTTTCAATTTCAGCGGTCAGGGCCAGAATGTTGCCGTTGCCTTCGTCGACCTGAAGGACTTCGATCAGCGCCGGACGCCGCAATCCTCGGCCCAGGCGATCGCCAGGCGCGCGATGGCGGCTTTTGCCAAGATCAAGGACGGGAATGTCTTCGCGCTGGCCCCGCCGGCAATCCCCGGCTTCGGCAACAACAGCGGCTTTGATTTCTTCATCAAGGACATCAACGGTTCCGGCCACACCTCATTGATCGCCGCCCGCAACCAGTTTTTGGGAGCGGCATCGGGGAGCACGAAGCTGAGCGGAACACGCCCGAACGGGCTGGACGACACGCCGCAATATTCGATCCATATCGATCAGGAAAAGGCCCGCGCCTTGAACATCGATCTGGCTGATATCAATGCAACCTTGTCGACGGCCTGGGGCGGCAGCTATGTCAACGACTTCATCGACCGCGGCCGCGTCAAGAGAGTCTATGTGCAGGCCGACCGCAAGTTCCGCATGCAGCCGGAGGATTTCGATCGTTGGTATGTGCGCAACTCCAGCGGCGACATGGTGCCGTTCTCGGCCTTCGCCTCAGGTATCTGGACCTTTGGTTCGCCGCGCCTGGAGCGCTATAATGGTGCTTCCGCCGTTGAAATTCAGGGGGCAGCGGCTCCCGGTGTTTCGTCCGGCGATGCCATGAACGAAATCGACAGGATCATGGCAACCCTGCCGCCCGGCTTCAGCCATGAGTGGACCAGCCTGTCGGCCCAGGAAAAGCTTTCCGGCAACCAGGCAAGCCAGCTCTATGCCATCTCGATCCTGGTCGTCTTCCTGGCGCTCGCCGCCCTTTATGAAAGCTGGTCGATCCCACTCGCCGTCATGCTGTCGGTACCGATCGGCATCTTCGGCGCGCTGCTGGCCGCAACCATCTTCGGCCAGTCGAACGACGTCTATTTCAAGGTCGGTCTGCTGACGACCATCGGTCTGGCGGCCAAGAACGCCATCCTGATCGTCGAATTCGCCATCGAACAGCAGAACCACGGCAAGGGTTTGATCGACGCCATGCTGGAGGCGGCCCGTCAGCGCCTGCGACCGATCCTGATGACGTCGTTCGCCTTCATCCTCGGCGTGCTGCCGCTGGCGATCGCCAATGGGGCCGGCTCCGGCAGCCAGAACTCGATCGGCATCGGCGTCATGGGTGGCATGATCTCGGCGACCGTCCTCGGCGTCTTCTTCATCCCGCTGCTCTTCGTTTCCGTCCGCCGTATCTTCAAGGGCAAGAGAGCGATCGATGCGACGGGACAAGAACCGAATGTTGCAGCCGCAACGCCGGATACGCGGTGAATGAGCATGCAAACAGGCCCAGCGATAAGCTGGGCCTGTGCAGCACGACGAACGCCTCACGAGAGCGGCCTGTGTCAGGAATACGGAAGGCCGGCAAGGCCTTCGGCTCAATCGGCTTCGGTGGCTATTTTGCTTCGAGAGCGCAAAGCACCCCGCACTCGCCATGTTCGAAGGTCGATTTGAACATGAGCGCTTTCGCGCGTTCTGGTCCGGTCAGAGCTGGCAAGATTGCCTCGGTTTGGGCGACCAGAGCCGCCCTGTCGGCGCGAGGGGTTGAAGCGGCCATGACCGAGGCGTTGTCTGCAAGCGCGCTCAACAGGATGCCTCGGTTGGCAGGGTTCAGACCCGGCGAGCGTACCATCAACGTCACGCTCGTCATCATCTCATTTATACCGAGGCGTACTTGCTGCAATCCTGCCCGGCGTGGCGCGGTCATTTCGGCGGCGGGAAGCGTGCTGACAAAGTCAGACATCGCCTCGAGCTCGGCTGCTTGAACCTTTAACAGATAGGCCGCGGCCCGCGAGACTTCGTCCTGATACTTCGAGGTATTGGCGGCTGTATCGGGCAGGGTTCCGGGCTGAGGTGCAAACAGCAGATAGGTCTTGTAAAGTGCGCTGGCGCGATCGCCGATCGTCAGAAGCGCCGGGACGTCGGACGATGTGTAGGGTGGGCTACCCAGTGTCGCCGTCACGTTCCAAAAACGTTCGAGGACCTTGGCGTGATCTGATATCGACCAGCGCGGCAGATCACCGTGCGCGCGGGTCTGGCGCGCGAGCGCATCAAGCTCTTGATATGAGGCCGCCGCTTCAGCCTGGTTTGACGGCGACATGCTTGCAGAGCCCGGCGTTGATAAAAGGCCACACCAGATTGCGACGAGAAGTGTTGGGAAGGCGTATCTCAAAAAATCACCCTGACGGTCTCGATAATATTGGTCACCTCGATATATGTTCGTATAAGTAGTGCGATCGTGATCCGCGACAACCGACGCCGGTCATGTGTTTGATGCCTTGTAAGCCGTTGTAACAAGCCATCCCGCCACGGCGGCTACCGAGTGTTCCCATCACCTATGCGCTGTCCGCTTTCGTCGAAGAGATGGACGGCGTTATGAGCCGGGGCGATGCGCAGGATATCGCCAGGCGCCGCCCTGATCCGCTCGCGGAAAACGCAAGTGATCGTCTGTGCGCCGAGGCGGGCGATGACCATCGTTTCGGATCCCGTCGGTTCGACGACGATGGTTTCCACTTCGATGCCGTCGGCAACCAGCTTGATGTCCTCGGGGCGAATGCCATAGGTGACGGCCGTTGGTGAGTTTTGTTCGCTCGGCAGCAAGAGCCCGTCGGTCGTGCGGAAGCCCTCGTTCGTCATGCTGCCCTTGATGAAATTCATCGCTGGAGAGCCGATGAAGCCCGCAACGAAGAGATTGGCCGGCCGGTCGTAGAGATCGAGCGGCGACCCCGACTGTTCAATCAGGCCGTCCTTCATGACGACGATCTTGTCGGCCATCGTCATCGCCTCGATCTGATCGTGCGTGACGTAGATCGTGGTGGTCTTCAGCCGCTGGTGCATTTCCTTGATCTCGGATCGCATCTGGACGCGGAGTTTGGCATCGAGATTTGACAAAGGCTCATCGAAAAGGAAGACGGCGGGATCGCGCACGATCGCGCGGCCCATGGCAACACGCTGCCTTTGCCCGCCCGACAATTGCTTCGGATATCGCTCGAGAAGAGTTTCGAGGCCGAGGATTTTGGCGGCATTGCCGACCCGCTGGTCGATTTCCGACTTTGGCATCCGCTTCAACCGCAAAGAGAAGCCCATGTTCTTGGCGACCGTCATATGCGGATAGAGGGCATAATTCTGGAAGACCATCGCAATGTCGCGGTCCTTTGGCGCGAGATCGTTGACGATATGCTTGCCGATCTGGATATCGCCTGACGTGATCCCCTCAAGGCCGGCGATCATTCTGAGCAGGGTGGATTTTCCGCAGCCCGAAGGGCCGACGAGCACGACGAACTCGCCGTCGCGAATATCGACAGACACGCCTTTGATGGCTTTGAACGCGCCATAATCCTTGCGTGCGTCATGCACTCTAACATGGGCCATTTCCGTCCTCCCCAATTGCTGCTAAAGCGCGTTCAAGACGCTTCTGAGGTAATCGAGACCAAGGCGCTCGCCTTCTTGCCGTTGGGCAAGATCCTTGCCCGGCCAACCGAAAGCGGCATCCTCATGCTCGATCGAAAGCGTGCCGTCAAAGCCGTCCGTGCGCGCCTGACGCAGGAAGCGCGGCCAATCGAAAAGGCCATGGCCCGGCAGCTTGTACTGCCACCACCCCTTGCCGTGATAGCCGACGGCCTGCTGAACGGCTGCATCGATCGCCGTATCCTTGGCATGAAGGATGGCAATGCGATCCTTGACCGCTTCCATGGCGACATAAGGATCGACGCCGATGCGGATGAGATGGGAAGGGTCGAATTCAAGGCCGAAACGTCTGTCGGGAATTCGCTTGAAGAGCTCCTGCCAGCCCTTCGGCGTGGTCCCGATGAAATTGTCTTTTGGGCCGGGCCAGTTCTCGATCGCGAAGATAAGCCTGCTCGAGGTCGCCCGGGCGATCAGCCGGTTGGCGAAGTCGGCGAAATCATCATAGTTGGTATCCTCGTCGGCACTGTCGTCGCGGCCGGGAAAGATTATGAAGATCGGCACGCCAGCTTCGCCGATTGCTTCGGCGAATTCCTCGGTGATGGCCCGAAGCTCGCCGCGTTTGGCGCGATCGGCATCGAGCTGATTGCCGAAAAAGGCAATCGAGGAGACGAAGAGGTTGCGATCGCGAGCAAGGGCGACTGCTGCCTGCACCTTGTCCGGTGTCTTGATATGGCCGCGGACATCGATTTCGATCGCATCGAAGCCGGCGGAGGCGGCGAAATCCACCACCTCCTCGAATGGCCTGTCATTGAACGTCGAGGTATAAAAACCGATCCTCATCAAAATCCTCCCTGCGGCCGTGACAGCCGGCTCAGTTGTTCAGGCGGTCCATGAATTTGAGTGGTGAACGCGTGCGCTGGACCTCGTCGGCCGAGGCGAGCATGAGCGCCGCCGCCATCGGCATGGCCGCGGCACCGATCGCGCAGGCGTCCTCGCCAAGCGAGGCACGATGGATCGATGGTAGCGCCGTATCCTCCATATCGAGATGCTCGTGGACATAGCGCAGCAGCTCATCGATCATGCGGATGGGCAAACGGCCGCCAAGGATGATGGCATCGGGATCGACGATCATGCCGATGTGCTTGACCGCGACGGCGAGATGCGCGCTCATCCCCTTCAGCCATTGCGAGACCAGCTTCCTGCCACGAGCATCCAGCGTGAGGAGGTCCGAGGGCACGCTCGTCTTGATCCCATGCTCTCCGAGAAACCTGTAGAGAAAGAAGAGCGAGAATATTTCGCCGAGAAGCTCGACCTTCTGGGTCCCTTTGTCCTGAGGATCGGCGATCGGCAGCCAGCCAATCTCGCCGCTCAAGCCCATGGCACCGCGATGACCATTGCCGTCGAGCACGAGCCCGCCTCCAGGGCAGGCATTGATCGAGATATAGAAGAAGCTGCGGCTTTCGGCGCCAAGCCCGAAATCGAGTTCCGCGAGCGCTGCCGCATTGGTTTCGTTTTCGATGAAGACAGGGTGCTGCGTCAGGTTCTCCAACGCGGCCCGCACGTCGAATTCCATCCATTCCCAATAGTCGTCAGGCTTGCCCATGAAGGCGATCTCGCCGAGCCAGTCCGGCATGGCAAGACCGATGCCGGCGAGATGCGCGTCGTCGATCAGACGGCTTCGCTGGAAGTGCGATATCGCATCGGCCGTCAGCTGCATGAATTCGCCCGGCAGGATGTAGCGCTTTTCGTGGTGGACGCGGGCGCGCACGTTGCCGACGGCATCGACGGCGAGGATGGTCAGATGATCGCGATCGATATTGATGCCAACAGCAAAGAAGGCGTCGGGGTTGATCTCGAGCTCGATCGCCGGCTGTCCCCTCAGGCCATGGCGCCGGCGCGCTTCAATGATCAGGCCTTCGTCGAGCAGGCGATCGACGATGCGGGCGATCGCCGGCTTGGTAAAGCCTGTCTGCCGTGCAATCTCGGCCCGCGAAATCGGCGCCTGGCGATGGATGCAGCGCAGAACGATGGCTCGATTGTGCTCGCCCGCATCCTCGACATTGGCTCCCGTCAGGTCGGGAGACAGTTTGACGCCGGTCGTTTGGTTCATCGTCGAAATCCCTTAATCAGCCACGGGCGCGTAAATCCGGCCTCATCCCTTTACCGAGCCGCTGGTCATGGAACCAAGGATCAGTCGCTGCAGCGACAGGAACGCCACGATCGCCGGTACGACGGAGATGAGGCAGGCAGCGGCCAGCAGCTGGATGGACGAGTCGGTTTGCATGCCACGGAAGTTAAAGATCCCGACGCCGATCGGCATCAAATTGTTTTGCGTGAGCAGCAGAAAAGGCACGAGGAACTGTGACCAGCCGGCAATGACCGTGATGATGAATACGGAGGCGATGCCCGGTGCCGACAGCGGCAAGACGATCCGCCAGAAGACCGAAAAGCGGTTGCATCCGTCGATCATCGCGGCTTCGTCGAGGCTACGCGGAATGCCGTCCACCGTGCTCTTCAAGAGCCATGTCGCAAGCGGCACGCCGAGTGCGATATAGACCATCGTCACGGCGAAATGCGTATCGAGCAGGCCAAGGCGGTTCATGTAGCGATAGAGCGGCACCATGATGACCAGCGGCGAGATCATCTGAAAGAGCAGAAGTCCCATCATCGACAGACCCTTGCCGCGGAACTGGAAGCGCGAAAAGGCGTAGGCAGCTGGCATGGCGACGATCAAAACACCGAAGCCACTGAGAGCCGCAAGCTTCAGACCGTTCCAGAGATAGAGCGGAAAGTAGCTGTTGTTGAGCACGGTGATGAAATTGTCGATGGTCGGATTGTGCGGGATATAGCGCGCCACGCCGCGATAAATCTCGCGTTTGTCGCGCAGCGCCATCGATAGCAGGTAGGTGAGCGGACCGGCGAAGAAAACGAACATCGCCAGCATCAAGAGATAGCTCAGGAAGTCGCCGAAGCGTGTGCCGGTGCGCCTGCTCATTGCTCGTCCTCCTTCGGCAGGAATGACGCATAGACGACGGCCAGTCCGAGGCTGATGATCAGCATCAGCACGGAAAGCACACTTCCGCCGGACAGATCGTAATTGCGGAAGACGATGTTGAAGACATAGAGCGATATGACCTCGGTCGCGCGCCCAGGCCCGCCGCCCGTCAGCGTGATGATCGCGTCGAAGGTGTTCAGCGTCATGATGGTGATGAGGATCATGTTGACGAGGATTGCGGCGCGCAGTTGCGGGATGGTGATGAAGAAGAACTGTTGCGAGCCTGTCGCGCCATCGACCTCGGCTGCTTCATAGAGCGAAGGGTCGATAGATTTCAGCGCGGCATACATGACGACCATCGAGAAGGCCGTTCCGCGCCAGATGTTCGAAATGAGAGCCGACCAAGGAGCGATGGCGGGATCGGAGAGCCATGCGACCGTCGGCAGGTGCATGAGCCGCAAAATGCTGTTCAGTGCGCCATAGGGCGCCTCCGAAAACAGCATCTGCCAGATGATGCCGCCGGCAATGCCGGGCACGACCCAGGCGATGAGCGCCGTGGTTCTCAGGATCGTCGTGCCGAACAGGCCGCGCTTTTCGCCGCGAACGACGACCACCGCGACGGCAAGGCCAAGGATCTGCTGGCCGATGACGCTTCCGCCGACGAAGACGAGGGTTGCCCAGAGGATATCGGGAAGCTGCGGCGAACTCAGCATGTTCGCAATCGAGGCGAGCGTGTAATCCTGATTGTCGCCGATCAGCGTCGCGTTGGTGAAAGACAGACGGAAGACGTCGATCACCGGATAGAGATAGAAAATGCCGATGACGATGATCACAGGCATGATCCAGGGCAGCGGCGCCCCGGCGAAACGGCGCATGAACGATCTGCTGTGCGGCCGGCTGGCAGCCTCGATGGCGATTGGGGTCATTGGGCTTCTCTGTCCGGGTTTGACACTGTCGGCGGCGCCCGCAAGGGGCGCTGCCGCGATCACAATCGTTAGAGACGCTTGTAAGCCTCCATCGTTGCCTTGAATGCCGCGTTCAAGGCCTCTTCCGGCTGCTTGGTTCCCGACAGGACGTCGCCCATCATGATCTGGATCTGGTTGGAGATTTCCGGATAGATCGGTGCGCCGGGACGGGCCTGGCCGTTGGCGAGAGCCTCGGCAAAGGTCTTGTTGGCTTCGGTCGCGAAGACCTCATACTTGTCGAAGAGCGACTTGCGCGTCGGCAATTGCTGCTGAAGCGCATTGCCCGGCCCCATATAGATGTCGCGGGCAAGGTTGGCGCACATCTCGACCTTGTCTTTGTCCTTGCTGAAGGAGGCGATCGTCCAGCCGCCGGTTCCGGTCGAGCGCTGATCGGCCGTCGGGCCGGGGATCGGCGAGAAGGTCCAGTTGGCGAATTCGTCCGGGTCCAGCGTCGCCTTCAATTGGGCGAGCTGCCAGTTGCCGCCGATGAAGAGCGCCGTGGTTCCGGCGGCCGCGGCTGCATTCAGGTCGTCATAGTTGCCGATCGTGGTCACGCGCTTGGGTGCGGCGCCGGAATCGACGAGATCCTTGTAATAGGTCAGTGCCTTGAGGAACTTCTCCTTGTTTTCGCCCTCGCCGAAGACAGGCTTGCCGGTATCGTCGACGAGCTTGCCGCCGAGCGCCCAGTAGTTCGCAAGCCAGTCGAAAGTCGAACCCTCATAGCGACCGGCATTGAAGAGAATGCCCTCCATGCCTTCCTTGACGGAGGCGACACCGGCCTTCTTCAGATCATCCCAGGTCTGCGGTGCATCGGGAACGATGGACTTGTTGCGGTAGAGCACGCGAAGGTCGGTATCCCACCACCAGGCACGGATCGTCTGGTCCTTATCGGTGATACCGTTGCGGATGAAGGGGAAGAGGTCGGCTATCTCGTCTTTCGAGAAATAGGGTGTGAAGTCGGCAAGCACATGGTTGACCATGAACTGCGACAGGACGAAGGAGTCGACGGCGGCGCAATCCGGAGCATTGCCGGCCTTCGCCTGTTCAAGCATTTTTGCCTGTTCGGTACCGATGTCAGCAGACATGAACTGCATCTGCAGCTTCCAGTCTGGATGTTTCTTGATGAAGTCGACGAAGAGCTTCTGATAGCCCTGTGCGATCGCCGGATCGGCATTGTTCTGACTATCGTTCGTGAGTCGGACAGTGAGTGTTTTCGGTGCGTCGGCAAGGCCGATCCTGTCCTTTGTCGCCAGTTCTTGGGCAAATGCGGCAGGCACTGAAAACAACATCGTGCTCAGCGCTAGCGCGCTGACGAACGCTCTCTTCATGTTGGGTCTCCTCCCCATTTTAAACGGATACAGCATGGTGGCCAGTTGACCTCTCCTCATTTCCATGCTGCATTAATTAGATTAAGTTACTTTGGTTTGATGTCAAGCCGCAGCTTGGGAGGATTAAGATGCTGGCGACATTCAACAGCAGCTAGCGGCCCCAAGCCGTATTTCCCGATCGCATAATAGTCGAGCCATTGCGGGTATCCGCGATGGGTGGCTGGGTTTTGCCCTGGCCGGCGGACGCTGGCCGAACTGGACATCTACGGAGGATCAGATGCGCCTACTCATTCTCGGCACTGGCGGAATGGCCAATAAGCATGCGGCAAGTTTCAAGGAGATCGAGGGTGTCAGCGTCGTGGGCGGCGTTGACGTTGTGCCCGAGCGATTGGCCGCCTTTTGCTCGGAGCATGGCATTCCCAATCATTTCGGCTCGCTCGAAGAAGCGCTTGCCTGGGGCGAGTTCGATGCCGTCGCCAATGTGACGCCCGACGCTGTTCACCATTCGACGACGCTGCAGGCGGTTGCGGCCGGCAAGCACGTCTTCTGTGAAAAGCCGCTCGCGACCGATGCGATCAAGGCGATGGAAATGACCGAGGCCATCGAGAAAGCGGGCAAGGTCGGCATGGTGAATTTCACCTATCGCAATTCGCCTGCCTTGCAGAAGGGTCGGCAGATGGTGCTTGCCGGCGAGATCGGCAAGGTGAGGCATGTCGAAGCGTCCCATCTGCAGAGCTGGCTGGTTGGCAGGCATTGGGGGGACTGGAAATCAGAGAGCAAATGGTTGTGGCGCCTGAGCAAGAAGCATGGTTCGAACGGCGCGCTCGGCGATATCGGCATCCATATCGTCGACTTTGCCTCCTATGGCTCCGGGCTCGACGTTGCCCATGTCTTTGCGCGGCTAAAGACTTTCGACAAGGCGCCGGGTGACAAGATCGGCGACTATGATCTCGATGCGAATGACAGCTTCACGATGAACGTCGACTTCACGACGGGAGCGATCGGCACGATCCAGGCGACACGCACCGCCGCGGGGCAGATGGATCAGCTGCGCTTGAGGGTCTATGGCGCGACGGGTTCGATCGAGATGATCTACGACACGGGAAAGTCGACGCTCCGCGCCTGCCTCGGCGAAGATGTCCACACGGCAACGTGGCGCGATATTCCCTTCGATGATGTGGAGACGAACTACCAGCGGTTCGTCCAGGCCGTCAGGGCGGGTAAGACGCAGGAGCCCTCGTTCCGCCGCGCGGCAAACATACAGAAAGTCCTGGACAAGGCACTCGCCTCGGACATCAGTCATAAAGACGAGGCACTTGCCTGAATCCGTCGGCAAGATTCAGCCGGAAATCGGCGGCAGCAGGGTATTGAGGAAAGGCAGGAGTGCCGCCCCCAGCGCCACGCCGCCGCCGCTGAAGCTTGCGGGCTTCATCGGTGAAATCCAGGGCGTCAGGAAGGGCCGCTTCGACGTGTCGCGGCGCTCGACGGAGAGCTGATGGATCAGCGCTTCAATGACGCCGCGCGGCAGGTCGCCGCCGATCATGATCACGCTCGGTGCGATGAAGCCGGCAATCGCGATGATAGGGTCGAGCAGGTGGCTTGCCGCCTCGCGTATCCACTGCGTCAGCAGCGGAGAAGCCGGCTCTTCGCCCTCAAGAAGGCGGTTGAATTCGTCATCGCTCACCAATCTGCGCAGCGCACCGAAGCCGACGACCGTGTTCAAACGGATATTGTCGGGGCCGGTGCGCATGTCGCCGATATTGCCCGCGCGTCCATGAACGCCCGAATAGGGAATGCCGCGAACGAGGAAACCGGCCTGGACATCCTCGTCGATAATAATCATCGCGAGGCCACCTCTCGGCGCCGATGTGCCGATCGTGCGCTCGGCGAGCAGGCTTGCCGTGCACTCGTTTTCGATATAGCTGCGCGGGAGTCTCGATGCGGCATCCAGCTGGTCGCTTTCTTCCGGGCTCCAGTCATTCGAGCCTATTCCCAAGCCGATGATCGGCAGGTCAGCGTGACGACTGATCATACCTTCGATGGTCGGTAGGATCGATGCGACCCTCGTTGTCCGGATGAGGGGAAAATAAACGCGGTCGTGAACCTGGCCGCTGAGATCGACGAGAACGGCTTCGCCGCGGCTTTGGCGGACCCTGACGCCGATCGAGAAGGCTCCTTCGGGCCGCAAGGCAAATTCCGTCGATGTCGCGCCGCCGCCCGCGCCGTTGCGCCGGTGCGATGTCACCAGACCCTCATCGCCAAGGCGGCGCAGAATGTTGGTGATACCCGGTCCGGTCAATCCGGAATGCTTGCCGAGCTCCATACGGGTCAACGGCCCGTGGCGTCGAATTGCCTCCAATATGACGCGGATATTTCTATCGGCGATTTCTCCCGACCGCAGACCAAGTGTCTTACCCCGCGTAACGTCCGTCTCCTCCGGCTGATGCCGCCGTGGCCCAGATCGAAGATACCGCATAGCCGATTTCCTTGCGTATCTTGACGCTTGTGTATCACGGACAAAACTCTCGCAACTTATTTCTTGTGTGCTTGACGCCAAAACAAAGTTACTTAATCTAAGTCGGGCTATGCGATCCGCTTGGAGGAGATGGGGCGCAGGGCCTGCGACCTATTTGCGCTGATATGTTCTCTCCTCCGCCGTCAGTTGCCGATTTTCCGATAGGACCCGCCATGTCTCTCACTATTGCCCAACGCCTTGATCGCCTGAAAGTCCGCACTGCAGAGCTTGCGCATTGGCGCGACAGGTACAGCCTCGCGATCGACGGTTGGACGTTTGATGGGGAGCCTATTGCGCATCATCAGGATTGGCCACACCGCAAGGGAACGGTTCACTTCGCTGCCAAGGCAACGGCGCCGCGGGACTGGCCACTCGAGCAGATCCGCCTGCAGCTTGATCTTGGCGGCGAGAGCCTGCTGACACTGCGTTATCCTGATGGCCAAACGGAGACGTTCGGCCTCGACCCCTATCATCAGGAGTTTCCGCTCAAGGGTCGGGACTTCCAGATCACGACCGAAAGCGTGGCGCGCTTTCCGTTCGGGGAGCCGAACAGGGCGCCGAAACTGAACAAGGCGCGATTGATCTGGCTGGACGAACCGGTCCACCGGCTGCATCTCCTGCTGCAGCAGATCTGCGAGGCGGGGGATATCCTCGACGGCCATGAAGCTGTGCCGCATCTGATCGATGCCGCCGAACAGGCGCTGCGCAGCATCGACTGGCCCTCGGACACGTCAGCCTATATTTCGCGCACGGCCGCCGCGGCGATGCAGCAGAAGATCTGGGAGCTGCCGGAACTCGAAGGAAACCCCGCCGGTCTTACCGAAACACAGAGCGCTTCGGCCGCCGCTGCTTACGATCACCTGCTTGCACAGCTGAAAGAGCTTCAGAAGCGCTTTCCGCAAAATGGCGAATTGCTGCTGACCGGCCATGCTCATATCGATCTGGCGTGGCTTTGGCCCTATGGCGAGACCCGTCGCAAGATGCGCCGCACCTTCAATACAGCCCTTTCGCTGATGGAACGCTCCGACGACTTCCGCTTCAATCAATCGACCGCCCACTACTATGCGCAGATGGAAGAGGATGATCCGGAACTGCTTGAGCGGATCAAGAAGAAGGTGGCCGAAGGCAAGTGGGAAACCGTCGGTGGCATGTGGGTCGAGCCCGATACGAATATGCCGACAGGCGAGAGCCTCGTGCGTCAGGTCCTTTACGGCCAGCGCTATTTCGAAAAGCATTTCGGCCTGCGCCATAGCGTCTGCTGGCTGCCTGACTGCTTCGGCTTTTCAGGCGCGCTACCACAGATCCTGCGGCTTGGGGGCATCGACAGCTTCTTCACCATCAAGGTGAACTGGAGCGAGACCAATCACATTCCATCCGACCTCTTCTGGTGGAAGGGGCTCGATGGCAGCAAAGTTCTGACCCATACGTTCGACAATCCCATGCAAGGCTATAATGGTTTCGTGCAGCCGGATTGCTTCGTACCGACATGGAAGAATTTCCGGGGCAAGACGGAGCATGACACCTCGCTGCTGGCCGTCGGCTATGGCGATGGCGGCGGCGGCGTCACGCCGGAAATGGTCGAGCGCGAAGTGCAGCTGCGGGACTTTCCTGCGATCCCGAAGGCACGCTGGGGCACGGTAAAGAGCTATTATGAAGGGGCTCATCGCGCTGCGGCGCAAAAGGAGCTGCCGGTCTGGGATGGCGAAATCTACCTTGAACTGCACCGCGCGACGCTGACGTCGCAAAGCGGGGTCAAGCGCAAGCACCGCCAGGCCGAACGCGCCCTGATAACGGCGGAGACGCTGGCCTCGCTTGCCCATATGCTCGGTGCTGCCAAACCTCAAAGCCTCGAGGCGGATTGGCGTGTCGTTCTGAAGAACGAGTTTCACGATATCCTGCCAGGCTCCAGTATTCGGGAGGTCTATGTCGATGCCGAGCGGGAACTCGATGGGGTGATCGACAATGCCAAGGTGGAGCAGGCAAACGCTCTGAAGGCGCTGTCGGCCCATCTTCCGGCGGGCGCCATTACGGATGCGCTTGTTGTCGTCAACCCGTCGCTTTCGCCGCGCCCGCTCACCGCAAGCCTATCGGATGGAACGGTCCTGGCTTCGGCCGATTCCGTCGCGCCTCTTTCCGTCGCGGTTTTCGATCGCAAAGCGCTGAAGCCCGCCGGTGGGCTCAAGGCCGATACCCATCATCTCGAGAACGAGCATCTGTCCGTTACCATCGGCAAGGATGGCGCCGTATCGAGCCTTGTTCACAAGGCGACGGGACGAGAAGCGGTTGAAGGAAGTGCCAACCAGCTCTGGGTCTATCCAGTCGACAAGCCGCGCAACTGGGATGCCTGGGACGTCGACGCCGACTATGCCGAGAAAGGCATCCGGCTCGATAAGCCGGAGAGCATCACTCTGGTCGAGGAGGGACCGCATCGCGCCGCGATCCGCGTCATCAATCGATACCGCAACTCGAGTGTCACCCAGCTTTATGTTCTGACGGCCAATGCCCGCAGGCTCGATATCGAGACGACGATCGATTGGCACGACCGGCGCACCCTGCTTCGGACCCTGAACCCGGTTGCCGTGCGGTCGCGCACCGCGACTTTCGAATGCGCTTTCGGCATTGTCGAGCGGCAAACCCACACCAATACGTCCTGGGAGCAGGCGATGTTCGAGGCGGCTGCACATCGCTTCGTCGATCTGAGCGAGCCCGGCTTCGGCGTCGCCCTGCTCAACAACGCCAAATACGGCCACAGCGCCCGCGGCAATATCATCGGCATGAGCCTTGTTCGGTCGCCGATCTATCCCGATCCGCTCGCCGACGAAGGCCAGCAGAGCTTCACATATGCGCTAATGCCGCATGAAGGCGCCTGGTATGAAGGCGGCGTTCTGCCGGAGGCGATCGATCTCAATCAGCCGCTGGTCAGCATAGAGGCAAGCGGTCTTGCGACCGGCACCTTGTCACCGCTTGGCATCGAAGGCATACCGGTCGCCTTCTCGGGCCTGAAGCCGGCAGAGGAAGGAGAGGGCCTTATTCTGCGACTTTACGAGCCGGCCGGCCGGCGTGGTCGTCTGTCGCTGATCTTGCCGTCGGGATGGCAGGCATCGGGGCCGCTGAACATCCTCGAAGAACCGATCGAGCGCAGCGGATCCGCCGACATCATGCCGTTCGAAATCCGGACCTGGAAGTTGCAGCGGGCCTGACGGCAAAGCTCGGTTTTGATGGACTGCACAGCCTTGCTCCGAAGAGCCGCTTCGTCAGCGGCTCTCCAATATCCGCATCAGCCGGCCGCGATAGCTGTCGAGAATGACGGCGAGCACGATGACGGCGCCGATGACGATCGGCTTGATATTGTCGTCGGCGCCGAGTAGCTGCAGCCCCGTGGACAGCACCTGCAGAATGCAGGCGCCGACCAGCGTCCCGATGATCGATCCCTTGCCGCCCGAAAGGCTTGTGCCGCCGATGATGACGGCCGCGATCGCGTTCAATTCATAGCCGATCCCGGCGACAGGGCTTCCGACATTGAGGCGGAGCAGGTAGACCATGGCCGCGATGCCGGCGGTCAGTCCGGAAATGGTGAAGACCGCGATCTTGTATCGCTTCGGCTCATGACCTGACAGCCGCACAGCCTCCTCATTCGTCCCGATCGCAAAGACGAAACGTCCAAACACCGTGTAGCGCAGCACGAACCAGCCGATGAGGACGACGACGATTGCGATCAGGAAGATCGACGGAAAGACGCCCCAGAAAATCAGATTGCCGAAATCGACGAAGGGTTGCGGCAGGCCGGTGATGGTGGAGTTGTCGCTGACGACGCGCGCGAGGCCACTTGCGACGTTGAGCATGCCGAGCGTGACGATGAAGGATGGAAGTTTCCACTTCTCGCAGATCCATCCGTTGATGGCACCCAGGACCGCGCCAGCACCCATCGAGGCGAGCGATGCGAGCGCGATCGCCTGCCAGGGAGAAAACCTCGGGTCGATCATGATCGTCGCGCCGATGACCGTGCAAAGGGCAAGCAGCGATCCGACCGAAAGATCGATGCCGCCCGTCAGAATGACGAAGGTCATGCCGGCGGCAAGCACCGTATTGATGGCGATCTGCACGAAGATCTTCAGGAAGTTCTCCGGCGTCGCGAAATAGGGCGCCGTCAGCGAGAAGAAGATCAAAATCAGGACGAGGGCGATGGTGACGCCGGCCTCTTTCATCGAGATCCGGATGAGCTTGTCCCAAGTGCTGGTCTCTTTCGCTTCGCTCGTCTTTTCAATGTTGCCGGACACGACTGTACTCCTTGTAGGCGAGTGAGAGGATCCTGCTCTCGTCAAATTGCTCCCGAGGTATTTCCCCGGCTATCTTGCCGTCCGAGAAGACGATGATGCGGTGGCAAATGCCCATGAGCTCCGGCAAATCCGAAGACACGACCAGGACGCCTTTTCCCTCGGCGGCGAACTTCCAAAGAAGCTCGTAGATCTCCGCCTTGGCACCGACGTCGATGCCGCGCGTCGGCTCGTCGAAGATCAGCACTCTGGGGCCGCGAAACAGCCACTTGGCGATGACCACCTTCTGCTGGTTGCCGCCCGAAAACGTCCTGACGGCCTGATGGATGGAGGGTGTCTTGATCCTGAGTTCGCGCACCAGGCGTTGCGAATGGCCGTCTTCCAGCTTGCGGATGATCAAGCCGTTGCGGGAGACCTTGCCAAGATCGGTTATGGTGGTGTTCTCGGCGCAGCTAAGGTCGAGCATCAACCCTTGAATCTTGCGGTCTTCCGTTGCCAGGCACAGTCCCGCAGCGACCGCATCCTTCGGCGACGTGATATCGATCGTCTCGCCGTCCACACGGATTTCACCGGCAGCCTTGGCGTCGGCACCGAATATGGCGCGAACCGCCTCGGTGCGGCCGCTGCCAACAAGCCCGGCAATGCCGACGATTTCTCCCTTGGCGACGGAAAATGACAGTTCCGGGCTGTTGCGCGTCACCTTCAGGCCGGAGACGCCAAGCGCCTCGCCGGATATGGTGCTGTCGCCGCGGAAGGCGTCGTGCTGGGCGAGTTCGCGCCCGACCATGAGTTCGACGATTTTCGGAATTCCGAGCCCTTCGAGCGGCCGCGTGATCACGTGCTGTCCATCGCGCAGGATGGTCACATTGTCGCCCACCTCGAAGATTTCCTCGAGCCTGTGCGATATGTAGAGCGTGGTGACGCCGCGCGCCTTCAGCCGCTTCAGAATCTCAAAGAGGCGATCAACTTCCTTGGAGGTCAAGGTCGCCGTCGGTTCATCGAGGACCAGAAGCTTGCTTTCGTTGGAGAGCGCCTTGGCGATCTCGAGCAGCTGGAGCTGGGCGACGCTCAAGCTGCTGGCAGGCGTCGTCGGCGCCACGTTGAGGCCGACTTCCGCCAAAAGTTCCGCCGCCCTGGCGTTCATCTGCTTGTAGTTCACCAGGCCGTATCGGCGCGGCAGATGCTCGAAAAGCAGGTTCTCGGCGACAGTGAGATTGGAAAGCGGATGCAGTTCCTGATGGATGACCCGGATGCCCGCCTTGAATGCCTCCAGCGGCGAGGACGGATGATAGGCTTCGCCGTCAAACAGGATGCGGCCGTCGTCCGGCTTGAAGACGCCGCCAAGCAGATTGATCAGGGTCGATTTTCCGGCGCCGTTTTCGCCGAGAAGAACGTGACCCTTGCCGCGGCCGATCTTTATGGAAACATCTCTCAGCGCCACGACACCCGGAAAGCGCTTGCCTATTCCTTCCAGCTTCAGGATGGAATCATCTGCTGTCTCTGGCATGTCCACCTCATGCGCGTTTTTGTTTCGAATTGGAGAGGGCGACCTTCCTCGCGCTGCCGCTCATCCTGAGCGGCCGGCAGGAGACCGATCGCGAAGCGGATGCGCCGGCATTTGCCGACGCATCCTTGTTCGCAAGACCGATAGTATCGGCTATTTGAGATCCTTGGCGGTGACGAGGGTGACATCCGTCTTGACCCAGCCGGTGAACTTTTCTCCGGCATATTCGCGAAGGCCGTACTTGATGCCCATGGCCGCCATTTCCGCGCCATACTGCTCGACGGTGGCAAGCATCTTGCCGTCCTTGATCAACGGCTTGACGGACGGAATGTTATCGAAGCCGACGACCTTGATCTTGCCCGCCTGACCTGAGGCATCGAGCGCCTTGACGACGCCGAGGGCCATCGAATCATTGGCGGCCATGACGCCCTGAATATCCTTATATTTCGTCAGGAAATTCGTCATGACGGTATTGGCTTCTTCGGTTTCCCAATGGGCGGTCTTGCTATCGAGAAGCTGAAGCTTGCCGGCCTTGATGGAATCCATGAAGCCTTCCTTGCGCTCCTTGGCGTTGTCGGCCTCAGGATTGCCTTCCAGGATTACGACTTTTGCGCCGGGACCCAGATCCTTGGCAAGCGCATCGCCGGCAAGCTTGGCGCCGGCAGTGTTGTCGGGGCCGAAGAAGGCGAGGTCGATACCGGCGGCCTTCTTGGCGTCGGCATCGAGCGGCACGTCGATGTTGATGACCTTCACGCCGGCCTTCACTGCCTTGGCAAGCGGCGTTGCCATCGCCTTGGAATCCGCCGGTGCGACGACGATGATGTCGTATTTCTGCGTCACGAAGTTCTCGACGGCATCGACCTGCGAAGCGAAGTCACGCTCGTCCTTCATGCCTACGGCCTTGAAGTCGAACTTGTCCTTGTTTTCGGCGGCATACTTGTCGGCGCCGGCCTTCATCTGCTTGAAGAACTCATTGGACAGAGACTTCATGATCAGCCCGACCTTGGGCTTGCCGGCCGCAAAGGCAGGCGACACGCCGCAGGACAGCGCAAGCACCAGGGTGCCGGCAAGTCCGAGTTTCAGCGCCGCACGCCGCTGCGCATTGATGAAGGCGGATTCATGCTTTTTGGAATTGGACATTTCTCTCCTCCCGAACGGTTCTGGGCTCAGCTCCACCTGAGTTGTCTGCGACAATGAACCGTTTCCACACATATTGGGTAGCATGCCATCGGGAATTGTCAAGGCGCCGTGATATGTGCTGAAAGCCAGCTGAAATTGTAACTTTACCAGTATTGGAAGATAGGTATGATGAACCGTTTCCATTTGGCGCAGCATTGTTCTTGCGCCGTGGAGGATCAGCTTGAGATGAAGCCCTTTGACTAAGGCGGGAGAGACCATTAGCTGAGTGCCTGTATCAGGCGCTTCCAAGGTGTCTCGGAAGGTGAAATGAAGGGATATTGGTTCCGTTATGCCAAAGGTTGGAATTCGAGACGTTGCCAAACTGGCGGGAGTTTCCACCGGGACCGTTTCACGAGTTTTGAATGACCATCCTTCCGTGACGGATGAATTGAGGGCGCGGGTCAGAGGCATCATCGAAGAGCTCGGTTATATGCCTGACCCATCTGCCAGAAGCATGCGCAGCAAGGTCAGCCGCCTCATCGGCATCGTCATTCCCGACCTCACCAACCCGTTTTTCTCGGAACTCGTCCAATTCACCGAACAAGCCGCGGCGCGACACGGCTACAACATCATCGTCATGACCTCCTTTGACCATGCGGCCAAGGAGGCGGACCGGATCGGCCAGCTGACAAGTCGGAAGGTGGATGGCATCATCCTTGTTCCCAGCAACGATTTCCATACGCTCAAGCTGCCGAAGGGACTGCCAATCGTCATTGTCGATCGCCTCCTGCCGGGATATTCCGGCATCGCCGCCGATCATCGCAGTGGCGTGCGTCTCGGCGTCGAGCATCTCGTGAAGCTCGGCCATCGCCGCATCGGCTTCATTTCAGGTCCGAAAGACTCCGTTCCCGCCAATGATCGTCTCCAAGGCTATCTCGATGCGATGAAATTGGCCTGCGATGGCGAACAGAATGCGGTGCCGCTGATTGCCGAAGCGGCTTTCGACTATGAAAGCGGCCGGTCCGCCGGAAACTATCTTCTCGCGCGCGCGCGCCACGAGCGCCCAACCGCCATATTCGCAAGTTCCGACCAGCAGGCGATCGGCTGCATGCGAGCAGCCCATGATTTGGGAATCCCAATCCCGGCTGCCCTCTCCATCGTCGGCTTTGATGGTATTCCGCTCGCAAGCATGACAACGCCACGCCTGACCACCGTGAAGCAGCCGATTCGGGAAATAGCAGCAGCGGCGGTCGCTGTTTTGTTGAGCAAGCAGGATGCCCCGGGACTCGGCAAACCACTCTTGTTGGCCTGCGAGATTTCGGCAGGGGAAACAACGTCTTCACCGCAGCCGGATTAAAAGGTGGTGATGTCGGTGATTGTAGATGGCATCACATCTGAATATTGATGAGCTGCATGCATCCTTCTATCCGCATGTATTGCCGCGGATATATCTTCAGCACTCTCTGAACGTGTCGAACTGTCTTGCCGCTGCGTAGCTTGTACCGGTCAAATGCCGAGTGTGTTAAGCCAGCCGCTGAAGGTGGATGTCTCCGTCATCCGTGGTATATGCTCCACCTTGCATTCTCCGGTATGCCTGCGGACTTCGCTTGGGCTGTAGCCGAACTCGTGCGTGAAGGCTCGGCTGAAGTTGGCTGCCGATTCGAAACCGAGATTGCTGGCGATATCTGCAATTTTCTGACCATTGCTCAGGTCGGCAAGTGCTGCGCGTGCAGCAAGAAGTCGTCTTCTGCGCACGTAGTTCAACACACCACCCGATGCCTGGAACAGTTCATAAAGCCTGGTTCGGGAGATTGCCAATTCACGGCTTAACGCTTCCGGAGTTAGATCCGCTGATCCGAGATTGCTCTGGATAAAGCGACGAGCTTTCGTCATCAGTCCGATCTCGGAGCTGCGATCGCCGGTCGCATGACCATCCACCAGCGGCGTGACGCTATGAAATATCATCTCTTGCAGCTGGTTGCGTACACCGTGCAGATCGTCCCTTGTCAAACGATCGAGGTTCGCTTCGAGAAAAGCGATGTAGTCAGCCAGCAGCTTGACGCGTGTGCCCCCCAGGACAATGTTGTTGCTTGCTCCGGGCAGCCCGCCGTGATCGGCAAACAGATCGCAAGGTAGAATGAGGGAGACGGATTGCGCGCTAATGGTGCGGCCGTAAAACGGGCAGCCCAGCGCCCGGATTTCCATCATGCCAGGCTCGTTTTCCACCACATGCCCATTGACGCTGGTCCATGTCTTGCCGGTGCGCAGGAAGGTGATTTGCCAATGATCTATGGCGCTGAAGCGGACTTTCTCCGGAGAGCGTTCATAGCTGAAGGCTGGCGTTTGTTGCTGGATGAGAAGCGCCCCTTCAAGATTCCAGACGGTTTGACTTGCTGCAAAACCATCTCCACCCTGAGCGCTTTCGGGAAGATAAGCGTCAATCAGTGGTGCCATACGCTCTTTCCAGGCCGAAAATTGCCGACCTGGAGCCTCGTTGGAGGTGGAAAATGGCAGCGAGACCAGCTCCGGCAGGTCAGTGGCGTTGCCGCAGAGCGGAGCCTCGGAGATGCGAGGCCACCGTCGCCGTTCGACAAAGGCTGGTTGCTCGGAGGTCGTCCCGGTCTTATTCCAAATCATCGCGGTGGCCTTTCGACAAAGCATGCCGGATTGGCTGATGGAGCTCGCGGCGTCCGTGCCGTAGGCGAGCATAAGCGCCGGTACCCGTTGGGGTCGAGCAATGCGGCGCAAAAGCGGGCCATGCGCGGAAAACGCAAGCCCCTGTCGTTGGCCGTTTTCTCCAAACGTCGCAAAACAGCCCGAATTTGAGTCCATCCGACCGCGCGTAGATCAGTGGATAGACGTAAAGGAAGCCACCGCACGGTATCGTGGGACATGAATTCCGGCTTGTAGCGTATGTCGGCCGACGAACCAAAGAAGTCTGTGGATGTCTGAGCGAAGGCTCTGTGCATCCGTGGAATGTCGCGCCAAATTATAACCGCTGCAGGCCGCATTGTTGCAGATCCCCGCCCGAAGGCCGTGAGGGGAAATTAAGCAGATTTCGTTAATATTTTCAAGATATTTATAGAAGTCGCTTAAATATTTTCCGCTGAAATACACGAAGCAAACTTGTCAAGGAGAGTAACTTATGGGTTTTAGGAAAAACTCTTGCAATCTATCCATTCGCAATCGTCGGATTGGTGTTTTTTTATCGTCAATACTTGCAATTGCATCTTCGGTAGTCATGGCTGAAAATGCAAATGCTACCGAGAATGCACATGTAAAGAATAAGACTGTTCAGCTGTATATGAAGAAGTATCAAAAGAACAACGTCGTCTTCTATAGCGGAAGTTCGCTTTCCAAAACGACTTCGATTTCCGCCGAAGATTACTTCAAGGGTTCTCCCTATATCTGCACGCCAAGCGGATTTGGAAGAACGTCGCATTGTTACAATCGCAGCGCATTTTGAGCTGAGCTGGCCAATGTCGCGCAGTGCGCGCGGCAAAGAATAGGGGCTTTCCCAGATAGCGGTTCGACGAACAGGTGAGACGCATGCCGCCCGCTATCCAAGTAAAAGCCCCTATGTTAGTATTCGACTTCAACCGGGCAAATGTCTGCGAACATAGTCGCCCGGCCGCAGTTTCAGAACTTCGTCATCGTGTTTAATCGGATTATGACGGAACACATACCATTTTCCGCCTGATGCTCGTTTCTGATAGATGATCCCGGCCTTCTTGCGATGCAGGAAGCAGGATACGTTGGGTGCGGCACTTTTCTTGCTGTACCAGACGGCGCTCATGCAGAGCCTACCGCGATCGGTCGCATACCAGATGCCCTTGGCGTAGGATTTTTGAGCGCCCGTGTGCGACCAGGCCGTAAATCGACGGTGATGACGAGAAAAGAAGCCGGCCCCGTCCTTCCATATCCAGGAACGTCCCGAGTAGAGCTTTTTCAGTTCCTTGGCGCTCATCGGCATGGCTTGATGTGCCGCACGCGCCGTCATGCGATCGATTTGATGTTGCGTCGCCGCGCTCGCGGTGCCGACCAGCAGCATCGCGAACATGGCATTCAGGATGATGAAACGGAACCAAGACATGTGTTTCTCCTCAACCTTTCATCATCACGGTCAATTCAAGAGGGGCGGTGTGGCAACGCGCCAATCCGGCCTGCCCAGACCATCCGGCCAGGGGTACACTTCACGGTCGTTGAAGTAGACCACCGCTTGCAGGTCAGGGAATTCGGAATGCGGCTTGTTGGCTTCTTCGGCCCATGCGTGAACGTAGGCCTCATTTCCCTGGTAGCCCAATTCCGCGATCACGATGGGTTTCTTGAAGCGCTTCACACGATCGTAGCCGGGTTTGGTCGCTTCGACAAAAGTCGAATCCCGCCCGAGCTTGTGCTGATCGAACGGCTGGTAACCGAAGACCGACAGCCCGACGACGTCGACGAATGAATCCCCGGGATAGTAAGCCTCGAGCCCGTCCTTGCCCATCGGCGACCACATGTATTTTGCCGTGGGAAGGCTCTTGCGGCAGACGGTGACGGCGTGCCTATAGGCTTTCACGTAATCATCCGCTTTCCAGTAGGCCCAGGTGAACTGCCCGTTCTTCTCGTCCATTTCCTGAGCCCAGCGAATGGTGACGGGCGCATTGAGCTTGGCGGCCGCAGAGCAGATCGCCGTCATGTTGGCATCGTAGTGACCTGCCAGAATTCCGTTGAGAAGATCGGTCGGTGTGACACGCCAGTTGCGGGCCCATGACCAGGGCTCGATGGTAATCAGCAGTGAACGCCCGCGCTTGCGAGCATAATCGTCTGCCGTGCTCAGCGTCGACAGATCGACATCTTCCCAAGGCAGGAAGAGGTGTTCGATCTTCGGATTGGGGTCATTGGAAAAGTCCCCGTTGGGATCATAGGCACCCGCCGGCAGCGATTGGGGTGTGATGATCGGCCTTTTGTCGTTGAAGAGAGGCCGGGTCTCGGCCCTCGCGTCCAGACCGTTGCTGGCAGCGTATACGCCTCCGCAGAGGGCGCCAGCCGCAAGCAAGGCCGTCGTTAGTTTTGATAGAGTTTTCATCGCATTGCCTCCTTCCTCTATTCGGTCTTGCGGACGGTCAAAGAGGTCTTCAAGGCCTCCAGTCGTTGTGAGACCAGATCATCGGCGATCAAGTTTGTCGCCTCATCGGTTTTCTTGGTGATGGGATGGCGAAACACGAACCATGCTCCGCCAGTCTCGCGTTTCTGATAGATCGTTCCATCGAGAATGCGATGGATGAAGCACGTCTTGGCCGGAAACTGGCCGTTTGCAGCATGCCAGGTTGCGTCAAGACATAGGCGGCCGGTGTCTGTCACGACCCAGCGGCCCTCGGCCCAGGACTGTCCGCCGGTACCATCGACCCAGGCTGAAAACCGTCGGTCGGTATTCTGCATTCGGCCCGCGCCATCGGGCCACCGCCAGCTTTTGTCGTGATAGAGCATGTAAAGCTCGGTTGCCGTCATCGGCCTTGCGCCGTCAGGCACCTTGGTGGTTGTCGCGGCTGCGGCCGCATTGCTCCCCGCTGCAAGTCCAAGCACGATCGCACATGCCAGCGATGCTGCAAGGACTGGGGAGGTCTTCCTTGATGGTTCCATATTATTTCTCCCGCATTGTGACTGGGACGAGCTTTGGCGTTGCCGCCTTCACGGCTCGCTGTCGGTTTCGTCGTTTGGCAATGTCACGCAGGCTGCTATGCGTGCTTGCCGACTTGCCTATGGCACAGACGCGAAAGCCGATCTGCCGGGCGGCCTCCGTGTCCAGCGCATTTCGCAGATCTATGAGAACAGGCTGGCGCAGCTTCTGCTTGAGCTGGGCCAGGTCGATCTTTCGGATGGCGTCCCATTCCGTCATGACGACGACGGCATCCGCATTTCTTGCGCATTCATAGAGGTCCTCGTAGAAATCGACGCTGCTGAGGACCTTTGCCGCATTCTCGATGCCGACAGGGTCATATGCCCGGATGTGGCCGCCCAGCCGCTGCAGAGTTTCGATGAGCGGCACGGACGGCGCATCGCGCATGTCATCGGTATCGGGCCGGAAGGTCAGGCCGAGAACGGCAATCGTCAGGCCTTCAATATCGCCGCCGAGTGCCTTGGTGACCTTGCGTGCCATGCGCCGCTTGCGCGTCTCGTTGACGGCAAGAGTTTCTTCGACGATACGCAGCGCCACGCCATGGTCCTGCGCCGTCTGCAATAGTGCGAGCGCGCTTTTGGGGAAGCATGAGCCGCCATAGCCGGGGCCGGCGGCAAGGAGGCTTGCCCCGATGCGCTTGTCGAGCCCCATGCCGAGAGCCAACTCTCCGACATCGCTGCCCATCTCCTCGCAAAGATCGGCAAGCTCGTTGATGAAGGTGATCTTCGTGGCGAGAAAGGCATTGGCAGCATGCTTGATCAGCTCAGCAGTCCGACGCATCGTGACGATGACAGGCGTATTCTGCCGCTCGAGCGGGACATCGTAGAGCTCGACAAGCCGCTTGCAGGCCCACTCTTCCTCCACACCGAGAACGATGCGGTCCGGAACTAGAAAATCGTGCACCGCAACGCCTTCGCGCAGAAACTCCGGATTGGAGGCGACGGCGAAGGTGCCTGCCGTCCGGGCCGAGCTGATGATCCTGTGCACGGCGTCGCCGGTTCCGACCGGCACCGTCGATCTTATCACCACAACGCTATCGGTCGAGATAAGCGCAGCAAGCTCGCGTGCTGTCTGGTAGATGAAGGAAAAATCAGCATCTGCTTGGCCTGGATGCGGCAGAGCAGCGATCGCTATGAAGACGATAGCTGCGCCTTCGACTGCCTTTGCGATGTCGCAGGTGAAGTCCAGCCGTCCTGCGGCATAGTTTCGTTCCACCAATTCGTCGAGACCCGGCTCGTAGATCGGCATCCTGCCGTGACGAAGAGCGGCGATCCTATCGACGTTCTTGTCCACACAGACGACACGGTTGCCCCATTCGGCGAAGCATGTGCCGCTGACCAAGCCCACATATCCGGTTCCAATAACAGCTATCTTCATGTGCGTTCCCGCCAATAGCGTCCTTCCCGTCATGAACCTCAGTTGTCCGTGTCACTCACGTGCCAGTGTGGATTGAGCACCATTCTGTGCAGTCCACGCCCGCCAATTCCTGCGCCCGCCACCGAAAAGCGGTTGTCGAACAAGACGTAGCCGTCGGTGTCCCAAATCAGTGATTGTACTCCGGCACGGCCATGCTCCATGATGCCGACAAATGGCAGGGCAGTCAGAGCAAGCAGAGCGCTGGCGAGCGCCGGCCGATAAAAGCGCTTGTTTGTGCTGAGCGTGTTTTCACGCGCATGCTGGACGATGATGACCAGCAGCAGCAAAGTGTAGATGGCGGCGTTCATCGTCGCGAAGATATAAAAGCCGCTACTCTCTTCCGCGCTGACGGACAACACCGGCAAGATGGAGATGAGAGAGAGCATGGCATAGGGTGCAAGGACCCGGAACGGTAGCGGATCGACATCCGACGTACCTTTCGGCGTGACACGGAAATCCACGAATGATCCGGTCGCCCAATCGCGAATGGCCGCTAAAGCTCCCACAAGCGCCCACGGCCAGCGGGCAAACAGGAACAATGTCATCTCCCAGCTCAAGATCCTGGCATCGACCGGTCTGAACGTATGCGTGCTACGCCAGCGATAAGCGAAGAGGATCAGCAGAACGGATTGCGGCACAAAGTGCAGCAGGAAGTCGGGATAAGAGACATCGACGAAGGTCTTGCCTCTGCCAAGCGCGATGATCGGCATGATGAACATCAGCGCCATGAAGAGCGAGAAGAGGGAATACCAGAGCTGCGAAAACAGGAACTGTATCTTGAGGCGCAGAGGCAGCCGTTTGATCAAGTTCGGCGAATATTGCAGCAGGATCATCATCAGGCTGCGCGACCACTGAAACTCCTGGGTGATGAGATCGGTAAAAGTGCGTGGGCCATCGCCATGCGCAATGGCATCGAGCGCATGAATGCCACGCCAGCCATGTGCATTCATCATCAGCGTGGTGGAGTGGTCTTCCGCCAGCTCTGGCCCCAGCCCACCAATGCTCTTGAGAGCCTTGGTGCGAACGGCATAGTGCGAGCCGATGCAAAGCGGCGACAGCCCGTGATTGAAGCCGGCCTGAAGCGATCCGTGCATGCTGGCTTCCGCATAGAGACGGCCGCGTGCAGACCAGCTTTCACGGGCATTTTGATCGCAGATGCTTGGCGCGGATACATAGCCGACCGCCGGATCGGCGAAAGGGCGAAGCATCTGGAAAAGATAGCCTTGTTCGGGCACGTGATCGGCATCGAGCTGCACGACGTAATCATAGCCTTCATAGCCATAGTGATCGTAGAAGAAGGCAAGATTGCCTTCTTTGCAGCGGGTGCGCCGCGGCCAGGTCTGGCGGTGATAATCTTCCCGTCCCTTCCGGGTGGAAACCTGGACGTCATGCTTGCGGCACCAATCGAGCGTCGACGGTGACGGATCTTCATCCGCGAGCCAGGTGTCGTGCGGCACCTCCTGTGCCAGCATGGCACCCAACGTCCGGGCCACCACGGCAAAGGGCTCCGATGGTGCCTTGGTTACCACCATGGCGATGCGGCTGCCGGCGGGTAGCCGCAATTGTCCTGTCGGCTTTTCGGCGCGAAAGAAGACGATGATGAAATAGGCCGGAATGATCGTCACCCAGGCAAGCACCAGGGTCAGCAAGACCGATCCCATGGGGTCGACATGGTGTGCGGGCGTAAGCCACCAGCTCCAGAAATAGACAAGTGCCGCAAGCCACAGGGTGGCACAAACGATATATTCCGCGCGCTGGCGGCCCTGCAGGATGGGCGTCATCAGCGCCCTGTCCTTCATTGCTTCAGTCCGTGTCCGGATCGATGTCATGCTCGCATCTCCAGCCCGAAGAAGGGAGCTGCGGTCCGGATGATCGTTTCGATGTCCGAATGCAGAGCGCGGAAGCCGAGCTTTTCGGCAGCAAGATCCGAAGCGGCATAAAGGGCAGGCGGATCGCCCGGTCGCCGCCTGCGCATGGAGACAGGAACCTTGCGCCCGCAAACGCGCTCGATCGCGCCGACGATCTCCTTGATCGACGTGCCGTGCCCGGTCCCCAGATTGACAGCGAGATTGTCGCCGCCAGCCAACAGATATTCGACTGCCAGGACATGCGCCCTGGCAAGATCCAGCACATGGATATAGTCGCGCACACAGGTGCCATCCGGCGTGTCGTAGTCGTCGCCATAGACTTCCAAGGTTTCGATCGCGCCGGCTGCCGCCAGCAATGCGCGGGGAATGAGATGTGTTTCGGGATCATGCCATTCGCCGAGCTCCCGCTCCGGATCGGCGCCAGAGGCGTTGAAGTAGCGCAGCGCCACATAGGAAAGCCCGTAGGCCGCCGAATAGTCGCCAAGCATATATTCGGCAATCAGCTTCGTTCTGCCGTAGGGATTTATCGGTTGAGGCGTCTCGCATTCGCGGATCGGCAGTCGGGCCGGAATTCCGTAGATCGCGCAGCTCGATGAAAAGATCAGCTTATCCGCTTGCGTGCGGCGGCATGCCTCCAGAACCGACAGCGTGCCGTTGACATTGTTGGTGTAGTATTTCGCAGGATTTTCGACGGACTCGCCGACATAGGCCGAGGCGGCGAAATGTATGACTGCCGCGGGCCTGTGGTCCTCGATCGCCTCAACAAGACGGGGCGTATCGAGAATATCTCCTTCCACAAAAGGCCCCCAGCGCACGGAGGTCAGGTGGCCCGTCGAGAGATTGTCATAGACGACGGGCTCGAAGCCCTGGCGATGGAGAAGTTTCGCGGTGTGGCTGCCGATGAAGCCGGCGCCACCCACGACGAGTATTTTTTGCCTGGCCATCACGCAACCTCGAAAAGCTCACTGCTTGGACGAACCAGCTGGCGTTCGAAGTAGGCGATGGTGGACTTGAGCCCATCCGCCAGGGCGACTGATGGTTCCCATCCCAGTTCGCGTTTTGCGATGGTGATGTCGGGCCGGCGCTGGCGCGGATCATCGATCGGCAAGGGTTTATGGACGATCTTTGAGTTGGAGCCGGTGATGGCGATGACCTGTTCGGCAAGATCACGCACGGTAAATTCCGCCGGATTGCCGAGATTGACCGGCGTATGGATGGACGTTTGGTCGGCCATCAGGCGAACGAAACCATTGATCAGGTCGGCAACATAGCAGAACGAGCGCGTCTGGGAGCCATCGCCATAGACGGTGATATCCTGGCCCTTCAGTGCCTGGACGATGAAATTGGAAACGACGCGGCCGTCGTCGGGGCGCATGCGCGGCCCATAGGTGTTGAAAATGCGGGCAATCCTGATGTCGACGCCGTGCTGGGCGTGAAAGTCACGGAAAAGCGTTTCGGCGGAACGCTTGCCTTCGTCGTAGCATGAGCGGGGGCCGAAGGAATTGACGTTACCCCAATAGTTCTCCGGCTGCGGATGCACCAGGGGATCTCCATAGATCTCCGAGGTCGAGGCCTGGAAGATGCGCGCTTGGTGAAGTGCTGCAAGCTCCAGCAGATTGAGCGAGCCGAAAACGCATGTTTTCATCGTGTGGATCGGATCGGCCTGATAGTGCGGTGGAGATGCCGGGCAGGCCAGATTGTAGATCTCGCTGACAGGCAGATCGAGGGACGCTATGACATCGTGGCGGATAAAGCTGAACGTATCGTAGCGAAGCAGGTGCCATAGATTATCCATCCGCCCGGTTGAGAAATCATCCACGCAGATAACTTCGTGACCATCCTGCAGAAGTCGGTCGCAGAGGTGTGAGCCGAGGAACCCTGCGCCTCCCGCAACAAGAATCGTACGTCTCTTCGTATTTTTTGGAGCTACACTTGCAGATTTGAACGCTATGCCCATCAAACCCTCCCGGTAATTTAGACACGCAGCCGAGTATTCAGGGCGAAGTAAGACTTCCGCCCCTGTGCAAGGCTTTTACAACTGGGAATTATTGCTGCAATTTACAGTTATAGTTTACTAATGTTTAACTATGCTGTCGTTATCAGGGAATGCAGAAGTTTTACATTCTGTCCATTTTTATGGGCGCAAGTATAAGTGCGGAAGACGAAAATAATATACGTTAAATTATTTGGATATCCGTCAATTATTATTCAGAAATTGATATATACTTTTATATTTGAAGATAGATAGAGTATATTTTTGAATATTGTAATTTATGCTCGCTCGGAAAGGCCGATAGGCGTAAGGGGGAGCTAACCGAAATCCGGTTTCCAACAACCCGCGCAATATGTTGTGCCACGACGCGCCTCTTTTCCAGCAAGCTTTCGTTGCCCGAGCGCGGCGCAACAGCGACAAAAGCGCAGTGGCTTATCTGAGATTTTGTAGGCGGATATCCCCATAAGCCGAATGTCCGAGCGGATGAACTCTCGGACACCCTGAGGGAGCACCCAGGATCAGCGGCGTGAGCGTTTGCGGCCTAGGTCAGGCGCAAATCCAGGCGTGGATGCAGCTTTTTCAGGTTTGGCAACGATTTCATCTGCCAGGGAATTTGCGAGGAGCCACAGACGGTGAGGTGGATATCCGGATGCTTGCGTGCCTCTATCGTCAGTTTGGCAAGCAGGTTGATGCCGGAAGAATTCAAGAATTGCAGGCCGGTCAGATCGAAAGTTGCTTTGCCTCCACCCCCATGAAGGATCGTTCTGGCCAGATCATAGACCGGCGCATAGGCGTCGGGACCAGCCAGACGCATGGTGCCGTCAAAATATAAAGTACTGCCTTCGGACCAGACGCGGAATGCTTCTTCTTTGATTTCCATAAAGGCCTCTCGCGGGTTCACGCCGATGAAATCGCCATCGCGGCATAGGTTTGCAGTCTAATCCGCTTGTGCGGACCATCCTCATCGAAATGCCAGGCCAATTGAACCTGGTAGTCGCTCATCAAGGTCAACAGTCCTAACCCGGATGCATCGTCGCCGGCAAGAACGCTTGCCTCGATCTGCTCTATCAGGAGATCGCCGGGATCACCGGCCGTAACCCTAAGCAATAATTGCTGGAAACGGTCAGTCGCTTCACGGTCGATCAGGTTCACGATCCGCATCCTGAAATGATGGGCATCTCTCAGCGCTTCGATAAGGATCTCGCCCGAGGCGCGGAACTTGATGGAATTTTCGATGAGCTCATTGGTCAGATAACCGATGTCGTGCCGCACCGTCTTGTATTGGCGCTCCGAGTCACGGAAACCGAGCGCCATCGTCTCCGCGATAAAGTCGGATGTCATGGCCGAATGGCGCCATGCCAGATGAAGGGGGCCGTCGAGCAGGCGAATGCGAAGGGCATTGGTGCCGTCGAACGAAACCAGATGTTCCTTGCCGAAAGTTGCTGTTGTCATCTCCTCACCTGTGCCGCATCACCACAAGGGTAATATCGTCATGGATCTTATGGGTCCCGATGTAAGCCATCAAATCGTCGAGTATGCCCTCGACGACTTCTTCCGCAGTCCCGCCATGCAGGCGGCGGGCATCCTCCAAAAGCCTATCGAAGCCGAACAGTTCACCCTTTGAATTTTCCGCTTCGGTGACGCCGTCGGTATGCAGGACAACCATGTCGCCTTTTTCGAAGGGTATTTGCCGCGTATCGATAAAGGGGGCTATGTCAGGCTCGAGGCCGACGGGAAGACCGAGATCGCCGGTGTCTATCCGCTCCACCTTGCCGTCCTGGCGAATGATGATCATATCCTCGTGCTGGCCCGATATGGTCAATCTCTCGCCGTCATAGTCGAGGAAGGACAAGGTAAGATGCTTATCCGTCCTTGTCCGTTCGATGTTCTTGAAGATCGCGCGGTTGAGATCGGTCAGGAATTTTGCCGGGTCCATCTCGCCTGCTTCCTGCAGGGCGCGGGCGATCGATTGCACCATCAGCATCAGCACGCCGCTCTCCAGCCCATGGCCAGTCACGTCGCCGATGCCGATCTTGAGGTTGTTTCCGTTCTGCAGAACATCATAGTAATCGCCGCCGACTTCGTCGGCCGGGCGCATGTAGGCGGCTATTTCCAGATGCTTGATTGCCGTCAGTTCCTTGGCCCGCGGCAGGACCATGAGCTGGATTTGCTTGGCGACATTGAGCTCGGCACCCAGCCGCAGGTTTTCGTTTTTCAGCTGGTTGTTGAGGGTCGAAATCTCCTCCTTGGCCGCCTCGATCTCCTTGGTTCGGTCCGAAACGAGCTTTTCGAGGTTTTCGGTGTGAAAGCTGATATCCTCTGCCATCCGGTTGAATGCAACGCCGGCCTCGGCCACCTCGTCCCTGGTCGAGATATCGACCCTGACCGAATAATCCTTTGCCTGTATGCGCTTGGCAGCGCTCGCCAGCGCACTGATGCCGCTGGTGACGCGCTTCGAGGCTGCGAAGACCGCCGCCGTGACGATCATCAACGACACCAGGACAGCCATGATCTGGTAGAGCAGGATGCGGTTGGTCGCCCGCGATATCTCATCTTTGGCGGCAATGAGCGAGGCATAGATCTCGCGCTCTGGAACGACTATCCCGAGCGACATGACTTCGCGTTGAACCGGCCCATCCACCCAGAGATTGGTCGGGTGCAATTGCTTGACGACCACGAGGTAGGGAACGTCCTCTCCCCCTTCGCTGAGGGTGATATGTTGAATTACGCCATCGGCATCGAGCGGCAGCTTGGTGATCGCCGTTTGCGTACTGTTGCGCAGGGATCGATCGACGCCGGTGACGCCCTTGGCGGCAGCATCGTTGGCGGCGCGCAAGCCGATGACCTTCTCGCCCACGGGATTGATTGCGACGACATTGCCATTCGACATGGCGAGGAAGCCGAACCCGGTCTGGGCGACTTTCACATGCTCAACGATTTCGGCAAGTTGTGTGAGCGTGATATCGGCGCCGGCCGCACCGGCTACATGATGCCGATCCGGCGTCCAGAGCGGATGAAAAAAGCTGACGATCAGCTTGCCGGTGATGGCGTCGGTATAGGGAGCCGTCTGGGTGATATAATCGGCAACAGGGCGCGATGACGGGTTGGAGGCCCATTGCTGCCAGGATTCGTAGAGGCCGGGAAAGAAGAATGTCCAAAAATCAGAACTGTTGTGGCCGGGATAGAGCCGGTCGAACGTCTGGGCCTGCGTCGTATAGGGCGCGGTCCGGAAAATCGGACGTTCCCTTGGGCCGATATAATACATCTGAAGCTTCGAGGCGCCATTATGCAGCAGGGAAGGGGCGACCAGATCAAGCACGGCGCTCCATTCAATGTCGGCCTGTACCTGAGGCAGGGGGCGGTGATCCTTGTCCAGCAGGTAACCCCAGACGCTGACGACCGAGGGCGTTCCGGGTAGGTTTTGCGCCCATTGGCCGGTCGGATCGTAGGTCACCGTTACAGCGCCTGGAGAAGCCTTGCTCATGGCGGCGCCGACATCGCCGCTCCTTGTCGGATTGTCGATCTGCCCCTGCAGCACGCCCGCCAGCGCCTTCACATCGGAATGGACCTGGTCGATCAGCAAACCGGCTTCTGCAGCGGTCGAATCCGCATAGGAGCCGATGTAATCCTGGCTCGCTTTCTCAAGGCCTTGTCCTACCTCCGTCGTGGCATTGCGCGAAAGACGCTGGACGTTCCACAGCGCGAGGCCGCCGCTGACGAGCAGGTCGAAGAGAACGGCTCCTCCGACGACGAGCAGAAATTTGGCGCGAAAGGAGCGTAGGCCCAGCCGTTGCTTGGCGATTGGCGCGTCTGTCATAGCGGTTTCTGTCCCGAAGAAGCCCAGATCGGCCAGCCGGCATAGCCTCTTGGATGGAGCGCGGCAAAAATATGATCGGCAAAACCTTGCTTGAACCGCTCGATAAATGCGGCCGAATCCCCTCTTCTGACCGCCATTTCATCGGCATAGACATTCTGCCATGCCGTGATGATGTCGGCGAAATCCTGGGGATCGCCATCGAGATTGGTGACCATGAAGCTTTCCATCCGCACATCCTTGAAGCCGGCATCCAGCAGCATGCGGCGGCCCTTGGGACCCATTTCGACATCCATATCGAAGTGAGCGAATAGCTTCGCGACCTCGTTATAGGTCCATTGGATGCTGTCGGCTCTGGGCTCGCCAAGACAATGGGAGTTCTTCTCGTTGGTGATGTAGACCCTGCCGCCCGGCTTGCAGATGCGATAGAGCTCCCGAAGCAGAACATCCGGGCGGTCGAAGATCTGCAGTGAATGCCGGCAAGTCACGAAATCGAACTGGTCGCTGTCGAACAGCATCTGGGATGCATCGCCATAGGTATATTCGATGTCCTGGACGTCGAAATCATCAGCGACTTTGCGGGCATATTCCAGGCTGGGCACCGAATGGTCGAGGGCAACGATCCGCGCCGGTTTGAAATCCTTTCGCAGCAGCATGGCGAAATCGCCGATGCCGCAACAGATGTCGGCAACATGCAAACCCTCGCGAAGGCCGTGCCGCGGCAATATCTCGCGCTCGTGCCGCCAGGTCATTTTCGTCTGGGTTCGGAGGATCGGGATGAAGCTCTGGTTCTCTACGAAGGTCTGTCCGGGATAGAAGGCGGAATCGTAGATCTCTACGATGATGTTGGGCGACAGATCGCTCAAATGGCGAAACAGTCGCGATGCCCATGCAACGACGCTCGAGGCGATGACTGTCAGTTTGAGATCCGGCCTCGACCGCGTGGCATCGAGAAGGACATGCGTCAGGGCACGGAACGCCGTATTGTTCATGTGGGTGACGCGCTTCAGATTGATGTAGCAGACGCCGTTCACCGTCTCGATGCCGTTGCGTAGCAGGGCGAGATCATCAGCAAGCTCGGCAACCGAGTGCGGTCTGAGGACTCCCGACAGGGAGAATTCCTGATTATTGGCATCGAATTGCGCCGTGAAACGGCTAACGGAGAGGTTGCTCAATTGAGTAGCCTTTCGAGCGCGAGATCCACCACGAAAGTCATCATTCCTCTATCCTGACCGGACAGCTCGATATTGGCATCGTAATTGACGGCAAGGCCTAAAAGGATCGCATGCTCGGCACGCGCGGCATCATCGGTGATGACATCGAGATAGTTCGTAAGCGCCTGGCCGTTTCCGATGCGCTTGACGATCGCCTCATATGAGTTGCATTGCTCGGCCGAGCAGGGAAAGGTCAATTCGATCCGCTCGGTCGGGCCGTTTCGATAGAAGCGGCAGGTAAGAGCACCGTCGCTCTCTCTGGTGTGGAACGACATCTCGAAGAGTTCGTTCAAGGCTGCCGAAAGCAGGTTGGCATGGCGGATGGGATCGTGGCGATCGTGGCTGACCATGCGGGCCACATAAGCGGCGCATTGGTCGCAATGCGACCAGTCCGCCACCAGGGTTGCCATCTCCATCTGCAGTTCAAGCAATGGCTTGAAAGCCGCGTCCACTTGCACCTCCTCCATGGTAACCCCTCGAGAAATTCCCGAATGAAACGCGCTTCAGAAACTCACGGACTGGCGTGATATTCGTCGAATGTCGCGGCCGATTGACTGCGCGCACCCTGCCTTATGAAATCATCGAGCTTGTCGGCGCTGAGCGGAGGGCTGATGCTATAGCCCTGCAAGCGGTCGCAGCCTTCCTGCTGGAGCCAGGCCGCCTGCTGCTGCGTTTCGACACCCTCTGCGGTCACCCGCATGTCCAGACCGTGGGCGAGGCCGATCACGGAGCGCACGATGGTTTGGCTTTTGCTATCCTGCAAAAGATCCCTGATGAAATAGCGATCGATCTTGATCGTATCGAAGGGAAAATTCTTGAGGTAGCTGAGCGAGGAATATTCCGTGCCGAAATCATCAAGGGAAATCTGGATGCCGAGCACGTTCAGCGTGTTCAGCGTGTCCAGATTGTTGGTGGTGCGTTCCAGAAGCACGCCTTCGGTGATTTCCAGTTCCAGGCGTTCGGCCGGGAATCCGACGATATCAAGCGTTTGAGAGATGCGATCGGTCAGGCCTGGCGTCAGGAACTCCGCCGGAGAAAGGTTGACCGCAAGCGTATAGTGGGCCGGCCATGCCAGGGCCTCGCGGCAGGCTTCCTCCAGCATCCACTGGCCGATTTCGCGCATGAGGCCGTCGGCTTCCGCCATGGGAATGAAAGCGGCCGGCGGAATGATCCCGAGGGTTGGATGCCGCCAGCGCAGCAGCGCTTCGAAGCCGACCACATTGGACGTTGGCTCCACCAGCGGCTGATATTCGATGAAGAACTCGTCACGCTGCAGCGCGACGCGCAGGCTGCGCCGCAGAAGCTCCCTTTGTTCGACCACGATCAGCATGGCCGGATCGAAAGTCCGCGCCCGTCGTCGTCCCTCTTTCTTGGCGGCATAAAGGGCGACATCGGCAGCCTTCATCAGCTGCTCCCCCTCATTGCCGTCGCGCGGCGCGATTGCGATCCCCACGCTGACACCGACGAAGAGGGAGATGCCGTTGACCGTGAACGGCTTCTTGAATTCGGCCACCAGCGCATCCGCCAGCCGCTCCGCCTCGAAGGCCCGCTGTGGACCGACCTGGATGATGGCGAACTCATCGCCGGCGAGACGGTAGACAGTCCCGCGATGGCCGAGTGCTTCCTTGATTCTTTCAGCCGCGAGCTTCAGCACGATGTCGCCGGCGCCGTGGCCCAGAGTGTCGTTGACGGGCTTGAAGTCATCGAGGTCGAGCTGCATCAGCGCCGGCCCAATCTTGCCGCTCGCCGGCAGCAATTGCGCCAGCGCCGCGCTGAATTGGCGGCGATTGGGCAATCCGGTCAATGCATCGTGCGTTGCCTGATGGATGAGCCGCGCTTTTTCATTGTCTTCGGATGGTTGGCTCTCATTCGTGCCTGCTCCATTGATTTCGACAATCAGGAGCCCCACCCGGATATAGGAGACGAGGAAGTTGCGTTTTCCACGCCTTGGATCGTCGAGCGGGATCGTGCGCGGTTCCCCCGTATCGATTACCTGATGGATGAGCTCGGCAAGCGCCGGTTTTGCAAGCGCCGGGTAGGCCTCCCACAGAGTCACCTCGTTCCGGGGCGGAAGGCCGATATGATCTTTGAAGCTCTTGGAGGAATCGAGCAGCTTGAGATCGAGATCCCAAAGCGAAATCACCGCCTCTAAACCGGTGTCGGATTCGGACTCATATGGAATTCGCTGCGACCGATCCACTCGGTTCTCGGGCATATGGCCTCGTCCTCCCCAAGCCGGCCACGCAAAATCCGGCCATTGTCCAGTTTGAACTGGTCCGTTCGCATCGGAGCATGCATATCAACGATCGCAGTCTCATCGAGCGTGCGGGCGCAAGTCATAACTTACCAGAAGGCGACAGCCGCTTTAAGCGAATATATTACGAGATCTTCATATTTAGCAATGATTGCTAAGACATGTGCAGATTAAATCGACCGCGGCGACATCATCTGTTTCATTCCGAGCGCAAGAAGATTGTATTCCTGGAATGGAGGCAGTGCGGCGGTTGTAGCGCTTCCGTTGGGTGGTTTCGATTGCTCCGTGGTTGATTCGCGGACCATGCCTCGCCGTCAGCGCTTCTTTTGCGGTTCGTTTCCGATCGAGGCCGGGTAGCCGGTGCCCCAGGCTTTTACTGAAGCGTCCTGCTGTGCGGCTCCATCGCAAGTACTGGCAATTGCGTTTCGCGACCTGTTTGAACGGCAGGGTGGCTCCGCAGCCTTGCGGCCTTGCGGATCAGCAGCTCCTCATTGATGATCGCTTGCATGGCTGCGATGAATTTGCGCTGGCTGAACTGTTCCGCATGCGATTGCAGTGTTTCCGGGTGAAAGCGGTGCTGTATGGCCTCGAAATCGATCACCGCCTTGATCAGGGCGTCGACAGACTGCTGATCGAAGAGAATGCCGGTCACCCCCGGTGCGACGGTTTCCAGCGCTCCGCCGCTTCCGTAAGCGATAACGGGCCGCCCGCTTGCCATCGCTTCCACCGGAACCATGCCGAAGTCTTCCTCGCCGGGGAAGATCAGTGCACGGCAGCGCGCAAGCTTTTCCTTCAATATTGGAAATGGGGTCCTGCCGAGGAAAGTGATCGAGGGACCGGCGATGCGCTTCAACCCCTCTGCTTCGCTGCCTTCGCCGATAACGACCAGCTGGCGATTCATCCGGGTAAAGGCCTTCACCGCCAGATCGATCCGCTTGTAGGGAACCAGCTGGCCGGCGCAGAGATAAAAATCCTCGGTCGATGGCGCCGGCATGAAATCATCGACATTGACGGGCGGATAGACCACCGTCGCGGGCCGCCGATAATATTTGCCGATGCGGTCGCAGACATGATGCGAGTTGGCGACGAAGCGGTCGACCCGCATGCTCGTATTGACGTCCCAGGAGCGCAGCAACGGCGCCAGCATCGGCAATAAGAGCCGGGATGCTAGGCCCGCATGGGATCGATAGAAGTGATAGTGATCCCAAAGATAGCGCATGGGGGAGTGGCAATAGCAGACATGCGTTGCCCCCGGCGGCGGGATAATGCCCTTGGCCGGGCCTGATTCGCTGGAAATGATCAGATCGTAGCCGGTAAGGTCGAAGCTCTCCAATGCGAAGGGCATCAGCGGCAGCAGCGATTGGTAGGTCTTGGCGGCGCCCGGAATCCGCTGAAGGAAGGAGGTGAAAATCTTGTGTCTGCGGATCTTCTCGGAGACACGGCTTTCATCATAGACGAGAGTGAAGATATCGGCGTCCGGATACATGTCGCAGAGAGCCTCGACCACTTTTTCTCCGCCCCGCATCGACACCAGCCAATAATGCACGATCGCTACCCGCATTGCTCTTCCCTCCATGGGCCGAAACAACATTGGGCAGCCGGCAACTTTTGCGACAGGGCCTACATCGGTTCACTGCGGCATACAAATGGCCGAAGGGAGTAGCCAAAAGATTTAGCCGCCGGTGCGCGCCTGCACACAAGGATATGCCCATCCGACCAAGAGACGGCAGCGTCGCCTACCTCCCTGCCAGAAATGATAAGCCCTGTTGCTTCGGTAGGGGATTTACACGTTATGCGTTCAGCTGCTGATCTCGCTGCATGGCGCCTTGTTCCGCGTGATGGCGCAAGCGATCAAGAAAGCGAGATTTCGACTCATGTCTAGAGTGTGCGCTTCAGCTTACCATTCCATCTCCAGGCCGTCTCGGCTCATGGCGCCCTGGTTGTTGGCGTTGCTTCTTTCCGGCGTGGCCATGCACGGCATAGCGAGCGCCGCGGCCAACGACGTCTATCGTGTCGGGCCTCAGGCGCGGATCAAGGTCGCCATCGTCGAATGGATCGCTGCAACAGGCGAATACAAGGAATGGACGGCGCTAAACGGCGAATATGTCGTGTCGCAATCGGGTTCGATCTCAATCCCGATGATTGGAGAAATGCAGGTCGGCGACAAGACCGTCGAAGACATCAGTGCCGATATCGGCGAGAAGCTGAAGCAGATCACCGGTCTGGCGCTTGCGCCGACTGCCTCGGTCGAGGTCGTCAAATATCCGATGATCTATGTGTCCGGTGCTGTCGAAAAACCAAGCGAGCTGGAGTTCAGGCCCGGCCTGACGGTGAAACAGGCCATCGCCATGGCGGGTGGGCGGGAGCGTCGGTCCAGTCAGACCGGCGACTACTCGGAGGCGCAGCAGGTCAGCTATGCCGGCGAGATCAGCCGGATGGAGCTGCAGCTGAAACAGCTTGGCGCCCGGCGGGCCCGCCTCATGGCCGAACTCAACGATCAGCCGGCGATTTCATTTCCGCCCGAGATCAAGGCCGCTCCCGAGGGATCGGCCGTCTCGCAGATCATGACGAGCGAAGTCGACCTGTTCAATGCCAGGGCGGATGCTTTGCGTCAGCAACTCGCCGCCGCCGCGGATCTGGAAGTGCTGTTGCGTAACGAAATCAACATTCTTGATGAGAAAATGTCGTCGCAGGACGAGCAGGTGAAGATCGCGCAGGACGAGTTGAGCGACATTTCCAAGCTGGTCGACACCAAAATCCTGACCACCTCGCGGAAGACCTCGCTGGAGCGGATCGTCGCTGAGATGCAGGCAGGCAAGCTGGATCTTGTCGTTGCTTCGATGCAGGCGAAGCAGAAGCTGAGCGAGACCCAGCGCGATGCGCTCAATCTCACGGGTCAACGCAAGACCGATGCTGGCCAGCAGCTGCAGACTACCGAGACCGAAATCGAGGATACGAAACTAAAGCGAAACACGACGTTGCAGCTGCTGCAGCTTTCAGGCGCTTCGCTTTCGAGAAGTCAGAGCATGAAGGCGCTCGATCTCCAGCCGATGGAATACTGGATCACCCGCAACGGCGACGAAGCCAATGCGATCAAGGCATCGGAAGCGACGGCGCTACAGCCGGGAGACGTTCTGGACGTGCGCTACAACATTTCCGGAAGCCTGGACGGCACGGCGCTTTCATCCGCCGACACCGGCCAATCTCAATAGTGATAAGCGAGCAATGTGGGGCGACAATCATGGCAATTCACGAGATCGGTAAGGGCTTGCGCAGCATTCCTTCGAGCGCCAAAGGTACAGGGGGCAGCGAATATATCTCCTTTCGCGACGTCTGGCGTTTCCTGCAACGCCACTGGATGATCTTCGCACTGTTTACGGGGGCGGGTCTCGGTATCGGCGGCTTCTATATGGCGACGACCCAGCCGGTCTATTTGGCGACCACGCGGCTCGTCATGGATCCCGACCAGGGGCGCATCGTCTCACAGGATGCCTTCACCGGAACGGTCATCATCGAAGCGGCGGAAATTGCGAGCCAGGTCGAGATCGTCAAATCCGAGGCGATTGCGCGCGCGGTCGTGCAGAAACTCAATCTCACAGAAGATCCGGAGATCGTAGGCGGCATGTCCTGGCAGGCTACGCTGCATGACAAGCTGCGTGCAATCTTCAGTTTTTTCAAGCATGGCGATGATGGCAGCGCGAAAGCGGAAACCACAGAAGATGACCTCATGCGCCGCACCATGGCCTCCTTCCTCTCCAGGGTCGAAGTTACTCGCGTTGGTCAATCTTACATTCTTGAGATCGGATATAGTTCGGTCGACCCGCAAAAGGCAGCGGACGCGGCGAATGCGATTGCAGAGGCCTATATCAGCACCGGTCTGTCGGAACGGGCTTCCGCAGCGCAGAGCGGAGCCAAATGGCTGGAGACACGTTTGATCGAAGTCGGACGGCAGGCACGCGAGGCCGCGATGAATGTCGAGGAGTTTCGCGCCAAAAACGGCATCATGGAGATCAGCACGTCGTCCTCTCTCGATCAGCAGCAACTATCGGAGATCAGCAGTCAGGCAGTTGCAGCAAAGGCGCAAACGGCAGCAGAATCGGCCAAGCTCGAAACGCTCAACCAGCTGATGTCGGGTGGCAAGATCCAAGGCGACGTCGACGAGACGATGAACAATCCGCGCATACAGAAGCTGCAAGAGGATCTTGGAACTGCCACAATCAAATTGAACAATCTCACCAGCAGATATGATGCCGACAATCCCGCCATTATTGCTGCCCAGCAGGAAATCGATCGAATAAAGGGAGATATGCGCAAGGAGTTCGAGCGCATCCAGGCGGTATACAAGGCAAATCTGGAAGTTGCCAAAACCCGCGAAAAGCTCCTCAGCGACGAGTTGGCCTCTCTGAAAGACGCGGGAACGGACAAGAATCTGGCAAGGGTGGAGCTGTCGGAGATGGAAAGCCGCGCCACCACCTATCGACGGATGTATGAAAGCATCCTGCAGCAGCTGATTGGCGCGCTGCAAAAGGAATCGTTTCCGCTTGGCAATGTCCGCGTCGTGACCGCGGCCGCCGTGCCGCTGGCAAAGACCTGGCCGAAGTCCTCCTTCGTCATGCCGTTCACGGCCATGCTCGGCCTTGCAGCCGGCGTCATGGCAGCGCTTTTGCGGGATGGCCTGGACCGCCGCGTCAGTTCCAGCGAAAAGTTGCGGCGGGAATTGGGGATCAGTTCTCTCGGCCACGTGCCCGTCTACATGAGCCCGTCCTTCCTGCCGGGGCGCATGGCGGTCGCCAATGCTGGCTGGCGACGAACGATGCTGCCGTTGAGATCCGTGCTCGATACGCCCTATTCGCAATTTTCCGAAGCCTTGCGTGGCGTCAAGCATTCGATCGATTCCGCCTTCCCGCCGAACGCACCCATGGTGATCGGCATCACCTCGGTCGGTACCGGCGAAGGCAAGACCACGATCGCAACCAATCTCGCACAGCTCTACCAGCACGAAGGTGCATCCGTTGTGCTCGTCGACGCCGATTTCCTCAATGCGAGACTGAGCTGCGTGGTGACCGAAGCCGGCACCGATTTCGGCATGGAAGCCTTGAGCATCAACGATGTGCCGCGCCGCTATGCCGTCGCCCATGAGGGTGGCCTGCTTGTTGCGAAGGCCGAGCACGAGCCCGAGGCGGAAGTCATGCAGGCCCATGGCGGCGTTCCGGTCGTCACCGTCGACGAGACCGAAAAATCCGTTACCGCTTTTCAGCGCTATGGGCATCTGCCCGCACTGAAGGCTGAGATCGACTTGTTGCGCCGGCGATACAAGGTCGTCATCGTCGACATGTCCGCTTTCGAGGATTCTGCCGATACACGTGTCATCTGCACCTATCTCGAGGGCATTGTCGTCGTCGTCGGGCAGACGAACAAGATGACGGTGGAGAGGCTGTCGGACGCACTGGCAAGCTTCGGCACGACCACGATCAATATTCTCGGCATCATCGCCAATCGCAGCCACGAAAGGCGCCACCACCAGGATAAGCGTCTTTGGCGCCGCAGGCAGGATCGGCGCCAGGTGCGTGCATCCGCAAGGCGGCTTACGGGTGGCGTAGTGGGTCGTCCCTTGAAGGTTACGCTTGGTATCGCAAGCTCCGGCCGCCGCGATATCCTATCGTCCATCCTCCCGCATGTTGCCAGCCAGACCCGGAAGCCGGACGAGATCGTCGTGTGCCTTTCCTCGCCGGAAGACATCGATCCGAGTTGCCTGCGAAATCTCGACATTCCGGTGCGCGTGCTTATCAGCGAGCGCGGGCTTTGCCGTCAGCGCAATCGCATCCTCGACAGCGTTCAGGACGCGGATATCGTCCTTTTCCTCGATGACGATTTTCTGATGACGCCTGCCTATATCGAGGAAACGGAACGGCTGTTTCAGCTGCAGCCGGATGTCGCCATGTGCACCGGAACGGTCTTGGCTGACGGTATTACAGGACCAGGTATTTCCGTTCGTGATGGCTTACGCTTGGTCGATGCGGGACGCCGGCGTCGCTCCGAGCCCTCAATGCAAATCCGATCTGTTTACAATGCCTATGGCTGCAACATGGCGATCCGCATGGCCATCGTCAAAGCCGCGGCCCTGCGTTTCGACGAGAACCTGCCCTTCTATGGCTGGCTCGAGGATGTCGATTTCAGCAGGCTCGTGGCCCATTATGGCCAGGTTGTCAGCGTCAAACAGCTCGAAGGCGTTCATCTCGGCACGAAAGGTGGCCGATCGGGTGGTGTCCGTCTCGGCTATTCGCAAATAGCAAATCCACTTTATCTCATGCGCAAGCGCACGATGAGCGTGCCGCAGGCAACGATGCAGATCGGCCGCAATCTTGCAGCCAACCTCGTCAAGGTCTGGCGACCGGAGCCCTGGGTCGACCGCAAGGGTCGCCTCAGAGGCAATGTCATCGCGCTTCGTGATCTGCTCAAGGGCAGGTTGGCACCGCAGAACATCGAAGCATTGGAATAGTCCGGTGGCGCGCTCCTCTGGCCTCGATCGCGTTGTCGTCATCAACGACCGCTCCGCCAAGATAGGCGGAGCGTCGAATCTGGCGATACTTTCAGCCACTTTGCTGCAGGAAGCCGGGGTCGCCGTGACCTACTTTGCTGGCGACAGCGCAGGTTCCGAACGGCCGGCATCCGACACCATCAATCTGGCAGCGCAGCCGCTGATGCAGCAGCCGCGTCTCAGCGCGCTTGCCAGCGGCCTTTACAGCCGTCAAGCCTATGACGGCCTGAATGCCCTCATGTCGCGCGTCGACAGCCGGGGCACCATCTATCACGTTCATGGTTGGTCGAAGATCCTGTCGCCGTCGATTTTTCGCGCCTTATGGCCGGTTCGCGACCGGGTGGTCTTGCACGCTCACGACTATTTCCTCTCCTGCCCGAACGGAGGATTTGCCAATTACCGCAGAAGCCAGGTCTGCCCCTTGACGCCGATGTCGCTCGGCTGTCTGGCGACAAACTGCGACAAGCGCGGCTACCATGAGAAGATCTGGAGATCGGCCCGCCATATGGTGAGGGAGCATTATTATCCCATCCAGCAATTTGCAGCCAATATCATCGTTGTGCATCAACGCATGAGTGAGTATTTCGCCCGCGGGCAGATCGACATGGGCAACATCGAGACAATTCGCAATCCGGTTGAACCTTTCCTCGCCCATCCGACGGAACCCTGGAAGAAGCGTGACTTTTTCTTTGTCGGTCGGCTGGAGCCGGAAAAGGGATTTGAAGATGCCGCGATCGCGGCACGGCTCGCCGGTGAGAAGCTACACGTCATAGGCGATGGTGCCGGCCGCGCTCGCCTGGAGCGGGACTTTCCGGAAGTCGTCATTCATGGCTGGAAGTCCAAGGGCGAGATGCGGGACATCCTGTGCGATGCGCGCGCGCTCGTCATTTCCTCCCGAGTGCCCGAGCCTTTCGGGCTGGCGGCGTTAGAGGCCGTGACCAGCGGCATACCAGTGATCTTGCCGGACACGGCGCTTCTCGGCGACGAGCTTTCGATGCTCGGATGCGGATTGACCTTTCAGGGCGGCAAGGTGGAAACGCTCGCAAGCGGAATACGCCGGCTTGCCAGCGATGACATGCTGCTTCGCCTCATGAGCGTGAATTGCCTCCGCCGGTCAGGCGAGCTGGCGCACACACCGGTCTCATGGCGTGACGCATTGCTCGCCCTATACGATCGCGTTCTCGACCGTGCAAACGCCGCCGGCATGAACTTGCGGTCGACCCTGAATGACGACTTTTCAGCCGCCCATCGACTGATCGACGAGGCAGGCTGAGGCTTGTGGGTAGCTCTGTGTCCGGCTCTCTACGCCAATGGGACTAAGCCAATGTCCGCAGGGTCAATTGTCAAGGATTGGGGCAGCTGGCAGCCTTTGAAGGGAGCATGATAGTGGTGAGGGGTCTGGAAGATGTTATCGACTTTTGACAGCATTGCCCATCGCGAGCGATCTCGCCGTGAGGCGAGGCGAACGGAACGGCTCGGACGGGCCAAGCGTATTGTCGACCTTGTTCTTTCCGGGTTCGGGCTGTTGTTTCTTGCGCCGGCGCTGCTTGTCATCGCGATTGCATTGCTTCTGGTCGACGGCCGGCCCATCATCTACCGCCATACGCGCGTCGGCCGCGATGGACGCCCGTTCGATTGCTTGAAATTCCGCACGATGCGCAAGGATGCCGATCGGCAGCTGGCGGAGCTACTGGCGCGTGACGAGATGCGAAAGCAGGAATGGCTATCGACGCAGAAGTTGACGAACGACCCGCGCGTCCACTGGTTGGGGAAGTACCTGCGCATGAGCAGCGCCGATGAGCTACCACAATTGGTGAACGTTCAGCGCGGTGACATGAGCCTGGTCGGACCCCGACCCGTCGTCGCCGCCGAGCTCGATCGCTACGGAGCCAATCTCTATTGCTATCTGGGGCTGCGGCCGGGGATCACGGGTCTCTGGCAGGTCAACCGCCATGCCGATACCACTTACGAGGAGCGTATCCAGTTCGATCTGGACTACTTCCACAGTCGTTCATTGCGCACCGACTTTGCAATTCTCGTAAAAACGGTCGGCGTCGTGCTGCTCGCACGCAACGAAAAAGAACGTCTCACCAAATGAAAAAAGCAGCGACGGCCATCCAAACGATAAGGCAGAAGATCACCAGAATCCAACGAAGCAACAATTTCTGGCGCAATCCACCTGGCTGTCCCGAGGCGATGCGATCTTGGTTCTCGTCTTTCATAAGCGGCTCTGCGTGGTGTTTCATGACAATTGCCGGCAAGCCCCCCTTCTATTGCCGAGAATTTCGATCGGACCCTGACGTTCAGGGTAATAACTTCTCTGAAACAAAATCGAACAATTCCGGCACACCCCGCTTGCAGGCAGCGTTTCATTACACGGAATCATGTCCTGAATGGGAACGCTATAGACTTTATCTGGTGCAAGGCTGGAAACAACTGTGGATTATCATGTTATTTTTCAACGGAATTTCTCAACCGGGCGATGCGAAGGCCGGATTTGCTCGTGTTTACTTACCGCGACGGTGCGCTGATGGATAGCTTTCCGCTTCGCCCCAAGCGCACTGTCTGGACGAGCCTGCGTCATTGGCTGCGCGCCCGCATGCCCGCGATCATCGGTGACGGAGCCTCGACGCTCGTTTCGAAAGTCGTATCGCAGGTCGTCCAGCTTCTCATATTCCTCGTCGCCGCCCGCGTGTTGGAATCGGCCGAATTCGGTCTCTATGCGTTCAGTTCCGCCATCGTCGTCATGCTTGTCGTGATCTCGGAAGGGGGATGGGGCGAGTTCGTCATGAAGGCCGAGTGCACGGATCGGGAGCTCGACCAGATCGGCACGATTTCGATCATCGCCGGCGTGCTGGTCACGATCGTCGGACTGATGGGTGCCGCCATTGCCTGGCTCGTTTTCGGCCGGCAGCATGAGGCGCTTCTCCTCGTTCTTTTCAGCTGCTGGTTTTTGCCATCGTCTCTTTACGCGGTTTACGATGGGTTGTTGGTCGCGCGCGGCCTGCTGCGCAAACAAGCCGCTATTCGGATAGCCAGCGAAATTGCCGGGCTCTGCGTTGCGATGCTGGGGCTGTGGCTTGGCTGGAACGTGTTTTCGCTCGCGGCCGGTCGGCTCGTTTCGCAACTGGTCTGTCTTGCCGGCTCGGTGGCCGTGCTCGCCTGGCGTCCCAGGCTGCATCTCACCTGGCCTTTCGCACGCGAGATTCTCGAATTTTCGAGCCATATCCTGTCGAACCGGCTGATCCTCTTTCTCCGCTCCTATTCCGGAACGCTTGCGATCGGCAGCTTTCTGGGCCTTGCGGAGGCGGGCTATTATCGCGTCGCGGAACGCATCGTCGCGGCATTTTCCGAACTTATCGGCGAACCGGCGCGAATGCTGGCCTGGACGTTGTTTCGCCGTGCGGCGATCGTGATCGGAGTGGACGGTAGGCAGGTTCGCGACGCCGGCCCCTCCGCAACCGTCTTTATGACGGTTCTCATGGCAATCTCCACGCCGATCTATCTCGGCCTTTCGCTGATATCGTCCGATTTGATCGACATCGTGCTCGGCGAAAAATGGGCGTCAGCGGCAATTCTCGTCGCGATCCTGTCGGTGAAGCAGATCCTGTTGATGCCGGGCTACGTCACGGAAGCCCTTCTATCCCTGTCGGGCAACATCAGGCGCATGCCTCGCACCCTGCTGCTGAATGCGGTGGTCTCCGTCTCCCTGATCCTGCTTCTGGCGCCTTTCGGTGTGGTCGCTGCCGCCTGGGGACAGTGCCTGGCGTCGCTGATCTCCTTCTTCACGTCGATGCATCTGCAAAAGAACTATGGCGGCCTTCGGTGGGGACGCGTGCTGCGCAAGAGCGGTTATCTGGCCGTTGCCGTCGCGTTGATGGCGTCAGCGGTTTATGGGCTCGGCTATTTCGCCGGATCGCTCAGCATGCAGCGCGTCCTGACTGTGTTGCTGCAGGTGGTCTCGGGCGGTGCAATCTATATCTGCACGCTTCTGGCTCTGGAGAAGATGAGTGGAGGCGCGGTTTCGATTCTTTCGGGCAGGCGATGATCGGCGACGACAGGATAGATACGGATAGGGGGATGCAGGATGACGGCTTCGGTACAATCCAATTTGTCATGGTCGGCGCATGCACGCTCGGTTTTGAAGAGCGCCGCACAGACGGCCGCCCAGGGGCTTTCGCCACTGCGCCTGGCCAGAGGGCGGTTGAACTATCTCTTGCCCTTTCCACGGCGGTTTACGGGCGCCTATGGCACCTATGAGGCTGCCATGGCTGCCGCCCGCAGGCAGACCATGGCCGGCTATGATCACGATGAGATCGCGACCGTTGCATTTGCCAAAATGTGTGAGGTGGCGCCCTGGGACTATCCGGTGTTGTTCTGGGTCCGCAATTTGCTGCACGAGATCGATGGCCTCGTCGACGCCGGTGGGCACATGGGCACGAAATATCGGGCCTTCCGTCCTCTGCTGCCGCTCGACGGCGCATTTCGTTGGGTCGTCTACGATCTGCCGGCCATCGTCCGCGCCGGACAAAGCCTGGCCGAGAAGGAAGGCCTGACGAGCCTGTCCTTTGTCGATCGGATGGGAGATGCAGGTGAGATGCCATTGTTGCTCGGATCGGGGCTGATGCAATATCTCGATATGCCGCTGTCCGGGCTGCTGTCGCAAATGCCCTCCCGGCCGCGGCACCTGATCCTCAACAAGGTTGCGCTCCGCAAGGGCAGCACGGTCGTCACACTCGAACGTATCGGCAGGTCCTATGTCCCCTATCACATGCGCGACGAGGCGGACTTCATCGATGATATTGCAAGGCTCGGCTACAAGCAGGTCGACCGCTGGTCCATTCCCTCTCTGTCGCACGCCATAGATACCCACCCGGAGCTCGGCCGTAGCGAGAGCGCCGGTTTCTATTTTCGGCTGGGCTAGGGCAATTCCAGGAAAGGTGCATGGCGGTTTTCCGTCAGGAATTGCATAAAAAAGGCCGGAGCATTTTCGCGATACGAGCGGGAGGCTCTAGCCATGAAGGAGCGATAGGCCCGGCTCGCTCCGATGCTGCTGCCTGTGCAATTGAGTGGCCGCGTGTCGTTGCTTGAGGTGATCGGCAAGGCGGATAGACAGGGCGAGTAGCATCAGCGTCGGATTGGCGTGGCCCGGCGTCGGAAACACGGAGCTGCCGGCAACAAACAAGCCATCGATGCCGTGAACCATGGCGTCGGTGTCAACGACGCTCGTTCGCGGATCGGTCCCCATGCGGGTGGTGCAGGACGGATGGGCCATATCCATGAAGACGGGCAGGGTGTTCTCCCTTGCCGCAATCCAATCCGGCAGGGCTGGATTCGGTAAGCCAACGCGAACGAATTCGTCCGAAATCAATCCTGCAAGCCGTTTGACGCTGGCTATTTCGCGCCGACCAATCTTCCAGTTGATCCGCGGCAATGGTTGACCGAAGCGATCGCGCTGCTGCGTGAGCGTGATGCGGCTCTCGGGATTGAGCTGTTGTTCGACCATGACGTCGAAGCGCAATTCCGTCGAGCGATGCGGCAGGCCGCGCTTGCGCACGAGGCGTTGGTAGAGCCCGGAGGTGATCATATCAGCCGATTTTGCGACCGTCGCAAGATCTCCCATGACGGTATTGCCCGCGCCCTTCGTCAAGCGCTTCAGCGCCGCCCAGGGATCATCCGGAGCGTGGATCTGCACCGGATAGGCGGCGCAGTTGGTAAGGCCTTCGCGCGCTTGAATTTCCGGGCTCAAGGACAGGCCCCTGAGATAGAAATGCGTGTGTCCGCCGTGGCTGAGGCCATAGAAATTGAAATGCCGTGCGATGACGTCGATGTCATGCCTCGCAAAGTGGCAGAGCGATGTGCGGGGATGGTCGCAGAGATAGCGGCCGACAACGTCATGCCTATTGCCTAGGCCCGCCGGCAGCAGCGAATTGGATGCGAGCATCAGGCGTGCATTCTCGACGCCACCGCCGCAAAGAACGACCGTGTTTGCATGGACAGTTGCGCTCCGGCCGATGGGGCTCCGAAGATCGAGGGAGGTTACTCTCCGGCCTTGGCTGTCGACATTGATTTCGGTCACCGTGGCATGCGTCAGAAAACTTATGTTCGCCGCCGCGATATCGCCCGCAAGGCGAGCAAAGCGTGTCGGCTCGGCACGTGGATGGCGCATGTGGCTGAATTGCCAGAAGAAGGGCTTGAGAAGTTGCTTGTCCAGACCGAGATCGTCCGGGCGTGAATGCAGCAGCGCGAAGAGGCGTTCATCGTAGAGGTTGGGGCCGAGGTTGAGCAGTTTGCCGGCGCGATCGAGGGCAGGCAGCAGCTGTTTGCGATCGATCGGCCAACCGGAAAGCGGCAGCCAGGGTCGCTTCAGGAAATCGATGTCATCGAAGGCGGCGCATTTGCCGATCCAGGTATGGCTGCTGCCGCCAACCATACGATTTCGCAGCTCGAATGCGGGAATGTCGTTCAGCCATGCCAGCCTGCCGGTATAGCCCCGCCCTTCGGGCACGGCATTCGCCGAAGCGAAGGGCTCACCAATGTTTTCGACGGAATTCAGCGCCTGAATTTCCGCCTCGTAATCTTTGCCGCCGCTCTCGATGACAAGGACACGAATCCGGGTATCCGCAAACTCGCGGGCGATCGCAATTCCGGCCGGTCCGCCACCTATAATCGCAATATCGGCATGTATTTCAATCCCTTCCGGCATAGATCTCAAGTCACTGGTTATCATGATCGTTTTCCCGCCCGTTTTCCCATTTTTTACCAGCATCGCGAGCGTGCGGATAATTGTTCGATTGGCATAGGTGCGGACGATATCTACCGATTTCGGATAGGTGATCTGATCGGTTCCGACGTTCCTTTCAGTCGGAAGTCCATGCTGAAAATGCGGCAATCACAGGCTAGGCTCTCCAGCAAATGCTGAGTTTCCTGGGGAGCGAAAATCATGGCCAAGGTGGGGTTACGGGAGTGGTTGGCGCTCGCGCCGGTATTTGCCTCGGGCAAATTGGCGCGCTACAGCGACGAGACCGGTGGCCCGCTGGGACGCTTCGAAGCCGATTTTTCCACCAAGTTCGGTGTGCGCCATACGTTGGCCACGAGCAGCGGGACGGGTGCCTTGATTTCGGCGCTGGTTGCCGCCGGCGTCGGCCCCGGAGATGAAGTGCTGGTGCCGGCCTATACCTGGATCGCAACTGCCGCTGCTCCACTGGCCGCTGGCGCAGTGCCGGTCCTGGTCGATATCGACCACACGCTCACCATGGACCCGCAGGACATCCTGCGTAAGATCACGCCGCAGACGAGGGCAATCATTCCCGTCCACATGTCGAACATGGTGTGCGATATGGACAGCATCATGCGCATTGCCCGCGAGAACAACCTCGTCGTCATCGAGGATGCCTGCCAGGCCGTCGGATTGCACTACAAGACCAAGCGGGTCGGAACGATCGGTGATTTCGGGGCCTTCAGCTTCAATCAGTTCAAGAACATCAATTGCGGGGAGGGCGGGGCCGTCGTCACCAACGACGGGCGGCTGTTTGCCCGTGCCCGCATGTATCACGACATCGGCTCCATGTTTCGCGGCCATCTAGACAATGCTAACGAGCCGCCCATGCTGGGGGTGAATTTCAAGGCGAGCCAGATTCAAGGCGCCATGCTGAACGTGCAGTTGAAAAAGCTGGATCCGATGATTGCCCGCATGCGTGAGCGCTATGATGTGATGAGCGAAATCTTCGCCAAGAGCGCGTGGATCATGGTGGGACCGCACAACGATGTCGGCAATGCGGCAGGCCTCCACGTCATCTTCGAGACGTCGGACGAGGCCAAGAGATTTGCCGAGGAAAACAAGCGCGGTGTCTATCGGCTCTTCGATTCGAGCCGCCATGTCTATACCAACTGGCAACCTGTTTTGCAGCAACGCACGGGCCATCCGGCGATGAATCCCTTCCACTGGACCGATCGAAAGATCGAATATACGCCGGAACTTTGCGCGCAGACGCTCGATATCCTGAAGCGCAGCTGCCGCATCAGCCTTGGAGAAAACTATCCCGTCTCATTGGTCGCCTATATGGCCAAGCGGATGTCGCGGCAGGCCAAATCGAAAAACGCCAATCTCTTCTACGCCACGATCTGACATGGAGAATATCGGGCCTGACACAATCGATGTCTGGCACTGGAAGCTGGACATGCCGTTGCCTGATCTCGGCATGTACATCGCGTTGCTGTCGCTCGACGAATGCGTTCGGACCATTCGCTTCGTCCATGATCGCGACAGGCATCGTTTCGTCGCCGCCAGGACCGGAATGCGGGTGATTCTCGGACGTTATCTCGGCATTCCACCGCGGTTGATAGGCTTCGACTATGGTGACAACGGCAAGCCTTATGTCGCGATCGGCGGTGCCTGTCCCATCCATTTCAATCTCAGCCATAGCGCCAACCTGGCCGTGCTTGCTATTTCCGATCGTTATGAACTCGGCGTCGATATCGAGGAAATTCGATTCCTGAAGGAAGATATCGCCAAATGGTTCTTCTCCCGCAAGGAGTATCAGACGCTTCGATCCCTGCCGGCTGATGGCTACCTGGATGGTTTCTATCGCTGCTGGACGCGCAAGGAAGCGTTCATCAAAGCCCATGGTGCCGGCTTGTCGCTACCGCTCGATAGTTTCGATGTCACGTTCGACAGATCGAAGCAATCGCGATTGGAACGGCTGGAGGGGGACGAAGATGCACCACAAAACTGGACCATCCTGGAACTTGCGACACCGACCAACTTCGCTGGTGCCGTTGTCGCCTCGACCGGCGGGCACCAAGTATGCCTGCGCTACCGCAATGGAAATATCAGTCAGATGGTCAATCGCGCATCGAGAATGTAGCGCCCGTCCGTGGCATCGAAATGATGGCAACCACGAAGCCCGGCCTTGAAAGCGGGGGTAACGGTGCGGATGCGGCGCTCGCAATAGTCATCGAGCGTCAGTTTCTCGATTTCCATGATGTTGAGAGCATAGCCATAAATGCCGTGCGCATTGTGCTGCGAGGGTCGCAAGAGCCTGCCGCCACGTTCGAAGATGCGCCCTGCGCCTCGCGCCTCGGTGCTGCCGATGACGACGGGATTCCGCTTGTGGGGTCTTATGCCCGTAAGCGCCGGGCCGTCGACCTCGAACAGATAGAGCTCGCTGCAATGGTCTTCATAGGCATGAAAATCCGACAGGTTGGTGAATAGCCACCACCTGCCGTCGTGACGGATCAAGACGCTATCGGCCGGCGATTGACCCTCGAAGGCCGTAGCATGGAGCTCCCATTTCAGCGGAAACTCACGGCAGCGCCAGACCTCCAGCCGCCGTGCCTGATGCGTTTCCGGTATCATGAAGATTTGGTCGCCATCGCGAAATACGAATGGGTAGGAGAGATGGTAAGGGCGCTCCAGCGCCACCCCGACCTGTGTGAGTGCATCACCGTCGAAACGGCCGACCGCGATATGCGCCTTGCGGTCGCCATGGGAATAGGCCTCGTAGAACAGATAGCATTTGCCATCCTCTTGAAACAGGAACGGATCGGCCTTGATGCTGTTGTCGGAAGGTGGAATTTCGACCGCTTTGCTCGGATCGAAATCATCGATGTGACCGCGTCCCGTATAGAGCGTCCATATTGCCGACTCGGCGCGGAGCTTCGTCCTGATCGATTTGAATGCCTTGACCGAGACCGATCCCGCGACAACGCAGCTGTAGCGAAAGAGGTCGCCGAGCGATGGTGGCTGATCGGCAACCGCGCCAGCGAAGGCAGATGGCTCGAACCGCCTGGTGTCGGCGAGCCGCGTCAGCTCCCGCAGCAGAAGGGTGACGCTTCGCTCCCGCACGAAGGCGCTCAATCGCGCAGCACTCGGCTTGATGTTGAATGACGCCCGCGCAATCTCGAGCCTGCCGGCCTTGCCGCCGCACTTGGCATAGAGAACCAGATCGGCAGTCGACGCGCGGGCAAGGACCTCGGCATAGCCGTACCAATCCACGTCGGCCGATCGCCGGTCGGAGAGGTTGAAGGCCCATTCTCCGAATGGGAGAGCGGCGATCGCGTCGTCGGCCATGCTCATTGGAACCATGCGGATGACGAGGTCGAGCTTCAGACGGCGCAGCGATGCGGCCGTGATATTGTCGGGGGTGCATGCCTTGTCGTCATCGGATTCGTAGCAGTCGATGAAGTGACGCCGGCTATTGAAGTGTTTTGGCAAATAGGCGGGTTGACGCGCAAGGGCCTGGGCCTCCAGTCGCGCACTCCAGGATAACAGCTTTGAAGCCTTGCCGTCGCCGAACGGACGAGGATGGGTCAACACGGCTGCAAGCTCCAGACCCGGCGCGGCCAGAATCCGGTCCAGGATCATCAGCTCCCAGTTTTCGAGCGCATGCCTGCGCGCGACGAGAATACCGACCCTCAATGGCTTGGTCTCGTTCATGACTGTTTCCTCTTATGGCTCGACCATTTGCCGGAGATTGTTGTTCCAGGGCATTGGCGCCTACCTAGTCGGCGGCGAGTTTTCCCGAGAGCGTCGACGCCAGGTCGCGGATACCGTTGCTGGTCAGCGAATCCTCGTGCCAGCCGTCGATATCGACCACCATGCAGTCCTCTCCAACCGCATCACCCCATCCAAACCGCATTTTTCGCGCCCGAGGATGGGTTGCGCTGCTTCGCAGCAGAACGACGCTTTCATCCTTTGTCTGCGGCGGCTTGTAGCGACGCCCTGCCGTCACCAGCAATTTGGTAACAGCCTCGTTCGCCTCCTCTTCGGGGGAGTATTGACCGGCCTTGACGCCAAAGATCTTCAGAAGCGACAGCGAGACTTCGAACTCCTTGAGATAGTCGATCAGCCGGATACGGCGGGACAGCAGTTTCCGGGTGAAATAGGCAAGACGCTTGCGCCGCCGCTCCCGGTGCCATCGCGCTTGCTCCCGCTTGGGCAGGGAAGCGAAATAGCCTGGAGCCCAGGCATCGATGATGGCCGTGACGCCGACATCCACGCCTCTTTCGCGCAATTGCCGGCTGATTTCCATCGCAAGGACGCCATTGACGCAGAGACCGACGATGGCAATGCGTCCCGCGGCCTTGTCGATCCGCATGGCATCGATCGCATGGCTGGCGATATCCTCGATGTTGAGACGATCCAAGCCGCCCGTCAGATCCGCATGGAACATGTTGACGTTGTATACGGAGATCTCGTCCGGCAATTCATTGGCAAGGCGATAGTACAGGAATGGATGGTTGAGAGTATAGACCGCGCCGGTCCCCACGCCATGTTTGCAGGTAATCAGCTCCCACGGGTTTACGGCTTTTTCCCGCGGTTTCTCGACCTCTTCGCTATCGAAGATAGCAGCTGCAAAGCCCGCAAACGTCGGCTGCTTGAATAGAAGCTGCAATGTCGGGCTTGCATCGAATCTTGCGCGTATTTCCGATAGTAGCCGGAGCGCGAGAAGCGAGTGGCCACCGAGCGCGAAGAAATCATCATCCGGGCGTATTTGCGGAACCTGTAGGACTTCCTTCCAGATTTCAGCAAGCGCTTCCATTCGCGTATTCGGTGGCGATTTGCCTGTGACGGCGCCATCCATCGGCGCAGTCTTGGCGGAAGCTGCCAGGTGCCGTTCCGGCGCAACGAGCGAAGAAAGCGGCGCCTCAGGGCGATCGAGAGCAATTTCATAAGCGTTCCTCCATAGTTGCAGGAGGCTTTCGATGGTGCTGGCTTCGAACAGGTCGGCATTGTATTCGATCGACATGCGCCAGCCGGTCGGCCGTCCGATCATGATGAAGCTGAGGTCGTAGATGACGCCGGGGGATTGCGAAGGCGAGCTGATCAGCTCGAAGCCGCCGTAGCGACGATCTTCCAGAAAAGCCTTCTGCAGATTGAAATTGACCGAAATCAGCGGGTTGCGCGCCGGATCGCGCACGGGATTGACCAGTTCCACGAGCTTGTTGAACGGCATGCGCTGATGGTTCAGCGCTCCTTCGATCGTCGCACTGACGGAACGAATATGCTCGGCAAAGCTGAGATCGGAGCCGAAATCGAAACGCAGCACCAGATTGTTGATGAAGACGCCGATCATATCCTCCAGATCGCTATGTTCGCGGCCGGCAATTTGTGAGCCGAAGAGCACGGTCGGGGCCTCGGTCAAGCGATGAAGGGCTGCGCTGAGGACGGCGGCGCCGAAACTATATTGCGAGACGCAATGCGCGCGCGCGGCCGCATCCATGCGATCGGTAAAGGCGGCTGGCTGAGCGATGGAAAGAATATTGCCGTGATTGGTTTTAACCTGACCGCGAGGCCGGTCGGAAATGACTTCGAAATAAGGGGCGCCAAGCAGAGTTTCGCGCCAGAAGGTTTTTTCCGTTTCGAAGCCGTAGCTCTGCAGATATTCCTGCTGCCAGAGGGCATAGTCGCCATATTGCAAGGGCAGCTCGGGCAGGGCCGGTGCACGCCCCGCATCGATTGCTGCGGCTATTTCGCCGACCTCCCGCCCGAGGACGCGGATCGACCAGCCGTCGAAGCAGCTTTGATGAGCTGTAATCAGCAGGAAGCCGCGCTCGTTTTCTGCCATCAGCAATGTGACGCGGAAGAGGCCTGGCGTGTTGAGATCGAAGGGTGCCTGCGCGGTCTCCTCGCCGATCGACAGGATCCGTGCCTGGCGCTGCTCCGGCGGCATGCCGCGCAGATCGATCACCGACATCTTGAAATTGACGTCACTGGCGGCCTGTTGGAAAGGCCTGCCGTTCTTCTCGATAAAGCGCGTTCGAAGGATCTCGTGACGCTGAATGATCTTTCGAAAGGCCGCCTCAAGGGTCGAGACCCTGAATACCCCCCGGATCTCCCACCGGACAGCGACGTTGAGCGCCGGGTTGCCGGGATTGAGCTGATCGAGAATCCAGCAGCGCAGCTGTGTCTGCGTACAAGGAAATTCACCGATGATCTGCGGTTCGGCGAGCGAACTGCTTGGACTGTTATCGACTGTGCTCATAGAGATGCCCCCAGGCCGCGGCGTGCGCCGTTACGAAAATCTCGCAGTGATGGAATGTGAAGATGCACGGGATCAGATGGATCCTCTCCCTGGGCATCGGCAAAGGTCGCCAGCGCGGCAATCGTCGGATGGCGCAACAGATGCTTCGCCTCGAGCGGTAGGCCGTTGTCGCGCATGCGGGCAGCGATGCGGAATATGGCAAGGGAGTCGGCCCCGAGCGCATAGAGATTGTCGTCGACGCCGATATCGCCAAGGTTCAGGACATCCTGCCAGATCGCCAGCAGCCGTTGTTCCATCTCGGTTTTTGGCTGGACCTTGGTCGGCGCGGCACCGCGCTGCGGCACGCCGCGCTGCTGCAAGGTCTTGCGATCGAGCTTCCCGTTGCCGGTCTGCGGCAGCTCGCTTTCCATCACCCAGAAGCTCGGCACCATATGTGCCGGCAGATTGGCTTTGGCATGTGCTGCGATATCGGCTGCAAGTGCATCGCCACCCTCCGCAGCCGGCACGATGTAGCAGACCAGAGAACGATCGCCCCTGGCGTTCTCGGCAACGACGGTCGCACATTGGCGCACGCCCTCCACCTTGGAGATCACGGCCTCGATGTCGCCGAGCTCGATGCGGAAGCCGCGCAGCTTGATCTGCTGGTCACGCCGCCCGAGCAGCTGCAGCGACCCATCGGCAAGCCGTCGTCCGACATCGCCGGTCTTATAAAGCCGCATCGGCCTGCCGATGGCAAAGCAATGCGGAACGAAAGCCTTCTCGGTCAGATCGAGACGATCGAAGTAGCCTTCGGCAAGTCCGTCGCCGCCGATGTGCAGCTCGCCGATGACACCGACCGGGGCGACATTCTCGCTCGGGTCGAGGATGAAGAGCTGGGTATTGGCGATCGGATGGCCGATCGTGATCGGCTGATCGGCATCGGTGATGCGCTGCAGCGACGACCAGATCGTCGTTTCCGTCGGGCCGTACATGTTCCAGAGCTCGCCGCCGATCTGAAGCAGGGAGCGTGCCAGTTCCTTGGGCAGGGGCTCGCCGCCGCAGAGCATTTTCAGTGCCGGCCGATCCTTCAGACCCGCCTCCACCAGCATCTGCCAAAGCGTCGGCGTTGCTTGCAGTACCGTGGCGTCGTGATCGCAGACGAGTCTTGCGAGAGCGAAACCATCTTGCACCTGGCTGCGGCTGGCGATGACAACCTTTCCGCCCGATATCAGCGGCAGATAGAGCTCGAGGCCGGCAATATCGAAAGAGATCGTTGTGACGGCGACGAGTGTGTCGCTTGCGCTGAAACCTGGTTCCTTCGCCATGGAGAGAAGGAAATTCGTCAGGGATCGATGCGAAACCTCCACACCCTTCGGCATGCCGGTCGAACCGGATGTGAAGATGATGTAGGCGGATGCCGTGGTATCGATGGGCAGGGTCTTCAAGGGAAGGCCGGTCATCGAACTGATCGCCTTGGCGTCCTGATCGAGCCGGATAACGGGAACATCCGGCGCCGCAAGCCGAGCCATGTCGTCGCTGTCGCAGATCAGGCCACGGATGCGGGCGATATCCAGCGTCTGCCGCAGGCGCGGCTCCGGATGCGCCGGATCCATCGGCACGTAGGTATGCCCTGCCTTCATGACGGCGAGGAGGGCGATGATCATGTTCAGTGACCGTTCGATCAGGATTGCGATGCGCTGATCGGGGTCAGGAAGCGCCATCTGGAGGTAGAGTGCCAGCTGGTTCGATCGGGTTTCCAGCTCGCCGTAGGTAATCGACTGGCCGTCATGCTGAGCAGCAACGGCATCCGGATGTTCGGCTGCACGCCTGGAGAAAAGCGAGAAGACGAATTGATCGTGATCGTAAGGCATTGCCGTCCGATTGAGATCGTCGACCAGCCAGGACTTCTCCGCCGCAGAAAGCAGTGGCAGCTCGCTGACCTTGTGATCCATATCCTTGGCCAACGCTGCCGCCAGCGTCGAGAAATGGCCGATCCATCGTTCTACGGTCGTGTGGTCTAAGACATCGGCGTTGTAGTCGACGTCGATGCGGATGTGGTCGCTCGCCTCGATCATGTTGAAGAACAGGTCGAAGTTGGAGAAGGCCTTTGCATTCGGCTCAATGGTCGGCTTGAGGCCGCCAAACGACGATCCGCCGGCCATGCGTTCCAGGTTGAACTGGATTTCAGTGAGCGGCAGACGGCGCGGATCGCGTTTCGTATCCAGTTTGCGCACCAGCGTGCCGTAGGTGTAATCCTGATGCTCAAAGGCCTGGAAGACGAGCTGCTGCGTTGCCTTCAGATGGGCGGCAAACGGCTCCGTCAGCGATACCGCCTGACGCAGCGGCAGCAGATTGACGCAATGGCCGACGAGGATCTGGCCGTCGAGCAGGCTTTGACCGGCCGAAGGAATGGCGATGACGATATCATCCTGGCCCGATAGCCGCGATATCATCACCTGGAGGGTCGCGAGCAGGGTGGAAAATAGCGTGGCGCCCGACTTTGCCCCCCTTTTCTTCAGCGCCTTGTAGACCTCGGCGCCGATATAGCCGGTGCAGCTGCCGCCGGCAAAGCTGCGGTATTCCGGCCGTGGACGATCGAGCGGCAGATCGGGAAGATCGGGAACGGTCTTGAACTGATCGAGCCAGAATTGCTCGGTCGCCTGCGATTTCTCCGGCCTGGGCGAAAGGTCGGTCGAATAGGTGGCAAAGGAAAGCGCCGGCCGGAACTCAGGAGCATTGCCGGCCTTATAAGCCTCGTAGGCGGTCGCCAGCTCTTCGACGAAGGTATTGATCGACCAGCCGTCGCAGATGATGTGATGGGCTGTGAAGACCAGCACATGCTTTTCGGACGCCAGCTTGACGATGCTTGCGCGGACCAGCGGCCCGTTGATCAGGTCGAAGGGTGTGCGTGCTTCATCGTCGATGAGCTCGGCGAGGCCTTTTTCATTGAGGCCTTCGAGGACGGGCAGGTCGAGCTTGAAATCCGGAATGAACTGGAAATGCTCGCCGCCGCGGTCGAAGCGAATGTGGAGTGCGTCGTGGCGGGCGATGACCGCGTCGAAGGCTTTCTGGATGGCTTTCTCATCCAGCAATCCCTCCAGCGTCAGCGAAAAGGATTCATTGAACGAGCAGGAGGCTTCGTCACCTGCCTGAGCTGCAAGCCATATTTCCGTCTGCGCCTCCGTCAGCGGTGCGGATTGCGCCCGTGCAACAGACGCTTCTATCGGCATTGCAGGTTGGGATGGCTCCTTGATCGCCGTGAATATGCCGACGGCCTGCATGGCATCGAGACTGTCGCGGAAGGCCTTCGCGATGAAGCGGAAGTCATCTTCGCTATGGGCCGTCGTCAGGAAGCAAGGGTAGCCGTCCTGAATATGGACGCCATTCAGCCGCATCTGGGCATAAAACAGTGCGCCAAGCGGGTCCTGGCTGGAGAAGTCGGTGGCAAACCAGCTCTTGTAGCCATGAACGACGTCGGCAATGCCGCGTCTGGCGAGATCTGCCTTGATCTCGGCAACCAGCGCCTCCGTTCGCTCGGCGACGCGGCCATAGAGGGCCGAGCCCTCTCCCTTGATGTGGTGCAGCACGGCTTCGGCGGCGGCGAGCACCAGCGGATGACGGACGAAGGTGCCGGCAAAGAATGTCGGTGCCGTCATCGGAACGGAATTGTCGCCGTAAGCCCAATGGCCGCCGTCGAGCGCATCCATGAAACGGGAGGTCCCGACCAGCACGCCGATCGGCATGCCGCCGCCGACGACCTTGCCATAGGTTGCCATGTCGCCCTTGATGCCCCAGATCGCCTGCATCCCGCCCGGATCGACACGGAAGCCGGTGACGACCTCATCGAAAACGAGGGCGAATTCCGACTTGGTGGCGATATCGCGCAGTTCCAGGACGAATTCGCGCGGCTGCAGCTCCGGATGACGGCTCTGGATCGGCTCGATGATGACGGCTGCTATGTCGGCTGCGTTGGTGCGGATGAAATCGAGGCTTTCCGGCGCGCCATAGCGCAGGACCGTCATGTTCGACACCGAGGCCATCGGAATGCCGGAGGCAACCGGCAGGGCAATCGGCTTGTCGGCACGATTGCGGCCCTTGACCAGAACTTCATCGAATTGGCCGTGATAATCATTGGCAAAGACCACGACCCGATCGCGGCCGGTGACGGCGCGCGCAAGCCGCATTGCGGCCATGACGGCTTCCGAACCGGTGTTGCAGAAGGTGACGCGCTCGTGGCCGGTCACGTCGGCAATCATTCTTGCGACATTGCCTGCAAGCGGCGTCTGCGGACCGATGGCAAATCCGCGGTCGGCCTGAGCTTTGACGGCGTCGATGACGAAATCAGGTGCATGGCCGAAGGCCGTCTGCCCGAAGCCGTTGACCAGGTCGACATATTGGTTGCCGTCGATATCCCAGATATGGGCGCCCTTGGAATGATCGCAGACGATCGGAAACACCATTTCCTTCCAATCGGCGCGGAAGCCCGATGCGGATCGGGGGTCGGCCAGGTATCCGCGATGCTCCTGCGTGAATGCCTTGGATTTGGCATTCTTGGTTTCATAGGCCTTGGTGAGATCAGTGATGAAATCCTGCTTGGCGGCGGAAATCTCCGATGTCACGCTCTTGGCATTCGGGCGATAGAGCTTGATGCGCTCGGTGCCGAAGTCGCTTTCTGCGGGAGCCGCTGCGGCGGGGGTGGGCAAGGGCTGGCTTGCTGCAGCTTGCGGCGCCGGCAAGACGGGCGCTGCGGGAAGCGCGCTTGGTGCGATGGCAGCCGGAGCCCCACCCTGCATGGCTTGCAACATCAGCAGTTGTTGGGAAAACAGCGTTTGTGCCATCTGGATCTGTGATTGCAGCACCGTGGCGAGATCCGACGCCGCAGCCGGCATCGATGCGACTTGCGGAGCGGGCGCCGTCATTGGTGCGGGTGCCGATACTGGCGTGATCGGCATCGCCGCGGCGGCGATGGGAGAGGCCGCCGGCAACGGATCGGCCGTCTTCACAGGCTCAGGAGGCATTTGCTGATCGAGATGAACGGCCAGATCGGCGACGGAAGGAATATCGCTCAGCAATTCCCGGAAGGAGATTTTGACCTTGAAGTCTTTTTCGATGCGTTGCGCAAACTGGCCCACGAAAAGCGAGTCGAAGCCGAGCTCCAGGAATGTCGCTGCCCGCTCGTCCGGCCCAAGCGTTTCGCCCGACATGTCGCTGAGCAAGGTCAGAAGCGCCGTTTCCAATTGCGGCAGACGGTTAGAGGTGGGAATGGGTGCTGCAACATTCATTGCTCGATTCTCCCCGGTAAGGTTGAGGTCAGAGACAAGGGATTCGGCTTTCGGCCGATTGTCCGGTTCGGCATTGGGGCGTTGGGTGGATGCACGACGCGAAGATGGCGGGGCATCGATCCAATGGCGCTGCCGCTGGAAGGGATAGGTGGGCAGGGACAGCCGCTGCCGTGCCGCTGATGGAAGAGCCGGCCAGTTGAGGCGGCAGCCGGCCATCCACAGCTTGCCGTGAGCCTCTGCGAGCGTCGCCGCGGCGGCGGCGGCCCGATCATGCTCGGGCAGGGATTGCACGACGACGGCAAGATTGTCGCGTGCGATCGTCTGGGCGGCAAAGACCGACAGCGTGCGCCCTGGCCCCACTTCGAGAAGAATCGGCTTGCGATCGCGGCAAAGTGTTGCCAGCCCATCGGCGAAGCGGACGGCGTCACGGCAATGCATGGCCCAGTAATCCGGGGAGGTTGCCAATTCGGCGGTCTGCCAGTCACCGGTGACGCCGGAAATGAAGGGGATGGTCGCCGTACCGTAGGTGACCTTCTCGGTTTCCTGGCGTAGCGCCAGAGCCGCATCATTCATCATCGCGGAATGAAAGGCGTGCGATGTGTGCAGCCGGCTGAAGGCGATCTCAGCTTCCGAAAGTGCTGCGCAAACCGTTTCGATATCGGCAAAGGGACCGGAGATGACACAGAGTTTCGGGGCATTGATCGCGGCGATCTCCACCTCGCCTCGCAGATAGGAGGCGGTCGTTGCCGCATCGGCGCGAACGGATACCATCGCCCCCTGTGGTTGATGCTGCATCAGCCGCCCGCGATTGGCCACGAGACGCAGGCCGTCTTCGAACGAAATAACGTTGGCGAGCGTAGCGGCAACAAACTCGCCAACGCTGTGACCGATCATGGCGTACGGTTTGACGCCGCGGCTCAGCCACAATCGGGCAAGCGCATATTCGACAAGATAGAGACAGGGCTGAGCGATGCGGGTTTCGCGCTGCTCGTCGGTGATGGCCTGGGTTGCGGGGCCGGTGTGGCAGATGTAGTCGCGCAGATCGAGCCCAAGCGTCATCTTCAAAAGGTCGGAACCGCGGTCGATCCAGCGGGCAAACTCCGGTTCAGAGCGGTAAAGCCCGGCACCCATGCCGACATATTGCGCGCCTTGGCCGGGAAACATGAAGGCGACGGACGGCTGATCGGCGGCGAGAGGCTGGTAGCTCTCTGCCGTCAGCTTGAGGATCGCTTCCTCGACATTTTCGGCGGCAACGGCCAGCCGGTGGCCGAACTCGCGCCGTCCGGTTTGCAGCGTGTGGGCGAGCTGCGCTATCGAAAGCTCCGGGTTTTCGGCGAGATGATTACTCAAATTGGTGCGCATCTCGGCAAGTGCCGGCTTGTTGCGAGCCGAAAGAGGGAGAATGTAGTGGCCCTCTACTTCTTTCGACTTAGCCGGCGGGTAGGGGGGTTCCTCCAAAACGACGTGAACATTTGTTCCGCCTACGCCGAAAGCGCTGACCCCCGCTCTTCGCGGCTCCTGTCCTTGCGGCCACTCCGTTGCCGTCACCGGAATATAGAAGGGGCTTTTCTCAAGATCGATGCGCGGATTGGGCTGGTGATAATTGGGCATCGGCGGGATTTTTGCGCAGCGCAAGGCAAGCGCTGTCTTGATGAGGCCTGTCACGCCAGCCGCGGCGTCCGTATGGCCGATGGTGCCCTTGACCGACCCAAGCGCGCAATTGGCCGAACCCGACGCATCCTGCGCGAAGGCACGCGTCAATCCGTTGAACTCGATAGGGTCGCCGAGCGGTGTCGCCGTGCCGTGGCATTCGATATAGCCGATGGTCGAGGGATCGACCGCCGCATTGGCGAGAGCCGTGGCAATCGCTTCGGCCTGGCCTTCCACACTCGGCGCCGTGAAGCCGACCTTGTCGCTGCCGTCATTATTGATGCCGTAGCCGCGAATGACCGCATAGATATGATCGCCATCCTTGAGCGCGTCCTCATGCCGCTTCAGGAGGACGACACCCGCTCCGCTGGCAAAAACCGTTCCGGCGGCGTCGGCGTCGAACGGCCGGCAGGTTCCGTCGGGCGAGGCCATGCCGCCTTCTTGGTAGATGTAGCCTCGCTTTTGCGGAATGGTAACGGAAATGCCGCCGGCCAGGGCCATGTCGCAGCTATAGGTCAGCAGGTTCTGGCATGCCTGAGAAACCGCAAGGAGCGAGGTTGAACAGGCGGATTGCAATGTGAAAGCCGGACCGCGCAGGTTGAATTTATAGGCGATGCGAGTCGCCAGCGTGTCGTTGAGGGCGCCGACAAGCTCATGGAAGCAGCCGATCTGGTAGTTCGATGTGAACTCTTCCGCTTTGGCGCGATCACGCAGAACATTGTTGATCAGGTAGGTCGGCATCGAGGAGCCAGCGAAAACCCCGATCAGGCCGTCATAGCGTTGCGGATCGTAACCGCCGTCCTCGAGGGCTTCCCAGCATATTTCGAGGAAGATCCGGTGCTGCGGATCGGTAACCGCAGCCTCGCGCGGGAACATGCCAAAGAACTCGGCGTCGAACATATCGGCACCGTCGAGATGGGGCCTTGCGGCGACATAATTCGGCTGCGCCCGCTCCTCGTCGGTAAAGGCGTCTTCGAGCTCATCCGGCGTGAAAAGCGAAAAGGCGCTCTTTCCTTCGAGTACAAGCTGCCAGAGCGCCTGCACCGAGGGCGCCCCGGGAAAACGGCCGGACATGCCGACAATGGCGATGTGTCCGGAAATTTGCTCGCTTAGCTCCTCATTGTCTTCGACATCACGCTGTTTGCCATTGTCCTGGTGATTCCCTTTCATAAGGAGCTCCTGCGGATATGAGAGATCGCCTTCTTCTGCAACGCGGCGCGTTGCGCGGCGGCGGCAAGACGGGTCGGACCGGGGGTACGTCCATCCAGGTGAAGTGCCAGTTCGCGAATGGTCGGATGACGCAGCAACGCGACCACATCGATCGCGTGACCGAGTGTCTCTTCGAGACCGGCATGAATTTCCATCAGCTGAAGGGAAGTACCGCCAAGATCGAAGAAGTTCCGGTCGAGATCGACGCCCTCGAGCCCCAATGCCTCCTGCCATAGCGTCGTCAGCAGTTCCTCGGTCCGGCTCCTGATATCTGCAGGCCTTGTCTGGGTTTCGACCGGAGGAGGTAGCAATTTCGAACGATCGACTTTACCGGCCGGCGTCAGTGGCAAGGCATCAACGATGACCGTGGCATTGGGGATCATATAGGCCGGAAGAGCCGCGCGCAGCGTCGCCATGACGCCTTGCGCCAGATCGGCGCCAGCGCCCACATGGCTCTCCTTCGGGCATAGATAGGCAACGATGCGTTTGAGGTTCTCGCCCTGTATGTGGCAAAGCACGATGCCGTCGGCAAGGCGCGGATCGCGGCGGAGCGCGGCCTCGATCTCATCGAGCTCGATGCGCTTGCCGTTGATCTTGATCTGTCGGTCGCGGCGTCCCTTGAAGGTGACGGTGCCGTCCGGCTTCAGGCAAGCCACGTCGCCCGTCAGATAGAAGCGTGTTGCGCCGTCCTTGGTTTCGACGGCGACGAATTTCTGTTCCGTCAGTTCCGGTCGCTTGAAATAGCCAAGAGCGAGGCCGTCGCCGGATATCGCCAATTGGCCTTCAATGCCTGGAGGAACGACACGCAGCTCCTCGTCCAATATCGCGATTCCAGTATGAGCAATCGCCTTGCCGATCGGCAGTTCGGTGCCTGAAAAACTCGGCAGGACCTGAAAGGCGGTGGCAAAGACCGTCGTTTCGGTCGGCCCATAGGCATTGGTGAGCCTGCAGCCCGGGTAGCGCTCCAGAAAGCGGCGGGCGTGAACGGCCGAACCGACATCGCCGCCGAAGAGGATGTGACGAAGCTTCGGCAGGGTTGCGCGGGCATGATCGGCAAAGAGATTGAACAGCCCTGTCGTCAGGAAGGCGATAGTGACGCCGGTCTCCTGCATGAAATCGGACAGGCGTGAAATCGAGAAATCGGTATCAGGCATGACTGCCAAAGTGCTGCCATTGAGAAGCGCGCCCCAGATTTCGAGTGTCGATGCGTCGAAGGAGATAGTGGCCGTGTGCAGGACGACGTCATTGCGGTGGAATTCGACATAGTTCTGATCGAGAACGACGCGTGAAATACTGCGATGGCAGATCATCGTTCCCTTCGGTCGCCCGGTTGAGCCGGACGTGTACATGACATAGGCAAGATCACCGCCCGTTATCTCCAGGGACGGCACGGTCGCGCTGGGTCGATGTGCCATTTCTGTGATAATGGCATCCGCTTCGATGACCCTGCCGCTCATGCTCGGCACGCTGGCGAGCTTCTCGCCATGGGCGGAGTCAACGAAAATGACCTTGGGCGCACATTCTGCGATAACGAAGTCGAGATGCTCCACGGGAAAGGCCGGATCGAGCGGGAGATAGGCGCCACCGGCTTTCAGTATGGCCAGGGTGCAAATGATCGCATTGACGCTGCGCGGCAGAAAGAGGCCGACAATATCGGCCTTATGGACGCCTACTCTTATCAGATGCAACGCCAGCGCATCGGATATGCGATCAAGGTCACGGTAGTTGATATGAGTGTCGCCGGAGACAAGGGCCGTTGCCTCCGGTGCTGCTCTAGCCTGTTCGCGCAGCATTTGATGAAGGCAAAGATTGCGATCGTAATGCATGCTTGCTGCGCCAATTGCGTCTGCCTGCGCCTCGCGGTCAATCATTATCGCTCTCCGGGTTGTCCTGCGATGGATGACGGCATGTTGTGAAATGCTGCATCGTCGATCGCAGAATTTCATGCTGGAGCAAAAGCACCAGCTGGTCATTGGGATGATTGTCCGCACCACCGAAAGTCGTAAGTCATAAGGGCGCGTAGCCATTTTGTCGGAAAGGTCTGCCATGGCGGCCGTAACCCGGCCGAAAGCATTATGAGCAGCGCCAATCTTGCCGATCGGGCAAAGGCTGCGTGGTAGCTACAGTTCGGGAAGAATTGCCGGAGGGCTGGATGATGAAGAGGCTATTTGAACTGATAGGCTCTGACGTAATCAACGAACATGAAGGATGGGTCGGCCGCAGCCATCTTGGATATGCCGTCGACGATACCAAGGTCGATGAGCATATACATCGGCTGGCGATGTTCCGGCGGGATCTTGGTTTTCCAGACAAGATTGCCGTCGAAATACATACGGATGAAGTCGGAATCGATCTTCACGCCATAGGTGTGCAAATCAGCGGGGCTTGCAGTGGAAAACACGTTGACGCGGGAAAAAGCAGAATCATGCCGCCCATCCCGATGCCAGACATGGACCGTCGAAGAGTAGGCGCCAGGCTTGTCGCCATAATATTCGATGACATCTATCTCGGCGGTAGCCTTTGATCGATCCTTGCCGATAAGCCAGAAGGCTGGCCAGACACCTGGGCCGTCGGGCAACCGCGCCCGCATCTCGAAGTAGCCATATTGCTGAGAAAAGCCATTTCCATGCTCATCAACAGAGGCGATCAAGCCGGAGCGCCATAGACCTTTGCTGTCGCGTGCAGCAGTAATGCGCAGCATCCCGTCCTGTATTGCAAAGGGGAAGTCGCCGCTCGGATCGGAGAAGCGGGCGCCGCCAAAGTCGCCATTCCATGGTGTGTGGGAAATCCAGCGGGTACCAGGCCCCCAGGCGGAGATGCTGAGATTGTCGAAAGCATCCTCGAAGGTGAGTGTCATGCTGCTGACATCAAGCGCATCGCCGGTGTCACCGGCATGAGCAATTCCTATATCCATGATCGAAACGAGTGCAGCCGCAATTGACGCGCGAAGAAACACGCGGCGGTTGCTCATGCATCGAACATTAGATATCGGCGAGAACTGATCCATGCATGTAAGCATGAACGGTACAATTTCTGCGGTATAGAACGTATTTCGGCCAGAACGTCCACCAAAAGGCTTAGGCGTGGCGGAAATACAGCTGCATAGTGCCGTGGTAGCTTGCGGCGACATTGAGGCAGAACAACCGGATTGCCAGACATGAATGCCATGGGGCTCGTAACGCTGATTGTAGGAGTTGTTGCGCTGACCGCGCCTGTGCGATGGTCGTTCATCATCATGGTTCTGTCGACGGTATTCGGTGCGGCTGCAGCCTTCAGCATACCCGGTCTTGGCGGTGCATCGGTACTCGTTCCGAGCCTGTTCCTGATATTCTTCGCCGCGCGGCTATTTGCGGCCTATGGGGAGGGACCGTTCCTTGGCGCCCTGGCTCCCTGGCGTCCAGGTTTCTTTCTGCTGCTGCTGACGGCCTTCGGCGTCTTCACGGCGATTTTCTTCCCACGCATGTTCCAGGGCATGACGCAGACGATGACGGTTGAACGATCGATTGGAGCACATAGTCTGATTGCGCTGGTGCCGCTGCATTTCTCCTCAAACAATATCACTCAATCGGTCTATGCGGTGGGCGGCCTCATTTGCTTCATAACAACCTTTGCTTTCTTTCGGCGTCAGGGTAGTCCTTCGGCTTTCATCAACGGCATGCTGGTCGTCGTCGGTGTCAATCTCGGCTTCGCGCTCGCTGATATAGTGACTCATTTCACCCATACGGATTTTCTGCTGAGTTTCGTGCGGACAGCCAATTACGCGCTCCTGACTAATGCCGAAAAGGGTGGGCTGAAGCGCATTTCAGGAACTTTTCCAGAGGCTTCGGCCTTCGCCGATTTCACGCTCGTACTTTTTGCCATTGTCACCAGCCTCTGGCTTGGAGGCATCCGTTCGAAGGTCACCGGCACTTTCGCGGGTCTGCTGCTGGTCGCGCTGATCCTGTCGACGTCGGCGACCGCACTTGTCGGGCTCGCCGCCGTCCTGCCGATCCTCAGCCTGCAGTCCTTTCTGGCCTCCCGTCGTGAGCCTGGCGCGGGCCGGCCCGTTCTGATCGTGTCCATTCTGGCGAGCATGCCTCTTGTCATCTTCTTCGTTCTCATCGTCATGCCGGATCTCGCGCATAATCTGCATGATTTTCTTGACGAGATGCTGTTTTCGAAGGCCGATAGCCAGTCGGGGCGCGAGCGCTTCATGTGGAATGCCATGGCTTACCAGGCCTTTCTGGATACGAGCGGCTTTGGCGCCGGCCTTGGGAGCGCCCGGGCATCGAGCTTTGGTCTGGTGCTGCTGTCCAATATTGGCATTTTCGGCACACTGTTCTTTGCAATGTTTGTCGCTCGGCTGCTCATGGCCGACATGCGCGGCCTCCATTCATCATCGCGGGAAACCACCGCGGTTCTGCGTGCCGCCAAGGCCGGGATCATCACGGTTCTCATTTCTGCGGCCACGTCCGGCACGGTGTATGACCTCGGACTGATGTTCTACATCCTCGCGGGCAGCATTTCCGCGTTCAGTGCGGGAGCGCAGCAGATCCGGAGTGACTACAGCCCACAGCTGCGTACCATCGGAGAGCTGCAATGAGGATTGTCGTCTTCAACGTCAAATACAGCGAAAATCTCGGCGACGGGCTGCTTGCGGAATGCGTCGAATCCGCCTTGGCGAGCGGCAGGGATGACGTCGAAGTGGAGACGATCGACCTTGCCGGGCGAGAGGCTTTTGCGACGGGCCATGGCGGCCGCAGACGGCTCGTGCTGGGATTGCTCCATCGACTGCCCGCAGCCGCCCGTCGACGGCTTGTTCGCGCGGTTCTGGAGCGCAGGCTGCGCGCGCTTCGCGGACAATGGGAAGAGAAGGTTGCGGTTGCCGATGCCGTCGTGATCGGCGGGGGGAACCTGTTTCAGGATGATGACCTCAATTTCCCGCTGAAGATCGGTGCTGTGCTTGATTGTGTCGTGCGATACGATCGGCCGCTGGCGATCTATGCGGTTGGCGTCGGCGGCCATTGGTCGGAGCCTGCATATCGTCTCTTTGCCAGACTGAAGCAGGCGCGTCTTGTTCATCTTTCGGTGCGCGACGGCTTTGCGCAGGATACCTGGCGGGAGCATTTTCCCGATGGGCCTGGTGCGAAGATCGTGCGTGATCCCGGATTGCTGATCCAAGCCTCGCCGGCGCATCGAGGCGCGCGCGCTCCGTCCAAAGGTCCCTTGACCATAGGTCTATGTGTCACCGATCCCATCGTCCTGCACCGGCATGGCGCCGTTCATGCCAATGGTATTCCCTTTGCCGATATCGAGGCCTACAGGGATCTGATCGAGCTTCTCCTGGATGACGGCCAGCACGTGGTCTTGTTCTGCAATGGAGCCAAAGAGGATCAAGCCTTTGCGGAGCGTATCCGCGCTTCGGTCGCCAAGCATCGCATGGTCACGTCCGGCTCCCTGGATATTTCCCGGCGCCCGCGGCTTCCGGGCGATCTTATCCACATCATTCAGTCGCTGGATGTGGTTCTGGCTCACCGATTGCACGCATGTATTGCCGCCTATGCGCTCGGGATTCCGCATGTCGGCTTGGGTTGGGACAAGAAGGTCGAAGGCTTCTTCAATTCCGTCGGGCGCGAAACCTACTTCATAAAGGGCGCATCGCCGCCGCCGAAGCATGTCGCTCTGTTGCTGAAAGCAGCACAGCAAGAAGGGATAGAGGCGCGCCGCCATCAGGACACGATTTCGGAAGCCCGGGCCGGCATCTCGAACATGCGGCGGCATCTGGTCGAGCGCGACCAATGCGTTATGTCACGAATATAGCTGCACGCAGCACGATACAAGAGGCCATTAGTATAGAATATGTGATACTGACGGAGATACTAAAAAATATACATAAAAATGGCAGATATTGTGCCGCTGTCGCGGTAAAAGTTCGAGGAAAAACGGATATCGATTTGCAATAAAGACATCGTGGATTTTCTATGGTATTAAATACTTGGAACTCACGAAAAATATATTTTCGAATGGCCCATAGAGCATTCGAAATATGCTTTTCGTCCGAGGGGATGACGGCATGGCAGCGCAGCTTTCGATTGAGCATATTCGCAGCCTTGGTGGTGTAGCGCGGACCTTTGTTGCAGGTAGTGCGATCTGCGACTACGACAGCGATACGCCACGTCTTCTCTTTGTGCTCGATGGCTGGGCCTCGTGCAGCAAGATGCTGCCGAACGGCACGCGCTTCATGACGGAATTCGTGTTGCGTGGCGATATGATTTCGACATCCTTGACGGCGCTTTCGCGTGAGACCGTGCGGGCGATCACCAATGTCACGGTGATGGTTTTCCCGGACTTCACCTCGCTGCCGAAGATCGAAGCGCCAACGTTTTTTTATCGCATCGTCATTGCCGAACTGGTGCGACATCAGGCGCGCATGTCTGAGAGGCTCGCCAATATAGGGCGCCGCGATGCTCTGGAGAAAACCGGCTACCTGCTGCTCGAGCTCGGAGCACGCATCGGCACCTCGCGGGACTATGCAAACGCGGAATATTTCGATTGTCCTTTGACCCAGGCGGACATCGGTGACGCCGTGGGCCTGTCGACCGTGCACATCAACCGCGTTCTCAGGGACATGCGTGAAGCTGGCCTCCTGTCCTTCCGCAACGGCATTGTCGCCTTTCTCGATCGGCCGCGTCTAGCCGATCTCGTTGACTTCGACGAGTCATGCTTCGACACAACTATGGTTTGAACAATACTTTGCCTCCATTACTAATGGCGCAAGAAAGAATTATTTTATCCAATATTTAAATTCATTATTAACATATGTTAATGCGCGGAAAAACAAAATAAGCAATTACTACGATAACATAAACCTAAAAAGAGGGGAGAGATATGGGAACTCAAGAAAAGCCTCGGCTTAAACGGATGTTATTCTCTTTAAATCGAGTAAATACTCTAATAGTTGCAAGAAATACAAAGGCCATTTTAAAAGTTGGGGGTAACGGCCATGATTGGACAATCGCTCACAAGTGAAAAATTCACGTCAGATACGGGCGCACGCATCATTTCAGTTCGGACATCCGACACCTTGAGGCCATTCATCGCATCCGGCACGCCCGGCATCGATGAATGGGAAGACTACATTCTTCTCATAGATTCTCGCGCTCTTGATCGCGAGTGCCTGTCGAAAAGTCTGACCGAATGCGACAGCGCAATGCATATCGTCACGGTGGGCTCGCTCGACGAATGGCAGATGCGCAATATGCAAGTATTACCGTCCGCAGTTCTTTTCATGATCGGCGGCCGCAAGGTCTCCGATGCGGATGTGAGCGCCAAGATCTGCGCTCTGGTGGAGAGATTCCAGACCAGCCCGGTGATCGTGGGCGCCGACGGCGACGAGCTTGCACAGTTGCTGCACGCACTGGAGTGCGGCGCCCGCGGCTATATCCCGACCAGTGTCGGAATCAAGGTTGCCGCCGAAGCGGTAGCTCTCGCGCGCGCAGGCGGTGTCTTCGTGCCGGCAAGCAGCCTGCTGGCCGCCAAGGAGGCGATCGCACCCGTGGCCAGCCGCAACTGCTGCCTCGACAGCCTGTTTACCCCGCGCGAAGTCGTCGTCGCGGAGGCTTTGAGGCGGGGCAAGGCAAACAAGATCATCGCCTATGAGATGGATCTTTGCGAGAGCACGGTCAAAGTGCACATTCGCAATATCATGAAGAAACTGAACGCGACGAACCGAACGGAAGTTGCCTACAAGATCCGGGAACTCGTTCGATAATACGCTCCGGCCACGGCCGCCGATCATGCGAACAATGCCGGGAAGCGCCGTGTCGCTTCAGCTAGAAGCCACCGGCCCCGGCACCGGAGCGGGCAAGTGCCCTGCAAGACTGGCCCAATGAGCCTTCGGGCTTTTGAAGTTGTGGTCGGTTGATGGAAAAGCGCCGGCGGCTGATTGCCGCCGAAAGGTCACAGGCGAAGGCGGAGATTTCCGCATGTTCGAACCACCCTGCCCGGACCTTGAGGGGCCAGCGGCAGGCATATTTCCCGACATTCGAGCTTTGTGGCACTGGCGCGACGAGCGCCGCAATACCCGCGCCCGCTACGACGAAATATCGAAGAGCGACCGAAGAGTTCGCGCAGGTTGCGGCAACTCCAGCAAAAGGGCGCAGTGGCTTTGCGTCCGGAATTGCGCGGAAACAAAGGGATGAAGCGTTTCCCTGACTTCGTCTAAAGCGGAAATTCTCGATCAGCGTTGGGCGACGCGCAGGGAAGCGATCTCCGCTGGCTTGTCGTCGATGATCGCACTGACGGTCAGGAGGCCGGGCTGACGCAATCTCAACGGTGAAAAGACAAGGCTGGCGCCGACGACGACATTGATCGGAATGCCGCTCGTGTCCGCATCCTCCACGACATCCTTCTGCTCGCTGAGTTGGGCGGCATCCAATCGTTCTTCAAGAAGCGGCTGACGGTCGCCAGGCGCGATGCAGCGTAAAACGATCGATCGGTAGGGTTCCGTCGCCAGGGTGATCAGATTCACATGCACACAGAACTTCGGCAGTGAAAAAGGAAATTCCGGCAGCATCAGCACGCCGCTATAGACGCCGATGAAGCTGAGCTTTTCGCCGATTTCGGTGCGAACGTCGTCGCAAAAGATGCAATATCCATAGCGCATGTGTTTCAATCGTCCCGATCGTTGTTGCCGCGAGCAATTATCGTGCGGATGGCCCTCGAAGAACTCCAGGAAACGGCTCCGCCGGGACGAACGGGATGGATAGCTGCCCGCGTCTCCGGTTCGGAGAGGTAACTGCCGTCTGCTGCCGACCCCTTGGGATCACGCAGCTCAATATGGATCTCCTTGTCGAGCGCCCAGGCGAGATCCGCAATCGAACGAAGCGGAAGCTCTGTCTGTCCGCAGAGATAGCGATTCAAATCCTTTCGGCTGACGCCGACCAATTCCGCAAGCCGCTGCTGAGTAAACCCTTTCTGTGACCGCCTTTCGAGGACGGCGGCAGCCAGGTCGCTGCGAACATTCGCGATAAAACGGCTGGCTGCTCGCGCCCGCGCACCTATCTCAAACCGAAATGACATCTTCCGGATTTACTCCCTCTACGCACAACGCATCATCCACACCGAGCGTGCGGCGCAATCGGCGCACCTCCAGCCGATAGCCGCGGTAAAGATCATGATCCTTCACATGGTCGGCCCAATCTCCAAAGACAGCGACAAAGCAGTCGCGCATGGCGAACCAGCCGAATATGCGGAAATCGACAGTCTTCAATTCCCAAACTGCATTTCGTTCGACCCGGATTGCCCGGAACTGTCTGCAATGAATGAGCGGTTTCCCTGAAACGAATGTATAGAAAAGAAAGTCCAGCTGCTCGACAGGTCTGAGGACCGCACCGAGCGAAGATGGTTCGTCCTTGCTTACGCGTTCGCTCAGCCAATTCACAAAGCTTGGTGTCGCGAAAAGCAGTCGCTTGGGTGACTGTTTTCGACCAAGCTGAATCTCAACTTTAACGATTGCTTCGGATGCCACGAGACTGTCAAACGTAGCCATAGCTGTCAACTAATCCATTATCATGTGGCAAGCCTTTCATCGAAGCTATCTATGGGTAGCATGAATTGCTGCACACTTGGATTGTATTTATCTAGCTTTCATATGGGTTAGAATGCCTAATCAAAGAAGAGTATAGCTCATACGCCATAGCGATACACATCTAATCATTTACTCATTTCGAGGTAGGCGATTTATATTTCACATAGTCCTGCGTTGCTGCCCTAGTCCGAACGGTTCTCTTGTTCGGCTCTCCATCGGCGGCCTATTAAAAGGCTCGAGGGCTGCGAATGGTCGCTTGCCCCATCATGGAGAACAGGGAGGATCACATGAGGACGATTGGAGCTCTCGCCATCTTGCTGGCAAGCACGTCTTTGACACTTGCCGGGCCCCCGTCGCCGCCAGCCGAAAATGAATCGTTTATCGGCCAGGTGGGTGCGTTCAACGGTGCTTTCGTCAGTCAGAACACTGGCAACAATGATGCTCTGACATTCCAGAATGGCGTCGGCAACTTCGCCGTCACCAATCAGGACAAGGCCAAGTCCAACACATCAGCCATCCTGCAGTTCGGTGATGGCAACGTCGCCTTCGCCGACCAGAAAGGCAAGACCAACGACCAGAGCACGTTCCAGGCCGGCGTCATGAATTTCGCCTCGACCCTGCAGCGGGACGGTGCGGACAACAACTCGACGATCGCCCAGTTCGGCTTCGGCAATTCCGCCTTCGCGGATCAGTCCAAGGGAGACAATTCCCAGAACACTTTGCAGGTCGGCGGCCTGAACTTCGCCTCGACGAACCAGACCGATGGCAAGCATGGCGGAAACGACTCCAGTACCATGCAGTTCGGCTGGGGTAACGGCGCCATAGTCGGCCAGGACGGCGGCGGTAACGATCAGACCACGCTGCAGGTCGGCGCCGGCAACTTTGCCGTCACCTCTCAGTTCGGTGTCATCGGCTTCAACGGCAATTCGTCGTCGACGACCCAGTTCGGTTGGGGCAACATATCCTTTGCCGATCAGGCGGGCGGCAACAACTCGCAAGACACGTTCCAGGCCGGCGCGCACAACTTCGCCATGACCGGCCAGTCGTCGTTCTTCGGCACGAACAAGGCGACCACCGCGCAGTTCGGTGTGGGCAACACCGCTCTGACATCCCAGATCGCCAATCCGCTCGGCTCCAACAATTCGATGATCGTGCAGGCCGGCTATCGCAATACCGCGATCGCTTCGCAATCGGGGCTGCAGACCGTATTCCCCGTCAGCGGCTCGAACCTTCAGGGAACCATCCAGATCGGTTCGGGAAACTATGCCGTTACCTCTCAGACCAGCTCGAGCGGGCTGACGAACACGTCGGTTACAGCGCAGTTCGGCTATCGCAACACGGCCGTTACCGTCCAGCACTGAGTGAGCCTATGGAGGAGGCGAAAGCAAATGTTCGCCTCCTCCTCCTTTAACCGGATTAAGCCAGTCATCTATGCTGGTAGCAATCGCAGACGATCAGCGTTTTCTTTATTTCTGCATTCCTTTCTCTTTTCGATGCTGCTGCTTCCGCGCATCGCTCCCGCCTCGCAGACCGGGATCGAGTGCCTGGTAACGGCAGATAAAAGGGAACCATTTCTTGTTGTACGGGCGATCGCAAGATCAGATGTACCAGTATCCGGGACATACAAGCTGGTTCTCATCAAGCATAATACGGAAGGTACGAGCCACAGCATTCAGCAAGGCAGTTTTGACTTGCAGCCAGGTTCGGACAATCTCCTTGCCACGACGATGATCGATGCTGGCGGTGATGCTGAACTGATTGCAAAGCTATTGATCGAAACCGATCGAGGTACGTCACAATGCGAATTACCGGAATGAAATGTCTGAAGAGTTCGAAGATATTATCAAGTGCGATTATCGCATTGAGCACTTCATTCTACGTGATGACGGCAGAATGCAGAGCCGAAACGGCCTATGTCGCTCAAATTCCGGTTAATGTGACCACACCGGTAACATTCAACGATGTTACCACTCAGCCACTACCGGAGAGGCGTCATCCATCGGTAAATTACGCCGGGACGGGCGCTATAAATGTGCCGGAAGCGAATGTTGGGTCACGCGGTAATAATATAGCGCAGACACTGCAGATTGGTATGCGTAATAGTGTGTATCAGCTCCAAGGCGGGTCAGGTAATATATCAACTGCAGGAATCATAGGAAATTACGGAAATATAAACGTACTGCAAGCCGGAAATAACCTTAGATCGAATGTCGTATTGCTGAATGGGGCGGGCTTGAATGTCAGTGTTCTTCAGCCTGCAGGTTCCGCACCGGTCAATGTGCTGATCGCACGCTTGCCGGGTGGTGGATTGCTTATCAAGCGCTGAGTGGGCGCGGCCATGTTTTCGGGCAACGGAGAAGATGCCAATGATGATATGTAGGGCGATCGCTGCAATCGGTCTGATTGCAGCAATGACAATGTCGGCTTCCGCCGGGCAGTTGGTCTATCAGCCGACCAATCCGACCTTTGGGGGCAATCCGCTGAATGGCACGTTCCTGCTGTCGACGGCGCAAACGCAGGGCGATGGCGTCAAATCCGGCCAGCAGCAGACACCGGATCTATCCGGTCTCAACAATGCGTTGGGCAACCTTGGAAATGTCAATCAAGGCACGGGTTCAACTGGAACATCTCCGGTCATCGTAATCCAGAGCGGCCAGGTGCCGGCTAATCCTTGAGCCAAATTGATTGCGTCATCGTTCGGTGTTGTTGGGAGCGATTTATTCGAGCGGCCATGTCACATGTTGGTTTTCCTGTTGCAGCCATTCTATGCGGGTTGGGTCTTACTGGCTGTGCTGCCGCGGGCAGCAGCCTTGACCCGATGAGTGCTCCGGCAACCCTCATGCCCGCCACAAAGTCGGGCGTGGCGTTGGAGAGCCTTCCGCCGCCCATACAAAAGCTTGATGTGGCAGTCTATTCGTTTCCTGACCTGACTGGGCAGAACAAACCCAATGAAAACTTCGCCGAATATTCCCGCGCTCTGACGCAAGGCGGCGCGCAGTTGTTGACTGATGTGCTGACCAAGGCCGGTAATGGCAACTGGTTCAGTGTCGTGGAACGCACGGACCTGCAATCGTTGCTGCAGGAACGGCAGATCATCCAGAACACGAGGTCGGCGGTTTACGGCGCCAAGGCTGGCGGCATCCCGCCGCTCCGGTTTGCCGGCGTGCTGCTCGATGGCGGTATCATAGGCTATGATTCCAATGAAACGACGGGCGGTATCGGTGCCAACTATCTCGGGATTGGCGGAAATACGCAGTATCGCAAGGACATTGTAACCGTATCCCTGCGGGCCGTCAGCGTCAGTACGGGGCGTGTGCTGGCCTCGGTCAGCACGACCAAGACGATCTATTCCGTCCAGCTGCAGGGATCGGCGTTCCGCTTCGTCGGCGTCGACCAGCTGCTCCAGATCGAGGGCGGCATTACACGAAATGCACCCACGACTTTGGGCGTCCAGGAAGGCATTCAGCTCGCAGTCTATTCACTGATCTTCGAAGGCGTGAGGAACGGGCTGTGGCAATTCAGGGATGCGGCCGCCGGCGCAGCATTCATGCGATATCTGGACGAGCATCAAAGAGCCATGACGTACAAGCTCGATGCCAACGGCCGGCCGATCGGCCCGGCGGTCACGGTTCCCGCCGCCAGCGCAGCGCAACCGGCCGTCGAGGCTGCGTCCCAGCCCATCCTGGTCAAGGACAAGCCGAAGAGCTCATGATCGTTGCCGACGCCAGATCATTTCTTCCGGCAGATTTCCGATTGTGCGTTGTCAGGCCCGCAGGTTACCGCCCCGTTCTGGTTGCTTGCATTCGAATTTGGTTTGGCGGGAGCCTTCGCGGTAGGTCCCTTTTCCAGGTTACCGTTCTTCCTCACCGGAATACGTCCTTTCACCTGGGGAATTTGAGTCTCTGAAAATCCGGCACGCCGGATGATGGGTTGGCTGCTTGCTAGAACATCTGCTGAGCCAAGCGTGCCGGCAAGAAGCAGGATAGTCGTAACAGCAATGATTTTCTTGGGATGCATCATGTCGATACTGCTCCTAAATCGCAATCTCGAGCCGCTATGGAATTGTCGGCTCCGAACATGCCGCTCTCGAAGTTTCAACTGGCCGAAAGCCCTTCGGTTCCATATTTGCTGCCGCTCTTATCGGCGGTCTCGCTCTGGCCGGGCGCACGAGGCGATCGCCCGGTGCATATCTCATTGTTCGCCGTCGAAACGCAGTCAGCGTGACACTGTCCCTGACCCGACAGTCGGCAAGTGGCCATCGGTCGGTGCGGGTGCGACCCGCTCGGTAACGCCATTGCCGACATTCGGAAAGATGCTGCTTACCAATCGGACTTTCGCCTGTGCTCGCGAAGCCTGCCTCTGCTTGTGCGGTGTCGCCCGGCGATTGGTCGGCGGCTGGTGCGCGGGCATGACGGATGTCTCCGGCAACTGTTCGACGAAGGCAGGATTTGCTTCCGCGGAGGGCGCTTGTTGCAGATAGCTTTCGTCGCATACGGCGCCATCGGTCAGCGCGAGCATGACGATCAGGGAGTAACCGGCAACGAGCTTCGATGTCATCGGAATCGGTTTCCTTGTGTGTTATTAAATATTATTCGCCTATATTTAATATATAAATTGAAAATTTATCGAATTTTTATCTGTTTAATAAAATTAAAATCACTATATATTCGACAATATTATCACTTTATTGTAGAATTGCAAATTAAATCGGGAGGAGATGATGAATTTATATTTGAGGCCATCCGTGTTTTGTGCGGCTTTCTTGCTCTGGGGAGCAGGTGTTTCCTCGACGCTAGGGGCCGATAATAGTCCAGGCGCGCCGCCATCGGGGTCTCAAAATGTGACGCCGGATGCCGGCAAGGTCGATCCATCCAAGGTCCCAGCGCCGGCTCCAGATGCATCCGCGCAGGCCACTCCGCAGATTACCGAACAGAAGTTCGATGCGTGGACATTGCAATGTTCGGCCGACAAAACGATGAAGCCGCGCTGCCAGATCGTCTATCGATTGACGTCACCGGATCAAAAGCAAGTATTCATGGTCATCAGCATGGCGCGTTCCGCGGACAAAAAGGTTGGCATGCAAATGGCTCTTCCACTCGGGTTTGCTATTCAGGGTGGTGTGAAGATTGGCTTCGGCAGCAAGTATTCGACGATGGCGAAGGTATCGCGCTGCACTACGCAAGGATGCCTGGTGGAGGGGCTGTGCCCACCCGAAATGCTTGCCGCCTTGATGAAGGAAAAGTCGGGAAAAGTCTCGATCCGGATGATGCAGGGAAACATGGCGGAGCTTCCGATTTCTCTGACCGGGTTCGGCGCCGCCTTCCAGGCAATGCAGGCAGATAGCGGGTGACGATTGAGGCGATCTGCCTTGCGTCATGACTTCGCCGGCGGCAAAGAGAGATCTTCCGATATCGTTGCTCATGGAGGCTTGGTGATCTCCGGAAATTCAGGATCGCTCCCGACTTCCCGTGGGTTTGGCAGGCTCCACGCCGCTTGCGCGTTTCCTGCAGAGCGGCGAAGGAGGCTGCTCGCACGATCTCCTTCGCCGCTTTTATCATCGGTCGAACCTACTTTGCATTCATCGCCTGCAGGTAGGCAATATCGATGCCGTGCGTGTCAAACCACCACTCCGGCGGCATGTCGGGATATTTTTCGCGAAGGCGCAAATATCTGGAGCGCAATCGCTCCTGACGCTCGACTTCCTGTTCGAAATAGGGATGGTCCAGCATTCCCCCCATCACATGGATACGACGCAGGAGCTTTCGCAAGACGTATCCTTGCTCCTTGTTTCCCGGTTCATAGCCGCTTTCCACGATCGTCGTGACGGTGTCGCACAGCGTGCCGAGCGCATTGGCGGGCAGGGTGCCGTTCAAGATCATGTCCAGGCGTTCGGCGCCGAAGCCGACGTCGATACAGGTCCCGAGCGGATTGACGATGTTCCCGATCTCGATGCTGTCCTTGTAGAACTCGGTGCAGTATCCGCTGATGCTGCCGTCGCTCCAGGTGCATTCGTCATCCGGGATGATGGGAATGCGGCCGCGATAGAACGGCGTCCATTCCTCGAGGCGATCCGGATGGATCGTGACATGATCGGGCATGAGGCCAAGGGTTCCGAGAAACTCGAGCCAGAAATCGATAGCGTCACCGACAGCCATCTCCCTGAACGAGAAAAGCCCCAGCATCGTGAAGTGAAGGAAATGCGTTCCGTCCCCGATCTCGTCGAGATCGCCCATTCTCAGGCAGGCCTGAGTATTGGCGACAGTACCAATATGGTAAGGGTCGGAGAAGAGGGGTTTGTACTGCTGCATCCCAGCGCTGCAGAAGAGCGTGGTATTATCATGCGGCCTTACGGAGTCTGTGCGTGTGAATTTGATGCCTTTGGAAAGGCAGAAGTCTCGGTATTGCTGGATCAGGCGTCCCGCGATGACATAGGCAACCTCCTTTGCTGTTCGTGTGCCTTCTCGAAACATAGCGAGAGGATGCGGGATCTGCAATGCGAAGATCCGAGTTTCACCTCGCTGGGCAGAAAAGGGCACGCTGCTTCAAGTCGTGGATCTTCTTCACCTTTGCTACATGCCTGTCTTGTTCGTGCTGTAGATCAGGCTCCGGTGCGCTGATGGCTATTTTGAACGGGAGCGGCGAGATTGCTTCATCGATCGGTTTGGTGTACGGCCTTGGCCCATAATGATCACAAGCGATCGCCGTAGTACGGTCGTTGCTTTCAGAGAATGCCAGCCTCTTATCAATGCTGATTGTCAATCACCTGCGCTCCATCGTCGAGCACACACTGAAACATCATGGTTAAACAGACAAAGCCCTTCATCATCGAAATCAAAACCTCCCGCCGCGCAAAAGCAAAACCGGTCGAATCGGCAAGATCGATCTGGGGGGAGCTTGCCGCCGATCTCAAGCAGACCCTGGCAATGGAGCAGGAAACACATGCAAGTCCGTCTGCGCAAGCGGATTGTGCTGAGCGGCCGGCGCCTGATTCCACAGCGGTGTTCGATCATGATGAAGCGACGGCTTCGCAGCCCGGGTTTCAGTTCCTTGAAAAATGGATTGCAAGGAAGGCGGAAAGGCCCAGGGCCGGCGCGCAGGGTGTGGTTGAGACGTTTCTTGCACGGCTTGACCAGCAAAAGATCTTGCTTGCGGAGTTCCAGTCGGATCCCGACGGTTTCAAGCGCTGGCGCTCGGCATGGTTTCGCAAGATAGCCGGTGGTTTCGGTGTAAGCGTCAGCCATGACCTGATCGATGCTGGCGGCGGTCTGCGATATGTCGTGGTCGATACGCTTGATGGCGTCTCTCAGTTTCTCGATGATCTCCGTCACCACGCGCAAACCGACCGGGATTTTCAGCGGGCTTTGGAAGCGAACCGCATGCAGCGTGCAGCCCGGCTGGCGGGCGGCAAAGCAGTGTGATGACTTTTCGGGACAGCTGTTGTCTCAAGTCGAAGGCCCGGAGTGCGGCGCGATCCGGCAGATCGGCTTCGGGCACTTAACGGCCTGATCTTCAGTATCGTTGCCATAAAGCAGCCGCGTGCTTTCGCGCGGCTGGCTTGCGGTTTTCGAGAGAGACCGGGCCACCTACGGGTAGCGTCTCAGTATTTCACGTTCTTACGGTGGGCACCCTCCATGCGACGCTCCCACAGGATGAGCAGGAAGCTTGAGGCGATGATGAGGAGGGCGCCGGCAAAGACATTGGTCGCCGGAACTTCGGCCCAGATCACGTAGCCGTACACGAAAGCCCAAACGAGGCCGCTATATTCGATGGGCGCCAGCGTCGAAGCAGGTGCGTAGCGGAAGCCTTCGTAGAGCAGAAATTGCCCAATGGTGGAGATGACGCCGAGGGTCAGCATCAGCGCCCAGCCGCTTGCATCCGGCGTCTTCCATGTCCATGGGAATGACAAGGCGCAGGCAATGCCGAATATCAGGCTCGTGGCATACATCTGGGTGAGCGTGGTCTCGCTTCGGCTGACAAGCCGGATCAGAATCGTGCTCCAAGCCCAGCAGAAGCCCGCGACGATGCACATGGCGGCGGGCAGGAGATTGGGCGAATGGCTTGGATTTGCCGCGATCGTCACGCCGATGAAGCCGCCTATGCAGGCGGTCCAGCGGCCCGCATGGACCTTCTCCTTGAGAACGAAGATCGATAGAACCATGACGATGATCGGCGCCGAGAAATAAAGCGTCGTCAGTTCCGCCAGCCCCAGATAGCGGGCCGCGTTGTAAAATAGCAGCCAGGCAAGCAGCATCAGCCCGGCGCGCAGGACGACCGTGCCGCGATAGGGGCTCTTAAAAATTGACGGATGGCGTCGATAATGGACGAGCACTCCTGCGACGAGCACGATGACCAGGCTGCGCATGAAGAGGATCTCCGGCACTTCATAGCTGGCGACCAGCCACTTCACCATCGCGTCCTGAAGCGAAAAGCAGGCATATCCTGCGCAGGCGAGTGCGATCCCGGCAATGGGTCCCTTCTCACGGCTTCCGGAAATCATATGGCCTCGCAGGGTATGTCGAATCGATATGGGCGCTTCCCATTGCAGGAAGCGGTTCGCGGCGCAATGCACGCGATCTCCTGGCTAGGCGCTTTCCCACGAACTGACAAGAGAGCCGGAAATTATCATGCTGCTTCTATTGTGCTTTTCGTGAGCAGTTCCAATAGAGGATGGAACGAAACGCCGTCTGCGATGTTCCCCAACTGAAAAATCCCGGTGGTGACACTTCCTGGGAGGACATCTTGCCTGACCTGAGCGATATCATGCGGATGGATGTAGACTGGCTGGATATTGTCGTCCGTCTGGTGCTGGTCACCGTCGCCGGGGGGCTGATCGGCATCAATCGAGAGATGGGCGGGCATGCGGCCGGGTTTCGCACGACGATCCTCGTCGGGCTTGCCGCGTGCCTGTCGATGATCCAGGCCAATCTCCTGCTGTCCACATTGGGCAAGACGCCACAGTCCTTTGCCTCGATGGATGTGCTGCGCTTTCCGCTCGGTGTGCTGACCGGCGTCGGCTTCATCGGTGGCGGTGCCATTCTCAAGCGCGGAGATCTCGTCAGCGGCGTAACCACGGCTGCGACCTTGTGGATCATGACGGCCATCGGCCTGTGTATCGGCGGCGGTCAACTCATTGTCGGCTCGGCCGGCGCCATTATTGCCTTTGTGGTGCTATCGCCGCTTAAGCGGTTCGACAGGCTGATCCCGCGCAGGCAGAAAGCGCGTATCGTGATAGAGCTGCCTTACGATGCCGGCGTTGGGATTACCGATATGCAAGCAGCGCTTGAACCGCCCGGATATGTCTTCTCCTTTATCGGCAAGGCGGCGGGTCCGACCGAGGCCGCTGCGCATATATCCTACGAGGTGCGATGGCGGCAGGCAGGGCCGGATGGCGGCGGCGCGCAACTGCTGACATCCCTGCAGGAGCATCACAGGGTCGTATCCTTCGAAATGCTGACAACTGGAACTTGATACAAGCCCATATCGGAACATTCCGGAGCGGTACAAGTTTGCCCTTATCAAAGAGGGAGAAGACGATGACCGAAACCAAGCAACAGACAATGGCAAAGAATTCTCCAGATCGCGGCGACATGCGCACTCTTCAGGCGCTTGATCAGGCTGCCGGTGGTTCGGGGGATATTGTGGCCGAGGAGGCGAAACAATATGCGTCGGCGGAAATCCGGCCTGAGCACGGTACCGATGATGCGCGCTGCGAGGATTCAGCCGAATGTGACCTGCAGCGCGAGCAAACGGCCGAAGAAATCTCTGTCAGGGTTTCCAATATCAGGACGGTTTCCGGATCAAGGGAAGCAGGTGATGGCACGATGCCTGAAGACTGGCCCGCGAATACCTCTTCGCTGACGCAGGAACGGACGGATGTGGAAATTCGCACGGAGATCGAAGGCAGGCTGAAGGCCGATCAATTGCTCAATGAGGCAAGCATCTTCGTCACCGTCAGTCGCGGGCGTGTCATTGTCGAAGGATCCGTTGAAAATCACGAGGCCAAGCAGCGCGCCGAGGCGATCTCCCGGCAAGCCAGCGGCATAGTCGGACATGACAGCAATCTTGCCGTGCGCAAATCCTCATAGCATCAGGACTTCGACATGCGAATGCTGCTGCTCGTCATTTTCGGCTTGATGATCGCATCCATCCTGGCGATTCTCGTCATCAAGCCGTTTACGTCGAGCGATGGTCGAGACTCTGGGGCCGTGACGCGCGGCCCCATAGAGCAGCCCGAACCAAAGCCATGAGAGATGGGCATTATTTGTCTGGCTGTTGGCCGTTCTGCTGTTCTTTTTGCTGATCGCCGGGCTTGATGACGGGCATGTTGCCGACCTGCGGCGCGGGCTTCTCCATCTTGCTGTCGCCAACGGCCGGCGGCTTCAGCACGCCGCCGCAGTCGGACAGTTTCTGACTGGGATTATCCGGCGTCGGCGACGCCTTTCCGTTTTCCGCCTGCTTGTTGTCGGTCTGCCGATTGGTGTCTTCCGCCTTGCATGGATCATTGTCCGGTTGCTGCTGCGCGAATACGAAATTCGATGACAGCACGGTCGCGACCGCCGCTATCAGCAGGAAGCGGCCGCATTTGGTCAGGCTCTGGCCGCTCGAACGGCACGGCCAATCAGACCTGGGTCGAGATGATGGTGTCGACGCCGATCGTTCCTTCGACGACACCGCGTTTACGATATTCCTTGCCATTGTGCACCTCTATGACGGTATAGAGTTTCTCGTTGCGAAAGACGCTTGCCATCCTCGTCGTCTTGTCTTCTGCGGGCGCGGCATCGATATCCATGAAATCCAGTTCCCTTTCGGCTGCCACGATACGGGCATCGCCCGCGGTGCGGGCGGCAACCAGGACCTCGCCATGCGATTTTGCATCCAGCCAGTTGGGGTCTTGGTCGGCTGCGATTGGGACCAGACGGTAAAGCTTCAAAGGCTCATCCATCTTCCATCTCCTTGAACGTTGGCTCCTTGAACGTTGGAAGGCTGCAGATCGGATGGATAGGAAGCTCGTCTGCCGTTTCGTTGGCTACGGAGAGAAAGCGGAAAAATCTCCATATTCTTCAGCCCCATCGCGTCCGCTTGGCACGATCTGTAACCTCATGAGGCTAACGTCGGGCTTTGCGCATTGTTCCGGTTCCATGCCAATCGCATGCGGTGCCCCTCTGTGGAACCATCTCCCGGCGTCACGGTTAGGCCCATATGGCATCCCCAACAAATGGAGGTTTGCAATGGCATTTCAGGAACCGAAGAACCCCTCGGAACAGAGGAAAACATTGTCCGCAACCGAGGCCCGGCAGGGAGTGCGCGGTACGCACCTGTTCGCCGTCCTGATCTCGGCGTTGGTTCTGGCGGCAATCGCATGGGCTGGTGTTGAGGTCTGGGGTCGTTATATCGAACCAAACAAACCGCAGAGCCCGGCGCCGACGATAAGCTCCTCCAGCGGGCAGCCGCAGGCAGGCACGATAGACAATACGCCGCCGGCAGGGCAATCGGCACAGCCCGCCCCGACCGATCGCACGGAAAACAATCAGCAGGGCACGAAGAGCACGCCGGCCCAACCAAATCGTGACGGAACGCAGAACTAGCAGGTCGGCTTTCGAAATTTCGGGGGGATCAAGATGTATTGCGGATATCCGTTCGTCTTGCAGAGGATCGGATATCGGAACGGAACAGCTCGGGAACTGCCGATGATTGGAAATTATCCGAGGCGCCCGTCGTCGGAGTGCGCGTTTTCCCTGGTTTCCCGAGCATCATCCTCGGATGGCCGTATTGCAGTCGTCCGTCGAAATCTTGCGAGCACTTCTTCGCCGTCGACGGATGCGCGCGTTCTCTCCATGATCTCGCGCTCCTTGGCGGCCTGGTCCCAGTGATGCTGACTGCGTCCCCAGGGACGGCCGGCCGCTTCCCAAATGGCGTAGGCCCGTTTGCTGATCCACTCGAACCGTTCATCCGTCATTTTTTCCTCCTTCGTGGACGCTCGAACAACTGCGGGTGAGCGCGAATGTTCCCTGTGGGGAACAATAATGATTCTGACGTGTTCCACCTTAGGTTCAGAACTTCACAGGCTCATGAATCCATGACAGCAAGAGGAGGATCGAATGGCTTTGACGTTGATCAGCAAGGCCTTTGCTGAGGATGCGCCGATACCGAGCAAACATGCGCTGGACGGGGAAAATGTATTCCCGCCGCTTGCCTGGGGTGGCGCCCCTGAAAAGACCCAAAGTTTCGCCTTGATCATCGAGGACCCGGATGCGCCGGGTGGCACGTTCCGCCATTGCGGCATCGCCAATATTCCGGCGGAGTGGAGCGGCCTGGTTGAAAACGTGGATACGATGCAGGAGCAGGCGCTGCGCTTTTATAAGAATGATTTCGGCAATGCCCGTTACGACGGTCCGCAGCCGCCGGACGGCGACCCTCCCCATCGTTATGTTTTCCGGCTCGCCGCCCTGAATGTGCCGAGGATGACGCTCCCTGAAGCCGTCGGAGCCGAAGCAATGTGGCAAAAGGTGAAGAAACATATGCTTGCAGAAGCAAGCCTTACCGGCACCTATCGGTCGTAAGCCATAATCTGCGAGCAGACATGATCGGCGGGTTTTGCCGCCGAGGGATGGTTGCGATGAGCAGAAGAGATCAAGGTGATCCAGACAAGCACGAGCCTCGGACATTTTCCGCCGATGATGTCCGCCAAGGCGAAATCATTCTCAAGCGACGGTGGCAGCGTCTGACATTTATCGTCGGGCTTGCCGCCGCCGTGCTCGTGATCCTGCTGGTACGCTTCGCTGGCTAGGCGCAGGAAATTGAGCACCCGATCATGTCTGGAAGGCAAAATTGTAATTGGTCGCCGCCGGTGCGGCGATTTCGCATGGTTTCTTCGATCGCGCATGATGGGCGTGACTGCGCCTATCGCTTCCAGCGCCAATCCCTGATTTCAGGCATGTCTTCGCCGTGCCGCCGGACGTAGTCGTGATGTTTGACGAGCTTTGCTTTCAGGCCGTTGACGACGTCGGGCACTTTGTCCGCCAGGCCCGGAACCCGGTCGATTGCTTCAAGGGCGAGATGATAGCGGTCCAGCTCGTTCAGCACGGTCATGTCGAACGGCGTGGTCGTCGTGCCTTCCTCGATAAAGCCGCGCACATGGATGTTGTCGTGATTGGTCCTCCTGTAGGTCAGCCGGTGGATCAGGTAAGGATAGCCATGATAGGCGAAGATCACCGGCTTGTCCGCAGTGAAGATCTGATCGAAGGCCTGATGATCGAGGCCATGCGGATGCTGCTCCGGATCCTGCAGAGCCAAAAGATCGACCACATTGACCGTGCGAATCTTGAGATCGGGGATCGCCTCATGCAGCAGCATGACGGCGGCGAGCGTCTCCATGGTCGGGACGTCGCCCGCACAAGCCATCACGACGTCAGGGGCGATCGTGTTGTCCTCGTAGCTCGCCCAGTCCCAGATGCCGGCGCCGGCTTTACAATGGGCGGTCGCCTCATCCATGCTCAGCCATTGCGATTCCGGCTGCTTGCCGGCAACGATGACGTTGACCCGGTCATAGGTTCTGAGGCAGTGATCGCCGACCCATAACAGCGTATTGGCATCCGGCGGCAGATAGATACGCACGATGTCGGCCTTCTTGTTGGCAACGAGATCGACGAAGCCGGGGTCTTGATGGGAAAAGCCGTTATGATCCTGGCGCCAGACATGCGACGTCAAAAGATAGTTCAGCGATGAGATCGGCTTGCGCCACGGCAATTCGCGCGAAACCTTCAGCCATTTGGCATGCTGGTTGAACATGGAATCGACGATGTGGATGAAAGCCTCATAGCATGAGAACAACCCGTGCCGGCCGGTAAGCAGATAGCCTTCCAGCCAGCCCTGGCATAAATGCTCGCTCAGGACTTCCATTACCCGGCCATCCGGGGCCAGATGGACGTCATAATCCTCGATCGCCTCCATCCAGACCCGATCGGTGGCTTCGAAGACGCTGCCGAGCCGGTTCGATTCCGTCTCGTCGGGACCGAAGATGCGGAAATTCTGCTCGGGATTATTGAGCTTCAGCGTGTCGCACAAATAGTGCCCAAGGATTTCCGTGGATTGCACCTGCTTGCTGCCGCGCTCGCCGATCTCTATGGCGTAATCCTCGATGGGGGGAACCAGAAGCTCCTTGCGCAGCACGCCGCCATTGGCGTGGGGATTGGCGCCCATGCGCCTTTTGCCGTGCGGTGCCAACGCCTGCAGCTCGGCCTTCAGCCGCCCGTTATGATCGAAAAGGTCGTCCGGATCGTAACTGCGCATCCAGTCTTCCAGGATCTTGCGATGACCCTCGTCGCCGCGGCAATTGGCGACCGGCACCTGATGTGCCCGCCAGAAGCCTTCGACCTTCTTGCCATCGACTTGCCTGGGGCCGGTCCAGCCTTTCGGGCTCCGCAGCACGATCATTGGCCAGCGCGGCATGCCTTCGGACGAGGTCTTTTCGCGCGCGTTTCCTTGTATGTCGCGGATGCGGTCGAACACCCCGTCAAACGCGGCGGCCATTGCCTGATGCATGGCGGATGGTTCATGTCCCTCGACGAAGAAGGGTTCGTAGCCATAGCCCCAAAACAGCTTGCGGAGATCGTCGTCGCTTTCCCGGCCAAGAATCGTCGGGTTGGCGATCTTGTAGCCGTTGAGGTGGAGGATCGGCAGTACCGCGCCATCGCGCGCCGGATTGAGGAACTTGTTGGAGTGCCAGCTCGCCGCCAGAGGTCCGGTCTCGGCCTCGCCATCGCCGACGACGCAGGCAACAATCAGATCGGGGTTGTCGAAGGCGGCGCCATAGGCATGCACGAGCGCATAGCCGAGCTCGCCGCCCTCATGGATGGAGCCGGGTGTCTCCGGTGCGGCATGGCTCGGAATGCCTCCGGGGAAGGAAAATTGCTTGAACAGCCTTTGCATCCCCTCCGTTGTCTCGGAGATATCTGGATAGATTTCGCTATAGGTGCCTTCGAGATAGGTATTGGCGACCATGCCGGGGCCGCCATGTCCGGGGCCGCATATGTAGATGAGGTCGAGGTCGCGCGCCTTGATGATGCGGTTGAGATGCGCGTAGATGAAGTTCAGACCCGGCGTCGTGCCCCAGTGGCCAAGCAGTCTCGGTTTGATATGCTCCGGTTTCAGCGGTTCACGCAGCAGCGGATTGTCCATCAGATAGATTTGGCCGACCGACAGATAATTGGCCGCCTTCCAGTAGCGGTCGATCAGTACGAGCTCTTCGGGTGAAGGCGGTGTGCTAACGGCATTCATCTGCGTCTCCTCGTTTTCGTCAAGCGATGAGGGCAACGGCCTCGTCGGCGATCACCCGTTCCTCGTCGGTCGGGATCACGAACAGCTTCACGCGGCTGGAGGCCGCGTCGATTGCGATCGCGTTGCGCATGTTCGCGCCTTCATCGATCTCAATACCCAACCATTGCAACCTTTGTGCAACGCGGGTCCTGATCTGCGGCTGGTTTTCACCGATGCCGGCGGTAAAGATGATGGCGTCGAGGCCGCCGATCGTGACGCTTAGCCGCCCGATCTCGCCTGATATGCGCAGGCAGAGCAGATCTATAGCTTCTGCCGCTTCCGGGCTCTCGTCATCGAGCAGAACCCGCGTGTCGCCGCTGATGCCTGAAACGCCGAGCAGGCCGCATTCATGGTACAGGAAGTCCTCGATCCGTTCGGCCTGCCGCATCCCTGTCCTCATAAGGTAGAGCAGGGCACCCGGATCCAGCCAGCCGGGGCGCGTTGCCATCGGAATGCCGTCCAGTGCCGAAAATCCCATGCTCGTGTCGCGGCTGATACCGTTTTCCATCGCGCAGAGGCTGGCGCCACTGCCGAGATGGCAGGCCACGACCCTGCCTCTTGCAGCTTCGGGATCGATCTTTCGAAGCTGCGAGGCGATATATTTATAGGAAAGCCCATGAAAGCCGTAGCGGCGTATGCCGTCGTCATGCATGGCGCGCGGAATTGCCAGCCGCCGCACCAGGTCGGCTTGCGATGCATGAAAGGCCGTGTCGAAGGAGGCGGTCTGCAGGACGTCGGGCCGCAGCGCTGCCATCGATCGGATGGCACGCAGTGCCTGGGGTTGGTGCAGGGGAGCAAGGGGCACGAGCGTCTCGATCCGCTCGATGGCAGCGTCGTCCAGCAGGGTTGCCTCCGGAAACGTCAGGCCACCATGGACGACGCGGTGAGCGACCGCGAGGAGCCTGCCGGGAAGGTGAGCCAGCATATGATCCAGCGTTTCGGAGATGACGGAGACGAACTGTGCACCGTTGTCGCCCCTGATCGCCTTCTCGTATCTATCCGGGCCGATGGAATAGCGAAGCATCAGTGGGCTCTGATCGAAATCGATCTTGCCGCGGCCGACATTCCTTGGCCCCTCGGTCGCCAGTTCGAAGACCCCGATTTTCAAGGTCGAGGAGCCGGCGTTGAATGTCAGCAAGACATCGTCGGACATGTCAGCCTCGAATGAAGAGTGTCGACTACCGCAAGTTAGTGCGTTCGCCTGCGGAAGCAACTATGCAGACGGTCGCAGGCGGCTCTTTCTCGCCAAATGAGGCCGTCATTCACCGGCAAGCCAGCGAAATGCGCGCCGAAGAAACACCTGACCATTCGCGGTGATCGGGGTCCCGTGCGCCATCAGAACCTTTTTCGCGGGCCAGGCCAGAATATGGTCGAGCGCCGCGCGAGCGACCTGACGATGGGTAAAAGCCACACGAAATTTGCGGGGCACGGAGGGTTCTGGCGCCACCATGAGATCGAGCCGGGCGACGAGGCCCCGCCATCCCCTGAACCAATCCCGCGGAAATTGTTGGAGGAGATCGGCAAAGATCGCCGTCTCGCTGCGGTAGTGAAAGAGGACGGCTTCCGTCGTTATCCTGTTTCCCTCGACGATGGCGATATCGATCTCTCCCGTCCAGGCGGAGATCGGCGTGTCACGGCGAAGGTCCTCATCAAAAGCGATATCCCTGCGCTTTTCCCGCAGGCCGGGCGGTGCATAGATTTTCGCCTCCGGAAAAGCTTCCCGCCATTCGGCAAGCCATGTGTGATGCAGCGAGTTCGGCGGCACGAGGTGTCGCACGACGCCCAGCGCTTCGATCGCGAAGCGAAGGTCGCTCGAGAGCCTCACCGGCGACCAGAGGACCAGATCGTGGTTGCGCAGTCGGATGACGGCCATGCGCGTGGGATAGTGAAATCCCGCTGCGGCCGTCACGACCGGGCCATCGGCAGTCCAGATATCGGGGCCGAATTCCTTCAACATGACAGCATCCGATTTTATTTACACTCGTGTAAAATTACACTAATGTATAAAAATGACAATCATGAAGCGCAGGGAACGATCGAGGAAACTCATCCTTGATGCCGCGGGCGCGGCTTTCAGGGAACTTGGATTCGCGGAGACCTCGATTGAGGAAATAGCTGGCCGTGCCGGCCTGACGCGCAAGACAGTCTACAATCTTTTTCGCTCGAAAGAGGACATTGCGCTCTGCCTGATCGCACTGGTCGAAGCGCAGGATGCCGGCTATCGCGTGAGAATGGCGGCAAACGAGAATGTCCTGTCCCTGCTCGAACTGGTGCTTCTCGACAGCGCAGGCTGGTGCCTTGCCAATCCGTCGCTTGCAAGGCTTGCTCTCAGTCCCGCCGTCCGGCCATCGCTCGACCCGCCGTCCGGTCGGCCTTCGTTCCAGGGGCTTGTGAGGGACATTCTGGCTCTTGGCCAGCGGCAAGGGATCATTCGCAAGGACGAGGATCTCAATTTCATGACCCTTGTCTTGCTCGGGGTTTTTGGGCAATCCATGCTGACGGCACTGTCGACGGGATCGTTCAGCGGGCAGGAAATCAGGCGCATTGTCCGCATCCTTGTCGAAGGCATCGGCTCGGCCGCGCAGCCCATAAGTTGACGGCCCTCACGAGGCTCGCCACACGTCCGCGTGGCGTCAAACTTCCATCACGTCTTCGAACGCTTCGGGAAAGCTTTCGCGCGCCAGTTTCTCGTTGATGACGAGCATGGCTTCATAGGAGACCGGATCGAAATCCTTGTCGGCCGGCAGGACCTCGCGCTCAAAAAGCAGGTTCAGGCGTGCGGCGTCGAGATTGCCGCGCTCGAAGGGTTCGGGTCCGAAATAGTGCCAGAGCGCGTGCAGGAATGCGGCGTCGATCCGGTGTTCCTGCGTTCCCGGCCGCGCGCGGCGCGGCAGCTTTTTGATCGGCGTCACGCCTTTCGGGTTCGCGCGGCGAATGGTGAATTGGACGCCGGTTCCCGGCATGCCGGAAGGAAAGCCGCGATGTTTCGTCATGTCGGGAAGCTTGCCCATGGCTGCTGCTCCTCTCTCGTTAAGCAATCGAATGGCCTCTTCCGATGTCAGGCAAGCCGATGCGATGGAGAAGGCCGTGGGGATGCACCTTGTCGTGATTTCCTTCTTCCAGTCAATTGCGAGCCCAGGTTTTTGCGCTCCGCCGAAAGGATGTCACACAGGCTCGATAGCGGGAGGCAATCGACCCCAGGGCAAAACTATCGCTCGTGCATGAACGGAGCGATTCCGGGAGCAGAGCCATGCACGGAAAAGTTCAATTCCACATCAAGCAAGTGATAGATGAGTGCGGCCAGTGCGACAAAAAAGACAGCGCCTAGAATGAAACGAAGGAATATCGGCCAAAGATAAGCGCTGATGATCGGCGCGAGGCGGGCTAACAGCGCAAACCAATCGACAAGCGTGGGTATCTTGCGTTTATACATGATGCTTTCCCTACGAGACTTGGCACTGTCGTTTGGCATTGCCCGTCTCCGCTCGGAGCCCGATGCCTGCTGAAGGCTCTTTCGCGGTGACAGCGGCTGCCTCATTGGAAAACGGGCGACTGGTCGCCTGTCGGCATCGGAAGACAATATGAATATGGTGCAGGTTTCGTGGATATGGGATGCAGGCTTGGTGGATGCCGCCGTTCGATCCATTGCGATGCCGGCTATCTAATCGTGTTGGACGCTGTTCGGGCGCCGTTGCGTCCAGTGCGCAGCCCGAATGCGCTGCAACGGAAAGCGGTATTGAAGAGAAGCATGAAGTCGTCGAACGATAGACCCCTGACGCTCATCAGATCCGTTTTACTTTTACGTAAGCTTCACTAAACTTCCAGGTGAGTACGCTATTCGCCGGGGGAGAACAAATGAGCAGTCGTGCAGATGTCGTCATCGTCGGAGCAGGCTTGTCCGGTCTTGTTGCCGCCTGCGAGCTGATAGAGCGCGGGAAACGGGTGATCGTTGTCGATCAGGAGCCGCGGGCAAGTCTTGGTGGTCAGGCCTTCTGGTCTCTTGGTGGGCTGTTCATGATCGATACGCCCGAACAGCGGCGGATGCGAATTCGCGACAGTCTCGATCTCGCCCGTCAGGATTGGCTGGGCGCTGCCGCCTTCGACAGGCTTGAGGACTTCTGGCCACGTGCCTGGGCGGATGCCTATCTCAATTTTGCCGCCGGCGAGATGCGCAGCTGGCTGCACGGGCTCGGCATGCGCTGGTTTCCCGTCGTCGGCTGGGCTGAGCGTGGCGGAGGCCTTGCCGACGGGCATGGCAATTCGGTGCCGCGCTTCCATCTCACCTGGGGCACGGGTCCCGGCGTTCTCGATCCATTCCTAAAGCGGATTCTGGCGGCAGAGAAGCAAGGCAAGGTCGAGCTGTTGTTCCGTCGGCGGGTGACGCGGCTGATCGGTGATCACAATGGCATAACCGGCGTGGAAGGTGAGATCCTGGCTGAGGATGGTATCCCCCGTGGTCGGCAGTCGAGCCGTGATGTCGTGGGGGACTTCCGCATCGAGGGTGCCGTTATCGTGGCGAGCGGCGGCATCGGCGGCAATCCAGAACTGGTTCGCCGCGCCTGGCCCGTCGACCGTCTTGGCACGCCCCCGGAGCGGATGCTGAGCGGCGTGCCCCATCATGTGGACGGCTTGATGATCGGTCATGCCGAGGCAGCCGGCGCGCGGCCGATTAATGGCGACAGGATGTGGCACTATACCGAAGGCATTGCCAACTGGGACCCGATCTGGCCGAACCATGGTATTCGCATTTTGCCAGGTCCGTCTTCGCTCTGGTTCGACGCCAATGGCAATCGCATGCCGGCACCTTGCCTGCCGGGCTTCGACAGCCTTGCGACGCTGCAGCACATCTGCAAGCTCGGCCATGGTTACAGCTGGTTCGTGACCACGCAGAAGATCGTCAAGAAGGAGTTTGCTCTTTCGGGCTCCGAGCAGAATCCGGATCTTACGGGACGCGATATCGGGCTCCTTCTGCGCAGCCGTCTTGGCCGGTCGGCTCCCCCGCCGGTGGAAGCCTTCAAGGCGAAGGGCAAGGATTTCATCGTTGCCGAAACGTTGGAAGAGCTGGTCGCCGGCATGAACCGTATCGGCGACCACCCGCTCGATTTTGGCCATCTGCGCACCCAGATCGAAGCCCGCGATCGCGAGTTGGATAATCCCTTTGCCAAGGATGCCCAGATCGTCGCGTTGAGACAGGCGCGCGGATATCTCGGTGATCGCTTCATGCGCACGGCCCCACCGCATCGCATATTGGATGTAAAGGCCGGCCCATTGATTGCCGTGCGCCTCAATATTCTCACTCGCAAATCTCTGGGCGGGCTTGAAACCGATCTGAATAGCCAGGCGCTTGGGCAGAGCGGCGTGCTCATACCGGGATTATATGCCTGCGGCGAGGCGGCAGGCTTTGGTGGCGGTGGATATCACGGCTACAATGCGCTGGAGGGCACGTTCCTGGGAGGATGCATTTTCTCCGGCCGCAAAGCGGGACGGGCGGCATGAACCGGTCGAAATGGACGCTCTTCTCAGAGAGGGTGTCCGACGACACTGCGAGGGCATGCAGTCTCGTCGGACGCTGCAATCGCCGGCTCGGGGGTGGCATCCAAGCCGGTAGAGTAAGTCATAGCATCTACCAGAGGTTTATTTAACCTACCCGAATGGACGGCTGGAAACTCGGGCAGCGAGCGAGAGCCAGCGGCGTGTTTGCGCAAAGAGTAACTGTCGCTCGTCTATTGGCGTTATCTAAGCAAATGCGGCGGGATTATTCATGTCCGGCAGTCGACTTGCGAAGGTTCGCTAGGAGCTACTTTTCGCCAGTGGCGCGAACGCAGAAGGTATAGAAGGATTCTCGATCTTTCGAAATAGCCAGGCGTTGCGGGCGAGCTGCCATCGTGTAGGGAAGCCTGGCGGAACTCGCTACCGAAGCGGAGCGGCGCGGCATTGCCGGCAATCTCATGTCCTGCAATAAGCTGCCGTTCGGGTATGCGACGAAGCACGCCTGCAAGCGGCCCGTGATATTGCGCGACCATTTCGTCCGACCGGTCCCTATGGGTTTTGACGATGACGAAAGCCCACTCCGTAAGCGCCAAAGCGCCGACACAGAGAAGCGTGGGAAGGATGCAGCGAAGCAACATTTGGGAATCCAGATTGTTGCCAAGCCACTAGAAGTCGAAGATTGCGTCGGCATTACAAATGCCTGAGCAAGTCGAACCATGCCCGCAGGGAGGATCGCAGTGGGTTCGCTGCGATCCGGGGTTGATGCGCGTCAGGTGTCAGGCATTGTCATTTTTGCCGAACCAGAAGTCGAGCTCGCGTATGCGGCGTTTGTCATAGGGTTGGTCGGGCGATTTGATCTGCCAGTTGTCATCATCGGCAAGACCGGTCCACTTGGGCGCGCCGCCCTGTTTCTGAACGGATTGCCGCCAGCGATACTGGGCATAGATTTCCATGATCTTGCCGGCATATTGGCTGGCAAGATCGCCGTTGCCGGTGATGATCACCAGGTTTTCGTCGTTCACGCCGCTCGCCTTCGGACCCATATTGTGGGAGCCGGTCATCACGACGGGATTGGGACCATACGGATCGATGATGACCACTTTGCTGTGGACCATGGCGTGGGCAGTCGGCAGCTTCAGGACTTCCTTCTGCCAATAGGCAAAACGGCCGGGGATTGCTGCGGGCAGGACGACATCGGCGTTGGCATCGATCCGTTCGCCTCTGTTGAACAGCACGACAGGGTTCTTTGCCGTGCCGGGGTTCTGGTTGACCACGCCCTGGATGTAGAGATCGGGCTTGAACGACGGGCTCGACGGAGAGGCAAGCTCGATGATGTCGTTGAGAAGCGTACCGCGAGGCCCTGGATTGAACATGGCGAACAGGATGCCCTGTTGGGCGCCGCGGATCAGCTCGCCTGCCTGTTCGAGATCGAGCCCCTCACGCATCGGCGTGAACCAGACCGTCGTATTTTTGGCTTTCGATGTCGTCCTGGGTTCGGCATTGCTCTGGTAGAGAGCAGGCGGGGAATCATTGCCATCGGAGGCAAGCGTCTTCCACTGGTCAAGGTAGAATTCCGCCACGGCCGGGTTGTCGATCAGGAGCGCATTGTTGGCCTGGGTGCAAAGGCCGGTCATCGTCCAGTTCGTGCTGCCGGTCCACACGGCTTGAGGCGCCTTGTCTGCATCGCAGATGACCAGGAATTTATTGTGCGCCAGTGCCCGCGGCGCGCTCATGCGATCCTTGACATCGCAGGAAGACAGCGCGGATCGGGCATCCTCGTTTTCGTCCTCGCCCTTTTTCTTCACGCTGCCATTGCCAAGCACGATATGGGCACGCTTCTTGAAGCCCTGCAGCAGAGGTATCAATTCGGGATCGTCCAGCTCGAACAGGGCGGCATAGATATGGCCGCTATTCGATCGCGCATCGTTCAAGAGCGATACCAGCTTGTCGCGGATCGGCCCCGCGAGAAAGCGGCGGATCGGATCTTCCGGGTTGGCGATCGCCTTCTTGAGTTTGGTGGTTGGAGCCTCTTCGGGCAGCACGCGTGCCAGCCATTGGCTGGCAACGATGCCTCGATTGAAATAGCAGCTGACATGGCCGCTGGTTTCTGCCCCGATCTGCAGGGCATCGCTCCAGTCCGATACGTGATCGGCCGATTCCTGCAGCGCCGTCTCAGGCCCGGTCATGGCGGAGACCCTGTAGGCGACGACATCGCCGGGATTGACGGCGAAATCGGACCAGAGATATTTCTGGATCGGCCATTCCGTCGTCGGCTTGCGCGTGCCTTCTTCGACGGCCGGCCCATCGGCGAAGCCGACCCAACTGGCAACGATCTCCTCATGAAAGCCGTCGGCGTCGACATCGGAGACCGTATTCGGGCTTTGCGGGCTTCCAGCCGCGCGCTTGATCTTCCGTCGCAAGGCAAAACCACGGCACTGGTCGATAAAGTCGCTGCGCCAGGCAATAAGAGCACTATCGACACCGGGATGCACGATCAGACTTATGTTCATTGTACCTCTCCCTGGATGGTTGCTTCAGTTTCTGCATTTGCTGTCGACCATGGAATTTGCGCTGTTCTCCGATCGCCGCGAGACGTTGACCGAAAGGCCCGTCAGGCGAGTGGGGCGCCGGTCTGATCGTCGGTCTTGAGCGACTGAACGCTGAAGCGCACGAACAAGGCTATGGTCTCGCCGCCGGCAAATCGGATGAACAGGCCGCCATCGCCATGGACGCGATTGTCGTCGGCGAAACTGCCGGAGTTGCCTTGCATGAAGTGGATATCGTGGACGCCGCGTTCCGGGCTGAAATGAAAGGTTTCGTCGCTTCCCTGGTCCTGAAAATATTCGCCGAAGGCAACGATGACAGCGCCGGTATCCGCCTTTGCCCGTTCGATTTGTCCGTCCAGCATGTTGGCCAGCGACAGCTGCGCACCTTCGACCGGAATGGCGGTCATATCCTCGATCGGGAAAAGCGTGTCGCGAATATAGTCCAGGCCCTCGCCGTCCGGTCCTGTCTGCAAGGCCTTGAAGCCTGCCGGGCCCTGGGCAAGCCCGGCAATATCGTGGCCGCTATTGTCCTTGAACTCCGGGTCGTAGTGAACCAACACTTCGCTGCCATCAACCGATTGGACGTTGACGGCAATCCGGAAATCATCGTCGCCTGCTTTGACCCAGATCTCATAATGCGGCGAGGAACCCGACGGCTTCATTGCGCCATCGGTAACCCTGCCGACGAGGACTCCGTAGGTGCGCTTGGCATTTTTGGGTTTCCGGCGTTCACGTGTCATGAGTGGGGCCTTCATTTTTAGGGCTGGAAAATGCTTGCCTGATCGCCCGCCAGAACCTGTTGCGGCACTTGGAGGAGATGCCAGGCCGGATCCGGCGTCAGCACGAAGATCATGTCGAATCGATCATCGGGCCAAACGGGCGCGTTTATAGCACTTTGCGTCAACGCCGTGACGATCTCATGAATTGCCTTGTGCTCCCAGGCAATGAGCACCACACCCGTTTGATTGAGGACGGCCTTTGCCAGTTCCGGTTCTTCGCCGCGTGCGTGATCGATATTGACGGTGAGCCCCGTCAGGTCAGCCAGTGGCTGAAGGGTCGATCGGGTGCGGTGGCTGCGATGCTTGTCGTCGGGATGCGCCGCATAGAGCAAGGTCGGCCGTTCGATAGCGCCTTGGGTGCCGCTCTTGCCAAGCGGGCAGAACAGGCGAACCAAGGCGCCTGCCCGCTGCCATCCCCTCACGGTCAGAAAGTTCTCGTTCGGCGTCCCGTCGAGCCGGACCCCCTGGTCCTTGCCGTCGTCCATCGGACGTTCGGCATGGCGAATGATCATGATCTTGCGTGGTGCCAAGGAAGAGCCCTCAAAAATTTGGATTTCAATGAGCTTCAGCAAGCCCGGACGTATCGTTGTCGATCGTTGCTACAATTTTGGGAAGGTCAAATTTCGTGGTTTCACTATGCGCATGAACAAAACAAACTGCCATCGCATAGGGAACCGCGGCTTCAATCTCGAAAGAAAAGCTCGGCAAGCGCCTGAGCTGCGTTTCCATTGTTGGTTGATCTGTGGCATTTCGGTTCCCGTTGTCTGCGTCCATTTTTGACACCCGCAGCTCGCCAAATGGCAGACAGCTGCTTCTCATCCTGCTTCGGCTTCATGTTCACGCCCGCCTCTGAAAATCTCACTGAAACCGCAATGTAAGCTTGCGTCTTGAATGAAGTGAGGCAAGAGTTCGGAACCCTCGGCGCCGGGTCGGCGCGAAGGGAGGAGTTTCGCAGCCAGTATGAAAGCACCAAAGAGAATCGGCATTCTCGACGTCGCCAGGCTGGCTGGCGTGTCCGCGACCACGGTATCCCGCGTCCTGAACGGCCAGGCTGACAGCCGCATCAGTCCGGAGACGCAGGAGCGCGTCAGGGCAACGGCGAGCAGCGTCGGCTATGTCGTCAACCGTCTGGCGACATCGCTGAGGACACATAGGACCGGCGTCTTCGGGGCGATCGTCAATAGCCTGTCGGGCCACTATCAGCCGCATCTGACAAGCCGCCTCCAAATTGTGGCGCAACGTCGTGGCGTGGAACTGCTGGTCGCGCAGGCCAAGGCAGAGGCCGGCGAGATCGCTGGCCAGTTGCGCCTGTTTCAACAGGATTTCTTCGATGGCGTCATCATGGTCAGCGACCTGCCGGGCCAGCAGGCGCTTTGCGACCATCTCGATCTCATCGGCAAGGCGCATGTGACGCTCGGCGCCGGGCTGACGGGGCCGCTTCCCGCGGTTCTCACCGACGACCGCCAGGGCATACGACTGCTGTTCGACCACCTGGTAGAGCTCGGCCACCGCCGCATTTCTTTCGTCTACCGCGTCAGTCGCAGCGCGCTTCGCGATCGGCTGTCGATTTTCCAGGATGCTGTTGCCGGCAGTGCGGGCTTGGTCGTCGGTGATGTCATTTCCTTTGAGAAGGGCGAGCGCGACCGCAAGCTCTTTGGGGATCTCCTGGTATCGCCGCAACGCCCGACGGCACTGATCTGTGGCAGCGATGGGCTTGCGATCGAGGTCGTTGCATTCTTGCGCGATCTCGGCCTGCGGATACCTGCCGATATTTCCGTCGTCGGCTATGACAACGTGCCTGACACCGCCTATTGGGCTCCGCCTCTGACGACGGTCGCACAGCCGACGGATGCGCTGTGCGAAGCATCGCTCGACCTCCTGGTTGAACTTTCCAACCTCCCGGTAGACGCCCGCGTTGCAATGCGTCCGATGCGGTTCGTTACCCCTGAACTTGTCATACGTGCGTCATCGAGCTCGCCTAGCTTGCGGCCATTCTCCCTTGCATAAAAGAAACGACAGTTCTGAATGCAAGTGGCCGTTTTTCATTTGCGCAAACGTTTGTGCATAAGCTTTGATAGGAAAGTGTGCCGATGTCTGAATATCTGCTCAGCGGCTTCAACAGCCCGGTTACCCGCCGCACGACCCTTCTGCTGGGAGCTGCGGCCGGCCTCTCCGCTTTCGTCCCGGCGCTGTCTGCCTCAGCTGATGACAACGCCGACAAGAGGCCGGAACTGCGCATCGCCGTTCAGATGAATCCGGTGTCTCAGGAACCTGTGGATGCCGCCAGCAACGTTGCCTTCCGCAACAACTATTCCATCCACGAGACCGTGCTTGCGCTGGACATGCGCGGCGATTTCTCGGTGAAACCTAATCTCGCTACCTCGTGGACCTGGATTTCGCCGACCGTGCTCGAAATGAAGCTGCGCCCCGGCGTGATCTTCCATGATGGCCGCGAGATGACCGCCGAGGACGTCGCCTTCTCCTTCGGCCCTGAGCGGCTCCTGAACAAGGATGCGCCGGGCTATCCGACCTATCGCACCAACTTTACCAGCCTCGACCATGTCGAAGTGGTCGATCCCCTGACGGTCCGCTTCGTCACCAAGTTCCAGGACCCGATCTTCCTGCAGCGTCTTGCATCCTATGCCGCTGTCGTCATCAGCAAGGATGCCTGGCAGAAGAACGGCGGCAACTGGACGACCTGGCGGCAGAAGCCGGTCGGCGCCGGTCCCTATAAGGTCGAAAGCTATACGGCCAATGAAAGCGTCGTGCTGGTCGCCCACGATCAGGCCTATCGCGGCAAACCGGCCGCCAAGCGCGTGACCTTGCGCATCGTGCCGGAGGTTTCTTCGCGCATTGCCGGGCTGTTGGCCGGCGACTACGACATTGCCACGGACCTGCCGCCGGATCAGCTTTCGGTCGTCACCGCCAGCACCGATCACGAGATCGTCGGCGGCCCGGTTCCGAACAACCGCATCCTGTTCTTCGACAAGAACAATCCGGCGCTGAAGGACCCGCGCGTCCGTCAGGCACTCATTCTCGCCATCGACCGTCAGGCGATCGTCGACACGATCTGGAATGGCCGCACGAGGGTGCCGAACGGCCTGCAGTTCGAGCTCTATGGGCCTGTCTACCTCAAGGACTATCCGGCCTACAAATATGATCCGGACCAGGCGATGCAACTCCTGAAGGATGCCGGCTACAATGGCGAGGAGATCGAAGTCCGCTCGCAGAACAATTACTACACGGCGGAAAACCCGGTCACGCAGGCCGTTGTCGCCATGTGGCAGGCTGTCGGCGTCAACGCCAAGATGAAGTTCGTCGAATCGGGCAAGCTGTTTGACAACTCGCCGACCCGCGCCATCGGCAACTGGTCGAGCACCGGGCAGATCCCCGACCCCTATATCTCCTTCTTCACGCAGTTCAGCGCGGCCGGCTCGCTCACCTCGTTCAAGATCTGGCAGAATGCCGATTTCGATGCGCTCGGTGCGAAAATGGAAACGGCGGTCGATCCCGCCGACCGTGCCAAGATATTCCGTGACATGCTGCATCTGATCGAATGGGAAGATCCGGGCGTGACCGTCCTGCATCAGAATGCCGTCTTCTTCGGCATTCGCAAGGGCATCAAGTGGCAGCCCCTGCCGGCCTTCCAGATGGATCTCGGCGCCGGCAGCCTTTCCTTCGAAGAACAGAAGAGCTGAGCTGTTGGTAGTGGCGACACCTGTCCTTTCGGTCGACAATCTGAGCGTCTCGTTCAGAACGGGCGCCGGGCGGTTTCATCCGGTCAACAACGTATCTTTCGACCTTGCCGAGGGCGAGATTCTCGGCATCGTCGGAGAGAGCGGATCGGGAAAGAGCCTCACCTGCCTTGCGCTTGCAGGTCTTCTGGGATCGACCGCCAGCGCGACGGGCTATATTTCCTTCCAGGACGCCATGTATGATGCGGCCGAGCTTGGTCGGCGGTCGCGGGTGAAGCTGCCGCCGATCGGGTTGATCTTTCAGGAGCCCGTCTCCTGCCTCGATCCGGTGCGCACCATCGGCTCCCAGATCGCCGAGGCGGCCATCAGCGCCGGCATGTCGGCAAAGGAGGCAAGGGACGAAGCGCTCCGGCTTCTGGCGGAAGTCGCCATTCCGCAACCCGAGACGCGCTACAATGCCTATCCCGCGCAATTTTCCGGTGGCATGTGCCAGCGCGTGATGATCGCGACGGCCCTCGCCATGCAGCCGCGATTGATCATCGCTGATGAGCCGACAACGGCGCTCGACGTCACGGTACAGGCGCAGGTCGTCGCTCTCCTGGTCAAGGCGGTGCGTGAGCGTGGCATCCCCATGATCTTCATCAGCCACGATCTCGATCTCGTCTCGGAGGTCTGCGACCGTATCGCGGTGATGTATGCGGGGTCGCTGGTCGAGATCAATCGCACGGATGATCTCTACGACAATCCGCGCCATCCCTATACGCGGCTGCTGCTGGAGGCGATGCCTGGACGGGGCAGGCCGCTGGAGAGGCTCGCGGACATTCCCGGTGAGCTGAAATTGCATGATGACCTGCCGCAGGCCTGCGCCTTCGCACCTCGCTGTCCGCGCGCGGAACCGAATTGCGCGACGATGGTTCCGCCGTTGATTGCCGGTGCGGCAGCGCTTGCCTGCTTCAATCCATGGAGCTCCCATGATGCCTGAGAAGCAAATGCCACCCGATGCGCGTATCGCTGGCGCGGCACTTGCCGCCCGCGATCTGCAATTTTCCTATGCGCCGGGCTTTTCCCTTTGGCCGGGACGGGTGAAGGGATTTCACGCCATCAAGGATGTGAGCCTGGAGTTGAAGCCCGGCGAGACCCTGGGTCTTGTCGGCGAGTCCGGTTGCGGTAAGTCAACGCTTGCCTCGCTGCTCTGCGGCGACCGCGAGCCGACGTCAGGCGAAATCACGCTGTTCGGCCAGTCCTTCAAAAGCCTGATGAAGCCGAACCGGCGTGGTCTGGCAAAACATCTCCAGGTCATTTCGCAGGATACGATGGGCGCGCTCGATCCGCGCCGGAGCGTCGGTCATCAGATGGTGGAGACGCTGGCAATTCACGGCATCGGCTATCCGGCCAGCAGGCTCGATCGCGCGGCGGAGACGTTCAAAGCCGTCAGCCTGCCGGTCTCCGCCTTGCAGAAATTTCCGCATCAGCTCTCCGGTGGCCAGCGCCAGCGCGTCGCCATCGCCCGTGCCCTGGTGGTCGAGCCGCAAATTCTGCTTTGCGACGAGCCGGTCTCGGCGCTCGATGTCTCGGTGCAGGCGCAGGTGCTCAATCTCCTGCTCGAATTGCAGCGAGCCCGCGGCCTGTCGCTGCTTTTCATCAGCCATGACGTGCGGGTGGTCCGGCATGTCTCGCATCGCGTGGCGATCATGGAGGCGGGCTCGATCGTGGAAACCGGTCCGACGGAAGAGGTCTTCGCAAACCCGGTCCACCCCTATACCGCAAAGCTCCTCTCCGCCGTTCCCCGCGGGCGGCGCGGCAGGGTGCGACAGGCCGCGGCCATGCTCGAAACGCTCTGAAGGAACAGGCAATGCTTCAATCCATCCTGCGGGCGTTTCTAAGAGCACTCGTGACGCTGTTCCTGGCGATGACCTTCACCTTCGTCATTCTGCGCGTCAGCGGCGACCCGTTGCATTCTCTGTTGCCCATCGAGACGCCGCCGGAAGTGGTGGCGCTGATGCGGCAGCAATGGGGTCTCGATCAGCCGCTCTACATCCAGTATTTTGCCTATCTCGGCCATCTTCTGCGCGGCGATTTCGGCACGTCGCTGCTGAATGGGCAGGACGCGCTGACACTGGTCATGTCGAAGGTCCCGGCGACGCTGGAATTGATGGGTGCCGCCCTGATATTGGCGTTCGGCGCCGGCGTGCCCTTCGGCATTCTGGCCGCGCGCAATCGCGGCGGCTTGATCGACCGTTTCGTGATGGCGCTTGCGGTGCTGATGCATTCGCTTCCGAATTTCCTGATCGCTATCCTGCTCATCCAGCTTTTCGCCGTCTCCCTGCGGATATTGCCTAGCGGTGGGGGATCGACGATGGCACATCTCGTCATGCCCGTTCTGGTCATCGGTCTCTACAACGCCGGCATCATCGCCCGCTTCGTCCGCTCAAGCGTGCTGGAGGTGCTGGGACAGCGTTTCATATTGGCGGCGCGCGCCAAGCGCATCGGTGAAAGCGCCCTTCTTTGGCGGCATATCATGCCCAATGCAGCCCTGCCGCTTCTGACGATGCTCGGCTTTCTCGTCGGCGGTATGATTGGCGGCGCGGCCGTGGTCGAGAGCGTCTATGCCTGGCCGGGTGTCGGCCGCTTTCTCGTCTCCTCCGTCGCGCAGCGCGATCTGAACATCGTGCAGACGATCGTATTGCTCATCACCGCGACGATGGTGACGGCCAATCTCATGATCGATTGTCTCTACATTCTCGCCGATCCGCGTCTGCGGCATCGCGCATCGGCCTGATTGGCCGCCTCGAAAGGTATCAGCCATGGCGAATGCAGCGACCGGCGCCGACGTTTCCCAAAAGGTCAGATCAGAGAAAACCTTCCGGCCCAGCCTTCGGTTCGATCTGATGACGGCGGTTTGTGCCTTCATCCTCGTGACCTTCATTCTGGTCGCGATCTTTGCCAATGTGTTGGCACCCCATGGCTTTGCACAGATCGATCTTCATGCCCGCAAGGCGCCGCCGATCCTGTTCGGCGGCTCGTTCAAGCATATTCTCGGCACCGACGAGCTCGGTCGCGATATTCTGAGCCGGATCTTCTACGGCTTGCGCACCAGCCTGCTGATCGCGCTCGGCGCTTCGGCGATCAGCCTGGCGCTTGGCACGGTGCTTGGGCTGCTTGCCGCTTTTGGCCGCGGATTTGCCGACATGCTGATCCGCGTCGCCGTGGATTTTCAGGCATCGATGCCGTTCCTGATCATCGCGCTCGCCGTTCTCGCCTTCTTCGGCGATAATCTCTGGCTTTTCATGGCGTTGCTCGGCCTCTACGGCTGGGAGCGTTACGCGCGGCTGGTTCGGACCATGGCCGGGCTGGAGCTCGAGCGCGGCTATGTCGCGGCGTTGAGGCGCAATGGCGCCGGAACAGGACGCATCGCCTTTTTGCACGTCCTGCCCAACATCCTTTCCGTCGTCCTCGTCAACCTGACGATCGTCCTGCCGGAAATCCTTTTGCAGGAATCGGCGCTGAGCTTCCTCGGCCTCGGCATCCAGCCGCCGCTTGTCAGCCTCGGCAGTATGGTCGGTGCGGGCCGCGACTATGTGATGACCGAATGGTGGATCGCGATCCTGCCGGGCATCGTCATCTTCATCCTGTCGCTGTCGATCAGCCTGATCGGCGATTATCTGCGCGACGTTCTCGATCCGACGCTTCGCTAGATTGCCCCCGTAAAGACCTGACTTCCAAGGAGACTTGCATTGCCTTTGCCCCTTCACGCTGCTCGTCATGGTTCGCTCCGCATTGCCGCTCACCGCGGCTTCAGCCGGCGCTTCCCGGAAAACACTATTCTCGCCTTCCAGGAGGGTGTGAACGCAGGCGCCAACGAGTGCGAAATCGACCTCATGCTGACGCGTGACGACCAGATCGTCGTGATCCACGACAGAACGCTTGGTCGGACGACCAGCGGCTTCGGCTTCGTTGCAGATCATGATCTCCAGCACATTCTTTCGCTTGATGCCGGGGCGAAATTCGACCCGTGCTTTGCCGGGACCCGCGTGCCGACGCTTGCCGATACGCTCCTGTGGGCCAAGCAAACGGATACCCGCCTTGCGATCGAAATGAAGGAGCCCGAACGTCCCGATCGCCTCATCGATATCATGATCGGCACGTTGCGAGAGCTCGACGCTTTCGACCATGTTGCCATATCCTCCTTCGACCATATCGACCTGATGCGCGTGAAAGAGATAGAGCCGCGCCTACAGACGGAAGCGATCCTTCACCATCGCCCTGTGGACATTGTCGCCTCGATGCGCGCCGGCGGCATTGATGGTGTCTCGCTGGAATTGAACCGCTTTCACCGCGCCGACGCCGAGGCGCTGCAGGAAGCCGGCATTGCCGTGCGCCTGAGCCTGCCGCTGCCGGAAAAGCTTGCCATCTTCTGGCAGGGCGGCAGGGACCCGCTGCCGATGATCCGGGACTGTGTCAGGGACCGGCTGGTCGATGCTCTTATCGGCGACGATGTGGATTTCCTCCGGATGCTGGGCGCGAGTGCCTGAGAACAGCGTGGCTGATCCACGCTTGACTCATTCATAGCCTGTCAGCTATTGATCAAATCAATAGCCGCAGAGTTATGAATTGCCATGGCAAATACCCATGATCCTATTTTCCGAGCGCTCGCCGATCCGACGCGGCGGGCGATATTCGAGCGATTGTGCCGTGGCGGCGATCAGACCGTCGCTGCGCTCACGGCTTACGCCGGGGTCTCCCAGCCGGGCGTTTCAAAGCATCTAGCCGTTCTGAAACAGGCGGGGCTGGTGTGTGACCGGCACGAAGGACGCCAGACGCATTATCGCGCACAACGAAACGCTCTTGCCCCATTGCTTGACTGGACGAGCGAAATGGCCGGTTTCTGGGAAGACAAGTTCGACGATCTCGAAGGCTTGCTCGATCGGATGGATCAATGAAGGCGGCGTCGGGCGAAGTGCGCGCTGTCGTCGTCGAGCGCGAAATTGCGCATCCGCCGGCAAAGGTCTGGCGCGCACTCACACAGCCGCATCTGATGGCAGAGTGGCTGATGAGGAACGACTTCGTTCCCGTCCTGGGCCACCGGTTTAGCTTTCACAGCGACTGGGGCGGTGTCCTGGATTGCGAGGTGCTCATCGTCGAGCCGAACAGCAGGTTGTCCTATCGATGGAATTTTGCACATGATGATCCGGCTTTCGATCTGAAGAGCGTCGTGACCTTCACGCTGATGCAGACGGATAAGGGAACCCATCTGCGCATGGAGCAGGTTGGCTTCCGACCGGACCAGAAGCAGGCCTATGGAGGGGCCAACGCGGGATGGCGGCAATTCCTTGAAAGACTGGAACAGGTGCTGGCGGAAGTGAGTTGAGAGCTATCGCTGGCAAGCCCCGGGGTACAATCATGCGAGTATGGTCCGGCCGCTTGCTTTCGTCAGGTTTTTATCCTGCTCGGGCTGATGGCATGGATGCGTCAAATAGCCGGACTACGAAGTGGATGAGGAAATGATCACCGATATCGAGGACTTCTTTACCAAGGGATGCGGACGATGCGAACGCTTTGCGACGCCGGACTGTTCGACGAGGCTGTGGATTGACGGTCTGAACAAACTTCGCCGAATCTGTCTGGAGGCGGGGCTCGTCGAGACGGTCAAGTGGGCGCATCCATGCTACATGCATGAGGGCCGCAACATCGTGATCATTGGTGCCTTTCGCGGCGATTTTCGCGCCAGTTTCTTCAACGCGGCGCTGATGAAGGACCCTGAGGGCGTGCTCGAAAAGCAAGGGCAGAACACCCAGCATCCCGATATGATCCGCTTTGTGAGCAATGACGCCGTCGCGAAGATGGAGCCTGTCATCCGATCTTATCTGAAGGAGGCGATGGGTTATGCGGAAGCTGGCATCAAGCCGCCGAAGGAGCAAAGCGAAGTCGAATTGCCAGACGAGTTGATCGAGGCGCTGGATTCCGATCCCGAGCTGGCGGAGGCTTTCCATGATCTGACGCCGGGGCGAAAGAAGAGCTATGTGCTCAATCTGAATTCGGTGAAGAAGTCCGAAACACGAAGCGCGCGGATTGCGAAATTCCGCAATCATATTCTTGCTGGAAAGGGTGCGCTGGAGCGGTAACCGGCAATTCGCGAGCAACTCGCTTCCAAACTGGATATTCGAGACATGTACGGCGTTTCATCGCCGGGTGATGCTCGGCGGAAACTGCTTACGATTGAAGCTGCCCGGACGAATGTGCAGCGGAAACTTGCCGCGCCTCAATCATCTCTTCATCGATGAAGTCGCGCGGCTGCAGTGTCGCAGGTCAGTTCGGCTTCGGATAATACCACGCATAGCCAAAATGATAGCGATCCGGGTCCTTCCCGTAATAATAGGGTAGGGCAATATCCTGCTGCGATGGCAATTGCGCCGTTGTTCCGAATTTCGACGTGAGCCATAGCTTCAAGGCGTTCGGCATGCTTGACTGATGCCCGTCTCGCTCGTTCCAGACCAACAGGACCGGCCCATCTCCTATAACCTGGCGACTAAGGTCCGAAGCAGGATATTCCGTTGATATCACGGCTGTGTGTGGCATGTTCACACGGAGATTGCCCGCCTTGTGCCAGGTCGTCGTCACGACTGCCGAGGGTTGTTTTCCTTCTGCGGCAACGATTTTGTCCACGAAGGTCGCATAGGGCGTGTTCAGATGCTCATAAGAATGGAAAAACCGAGCGAAGAGGATGCCTCCCGCCAATATCAATGGCAGTGCCACCATCATGACGATGGGTAGATAAAGGAATTTCTTTATCTCAGTGCCAAGTTGCTCGCCCGCAGCATCGAGTTTCAGACAGAAGTAGGCGGGCAGCAGAAACAGGAAAGGGAGCAGCCAGCGGTCGCGAAACTCCGTGAGCGTTATCACCAGTATCAACACCAGCAGAATCGCGACCGTGCTTAATAGTATCCTTCCGACGAAATCGCTCCACTCGCTTCTGGCACGCAGCGAACGCAGGAACGATTGACGGAAGAACAGCAGAAAGATCACGCTCGTAGGCGCGACGATCGCGATGCTCGTTTTGACCAGTTCGAGAAGTCCGAAACCGATGTCGGAAAGCTTTCCGCCGGCGCCTTGTTCCGACATGGTGTTTACGGTCGTTGTCAGGACGCGGTCCATGTTGGACACCATCCATACGGCATGCGGCAGGAACACGAGACCGGCGATCACGAGCGTCAGCAGAAGGCGCCAGTCCAAAAGTCTTTTTCGTCCTTCGGGATGAAAGAAGGTCGCGACGAGGACGCTGACAATGACCAGAGCGAAGTTGTATTTCGTGAGCATTCCAAGCCCGGCCCAGAGGCCGATCAGCGCATAGGAAATGACCGTAGGGCGGCGAATGGTCGCAATGACGAAGTAGATTAGCATCAGCACCGCAAGCAGAGTGCCGACGGTATGCGTCAGGTCTCTCTGCGCCTGCCAGAACATCTGCGGCATCGTCAAGAGCGACAGCGTTCCGACCGCCGCCAGCTTTTTGTCGGTCACGAGCAGTCCAAGAAGCTTGTAATAAGCGAAGTAGACGAGGAAGAGCAGAAGATTCTTCACTATGACGAGCGATGCGACAGTCGTGCCGAAAATTTCGAAGATGCCGTACTGAATCCAGTTGTAGAGCGGCGGTTGGGCGTCATATCCCCAGGCGAGCCATTGGCCCACGAGAAACTGCTGTGCTTCGTCGATCCGCAGCGAGTTGGAGATAGCGATGCGGACTAATGCCTGCACGATGAAATAGATGGCCAGGCTCCCAGGCACCCACCAATATTCGGAGGATGACCTGCTGTCGATTGACGCAGCCTGCTGATGCGCACCCGCAAAACTGTCTTTTCCCAGAAAGTTCATCCGGTTCTCCGTGCGATTGCCACTATCGTCGCACGCGCCATGTCATAGATGTCGCGACGGCACAATCGTTTTCAGTAAGATTTCAAGGGGGCGGCATCTCGAGGGCAGATCTGATTTACCAGATATCATTCCTTGGGTAGCCAGGTCGTCAAAGCATCCTCGTCGTTCGTCGCGTTCAGCGCTTCCGTATTACGCTGGGCGAATCCGCCTAGTCAAATAACTGCCTATGGCTGCGGGAATATGAATGCCGTGCCAAGTACCAACAACAATTTTTTTCCAGATGCTGCCTTAATCCGCATCGAATTGGTTGTCAAACATACCGAATGTATGTATATAGGAGCCAAGCACGGACGAGAGGACGTTTTCAAACGTCCGCGTCCGACCGGCATCCGACACATTGTGTCGGTAGCAGCAGCCCATCGTTCCAATCCGATGCGGCTGCCCACCCCGATCGGTTGACCTCCGATCAAGACGAGAAGGATTCGGCTTTCCCTCCGAATCCTTCTCTTTTTTAGCTGCGTGGACCTTCGACAATATTGTGGAGCTTATCCGTCGGTGATCCGGGTCGGACAAGCGTGTACATTGCCGGCTTTACACCGAAAGGGGCCGATCCGAATGAACTTGCCTTTCGACTTGATCCAGAGGTCTAGCGCCTGCGTTTCATGTCGCCTGCCGCACCAAGTCCTCGATCTGCCCGCGGAGCCAACGATGCGCCGCATCCCGATCGCGGCGACGATGCCAGGTCTGGACGAAGGGAAAGCTCGGCAGGGCGAAGGGCACGTCAAGACATAGAAGACCCTGGTCCGACAAATGTTCTATGCTGCGTCGTGCCGCGGTCAATATGAGATCGGTGCCGCGTACGAGATCCGGTGCGGTCGACCAATGTGGAATCTGAACGGCGATCCGGCGCTTGTGACCCAGTCGCAAGAGTGCTGCATCGATCTCGCTGCTGTCCTGCAGCGCGACGGAAACCTGAACATGAGGCCGCGACAGATAGCCGGTGAGGTCCAGGGGCGCAGGTGCGGACTTCGCATCCACCAGGCAGGCGAAGCTCTCCTTGAACAGTAGCGTGCTGTTGAGATCGCGATGACTCGGCTGTTTCAATGTCGGATAGACGCCGACGGCAAGGTCGAGCTCGCCATCCGTCAAGGCGGCAAGAGCTTTCTCCCTGCCATAGGAGACGACGGTGAGATCGACGAGGGGGGCGCATTGCCTCAGCCGCGAGACAAGGGCCGGCAGGAGAATGGCGGCGCCATAGTCCGATAGCGACAGGCGGAAAAGGCGCTCGGTCCGCCTGATATCGAATAGTGGCTGTTCCACCAGGGAGCGCACGAGCGCAAGCGCTTCCGACAGCGGCTCGGCGAGCTGCAGCGCTCGTGCCGTCGGCTGCATCCCATCGCCGCCTCTCACAAGTAGTGGATCGTTGAAGATATCCCTCAGCCTTGCCAGTGCGTGGCTGACGGCCGGTTGCGAGCGATTGAGCCGCAGAGCCGCGCGCGAGACGTGACGCTCCTCAAGCAACGCCTCCAGGACGAGCAGAAGGTTCAAGTCCGAGGCGGCGACATTATTCATTTCGTGCATGATTTTTATATCATATCTCGATTTCCATTCTCAGTATCAATGCTTCAGACTGAAAAGGAAAGGAGAATTGACCATGAGCCAATCAACAAACACGGATCTGGGATTATCCCATGTCGCACTGCTCGTGCGCGATCTCGACAGGAGCATTGCCTTCTACGAGGAATTTGCCGGTCTTCAGGTGATCCATCGCCGGGACGCAAAGGCGCCGCTGGACGCGGTCGCATGGATGGCGGACGGCTTGCGCCCGTTTGCGCTCGTTCTCGTCGCATCGCACAGCTTCCAAGATACGCCGTTGGGACCCTTTGGACATCTCGGCATCGCCTGCTCCACGCACGAGGAGGTGCTGCGGCAAGCCAACGAAGCCGAGCGCCGGGGCATATTGAGATCCAAGCCCCGGGACGACGGCCCTCCCGTCGGTTGCTGGACCTATATTGCCGATCCCGATGGCAATACGCTCGAATTGTCCTTCGGCCAGGAAATCGCGTTCACGACGGGGCAGCTGGGAGCGCAGGCATAGGCCACGCCTCTCTAAACATATGGGAACCTTTTGCCGTCCAGTGCTTTTCATTTGACGATTTCAGGAACCATATGGTTGTCACTTGTCGCGCTCATCTCCCCTCGACCGGCATCAAGCCCGAGCTCTCATCCCACTTGGACTTCTGAATTTCTTCATGGCCGATGTGCAGGCGGGTATCGGACCCTTCCTCGGGGTTTTCCTCGTCGCCCATGGCTGGCAAAGCGGATCGATCGGCTCCGTCATGACGATCGGCGGGATTGCGGGCATGGTGATGATGGCTCCCGCCGGAGCCTTCATCGATGAGACGACGCACAAGCGCACATGCGTGATTGTGCTTGGCATCTGCACCGTCCTTGCCTCGATGATCATATTGGTGTCGCAGCTCTTCTGGGTCGTGGCGCTGTCGCAGGTTGCGACCGCTATTGCCGGCGCCGTGATCGGGCCTGCTCTCAATGGCATCACTCTTGGAATTGTCCGGCAGGCGGGCTTCAATCGGCAGAATGGTTACAATCAGGCATTCAATCATGCCGGCAATCTGGTCGGCGCTGGACTGTCGGGATGGCTCGGCTGGATGTTCGGGCTTACCGCCGTATTCTGGCTATCAGCCGTCTTCGGCGTGTTGACCATCATTTCCGTGCTGATGATCCCGCCCGATGCGATTAACGATGACGAAGCGCGTGGTGCGACCCTTGCCGCCGTCGATCCGCTGGGCGAGGCGGAGCCTGCCAAACACCGCAAACCGAGCGGCTTCAAAGTGCTTGCCGAATCGAAGCCCTTGCTCATCCTGGCCGGTGCGCTTGCATTGTTTCATCTTGGCAACGGCGCGATGCTGCCGCTGTTCGGGCTGGCTGTCGTCTCCGCCGGTCAGGCCGATCCCGCGGGTTTCGTCGCCCTGACCGTGGTGGTGGCGCAGGGCACGATGATCGTCACCTCCTTGATCGCCATGCATATGGCGGAACGGCGAGGGCAATGGCTCGTGCTGCTGATCTCGTTCGTCTCCTTGCCGATCCGCGGCTTCGTCGCGGCGCATCTGATCACATCCTGGGGTGTCTATCCCGTTCAGGTTCTCGATGGTATCGGCGCGGGTCTGCAGAGCGTTGCCGTGCCAACGCTCGTCGCCCGCATCCTGAACGGAACCGGCCGAATCAATGTCGGCCAAGGCGTCGTCATGACCATGCAAGGGGTCGGCGCATCACTGAGCCCGGCGATCGGCGGCTGGCTGGCGCAGGAGATCGGCTATGGCGCGATGTTCATGATCCTCGGCAGCTTCGCGCTCGGGTCGATTGCGCTTTGGGTTGGATTTCACGGCATGCTGCGCGTGGCCGCTTCAGTGCCGGTGTCATCTCGGGGCGTTGTATTCTCTGGTGATTGATTGCCTGTCCTCATCGATCACTGGGACAGGAGAGTATCATCGTTCTGTGCATTTCTGAGTGCTCCGATCAATCCAACTTGACAGTAGCTCGACCGCTTGTGAGATCCTGGATATTGTCAATGACCCGTTCGACAATCGAGGCCGCTATGGTCACACCGAGCACGGCTCCGGATTCGGTGAAGCGTTCCTCCAGAAGCTGCACGCCTGTCTCGGCGAGAAGTTTCGCTTTTACGAGAGCAAGATGTGAGAACTGCACATCGATCGTTGCCGCAACGGTTGGGAGTATTTCTCTTTTCTCCGCACCTTGCAGGCATATTGCGGCAGTGCCGCCATAAGCACGGATCAATCCGCCTGCGCCCAACAGCGTGCCGCCGAACCAGCGTGTCACGACGATCACCACCATGTCCAATTCGAAGCCGTCGATGGCCTGGAGGATCGGCTTGCCGGCCGTGCCGCTCGGCTCGCCATCGTCGCTGAAGCGATAGTTCTGTCCGATGCGCCAAGCCCAGCAATTGTGATTGGCATCCATGACCGAGTGCTGTGCGACAAATGCCTTAGCAGCCTCGATATCGGCAATCGGAGCGGCCGTCGCAACGAACCGGCTTCGCTTGACGTCCTGATTGGCGGTGGCGATCGAAACAAGCTCAAACATATGGCCTCTTAGCCAATTTCACGCTCTATGCGAAGAGGCAGTCGCCGCCGTCCGGAAAGACATGCGGTGGCGCGCTGTGGGGGTGAAATGAGACCAGTCCTGCCGCCTTTACCAGGGTGAATTGAGATGGCCGACGAAGGGTATCCAACGCCTTCGATGGCGAAGCCAAAGCTCGCCAAGCGTAATCCAGACAAGGAAAGCTCTGCCTCATTGTCGTGAGGCAGAGCAGAGAGCCTTATCGGCGCCTCGTGCGACACTTTGTTGGGGGCGCAAGTATTCGCACGCATTTAACTTACAACGGCTAGCTGAAATGTAGCTGAGGGCCTGGGACCGGATGATTTCAGGTCTATTCGGTCTAAATTCTGAATTCGCTCTGAAATCAAAGAAATAGAGCAAGGGGCCGCCCGAAAACTGTCCACACGTTTCAGTATTCCGCTCTAGCCGCGGCCCTGTGCACCCGCAGCCAGCGAGCCGGTCGACGTCACGGCAGCGACGTCGACCCACCGGCCGTGAGCGACACGATGCAACTTCGTGACTATTTTGCCGCGGCCCGCGACATGCCGGCCTGCAGGTCCGCCTCGTCGGCAACGATGGAGGCCGCCTCGTTCTGCAGGATATCCTTTGCGTTCTTGCGGGCTTTTTCGATGGCGATATCGGCGCTCAGGCTGCGCTCATTGGCCTGCAGGCCATCATCTTCGCCGGTATCGATGCCATCATTCACCTGTCCGCGCGACTTGAGACGGTTTGCCTGGGCAGTCAGCTCGTTGCGGCGTTCGGCTTCGTTGAGGGATATGACCTTCTTGTCGCGCTGGTCCTTCAGCGTGGTGACGTCTTCCACGAAGCGCTGGTATTCCGGATCATCCTTCACTCGCGCGTCATGGCGACTTTGCAATTGCGGCAGCAGCGCCTGGATGTCACCCCAGGGCTTGTAGTTCGCGGGTTTTACCTGCGTCCACGGCAGCGCGTTGTCGTAGCTCGACTCGCCAAAGGTCTTGAGGTCGGAAAGTCCCGGCAGGCTGATATCCGGCGCCACGCCGCGCAACTGTGTCGTACCGCCGTTGACGCGGAAGAATTGAGCGACCGTCAGTTTCAGCTCGCCGAATTTCGGCTTGGCATTATGGGCGACCTGATCGAGATTGACCACTGTCTGCACCGTACCCTTGCCGAAGCTCGGCTCGCCGATGATGACGCCGCGACCGTAATCCTGGATCGCTGCGGCAAAGATCTCGGAGGCCGATGCCGAGCCGCGATTGATCAGCACGCCGACCGGGCCGGTCCAGGCTGGGGCGGCAAGATCATCGCTCTCGACCTCTACCTCGCCGCCTGCATCGCGCTGCTGGACGACCGGACCCTTGCCGACGAACAGGCCCGTCAGGTCGATCGCTTCGGCCAGCGAGCCGCCGCCATTGTTGCGCAGGTCGATCAGGACGCCATCGACCTTCTCCTGCTTCAATTCACCGAGAAGCTTGGCGACGTCGCGGCTGGCGCTGCGGTAATCCTTGTCGCCCTTGCGCCGCGCTTCGAAATCTTCATAGAAAGCCGGCAGCGTGATCACACCGATCCTGCGCGTCGTATTGCCGTCTTTCACCGACAGGATCGTTTGCTTGGCAGCCTGTTTGTCGAGGCTGATCTTGTCACGCACGAGACTGATGATGTGATGCTTGCCATCCGGCCCGGCATCACCAGGCAAAATGTCAAGGCGCACGACCGAGCCCTTGGCGCCGCGGATCATCTGCACGATTTCATCGAGCCGCGTGCCGACGACTTCCTTTATCGGGCCGTTCTCGCCTTGGCCGACGCCGATGATGCGATCGCCGACCGCAAGTTTGCCGGACAGTTGTGCCGGGCCGCCAGCGACCAGTTCGCGGATCGTGGTATAGTCGTCCCTTTCCTGCAGGACCGCGCCGATACCGACCAGCGAGAGTTTCATCGAAATATCGAATTCGGCCGAGGCGGTCGCGCCGAAATAATCGGTATGCGGGTCGACGGACGTCGTATAGGCGTCCATGAATGTCTGGAAGACATCGTCGTTTTTGTACTTATAGGCGCGCTCGAGGGAGTTTTCGTAGCGCTTGTCGAGCGTATCGCGAATGGCGGCATCATCCTTGCCGGCAAGCTTCAGGCGCAGCCAGTCGTTCTTGACGCGCTTGCGCCAGAGATCGTTGCTTTCCGCTTCGGTTTGCGGCCAGGGCTCCTTGTCGCGCACAAGCGAGTAGTCTTCCTTGGTGGTGAAATCGAACTTCTGATTGAGCAGGCTGCGCGCATAGGTCATGCGGTCGACGACACGCTGCTCGTACACATTGAAAATGGAAAACGGGATATTCAGGTCTTCCTGATTGATGGCGTCATCGATCTTGGTGCTGCCCGCCATGAACTTGTCGATATCGCTCTGCAGAAAGATGACACGATCCGGATCGAGGGACTTGATGAAGCGATTCATGATCCTGGCGGACAGGACGTCGTCCAGGGAAACGGGCTTATAGTGGAAGCGCTGCAGGAATTGCGCTGTCAAATGAGCGGCTTGCGCCTGCTGCGGCAGCGGTGTCAAAACTGGCGGTGAACCGGCTTCCAGAGCATAAGCCGATGAGGCAAATGCCAGGAACAGGCAGAGGAAACCATATTTCGTACGCATCAAGTCTTGGCCCGATTCTCAACGTTAAATGTTCAATCTATAATCTAGGTGGAACAATTATGGTTTTTTGGCAACCAGACAGATGCTTTCCTTCGGGAAAGATTCTCGAAACATTTGCGTGAAGCGAGTGTGACGACCGTCGACAAGTCGATGAATTCGAAGCCAGGGGCGCCAAAGTCGACCTTCGAATGTCAGAGGGTGCCGCGCAAGCCGTTCGGTGGCTGCGCCGCCGTAGGCCCGGCGGAATCATCGTCGGATCGGCCCATTGGTGATCGGCGACCCATCCGGTCGCGCGATTGGCGCTTGCCTGCCATGCGGCCTGGAATGACCGCCCAAATACAGCTGCAATGAAATAGAAGAAGACCCGGAGGGAAACCAGGTCTTCTTCCGTCTCTGATCGGAGGTCTAGTTCAGATCAGATTAGAACGTACGCTCGAAGCGGATGATACCAGCCCACTGGTCCTGATTGATGGAGTCCCAGTTGGTGTAGGTAACTTCCGGCTCGACCAGAAGGTTCTTGACCGGCTTGAACTTGAGGTTCGTGGTTGCCGAGAAGATCTTCGAGTCGGTGTAGGCGACCTGGAAGTTCCACTTCAGCTTTTCGTTGATCGGAACGCTTGCGCCGCCCCAGAGTGCCCAGTCGCCCCAGCCGATGCCGGAGGCAGCGCCAGCGCCGTTTGCACCGGCATACTTGTTGAGCTTGGAGCCATCGGTATTCCAGCCGCCCATGACGAAGGCCGAGAAGACACCGAAGTCAGCGTCGACACGAGCCTTGATGGCGCCTTCTTCAACGATCGAGTCGTAACCGCCGACGACCTTGAAGCCCCATGCGCCGGACTTGAAGCCAGCACCGGCGACAACGTCAGGAGCGTAGTGATCCGAGCTGTCTTCGCCATTCGAGCCAGTTGCGCCCGAACCGGAGTTCGTGTCTTCGAGCGAGATCACAGCCGAGAAGCCGTTGCCGGCGTCGTAGTTGTAGGTGATCTGGTTCAGTTCGTACGGGCCGTCATAGACCACGTCGTCGTTGATGACGTCGCCGGCGTAACCGGTGAAGACGTTGAACTGCGAGTCTTCCTTACCAACGGTGAAGCCGCCGAGGCTGATGCTGGCGTGCAGCAGGTTGGTGGAGGTAGCGCCGCCGTCATTCCAGTCCCAACGCAGCTCGGTGTTGGTCTTCAGCGGGCCGTATTCGGTGTCGGTTGCCGTCTGCAGCTGCAGCTCAGCGCGGGTGTGCCACTTCGTGCCGAAACGAGCGCTCGGGTTGTAGGCATCGTACCACTGACCTTCGGTACGAACCTTGCCGCCGATCTTGAGGCAGGTTTCGCTGCCCGGAATGAAGAAGTAGCCAGCACCGTATGCGTCGCAGATACGGACATATTCCAGGGGCTCCGGCTCGGCAGCGACAACAGCGTCAGCCGCGTGAGCACCGGAAACTGCCACAAGCGCAGCAGCGGAGCCGAGAAGAAGGCTCTTGATATTCATTTTTTCTCCAATCGATTTGCCGGATAAGAACGCGGCCGGAGGCTATCCGCTACGTTCGTCAATTCGGCCGTTCCCTCTTGTCGAAAGCCCGAAAGACTTTCGTGCAGGCACGCTATCGGGACTGACGATGTATCGAAATATAATAATTCTTGGACGCCATGTATTTCTCGACATAAATCCGTCACAGATGCAAAAATGCAGCAGAAACTAAGAATAACTTAATAATTTTTACCAGTATATTAGGAGGATATACTTAATAAACATACCAGATGTATATTACTTATGGCAAAAACATCAAAAGTAGTAAGTTTTGCATACAAACTATACATTGGAAGCGCATGAGGCGAATCGTGCGGCGCCGGCTCCGATCGGCCAGTGTCGGCTTACGCAAAGTCGCGAAGAATGGCTTGTCAAAGGAAAAGAACAGGCCAAGCCGATGGCCTGCCGGTTTGCGTGCGGTCTGTGAAAGACCCGCCCGGCGCAGTGCCCAACGCCAGACTGGCCCGGGACCTATTTGCGAACCAGCGCAACGCCTCATCAGACCGTGCCCGCTCCGGCCCGGACGGCTGGGGGTGAGATGGTCGCCGGCATATCCATCAGCAGCGGCGACCTGATTTTACAAAAAAGCGGCTCCAAAACGCCGAAACGTTTTGAAGCCACCGAAGCTGATACGGTCGTATCTAATGGGCTTCTGCAGAGATCAACGGCACCTCCGCGCCCTTGACGTCATAAAGCTTGCCATTCAGAAAATAGTCGCCCTCGTGCAGGCCGGCGATATCCTGATACCGGATCAGGCGTTCCGTTCCGGCAACGAAGACCGATTGCTGATCCGAGTTGCCAGTTGTCAGATGGTTGAATAGCAGATTCAGCATGATCGCCATCAAGGCTGCTGAACTGATGCCCGAGTGGAAGATGGTGACCACCCATGCGGGAAAATGCTCGTAGAAGCCCGGCGAGGCGATCGGGATCATGCCGAAGCCGATCGAGGTCGCCACGATGATGAGGTTCATGTTGTTCTCATAGTCGACCTTGGCGAGCGTGCGGATACCGCTCGCAGCGACTGTCCCGAACAGGACGAGGCCTGCTCCTCCGAGGACTGAACTCGGAACGGCAGCGACGATGCGGCCGACGATCGGTAGCAAGCCCAGGGCGACGAGAAAGAGGCCGCCGGTTGCCACGACGAATCGGCTCTTGATGCCGGTCACGGCCACGAGGCCGACATTCTGGGCAAAGGCGCTCTGCGTGAATGAGCCGACGACGGGAGCCAGGATGCTGGAGAGCATATCTGCGCGCAGGCCGTTGCCGAGCCGGCGCGCATCGACCTTGGTGCCGACGATTTCGCCGACGGCGAGAATATCCGCTGAGGTTTCGACCAGCGTCACCATGATGACGATGCACATCGAAATGATCGCCGCCGTATCGAATACGGGATAGCCGAAATGGAAGATCTGCGGCAGGGCGACGACCGGGCCGTTCATCACCCGAGAGAAATCCGCTATCCCGACCGCATAGGCTATGCCTGTGCCGATAATAATGGCGAGCAGGATCGAGAGCCTCGATATGGCGGAACTGCCGAGCTTGCTGAGTAGCAGCACGATCACGAGCGTTACCCCCGCAAGCAGGATGTTGGACTGGCTGCCGAAATCCGGTGCGCTTCTGTTGCCGCCCATGGCCCAGCCGGCGGCAACCGGCATCAGCGTCAACCCAATGGTCGTAATTACGATGCCGGTGACGATCGGCGGAAAGAAGCGGGTGATGCGTGAAAAGACGGGCGTGATGAGGAGCCCGATGAACGATGCCGCAATGACTGCGCCGAGAACGGCCTGGATGCCTCCATGTCCGGTAATGGCGATCATCGTCGCAACGCCGGAAAAGGATACGCCCTGTACAAGGGGGAGGCGGCTGCCGAAGAACGGTATCCCGATCGTCTGCAGGATGGTCGCGAGACCGCCGGCAAACAGCGATGCGGTCACGAGCAGGCCGACGTCGGCCGGCGTAAGACCCGAAGCCTGGCCGACGATCAACGGAACGGCAACGATGCCGCCATACATGGTCAGAACATGTTGAAGGCCATAGGCCAGATTGGCGCCAAGGCTGAGCTTTTCATCTTCAGGGGACAGGCGTGCGGTATTTTCCTCTGCGGCTGCTGCCAAGGTAATCTCCTCCATACCTTTGCGTTTCTCGTTTCCTCCAAACGAGCCTTGCACGTTACGGTGTGTGCCGTCTCATGACTTTATAGAAAAATGCGAAACACCTTACCGGAAGGCCGCGCCCGCTGTGGTCTGGTCGGCAGACTACGTCTTTTGCCGGTGGAATTGGGAGGCGGAAAGGCCTCATGCCGTCGCGACCGGGCAGCAACTTTATGTCGGCTCGTGTCGACGCAACTGGCGATCTGGCCATCGAAGCCGGTTCAGTCTCGGGAAAGAATATATGGGCAGAAACATATAGTCCATTTTCCGGTTCGGGTATCATTCAGAAGATTTGGGTGGGGTATAATGAGCGAATATCAAAACAAAGCAGTCAGGCTGCTGGCTTCGAGCGTCGGCGACGAGTCCCTGCTGGATCTGAATGATCGTCGGGATGCGTTTTTGTATCGGGCTCTGGAGCTCTATTTCGCAGCTGACGGTGCCGAAGATGCAATCCAGCCGATTGTCGAAAAAGTCTATTCGCAGAACAAGACGCGCGTCGATATAGCCGTTGGGCATGTGCTTTATAAATTGGCCGGCATCGGTCACGCTGCCGACATCGATATTATACAAGCAGCTTATAATAAGCTTGACGACACGAAGCAGAAACTTGCAGGCGAGAGCCCGGATCTTTTCCGATAGGAGCGTTGGTTTCCCTTATCGGCGGCTGCAGAGTCGTGTGAAAAAATCGTTCGATCCCCTTTATACCTCGTGTCCCAAAGCCGCCTGTCCATCTTCCTGATAGAATGGTGGGCTCTGGAGATGCCGTGGACTCCTGGCGATAAACGCACGTATCGTGCATCTTCTTCTGCATAGTGGCAATTATTGTGCGCATCGATAGGCTTCCCATTCGGAACTTGCGCACCCCTTGTACGCTCTTGCTGATATTCTGAGCATCAATGGCTCGAAGCGCTGCAGGAGGAGAAAATACTCAAGATGACCGAGAATGCGATCTATGTTTACCAGTCGATTGCGCGTGCGGTTTGTGATCACGATGTCGGTACGATGTTCGGTCTCATGGGGGATGCCAACCTGTTCATGATCGACCATTATGTGCGCGGATGCGGCGGTCGGTTCGTGCCGGCAGCTCATGAGGGAAGCTCGGTCCTGATGGCGCTCGCCTATGCCCATGTCTCCGGAAAGGTAGGTGTGGCGAGCGTGACCCATGGTCCGGCATTGACCAATTGTGTCACAGCGCTCACCGAAGGTGCCCGCGGCTCCATCCCCATGGTGCTTCTGGCGGGCGATACGCCGGTCGTCAACCCGCACCATCTGCAGAGCATCGACCAGCGCGAGGTCGTCAAGGCCACCAGCGCCGGCTTCGAGCAGATGCGCTCGCCGGAAACCGCAACCCGGGACGTTGCCCGCGCTTTCTATCGTGCCCGGGTCGAGCGGCGTCCGATCGTCTTGAACATGCCGGCCGATTTCATGTGGTGCGAACAGGCTCATGTGCGGGCCGTGTTCGAAGTCTTCGATGCTCCCGGATATGTGCCTGAGGGCGATGGGCTGGACAGAGCCATCGGCATCATCGCTTCGGCAAAGCGCCCGCTCATCCTCGCCGGAGGCGGGGCTTGCGGTGCGCGCGATCAGCTTATCCGCCTGGCCGATCGGCTGGAAGCGCCGCTTGCGACGACCTTGAAGGCAAAGGGACTCTTCAGCGGCCATCCCTATAATATGGACATTTTCGGCACGCTTAGCACGCCTGCCGCCTATGATCTGATTGCCAAGACGGATTGCCTGATCTGTTTCGGAGCGGGATTGCATGATTTCACCACTGACAGGGGCAAGCTCCTGAAGGGTAAGCGTGTCGTCCAGATCGACATGGATGCACGCGCCATCGGCAAGAACATTCATCCGGATGCGGCCCTGGTGGCCGATTCGGGCCTGACGGCAGACAATTTCGTCCATTGGCTGGATGCCGCGGAGATTCCGCCGAGCGGTTTCACGCACGAACTGGATGTCCCTTCGCTCACCACCCATCCACGCGACCAGCGCAGCAAGACGAATGCCGGATATGTGAACTACATCTGGGCGCTCGAAGAGCTGGAAAAGGCCTTGCCGAAGAACCGGGTACTTGTGACCGACGGCGGGCGTTTCATGACCGAGGTCTGGTGCCGGATTTCCGTCAGCGACCCGCGCAGCTTCGTCGTGACGGCAAATTTCGGCTCGATCGGCCTTGGCTTGCAGGAAGCAATCGGCGCCAGCGTTGCCGCGCCGGATCGGCCGGTGGCGCTTTTCACCGGGGATGGCGGTTTCATGATGAGCGGTGTCAACGAGTTCAACACCGCCGTGCGTCTCGGTCAGGACCTGATCGTCATCGTCTGCAACGACTCGGCCTATGGGGCCGAACATATCCAGTTTCGCGATCGGAAGATGGACCCGGGTCTCACCCAGTTCAATTGGCCCTCATTTGCCGAGGTCGCGACCGCGCTCGGCGGACACGGCGTTACGGTGAGCTCGGTAGACGAGCTTGAAAGCGCTCTTGATGCCATCCGGAACCGCAATCGCCCTGTATTGATTGAGCTGCGCCTCGATCCCAACGACGTGCCGCGAATGCGCATCTGATGATCTTTTTCGAAGTTCCGAGAGGCAAATCGCCTGCAAGGGGTAAGGTGACGATATCAGCCGGTGATCTGGCGATAAGCTGGCGCGTGCGCGGAGACGATTATCGAGACGTCTCCGCCGGATCGTTGCGACGCAGTGTCGATGACTGTAAAGCAGATGGGATTGCGCCTAGGCTTGGCGTGGAATATCGCCGCAGGCTCACGATAATTGCGGTGCGCCGAAGGTATTTGGGTTCTGATCCATGGATGAAAAAAAAGATATTGCCGGGCTTTGCAAGGAGAAGGGGCTGCGCCTGACGTCTCCGAGACAGGCGATAGCCAAGGTTTTGTCCGAGGCGTCGGATCATCCCGACGCGCTGGAAATTCATCGCCGCGTCACCGCGATCGATCCCGGCATCGCGATCGCCACCGTCTACCGGACTTTGAGCATCCTTGAGGAAAATGGCATCCTCGAGCGTCATTCCTTCGGAAATGGCCCCGCGCGCTTCGAAACTGCAGATCAGGAGCACCACGACCACCTGATCAATCTGGAGACCGGCACGATCATTGAATTCCGGTCCGATGAAATCGAGCGCCTTCAGGAAGAAATCGCGCGAAAGCACGGTTTCGAGATTGTCGGGCACAAGCTCGAGATCTATGTCAGACCCTTGAAAGGAACGCGTGGCCGCAAAAGAACGGGATAGTCAGACCCGCTTTGGACCTGCCGGTCAAAAATGGGAAGTGTCCTCGGGGCGGCATCGTACCGCCTCTTCCGACGGAGGATCTATCTGACGTCATCTGCCTCGACCAATGCCGCTCTGCGGGTGGCGCGCACGAAGGCAAGAATGAAGAGCGCGGCAAGCAGAAGCACGATGGTCGGCGCCGGTGCGCTGTCGATGAAGAAGGACAGATAGACGCCGGCAAAGGAGCCGATCACGGCGATCGCCACTGCCAGAAAGAGCATCGTGCTGAACTTGCGGGCAAGCAGAAAGGCGATCGCTCCCGGCGCGATCAGCATGGCAACCGCAAGGATGAGGCCGACCGCCTGCAGGGCACCGACAATGGTCAGCGAGATCAGCCCCAGCAACCCATAATGCAGCAGCTTCACCCGCAGGCCGACGGCGCGTGCTTGGGCCGGATCGAACGCATGCAGCAGAAAGTCCTTCCACTTGATGCCGATGATGGCTGCTGTGATCGCGGCGATGACGGCCGCCATGCCGATATCGTGCCGGGAAACGCCGAGCATGTCGCCGAACAGGATATGATCGAGATGCACCTCGGAGCGGACTTTGACATAAAGGACGAGACCGAGGCCGAACATGCCGGAGAAGACGACGCCCATCACCGTATCCTGCTTGATGCGGCTATTGTCCTTGAGAAAGCCGGTGGCGATGGCGCAGAACATGCCGGCAGCGAATGCGCCGATGGCAAAGGGAAAGCCGGCAATATAGGCCATGACCACGCCGGGGAAGACCGCGTGGCTGATCGCATCGCCCATCAGCGACCAGCCCTTCAGCACCAGGAAACAGGAGAGAAGCGCCATCGGCACGGCAACGAGCATCGAGATTGCCAGTGCATTGACCATAAAATCGAACCGGATGGGGGAAAGGATGGTGTCGATCAAGCTCATCGTTCATCCTCCAGCGCATGCACCGCTCGCCGGCGTGCCGCCAGCATGCCATGCTTGGGTGCAAGGAAGAATGCGATCAGGAAGATCGCCGTTTGCAGCACCACGATGATGCCGCCTGTGGCACCGTCGAGGAAATAGCTCGCATAGGCGCCGACGAAGCTCGTCAGCGAGCCGATGGCGACGGCGATCGCCAATAGTTTCGGGAAGCGGTCGGTGAGCAGATAGGCTGTCGCGCCGGGCGTCACCACCATGCAGATCACGAGGAAGGCGCCGACCGTCTGAAGGGCTGCAACCGTCGAGGCCGAAAGCAGGGTGAAGAACATCAGTTTGAGCGCCGTCGGATTGAGCCCGATGGAGCGCGCATGACTTTCATCGAAGAAGGTAACCATGAGGTCCTTCCATTTCACCAGCAGGATAGCCAGGGAGACGAAGCCGATGATCGCGAGTTGTAGCGTGTCACCGGGCGTAATGGCGAGAACATTTCCGAGAACGATCGTCTGTATGTTCACCGCCATAGGTTTCAGGGATACCATGAACAGGCCGAGCGCGAAGAAGGAAGAGAAGGTCAGGCCGATAATGGCATCCTCCCGCAGCTTGGTTCGTTGATTGAGAAAAAGCATCGCGGCGGCGGCGAGACCGCCGGAGAAGAAAGCGCCGAGAGAAAAGGGGAGCCCGAGCATGTAAGCTCCTGCGACACCCGGTACGATTGCGTGCGAAAGCGCGTCGCCGATGAGCGACCAGCCCTTGAGCATGAGATAGCAGGATAGGAAAGCGCAAACGCCGCCGACAAGCGCGGAAACCGACATGGCATTCAGCATATATTCATAGGCAAAGGGTTCGAGGATGCCGGTCATCATTCGCGGCGCCCTCCGTCGACTTCGGCTCCTTGGATGGCCGCTCTGCCATCTTCGAGAACCATCGGGCGTTCGTCGTCGCCGAGCACGCGGACCGCCGCCTTCGCGCCATCTTGTGTCCTGTTCAGCACGAAATGACGCAGCACGCCTCCGAATGTTTTCTCGAGATTCTCTTGTGTGAAGGTACCGGCCGTCGGCCCGCAGGCGAGTACGGTGCCTTTGATGAGAACGGTCCGGTCACAGAACTCCGGCACGGAGCCGAGATTGTGGGTCGACACCAGCATCACGCGACCCTCGTCCCGCAACTCGCGGAGGAGCTTGATGATCTGCTCCTCAGTCTTGACATCGACGCCCGTGAACGGCTCGTCCAGGAGAATGACGCGGCCGTCCTGCGCCAGCGCACGGGCGAGGAAGACCCGTTTCTTCTGGCCGCCGGAGAGCTCTCCGATCTGACGCTTGCGAAACTCGCTCATGCCTACGCGGGCAAGCGCGGCGGCGACCGCTTCGCGGTCGGCCACCTTGGCGATGCGCATCATGCCCATATGGCCATAGCGCCCCATCATCACGACATCCTCGACCAGAACCGGAAAATTCCAGTCGACCTCTTCGGCCTGCGGTACATAGGCGACAAGGTTCCTGTGCAGCGCATCTTCGATCGGCATGCCGAGCACGCGGATTTCGCCTCTCGCAAGCCGGACAAAGCCCATGATGGCCTTGAAAAGGGTGGACTTTCCCGAACCGTTTACCCCGACCAGCGCAGCGATCGTCCCTTTGGGAATGCGAAAGCTGGCATTCCGAAGGGCCGTATGCCCGTTGCGATAGGTAACGGTGGCATTCCTGACCGTGATGCCGGAGCCCGCATCGTCGGATGCGGGCCGGTTAGCGCCATTGCCGGAGGCGCTCATTGCGGCAGACCTTCGCTCAGACCCTTGGCGAGTGTCTCGGAGGTCACTCGCAAAAGGTCGAGATAGGTCGGCACCGGACCATCGGCCTCGCTCAGGGAATCGACATAGAGCAAGCCGCCATAATGGGCACCCGTTTCGCGGGCGACCTGTCGGGCTGGTTTATCGGAAACCGTACTCTCGCTGAAGACGGCGGGAATCCGGTTTTTCCTGACTGTGTCGACGACCTTGCGCACCTGCTGCGGTGTCCCCTGCTGGTCGGCATTGATCGGCCAGAGATAGAGTTCCTTCAGACCGAAATCGCGGGCCAGATAGGAAAAGGCGCCTTCGCTCGATACCAGCCAGCGCTTGTCCTCAGGGATATTGCCGAACGTTTCGCGGATCGGAGCGATCGTCGCCCTGATCCTTTCCTTATAGGTCTCGGCGTTGGCCTCGTAGGTATTGGCGTTTTCCGGGTCGTATTTGGCGAAGGCGTCGCGGATATTGTCGACATAGATGATCGCGTTCTCGGGTGACATCCAGGCATGTGGGTTGGGTTTGCCTTCGTATGGGCCTTCGGCGATGCCCATCGGCTCTATGCCGGTCGAGACGACGACATCCGGAACATCCTTGAGATTCCGATAGAATTTCTGGAACCAGAGTTCCAGATTGAGTCCGTTCGAGAAAATGAGCTTTGCCCCCTGCGCCCGCTGGATATCTCCTGGCGTCGGCTGATATTCGTGGATCTCCGCACCCGGTTTGGTAATGGATTCGATGGTCGCAGCGTCGCCCGCAACGTTCCTTGCCATGTCGGCGATGATGGTGAAGGTCGTGACCGCCTTGAATTTTTCTTGAGCAGCGACTGGGGCCGCTGCCAGTGCGACGGCAAATGCGCCCGCCATTCCTGCCAGGACAGACCGTCTCACCTTATCGAACATACTCACCTCCTGATTAATATTCAGACTTAATTGCATCTGGCGGTCGGTCTTGTCCTTTTTTGCAATTGATAATGATTAGCAAAAAGGGTTGACGCCCGCCCGATTTCCCATATCGTGCAATTAAGAATGAGTTGCAAGTAAAAATCAGCGACAGACCCCTCAGGCTGGAGAAATGCGATGACGGAAATAGTGAGGCAGCCGACATTGTCGGAGCGGACGGATGAGCAGATCCGAGAGGTGCTTGCCGGACGGCGGCGAGGCATCCGCGCGATGCTGCTTTTTGCCGGCCCCGCCATGATCGCCTCCATCGCCTACATGGACCCCGGCAACTTCGCGACGAATATCCAGGCCGGCTCCAGCTATGGCTATTCGCTGCTATGGGTGGTGCTGATGGCGAATTTGATCGCCATGCTGTTCCAGGCGCTGTCGGCCAAACTCGGCATCGTCACGGGCCGCAATCTCGCCGAAATATGCCACGATCAGTTTTCGACGCCGGTTCGCATCGCGATGTGGATTGTCAGCGAGGTCGCGGCCATGGCGACCGATCTTGCCGAGTTCCTCGGCGGCGCCATCGGGCTATCGCTGCTTTTCCAGATGCCGCTTCTGGCGGGGATGGCGGTAACCGCCATCGTCACCTATGGCGTCCTCCTGTTCGAGGGACGCGGCTTCCGGCCGATGGAGCTCATCATCGGCGCTTTGGTGGCCGTCATCGGCCTTTGCTACGTCATCGAAATGTTCATTGCGCCGGTGGCCTGGGGACAGGTTGGCATGGGGCTGATAACCCCATCCATGCCTGATATGACTGCGCTGACCATCTCCGTCGGCATTATCGGCGCAACGGTCATGCCGCATGCCGTCTATCTGCATTCCGGCCTCACGCAGCATCGCGCGCCGGCCCGCAACGATTTCGAGCGGCAGAAGCTGGTCCGTTTTTCGAATTGGGAATGCATCATCGCGCTGGCGGTGGCGGGCGCCGTCAATATCGCCATGGTGGTCATGGCGTCCGCTGCCTTTCATGCCGGCCATCCGGAGGTCGCCGAGATCGAGACCGCCTATCATATGCTGACGCCGCTTCTGGGTGGCGCGGCAGCTGCCGTCTTCCTCGTATCGCTGATGGCGTCAGGCATTTCGTCGTCGGCTGTCGGTACCATGGCGGGCCAGATGATCATGCAGGGCTTCGTCGGCTTCCACATTCCGATCTGGCTGCGTCGTCTCGTGACGATGCTGCCGGCCTTCGTGGTCGTCCTCTTCGGCGTCAACACGACCGACGCCCTGCTTTACAGCCAGGTCGTCTTGTCCTTCGCGCTGCCGGTTCCGATGATCGCACTCGTCATGTTCACGCGCAATCGCGCCATCATGGGGAATTTCGCAAATGGCCGGCTGACCGATATCGCCGCGATCGTCGGAACGATCGTCATCCTGTGCCTGAACGTGGTCCTGCTTCTCCAGACCTTCGGCATTCCGCTCCCCGGGCTCGGCTGAGCCCGTCGCGCCCGGCCTGATAGAGAAGGCCAGCTCGAAAAGCATCACATCATTCGGCAGGAAGGGCGGCAGGCCGACAGCTCGCCGCTCGATGACGATACGCGTCGCGTCTCAACTAAAGGATTTCTTCAGCCGTTCGATGCTTGCTTTTGATTTGCCGCAATCGCGTATTCTTCTGCGAGACGATAGATGTCTCCAATACAGTCGATCTTGCCGCGGAGTTCGGTGGGGCTGGCGGGGATTTCAAGGCCTGTCTTATCTTCAATGAGATACAGAATTTCGATGAAATCGAACGAGTCGACATTGAATTCTTCCAGCTTCCGGTCTGGCGTCAATTCAGCAGGCGGAACACCGAGAAAATCCGCGATCAAATCGCGCAGCTTGTCGGCGATGGGGGGGTGTGGCTCAGTCATTTATCTCTCCACAAAACTGGGTTGCGGGAAGCCGGTTATTCCATCGCAAGATTAAGCTGGGCTGAAATGTTGATGTCGAGACGCTGAGGAGAATAGCATGCGCAGAGTAGCGATTACCGGTATGGGCGTCGTCGCTGGGACGGGCAATGGAGTTGAGCCATTCTGGCAGGCCGTCAAAAGTGGACGGCACTGTTTCGGCCCTCTGGAAGGCTTCGACGAAAGTCGCCTCAATATCCGTCATGGCGCAGTTGCGCGTGATTTTCAGCCGGACCAGCAGATCAATCGCAAGAAACTCGGCTATCTCGATCGCTTCGCGCAACTGGCATTGTCAGCCGCTCACGAGGCGATAGGGGATGCGGGTATTGAGTGGACCGAGACGCTCAAGCGCAATACGGGCGTCATAACCGGCTCGACGATCGGCGGGCAGGCAACCCAGGACGAAGCTTTTCTGAGGCTCTATGGCAGCACGGTGCGGCCCGTCAATCCGGTTACCATTCCCAAAGTGATGCCTTGCGCTGCGACGGTTGCGATTTCGATAGATTTCGGTCTGACCGGGCCGTCCTACACGCTTTCGACGGCATGTGCTTCATCGGCCCATGCGATCGGTCAGGCCTTCTGGATGGTGCGCCAGGGCACGCTGGATATGGCCATTGCCGGGGGAAGCGAGGCGCCTTTCAGCTTCGGCTATCTGAAGGCATGGGACGCGTTGCAGGTCGTCGATCCCGAGCCTTGCCGGCCTTTTTCCAAGGACAGGCAAGGCCTGAACCTCGGCGAGGCCGGCGCAATACTGGTACTGGAACCCCTTGACGACGCCATCGCTCGCGGAGCCAAAATCTATGCCGAAATCGTTGGCTTCGGCATGTCCGCCGATGCGCATCATCTCACCCAACCGCAGCTGGACGGGCCGGTCAGGGCAATGCAGTCGGCTCTGAAGGATGCTGCGCTCGAGCCGGCGTCCGTCGATTACATAAATGCACATGGCACCGGCACGCCGACCAACGATGCGATGGAATGCCGCGCGATCCGCACGGTTTTTGACACCCGGGCGGACCAGATCGCGGTCAGCTCGACAAAAGCGGTGCACGGCCACGCACTTGGTGCTGCCGGAGCTTTGGAGGCGATCGCCACGGCGCTTGCCATAAAGACCGAAACAATACCGCCGACCGCCAATTTTACCGTGGGCGATCCGGAATGCGATCTCGACGTCGTGCCCAACGCGGCTCGCTCTCAGCCGATCCGCGTCGCATTGAGCAACTCCTTTGCCTTTGGCGGATTGAATGCGGTCCTCGCTTTCACGCGATATGATGCCTAGCTTCATTGGAGGCCGGAGAGAATAAACCTTCTCTCCGATCGGCGTTTCTGTGAATGTTCTGATCCAAAATGACGCCATTTCCGATGACGGGCAGGGGTGAACCTGGCCCGTCCTTATGCTGACGCATCCGCCGCCGTCGAGACTGGCCTGCGAATGCCCGCCTGCTCCAGCAGCGGCAGCACCTGATCGCGGAAATACGGGAACTCCGCATTGTAGTCGACGAAGGAGAGGGTCGTCCCGCCGAACCCGGCCTGATGAAGGGCAAGCAGGCCCTCCGCAATCTGCTCGGGCGTTCCGACGAGCGGAAAGCCACCATGCCCCGCCGCCATCCGGTCGCGGATCAAGGCCAGCAGGTCATGCGGAAAGGATTGGGCATGGGCAAATTGCAGGCGCACCAGATTGTCGACGGCTTCCCAATCGGCATTGTCCTTCCCGAAATGCTGGAGATAGTCCCGAGCCTCCTTCTCGCTCGGCCGGCACACGACATGGGCGAAGGTGAGAACACCGAGATTGCGGCCGGCGGCCTTGCCCTGTTCCTTGAGCTCGGCGATTTCAGCCGCCGAACGGTTCAGGTCGATCGCCGGCGTAAACAGGAAGTCGGCGTTGCGCACGGCAAATGCGCGGCCTTGGCCGGAGCCTGCCGCATTGAGAATGGGAGCGCGACGCTGCGGGCGGGGATCGCCGAGCACGTTCTTCAGGTGAAAGAACCGTCCATCATAGTCGAAAGCCTGATCTCGCTCCCACAGGCTCTCGACGACATCGAACCATTCCTCGGCATAGGCATAGCGGCTTTCATGATCGGCCGGCAGATCAAGCCCCAGCGCCTCATATTCCGGCTGGTTCCAGCCGGCCACGACGTTGAGGCCGATGCGGCCGCCGCTGATCTGATCGATCGTCGCCATCTGCTTGGCGACTACGACCGGATGATTGGCGGCCGTGTGAATGGTGGCAAAGACGTTGATGTTGGTGGTGCTGGCAAGCAGGCCCGCCGCCCAGGTCATCGTTTCCAGCACATTGCCGTGAAAATTGGTCTCGCCGCCATAGCCAATCCATCGGGCGATCGGCAGCATGAAATCGATGCCCGCCTCGTCCAGCTGGCGGGCCAGCTTCAGATTGTTGTCCCAGGAATTGACCCAGCGCTCGTTCACTTTGGTGACGCTCATGCCGCTGGAGCAATTGCTGGCAAAAGTGCCAAGCAAAAACTGCCCTGCGGCGAACATGGAGTTCTCCGACATTTCGTTCCCTTTATTTTTTGATATAATTTACGATAGAAATTCTATTTGAAACTTCAAATTTGTCAACGCTTGCCGTCTCGGCATCATTTCAAACATCCTGAAAAGGAAGCATATGAGCACTGAAGCAGACGACCAGAAGGCCCAGCCGCAGGGTCTCGACCGGAGCTGGCACCTGGCGAAAACGCCTTTGCAAGTGGAGCTGACAGAGCTGGAATTCGCCCTCATGCGCGCATTCGAAGCCTTCGGACGTTGGCAGACCGAATGTCTGGCATCGGTTACGGGCCTTGCGGCGAGCGGTCCGGAAAATGCCATGCTGCATATCATCCGCATGCATGATCGGCCGAAATCCATCAAGGATCTCGCCCGTCTCGCCAATCGGGAAGACATCCCCAACATGCAATACAGCCTTCGAAAGCTGGTCGGCGCAGGCTTGGTGGAACGGAAGGGCAGCGGCCGTTCGGGCGTCACCTACTCAGTGACGGAAAAGGGCAGGGATGTCACGGACCAGTATGCCGCCGTGCGCGCGGCTCTTCTGGTGAAAGCCGTGCAGAGTGTCCCGAACATGGGACGGCGCCTGGAGGAGGCGGCAAGCACGCTCGACCTGATGACCGGCATCTACGAGCATGTGGCGAGAAGTGCGGCGACCCATCGTCGCTTTCCGGAGGAGTAGCTTTTTGAACCCGTCGAAAACAGACGAGGTTCATCAAGGCGAGCTGGTGCCCCTTCCTCGCAAAGCGTCTCTTCCGCTCGCGTTGCTTCTCCTTTATAGCTCCCGGTCCCGTAATGTCGGGCAGGAGGATGATCATGAATGCGAATGACGTCGCCGCTCATTGGGAAAGTAACGCCGAAACCTGGACCATCTACAGCCGCGCGGGCTACGACAAGTACCGCGATGCGTTGAACACGCCTGCCTTTCTCAACATGCTGCCGCCGGTCGCCGGTCTAAAGGGGCTTGATCTTGGTTGCGGCGAGGGTAGCAACACCCGGGCAGTCGCGCGCCTGGGTGCGCCCATGACGGGACTCGATATTGCGCCCACCTTCGTCAGATATGCCCGAGAGACGGAGATGCAAGATCCTCTCGGTATCGACTATGTGCTGGGCAACGGCCAATCTATCGATTTTCCGGATGCCAGTTTCGATTTTGTCACGGCCTTCATGTCAATGATGGATATGGCGGACCAGCAAGGCGCGTTGAAGGAGATAGAGCGTATCCTTCGTCCCGGGGGCTTCCTCCAGTTTTCCATTTTGCACCCTTGTTTCGTGCCGCCGACCCGCAAGAACATCCGCAACGAAACCGGAGAAGCGGTCGCCGTGCAAATCGCCGACTATTTCGACGAAAGCACCGGTCGGATCGATCGCTGGATTTTTTCCACGATCCCGGCCGAGGAGCGTGCGCAGTTGACGCCCTTCTCGATCCCTCGTTTCCATCGGACGCTCACAAGCTGGGTCTCGATGATCGTCAATGCTGGCCTGACCATCGAGGCCTTCGGCGAGCCGATGGCAAGCAGCGAAGTGGCGTTGGCAGAGCCGATAGTTGCCGATACACGTATTGCCCCGATCTTTCTGCATATCCGGGCGCGCAAGCCCTGACTTGCAAAGATATCGTTCTTGCTGGGTATGTGCCTCCCACTTGTGGGAAGCCCTAGGCTCTAAGGGCACGCTTGCCGATCTCCGCGCCAGTCCGCTCATTCCGCCAGCTGTGTGACGGTGGCCGGACTGGACGCTCGCGTTCCGGAAAGGCTTGTCTGGCCGAGCGTCACGACCACGACGGTTGTGATGCTTGCCGCGACCGAAACCCAGAAGCCGTTTGCAGGCCCGAAGCTGTCCACCACCCAGCCGGTGACGAAGGCACCGAGCGCCATGCCGATACCGATGCCGGTCATTACCCAGGTCACGCCTTCCGTCAGCATGGCTTCGGGCACGCGGCGTTCGATCAGGCCGAAGGCGGTAATGAAGGTGGGGGAAATCGCAACGCCGCTGAGGAAGACGGCAAAGGCTAGCAGAGCGACCGAGGTACTGGCAGCGAGAAGCGGCAGGGAGGTAAGGGCGAGAACGCTGACAGCAACCAGCAATTGGCGCTGCAACGGCATCTTGAGGTTCAGCGCTCCGATGATGAGACCGACGACGAAGGAGCCGAGGGCATAGACGCCGATGACGATGCTGGCGGCACCCGGTTGACCGAGCTGCTTGGTGATGGCAACGGCACTGACTTCCGCCGTGGCGAAGGTGGCACCGACGAAGATCAGGGCGAGCGTGATGATCTGGACCGGCCGCAGCCAGATCGCCGAGTGTTGCACGCCTTCGGAGCCGGCTGCGCGCACCTTGGGTTCGGTCGATCGCTGCATCAGAAAGGCTGCCGATCCAAGCGCGAGAAAGATGGTACTGGCAATCATCCCGGCTTCCGGGAACAGCGAGACCGCAAGCCCGACGGAAAGGGATGCGCCGGTGATGTAGACAAGCTCGTCGGCTGCCGATTCGAACGCGAAGGCCGTGTTCAACTCGGGTCGGTCTCGGAAGATCTCCGTCCAGCGGGCGCGCACCATGGCCGGTATGCTCGGCATGACCGCCGCGAAGAAGGCCGAGGCAAACAGCGTCCAGGCCGGCCAGACCCGGTTTGCCGCGATGACGAGAATGATGAAGGCGATGACCGAGACGATGGTGGCCGGCGCGACGACCGTACGCTGGCCGAGCCGGTCGACGAAGCGCGATATTTGCGGCGAGACGACAGCATTGGTCAGGGCGAAGGTCGCCGAAACGGCGCCGGCCAGCCAATATTCACCGTGTGTCTGCGACAGCATGGCGACGATGCCGATCGGAGCCATGGCAAGCGGAAGGCGGGCGAAGAAAGCTGCGGCCGAAAAACCCTTGGCGCCCGGTGCTCGGAAAATCTCTCTGTACGGATTGGACATCGGAACATTCCCTGGATTGGACGAAGTGACCCCACACATACGCGGCGTATGTGAATGAAATAATTGCATACGCTGCGTATGTCAACTAATATACGTGGCGTATGCAAATTAATGTGAGTGATCGACGGAAACGCAATGCGCAAACCTCGCAGTGAAATGATCGCCGAGACGCGAGCCAAGTTACTCGCCGCCGGTCGTAAGGCATTCGGCAGCGTCGGCTATGCCGAAGCATCGATGGATGACTTTACGGCCGCCGCCGGATTGACGCGAGGTGCACTTTATCATCATTTCGGCGACAAGAAGGGGCTGCTGCAGGCGGTTGTCAGCGAGATCGATGCCGAAATGGCTTCGAGGCTGTGCGCGCTTTCGTCGAAAGCGCCGTCGCGCTGGCAGGGCCTGGTCGACGAGAATGTTGGCTACGTCGAAATGGCGCTGGAGCCGGAAATCCAGCGCATCATGTTTCGCGACGGTCCAGCCGTGCTTGGCGATCCCTCTGGGTGGCCAAGTGCCAATGGCTGCATTGCGACGATCACCGAAAGCCTTCGTTGCCTTCGCGACGAGGGGATGATCGTCGATATCGACCCGGAGGCGGGCGCCCGCCTCATCAATGCGGCAAGCATTAGTGCCGCGCAGTGGATTGCCAATTCGGACGATCCAGAAGCGACGTCGAAACTGGCGGTCGGCGCTTTTCGGACGTTCCTAGAAGGCTTGCGGATCGAGAAGGACTGATTGGCCTTGCGCCCAGTCAGTCGCTCGATGCGGCGGTGAAGACTGCGAGCTGAGCTGCGAAAGCCCGTTTATATGCGGGCCTGGCTTCGCCGCGGGCGATATAGGCTGAGAGGTTCGGATAGTCCCGCAATAGGCCCGAGTCCTTCACTCTGAGCAGGACTGATATCATCATAAGATCACCGGCGCTGAATGCCTCCTCGAGCCAATCGGCACTGCCGAGGCGATCGGAAAGTGCCTTCAGCAGCTGGCGGATGCGTTCGTCGACCATGGACAGGCGCTGCTCATACCAACTCTGATCGCGCTCCTGGAACCTTGCGGTCGCGCGCTCGATGATCGGCGGCTCGACTGTGGAGAGAGCCGCAAACATCCATGTGATCGCCCGTGCGCGCGCGTTGGCATCGTCCGGAAACAGGCCGGCGTGGCGCTCTGCGATATGGAACACGATCGACCCCGATTCGAACAAGGCAAGGCCATCCTCTTCATAGGTCGGGATCTGCCCGAAGGGATGAAGGGCAAGATGCGCAGGCTCCTTCATCGCCTTGAAGGAGAGGAGGCGCACTTCGTAAGGCTGGTCGACTTCTTCGAGCGCCCAGCGAACGCGCATGTCGCGCGCCAGACCCCTGCCGCGATCCGGCGATTTTTCAAAGGCGGTGATCGTTATCGTCATTGCTGATCTCCATGACCTATCTGCCTTAAAGACGATTGGCCGAACGAAATTCCGACACTCCATTTTCAAGATAGTTTCCACGGTCGGGAACGACGTGGGCGAATGCTTCTCATTTTGCAGTTCACCGACTGCCGGATCAATTCATGGATAGGCCGCGCGGCAGACGCGCGTGATGATATTGCGCAGCCATCTATGGGCGGGGTCGGCGTCGACGCGCGGATGCCATATGGCGGCAATGAGTATTTCCGGCGTTTCGAACGGCAATTCAAAGCTTCGAACACCAAACTCGCCCACCGGTTCGTTCAGCTTGCTCTTGCCGAGGCAGGAGAGGGGGACAGCCGCGATGAAATCCGTCGAAGCGGCAATTCTCATTGCATCCGGAAAGCCAGGCACCACAACGCGGATTTCCCGCTTCAGACCTTTCCTGTCCAAGGCCTCGTCGACCACTTCGGCAAATTCTCCCCTTCTGGAAGCGGCGATGTGGGCGCAGGCGGCATAGCGCTTTGCTGTTATCGCCCCGCCCGTCAGCAGAGGATGGCCTTTCCGCGCCACTCCAACCAGCCGATCACGAAGCAGAAGTCGCGTGCGCAGCTCCGGCGCAGGCACACCCAGCACGCCGATTTCGAGATCGATCAGTCCTTCCCGCAGCATATGCGGCTCCTTGTCCTGCTTCAGCGCGAAGCGGACACGGACATGAGGGGCGGCTTGCGTGATAGCCGCGACGAGGGGTGCCGACAAAAGCTCGAGAAAGGCTTCACTCACGCGGATCGAAAACGTGGTGTCCAATGTGGTGACATCGAGTTCGCCGGCCGCAGCAGGCCGAAGAATGGCGCGCGCATCCTGCGTGACGGCGTGAACACGATCTTGAAGGGTCTCGGCAAACCGTGTCGGCACGAGGGATCTGCCCGCTCTGACGAGCAACGGATCACCCGTCACGGCACGTAGCCGCGACAGTGTGCGGCTCATGGCGGAGGGGCTCAAGCCGAGACGCTTCGCTGCTTCCGTCACGCTCCCCTCGGCAAGCAGGACATCAAGGGCGACGAGCAGATTGAGATCGATGTCTTCCATGGCAATTGGGTAGACCAGATCGATCAGCATGCCTAGCGTCTAACGCAACTATTCTTTGCATCCTGTGCGTCTGGCGAAATCCAGACCGGGCTTTCATATTGCTCGCACAACAAACAAACAGAGGAGGCATGCTCCATGCCGTCATCATCATCGTCCGCCGGCGGCATCCTGATCATCGGTGCGTCGCGCGGGCTCGGCCATGCCATGGCCGAGGAATTCTTCAAGAAAGGCTGGTCCGTCGTCGGCACGGTGCGGGCATCGGCAGCAAGGACGAAACTGCACGATCTGGCAGACCGTTCCGAGGGGCGTGTCGCCATCGAAACGCTTGACATCAACGAACCGGAACAGCTCGCCTCGCTGCGCGCGCGGCTCGACGACCGCGTCTTCGACATGCTGTTCGTCAATGCCGGGACGACGAATGTCCCGACCGAAACTATCGCGGAGGTGACCACCGAGGAATTCGTGCGTGTCATGGTGACGAATGCGCTGAGCCCGATGCGAACCGTGGAATGGCTGCAGGACCTCGTTTCGCCCAAGGGGCTGATCGGCGTCATGTCATCGGGGCAGGGAAGCGTCAGCAACAATACGACGGGCATGCGGGAGGTCTATCGCGGCAGCAAGGCTGCCTTGAACACATTGATGCGCAGCTATGCCGCCCGGCATGCAGATGATGCGCGTGCATTGGTGCTCATGGCCCCCGGTTGGGTCAAGACCGATCTGGGCGGTCCCGACGGGCGGCTGACGATCGAGGAAAGCATTCCAAACCTGGTGAATGTGCTTATCGGCCAGCAGGGGAAGCGCGGCCTTGAATATCTGGACTATCTGGGCCGAACGGTTCCCTGGTGATCCGTCGCCAACGCAGCACATGAGCCTTGAGGCATTGCTAGGCCGGAGGCGGCTCCAGGCCGCTTCGGCTGACGATTGTTCGGCGGATCGCCGAATACATAACGGAAATGAATCGAAGCTGGCCGACCGATTCAAAACACTCGTTGGACCGCAGCCGCGTGATCGACGATTCTTCCGGCATGCTCACTCAGCCCTATCATCTCTACATCGAACGCACCAATGCTGCGAAGAACATGGCCCGCTACTACGCGCTGGAGATATCGACGACATTGTTCGGGGACACCTGTCTCACCCGACGCTGGGGCCGCATAGGTTTCAGCGGACAGACGATGGCGCATCATTTCGAGGATGAGAGGGATGCCGTCAGAATGTTTCTCGCGCTGACGCGGCAGAAACGGGCGAAAGGCTACCGCCCATGCCCACTACAAGGCAGGGCGCTCAGATGAATTCTCATCGCGCCCGAGTGCACTACCCGAGATCTCGGGTAGTGACGTGTCCATAATGATTAGAGCGGTCTGACGTTTTCCGCCTTTGACTTGCCGGTCTTCCGGTCCTGACCCAGATCGTAGGAGACAGATTGCCCCTCCCTGAGCACGTTGCCGTATTGCAGAGCGGAGACGTGAACGAAAACGTCAGGTCCTCCGCTTTCCGGCGTAATGAAGCCAAAGCCCTTATCGGTGTTGAAAAACTTAACCGTGCCAGTTGGCATGATATCCCCATGTCTTTGCAGTTGATCGCGGCGGCAACCTAGCGGGCAACTGCTGTCAGATCAAGCACATCTGCTAATAGTGCCCGCCAAGTCCTGTGATCAAACGTGTTTTTTTGCACCAGATCGTCTTTGAAGCCTTGGCATCAGCGATAGCCATCCCTTCCGTGACTCGGCTTCGCCTGCTTTCGTCGAGCATTCGCGCGCAGCTCCGGTCATCTGCGGTAACTGGAATCTGATACAACTATGATGGACTAGCCCGTAAAAGGATCTATTCTTGCGGCCTGCCTCCCCGTTTTGGAGGCATCAATCGATCTGCCAACAAGCACGAGCTCCATCCATGACCAAAGGCTCCGATCTCCTAGTGGCCGCACTTGAGAACGAAGGTGTCGACCGCATTTTCGGTATTCCAGGCGAAGAAAATCTCGATGTTGTCGAGTCCATCCGCAAATCATCCATTCAACTGGTATTGACCCGGCATGAGCAGGCGGCCGCATTCATGGCCGCGACCTATGGCCGGCTGACGGGCAAACCGGGTGTCTGCCTGACGACGCTCGGGCCGGGCGCCTTGAACCTTTCGACGGGCGCGGCATACGCGCTGCTCGGAGCCATGCCAATGGTGATGATCACCGGCCAGAAAGGGATACTTTCGTCCCGGCAGGCCCGGTTCCAGGTGGTCGACGTGGTGGCGTCGATGAAGCCGCTCACCAAGCTTGCCCGGCAGATCGTCTCGCCGCAGATGATCCCGACGATGGTCAGGGAAGCATTCCGGATCGCACAGGAAGAACGGCCGGGGCCGGTCCATCTCGAGCTTCCGGAGGACATCGCCGCCGAGGAATGCGAACCGGTCGCCCTCATCGCCCCGCATCAGCTGGAGCTGCCGATCGCCAGTGACGCGGCGCTTGATCGCGCAGCTGGGCTCATCATCGCGGCGAAACGCCCGTTGCTCATGCTGGGCGCCGCAGCCTCGCGCCCCCGCTCGACATCGGACATCGCACAATTCGTCATCCGCACCGGTATCCCGTTCTTCACGACCCAGATGGGCAAGGGAACGGTCCCAGGCGGGACTGAGCTCTACATGGGCACCGCCGCATTATCGGAGCGAGACTATGTCCATGAGGCGATCGAACAGGCCGATCTCATCATCACCATCGGCCATGACACGATCGAGAAGCCGCCCTTCATCATGGGCAAGGGCGGTCCGAACGTCGTCCATGTCGGATATCAGCCGGCGACCGTCGAACAGGTCTATTTCCCGCAATCGGAAGTCATCGGCGACATCGGCCCATCGTTGAAGGCGCTGGCGGATCGTCTCGAAGGCAAGCTGCCGAACGCCCAGGCCCTGCTTCACCTGAGGGAACGCATCCTTGATCGCATCGCAGATCGAGCCACGGAGGATCGCTTCACGCCCCAGCGGCTGGTCCACGACATCCGCGAGGTCATGCCGCATGACGGCATTCTGGCGCTTGACAACGGCATGTACAAGATCTGGTTCGCACGGAACTATCGGACGCGCATGGCGAACACTCTGCTGCTCGACAACGCCCTTGCAACGATGGGCGCGGGGCTGCCGTCGGCCATGGTCGCCTCGATGCTCTATCCCGAGCGGCGCGTCATGGCGGTCTGCGGTGATGGCGGCTTCATGATGAATTCGCAGGAAATCGAGACGGCCGTCCGGCTGAAACTCAACCTCGTCATCCTCGTCATCGAGGATGATGCTTATGGCATGATCCGCTGGAAGCAAGCGGTGGACGAGTTCCCGGACTTCGGAATGACGTTCGGCAACCCGGATTTCGTGAAATATGCACAATCCTATGGCGCCAAGGGAACGAGGGTCGACGACATCAGCCAGTTCAAGCAAGCTCTCGAAGATGCCTTTTCCAGAGGTGGCGTTCATGTGGTGAACGTCCCCGTCGATTACTCGGAAAACGAGCGTGTGCTGGTGAAGGAATTGCGCGAGCGGCTTCCCGCCATTCTGGAGGATCAAGATGACGCCTAACCTGAAGGTCTATCAGGCATTCGATCGCGAGCTCATTGCGGAAATCCCGGCCGATGATGCGGGAGCTCTCGAGCGCAAGCTTGACGTCGCCGCGAGGGCCTTTGCCGACCGCGAGGGTTGGCTGCCGACGCATCGCAGGATGGCTATCCTCAGAAGGGCGTCCGAGCTTCTCGCGGAGAACCGTGACCGCTTTGCCATCATGATCGCCCGCGAAGGTGGCAAGCCACTGACGGATGCGATCATCGAGGTCACGCGCGGGATCGACGGTCTCGTCAACGCGGCAGACGAGCTGCGCAATTTTGGCGGCAAGGAAATCCCGATGGGCCTGACTGCTGCAAGCAGCAACCGATGGGCCTTCACCACCAAGGAGCCGATCGGCGTCGTGGCGGCAATATCGGCGTTCAACCACCCCCTCAATCTCATCATCCACCAGATTGCGCCGGCCGTGGCCGTCGGCTGCCCGGTCATCGTCAAGCCGGCCGCGACCACGCCGATCTCCTGCGTCGAGATCGTCAAGCTGTTCTGGGAGGCGGGACTGGACGAGCGCTGGTGCCAGACCTTCATCACGGAGGACAATGCGCTTGCCGAGAGCTTTGCTACGGATCAACGCGTTGCCTTCATGAGCTTCATTGGCTCAGCAAAGGTCGGCTGGTATCTGAAAAGCAAGCTGCCTCCAGGCACGAGATGCGCTCTGGAGCATGGCGGAGCAGCCCCCGTCATCGTCGATCGCAGCGCCAGCATCGAGGCAATTGTCGGGACGATCGTCAAAGGCGGCTATTATCACGCAGGGCAGGTCTGCGTGTCGGTGCAGCGCATCTTCGTACACAATGACATTCGAACCAACTTCACCGAGGCGCTCGCCACCAAGGTCGCAAGCCTCCGTGTGGGTGATCCCACGCTGAAAGAGACGGAGGTCGGGCCGCTGATCCTGCCGCGCGAGACTGAGCGTGTCGCAAGCTGGATCAAGGAAGCGACCGATGCCGGAGCAAGGCAATTCGGTGGAGGGCGACTGTCTGAGACTACGCTCCTACCTTCTGTCCTGCTCGATCCGCCGGCGGACGCCAAGGTGTCGCGGCTCGAGGTCTTCGGACCGCTGACCTGTGTCTATGGCTATAGCGACGTTGATGAGGCGATCGGCATAGCCAACTCGCTGCTGTATGCATTCCAGGCGAGCGTTTTTTCTGCGGACATAGCCGTTGCGCTCAAGGCTGCAAGGCATCTTGATGCATCAGCCGTGCTCGTCAACGACCACACTGCCTTTCGAACCGATTGGATGCCTTTTGCCGGGCGCAGGCAGTCGGGATATGGTGTCGGGGGTATTCCATGGACGATGGAAGAGATGGCCGACGACAAGATGGTGGTATTCAACGGGGTCAGCTAGGCGAACCCCGGAAAAGCGTCATCACCGGACTATCCGGCGATGGTGTTGCAGCAACCAATGGGGCGCTGTCTCGGTGCGACAAGATCGCGGTCAGCTTGACCGCGATCCTGATTGTGAAGCCTGGCAATCCTTTTAGGATTGGAGAAGACCTAAAGATCAAAACTCTTCCCAGGACGCCGATGCGGCTGCGGCCGCGCCGGAACCACCGAATGCGCCGGCGATTTTGGAGCGGAGCGCACGCGCAGGCGATGCGGCAGGGCTGGATCGTTCCGTTGCAGCGGCCGGTCGCGCATGGCTGCGGCCATTTTGCAGGTTGAACTGTCTGAGCAGCTCATTCAGGGACGTTACCTCCTTGGCAAGGCTGTAGCTTGCCGCGGTGGATTCTTCGACCATGGCAGCATTCTGCTGTGTGCCCTGATCGATGCTGTTGACGGCCGTGTTGATCTCCTGCAGGCCGGTCGCCTGCTCGCGGGCTGCCTCGACGATCGCTCGCACGTTGCGGTCGATTTCTTCGACTTCCTTGACGATCTGCTGGAGCGATTGCCCGGTTCTGGTGACGAGGTTGACGCCACTGTCGACCTGCTGGCCCGATGTCGAAATCAGCGCCTTGATCTCCTTGGCGGCCGTGGCGGATCGTTGCGCCAGCTCGCGCACCTCCTGCGCGACAACGGCAAAGCCCTTGCCCGCTTCGCCCGCCCGCGCTGCCTCGACGCCGGCATTGAGAGCAAGCAGGTTCGTCTGGAAGGCGATATCGTCGATAACGCCGATGATGTTGCTGATCTCGCCCGAGGACTTTGAGATAGCCTCCATTGCGGCAATCGCTTCCTGCATGACTTCGCCGGATTTTTCGGCGCCGATGCGCGCGCGTCCGACCAGCGAGCTCGCTTCCTCGGCGCGCCGGGTGGAATCCTTGACGGTGGTGGTGATCTCCTCAAGGGCGGCCGCTGTCTCCTCGACGGAGGCTGCCTGCTGCTCGGTGCGCTTGGAGAGATCATCGGCGGCGGAGCGGATCTGGCTGGCGCCGGCGGCAATGGCCTGACCTCCCTGGCCAACGGAACGCAGCGTTTCCTCCAGTTTCGCCATCGAGGCGTTGAAATTCGCCCTCAGGCGGTCGAGGTGATCGACGAAGGGCTGCTCGATGCGATAAACTAGGTTGCCGTTCGAAAGCTCGGCCAGGCCGCCTGCCAGGCCATCGACGGCAAATTGCGTGTCCGCCGCATCCTTGGCCTTCTGCGCTTCGCGTTCAAGTCTTTCCTTCTCGGAGAGGCTACGATTGGCGCTCGCCTCCTGTTCCAGTCTTATTCGCTCGATGGCATGGTCGCGGAAGATGGAGACGGCCGCAGCCATCTGACCGACTTCGTCTTTGCGCCCAATGCCGACGATCTGCTCATCGGTATTGCCGTCGGCGAGGGAAACCATGCGCGCCCGCAGCCGTTCGATGGGGGTGGCAATGCCGCGAGTGGACGCGAGAACGGCGATCGCAATGGCCGCGGCAAAGAGAAGGCCAAGCGCGATCAGAGCATTTGTAATGGTGCTGCTCGCATGTTCCGCCAGCATGTTGCTCTTGTCATTGATGTTCTTATTGAACGTATCGAGCCACTGGCGAACCGAAACCACCTCGTCATTGATCATCGGATCCACCTGCTTCAAGAGCTTGGCGGCGGTGTCGTTGTCATCGACCAGACCGGCTTTTACGGCTTGATCCGTAAGGACGATGATATCATTGGCCCTTGAGGCCAGCTTTTCCACGGCATCCGCTTCAGCGGGCATCAACTGTTTAACGTTCGCGAAACGCTGCAGAAGAATTTGCTTATTCTCCTCATAGTCCTTCGAAAACGTCGCCATCTCCGGGTCCTTGGCTGTATATTGCAGGATCTGGTAGGCGTTGTAACTCATGGCGGTTATGCGCTGGCTGGCTCTCGACATTTCCACCGCTGCCGCTTCATTTTTGGCAATGAAATTCGAGTAGGTGGCAACCGTGTCCCTATAGTGGTTCGATACGACAAGGACACCTGCGATCCCGATCAGACAGATCGGAATGATGATGGAGAGCACCTTCGTGCGGATCTTGGCGTTCTGAAAGAATGACATGGCGGCTCGTTGATTTTTAGCGAGCTGGCGGCTGCCTACACCACGAAGATTGATATAGGTCGGCGATTGCCTGCTCTGAACGTCGGGAACATTGCAGGTAAGGAGCATCCTGCTCGTCGCATTCGGCGCTGCAATATTAAAGAAGCCAGATATGTCTGAGAAAATAATTAACGATGACCAACATTAAATAATTTTATTGAAATAATTCATAGGCTTGAGCGGTAACTTCAAATTGTATAATTCGAAATTATTTGCAAATCAGCAGTAGTTTCTTGACTGAAACGAAGTGCATCTGCTTGCAACATACAGTGCGGGAATAGCAAGCTTGCGTCGAGATGCAGTTCTTGATTGTCGTTATTGCGTGGAAGAGCGAACAAACTGCAACCGCCTCCTACATTAGCGCATGCTATAGCCTTTTAACTGGGTCGTCTTGGCGGCCATATCCCAGTCGGCGCATTTCTTGACCTTGGCGATGAGGTTGCCGTCACCACGGATTTACGGCCCGGCATCTCTTGAATCAAGATTAATCGTGGCTCGCTCCTATGAGAATCTGTGCTCCTTGCCGGTCAACGGCGTGGCGAACAAAGTCTCGCCAATCTGGATCGGCCGATCGCCATCGGTGCGTGCGACAAGCGATACCAATTCGGGGACATCCAGATGGACGACCGTGTCGGCCCCGAGCCGTTCGATATGGCGCACTTGCCCTTGCCATTTTCCTTCCGCCGCGGAAAGTGCGATATGTTCCGGCCGGATTCCGTAGGTCCCGCACCCCTCCCTGGCAGCGATTTCGCCTTCAAACAGGTTCATCTTCGGCGATCCGATGAAGCCTGCGACGAAAGGTGTGGCCGGGTTATGATAAAGGTCCATCGGCGTTCCGATCTGTTCGATCCGGCCACCGTTGAGCACGACGATCTTGTCTGCCATAGTCATGGCCTCGACCTGATCATGGGTGACATAGATCATCGTTGCTCCGAGTTTGGCATGGAGTTCGGTCAGTTCCATCCGCATCTGCGACCGCAAGGATGCGTCGAGATTGGAGAGGGGTTCGTCAAACAGGAAGACCTTTGGATTGCGAATGATTGCCCGGCCGATCGCGACCCGTTGCCGTTGACCGCCGGAGAGCGCCTTCGGCTTTCGATCCAGCAGATGCGAGAGCTGGAGAATATCGGCCGTCTGCCGAACCTTTTCCTCAATCTCAGCCCTGGGGCGCTTGGCGAGCGAAAGACCGAAGCCGATGTTTTCGCTGACGGTCAGATGCGGATAGAGCGCGTAGGACTGAAACACCATCGCGATGCCGCGTTCCGAAGGCTCGGCGTCCGTCACATCCTTGCCGTCGATGGAGATCCGGCCCGAGGTCGAGGTTTCCAATCCCGCGATCATGCGCAGAAGAGTGGACTTTCCACAGCCGGACGGGCCGACGAAGACGCAGAATTCGCCTCCTTCGACGGTCAGATCGACACCGTTCATCACGGTCAAACTGCCGAAGTCCTTGCGGATATTTTGAAGAACGACACTTGCCATGGTTCATCCTTTCACTGCGCCGGCCGTCATGCCTGCTACGATCTGCCTGTTGAAGAACACGAAGACGATGAGCGGCGGGATCGTCACCAATAGAATATTCATGAAAAGAAGATTGTACTGCGTTTGAAACTGTCCCTGAAAATTGTAGAGCGTCAGCTGTACCGTTACGTTTTCTCTGCCAGGCAGGTAGTAGAGAGGGTTCGTGAAGTCGTTGAAGATGGCGATCGACTGCACAACGATGATGGTCACGGTCACGGGCTTCAGCAGTGGCAGCACGACGCGAAAGAAGATCTGCAACGGCTTTGCTCCATCGATGATCGCCGCCTCATCGAGATCGCGTGGGATTGTGGCGATGAAGCTACGGAACATGAGGACGGTAAAGGCAAGACCATAGGCAACCTGAATCAGTATCATTCCCGATATGGACTTGAAGAGGCCGATCGACTGCAGGACCCAGATGGTTGGCACAACGGCAGGCGGAATCATGAGGCCGGCGAGAACACAACCGTAGATAATTCTATTCCAGCCGGATGGGCGACGCTGCAGGATGTAGCCGACCATGGCACCGAGCAGAACGAGAAGCGAAACGGCAGCAACAGTGATAACGGTCGAATTGAAATATGCTAGTAGAAGCATATAATTACGCGTTTGAATAACCTCGATGAAATTCTGCAGCAGGTGCCATTCCTGAGGCAGGGTAAAAGTCAATGATGCAGCATCCTGCTTTGTCTTGGCAGCGGTTATGAAGATGAACAGGAAGGGCAAGACGAATATCAAGCCACAGGCAACCAGGGATGCAATGCCGGTATAAAGCTGACGGCGTGTCAAAGGTCCACCTCCCTACGGTTAAACCAGGCTGTTATCGGTAGAATGATCGCGCCGATGAGGATGAACAGGATGACATTCCCGGCCGTCGACAGGCCATAAAATCCAGCCTGATACTGCTTGTAGATAACGCTTGCCAGCACATCCGAGGAGAAGCCGGGCCCACCGCGCGTCATTGCCCAGATCAGGTCGAAGCTGCGCAGTCCACCGATCAGCGACAGGGTTACGACGGTAATCGTTGCCGGTTTCACCAGCGGAACGGTGACGCGGAAAAACATCTGGCGACGTGTCGCACCGTCGATCCTGGCGGCTTCGTAATAATCGGGGCTGATCGAGGCGAGACCGGCGATGTAGATGACGGTCGCCAGGCCGATGCCCTTCCAGAGATCGACGAAGACAATCGAATAGAGCGCCAGGGCCGGGTCCGTCAGCCAGCCGGGTCCGTGAATGCCTATGGCGGCAAGCGTGACGTTGATCAGGCCGCGGGTCGGATGCATCAATACGGAAAACGTGATGCCGACGCCGATCGTCGATACGAGAACCGGAAAGAAGATCACAGTGCGCAGCAAGCCCTGCGCCCAGATGCCCGAGGTCAAAAGGACTGCCAGCAGCAGACCCAGGATCGTCTTTGTGGCGGAGGTCATCACCGCATAGATGATCGTGTTGACCAGGCCCTGGATCAAAAATGGTTCCCGGAAGAACTGGCGATAATTGTCCAGGCCGATGAACTGGGTGGTAAAGAGATCCCAGCGTGTCAGGCTGAACCAGAAGGAAGCGGCAGTCGGCACCAGAAAGAGAACCGTGAATATCACGGCCGCCGGTAGGACGAACCAGTAGGGATAAGGTGATTTGCGTGTGGCCATGGAGCTACCTTGCGCCCCCACCCGGACCGGTGCCGGGCGGGGGATCGGCTGGGAGGTTACCAGTTGGGCAGTCCAAGTTGTTTGGCCTGCTTTTCGACATCCTGATCATAGAGAGCCGCGGCGTCCTTGGCGGAGCGAATTCCGGTCCCGACCTCGACGGTGATCTGCTCGAGGGCCGGCCCCTTGATCGGCGACAAAAACTCCAATGCCGGAGTTGCGTGTCCTTCTGTCTCGAAATACGGCAGCATGTCGGAGACGACGGGCGGAATGTCTTTCGGCAGCTCGCATCCCCTAACGAGATAGGGACCTGAAGGAACGGCCTTGGCCATCAGCTCGCAGGCTTCCTTGGAACCGACCCAGTCGACGAATTTCTTGGCCTCCTCGACATGCTGCGATTTCGCGGAGACATAGAGTGCGGCGGGCATCCAGACAGTGAGGCCATTCTTGGCAGCATCTGTTCCAGGAAGCGCAAAGAAGCCGAGATCTTTCAGATTGTCTGGAAAATTCTGCTGTATGTTTCCGATACCGAAAGTGAGATTTGGATAGTGCGCGGCTTCGCCCGTGGCGACCATGCGCATGCCGTCGTCGAAGGTTGCTGCGCCGAAATCGGCATTGAAAAATCCGCCTTTGGCGACCTCTTCGAGATGCTCGAACCCTCGCAAGGCGGCCGGCGTATCGGCGTATTTCTGCTTGTTGGCAGTGTAGTTGGCGGCAAAATCCGGGATTTCCGCCTGGACATTGTGGAAATCGGCGAGCACGAAAAGCTGTGAGGTCCAGGTCGTGCCGTAGGTCTGTGCGATCGCCACCTTGCCTGCCGCCTTGATCTTCTGATTGTTGGCCATGAATTCCGCCCAGGTCTTGGGCGGCGTAAGGCCGAGTTCGGCATAGATCTTGCGATTATAGAAGATGCCGCCACCCATGGCCGGACCGAATGGGATGCCGCGAACGTGGCCGTCCGGGCTTGTGACCACTTTTTTGAAACTGTCGAGAATTCCGGCTTCGGAGGCAAGATCGTTCAGATCCGCCATTGTTCGTTCCGGCTTCAAGGCCTGGAACAGTGAACCGCTATTGTATTGAAAAATATCGGCCATTTCGCCGGTCGCAAGACGAGTCTTGATGATGTTGTCACCTTCCGATCCGCCGGCACGCTGTTCGACATCGAAGCTCACATCCGGATGCTTTTCCGTATAGGCCTTGGAAACGGCGTCGAACGAGGCGATGGATTCGGGATTGGTGTCAATCAGGACGCTGAGCGTCACGTCGGCATGCGCGACGCCCGCCGCCAGCGACACCGAGATTGCGGCGAGGACGCACTTCATCATTCTCATAGTCATTTCCTCCTCCTGAAGACCGGAATGAATTGAGCTGCCTGCTTGCGGGTAAGGTGCCGCAAGCTGTCGTATCAGATGGCAAAGGTGATCGTGTGTTCCCCCTTGGTCAGTTTGAGTTCTCCGCCTGGTTCGATCCCGGCGCCATCCACGTTTAGCGATCTTCGATTCTGTCCCGCTTCCAGGCGGGCCGTTATGCCTTCCGGCAGCAACAGACGGCATGTGACGGTTTCTCCCTTCACCGTCCATCCAGTCTCGATGCGTCCGAACCGCGTGTCATGCCAGGCTGAGACCGGCGATAGTGCCGGCAGGATGGTGGGGTCGAATGAGATTTCTTCGAAGCCCGGCGCGTCCTCCAACGGTTTGATCCCGGCGACGTCTTCAAAAAGCCATTGGCATACGGCTCCATAGGCGTAGTGATTGTAGCTGTTCATGTCAGGATCGTAGATCGTGCCGTCCTCGGCAAGCGCGTCCCATCGCTCCCATATCGATGTCGCGCCGTGGTCCACCTGGTATAGCCAGCCTGGCACCTTGCGATTGAGGAACATCTTTTCGGCAAGATCATGCATGCCGAGCCGCGTGAGAGCCGGAAGCAGTGCGGGGGTTCCTATGAAGCCCGTGCCGATGACGCCGTCGGTTTCTTCCGAGACGCGCCGGAAATAGGCGCGGGCAGCCTCTTCATGCTCCGGTGGAACAAGGCCATATAGGAAGGCCAGCGCCCATGATGTCTGATCATTGTGTGCGATACGACCGGACGGCGTAAAGAACTCGGTCTTGAAGGCATTCCGGATCTCCTCTCTCCGGATCTCCAGACGTTCAGCCTCCTGATCTTCGCCGAGAATGCGGGCGATCTTTGCTGCCAACTGGGTAGAAATGAAATGATAAAGGGTCGCCGCGCAATCATCGGCCACTGTCGGGCGCGGCTTGCGATTGTCGCCAGCGGGCTGCAGCCAGTCGCCGAAAGTAAAGCCGTGCGCTCCCCACACGGCCGGCGGCCGGATAATCGGTCCGTTGGAAATGCCCCACAAATAATCGAGCCAGCGCCGCATGGCCGGAAAGCATTCTCTGAGCACGGCGGAATCGCCATAGTGAAGGTAGAGCTGCCAAGGGATGATGACGATGGCGTCCCCCCAGCCGGTCGAGCCCGCCCAGTCACCACGGCCGTCGATCGGATGAAGCCGTGTCGGGTCCGGCGAAAAATGCGAAACCGCCCCATCGGCGCGTTGGTCATGCATGACATCGCGGAGGAATTTCATAAGGAAGGATTGGCTGTCCGCCAGCCAGCAGGCTGTTCCTGCGAAAACCTGGGCGTCGCCGGTCCAACCCAATCGTTCATCGCGCTGCGGGCAGTCCGTCGGCACCTCGATGAAGTTGGAGCGCTGCGACCAGATGGTGTTTTCGACCAGACGATTGACTGCCTCGACGCCGCAGTTGAAACCGCCGGCGGCCACGGGAACGGACGATATCGGGACCATGGCAATGCTGACCAGTTCCGCCTGGCCGGTGATGCTGACGCGCGCATAGCGGAAGCCCATGAAGGTGAAGAGCGGCGCGTAGACCTCTTCGCCTTCTCCGGCGAGCGTATAGATCAACTCGGCGCGTGCGCTGCGATAGTTGCGATTGTCGAAAAATCGCCCAGGGCCGAGCACTTCCGAATGTTCGATGCAAAGCTTGGCACCTTTCTCGCCTTTCACACGGATGCGGATATAGGCGCCGGCATTCTGGCCGAAATCATAGACGTTGCTGCCGCCGTCCTCGATCCAGCTGTCGATCGGTGTATGCTCGGGGAGTTCCTTGACGGCGCCCGTCTCGTGCGGAACGAGCAATCCCTTGTCGAAGGCCAAAAGTTCGACGCCATGGCTGTCGTGCGGCGCGATGCGAGCGTCGTAATCCTCTCCATAGTAAATGCCGTTGCGGGCGACCGGCGTGAAGCCGCTCTTCCAGCTGTCGTCGGTCTTCAAGAGCAGCCGGCCGTCGCCATTCAGCTCCGCAATCGCCGCCACCCGTTCGCCCCAGCAATTGAAGACCGGGTTAGGCGCCCACATCAGCTGGCTGCGGTACCATCCGTCCCCGAGCCAGATCTCGATGCGGTTCTCGCCAATGCGCAGATGTTCAGTAATGTCGTAGGTCTGGTATGCGATCCGATCATCATAACAGGTCCAGCCCGGCGTAAGCAGATCGTCGCCCACACGTCTGCCGTTGATGAAGGCGCGATAGAGCCCCAGCGCAGAAATACGCAGCGTCGCTTCGGTTGGCAGTTTTTCCAGCGTGAATTGCCGGGAGACGAATGTCCCTGCGGTTCCCTGGCCGGCATCGCAGGCGGGCGCGATCATCGATGCAGCAAATTGGAATGCGGAATCGACACGGGTCTTGGCCACGGCGGCGCCGTGGTCTGAGCGAATTGTCATTGCATGCCTCCTCAGCCGCCTGTCCTCCGGCGGGATACGATTTTGTGTATCGTTCTATGTATATCATTCTACACAATCGATTGCGGCGCAAGAGTTTTGTGCCTATAATTTGGCGAGATCGGGGATTGAGACGCTTTATGATGAAAAATCAGACTGTTAACGCGGCGCAGGAGAGGGTGACCATCCGGCATGTGGCAGAAGATGCGGGCGTATCCGTAGCGGCGGTATCGAAAGTCCTGCGCAATGCTTATGGCGTCAGCGGCAGCCTGAGAGGCAAGGTGGAAGCCTCGATCGAAAAACTCAATTACCGTCCATCGGTTGCCGCGCGTGCGATGCGTGGACGGACGCAGACGGTTGGTGTTCTGGTGATCGAGCTGTCGAATCCGTTCCTTCCGGGCGTCATTGAAGAGGCCAATGCCGCGCTGTCGGAAAATGGCTTCAAGGCATTGATCGGCATTGGGCGCTCGGCAAGCTCGATCGAAGCGTCAATGATCGAATCGATGATCGACAACCGGATGGATGGCGTCGTCATCATTGCCCCGCGCATATCCGGCAAGGTTCTCGAGCGCTATGCGCGGCAGATTCCGATCGTCGTCATCGCGCATCATGAGCCGCAGGCCGAGACCTATGATACCGTCAATTCGGACGACAGGCGGGGTGGATATCTGGCTGTCGAGGCGGCCCTGCGCGCCGGCTATCGGGATATCGCCATGCTGAGCTATGATCTCCTGGATTCGCCGGCGACCATCGTCGCGCTGCAGCGCGAGGAGGGCTACCTCGACGCCATGAAGCAGGCCGGGCTCAAGGGACGCATCATCCGGCTGCCGCCGGTCGCCGTCGACCGCGAGCGGGCGATCCGGAATTTTCTCGATTCAAAGGACCGTCCGCGCGCAGTCTTCGTATGGTCCGATCTCGATGCCGTGCCCTTGATCAATGCCGCGCGGACAAGCGCAATTCGGGTGCCTGAAGATCTTGCCATCATCGGCTACGACAATTCTCCGATGGCCGCCATACCGCTTGTCGGTCTGACGAGCGTCGATCAAAATCAGATGCAACTCGGGCGGACGGCTGTGGAGGTTCTGCTCAGCAGGATTGATGGCCGGCGTGACGCCAGGCATCTGTTGATCGAACCCCACGTGGAATTGCGCGGCAGCACCTGACACGTGATCCGGACGAAAAGGTGGAGAGGCAGGCTATGACCGCGTCCGGCTCTCCTGTTTCAGCACGGGCACAGCTGGATTTTCGTTCCAGCCGGATAGCCGGGTGATGTTTGCAAAGGCAGGCCGGGAACATGCTGGTATCGGCAATTGAGCCGAAGATTTTCTCTTGAGCCCAATTGCCGGTTTGTCTGCCGGTCTTGGCCGGCACCGCTTACTGTTCGTGGCCTTTATCAACCAAAGACAGCCACGGCGGATTTGATATTGATGCCGCCGTCGTGGCTTCGGCGCATTTGCCGGCCTGACCCCGGAACGATATCGAAGGACGAATGCCGAGTGGACCAATCACGTACCCGAGCCAAACATGTAAATTTTCTTCTATATCGTTTTTTCGGCTCCTTATTGTCATCCCGTGTTGCCTGCACTAATGATTATAGATCGGCAGATATCGGCGATCCCTCCGCTGCATTGCTCTTGGCCGGCAGCTTCTTGCGGACCGCAAACAACAGGAGAAGCTGATATTGGAGCTCCCGTCATTTCAGAGCGATATCGATGCAATGGCACGCCATATCTCGAGACCTCGCAGTCGCCCGCACCGTTGGGCACGCCCAGGACGCCGCACATCACAGGCCCTATACCTATGGGTCCTAATCGTTGCAGCAGGCATGTTGCCTTGTACTCAAAGCTTTGCCGCCGCCCCTGCTCTCTGTGCCGAGGCGCCGAATCAGACAGCTAAGACCCTCTGTGCGGCCGGCAAGCTGAAGACTGCGGAAAGCGCCCTGGATCAGGCCTATGCAGCTCTCGACGCCAGGCTCGAACCGCTTGGCAAGCGCAATCTGAAGCTCGCGCAGGAAGCATGGCTCAAATTTCGTGACCTCGAATGCAACCTGGAAACTGGAAGCGATCCGGATCGCCTCGGCCGAGAGGGCACGATCATGTCGATGCTGCTCGGCGAGTGCGCGATCGCGCTCACTGAGCAGCGGACCCGCGATCTGACCGAGCAGCTCAAGTGCCCAGGCGGCGATCTGTCCTGTGAACCATGATCGCGACAGCCGGATCATCACCGAGACGGTTTCGGGCAGCACCGCCATCGCACAACGCCTCAGCCTCTCCCTGCTCATGGACAAGCCGGAGTCCGAGGACATTTTGATCGTGACCAAGCTCGATCGGCTCGGCCGTGACGCCATTGATGTCAGTACAACCGTCAAGGCTCTCGTCGAAACGGGGGTAAGGGTCTACTGTCTGGCGCTCGGCGGCGCCGATCTCATCAGCTCGTCCGGCACGATGACCATGCAGGTGCTTAATGCGGTAGCTCAGTTCGAGCGAGATTTGCTGATCGAGCGAAGTCAATCCGGCCTCAGGCGCGTAAAATCAGAAGGTAGGACGCTCGGCCGGCCGTCCACACTCAGCCAAGAACAGAAACAGGATGTGCGCGATGATCTCGCGAAGGGCATCAGCGTTTCTGCGATAGCCAGGAAATTCGCGACCAGTCGACAAACTGTTATGTGGGTTCGAGACGAGAGCTCACGGCCTGCCCCAGCTTAGCGTACGCGGCCTTTATCAACCAAAGACAGCCACGGCGGATTTGATATTGATGCCGCCGTCGTGGCTTCGGCGCATTTGGCGGCCAGTGGCAGCACGGAACACCTGGAGTAACTGCAGCGCAAGCGGCACCCGTGACCAGAGGTTTTTCATGCTTTCCTTGCCGCTTCTGCTCTTTCGCACGGCTTGGCCGGTGACAATACGCTGGGACCAACGGAAGCCGATTTCATGAAAATAAAGGTCTGCAAGTTCTGGGCTGATGTGATGAAAAACACCTGCGATGGTTCGCCGAACTCGAGCGTTGAACCCTTCAACTGAATTGACGTGGACGGAATCCCGGACATATTCGCGGCTGGAGTGGTTGACCGTCTCGTGTGCGGCAAAGCTTTCGCCTATGGCCACGAACGCCTTAGCCTCATCACTCATCAAGTGTGCATGCAGCTCAACTTGTGTTGCCATTGCGTTCACGGCAGCACGCAATGAAAGGCCGGTTGCGACAGCGGCGCGGGCGTCACCCGCTTTGGACCCGGGAGTGACGTCTGCCGGTCGCTGCACGATCCCCACGACCGGCGTCTTTTCCGTTTTTGCCTGCCCCTTGCGGCCTCGCCCCGGTGGCGGCCCATCAGGCTGCTTTCTTGGCCCTCCACCAAGATAGAAATGGTCAACTTCCACCGTGCTATCGAGCATGTGCTCGCGCGCTACCATGAGGCGCAGCGCATGACCGATCCGCCAGGCGGTCGGTTGGCTCACCCCGAGTGTCTCGGCGAGACGGATCGAGGACAAGCCTTTGTCCGATTGCAGCAACAGCCACATCGCCTTGAGCCATGTGCGCAAGGGAAGTTTCGTGGCATGCAGAGGCGTGTGCGTTGTCACCGTGAACTGGAAACGGCAATCACTGCTGGAGCATTGATAGAGGCCCGGACGTGCACGGTGCTTGCCTACGTCCCGGCCAGCTATCGCGATCGAGTGTTTGTAACCACGGCCGGGCAGATCCTACCATTCGGCCACACCATGCCCTCCAGCAAACGACAGCAATGTTCTTCGTCTCGGAATGCAGCAATCATGTCTTCAACTGTTCGAGTATTGGAAAGCGTTGCCACTATCATTTCAGACATAATCGTCATCTCCGGAGCGGACCGAAGAATCGCACCGAATATCCTATATTAAAAGGAATTTGCTGTCTTTGGTTGATAAAGGCCCTGTTCGTTCTTTCAGAACTTATAGCTTGCGCCGACAAGGACCTTGTTCTGAGTGGCGCCGAAATCCCCGATCGCCGACCCGAAATCCTTGTTTCCGAAATCGGAATAACGGTATTCGCCGCGAACGATGACATTATCGGTCAGGGCGTGCTCGATGCCGCCGCCGGCGGTCCAGCCGATCAGAATATCGTCCTTTTTCCCGACGCCAGAAACATCAACCTTGCCGCCGGCAGCAGCGACACCGGCTGTCGCGAAGAGCAGCGTGCGGTCCAGGGCGTAACCGACGCGAGCGCGGCCCGACGCATCCCATTCGAGATTCGCTTCCTTCTTGTCCTTGAAATTGTAGTTGAAGTCGTTTTCGATACCGTAGACGATATTGCCGGATTGGAAATTATATCCGGCATGAACGCCGGCCGTGCCGCCGTCGAGATTGCTGTCGGTGCCCAAAACGGTCCCCTTGTTCCAGACATAACCGCCCTGTCCACCGAGATAGAAGCCGGACCAGTCATAGGCTGAAGGACCCTGCTCGGCGGTTGGCGCGGGATGTTCGTAGGTGAGATCGGCGGCGAGGGCCGGAACGGCCAGGAATGACGCCAGAGCGCCGACGACGAAAAGCTTGATATGCATAATGGCAGTGCCTCATGTTCTTGCACCAACAGAAGGGCGTTCGCGTGTCGCATCGGCCCGGCTCATAGGGTGACTATGCCGTCCGCAAGATTGCTGTGTGTGCTTTCATATTCAGTTTTGTTGCAGCGGCGAAAAGCACCGGAGGAGCGTCAAAAAGCGCAAGGTCGACCGGTTGCCGGATATGACAATGGTGCCACGCGTTCGCCGCCTCCAAAGCCGCAAGATTTCGCAGGAAACATCCAGCTGAAATGGGGCTATGCGGTCAGCGGTCTTCAGCTGCTTCCGAGCACAGGTTCGGCCGCGAAGCGAGGAAGTCGATGAAGGTTCGAACCTTCGCGGAAAGATATTTCCTGCTGGGATAGACCGCATGCAGTGTGGCGTCGAATGTCACGGCTTTCGGCAGCACCATCTCCAATCGGCCATCGGAGATATCGGTTTGCGTCATCCACATCGGCAGGAAAACCAGCCCCATGCCCTCGAGCGCAGCCAGATGCAGCATGATTTCGTTTTCGCTTTGCATGACAGGACGGAAGTTCACGGTCTGAGTGCCGTCCTGCCCGGCGACAGCTATGCTGCCGTTCGCGTTCATGCCGCTATAGGCCAGTAGCGAGTGACCATTGAGATCGGCCAGCGCTCTCGGCCGGCCTGTGCGTGACAGATAGGCCGGAGATCCGACGAGATGAAAAGCAAGGCGCATCAATGGTCGGGCGATGAGATTGGGATCGAGCCGCTCGGGGGAGGTCGCCCGCAGGGCGAGGTCGAAGCCCTCGTCGACGAGATTGACGATCCGGCCGCTGAGATCCATGTCGAAGCGCACGTCAGGATAGCGCTGGTGATATTCGGCGATCATCCGCGCGACAAGCGCGTTTGCCGCCCATACCGGTGCGCTGAGCCGCAAGGTTCCACGCGGCATGACGGTGACGTTGCTGACGGCCGCCTCCACCTCGTCCAGTCCATCAAGCATCTGCCGGGCCTGATTGAAATAGAGCATGCCGCTCTCCGTCATACTGACATGCCGGCTGGTTCGGTTCAGAAGCCGGGTTCCCAGCCGGTTCTCAAGATGCATCACATGTTTGCTCGCCATTGCCGGCGAGAGGCCAAGCCGATCGGCTGCCGCTGTGAAGCTCTTAAACTCCGCCACTGCGCAAAAGACCCGCAAGCTCGTTAGCGTATCCATGGATCATCAACTCGTAGGAAATGTTTCTTCAATGTAAGCTGCATTGATCAATAAATGAGAAAAGTTAGCTTGGCCAGATCACACGGCCTGGCACATCACCCTCTCCGGTTTCGACTTTGATGGTGAGTGCCCCGCGACAAGGATGAAACACGTGAACAAGCTTCGTCTTCCGACCTACTTCATCAGTCACGGCGGCGGCCCCTGGCCTTACATGAGCGGTGAATTCCGCAATAATTTCGACAAGCTTGAGCAATCTCTGATCGAGATGCGTGCCGAGCTGGGGAATGCGGTCCGGGCGATCCTGGTTGTCTCCGGCCATTGGGAAGAACAGGGCTTTTCCATATCGTCGGGCGCCCATCCGGGGATGGTTTACGACTATCATGGCTTTCCGGAGTATCTCTATCACATCAAATATGGCGCTCCGGGCGAACCTGAGCTTGCCAAGCGAGTACAGGCTTTGCTGCATGCGCGCGGGGTCGAGGCAGGGCTCGATCCGACCCGCGGCTTTGATCACGGGACTTTCAGCATCCTGAAGCCGCTTTATCCGGAGGAAAGCATTCCGGTCGTTCAGCTGTCTCTGGATGTTGGCTACGATCCGGCCTTGCATCTCGAGGTTGGGCGGGCGCTGGCGTCACTGCGCGACGAGGGTGTGCTGATCATCGGAAGCGGTCTCAGCTATCACAATCTGCCGGCGATGCGCGGGAGAGAGGGCTGCGAGCCGTCCCGCCAGTTCGACGCCTGGCTCCAGCAGACGCTGGTTCATTCATCTCCTTACGAGCGCGCAAAACTCCTGCTCGAATGGGAACAGGCCCCGTCAGCCCGCGCAGCACATCCGCGCGAGGATCATCTCATTCCGCTGATGGTGGCCGTTGGTGCCGCAAGGGACGAACCCGGCGCCGTCACCTACCATCAGACTGACTTCGCCGGCGGGCTTACTGCCTCGAGCTTCCGCTTCGGCGATGCGCCCGTGCCGGCAACAGTCGATAGAGACGCAAGATGAGCGAGCCGTCGAAGCCGGTTATCTACGTCAAGAGGAGTTGCCCGTTTTGTCTCAAGGTGAAGCTGTTCCTGCTGGAGGCCGGCTTGATGGATGCCGTTGCAATTCACGAATTCGAGCCGGGATCGCAGCTGGAGGATGACATACGCTCCGAACTTGCCCGGCAGCTCGACAAAGTGAGCTTTCCCGCCGCTCAGCTCGAGCCAGATCGCTATCTGACCGAATCCGATGCGATCATCGCGCTTCTTGCCGCCAGGGTAGGTCGTGATCCCGTCGATATGCCTGTGCTCACCAGTTATGTCGAAGGCGCGCTCAAGCCGATGATGGCGCTCTGGAAGGAAAATTTCGAACTCAAAGCCACTGCTGCCTGACGATCTCGGCGGCCATTCAGGAGAAATACCATGTTGAATACCACGAAATGGACCCCTCACGTTCTTGCGATCCTGCGGATCGTGACCGCACTGCTGTTCCTCGAACATGCAACTATGAAATTCTTCCAGTTCCCGGCAGCAATTCCGGGCGTGACCTATCCGTTGCCGGCCATCATGCTTGCCGCCGGCGCAATCGAGATCGTCACCGGATTGCTGATGACTGTCGGCCTCTTCACGCGCATCGCCGCTTTCATCGCCTCCGGCGAAATGGCAGCCGCCTACTGGATGGCGCATGCCCCGCAAGGCTTCTGGCCGGCACTCAATATGGGTGAGGCAGCGATCATGTTCTGCTTCATCTTCCTCTTCATTGCCTTTGCCGGCGCCGGTAGCTGGGCCCTGGACAATGTCCTGCGTCCGTCTTCGAAGCAGATGTCGCTGACCGAAGGCGCATAAGGCAAAGGTGCTCTCGTCCTGCGACGAGAGCACCTTGCCAAGGTTGAGCCCTGACAGCCGGCGTAGCCGTAGCTGCCGATGCGATTAGGCTTTCGTTCCAAACGTTGCCGTCGTTCCGCAACAGGGCCGAATTGCGTGAAATCAATAGAGAGCCCTTGGAGACGAGTGATGAAGGCTGTGCTTCTCAAATCATATGGCGGTATCGATCAATTCGAGATCGGGGATATCCCGACGCCAAAGCCGGGTGCCGGCGAGGTTCTGATCAAGATCGAAGTATCCGCAGTCAATCCATTCGATCTCATCCTGCGTCAAGGCTTCATGGCGCAATACATACCGCTTTCGCTGCCGGCAGTATTGGGTGGAGATGCTGCAGGCACGATATCGGAAATTGGCGAAGGCGTGACGGGTTTGGCGGTCGGTGACCGGGTTGTCGCCGATTTCCCACCAAATGGCAAAGGCGCCCATGCCGAGTTTGGTGTCGTTCCCGCCACCTCGGTTGCCAAGTTGCCGGCCGCGCTGAGTTTTGAGGAAGGGGCAGCCTTGGTAAAGGCAGGCCTTACCGGACGGCAGACCGTGGAGGCGCTCGGGATTGGCGCAGGCGACCGCGTATTGATCTCGGGTGGCTTGGGTTCTGTCGGCCGGGCGGCAATCCAATACCTGAAGCAACTCGGCGCTGAGCCGGTGGCGGGTGTTCGACCGGAGCGGCTGGATGAGGCCCGTGAGCTGGCTGGGGAGGCCTTGGATATCACCGTCGCGGCACAGAAGCCTACCTTTCGATATGCCATTAGCGCTGCGGCTCCCGTGGCCGGAAACCTGATCGGACACGTTGTCGATAATGGACAAGTCGCGAGCATCGTTCCGGTGCCTGACAGCGCTAGGAACAATCGCGTTACCATCCACGAGCTCTACCATCGAACGGATGCTTCCACACTCGACGCGGTACTCGATGCTGCAGCCCGGAAGGTGCTCATCATACCCATATCGCATTCTTTCGAGTTAAGAGAGATCGGTGCGGCGCACAGCGTGCTTGCTGCCGGAGCTCAAGGCAAAATCGTACTAAAGCACTGAATGTAATGAGCCTCGCTCAAACCCCATGGGAAGGAACATGGGGATGGGATGACGAAGGCAAAAGCTGCGATTGGGGCGGTCAGCGACGCGTTGAGCAGGCCATATGGCAGCTTTCCGCCCCCGGTTTATGCCGAGCTTCGTTACTAGGCCGATTCGCGCAGCATGAGGTCGGCGGATAATAGAAAGCGCGCAGTCGAGGCCGCATCGACTCTATTATCGCTCTCATCATTGTCGCCGAGCATGCTGAGAAGCATATCAACAGCCCGTCTGCCGATTTCGCTGACATTCTGCGCGACCGTCGTGATCGGCGGACATGCGTATCTCGACAGGGGATGATCGTCATGTCCGGCAATGCGGATGTCGGACGTCGTACCATGTCCAACTTTAAGACCCATCTTGTAGGCAGCGGCGATCGCACCGAACGCAATTCGGTCGTTTGCGCAAAGAATGGTTTTCGTCGGCAATCGTTTCAGGTCGGTGAGCCGCATCATCTCGTCGAAGCCGAATCTTTCGAAATCCCAAGTGCGGATTTTTGCCGTAGGCAGGATGTGTGGCGTCAACCCGAACCGCATCATCGCGTTGACATATGCAGCTTCGCGCGTACGGGCGTTCGTGTTCACATCGGGCATTCCGAGATAGCTCGGTGGCTCGCCCGACCGGCATAGATAATCGACGATCAGCCCAAAGCTTTGCTGATTATCGGTACCGACGAAAGCGGAAGTGTCATCCAATGGCGAATCCACGTAAACAAGCGGAACACTTCTGCCGTATTCCGCCAGAGTCTGCTGGTGGGACTCCACCCCAAGCGGCGCGATGATCGCACCGGCCACGTTCAACGATTTGAGGGTGCGGATCGCCCTGTCCTCAAGGTCGGACTGCCCGTCCGTCGACAAGACAAGTGGGAAAAACCCCGCTTCTGTCGCCAGCGCTTCAATCCTTCGGGTGAGCGCCATATAAAACTGGTCGATCGAATTTGGAATGACGATCCCGACGATATTGGTCCGGCGCCGATTGAGGTTGACGGCAAAGAGGTTTGGCCGAAACCCTGATTTCTTGAGCGCAACTTCGATAGTCTCGCGCGTTTTCTTTCGGACTGAACTCGGATCGTTGAAGTATTTGGACACTGTGGGGCGAGAAAGGCCGACGAACTCCGAGAAATCCTCCATTGTCTTGATCGGTTTCGGCACGACTTTGTCTCCAGACTCTATAGAAAAGTGTCTATCCGACTCTTTCTCGAGGGAAAAGAGAGTTCCTCCCGGTGGGAGGAACCGAGATTATTCCGCGACAAATTGCACTTTCATCGTGGGCGTGCCGCCGCGCTTGGTGAAAAAGGGCAATACTTCCTTGAGCGGAAGTCGATGTGAGATGAGGCGAGCCATTGTGCCGTTATCCTTACGAAGCAAATCAAGGGCGGCAGGCAGATTCTGATTCAACGAGTGCGAGCCTGCAATCGTCAGCTGACGCCGGAAGATGTCGAAGGGGGATATCGGGACCCGAACGCCGGGAGCACATACGCCGAACACCAGGATCGCGCCGCCGTCCTGTGCAAATTCCGGCATGCTCTCCACGACTGTCGGAACACCCGTCGCATCGGCAACAAGATCGAAAGCTCGTTTACGGCTCTCGAGTTCCGGGGACGCAGGATGCACGGCATCCAATCCCAGCTCCCTGGCAAAGCTCAGGCGGCTTTCATCGATATCGGCAACGACGACGTCGCTGACGCCCTGCGCCCTGATCGACAGGGCAAGCAGCAGCCCGATCGGGCCGCCGCCGAATATAAGAGCGTTTTCCGCGCGCCGCACGCCGGTTGTCAGGCCGATATTGCCGAGCCCGTTAAGGACACAGGCGAGCGGCTCGGCCAAAGCCGCGACGTCGAATGAAAGATCGCCGATATCGTGGAGGTGAGACACCCTGACGATGTTGTATTCGGCAAAGCCGCCATCTTGGGTGACGCCGTAGGCCTTCAACTCCTTGCAAAGATTTGTCAGTCCCTTGCGGCACAGATTGCAGGTGCCACAGGGCAGGTTGGGATCGACGGCGACCCTTGCGCCCGGCCGCAAACCGGTGACATCTTCGGCGACCGCCTCGACCAAGCCTGCATATTCATGGCCGGGAATCAGAGGAAAGCGCCCTTCGCCGTAGCGGCCGTGAAGAACGTCGATATCCGTGTGGCAGAGCCCCCCAGCCTTCACGCGGATGAGGGCATGTCCCGGCGCCAAAGCGGGCAACGGCATATCGGCCAGCCCCGCAACGCCTTTTTCGGTGAAACATATTGCTTTCATGTCGGATCACTCAGCTCATCCAGTTGCCACCATCGACATTATAGGTCTGCGCGAGGATGTAATCGCTGTCCGAGGACGCAAGAAACACCGCAAGACCCTTGATATCGTCGGGCGTTGCGAACCTTCCGATCGGAACGGACCTGGCAACGGCAGCCTTCTTCTCGCCCGGCTTCAGGCCTTCCCACTTCGCGAAGTGGGCATCGACGATATCCCAGTGCTCGCCATCGACCACGCCGGGCGCGATGGCGTTTACGTTGATGCCGTATTTCACCAGGCCCAAGGCCGCTGATTGTGTTGCCGAAATGATGGCTGCCTTGGAGGCGCAATAGAGCATCACCAATGCTTCGCCACGGCGCCCGGCCTGGCTTGCCATGTTGATGATCTTGCCGCCTCGGCCGTGGGCAATCATGACGTTCGAAACGGCCTTCATCATGAAGAGGGGGCCCTTCAGGTTGATCGAAAACACCTTCTCGTAGCTAGCCTCGGTGATCTCGTTGATCGGAGCCATGTCGAAGATGGCGGCATTGTTCACCAGAATGTCGATGCCGCCATAGGCCTGGTCGATCTCCTTGACGACAGCGTCGATGGCATGGAGATCGGTGACATCGAGTTTCATCGCGGCGGCGTTCGGCCCGAGTTCTCGGGCGGCCTCGGATGCTCTTTCGATATTGATATCGACGATGATGACTTTCGCGCCTTCCTTGATGTAGGCCTCCGCAAAGCCAAGTCCGATGCCACGGGCACCGCCGGTGATGAGTGCGACTTTGTCTTTCAGCTTCATGATATTCCTCCCTGACAGAGGTTGCGCCTAATGCGCAACGTTGGTGGTGATATGGTTGGCTTCGAGCCTGCGCAGCGCGATGCCGTTTTCATCGAAGAGATGGCCGTCTGATGCATTGAACGCCAGAGAGACCGTTTCATGCAGGCGATGGCTGTCGGCTCCATCCGTCTCTACGATGACCAATCGCCCGGGGGCGATCTGCACATAGACATAGGTGTGGCCGCCAAGCCGCTCGACGACCATGATCTCGCCTGAGATGGGGCCGTCTTGGGCGATGCGGAGATGTTCCGGCCTGATGCCGAGCGTCATGGTCGCGCCGGAGCTGACCGTGCCGGAGGCTGGAACCTCCAATGTCGAGCCACCCGGCAGCGACACAGAGACGCCGGATGCGCCGGCGCTCGACGCTGTCACCGGGAGGAAGTTCATGGCTGGCGAGCCTATGAAGCCCGCGACGAACTGGTTCACCGGACTGTGGTAGAGCTCCATCGGTGCGCCCACCTGCTCGATCCGGCCATCGCGCAGAACCACGATCTTGTCGGCAAGCGTCATGGCCTCGACCTGATCGTGGGTGACGTAGATCATCGTCGCCCCGAGCTGGTCATGGAGGCGTGCCAGCTCTATGCGCATCTGCACGCGCAGCGCGGCATCCAGGTTGGAAAGCGGTTCATCGAACAGGAAGATGCGTGGCGAACGAACCATCGCGCGCCCGATGGCGACGCGTTGGCGTTGTCCGCCGGAGAGTTGCTTCGGCTTGCGATCCAGCAGATGCCCGAGCTGCAAGAGGCCTGCGACCTCATTGATCTTGGCGTCCCGTTCGCCTTGAGGAATGCCGGCCAGCTTCAGCGCAAACCCCATATTATCCTTGACCGACATATGCGGATAAAGCGCATAGGTCTGGAACACCATGGCCAGGCCGCGCTGATCGGGTGGGATGTCGTTGGCATGATCACCATCGATAACCAGATCACCGCTGCTGATATCCTCGAGCCCCGCGATCATGCGCAGCAGCGTCGATTTCCCACAGCCCGACGGGCCGACAAACACCACGAATTCCCGGTCGCTGATATCGAGATCGACACCCTTGATGACGTTGACCGCGCCAAAGGTCTTCTTCACTTCCTTGAGACTGAGAGTAGCCATATGCGTTTCCTATTTGACTGCGCCGAAGGTCAGACCGCGCACGAGCTGGCGCTGTGTCATCCAGCCGAAGACGAGGATGGGTGTGATGGCGAGCGTCGAAGCCGCCGAGAGCTTCGCCCAGAAAAGTCCCTCGGGCGATGAAAAGGATGCGATGAACGCCGTGAGCGGACCTGCCTTGGAAGCAGTGAGATTCAGGCTCCAGAAGGCTTCGTTCCAGCACAAAATGGTGGAGAGAAGTGCAGTGGATGCGATCCCTGGAAGCGTCAGGGGAAGGAGCAGGTACCAGATCTGCTCGAAGGTACTTGCGCCATCCATACGACTGGCTTCAAGGATTTCATGCGGCACGTCCTTGAAGAAGGAGTAGAGCATCCAGACCACGATCGGCAGATTCGACAGCGTGAAGACGATGACGATCGCTGTTCGCGTATCCAGAAGACCGCTGTCTCGGCACAATAGATAGATGGGAACCAATACTCCGACAGCGGGAAGCATCTTTGTCGAGAGCATCCACATCAGGAGATCTTTGGTTCTCTTGCCCGGAAAGAAAGCGGCCGCATAGGCAGCAGGAATGCCTATTGCGAGGCATAATATAGTCGAGCCGATGCTCTCGACGACACTGTTCAGTGCATATTGGACGTAATTGGCACGGGCATTGACATCAACGAAGTTTTCCAGCGTCGGCGTAAAGAAAATCTTCGGAGGGGTCGCTACCGCATCAATCTCGGTTTTGAATGATGCCATGAGCATCCAGAGGATTGGAAAGAACATCAGCAGAGCTGCAGTCCAGCCACCGATTCCGCACCAGAGCTTCTGAGAATGAAGGAGGTTGTTTCGTCTTGCCATTCTCGTCTCTCCTCAATTATCCAGATTGCGGGCGACAGTGCGGATCAGGAATGCCGCGACGACATTGGCAAGGATGATCGCAAAAACGCCCCCAGCCGATGCAGCTCCGACGTCCCACTGGAGAAGGGCCTTGTTATAGATGAAATAGGTGAGCGTCGTGGTCGCCGTACCTGGCCCGCCCGTCGTCGTGACCTGGATTTCGGCGAATACTGCGAGCAGAAAGATGGTCTCGATCATGACGACGACTGAAATCGGTCGCAAAAGGTGCGGCAGTATGATGTGACGGAACGTCGACCATCCTCTCGAACCATCAAGCCGAGCTGCTTCCATCTGTTCGCGGTCGAGCGACTGCATAGCGGTCATCAGGATAAGCGTCGCGAACGGTATCCACTGCCAGGCGACGATGATGATGATGGAAGTCATCGGGATCTGCACGAACCAGTCGATCGGCGTCAGGCCGACGAGCTTGGCAAGATAGGCAAAGAGCCCATTGACCGGGTGCATCAGGAGGTTCTTCCAGATCAACGCAGTAACCGTCGGCATCACGAAGAATGGGGCGATAATCAAAAGCCGTGCAATTCCGCGCCCGGCGAATTCGACATCGAAGAGCAGCGCGAACACCACTCCGAAGCCGATAGATAGGGCAAGGGCGGCGAAAAGAATGATGAGAGTCCTGAAGATCGCCGCCAAGAGACCGCCATCGGTCAGCAGATAGGAATAGTTGTCGAGACCGGCGAAACCGGCGCTCAATGGATCAAGCAGATTGTAATACTGCATCGAGAACCAGAGCGTCAGGGCGAGCGGAACGATCATCCAGGCCAGGAGAAGGCCGACAGCTGGCGCAAGAAGCGGGCCGGTTCGGATCGAACGGCCGGAACGCTTCGGTGTCCGCCGGATGAATTCACGCGAAATCGTTGTCATCGAAAACCTCTTCGCCGTGTCTTGGCCGCCGGCTGGAGGCGATCGGACGGAGCGATTGGGAAAGGAAGCGAGCCGGAGTTCCGGCAGCGGGCGCTGCCGGAACCCTCCGGGAGGAAGCCCGCGGTCGCGACACCGCGGGCGAGGCGGCTATCTCACTTGGGGTAGCCGGCCTTTTTCATCTCGCGCTCGACCTGCTTCTGGGCATTGTCGAGAGCGGCATCAACGGTTTGCTGGCCAGCAAGCGCCGACGCGATCTGCTGACCGACGATCGTTCCGATCCCCTGGAATTCCGGGATCGCGACGAACTGGACACCGGTGTAGGGAACCGGATCCTTGGTCGGATGCGCCGGATCGGCAGAAAGGATGGCCTTCAGCACGGTGCCGGCAAAAGGAGCGGCCTTCTGGTATTCGGGCAGGTCATAGGTCGACTTGCGGGTGCCGGGCGGAACGGCAACCCAACCCTCCTTCTCGCCGACCATCTTCACATATTGCTTGGAAGTGGCCCACTTGATGAAGGATTTGGCAGCCTCTTCCTTGGTGGAAGAGGTTGGAATCGCGAGGTTCCACGACCACGACCAGCTCGATCCGTTCGGCGTCACATTGACCGGCGCGCGCGTGAAGGCGATCTTGTCGGCCACCTGGCTCTGCTTGGGATCGTAAACGCGGCCGGCTGCCGAGGTCGCATCGATCCACATGGCGCAGTGACCGGTCGAAAACAGGGCCTGGTTCTCGTTAAAGCCATTTGACGTCACGCCGGGAGGGCCGTCCTTCTTCATGAGATCGACGTAGTCGGTAATGGCTTTCTTCCACGGTTCGGAGTTGATCTGCGGCTTCCAGTCCATGTCGAACCAGCGGCCGCCATAGGTGTTGATCATGGTTCCGAGGAAGGCCATGTTCTCGCCCCAACCCGGCTTGCCCCGCAGGCAAAGGCCGTATTGCTCCTTGGACTTGTCGGTGAGCTTGTCCGCAAATTCCTTGATCTGATCGTAGGTCGGCTGGTCGGGCATCTTGAGGCCCGCCGCGTCGAACAGATCCTTGCGGTAAAGGGTAAACGAGCTTTCGGTGTAGAACGGCACGGCGTAGAGCTTGCCGTCGACGGTCAGGCCGGATTTGATCGGCGCCAGCAGGTCGCCGTAGTCGTAGTCGTCGCCGAGGTCGTCGATCGGCTGAAGCCAGCCCTTCTTGCCCCAGATCGGCGCCTCATAGCCGCCGATGGTCATGATGTCGTATTGGCCGCCCTTCGTCGCGATATCCGTGGTCAGCTTCTGGCGGAGCACGTTTTCTTCGAGGACGACCCAATTGAGCTTGTTGCCCGTCTCTTTTTCCCACTCGGGGGAAAGCTTTTGCATGATGATCATATCGCCATTGTTGACGGTGGCGATCGTCAGTTCCTCAGCCTGAGCCAAGCCTGCAGCCAGCGAGCAGCCGGCGGCCGAAGACAGCATTACAGCAAGAATCCTCTTCATCGTCTCGCTCCTCCTTACGAGCGTTAGCGCACAATCTTACGTGCGTAAATATTTAATTATTTAGTATGCGCTCCATGTCAATCAAAATTTATTGACAAAAAGCGGCGCGACTTAGTGCTTTGTCGATATCTTATTGAAAATAAAGTATATTATTTCGCGGTCTGCTTCGAAGCGCCGACTTGCAATCAAAGTATGCATCTTCTTAAAAATTTTCATGCGTAAAGTTATGATTGACGCGAGCCATTGGAAGACGTACCGATCAATGCAGCAGGGAGGATGAGCACATGATTGTTCACAATGGGCGCATAGCCCCGGAAAGCCTCGGCCCGACGATCACGGTCGGCGAGATACTCGTCGAGATCATGGCGAGCACCACCGGGTTCGGATTCAAGGAGCCTCAGACGCTCATCGGCCCGTTTCCGAGTGGCGCACCCGCAATTTTCATCGATCAGGTCGCCCGTCTTGGCGGCGCGGCTGGCATCATTGCAACGGTAGGGGCCGACGACTTCGGCGCTGTGAATATAGAGCGCCTCAGGCAGGACGGCGTAGACATCTCGGCCATATCCATCTCGCCTGATAGGCCGACTGGGAGTGCGTTCGTTCGCTATCGTGACGACGGATCGCGAGACTTTATATTCAATATCATGCATTCGGCAGCCGGCTCGATAACCCTTACGTCGTCGGCAGAGACCTTGATTGCCAAGGCCGGACATATGCATGTAATGGGGTCTGCCTTTGCAATCCCGGGAGCTGGCAATGTGATCGATGCTGCCATCCGTTCGGTTCGCTTCCGTGGTGGATCGGTCTCGTTCGATCCGAACATCCGCAAGGAACTCCTCGGTTCAGGAAATTTCCGGAGCCAATTCGAGGCCATGATCCGCAATGCTGATCTTCTGTTGCCGTCTGGCGAAGAGCTCTTTGTAGCCGCGGGAACAGACGGAGAGGCCGCGGCCGTCAAGGCACTCCAGGCTCGTGGTGTCGGCGAAATTGCGTTGAAGCGTGGCAGGCAGGGAGCCACCTTTTTTGGGGCCTCCGGCGCGAGATATGATTTCCATGGGTTCGAAGTGGACGAAGTCGATCCAACCGGTGCAGGAGATGCCTTTGGCGCGACTTATTTGACGTCGCGCCGGCAGGGTCTTGGCCCGGAGGTCTCATTGGAACGGGCAGCCGCGGCCGGGGCCTATAATGTGACACAGCGGGGGCCCATGACCGGCCTGCCCGACATCGCACGACTTGATTTTTTCCTTTCCACCAATCCGCGGAGAGCAGCATGAACCTCTTTCTTAAAAGCCTTGCAGATGCTCGCCGCGCCGGCAAGCCGGTTGGAATTACATCGGTGTGTTCGGCGCACCCGCTCGTGCTTGAAGCAACGATGTCGCTGGCTAAACGGGAGGGCGGTCCGGTCTTGATAGAGGCTACCTGCAATCAGGTTAATCAGTTCGGCGGCTATACCGGAAAGACGCCGGCGGATTTTGCTGGAGATGTTCTCGCGCTCGCCGAGGCCAACGGGGTCGGGACTTCCGAGGTAATCCTCGGCGGTGATCATCTCGGACCAAATCCCTGGCGGCGAGAGACCGCTGCGGCGGCGATGGCCAAAGCCGAGATCATGGTTGCTGAATATGTGAAAGCGGGCTTCACCAAAATCCATCTCGACGCATCCATGGCCTGCGCCGATGACCCATCTGCCCTCGACGATGCGATCGTGGCTCAAAGGGCGGCAAGGCTTGCCAAAGTCGCCGAGCAGGCTGCGCGGGACGTCGGCACCGAGCCGCTCTACGTGCTGGGGACGGAAGTTCCAGTCCCGGGGGGCGCGGACCATGCGCTCGATGTCGTCGAGCCGACCGGGGCCGAAGCTGCGAGGGCCACCATCGAGACCCATCGCGAGATTTTCGCAAGGAAGGGGCTGTCGGAGGCATTCGACAGATGCATTGCCTTCGTCGTCCAGCCGGGCGTGGAATTCGGCAATGAAAACGTGGTTGACTACAGACCGGAGCTTGCAAGGAAGCTTACCGGTGTGCTCGATCAGGAAGTCGGCCTGGTTTTCGAAGCGCATTCGACCGACTATCAGTCGGAGGGCGCGCTGACCGCACTGGTGCGCGATGGGTTTCCAATTCTGAAGGTTGGGCCTGGATTGACGTTTGCACTGCGAGAGGGCCTCTTTGCGCTTGACTTGATCGCAACGGAACTTGATCCGGACTATGACCGCAACCTTGCCGTCGCCATGGAGCGCCTCATGCTGAAGCATACAGGCGACTGGGCAGGACATTATCACGGCAGCGATGAGGCTATCCGGCTTCAACTCCGCTACAGCTACAGTGACAGAATCCGTTACTATTGGGGTTATCCTGAAGCTGTTCGCGCCGTTCAAAAGCTCACCGATACACTTCATGGCCGCGAAATCCCACCGACGCTGGCAAGCCAGTTCCTTGGGCGAATGGCGGATAGGGTCGGCGTGAAGGACAGTGTAAGCAAGATCGTCAAGACGTTTGTCGGCGATGTCCTCGAAACATACGGCCGTGCATGCAAGCAAGCGGGTTGACCGATCCGGAAACGGTTCTGCTGCCGCATATTCTGTTCGCCATTGCTATCCAAAGCACGAAGGGCCTCGCAATATCGGGGTCCTTGCCATTTATGGGCTGATGGAAGGATCACGCATGTTGTGTGCCCATATCCGCGAGCCATTTCTGCCGCTGCTCGATCGGCAATCGCGGAGATAAGATTTTTCGACAAGCGAAAATCCGGTACAGATTGAGCAAGGCTGCGGCTTTTGAGTAAGGGGCTTTCGATAGCCCGTTTTCTGCGCTCCAGGACAGTAATCTTCGGAACAATCAAGCCCTCTGATTTTGGCCCGACTTTGTCTTGGAGGTCCCAAATGCTGACGTCGGATCAGCATTTCGACAGTGCTCATTCCAACGCTCAAGGATGAAGCCAGCGCCAGACAGGCGTCAGCTCTCTTGAAGGCACGCAACTTCCGGTTATCTATTTGCCAAGTCCGTGCGTGAGGCGTTTTGCCGAAGCGGTGAAGAGCCTGATGCATCCATTTGCAGAAACTGCCGCATTGTTGCAATTGACTGTCATGCCGACCCTGGTTGCATGCGGGAGAGGGAAGAATGAATGGCCGGCCCGACTGAGCATTCCTATCAGAAGACGTTCCTCGGGGCGGTGGCGATCGCGTTCCTGTATCTGCTGCTGACCTTGGTGTTATCACGACAGGTGCAAGACGAACTTAGTGCCGGAAATTGGGGTCGTGTGCTTGGACCGCCCATTTTCGCGACGCTGATCGGCACGCTGATTGCCGGTTACTGGACGCGCAAATCATCAAATGCCGTTTCGTCCGCACGCGGGGCAATGCGAGGCGGCGCGATCGCCTTGACGCTGCTCGTGCTGATGCGCGTTGGCGATTTTGCCGAACAGCAGGAACAGCAGGAAATCCAGGCCAAGGCGATCGCGCAATGGAAACTCGAACCGATGCCGGTGCAGGTGACATGGCCGAGTGGATGGCAGGTGGCGCCTGTTCAGTTCAATGACAAACTGTCCGGTTTCATGCAGGCGGCCAACAGTCAAACGGACGCAGCGACAAGCTTCGTATCGCTTGTCTGCGCGCATCCCTCATCGCCCTCCGCCAACCAGCCACTGGATGAATTGCTGAAGCAAACGGCAGACGGATTTTTTGGACAGTTCAGGAAGGAGAATATCGAACTTGTTGCCGGTACATCGGGCGATGGCGCACTCGGTGGCTATCCCGGACGGCGACTTGAATTCAACAGCAAGAGCGATACGCTCATCCTGCACGGAGAAATCGTTGCTGCTCATGGGCCGGCGTGCTTGCTACTGACGATTGCCTATCATGCTGGCGAGCCCTACGGCACGATGAAGGAGGTCATCGACCGCTTCGAGGCTTCCATCAAATAGCCCGGCAAGATGCCGCACGCCTGTCCGGGTTACTTTGATAGGCAGGCATCAGGCTGATCAAGGCTGAGCCGTTCCCGCTCATGCGATCGCCTCCGTCCAGCCTTGCGTCTTCAAGTCGCTGCGGATGCGCCATTTCAGGATTTCATCAATCAGGCGACGTTTGACATCCTGATAAGCGGGATCGCTCCATAAATCGTTGACCTCATTTGGATCGGCAGACAGATCGAAAAGCTGGCCTTCGTCACTCTCGACGAAGTGGACCAGCTTGAATTGCCTGTCGCGGATCATCGTCATGAATTCCGTGCCGCTCAAGATTCTGTCGCCCGCATGTTCGGAGAAGACGAACTCGCGCGGCGTGATCTTGGTGCCCGTAAGGTAGGGAGCCAAGGAACGGGCCTCCATCCATTTTGGCACTTCAAGTCCCGCCATCTCCAGGATCGTCGGCCCGAAATCGAAAAGCGAGACGAGGTCGCCGACGATATTGCCGCGCTCGACACGGTTCGGCGACCAGACGATTGCCGGCACGCGCACGCTCGGCTCGTACATCGTCCATTTCTGGCTGTGCCCGTGATCGTTCAGGCAATCGCCATGGTCTGACGTGAAGATGATGATGGTGTCGTCGAGAACGCCGCGGCGCTCTAGCGCTTCCATGAGCTTGCCGATCTGCGTGTCGATCATCGAGACATTGGCGAAATAATGCTCGCGCTGGCGGCGCAATTGCTCCGGTGTCGGATTTTCAAGATGCACGACCGCATCGTGATCGACGCTTAGATGTTGTTCTCTGAGCTTCTTGAGCGCCGACGGCTGCTGGTCCATCGCCACTTGGTCGCGGATCGCTTCAGGCAGATCGCGATCCTTATATTTGTCGATATAGTCCTGTGTCGGATCATAGGGCGGGTGCGGGCCGGGGATGCCGATCTGCAGGAAGAATGGCTCGCGGCCCTGGTAGCGATCGAGCCACATGGCGGCGAATTCTGGAACGAAATTGTCCGAATGCAGATCCTCCGGCAGATCCCAGACGAAGGCACCAAGCCGTTCGCGATAATCTTCGAGCCGTCGGTATGTGACGCGGCTCGGTTTTTCGATGCTCCGGCTCCAGAAAGCCTTGTCCCAGTTGTCGAGATAGAAGGGCAGGCGCTCGGTCGCTCTATCCTTGTTTTCGACGACATGCCTTTCGTGAAAACCGAAGGAGTCTTCGAAGGGAGATGTGTGCATCTTGCCGACGTTGACGCAGCGGTAACCGGCATCGGCAAGGCGACGCACCCAGCTGTGCGTCCAGCGCTCATCGTTGCGGAATACACCGTTGGTGTGCGGATAGAGCCCCGTGAACAAGCTTGCCCGAGAAGGCGCGCAGGAAGGGGACGTCACGTACATGTGGCTGAAACACGTGCCTTCCCGAACCAGGCGATCAAGATTCGGGGTGATCATATAGTCGAATCCAGCTGCCGCGATCGTATCGAAACGCTGCTGGTCGGTAATGACGAAGACGATGTTGGGCCTCTTCTTTGCCTCTGTCACGTCAATCTCCATTCAGGGATTTAAGGGGCGGGCGGGTACTGTTGCGTGCGAGCAGCTCCCAATCGACCACGTTCGTTCTCGGTTCCTCGCCGTTGATCCGCGCAACGATCAGCTCGGCCGTAAGCTCGCCGATCCGATGGCGATCGGGCTTGACCGTGCTGAGCGACGGGGTGACATAGTTCGCCGCTTCGCTGTCGCCGAAACCGATGACGCCGATATCGCCCGGCAGCTTTCTGTCGCGTTCATGCAGCGCCTTCAAGACACCGAAGGCGACGACGTCGCTGTTGCAAATGATCCCGTCAATCTGAGGATTGCCGTCGAGCAGTTCATGGGTGAGCACTTCGCCAAGCGCCGGCCGGCCGCCTTCCTGTCGAACAGCGTAGACGAGATCCGGCAATCCCGCCGCAGCAATGGCGCTGGCCGCCCCGCGGGCGCGTTTCCTGGCGCGCATGTCGTTTTCGCGCCTGCTGCCGAGAAAGGCGAGATGCCGGTAGCCGCACGCAATCATGTGATCGGCCTGCGCCCTGCCGGCCCCCTCATGATCCATGCCGACGGCAGAATCGATGATGTCGCCGCCGACATCCCACATCTCGATGACCGGAACCCCTGACGACGTCAGCAGCTCGGTGACTTTGGCCGGATGGTCGACACCGATAATGGCAACCGCCGCCGGGCGCCAGCTGAGGATCGAGCGCACGAGCGTTACTTCCTGATCCGGATCGTAGCGCGTATTGGCGAGCATGACCTGAAGATTGTCTTTGAGGAGCGCCGATTGCAGGGCATCGATGATGGAGGCAAATTCCGAATAATAGAGCGATGTCACCACGACGCCCACGATGTCGGATCTCGTCCCCGACAGGCCGCCGGCGAGACGGTTCGGCACATAGTTCAGCTCGTCCATGGCCTTGGCGATCTGTCGCCGCAGCTCCGGTCGCACCGTGTTGGGCGCGCGTAGCGCCCGCGAGACCGTATTGACCGAAACGCCGACCCTGACTGCGATCGAGGCCAGCGTTGGCGTACCGCCCTTTTCTCGCTCCTCCGCGTCCGACACCATTCCTCCTCGCAAAAATTTGCTCAAGTGAGCGTTGCGTTACCGTTAACTTTATGTCATTTCTCAAGTGAGGAGACAAGAGCGCAAAAATTTTTCCAGCGAAACTTTCGATCGAAATTTGTGTTCCGGCAGCAGGGAAGGACGTAGAGCGTGGCCGACCGCCCCAATATCATCCTGATCATGACCGACCAGCAGCGGTACGACTCCATCGCCGCGCTTGGATTTCCCTATGCCGTTACGCCTAATCTCGATGCGCTCGTCGAAAAGGGCGTGACGCTGACGGATTGCCATATCAACGCTCCCAGTTGCGTTCCCTCGAGAGCCAGCCTCTTCACGGGTTATTATCCGCATACGACCGGCGTGCTCGCCAATGGCCAGCACTGGCAAAGGACATGGGTCGAGCAGTTGAGGGATGCCGGCTATCGCTGCGTCAACGTCGGCAAGATGCACACCATTCCCTATAATTCGGACTCTGGTTTCCACGAACGTTATGTCGTGGAAAACAAGGATCGTTACATGGAGGGGCGCTGGTATTTTGACGAATGGGACAAGGCGCTTGCCGCAAACGGCCTCGTCAAACAACAGCGCGAAACCTACCGCAAGCGGGAGGATTACCGCGAACGTCTTGGCGCCTTCGATTGGGAATTGCCGGAAGAGCTGCATTCCGACGCCTTTGTCGGCAATATGGCAAAGTGGTGGGTCGATACATATCCGCAGACGGAGCCGCTTTTCCTGCAGGTCGGCTTCCCCGGCCCGCATCCGCCCTTCGATCCGCCGGCGCGCTATTCTGAGCCCTATCTGAAACGTAACGACCTGCCATTGCCGAAGCCGTCGCGGCAGGAGCTTGAGTCCCTGCATCAGGAATTGAAGGAGAAGCGACAGCACGATGTCGAGGTCGATCATGACTCTGTCGTCTGGAACCTCGATCCATCGCCTGAGCAGATGCAACGTCTCTGGGCTCACTATCTCGGCAACGTGACGCTGATCGACGAGAAGATCGGCGAGTTGCTGGAGGTCTTGAAGGCGCGCGGTTACCTGGAGGATGCGATTGTCATCTTCACCTCCGACCATGGCGAATGCCTGGGGGATCACGGCCTGATCCAGAAATGGTCGATGTATGACGTCGTCACGCGCGTCCCCACAGTCATCTGGTCGACGGCCAATCGGTTCGAGGGTGGCCGGAAGTTGAATGGCCTCTGCCAGCTTTTCGATCTCGGCCCGACCATATTGGAATATGCGGGGATCACGCCGCCGAAGAGCTTTGAGGCGCGCAGCCTGAAGTCGGCACTGGAGACGGGTGAATGGACGCCCCGTACTCATGTATTCTGCGAACAGATCGGTGACGTCGCGATGAGCGGCGGCGTGGAGTTCATGACCGGCGTGCGCAGCGATGGCTGGAAGCTGGTCCATTTCAAAGGGTCGAGCGATGGGCAATTGTTCGACCTCAAGAACGACCCCGGCGAGGTGCACAATCTCTGGAGCAATCCCGCATACGAAGAGCAGAAACGCGAGCTTCTCGATGTCGTGCGGGATTGGCTGATCGAGTCGAACTACCGCACGCGTGACGTCATGGCGGGTGCGCGATGATGGGCTTTCAGCAGGCGACTGCAACCAGATTGACCCTGCCTGCAAAGGACGGGATGGTATGGATCGAAGGCGGCAGTTTCCTGATGGGATCGGGGGATTTCTATCCCGAGGAGGGCCCCGTTCATCGTGTGAGGGTCGACGGCTTCTTCATGGATGCCACGCCGGTCACGAACCGGGACTTTTCGCGCTTCGTTGCCGACACCGGTTATGTGACGATCGCGGAGCAGGCGCCGGACCCATCGCTTTATCCGGGGGCCGATCCGGCCATGCTGCAGCCGGGATCATTGGTCTTTCAAGCGCCGAAGAGCCCTGGCGGCATGCGCTTCTGGGGCGATTGGTGGCACTATATGGCGGGCGCATGCTGGCACCGGCCCGATGGCATCTCGCCTCTGTCGGAGGAGATGATGGATCATCCGGTGGTGCAGGTCTGCCATGCCGATGCCGAGGCCTATGCGCGCTGGGCTGGGAAGGCGCTGCCGAGCGAGGCAGAATGGGAGTTCGCCGCCCGTGGCGGCATCGAAGGGGCGACGTTTGCCTGGGGAGAGGAGTTCGAACCTGACGGCCACAGGATGGCCAATGTCTGGGACGGCAATTTTCCGATGGCCAATCCTGCAGGCAAGGCCAAGTTCGGCACCACGCCGGTCGGAGCCTTTCCCGCAAACGGCTATGGCCTCTCCGATATGATCGGCAACGTCTGGGAATGGACCGACGATTACTGGACGGACCGGCATCCGGACGATGCAGCGAAACCTTGCTGCATTCCGATCAATCCCAGAATTGTCACGGCTGAGCAGAGCTACGACCCGCGTCAGCCGGCGATCCGCATAGCGCGCAAGATACTGAAGGGTGGGTCGCATCTTTGCGCGCCAAACTATTGCCGCCGCTACCGGCCGGCAGCCCGGCATCCGGAAATGATCGACAGCGCTACCACGCATGTCGGCTTCCGCTGTGTCCGTCGTCTGGCCGACAAATCTTGTATCGAAGCATGTACAGTTGAAGGCGAACGGCAATGAGCATCGCAGCGAATGCATCCGCGCGTTCTGACACGGTCCGACGCCCTTTGCTGGCAACATCGGCAGCCATGCTGGTTCTGAATGCAGCTGCCATCGTTGTCGGGATCGGCCTCTGGTGGCTGGTGACGGCCGAAGGGCTGGTCGGTCTCCCAACGCCGGCCCAGGTGGCTGCGGCTGCTGTCACCGAGGCCAGAAACGGTATCCTGCTCAGCGATGCGCTCGCCAGCCTCGGTCGGGTCATGACGGGCTTCTGCCTGGGCCTGATCGTCGCTATTCCCGTCGGATTCCTGATGGGATGGTATCGCATCGCCCGGGGCATCATCGAGCCCTATGTCCAGTTCTTCCGCACCATTCCGCCGCTTGCCATTATCCCGCTCGCAATCGTGACGATGGGCATCGACGAGACGCCGAAGATCTTCGTCATTTTCCTGGCTGCCTTCCTGTCGAGCGTCGTTGCGACCTATCAAGGGGTGATCAGCGTCGACAAGACGCTCATCAACGCCGCCCGCGTATTGGGGGCGGGCGATTTCACCATTTTCCGGCGCGTGATCATTCCGGCCTCGACACCCTATATCATGGTCGGCGTGCGTATCGGTCTCGGCTCGTCCTGGGCCACCGTCGTTGCGGCCGAGCTCATCGCCGCGCAGTCCGGCCTCGGCTATCGCATGCAGCAGGCGCAGCTCTACTATGATCTGCCGACGATCTTTGTGAGCCTGATCGCCATCGGTGTCCTCGGCTTGCTTATGGATCGGATCGTCATGATGGCCGATCGTATTCTCACCGCATGGCAGGAAAAGCTATGACGCCGAAGATCTCGTTTCAAAACGTTTCGAAAAGCTTCGATCTTGCCGGTCAGGCAGCGTTTAGCGCATTGCAGAACCTCAATCTCGATATCGAGGATGGCGAGTTCATCACCGTGGTCGGCCCTTCCGGCTGCGGTAAGTCGACGGCCATGAATATCGCCGCCGGACTGACGCCCCCATCGTCGGGGCAGGTATTGGTCGACAATATGCCTGTGAAGGGACCGGGGCCTGAGCGTGGCGTCATCTTCCAGCAATATGCCCTGTTTCCATGGCTGACCGTGCGGCAGAATGTCGAATTCGGGCTTCAAATCTCGGGGCGCTCCAAGGATGAGCGCCGCAGGATTGCCGATCACTTCATCGAGCTCGTCGGTCTGACGGACTTTGCCGACGCCCTGCCGAAGATGCTTTCGGGCGGCATGAAACAGCGCTGCGCCATTGCGCGGGCCTATGCGGTCAATCCGAAGATATTGTTGATGGATGAGCCCTTCGGAGCGCTAGACGCTTTGACGCGCGTGCAATTGCAGGACCAGCTTCTCACCATGTGGAGCAAGGAACGCCGCACGGTGATGTTCATCACGCATGATGTCGACGAGGCGGTCTATCTGGCGAGCCGGGTCATCGTGATGGCGGCCCGTCCGGGTCGGCTCCACAAGATCATCCCTGTGGATCTGCCCTTTCCCCGGACGGAGGAGATGCGGCTTTCGCCGCAGTTTTCCGAGCTGCGCAACGAGGTCTGGCGGGCCGTCTATCACCCCGCCTCAAACTGAAGATCAGCAATCACAGGAGGAAATGATCATGCTGACGAGACGCAGTTTATTGACGACGGCCGCGGCTCTGACGGCCGCCGCCACGATGCCTATAATCGCCAGGCCAGCTCGCGCGGCCTCAAAGCCGATCAGGATCGGCTATCTCTCCGACTTTCCCAATTCGAGCCTGTTTGCGATCGCCAACGATCAGAAGCTTTGGCAGGCTGAGGGACTGGAACCGGACCTGAAGGTGTTCACCAATGGTCCCATCCAGATTCAGGCCATGGGTGCGGGGAGCCTCGATTTCGGGACGATCGGGCCGGGCGCGCTCTGGCTTCCGGCCAGCGGCCATGCCAGGGTGCTCGGCGTCAATGATATCGGGTTCAGCGACCGCGTCATCGCCCAGGCGGCCTTCGCGTCGATCGCCGATCTCAAGGGCAAGAAGGTCGGTGTTCCGCAAGGCACATCCGGAGAGATGATCCTGCGCATGGCGCTCGAAAAGGCCGGTATGTCGATCAAGGATGTTCAGGTCGTACCGATGGATCCGAGCACGGTCGTTGCCGCCTTCTCCTCCAAGCAGATCGATGCGGCGGGCATCTGGTATCCCTTGATCGATGCGATCAAGCCGCGCGTCCCCGATATGAAGGAACTGGCGTCGAACAAGGACTTCTATCCCGATACCTCGTTCATCAACACCTTTGTCGCGCGCAACGAAACGATTGAGAACGATCCCGATCTTGCCAAGAGCTTTCTGAAGGTCATCAAGAAGGCGATGGACTACCGGGTTGCAAATCTGGATCATGCGATCGAGTTGACGGTCGCCTTTACGCAATCGCCGCCCGATGCGACTGCCAAGGTTGCAAAAAGCCGCAAACTTTTGACGAGCGCCGAGCTGAACAAGTTCACCGAGGACGGCAGCGTCACGAAGTGGCTAGGCGAATTCAACAAGATGTTCGTCGATTTCGGAACCATCAAGGATCCGCTGCCACCGGAGAAATACTTCGATCCGAAATTGTTCCTCTCAGCCTGATTGACGGATCTGTTTGGCGGCAAGGCTGCCGTGTGATGCGGCAGCTGCTGTCAAACGTGTCGGTTTCTCCTACTGGACGTGGTCGAATGTCCCACGTTCGGCAGCGGATGAATGCGGTTCCCGACTACCCGCGGGTGGCGACAAGGTTCGTGGTTCCGCCCTCTGGTAAGATTGACCGAAGCCTCTCGTGCCGGTGTAGGTCCCGATGCGCTATTGCGGCATCGACTCATGCGCGAAGACAAAGCCAGGGGAAGCTTCTTGCTTATCTTCAAGCTGTTGATAAACTTCAATTGAAGAATGAAATATAAGCATCCGCAATCGAGGCGCGAACAGGCAATTGAGGTTGTGATGGTGACTATAACGCTGGATCATTTCGCTCGTTGTGTCGGGGAGGGCTTCGAAATCGATATAGGTGCGGCGTCTCTTGTTCTTACGCTGACTGAGGCTCGGCCTCTGCCCGAACGGGGCTTTAAAGGAATGATGAGGGCGCCGTTTGCATTGCTGTTTCGCAGCATGTCAAAGGTTCTGTTGCCACAGCAGATTTATAGGCTGAACAACGCCTCGCTTGGAATTCTCGACATATTCTTGGTGCCGGTCGCCAGGGACAAGGATGGGATCATTTATCAGGCGATCTTCAATTGATGTCTCAGGGTTCATGCGCCGCCGGTTAGGAGCGGGCGCCACTCCATGCCTATGTGGGTATCGCTGGTTTCCGTGACCGTAAATCCGAAGGCTTGATAAAGCTCGTAAGCGCGCCGGTTGTTTCGATCGACATGCAGGGCGATTCCCAGACTTTGTCCTGTCGTTGCCGCATCTTGAATGGCTTTCAGCGTCGCGGAGCCCAACCCCTGACCACGCCATTCGGTCAGAAAGCCGATATCGATGATATGCCAGGTATCCGCGCTGAGATCGATGTAAAGGCGGCCGATGGAGGTGCCGTCCTTTTCGATGATCAGGAAGTCTGCTCGCGGAAAAGCGGCAGCGTAATAGCGATGTTGGAAATTAAACTGCTGGTCCAGAAATACCTGCTTGTCGTCTCGCGACCAAGGTATCGGGGCCAGCTCATCCTCGCGGAATGAACGGTAAAGTTCTCGCAGAAACGGCAGATCGGCCAACCTTGCGGGACGCAGGATGCATGGAGGAACGCTAGGCAGGCGATGGCCTTCCAGCCCGGGAAACTCCGGTAGAAGGCCTGTGACGATGCCCGTCATCAATCGAATGTTGGATATGCACCGCTCAATGCAATGCAGAAGTTGACGGCCAAATAAGGCTGGCGGTTTTCATGTGGTTGGCTTCCGCCGCCCGTGCCGATGACGGTCGATGCAAACTGCGTGTTCGGCTGGGCATTGGGGAGAAACGGGCTGCTCGAATCCGGCAGGCTGAGCGCATCGCCGGTGCTGGGCGAGGCGGCACGCTTGGATGTATCGCCCTGATTGTAGAGGGTCAAGGAATGCCTGTGTGCCGGCATCTCCGCCTGCGTCAGCGTGATCTCGTTGCTGCCAAAGGTGTCGCCGGCGATGCGTGGCGTCAGGCCGATGCCCTGGCCTTGGTTGCAACCTGCGCGGTTGGCAAAGTTGGGCAGCTGGAACGTGGTAGAGCCATTGCCGCCATACTGGTTGCCAAGCAGGGAAAACAATGCGGCGTTCTGCATGACGGGCAACATTGCGCCGCTACATGATGCCCAACCGAGAGGAGCAAAGTCGAAAGCGAACAGTTGGATCTCGCCGAGAAAAGGTTGTGTCATGGCAATGTCCTTTGGCTGAGGCGCGGTTCATCTCGATGAAGGAAAGATACCCGTCCATGCGATGCAATACTGCACTGTCAGTGTCGGCATCGTATTGTCATGCATGACCGTCGACCCGGTTGTCTGCGTCGCAGTTTGTGATGTTGTGATCGGAGTGGCTCCGCTTATGTCCGTCGCATACATCGTATCTCCGCTAAGTGAGGCGAGTTCGACCGATGAGCTTATGGATGTGGCGTTGGCTTCACCCGTGGTCGCATTATACGGATGCGTGTGCGATGGCATTTGCGTAGGCAGAAGCGTTATGTTTTCGCTGCCGCTGGATTGACCGATCACATAGGCCGACAGGCCCGGTCCGGTACCCTGATGTATCGGTACGCGTCCGGAAAGATTGGGGGTCGCAAATGTGGTTATGCCATCGCCGCCATATGTCGTGCCGATAAGCATGAACAATTCGTCATATAGGGAAATAGGCTGCAGGGAATTGTCGCAGGGCAGCCATCCGCTCGGCACTCGGGAGAAGCCAAAAAGCCGGATTTCTCCGAGAAAGGGAGTGCTCATCGTCGATCCTCCGAACAATGGGTTGATAAGGCGTAATCAGCTGCTGGAGGGAAAAACTCCCGACAGCGCAATGCAATAACTTATCACGTCGTAAGGCTGCATATTGTCATGCGGCTGGCCATTGCCCGCCGGCGTTACAGTCTGGTTCGCCAGCACGACCTGACCGCCGCTGGACGCGCCGTAGATATCGGCGCTATTGGTTCCATAAAGGGCATTGCCGGGGTTGCGTACGGTGCCGTTGCTGGTGGTTCCAGTTGCCAGATGAATGTGCTGAGGTAATTGCTGTTCAAGCAAGGTCACACTTTCAACGCCACCAGTTTCACCAATCTCGTAAGGCGTAGGCTGCCACGCGGGATCGCGGGAGGATCCAAATCCGACAGGCGTACGGCTCTGCAGATTGGGCAAGGCAAAAGTCGTCACTCCATCACCGCCGTAATGCGTGCCCAAGAGGGAAAACAAGGCCTGATTCTGGCTGACGTTCAGGAGCTGACCGTCACACAGAGCAAAGCCTCTGGGCGCAAACGGAAACCCTGTGAGCATGATCTGGCCGAGAAAATATTCTGACATACCATACCTCTGAATATTCCAATGATATCAAATGCCATCATCATTCAATCATGGCGATAAATGCAAGAACAAATTAGACCATCTAAGGTGTAAAAGTTTTGATCGGAATTTCAATTTTTTAATACTTCGAGTTGTGTATCAGATGAAGACATGCCGAAACGTCGTTTGGCAAATAGCTACCGCGCATTAAGTATAGAGCCGCAGATATTCCCAAGCCCTGGATGTAATCGGGTTGTAAAAAGGCGGGTGACTGCGTGATCCCGCAGATCTTTTGACCATCCACTTCTCGGGATGACGTTTTCGATCGGCCTGGTTTGAACGCTTGCTCCAAGCGATACTCGATTATGCTCAAACAGGCGGTTCCCCAAATGGGCTTCCACGTGCCGGCTCCCTGCACGATGTAACTGGCGAAGGAAGACAGGGTGAGCCGCCGTGATTGAATCGGCAGAAAAATGCTATCCGGTCGATAACAATGCGCCGTACTTGCCGATTTAAGCACGGGGTCAACGTTCGATACCGTCTTTCAAGGCGGAAAGAGGGACGTTCTACCACCGGCAAATGACTGCGAGTGCAGGCGTTTGCTTACGTTGGGCTCAAACGAACATGACCAGCCGCAATCGGGTAACCTGACGCAGCACGACGAGCCTATTCAAGAAGAAGCCGTCGGGAATGATCGGTCCGGACCGGGATTTGAGGCATCGCTTAAAACTTCTTGGCTGCAGCGACCTTGGCACCGACGGATTTCTGCCCGTCACCCTCGATGTTGAAGAGCAGGCTTGTATCGAGCATCCAGAAGTTCATGGTCTGCAGCTGCAATCCGGCTGTAACGGCACCGAAAGCGCCGGCGCCGTCGAGGCCAGAGAAGCCACCGGTGAGGCCGAGCTTCGGTGTTAGTTTGCTACCGCTCTCCAGCACGAAGGAGCGCGCGATCTCAGCACCCAGGCTGACACGGAACTGGTCCTCGTTGAAGCCGTCGATGGCGATAGCGTCACCGGAGCTATTCTTGACGGTATAGTCGTCGACCTTTTCCGAGAAGTAGATCGCACGCAGTTTTGGCGAGATCGTCGTGTCCTCGTCAAGGTTCCATTGACCTTCGATCGAAGTGTCGGCCATCCAGCGTGTCGTCTTGAAATTGCCGTCCCAGAACTGGGTGTTGATCGTGTTGCTGGACCCGCCATAGCGCAGGCTGCCGTTCCAGAACACGCCCTTGCCGATCTCCAGTGAGGCATAGGGTCCCGCAAGCCAGCCATTGCCTGTCAGCTCGGCGTCCTCATCGGTCGGATCCGTCATGCGGTCATAATGGAAGGACAGGCCGATCAGCGCATGGTCGGAGATCAGATAATCCGCCCCCATGTTGATCATGGCAAAGCTGCCCCACTTGCTGGTGCTGTCGTTCTTGTTCTTGTCGTCATGAGCGAGGAATGCGCCGCCGATCCAGACGTTGAAGGGCGCGGAAGCAGCATCGGCATCGCCGCCGGCCGCCCGCATCTGCGCCAGGCTGGTGGAAAAGCCGAGCGTCATGCCCTCTTCGGACGGCATCATGCGTGCGGTGATCGGATCGGTCGCCTTCTGCATCTGCCGGCGCTGCAGGAGCCCCGGCACCTCGATGGTATTTGCGATCATGTTCTGCCGGGACCGCACGAAATCATGCACGAGATTATCGATATCCTCGGCCACCTTGCCGGCATCATAGCTGACATTATAGGTGATCGTTGCCGTATTGGAGGTTCCGAGCGCGCTGACGAGCTTGTAGCCGACGCGTATCTGGCCGGAATAGGCTGGGTTCAGCGTATAGTGCAGATACCAGCCAACCGGAGCCGCGGCAGGTCCCGCCTGCGCCAGCTGTCCCTGGATGATCGTCGCGGTGCCGGCATTGGCAGGCTCCACAAACGCGAGGACCCCGGAGGTGAACGGGCCGCCGGTCGCGCCACGATTGAGGTAGACGTCGGGAGGCGTCGATCCTGCCGGCACGTTGACGACCATGTCAAGAACGGTGACGGATTGGGTCCTCACCTTCAACGTATAGGAGGCTGTTCCCGTCGCGCCGTTGCCGTCGCGAACTTGGACGGTGAAGCTGTAGTCGCCTTGCGTGCCGGTCGCCAGCGGGCCGGTCAACTGACCGGTCGAGATATTGAGCACCAAGCCGTTCGGTAGACTGCCCGAGGCAAGACTGTAGATCTTCGTACCGGTTCCGCCGGTTGCCGAGATCTGCTGGCTGTAGGCCTCGCCCGCCATGGCATCGGTCAGCGCTCCGCCGGCTGGCGAGAAGACGAAGGTGGTCGGCGGCGGTGCAATCGCGATCGTATAGGCGGCAGACGTCGTGGCGCCGTTGGCGTCGGTGGCTGTGACGGAGAAACTGTAATTGCCTGAGGTCGTCGGTGTGCCGGTGATTGCGCCCGTCGAGTGGTTGAGTGCAAGCCCGGGCGGCAGCGTACCCGTGGCGCTGTAGCCGTAGGGGCTGGTTCCGCCCGAAGCGGTGACTGTCTGGCTATAGGCGGTGCTGACCATGCCAGCCGGCAGGGCACCGCTCGCCGGCGAGAATGACAGTGTCGGTGGCGTGATGGTGATGCTCACCGTCGCTGGCGGCGAGGCGCCGGAGGCGTTGGTTGCGGTATAGGTGAAACTGTCTGAACCGCTATAGCCTGATGCCGGCGTATAGGTAATGGATGTTCCCGATGCGATCGCCGTCCCATGGCTGGCTCCGGTTGCGATCGCGACCGAGGCCGCCACACCGCCCGTGATGTTGAGCGTGATCGCATTGTTTGATGAGTTGGCGGCAACGGATGACGCAACGTTGCCGGCGACCGGTGGTTGGACGCCGACCGTGAGCGTATAGGCTCTGGAAGCGGTGAAGGGGCCAGAGCCGCCCGAGCTATCGGTTGCCATGACGGTGAAGTTGAATGTGCCGGATGCTGTCGGCGTACCGGAGAGGATGCCGGCCGAGGAAAATGCTACGCCCGGCGGAAGGGCGCCGGCCGACAGGCTAAAGGTGTGCGGGCTGGTACCACCCGCAGCCGTGATCGTCTGGCTATAGGCAGCGGCCACGGTCGCGGCGGGAAGCGTTGTCGGCGCGATCGTGATTGTCGGCGCGCCGATGGTGATGCTGTAGGCCTGTGAGCCTGTAAACGAGAGGCTGTCCTTTGCGGTGACGGTGAAGTTGAAGGTGCCGCCTGTGCTTGGTGTCCCTGAGAGTACACCGGCGGAGGAAAGCGCCACACCCACCGGTAGGGTGCCTGCCGTTAGCGAATAGGTGTAGCCACCGGTACCGCCCGAGGCTGTGAGGGTCTGACTATAGGCGGTTCCGGCTGTACCCGCCGGTAAGGTAGCCGGCGCAATCGTGATCGTCGGCGCGCCGATAGTGATGCTGTAGGCCTGTGAGCCGGAAAAGGTGAGACTATCGGTTGCTTTGACGGTGAAGTTGAAGGTGCCGCCTGCGGTCGGTGTGCCCGAGAGCACGCCACCTGAGGAAAGCGCCACACCCGCCGGCAGGGTACCCGTCGTTAGTGAATAGGTGTAGCCGCCGGTACCGCCCGAGGCCGTAAGCGTCTGACTATAGGCGGTCCCGGCTGTACCTGCCGGCAAGGTAGCCGGCGTGATCGTGATTGTCGGCGCGCCGATAGTGATGCTGTAGGCCTGTGAGCCGGAAAATGTGAGACTATCGGTTGCTTTGACGGTGAAGTTGAAGGTGCCGCCTGCGGTCGGTGTGCCTGAGAGTACGCCACCTGAGGAAAGCGCCACACCAGGGGGAAGGCTGCCAGTCGTCAGGCTGTAGCTATAGCCGCCAGCGCCGCCCGAGGCCGTAAGCGTCTGGTTATAGGCGGTTCCGGCTGTACCCGCTGGCAACGTTGCCGGTGCGATCGTGATCGTCGGTGTGCCGATGGTGATGCTATAGGCTTGGGAACCGGTAAATGCGTGACTGTCGGTTGCAGTGAGGGTGAAGTTGAAGGTGCCGCCTGTGGTCGGTATGCCTGAGAGCACGCCGCCTGAGGAAAGCGCCACACCAGGGGGAAGGTTGCCAGTCGTCAGGCTGTAGCTATAACCGCCGATGCCGCCGGAGGCCGCAAGCGTCTGGCTATAGGCGGTTCCGGCTGTACCCGCTGGCAATGTTGACGGTGTAATACTGATCGTCGGTGCCGAGATGGTCAGTGTGTAGGCCCGCGAGCCCGTAAAGGGGCCGGTGCCTGTGGAACTGTCCGTCGCAGTGATAGTGAAATTAAAGGTCCCGGCAGCGGTCGGTGTTCCGGAAAGCACGCCGCTCGAGGAGAGCGCTATGCCCGCCGGAAGGAACCCGGAAGTCAGACTATAATTATAGGAGCCGGTACCGCCCGAGGCTGTGATGGTCTGACTATAGGCTGCCTCCGCCGTCCCGGAAGGCAAAGAAGACGGGCTAACTGCGATCGTCGGCGCAGAAACGCTCAAACTGTAAGCCCTCGAACCGGTGAACGGCCCGGTCCCGGTCGAACTATCTGTTGCCGTGATGGTGAAGTTGAACGTGCCTCCTGCTGTCGGCGTGCCGGAAAGAGCACCTCCGGATGAGAGGGTCAAGCCGGCAGGAAGAGTACCCGCGGTGACCGCAAAGCTATAGGAGCTGGTGCCGCCCGATGCTGTGACGGTTTGGCTGTAGGCCGCCGCCACGGTCGCTGCTGGAAGCGTCGTCGGTGCAACCGCGATCGTCGGGGCCGCAATGGTCAGGCTGTAGACCCTGGAGGCGGAGAATGGTGCACCGGTCCCGGTCGAGCTATCCGTTGCGGTGACGGTGAAGCTGAACGTGCCTCCCGCCGTCGGCGTACCGGAAAGAGCACCTCCCGATGATAGCGTCAAACCGGCAGGAAGGGAGCCGCCGGTGACCGCAAAGCTATAGGAGCTGGTGCCACCCGATGCTGTGATGGTCTCGCTGTAGGCGGTTCCGACCACGCCCGCCGATAAGGAAGATGGGCTCACCGAGATCGTCGGCGCGGCAATCGTTATGCTGTAGGCATTTGAACTGGTGAATGGCCCTGTACCCGTCGAGCTGTCGGTTACGGTGATGCTAAAGTTGTATGTGCCCGCCCCTGTGGGCGTGCCGGTAATCGCGCCGGTCGACGACGACAGGCTCAAACCGCTCGGAAGAGAACCTGCGGTGATTGCGTAGGTGTAGGGGCTACTGCCGCCGGTGGCGCTGACGGCCTGGCTATAGGCGGTCGCAATAGCGCCAAATGCCAGCGTCGACGGGCTGAGCGTGATCGTGGGCGTGCCGACGGTTATCGTCACCGTGGCCGGCGTGGAAGTCCCGCCAGCATTCGTCGCGGTATAGGTGAAACTATCCGGACCGGCATAGCTTGCATTGGGCGTATAGGTGATGGAGGTGCCGCTGGCCGTCGCAGTTCCGTGGGACGCCTGGGTCCCGATGGCCACCGATGATGCCGTTCCCCCGGAGAGGTTCAGGGCAATCGAATTTGAACTGCTGCCATAGCTCACCGTTGCGCTGACCGGACCGGCAACGGGTGCCGGTACGGTAGACGCAATTGCGATATTGACGGTGAAGGAACTCGCGCCCGCATCCACCAAGGTGAAGGTGTCGCTGGTGGCTCCATCGCCGTTGTTCGTGTAGATGAACGTCCCGGCGGCGGCGTTGTAGCGGCTTATCGAGCCATGCTGCGGAGAGACTACGCCTGGATCGTTAATGGGATTAAGACCAGCGCCGTTGCACTCAGTGCCGATGGTGACGTTAAGCGACCCGCCAGATGCCATCGGACTTGTCGACGGTGTCGTATGTGAGTCGGGGAAGTTGAAGACGGTGCAAGCGGCGTAGGCCACGCTGGGAACTGCCAGCGATAAACCAACGCAAAAGAGAGCAACGAGCAGTACCACCCTGAGCAGCAGCATATAGGCGCTCGCGCCGGCAGCCACTGCCCTTGCGGTTATTTCAAAGACCTGCTCCGCCTTCGGCATGGCACCGCGCTGGCGGATTTCAATCTGGCCACTTTGCGAAATGCAGCTATCATCCCTAGACCGGGATTTTCCTCTGGAAAGTCCGAGCTGTTCGTCGCCTGTCATTTGCCCAACCCAAAGACCGAACACACTCTGCTATGAAAAGCAGGAAGTTGCTCCCATGCTTGCCCGTCTGCATTGTAACTGCAGTCCATCTACTCAATCACAGTAGTATCGGAAGCAATATGAAAGGCAATTTTCAATTGCCGAAAAACGCGATGGTTGGTTCATTTGGAATCAATTATTCAATCAAATGTTGTAGATCGGCAACATTGCTCATTCCGTCTGTTTGCTTGGCATCCAAGGCCCGCGGCAAGGGAAGCCGGTGACAAGCCATGTTCCATGGCTGTCGGTCGGAAGCGAAGACACAGTTGATCGAACGGCAGGTCGTAAAATGGTTGGCAACCGCCTTGAAGTCATCAATTGAGACAACAGCGGCGTAAGCGGGCTGACGGCGCTTTCGTGACAAACACCCGATGTTCGCGGAGACATTTCGTTTCGTCGATCCGAGAACCTCAAGACGTGTCGAAATTTACTCCTTCGGAACGCCTTCAGGTCTCAGAGTCTTCTTAAGCGCCGCAATGCGGAATATGGCGTTAGGGGCGCCATAGCCAGTATAGCCGCGCCGCTGGACGATCTCGAAGAAGAAACCTTCACCGAAAGTGTCGCTGTAGAGTTGGAAATAGTCGCCCTGATCGTCACGGTCGTAGAGGATATTGTTGGCTTTCAGCCGCTCGGTGAGTTCCGGATCAAGCCCGAAGCGGGCCTCGACGTCGCCGTAATAGTTCGGCGAGATGGAAAGCGGCCTGAAGCCATTCCTGAAAAGGCCCTCGGCCGTGGCAAAGATGTCATCGGTCTGGAAGGCCAGGTGCTGCACGCCCGACCCGAATTTTTCCGCGATGAAGTGACCGGCTAGCGTGCGGCGATTTTCGGCGCCGTTGAGCGTAATCCGCAACGCACCGTCAGCGCTCTCCACCACTTGGCTGCGCACGACACCGGCCGGATCGATGATGTCGACCATCGGTGTCTTCCGCATCTCGAAAATCGATGTGTAGAACAGGAGCCAGGTCAGCATCTCGTCATATGCCACCGTTTGGGCGACATGGTCGACACGCTTGAGGTGCACGGGTGCGGCCGGGCGGTCCCCGGCATCCTCGTCAACGGGCACAAAGTCGATTTCTGAGAAGCGGCCGAGATCGCTTTCGTTATCTATCAGATAGATCAGGCCGCCACCAACGCCACGGATTGCTGGTATTTTCACTTCGCCATCCGCGACCGGTTGCTCGAACGGCTCGGCATCAAGCGCGATCGCTCGGGCGAGTGCAGCGGCGGCGTCATCCACTGCAAGTGCCACTGCGTAAGCCGTCGTACCGTGTACTGCGAACGAGGCATTGGCGAAGCCCTTGTCCTCGGTGTTGACGATAAGCCTGATGCCGCCTTGGCTAAAAAGGCTGACTTTTTTGGTCTTGTGCCGGGCGGTCTTGCGGAAGCCTAGGGTTTTGAGGATATTCCTGAGATCGGCGGCATCCTTCTCGTCGGCGGAAAATTCCACGAAGCCGACACTCTTGACTTTCGCCCTGTCCGGCATGGCCGGAACCGACAAGGTCCTGACATTCGAGGATCGATATACCTGGTCTCCGAGGTAAATTAACGAGCGATGGCCGTCCGTGGCGATCGAGCGCGCGGAGCCGCCACGGAACTGGTCGTTGAAGATCTCCAGCGAAAAATAACCGTCATAGCCGGTCTCGGCGATCGCGGAGGTGAACGCCGTCACGGGGAGGTCGCCTTCACCCGGCATATTGCGGAAGTGGCGCGACCAATAGAGCAGGTCCATGTCGATCGACGGCGCGTCGGCGAGCTGGACGATGAAGATCTTCTCCTTCGGAATGGAGCGGATCGAGTTGATGTCGATCCTGCGCGACAGGGTGTGAAAGCTGTCGAGGATCAGGCCGATATTGGGATGGTCAGCGCGCCGCACGACTTCCCAGGCATCGCGGTGGTCATTGATGTGGCGCCCCCAGGCAAGTGCCTCATAACCAACACGCAGGCCGCGCTTCGCTGCGCGCTCGCCAAGCTCGCGAAAGTCGTCCGCCGCCCGATCGATCCCGCCCAACGACACCGGCGAGACGTTGGAACAGACGAGGACAAGATCGGTGCCGAGTTCCTGCATGACGTCGAACTTGCGTTCGGCGCGATCGAAGGTGCGACTGCGATGCGTGGCCGGCATCCCCTCGAAATCGCGAAACGGCTGGAACAGCGTGATTTCCAGCCCGACGTCCCTGACCATCCGGCCGACATCTGCCGGAGATCCATCGAATGCCAGAAAATCATTTTCGAAGATCTCCACGCCATCAAATCCGGCGCGTGCAATCGCCTCGAGCTTCTCCGGCAACTCCCCGCTGATGGATACCGTGGCGATGGACGTTTTCATGGCGTTACCCTCTAAGGATAGGTCCTATTTTTGTTCCGGCCAGCCGAAGCGATCGTCGAGCGCGTCATAAGCGGCAAGTCCAGTTACCGCGCTGAATTCCGCATAGCTGACCATCGCATCAGCACGGCTCCTTGGGGTTCCCTCGGATTTGATGATCCCGAGCGTGTCGCGCACGGCTTTAACGGCGGAAAACAGGGCTGAAAGGGCATAAAAGGCGATATTGAAGCCCATGTCCTCAAGGTCTCCTGCCGTCAGCGCCGTGGTTTCGTTGCCGTCGACGATACTGACCACTTTGGGGCCGACGACCCCTTTCGAGACTGCCTCGACCTCGGCGATCTTCTTGATGCCGTCAACGAAAACCAGATCGGCCCCGGCATCCTGGTAGAGCCTTGCCCGCCGGATCGCTTCGCCAATACCCTCGCTCTGGATCGCATCGGTTCTGGCAATCAGCATCATCGGATTGTTGCCACGCGCTTCGACAGTACAGCGCAGGCGGCGGACATTCTCGTCGGCCGGAATCACGCGTACTCCGGCGCGTTGGCCGCAGCGCTTGGGCAACTGCTGATCTTCGAGATGGATCGCAGCAACGCCAGACTGAATATATTCCTCGACGGTGCGAACAATATTGGCTGGCCCGCCATAGCCAGTATCCGCATCGGCGATGACCGGAATGTTGACGGCACGAACCATATCGCGTGCATGGGTCGTCATTTCCGTTTGGGTCAAAAGACCAATGTCGGGAAGGCCGAGGCGAGATGCCGTCGCACCGAACCCGGTCATGTAGATCGCCGGAAAGCCCGCCATCTCGACGAGCCGGGCGGTCAGCGCGTCCGGGGCTCCGGGCGCCTGGAGCAGGCGGCCGGACGAAATATCGGCACGAAGTCTTTCAGCTGCGTTCTTCATCGCTATCTCCTGATCAACGGCCGCCCGATACGTCGACGACGATTCCGGTGATATAGGAAGCCTCATGAGACATGAGCCAGACGGCGGCGTCCGCCACCTCTGACGCGGTTCCCAGGCGCTTCAATGGAATGATGCTTGCCATCGCCTCGATATTGGCGGGGTCGGCAAAGACGTCCTTCTGGATTTCCGTGTTGATGACGCCTGGTGCGAGTGCGTTGACGCGGATCTTTGGCGCAAGTTCTTTGGCGAGGGCGACGGTGAAGGATGCGATCGCCCCCTTTGTCGTCGCATAGGCTATATTGCCGACCATGCCCCCGGTGCGGGCTGCAATGGACGAGAGATTGACCACGGAACGGTCTTCGCGACCGGATGAGGCTCGGATGAAGGCGCTCGATACGTAGAATGCGCTCTTGAGATTGACCGCAAGAACCCGGTCGAGTTCCAGCTCGTTCATGTCTTCGGCGGTCATGCGCTGACCGATTATGCCGGCATTGTTCAGGAGATGGTCTACTCCGCTGAAGGATGCGACGAGTTCATCCATCGCGCCGTCGACGCTCTGTCGATCGGCAACATCGACGACCTTGGTCAGGACCCGATCGCCGTGCTGGGCGCGGCATTCGGCCAGGCGTTCGGCATTGATGTCCCACACTGCGATCCGCGCTCCGAGCCCGACAAGCTTGTCGGTGACGGCTCGGCCGATACCCGATGCTCCGCCGGTTACCAAGACAACGCGATCTTCGAAGTAGCCGGAGCTCGATCTGCCCGAATGAGACTGCTGCACGTAATCCTCCCGCCGCTGATGGCGTCATGTTGCGTTCGACGCGAAGAAAGACCGGTACGAAAGGAATGTCAACTAGGGTTCTAGTTTTTGTATCCCACTTGTGCATTCCAACCGGCTGGTCTATTGAACCGGAAAGATGTCGCGGAGGGTGGCATTGATTTTCAGGAGGAACACAATGGCGGATGCCATCCGCGCCGACGGCGCTCATCTCGACAGCAGTCTTCGTGACCGAACGATCCGCAAGCTCAATCTGCGCATCGTGTTGTTCTGCTTCGTCTGTTTCATCGTAAACTATCTCGACCGCGTGAATATCGGTTTTGCGGCGCTTCACATGAACAGCGATATCGGTCTCACGCCCTATATGTTCGGTCTCGGCGCCGGCATCTTCTTCATCGGCTACCTCGCCTTCGAAATCCCCAGCAATATGATCCTTCACAAGGTCGGGCCGCGCATCTGGATCGCGCGCATCATGGTGAGCTGGGGCTTGGTCTCCTGTGCCATGGCCTTCGTGCAGGGACCGACGTCATTCTACATTCTGCGCTTTTTGCTCGGTGTGGCCGAAGCCGGTTTTGCGCCAGGCGTGCTGCTCTATCTGACCTACTGGTTTCCCGCCAAGGAACGCGGTCGGGCAACCGCGCTCTTCATGACCGCGACTGTTCTGTCGATTGTCGTCGGCGCGCCGATCTCCGGCTGGCTGATCGATGCCGGCGAAGGCCTGTTCGGTTTGCATGGCTGGCAGGCCATGTTCATTCTCGAGGGTCTGCCGGCAATGCTCCTCGGCATCGTCACCTTTTTCTATCTGATCGATTCGCCATCCAAGGATACGAAGTGGTTGTTGCCCGACGAGCGTGCTTGGCTGCTGGCTCAGCTCGCAGACGATCAGAAGAACGTCAAGGCGGATACCCGCCACAGCCTGCGCGAGATCTTCAGCGACTTCCGCGTCTGGCTGTTGACACTGGTCTATATGTTCAACGGCATTGCGGTTTACGGCGTCATCATGTGGTTGCCGCAGATCGTCAAGACGTTCGGGTTGACCACGGTCCAGGCCGGCTTCGTCTCGGCAATCCCGTTCATCTTTGCGGCCGCCGGCCTCGTCGTGATATCGCGCAGCTCCGACCGCACCGGCGAGCGTAAAGTTCATACGGCAATCTCCGGACTCTTCGGAGGGCTGTTTCTGGCGGCAAGCGCCCTCGTTCCGAACCCCTATGCCGGTCTTGCGCTTCTCTGCCTCTGCGCTTTCTTCCTGTGGTCCTACCTCGGCGTGTTCTGGACCCTGCCGACCCAATTCCTGACGGGCGCGGCTGCGGCTGGTGGTCTTGCGGCGATCAACGGCTTTGCCCAGATCGGTGGCTTTGCTGGCCCCTATATCGTCGGCTGGGTCAAGACCTCGACCGATAGCTTCTCGCTCTCTCTACTGACGCTTGCGGTCTTTCCAATCCTCGCCTTCTTTCTCTGCATGAGCTTGAAAGCAAAGCGCGACTAGACCAAACTTCCGGCAGCGTCCGGATGGACGCTGCCGGATTCGTTTCAAGGAGTGCGTGAGCGGGTATGTCCAAGCCAACGGTGAAACCTCGCAAGAGCCTCGTCCCGACGATTGCCGACAAGATACGCGCGGCGATCGTCGATGCGGAGTTCGAGTTTGGCGAAAATCTTTCCGAGGATACGCTTGCCTCGGCTTTCGAGGTGAGCCGAACGCCGGTGCGCGAGGCGCTCAACCTGCTGCAGATGGAGGGTTTGGTCAGCATCGTTCCCAAGTCCGGCACCTATGTCTTCACACCGACACTCGAGGATATTGCCGAGCTCTGTGACTATCGCATCGGCCTGGAGCAGCAGGCCGTGGCTCTCACGCCGGCAAGCTCCATTCCCGAGACGGTTTTGGAATTGAAACGTCAGCTTTCGGTGATGGACGCCGCGGTCGCAACAGGGGACATGCAGGCTTATGGCCGCGCCGATACCGCTTTTCATCTGGCCTTCTTCCAGCATTGCGGCAATCGCTATCTGAGGACCGCATACGACCTTATTCTCGGCCGCGTCGCATCGTTACGCACACATCTTGCGATGAAGGCCGAAGGCGAACCGGATCGCTCCTATGGCGATCATCGTTATATGATTGCTCTTCTTTCGGAGGGACGTCGCGATGAGCTTACCACGGTGCTGACGGCCCATATTCTCCGCACCAAGGATAATTATCTCGACGCCTTTCAGCGGCTACCCGCCAATAACGGCGGCAGTCGCACGGCGCGACTGAGGCGTCGTCTGGCTTTGGCGGGATAGCGCCGAAAACTGGAATCTGCTTTTGACGAAACCGGCAGAAGATTGCGGATGATCAATCTGTAGAAAGATATCCGATCTCTCGCAGGACGCGTTCGGTCGTCCGTTCGAAAGCGAATATCTTGGCATCGACGATGTCTGCTCGAAACCCGATGAAGAGCCTTCCGTTCTCGATATCCGGTGTGCAGGAGAGGGATTGGACCGTTCCGGCCGCCACATAGCGCCGGGCCATGGACGCCGGCAGAATGCCGGCACCGAGGGCTGCGGCAACGAGCTCGCCAATGACCGCGACGCTGTTGCAAATGATGATGCGCTCCGGTTTCAAGCCCTCGAGTGCAAACCAATGCGTCACCTGCCGGTACATTGCGGATGGGGGCGGGTTCGAAATGATCGGCCTGTCGGCCAGAACCTTCGGTGTGATCTCGCCCGGCAGGTGCCATGCTCTCGGAGCGACCCATTGTGTCGGCTGCGGTCCGAGCGGCCGCAGATCGAGCTTCTCGTCACCCAGCGGATTCAACAGCACCGCCACATCCAGCCGGTTGTCGATCAGCATCCCCTCCAGGAGGGTGCTGGTCGTGACCGTCCACTCGGGCTCCAATGCGGGATGATCTTCGGACAATCCGGCAAGCAACGGCGCAAGGCAGGTGACGGCGAAACCTTCTGCAAGCCCCACGCGCAGCTGGCCGACAACCTTCGGATCGAACTCTCGCTCCTTGATGCCACGCATCTCGGCCATGATGGTTGCCGCGCGTGGCAACAGATCGCGCCCCTGCGCCGTGATTTCCAGTCCGCGGCTTCCCCTGTGAAACAAGTCGCTCGCGAGCGTCGTGCTCAACTCCTTGAGTCTCAGGGAAACCGTCGGTTGGGCAACGTGAAGCTGGTCCGCCGCCTTCTGGACTGAACCCAGCTGGGCTGTCCAATAGAAGGCCTCGATCTGGGCAAAGGTGATCCGCATTATTTAAAAAACCTATATTGGAAGCTCAGAAGAACAAATTTGATCAGTAAAATCAATGATCCTATAGAAATATCTCAACGGCATGTGAATGGCCGATGGGGAGGAACAAGATCATGACTGAGCGTTCGGACATCATACTCAAAGTAAGGAAGAGGATCATTCCGATCCTGTTGCTATGCTATTTTGCAGCCTTTCTCGACCGCGTGAATATCGGCTTTGCGGCGCTGACCATGAACGCCGATCTCGGCTTCAGCGCATCCGCTTTCGGTTTTGGCGCGGGAATATTCTTCCTCGGTTATGTCTTATGCGAGCTGCCGAGCAACCTCATGCTTGCAAAGGTCGGAGCGCGGCTTTGGATTGCGCGCATATTGATCACATGGGGCGTTTTTTCGGCGCTCACCGCATTCGTCTGGTCGCCCGCCAGCTTCTATGTGGTCCGGGTGCTTCTCGGTGCCGCGGAAGCAGGTTTCTTTCCGGGCATCATCTTCTACATTACGCTTTGGTTTCCAAGAGCATATCGCGGCTCGACCTTCGCCCTCTTCAATGTCGCCGTTCCCTTGGCCTCGGTGATCGGCGCGCCCCTGTCAGGATTGATTTTGCAAGAGTTCGACGGCGTGGCAGGCCTGCACGGCTGGCAGTGGATGTTCCTCATCGAGGGATTGCCCGCATTCATCATGGGCTTCGTGGTCCTTTTTGCCCTGCCGGAATCACCTGAAACGGCGCAGTTCCTCACCCGCGATGAACGGGGCTGGCTTGTCGACACCTTGCGAAGCGATCGGCAGATGCAGGAAGCGTCCGGACGTTTTTCCGCCTTGCAGGCACTCGTCGATCCCAAGGTATTGTTGATGTGTCTGATTGCCGTCGGGCTGGTCATGGGCACAACAGGCATTGCCATCTGGATGCCGCAGTTCATCAAGCAATTTGGCCTTTCCAATCTGCAGACCAGCTTTGTCGCTGCTATTCCATCTGCCTTCATGGCAGTTGCAATGATCGTGGTGGGCCGGAGTTCGGACCGCAGGCGTGAGCGCGTCTGGCATACTGCCGGCCCGTTTATCGCAAGCGCTCTCGGATTTCTGATCGCTGCCTTCTCGAGCAATCCGATTGTTTCGGTGGCGGGCTTGACTCTGGGCGCGGCTGGAATTGGCGGCGCGTCGCCGACCATCTGGACATTCCCGTCGACGCTGCTGACGGGCACGGCGGCAGCCGCCGGGATCGCCCTCATCAATTCGGTCGGCAGTACCGGCGGCTTCTTCGGGCCTTCGATTATCGGCTGGGTTCGTGACGCGACGGGTGGCTTCCAGGGAGCACTCATATTTCTGGCAATCGTCATGGCAGTGACCGCCAGTCTGATCCTCATTCTCGGTAGAAGCATGCGAGAGCTCCTTTCCCCGCTCGGTCGGGACGAGGCTCCGACAAAGGCATAATCATGAAGATCGACGAAATACGCCTTTATCATTTGGCTGCCATGTTGCCGGAGCCAATCGGCAACGCGCTGGTCTCCTTTCCGAAGCGGGAAACCTTGCTGGTGGAGGTCGTGGCCGGTGACCTGGCGGGCTGGGGGGAGGCGTGGCTCTCACCCAGAACCGCGGCTGCCGCCATCGAATTCCAGCTGGCGGCACGGATACTCGGGCAGGATCCCTCCCACATATTGTCCGTGTGGCGGAATTTACGCCAGGCTGTCGAAGGAGAAACCGCCGCACCTGCCATCGCCGCTCTGGATATGGCGTTGCACGATTTGACCGCACGCGCCTACAAGATACCGGTGTCCACGCTTATCGGCGGTGCCAGGCGTCAACAGGTGACAGCCTATGCAAGCGGGCCTTTTTTCAAGCCTGGCGGACATCCTTACCGCGACTTTGAGCGGGAGATCGATGGATATCTGGAGGCGGGCTTTCGGGCCGTCAAGCTGAGAAGCGGATACAGGGTTGAAGACGATGCCAAGACGGTCCTTGCCGTTCGACGGCAAATCGGCGCTGATCGCGATCTGATGGTCGACTTCAATCAATCCTGCTCGGTCCGGCGCGCCATGCGAACCGCCGATCTCATGAAAGATGCCGATCTGCTGTGGATCGAAGAGCCGACTAAGCCGACGGATGCCGCCGGTTATCGCGCTTTCGCTGCTCATGCCGCAACCGCACTTGCCGGCGGAGAGACATTCACCAATGCGTCGGCATTCCTCCCGTTCCTGACGGGCGGATGCCTGGATATCCTGCAACCCGATATCGCGATCTGCGGTGGGCTGACCGGGGTCTCGCAGGTAGGCGTACTCGCCGACCTTTACGATCGACCGCTCATACCGCATGTCTGGGGAAGCATCGTCAATTTTCATGCCGCCCTGCACTTCGCCTCGACACTGCCGGAACATAGAGGCGGTGGGCAAGCGCATTTTCCCTATCTGGAATTCGATGTCGGTCCCAATCCCTTACTCGAGCTGGTGCAAAGACCTGTCCTGAATGCCGATGGAACGATCAGCGTGCCGGACCTGCCAGGCCTCGGCGTGAACCTGAAGGCTGAAGACTTGCAACGCTATACCGCCGAATTCAGGAGGATCGCCTGATCGGACACTGCATGTCCGGTTTACTCTTGCGCCTGGCACTTGGACGGCCTGACCAAACTTCTTCCATCTAGTTCGTTTTGCCGCCGAATAGATCGCAATGTCGCGATGCTCTATAGTCGCGCTCGGCAACGACTTCGGTAACTCCGCCAGCCTTGAAGATGATCCGTCTGGGTTCCTGTCCCTCAAAGGCTGGCCAATCACCGGCATTGGCGAAACCGGTTGGTGCGGTCAAGCTGCTCCAATAGCCCCGCATCAGCGAAGCGAGTTTCTCCTGTGACGCAGTCAGTCCGCCCGCGACGGTATCTTCGCCCCAGACATAGGGCAGCTCTGCGCTATGCGGCACGCCTAGATCGAAGGAAGAGGGAACGCTTGCATAGGGTCTGATCGGTGCGCTCACATCGGCAAATTCATAAACATGCAGGGGTGTCCATTTCGCCAGAGCGGCGACGGCGATGCCCGTCGGGCAGATATATTTCTGTTCTGCATCCAGTTGTCCCAGGGCCAGTCCCGGATTGGTATCGGCGCCATCGCCATAGATCTTGAACGCGGCATCGGCCTTGTCGCCCATTCGCGCTCGCACCTCGGACTCATACTGCGCCTTATCGACGGGCTGATCGAGCAGATCATTCGCTTCGTAGATAAACACGCGGGTCTCGTCGCGCGTATTGCCGACGATCATCGGCACACGATTGAATTCGCCTGTTTCAAACGCCTTCAACGTTTCCAGCGGTTGTGCGTAACCGCCATAAACCGTGCTGATGGTCATTTTGGACTTCGTCTGCGCATCCAGAATCTCGGCAGGGGATTTGGCGCGCAGGCAAGCCAGCCTGTCCGCGGAGGCCGAGCAGCCGATAGCTTCGACGAATTTCTCGCCCGACTTGACGGCCTCCTCGTTGGAAATGCTCGGGCAGTCCCGACCGCTTTCGATGATGGCGCCCTGAAACAGCCCTTTGGCTTCCGGAGAGGCGACGGTGAAGCAGACGCCTCTGGCGCCGGCGGATTGTCCTGCGATCGTCACACGCCCCGGATCCCCGCCGAAGGCTGCGATATTTTCATGCACCCAGCGCAGCGCCTGGATCTTGTCGAGATCGCCGTAGTTTCCACTGCTCTTGCCGTCCTTCGACTCCTTGTTGAGTTCCGGCAATGCAAGGAATCCCGCCGCGCCCAGGCGATAGTTGATCGTGACGACGATATTGCCCTCTTTGGCAAGTTCCTTGGGGTCCCAGTCCGTCTTGGCGCCGTTCACCGACCCGCCACCGTGAAAGCCGACCATGACGGGCAGGCTCTTCCCGCCGGAGGACGGCACCGAGATATTGAGGCTGAGGCAATCCTCGTTCCAGCTCGCTGCCTTGCCCGGCCTCCAGTAAATGGCCTTCTGAACGCACTCATTGCCAGGCCGGTCTGCAGTGAAGGGCTGTTTGAATGGTTCGGCGGGACGAGGTGCAGCCCATCGCAAATCGCCAACAGGCGGCGCAGCATAGGGTATGCCTTGGAAGTGGGCGAGGCCATCGGATTGTGTGCCGATGATCTGCCCGACCGGAGCATAGACCGTCTGTGCCATCGCCGGGCTCGACAGAAAAATCAGGCTGGCGGCGCTCATGCAGGCGGCAACACGCAAATGACGGCGGCCGCAAGGCTTTCCGTTGGTCATGTTTCACTCCTCAACGTTCAGGATCTGGATAGTTTGCCGAAGATGCCGCGTTTACCGAGGCAGGTCGGAACCGGAGAGATGCTGGGCTTCCATGACGGCCCGACGGTTGAGACCGTCCCGCTCCGGATAGGGGGTCTGGTTTGCGGCATGGGCATAGCCGTCGCGGAACCACATGAAGGTTCCACCGGTATCGGCGGAGGTCTGTTGCCATTCGGGGAGACCGCTTCCGTTCGGATTGCCGGTTTTGACGAAATTCGCCAGGTAGGACGACATGATCTCTGCCATTCGATAGTCGGCTCCGGTCCATGCCCGCTGACCCGGCACGTCCCGCATCGAATTCATGAAATACCAGAGGTCCGACGAATGGAACGAGCCATAGAATTCGGAATCGCGGCCGGGCGGCGCGTGGTTGAAATAGAAATCATAGACGTGAAGGTTCCGGTTTCTCGATTTCACCAGTTCCGAGGAGACCAGATAGTTCTGCAGATTGTAGTCGGCCCGGGCGCGCAGCCACATGCGATAGGCTTCACGCGGATCGGAGGGTCGATAGACTTTTTGCCAGTCATCGTCATAGCCGATCTTCTTCATGGCATCGTCGAATTCGGACTGGGACATGGTCTTGTCGGGGCCGCCGTTCAGCGAGCTATATTCGTTCGAGGTGCCGCCGATCATGATATCGAGGCCGTCAAGCGCGCCGGGACGCAGGAGATCGATGGACTCATTGGTAAAGACGTAGCCGTCGATGGCATGCTGGGCAGGAATGTTGGTTGCCTTATGTAGCGCTTCATAAAGCTGCGTCTTGCCGTCGGCCGCCGTTTTGGAGATGAAGTCGTCCGTTGGAATTCGACGCAGATCGGCAAGCGTCATCGGCTTGCCGAACACCTGCTCGATGGCTTTCGCATTTGCTGTTTCCCGCTCGGCGAGCGGCATCATCGGCGAGGCGAAGAACCCCGTGAAGCCACTTTCGATGACTGCGCGGTGAAAGAGGCCCTTGGCCAGCGGCGAGCGCAGCAGCATGGTGGAATTGCGCGCTCCCGCGGATTGACCGCCGATAGTGACGTTGTCTGGATCGCCGCCGAAGCCGGCAATATTGTCGTGCACCCACTGCAGCGCCTTGATCTGATCCAGCATGGCATAGTTGCCGGAGACCTTCTGCGGGCTTTCCTGCGATAGTTCGGGAAGTGCCAGAAAGCCGAGTGCGCCGACACGGTATTGGATCGCAACGACGATGATTCCTTTCGCCGCGAGTTTGGATGCGTAAAACTCCATCTCGGAAGCGTAGCCATGGTGGTTTGCACCGCCATGAATCCAGACATAGACCGGCAGCTTGTCGGTGGTGCTGGCGGCCGGTGTCCAGACGTTGAGGTTGAGACCCTCTTCACTGGCCTTGGGCATGAAGGCGGGATCGAAATAGAATTCATCCCCCCAGAACTGGCCGACGGGATTTCCACGGATATCCTGAAGCGCTTGATCGCCCCAGTGGTCCGCTACTTTCACTCCATCCCACTTTTGCACCGGCTGCGGCGGCTTGAAGCGGTTTTCGCCTCCGGTCGGGCCGGCAAAGGGGACGCCTTTGAAAACCTGAACTCCCGGCACATCCGTCGCCACGCCTCGCAGGAGACCACCTTCAACCTTGACGACGTCGACGGGCGATCCTGCATTGGCCGCGCCGACAAGCGGCGTGATCGATAGAGCGATAGTTGTGGCCAAAAGCCGAACATAGTTCCCTATCGTCAACGTCAACACTGGCTGCATTGGCTGGATCCTCCTCTTGGGTCGTGGCCGAACCAACTTCAGACAGCGCCTGGCCGTGCTGCCTATTGGTTGGATGGTTTGCATTGCGGTCTTGAAAATGGCGTCCCGCCAGCTAGGCGTTTCCTTAGGGAGCGGAGCAGCCATCCTGCGACTGTTGTCGCCGGTCGTCATTCGCTCAAAAGAGCGCCTGCCGCCTGCAGCAGCTTTCGATCCGGGTCCTCGGCGACCCGCGTTTGCTTGTCAAAGATCATGGTCGCGCCGTGTCCGATCGTATAGGCAGGCCAATCCGGCAGGCCTTGTGCGCTCGGCTTGCCGTTACGGGCAAAATTGACCCACGCCTGGCTCATCTTGTCCGACAGGGCAATCGCATCCGGTCCGCCGCCGGTCGAGGTCTTGACCAGCGCGGCGTTGGCAAAGACGTAAGGAAGCTCGGAGCAATGCCAGGCCATGGCTATGCCATCCATGACGGGCGACTCATAGGCGAACATATAGGAATAGACTGGCGCTCCGCCCTGCTTGGCCTTGAGATCGAGATCACGGATGGTGCCGGGCCGAAACCGAAGATCGACGAAGAAGGCATCGCCGAGCTTCTTTTCCGGATAGGCTTCGAGGAATGCCTTTCCGACGGTATCGGCCTTGTCGCCGAAGCGCTGTGCGAGCTTTGACCGGGCCTGCTCCTCGCTCCAATCGTTCTTGTTGTCGGCGAGAAGATCGGCAGGTTTGTTGCTGATCACGGTTTCGAACTCATTGAGCGTGTTGCCGACCATCAAGGGGATGTCCCTGGCCTGATCGACCCATTTTGTTCCGACCGGATTTTCCGGAATGAAATTGCCGTCGAGGACCGGTGCCCAACGGGCGTCTTTCGCGCCTTGGGCCGCGGCATCCTTGATCGCCTTGTCCGATGCCGCCTGGAGCTGGTAGTAGTCGACATCGGCAAGCTTATCGACGTCTTGGGGCTTCAGGCCCAGATTCGCCAGGGTAAGTTCGGCAATTTTGCGCGAGGATGCCTGATCGGTGACCGAGTCAACTCGCGACCCGCTTTCCACGATTGCCTTCTGAAATAGGCCTTTTGCCGAAGGGGTGCCCATCAGCGCGCGGACCTTGTAACCGCCGCCCGACTGGCCGAAGATCGTCACGTTTGACGGGTCACCACCAAAGGTCTGGATGTTTTCGTGCACCCATTTCAACGCGGCCACCAGATCCGTCATGCTGGCATTGCCGGAAAGCTTGTATTTGTCTCCATAAGCCGAAAGATCGAGAAAGCCGAGAACATTCAGCCGGTGGTTAAGGGTTACGACGACTACGCCCCCCTTTTTACTGAGATTCTGGCCGTCATAGGCGGCAAGCTCGATTCCGGAGCCATTGGTGAAGCCGCCACCATGGATCCACACCATGACCGGCCGCTTGTTTCCGTCATTGACGCCTGGCGTCCAGATATTCAGGAATTGGCAGTTCTCGCTCATCGGCAGATAGCGATGGGGATTGAACAGTTCATCCCCGGCGACGGCTTTCATCGGCGGGATGAAGCAATTTTCGCCGTAGGTGACCGCAGGCCTTACCCCGCTCCAAGGCTTGACGTCGGCGGCGGGCATGAAACGCTCGGCTTGGGCATAGGGAACTCCGAGATAGCTATAGATCCCGTCGCTGAGAGCCCCGAGAAGGGCGCCCTGCTTGGTTCGCACCACGGTCTTGTCTTGCGAGGCGACAAACTCGTCTGCGGAAGAAGATGCCAATGTCAGGCCAAGAAAGGCTGCGCAAAGCGCTATCGCCTTGAGATTTATTCCAAATTTCCGCTGCATCGAACGTAATCCTCCCATTTTTATGCCCAGATCGGCAGTTGTTTTTCGAGCCATTGGCAAAGGAGTTGTGACCGGAAACGCAATTGTTGGCTTGTCAGCCCCGGCACCGGCCCGCTTACCTTCGCTTATCGGTCGAGTTTCCGCGCCTCACATGAAAGCCGGCTTCAGGCGAGACGAGGGGAAGCCTGGACTGCGATGGCGTCGGCTCCCCGCGGAGCGCGCCGACAATGAGCTCGTAAAGGTGCCCTAGATCCGTATGTCCGGCCGAGAGCCCATATGAATGACAGAAACGATGTAGATTCAGGAAAAGCTGGAAAGTCAGTAGCTCGTCTCAATGGAGAGGATGCTAAACTTATGCGCAATGGAGCACGGGCCATTGGAAAGCAGTCTTCGGCCGACACAGCAGCCAATGATCTCGGAAAAGTCAGAAATCCGACACGGTTATGCGTCATCATGGGTTCCTCCCGCCATGGTGCCTGAAGACGCATATTTAGGGCATCAGCCCATATGTCTAATTGGAATTATCACACAAAAACGCATAGGATTTTTCAATGAATGCCGTTCATTGGCGGGGCCGGGCATTGGGTGCACCCCAGGGGGGTGACCGAGGTGCCTCCCGGGGTGCCACTTCTGTCCGATTTGTGAGAATTTCGGAAATTCTCGCGTAGAACAAAATTCCAGACTTCGAACTCGCCGAATTTAAACATGTGAGCGAGGGGAAACGCACCGTTAGTTTTACCGAATGGAATGTGGTCGAGGTGCATCATCGACTGGAAGTTGACTTTGGGAGAATTGTCTTCGCAACCTGATCGTCTGCGCTCGGATAGAAAACCGCAAGATCGTCATTCTTCGAAGTATTTCAATGACCTTGCAGTATCCTCGATCACCGTGATCAAGGCGTTTGTCTGCATTTGATCCGAGGTAACCCTGTCGGCGACGAACACGCGTCCGTCCCGTAGGTCGGGATCGGCTTCTAGTTTGCGGAGGGCGCCCGGCAGGGGATAGGCATCGATCACCTTGGTTGGAAAGATGCCGATGCCAAGGCCAGCCGCGACGAGTTGAAGGGCAGCATTTAAGCTCGAGCAAAGGCAGACATTCTCGGGCATGACCTTTTCTTCGGAGAACCAGCCCAGCGTTCCTCGATACATTGCCGTTGGCGGCGGTGTTGTAATGACGGGCAGTTTTGCAAGATCGCGAGGGCAGGCGCCGATCTCCGGAAAGGCTGCAGCCGACGCAGCCCAACTGTTGGCTTGGCGGCCGAGTGCGAACAGGCGCACTTCGCGCAGCCCGATCGGGTCGACGAGGATAGCAAGATCAATCTCGCCATCAGCCAGCTGCTGTTCGAGGCCGGCGCTTGTCGCAATCGTCCATTCGGGTCTTAGCAGCGGGAAGTTCTTCTGGAGGGCTGCAATAAGCGTTGCCATGCAGGCAACGGCAAATCCCTCGGCCATGCCAATCCGAAGCGTGCCCGAGATTTCCGGCACCCGGGATGCCCTCTTCAGATCCTCATAGGCGTCGAGCACGATCCGGGTGCGCGACAGGAATGCGTGTCCCTGGCGCGTGAGGCGTAGCCTGCGGCCGTATTTCTCGAACAGCGGAGCCGGAACTTCCGCTTCCAGTTGTTTCAGACGAAGGGACAAGGAGGGTTGCGTCACGTTCAACCGGTCTGCAGCCTTTTGAACGCTGCCGAGCTCGGCCGTCCAACGGAATGCTTCGAGTTGGCCAATGGAGAAGTTATTCATAGCATTCACCTATGCATTAAGGTCAGTTTTTCCAATTGGACATGTCAAACATATATGTGGCTATTTCCTCTCCGGGAGCAATAGGGAGGATCACATGAAGACAATCACGCAAGGTAATAGGCCTTCGCTATCGCGGCGAACGCTTCTGAAGAGCGTTGCTGTGCTCTCTGGTGCCGCCGTCGCCGGCGAGCTTTTTCCCACTCCGGCCATTTCCGCGACCACGACGATCAATGTGCTTTCGCTCGGCGAAGGCATGTTCGGTCAGCCATTCGTCGATCTATCGCCGGAATTCACCAAGGCGACCGGGATCAAGATCAACAACATCACCATGGGCTATAACGAGGCGATCCAGAAACAGGTCGCCGCCTTTGCCGCAGGCAGCTCGTCCTACGACGTCGTCCAGGTGGATTCGATTTACCTCAAGGGCTATGCGAAGGCCGGCCATCTTCTGGCGCTGGATGATCTGATCCCGGCCGACGAGCTGAAGGACTTCTTCTCTGATATCCCGCAGACGTTCAGGGACATGTACGGCGCCGATGGCAAGACCTATGGCATGGCGACGATCGGCAACTGCCAGCGCCTGATCTACAACAAGGCGCATCTCGACGCCGTCGGCCTCGACCTGCCGCAGACCTGGGACGACCTTCTCAAGGCATCGCAGAAGGTCGTGGATCCGAAGACTTCCCGCTTCGGCTTCATTGCCGGGACCGAGCGTCTCGCCAAGGCCTTCGGTGTCTGGTTGCCGATTTATTGGGCGAATGGCGGCGTCCTGTTCGACGACAAGATGAAGCCGATCTTTGCCGATCAGAACGGCGTCGACTCCCTGGCTTTCCTGCTGGAACTCGTCAAGACCATGCCGCCGGGAGGTGCTGCCTACACGGAAGGTGACGAAGTCAAGGCAATGGCAAGCGGTCTTGGCACGCTCGATCCGGTCGCGTGGATTCCAGATGCGCAAGTCACCGCGGATGCCAAGACGAAGCCGCAGCTGCAGAGTGCGGTGCCGCCGAAGGGCAAGGTCTGCAGTGCGCCCGTCATGGGTGGTCTTGGCCTTACCGTATCGAAATACTGCCAGGATCCGAAGCCGGCTGCCCAATATGTCGCCTGGTTCAACAGCCGCGACGTCCAGTCGAACATGATCGTCCAGCATGGCGGTCAGCCGTGCCGCAATTCCGCCTGGGCCGCGAATGCGACCGCCAAGCCTTGGTTTTCGGCGGTTGCGGAGAGCCTCAAGCTGGCGAAGGTGCGACCGCAGATTCCGGAATGGAGCCAGGTCGACGGCGAGGTCGGCATCCAGCTTAGCCGCGCTTTTGCAGGAGAAATATCGCCGAAAGAGGCATTGGAGACCGCGCAGAAATCCGTCGACCAGATCATGCGCGATGCGGGTTATTATTGATGCAGATGACGTCACGACGCGTCGCCTACGCTTTCATCGCGCCCAGCCTTTTGTGCCTGCTTGGCATCATCGGCTGGCCGCTGGTGCAGGCCGTGTCGATCAGCCTCTATCGCTGGAACCTGATTTCCGGCGTCAAGCGCTGGAATGGACTTCAGAACTTCATCGATATTCTGACCTCCGCCGACACCTTGCGCGTTGTCGGTGTCACTGTCGTCTATACCGGTCTCTCCGTCCTTCTGGAACTTGTGCTGGGACTGGCGCTTGCATTGCTCGTCAGGCATGGCCTGCAGAAGAACTGGTCGGGTTTTGCGGTTTTCCGCGTCGTGCTCTGCATCCCGATCATGATAGCGCCGCTGATCTGGGCCTTCTATTTCAAGAGCATGTACAGTCCGCAGTTCGGAATGTTCAACATCGTTCTTTCGTGGCTCGGCATCTCTCCGGTTGCCTGGGTCAACAACCCGAGCATTGCCATTTACAGCCTGATCGTCGCCGATGCCTGGCAGTGGACGCCTTTCATGTTCGCAGTCCTGCTTGCCGGCCTGCTGACGCTGCCGGAAGAGGTGATAGAGGCAGCGGTCATCGACGGGGCGAGCCGCTGGCAGATCCTTCGTCTTGTCGAACTGCCGCTGCTGAAGCCGATCCTGATGGTCGCGCTGCTGCTTCGCCTGATCGACTCGCTGAAGAACATAGATCTGATCATCGTCATCACGCAGGGCGGCCCCGGCACGAGTACCGAGATCCTGAACTACTACGCCTACAGCACCAGCTTCCAGGGCTTTCAAATGGGTTCGGGCGCGGCACTTGCTCTCATCGTCTTCGTCGTCATCATGGCGCTCGTGCTTGTCTTGATGGCAGCGCTCAATCGCACTGGCACCAAGGAAGCTCGGGCATGAAGACCAAGTTTCTCTATGCTCTCGCCTTGGTCGCCTGCGCCCTTACAATCCTTCCTCCGCTCTGGGCGCTGTTTGTCTCCTTCTCCGTGCAGACGGATGCCGGCCCGGGGCTCGGTCTGGAAAACTATCGCGACGTCCTGTCCCAGGAGCAGTTCTGGGCCGCACTTTGGCATTCTTTTCTGACGGCGACCGCAAGCACGCTGGTTTCGATCGTGCTCGGGTCGATGGCAGCCTTCGGCATGACCCGTCTGGGAAGCCGGTTCGACCGCCTGGCGCTTGCCATTCTTGCAATGCGCATGATCCCGAGCATCGTGCTGGTCATTCCGTTCTACCTGTTCTTCCGCAGTACGGGGTTCCTGGACTCGCTCGTCGGTCTGACCACAACCTATCTGACCTTTTCGCTGCCTTTTGCCATTTGGATGATCCAGGGTTTCTTTGCGGCGATCCCCGAGACGATCGACGAAGCGGCGCGGCTGGACGGCGCAAATTCCTGGACGATCCTCTGGCGGATCATCCTGCCGATTGCCGCGGGGCCGATCCTGACCACCGCCGTCCTGATCTTCTGCTTTTGCTGGAACGAGTTCCTGTTCGCTTTGGTGCTGACAGATCGCAATGCGCTGACCTTTCTGCCGCTCCTGATGCGCTACGTACCGCCTCAAGGTCCGCTCTACGGTCAGATCTTTGCCGGGTCGACGATCTATTTCATCGTGCCGATCGTGGCACTGGCGCTGATCCGCAAGCAACTCGGCCGTGGCTTTGTCGCCGGCAGCGTGAAGTAGATGAGGATTGACCAGATGGGAGAGGAGTCCATGAAGCTACTTGATAACAAGGCCTGCATCATCACAGGCGGCAGCGGTAGCGTCGGCCTGGCATCGGCGCGCCTGTTTCTGCAGCACGGCGCCAAAATCCTTCTCGTTGATCTCGACACCGATGCGCTGCGGGCCGCGCGCTCGCAGCTGGGATCATCCGACGTCGAGATCTTCGCCGGCGACGTCTCGGACGCGGAAACGGTGCGGGCCTATGTCGATGCTGCAGCCGCCAAATGGGGAGCAATCGACGTCCTCTTCAGCAATGCCGGCAACCAGGGAGCAATCGGTGAGCTCGAAGATTACGACGAAGAAGCGTTCGATCGCACTTACCACATCCACGTGAAAGGCGCTTTCCTCGCATGCAAGTATGGTCCCCGCAGGATGCGCGATGGTGGCAGCATTGTCATAACCTCAAGCATGGCCGGCACGAGAGGCGGGGAGGGGGCAGGCCAGAACATCGCCTATGTCACGGCCAAGCATGCGCAAACTGGGGTCGTGCGGGCCGCTGCGCGTGCTCTTGCCCCGCGGGGCATCCGGGTCAACTCGCTCAATCCCGGACCGATCGCCAATGGTTTCCAGCAGAACATCGAAGATCGTATCGGGGCACTCAATGGCGTGAATGTCACCCAGCAGATTGACCGGGAGATTCCCCTGGGGCGTCACGCCGATCCGGTCGAGGTCGCCAGTGTGGCGCTCTATCTGGCCTCAGGGATGAGCAGCTTCGTTACGGGCCATATCCATGCGGTTGATGGCGGGCTGGCGTCGTGAACGAAGACGAATTTCGTGTGCGGGAGCAGGGAAGAGGAAGACATGCATCATAAACGGATCTGGATCGCTGCTTTGATTTTTTCAGCCGTCATCATCAACTACATCGACCGTATCGCGCTTTCGATTGCCTCGAAGCCGATAGCGGCCGAATACGGCTTCTCGCCCGTGCAGATGGGCTATCTCTTTTCCGGCTTTCTCTGGACCTATGTGATCTGCCTTATCCCGCTGGGCCTGGCTCTGGAGAAGATTGGTGTCAAGAAGATGATAGGCGGCGGCATCGCAATATGGTCGACCGCGACCGCCTTGACCTCCGCCGCCAGCGGATTCACCTCGATCCTGGTGGCACGCCTGGTCATGGGGGCGAGCGAGGCCACCTCTTATCCGGCATCGGGACGTGTGATCCGCGACTGGTTTCCCGAGCGCGAACGCGGTGTGGTAACCACGCTGTTCAACGGCGGCTCCACGGCCGGGCCTGCGCTCGGAGCGATCATCACCGCAGGTCTGGTCGAATTCGTCGGCTGGCGGGCCTGTTTCGTGCTGCTCGGCATCCTTGGGTTCGTCTGGCTCGGCGTCTGGCTGTATTGGTACAAGGCGCCCGAGGACGCGCGGTGGCTGTCAGATGTCGAGCGCGACACCATCTTGGGCGAACGCAACGGAGACGTGAGATCCAGCGCATCCGCGTCGCCGTCAACGATCCGGCACCTCTTCGCCCAGCGCAGCATCTGGGGGCTCGTCATCACGCAGGCCTGCCTGGTCTATACCGCCTATCTGTTTCTGACATGGCTGCCTACCTTCCTGCAGTCGACCCGCGAGCTGTCGACCATGAGCACAGGATACCTTACCGCCATCCCCTATTTGATTACGCTCGTCCTCAGCCTCATTATTGCTCGCACGAGCGATCGGCTTCTGTCATCCGAAGCTCTCCGCAACGGCAAGCGGCGAAATTTCATCGCCGTCATGGCGGTCCTATCCCTTCTGATCGTCCTGGCGCCTTCGGTTGGAAATCTTACCGAACTGCTTGTCGTCCTGACGCTTGTGCTGACCGGTTCGACCACGGGTGCAGGGCTGAATTTCACGCTTGCCAGCGACCTCTTGAGCGATCCCCGCGATGTCTCACGGGTCATTGCCATCACGGCGCTCGGCGGCAATCTTTTCGGACTGATCGCGCCCATCATCACCGGCTATGTGGTTGCCGCAACGGGCGGCTATGACTGGGCGTTCGGTATCGCGGCGGTGTTGCTTCTCGTTGGTGCCGCGGCGACGCTCACCATGACCAGGAAGCCTATCCTGCCGGAATTTCCCCTACCGGCGCCGATTGCGCCGCAAGCAAGCGAAACGGCCACAGCATGACCTACCATTATCCGACATTACGGCGACCCATTACCGAGGCGACGAGAGCAAGCGTAATCGAAGACTTCCCCGAAATCGCCGAGATCGGCGATGCCGAAATCCGTGCGAAGGTGGTCGAGGCATGGAGCTACTCGCTCTGCTGTTCGGATTTCAGGCGCATCACGGATATCCCGCCCGACGGCAATCCGGGGGCGCCGGTCCTGACACAGGGCACGCAGGCCGATCACGTCCGCGGTGTATTCCGCTACACGAGCGCCATCGCGCGCGAGTTCGAGGAGGTCTATCCCGAGGTCGTCATTGACTGGACCATATTGCTTGCCGGCGCGGCGTGCCACGATGTCGGCAAGCCTTACGAATTCGATCCGTCCAATAGAATGCGCTGGGCCACCCTTCCGGCGGATGCGGGGCAGCCGACGTTTCGCCACTCCGTCTTCGGAATGTACGTCTGCCTTGTAACGGGGCTTCCCGAAGAGGTCGCCCATATTGCCGTCGGCCATTCATTTGAGGGTAATCACATGGGGGTGAGTGCCGAATGCACGATCGTCCGGCAAGCAGATCATGGCTGGTGGCACGTAGCCGCCGCACTCGGTCTCGTCAGGCAAGAGACGATGGGAGGCCTTGCCAGCAACCTCCGCAGTCGCATGGGCAGAAAGTAATGACACGCGGATCATCGGGGCCGCGGATGCCGTCCGGAGCCCCCTTGATCTATCCGAGCTAATCAATCACCGGCTCGCCGAGCGTATGCATCAAGCGGTTCGCCCAGCCGAAGATGGCTGACGACAGGACGAGGTCGAGGGATTCCAATTCAGAGAAGCCGACATCGGCCAATGCCTGTGCATCGGCCTTAGTGGCTTCGGGCGGTGTTGGCGAGAGGCGTGCGGAAAAGTCGAAGATCGCCTGCAGGTGCTCGTCGAGTTCCGCATCGAGGCCGTCCGCGAAGACTGCCTCGATCACGTCGGTTCTTTTGGTCTGGCTGATGAACCGGGAGGCGTGAACCGCGGCGCAGTAGACGCAGTGGTTGACGACGGATGCGGCCGTCGCGCCCAGTTCCCGTTCGCTCGAGGCAAGCCCGTCTTTTCCGTACATGATCAGATTGAACAGGGGAGAGCGAACCGTAAGCGATTCCGGATCGTGCGCAAGTGTCAGAACATAGGGTGAGATGCCCTTGTTGGACGGCGTCACCTGCATCGCCGCGCGCTGCTCTTCGGTCGCAGTCTCCAGGTCGACCGGAACGACATAGGGCTGCCAACGGGGAACCTTGGTGGTGAAAGCGTGGACGACTTCGCTCATTGTCTTGCTCCGATCAGTGCCAATCCCGCGATGACGCGCACCTGGTAGTTCACGAAGGCGGCCAGTTCGGAGAGCCGGACGATGTCGGCGTCGGTCACGCCCGTGCTGCGCAATGCTTCTATGTGCGCTCGGGTCGCCTCCCGCGGTGCGACGGTCAGCCGGTCGGCGTGACGAGCGATCTCTGCGGTGCGTTCGTCCGCTGCGGTCATGTCGGGATCGGCGAGCGGAGCAGTCGATGGTTCTTTGGCTCGCGCGACCAAGGTGTCGTAGTGGCGCGCGAGCGCCTCGTTTTGATTTTGCCGGGCCATGCGGGCGGCAAGCGCTGCCCGAAGTCCATAGGAGAGACCGCCGGGATCACGCGGCAGCAGCACGGCATCATGGGCTGCCTCGCTCAGGCGCAGGATCTCCGCGCGCTTTTCCATGGCTTCGGCGAGCGCGGAGCCGGGCTTCACGGAGACTAGGGTTTCGATGAGTGTCAAAACAGGCTCCTCGGTGCGTCTGTGGGGTAGCATCTAGGTAGGCGCGACATGTCATTATGTCAAATAATAATGAATGAGCGATCTTGATGCGAAATAATTATCTAATTCCGATCGTCAAGTGAGAATTCCTATGCTTTACTCACATTAAGAGGAGTGTTTCATGTCATTTATGCATTCTAACTCTTTCGATATTCGGCAACTTGAAGCCTTCGCAGCCGTGATTTCCGCAGGCAGCGTGACCGGGGCAGCGCGCCTGCTGGGCCGATCTCAACCGGCGGTCACCAGGCTCATCCAGGATCTGGAAGCCGATATCGGCTATGCGCTCCTGCATCGAAGCGGTCCGCGGATCACGCCGACCTCGCGGGGGGTGCTGTTTCATTCCGAGGTCGAGCGTCATCTCGCCAGCCTCACACATATCCGCGAGCGTGCCGAGGCGATCGGTCGTGATGAGCCCCCCACGCTGACGATCGCGGCCACACCGTCGCTTGCGGCGGGCGTTCTTCCGCAGGCGCTAGCAGCCGTTGCCCCGGATCTGATCCCACGTCATCTGCATGTGCAGGCGCTTGCAGCCGAAAACGTCATTCAGGCAGTGCTCGCCCGTTCGGCGGATTTCGGGATTGCAAGCCTGCCGCTCGAACATCCCGGCCTCGAAATACACTGGATCGCGGAGGCGCCATGCGTTGTCGCGATTAGCGCGAGCGATCCGCTTGCCGACCGTGACGTGGTGCGCCTTGCCGATCTTGTCGACCGCCGCATCATCACTCTGGCAAACCCATATCGCTTGCGTCACCGGGTCGATGAGGCGCTGGAACGGGCAGGGATTTCGCCGGACCGGATCATCGACGTCAATGCTTCGCTGACAGCGCTTTCGTTGGTTCGGGCCGGGCTTGGGGTTGGCATCGTCGAGCCGGCGACCGTCGTCGGCGTGCCGCTTGACGGCGTCGTAATGCGCGTGCTCGATCACACCATCCCCTTCCTGTTCGGTGCCATATCGCCCGCCGCGCTGCCGCTCACTTCGACGATCACCGCCGTGATCGAGGCGGCGCGCGCGGTGGCTTTGGCGATGCCAGGCTGCCGTCTGTTCGATTCGAGCGGCGTAGAAGCACTGGCCGACACAGTTTACGGGCAGGCACCGCGACCTGAGGGAGTGTCGATATGAGCGACCTTTCCCTCTTGCCGAACGGTCTCGATGCTCTTGAGGTGCGGCTGCGACAGGATCTCGCCTGGCTGGAACTGCCGGCCAAATCGTGGATTCCGCAACGCGTGATCGACGGTCAGCCTGTCGTCGATGTCGTCATCATTGGTGCAGGCATGGCCGGCCTTGTTGCGTCCGGTATGCTGAAGCGTCTCGGGGTCGCCAACCATCTCGTCCTCGACAAGGCGCCTGCTGGTCAGGAAGGGCCGTGGGTCACTTTTGCCAGGATGCGTACTCTTCGTTCTCCGAAGCAACTCACCGGTCCGGCGATGGGGCTTCCGGCGCTTACCTTCCGGGCCTATTACGAAGCTCGTTATGGGCGTGAGGCATGGATCGCGCTCGACCGGGCTCCGCGCGAAATCTGGATGGAATATCTGGTCTGGTATCGGAAAGTGCTCGAGCTTCCTGTCCGCAACGGTGTGGCCGTCGATGCGATCCTGCCGCGCGAGGACGGGATGCTTGGTGTCGTCTGCAGTCAGGACGGACAGGTGGAAACGATGGTCGCTCGCCATGTGGTGCTCGCGACCGGTCGTGACGGCCTTGGCGGGCCATTCGTGCCCGCAATCGCAGCTAGCATAGACCGCAAGTTCTGGGCGCATACCGCCGACGATATCGATTTCGCAGAGCTGCGCGGCAAGCGGATAGGCGTCGTTGGTGCAGGCGCATCGGCGATGGACAATGCAGCGACCGCTCTCGAAGCTGGTGCGTTACGCCTCGATATGTTCGTGCGCCGCAAAGAACTGCCGCGGATCAACAAGTTCACTGGCATAGGCAGCCAGGGCGTCGTGCATGGATTTGCAGGCCTTCCCGATGAGTGGAAGTGGCGCTTCCTCAACTATGCCATGGGCCAGCAGACACCACCCCCGCGGCCGAGCGTCTTGCGTGTCAGTTCCTTCCCGCAAGCCCACCTCCATATTCAGAGCCCGATCAGCGGACTGGAGCAGGAAGGCGATCATGTCGTCGTTACGACGCCCAAGGGTCGATACTTGGTCGACTTTCTGATCTTCGGAACGGGCTTCAAGATCGACCTCAGCAATCGACCGGAACTTGCTGCCTTCGACCCGCATATCCGCCTGTGGCGCGATCGATTCCCGGTGCCGGCGGGAATGCCGAACGCCGAACTCGAGGGGGCTCCCGATCTTGGAGAAGCGTTCGAGTTCCTCGAAAGGGAGCCGGGCTCGTGCCCGATGCTGGCAAAGATTCACTGCTTCAATTTTCCGGCGACACTCAGTCACGGCAAGCTTACCGGCGACATCCCGGCAATCAGCGAAGGTGCCGATCGCCTGGCGCGTGGCATCGTCCGCGCCCTCTTCGTCGCCGACCGCGAAAAACATTTCGAAAACCTCCAGGCCTTCGACACGCCGGAACTCCTCGGAGACGAGTGGGCAGACGACGACACCGAAGAGCCTTCCGACCTCTCCTCCGAAAGGACCTGAGACCCGAAATGCTGGAGATCAAGAACCTAAAGCTGTCCTACGGAAGCACGCAGATCCTGAACGGCGTCGACCTGTCGGTGAAACGCGGCGACGTGGTGTCGATCATCGGCCCGAGCGGCACAGGCAAGACCACGCTTTTGAAGTGCATCAACCATCTGGCCAAGCCGTCCTCCGGCTCGATCGCGTTCGACGACATCCGCATGGATTACGGCCGCCCCGACAAGGCGGCGGTGCAGGCGATCCGTCTTCGCACGGCGATGGTCTTCCAGCAGTTCAACGTCTTCAAGAACATGACGGTCATCCAGAATGTGATGGACCCGCTTGTCGTCGTGCAGCGCAAGTCGAAGGAAGAAGCCCGCGCCATCGCCCTTAAGGAGCTTGAACGCGTCGGTCTTGCCGACAAGCTCGACAATTATCCCTCTCAGCTCTCTGGCGGTCAGCTCCAGCGGACCGGCATCGCCCGCGCCCTGGCGGTCAAGCCGGACGTGATGCTGTTCGACGAGCCGACCTCGTCGCTCGATCCTGAACTCGTGAACGAGGTTCTGAAGGTGATCAAGGATGTGACATCCTCGGGCATCACCTCGCTCCTCGTTACCCACGAGATGCAGTTCGCCAAGAACATCTCGAACCGCATCGTCTTCATGGACCGGGGCGTCGTCGCGGCCGACGGAAGCCCTGCCGAAATCTTTGACACACCCTCCAACCCGCGCCTCGCTCAGTTTCTCAATTCCGAACGCGCGATCCAGTAGAAAGGATGCCTGAAATGACTTCCATGAGTTCAATCTCGCGCCGTGGCCTCGGTCTCGCCGTAGCAGGCGTCGCAATCGCCTTCGCAACTGCCTCGTTCGCCGAGGACGTTCGCACGATCAAGATCGCCACCGCGGCGGAATCGAAGCCGCTCTCCTGGGGTGCGATCGGCGTCGAGCCGCAGGGCTACGAACCCGACGTGCTGAAGGCGATCAACGCCAAGCTGCCCCAATACAAGTTCGTCATGGAAGGTGCGGCCGACATCGCGCAGGAAACGGGCCTTGCTACCGGGAAGTACGACATCGCGACGGGCGGCTACTACCGCGCGCCTGCCCGCGAAAAGCAGTTCCTCATTCCTGACGCACCGATCGGCGCGAGCCTGATCAAGATCTACAGCCGCAAGGACAGCGGCATCAACGAGATGAAGGACCTCGTCGGCAAGAAGATCGTACCCGTCACCGCCGGCGGTGGCATCTACAAGTTCGCCACGGCATGGCAGGAGCAGAACCCGACCTACAAGATCGAAATCACTGCCTCGAGCGCCGGCGTTCCCTATCCCGACCGCCTGAAGGAAGTGCAGAACGGCAAGTACGATGCGCTCGTGCTGCCGTCCAACCTTGGCGAGCAGACCGTGATCGACCAGCAGAAGCTCGAAATCAAGACGAGCGAGCCGGTCGCAATCAATCAGACCTTCGTCCTGATCCATCGTTCCGAGGAGAACAAGGCTCTTGCCGAAGGCATCGACAAGGCTCTGAAGGAGCTCAAGGCCGACGGCACGCTCGCCAAACTCTCGCAGAAGTGGTTCGGCGAGGACATCACCACGTACATGAAGTAACGCCGCCCTCCGATCCCGGCGATCAGGCTAACGACTGAAAGAAGGAGTGTTCCGAAGTGGACCTTTCCGTAATGATCCCAGAGCTGCTCTCGGCCCTGCCGCTGACGCTTGCGATCACGTTCACGGCCATGATCGCCGGCTTCGTGCTGGCCTTGATTGCAACGACATTCCGGGTTCGCAGGATCCCGGTGGTCAGCCAACTGGCGGATCTCTACGTCTCCTATGCCCGGAGCGTTCCCGTCGTCCTTCAGTTGTTCGTCGCCTTTTATGGGCTTCCGGTGCTCGTGGGTGTGTTCGGCGTCGCGGACTTCGTGTCTCCGACGATCGCCGCGATGCTGGGCTTAAGCCTCTATCACGGAGGTTATCTGTCCGAAGTCATGCGGCCGGCCTATCTCGCCGTCGAACGTGGCCAGCACGATGCTGCGGACAGTCTTGGTTACACATTCCGCCAGAAGCTCACGCGCGTTCTAGGCCCGCAGGCGGTTCACATCGCACTTCCCGGCTACGGGAACTCGATCATCTACCTGATCCATAATGTTGCGCTCGTCATGTATATCGGGGCGGCTGATGTCATGGCGACGGCACACCTCGTCATGGAGCGCGACTATAATCAGTATCAGTTCGAAACCTACCTCGTACTGGCGGTGCTCTATTCGCTGCTTTGCCTGGTCGCCTGGTCCATCGTTCGTTTCTTCGAGCTTCGTTCTGCAAGGTTCTCTCCCGGCGCGAAACGCGGCGGAACCATGCTGATGGCAAGCGTCTGATCGAGGAAGTTGCTACATGTTCGATATCGACGTTCTTCTTCCCGATCTTTGGGACATCCTCGGCGCAGTACCCCTCACGCTTGCGATGGCACTTGCGATCTTCGTCCTCTCGACGATCATAGGCAGCCTGTTCGCCATGGTCGAATATCGGCGGATCCCTGTCCTCCGCCAGCTTGTCGTCGCTTACAAGGTCGCCTTCAAGGGCGTGCCGATGGTCGTGGTGATCTTCCTCGCCTACTATGGCCTTCCTTCGACCCTGCAATTCCTCGCGTCGCTGTTGGGCGTGGACTACAACGGCCATTCGACACCGAACTGGGTCACGCTCATCGTCGCCCTGACCGCCTGCGTCGCCGCTTTCCAGGCGGAAGTCGTCAAAGGCGCACTGAACTCCTTCGACACTGGCCAGGCCGATGCGGCCTATTCACTCGGCTACAAGAAGAGCCAGCTCTTTCGTCGGGTCATGCTTCCGCAGGTCATCGTCGCAGCGATACCGGATCTTGCCAATTCCTTCATGGTTATCATGAAGGCGCTGTCTCTGGGGTTCGCCATCGAGGTGGTCGACATCTTCGCGCAATCGCAGCTGACTGCCGCGCTGAACTTCTACTATCTCGAGGCCTTCCTGGTCGCGGTCGTGATCTACATGGTGATCGCCTATGCCGTAACCCAGATCGCAGACAGGACGGAGCGGGCACTCAGGGTGCGGACTTAAGCTCGACCCAACGCTTCCGACCCCGAAGCCAAGACGACCTCCATTGGCTGGTTGCTTTTGAAAATCGCAGCCAGGGATGAGCTGCTGTCCTGTCCACTCTTTTCCCTCGAGATCATCTTTTTGGAAATTCATTTCTCCTCATTCTCATTAGTCCACTTAATTTATAGACAAAAGTCAATTTGGAGAGAGTGGCAATGAGCATTGAAAAGTCCGAAAGCGGTCTGGGAAGACGGGATCTGCTGAAACTGTCCGCAGCAGCCGGGGTTGCCGTCGCCGGCGCCTCGCTGGTCGGGCAGAAGCCCGTCTTCGCGGCCGATGAAGAACTTTCCCTGAAAGGCAAGCGTATCGCCATCAGCGCGACCGGAACCGACCACTTCTTCGATCTGCAGGCCTACAATGCCCAGATCGAAGAGGTGAAGCGCCTCGGCGGCGAGCCGATCGCCGTCGATGCAGGGCGCAATGACGGCAAACTGGTCTCGCAATTGCAAACGCTGATTGCCCAGAAGCCGGATGCGATCGTTCAGATCCTCGGCACGCTGAGCGTCATCGACCCCTGGCTGAAGAAGGCGCGCGATGCCGGCATTCCGGTTCTGACCGTCGATGTCGGCTCGACGAATTCGATCAACAATACCACCTCCGACAACTGGGGCATCGGCAAGGACCTGGCGCTGCAGCTCGTCTCCGACATCGGCGGTGAAGGCAATATCGTCGTCTTCAACGGTTTCTACGGCGTGACGCCTTGCGCGATCCGCTACGATCAGCTGGTCAATGTCGTCAAATATTTCCCGAAGGTGAAGATCCTCCAGCCGGAATTGCGCGATGTCATCCCGAACACCGTGCAGGACGCTTTCACCCAGATCACCGCAATTCTGAACAAATATCCGGAAAAGGGGTCGATCAAGGCGATCTGGTCGGCGTGGGATATTCCACAGCTCGGTGCGACGCAGGCGCTTGCTGCCGCAGGTCGTAGCGAAATCCGCACCTACGGCGTCGATGGCAGCCCCGAAGTGCTGCAGCTCATCGCCGATCCGAAGTCGCCGGCCGGCGCCGATGTCGCTCAACAGCCGGCAGAAATCGGCCGCACCGCCATCCGCAACGTTGCCAAGCTCCTTGCCGGCCAGACGCTGCCGCGCGAAACCTACGTTCCCGCACTTCTGGCCAACAAGGCCAATGTCGGCGAGGTCACCAAGAAGCTCGGCATCGGCTGAGAATCCGCGGCTGACTACCCGCTCTGGGCGATCCTGTCACAGCCGGATCGCCCGAATCATTTTCGCCGGAGACCGACATGACGGCCATTTCCTTCAAACAGCCGGTCACGGCGAAAGACGACATCATCCGCTTCGAAGGCATCGTCAAGCGCTTCGGTGGCGCGCAGGCGCTGGCCGGTGCGTCGCTGATTGTCAGGCGAGGGACCATCCACGGTCTCGTTGGCCAGAACGGCGCCGGTAAATCGACGCTGATCAAACTGCTCGCCGGTCTTCACCAACCCGATGACGGGCGGATCGAGATCGAAGGGCAAACATTCGGCAGGCTGACACCGCATCTCGCCGAAGAGCTCGGCATTCACTTCATTCATCAGGATCGGCTGCTGGTGCCGACTTTCACCATCGGCGAAACGCTGTTCCTCGGCCGTGAGCCACGCATTCCGGTCACACCATTCCTCGACCGCCGGCTGATGCAGCGCCGTGCATCCGATATCCTCAACGACTATTTCGGTGTCAGGTTGCCAAACACCGCTCTGATTAGCGAATTGTCGACGGCCGAAAAGCAGATCGTCCAGATCACCCGCGCGCTTCTCAACCAGCCGAAGGTCCTTGTCTTCGACGAGCCGACGGCCGCGTTGGTGCGTCGGGAGGCCGATATCCTCTTCCGGTTGATCCGCCGCCTGCGCGACGAAGGCGTGACGATCATCTACATCTCGCATTACCTGAGCGAAATCGAGGAACTCTGCGACCACGTCACCGTGCTACGCAATGGGCTGGACGTTGCTTCCGTGCCGATCGGGGATACTTCGGCCGCGGCAATTGCGCGGCTGATGGTCGAGCGCGACATCAAGGAAATGTTTCCGAAGCCGGAGGTTGCTCTCGGTGAAGAAATCCTCAAGGTCGAGCAGCTTTCGGCTCCAGGAAAATATGGGGATGTCAGTTTCACGCTTCGCCGCGGCGAGGTGCTGGGCCTCACTGGCTTGCTCGGCTCCGGCGCAAAGGAGCTCATTCGTGCCCTCTTTGGCCTGGATACGCCAGCTTCCGGACGTATCGAAATCAGCGGCGAGGCTGTCCGTTTCGCCAATCCCACGCAGGCGGCAGGCCACAAGATCGCCCTGGTGCCCGAAGACAGGCGCCGCCACGGCGTCGCGCTCGACCTCAGCGTCACGGAAAATACGAGCCTTTCCAGCCTCGATCGCTTCGCGCGTTTCGGCTTTCTCGACCGCAAAGGCGAACGGCGTGAAGTCGATGCTCTGATTGCGCGGCTGCAGGTGAAGACCAGCGGGCGCGATGCCTTGCTGCGCACGCTCTCCGGTGGCAATCAGCAAAAGGTAGCGATTGCCAAATGGCTCAGTCGCCATTCCGAGGTCTACCTCCTCGACGAGCCGACTGTCGGCGTCGATATCGGCTCCAAGGTCGAGATCTATACGCTGATCGGCGAACTCACGGCGCGGGGCGCCGGCGTCATAGTCCTGTCTTCTGACCTGCCGGAGCTGATCGGCATCACCGATCGCATTCTTGTGCTCTTCCGCGGCCGCGTGGTGCGGGAATTCATATCGTCGGAGGTGACGGCGGATGCCGTGCTTGCCGAATCGACCGGATCGTCGGAAGGACAGCGCCATGTCGGCTGAAGCGGAATTTGCACCGTCGGGATTTTCGACCGCGGAGCGGCCTGACCGATCGACCGGCAATATCGCGGCCGCGGCACTGCGCTTCGGATCGCTCATCGCCTTTGCGGCCATTCTGATCGTCTTTTCACTGACCGCACCTTACTTCCTGAGCGTCGGCAACATCGGCAATGTGCTCGGCCAATCCGCCATCTCCGGCGTGCTCGCGGTCGGACTGACAATCGTCCTGATCGCCGGCGGCTCCAACGTCGTTACCGGCGGCATCGACCTGTCGCTCGCCGCCAATATGGGCCTTAGCGCCGCCGTATATGCCAGCGTGACACAACTCGGCTATGGCGACGTCACGGCGATCGCCGCATCGATCCTGACAGGGACCCTCATCGGTGCGGTCAATGCCATTGCCATCGTCTATGCCGGCATCGTGCCGCTGCTCGCCACGCTTGCCGTCATGAACATCGTCGCCGGTCTGGAACTGGTGCTGACGGGAAATACCGTCCTCCCGGCTTCCACGCCCTTTCTCTCGATGCTTTCGGCTGCGGATCCATTCGGCATGCCTGTCCTTGCCTATGTGCTTATCGGCTTCACCGCGATCGCAACGGCGATCGTGCAATATACGCCGCTTGGCCTGCGCCTCTACGCAGTTGGCGAGTTTCCGGATGCTGCACGCGCCGCCGGCCTGCCGCTTCGCCGCCTGCTCGCCGGTGCATTCGTTGCCAGCGGCTTCTCCGGTGGCATCGCCGGCATCCTCTCGGTTTCCTACCTGAGTGGCAGCACGACGGGTTCCGGCGAGATGCTGCTGCCTGTTGTGGTCACCGCTTTGCTCGGCTCGGTCTTTTCACGCCGGCTGGTTCCGACCGTCACCGGAACGCTACTTTCAGCCCTACTGGTCGGCTTCCTCACCAATGGTTTCCAGCTGCTCAACATTTCGAGCACATTGGTGAGTGGCGTTCAGGGCCTGCTCATTCTCATCGTCGTCTCCGCAACCACCTTATTGCGCCGGCAGGAGGCCTGAACATGTCGCTCCATACATCTGCACCCACCACGGCTGGCTTGCCACGCCTGATCGCCGGTGGCTTGATGCGCTACGGGCTGATCCTCGCCCTTGTTGCGGTATTTGCCGCCTTTTCCCTGATCACACCGACATTCCTGACCCTTGCCAACCTGCAGAGCATCCTGGTCAATAATTTCACGCTGCTTGCCATTGTCTCCATCGCCATGACTTTCGCCGTCGCCTCGGGCGGCATCGATCTTTCGGTGGGAACGGCGATGGATTTCGCAAGCTTTGCCTTCGTCTCGCTCGTGCTTGCCGGGCAGCCTGTTGTGATTGCAGCATTGGCCGGGCTGGCGGCCGGGGCGCTCGTCGGCGCATTCAATGCACTGTTGATATCAGGGATCGGCGTCTCCCCATTTCTTGCGACGCTCGGCACGCTGTTCATCGGCCGTAGCATCCAGCAGCTTCTGACCAATGGCGGCAATCCCGTCTATCTGCCGCCGAACGGTGTACCGGAGGCTTTCCGTTTCCTTGGCCACGGCGCGATCGCGGGTTTCCCGGTACCGCTTGCAACCGCCATCGTCATCATCGCGGCCGCTACGGTCATTTTTGCCCGTACGCGGTTCGGCCGCATCATCCTGTCAATCGGCATCCAGCCGGGCGTCGTACGCTATTCCGGCATCGCGGCTCCCACCTATATAGCGGCTACCTTCGTACTGGTCGGGTTGATCGCCGCCGTCGCCGGCCTGATTCTGACTGCTACCGTCACCGTCTATATCCCGTCTTCCGGCAATGCATTTCTGCTGAATGCCATCGGCGCAACCTTCATCGGTACGACGCTCAGTCCGCTCGGGCGGCCGAACGTCGCTGGCACCGTCCTGGGCGTGCTCCTGCTCAGTATCGTGGCCAATGGGCTGCTGCTGACCGATCTGAATTTCTATTGGCAGCAAGTCGGTACGGGAACACTGATCTTCGCCGTGCTCGCCCTGAGTTTTATCAACCGGAAAGCGGCTGGCCGCGCATAAGGCAAGGCGCTGAGAATTATGGAAGTCTGTTCTATCCGACCGCTGTATCCGCCAAATTCTTCTCGCTCGGTCCGATCCTGAAATTTACGCGCGAGCCAAGCGCCAACTACGCTCGCCGATGCACATGAGTGTGTGGTAACAACCATGTACGACCTTGGCGCTAGGCGCGTTTGGACGCTTGGCGTAAAAGAAATCCATCAGGAATGCCTAGATTGCCGTGCCATTGGGCCAGAGGCGACCGTCTCGCTGCAATGGAGAATAATCATGCCATTCGGCAAGCCGCTTTCCGTATTCGCGCCTGTAAGTGCTATCGTCACAAAAGGCGATGTTGTCTTGCACCAATCCAACGCCAATCTCGTAATAGACATCGAGGTTGCGCAAGTCTGGCTGAGGAGTGTTTCCCTGCTCCGCTTCTCGTTGCATTTGCCAGAACAGCGTCTCCAGGCGCTGAACGAGGGCCGGAATATCACGCAACACGCTTGTGTCCCGTTGTTCCTGCATGGACGTTCTTATTCTCTTCAGGCTTGTTGAATCCTTTGCAAATCCGATTGCCTTTTGAACGTAGTCTTGCGGGTCTGAGCAAATCAGCTGTGCTGCGCCGGCGGCTGCAACGATGCTATGGCAGAAGCGTGCTGCAAAGCTCTTGCCCGGAATGGTGAGAACAGGCAGGCCCATGGTCAGGGCATCGGCTGCGGTCGAGTGTGCTCCATAGGGAAATGTGTCGAGGAAAAGATCGGCAAGGCCAATCCTGGCAAGGTGTTTGGCGTTTGGTGCCTTGGGCGCAAAGATGAGACGCTCCGGCGCGACGTCGGCATTTGCTGCAAGCTGGCGCAGACGCGCGTCGACATCGTCGCTGCCGCTCAACAGCCACAACACGCTGTCGGATGTTGCCGCGAGAATTTCCATCCACTGTGCAAACGTCTCCTTGGTGATCTTCTGCATCCCGTTGAAGCACGCGAAGACGAAGGCGCCTTCCGGCAGCCCCGCTTCGAGGCGAGTCGGCTTCTCGGCGATCGCTCTCTTGCGATCAATAGGCTGGGTGCAAGGGATCCTCCGGACCTTCTCGGAGTAGAAGATCTCATTTTCCGGGGGAATGACGTGTTCGTCCGCGATGATATAGTGATGAAATGGGCTGCCCATCGTGCCCGGATAGCCGCAGAAATTGACGATGACGGGGGCCGGTCGATATGCAAAGATTTTTGTTCGGGCGTGCTTGGTATAGCCATTGACGTCGACGAGGATATCGATGTCATCATTGGCGATCTGCCGTGCCGCATCCTGATCACTGAGCGCAGCGATATCGCGCCAGCAGTCGACGACGGCTTTCATGCGCATTTGCGTGGCATCTTGTTCCACTGGTTCGCTGCAGTAATAGGCGTAGATTTCGACGCTTTGCTTGTCGTGCAGCTCCAGCACTTCCCTCAATGCGAAGCCGACCGCGTGATCTCGCAGATCCGATGATACGTAGCCGATGCGAAGCCGCTGAGCGGTTCCCGATTTTTTCCGCGGCGCCTTGCGAGGAAATCCGCTTATGTCGGGGCGGCCAACGAAGGATTTGTTGTACTGGTAGGCTCTTGCAAGTTGAAATAGAGGATCGTCGGAATAGCAGGCAAGCGTCAGCGGCGACATGGAATCGAGGAGCTGACGAGTGGACACGTGGTCGGATGTCGCAAGAATGGGCCATTTGCACTGACGCTGGCGCAGGGCGCTCCAATGTTGGCCTGCCTCGCTCTTGTCGGGTCGTAGTTCGATGGCTTGCCATAGCGCCGCTTCGGCATCATCCAAGAGCCCCGCATTTTCCATGACGCGGCCAATATGCTGAAGCGCCATGAGGCGATGCGCAAGCTTGTCTGGAGTGCTTTCCGCCGTCATCTCGACGAAGCTTCGCCATTGCACGATGGCATGCGCCGCAACGCCGCTATCTTCCAATGCTCGTCCGAGATTGATGTGGGCCGGGCCGAATTGTGGATCGAGTTTCAGACACGCGCGCAGCGCCTGGATGGAGCCGGCTATGTCGCCGAGTTGTCGCAGCGTGACCGAATAGTTGAAGTAAACGAGATGCAGGTAAGGGTGGCCGTCGTTGAATGCAATCCAGACCTTGTAGGCCTCCGCCGCCTCCAGCTTCTGCCCAGCCGCACTTTGCGTTTCGGCAAATTGGAACAGGTCGTTGAAGGAGAGGCGCTGCGAACGTGCCAGGTCCAGGATGCCGGCAAGCGGCAGGACCGGGCTGGTGACTGAAGCATCATTGGTGAGCATGGGCATTCCATAAGCTGGCGGCAGGCAACGCAACCATTTCCATAATGGCTGCCGATGCTTCGACTGTGCTTTGTTGCCGTCGGCATGTCATCAGCTCGCCGCGGGAATCGGCGATTGCGCGCCGGCAATCAACAGCTTTCAAACGCACGAAAGCGAATTGCAAACGACTGCGCGGGTCTCTGGGACCACCAGCGACTGTGATATGCCACGGGCGCTGCCCGCAATAGCGCGGATAACCTCTGAAATCGCCTGTCGCCGGGGGCTCCGTTGCGTGATTCGATCCAACAATGCTGCGGGCATATCGCGATCTCGAGGGTTCGCTTCCGGCGCCCTAGCCCTTGATCCCGCTTATCTCTGTCGCAAAACCGTTGTGCTGTTTCACGTCACATAGCTTGAGATGACCGCCGCGATTTGATCCGAATTCAGATATGCCATCTGCGAACGCATCAATGCGAGCAACTGCGTGCTGGAAAGGCTTGCAATATCCTGCGTGGATAGGCCCGCTATGCCGTTCGAGTTAAAAGCTGCGATATCCTTGGTCGAGAAGGTCGAGAGCTCCTGAGTCGTCAGGGCCGCAACCTGCGCCGAGGTCAGCCCGCTGACCTGGGATGGTGCGAGAGCCTCGGCCTGCGCCGTCGTCAGCGCCGCGATGACCCGTGTGGTCAATCCGGCGACTGCCCCCGAGCTCAAGGCGGCAATGTCATCGGTCGTGAAGACGGAAATATCGTCCGTATCCAGTGCCGCGACCTGAAGGGCGTTCAACGCGCCGATCTGTGACGTTGAAAGAGCGGCGATTTGAGTCGTGCTCATTGCCGCGATCTGGCCATAGCTCAATGAGGCGATCTGAGAGGTCGTCAGGACGGCGATCTGGTCGCTGGTAAGGGCTGCGACGACAGTGGTGGGCAGTCCCTGGATCGCGTCCGAATTGATCACGGATAGCTCGGCAGTGGAAAGGGTCGTCAGATCCGCCGTGGTCAGTCCCGCCAGGCCGGCTGAACTCAACGCTGCGATCTGGGTGGTCGTAAGTGCTTCGAACTGCTCAATGCTGAGCACCCCGATCTGTGTACTGCTCAGGCCGGCAATGCTGCCCGTCCCGAGTGCTGCGATCTGGGCGGTGGAGAGGGAGGCAATGAAGTCGGTCGACAGGCCCTGGACCGAGCTGGAACTGATCGCTGCGATATCGGAAGTGGAGAAAGTTGCCAGATCGGCCGAGCTGAGGCCCGCAATGCCGGCGGAACTCAAGGCCGCGATCTGGGCCGTCGAAAATGCTGCGATCTGATCGACGCTCATTGCGGCGACCTGGGTGCTGCTCAAACCTGCCACGCCCGCCGTGCTCAACGCCGCGACCTGGCTTGTCGACAAGGCGGCGATATCGCCGGTGCTAAGGACTGCAATCTGCTTTGAGCCAAGAGCTCCGACTTGCGCCGCCGTCAAAGCCTCGACTTGATCAATGCTGAGAACGGCGATCTGTGCCGTCGTCAATCCGGCAATGCCGCCCGTGCCCAGGGACGTAATCTGGGCCGTCGACAACGCCGCGACAATGGCAGTCGTCAGGCCCGACATGGCGCTCGAGCTGATCGCCGCGATATCCGCGCTTGAGAAGGTCTGAAGATCGTCGGTTCCGAGAGCGGCAATCTGCGCCGAGCTGAGCGCTCCGACCTGGGTAGGCGTTAGAGCCTCGGCCTGATCCGTGCTGAGCGCCGCCATCTGGCTGGTGGTGAGGCCTGTTATGCCGGCTATGCTCAACGCGGCAATCTGCGCCGTCGACAAGGCTGCGATTGCGGCGGTTGACAGGGCTGACATCGCAAGCGAGCCGATGGCCGCCATATCCGCAGTCGAGAAGGTCGCGAGATCGTCTGTCCCGAAAGTGGCGATCTGCTTCGAGGTCAAGGTCCCGATCTGGGTCGGCGTCAAGGCCTCGGCCTGGTCGGTGCTGAGTGCCGCAATCTGATCTGTCGTCAGTCCGGCAATCCCGCTTGTGCTCAGCGCTGCGATCTGGTTGGTGGAGAGGGCTTCGATGCCGCTCGTGCCGAGTACCGTGATCTGCTTGGAAGTGAGCGCTGCAACCTGAGCAGTGGTCAAGGCCTCCAATTGCCCGGTATTCAGGGTTGCTATCTGCGATGTTGTCAGGCCTGCAATGCCGGCTGCGCTGAGCGCTGCGATCTGATCGGTCGAGAATCCCGCGATCGTCGCCGTCGATAGGCCCGATATGGCACTCGAACTGATGGCGGCGATATCGGCGGTGGAAAAGGCGTCCAGATCATCAGTGCTGAGCGCTGCGATCTGGGTCGAGCTCAACACACCGATCTGCGCCGTTGTCAGAGCTTCGGCCTGGTCGACGTTGAGAGCCGCCAGCTGTGCCGTTGTCAGGCCGGCGATCCCGCCGGTGCTGAGCGCGGCGATTTGTGCGGTCGACAGGGCCGCAATATCGGCTGTCGTGAGTGCCGAAATCTGCTTGGAGCCAAGTGTGCTGATCTGGGCTGTCGTAAGTGCCGCGACCTGGTTGGTGCCGAGAGCCGAAATCTGCAGGGTGGTGAGACCCGCAATGCCGGCGGTGCCGATTGCCGCGATCTGGTCCCCAGAAAAGGCAGCGATGGTCGCCGTCGACAGGCCGGCGATGGCGCTCGAACTGATGGCTGCGATATCGGAAGTCGAGAATGTCTGCAGATTGGCAGGGTTCAGCGTCGCAATCTGGCTCGAACTGAGAGCAGCGACTTGAGCCGAGGTCAGGGCCTCGGCCTGGGCAGTATTCAAGACCGCGATCTGGGCACTCGTCAGACCCGCAATGCCAAGACCGCTCAAAGCAGCAATCTGCGCCGTCGACATTGCGTTTATGTCGGCGGTCGTCAGCGCGGTTACCTGCTTGGAGCCAAGGACGCTGATCTGTGTCGTCGTCAGGGCTTGCACCTGGCCCGTGCTCAAGGCTGCAATCTGCAGGCTCGTCAGTCCGACAGTGCCGGATGAGCTGAGGGCGGCGATCTGCGCCGTCGAAAGCGAGGCTATGTCCGTTGTGCTCAAGGCGGAAACCTGCGCCGAGCTTAGCGCAGCAACCTGCTTGCTGCTCAAGGCATGGACCTGAGCGGTATTCAAGACTGCGATCTGTTTGGTCGACAGACCGCTGATCCCAAGCGTGCTGAGGGCTGCGATCTGATTTGTCGTCAATGCCGCTATCGCGCCCGTGGACAGGCCCGATATGGCGCTCGAGCCGATGGCGGCTATGTCCTGCGTGGAAAATACGGCTATGTCGTCTGTCGTCAGCGCAGAAAGCTGGGTCGAGTTCAGGGCCGCGACCTGTGCTGTCGTCAACGCCTCGGCCTGGCTGGTGCTGAGCGCAGCGATCTGCTTCGTGGTAAGGCCAGCAATGCCCGAGGTACTGAGGGCCGCCACCTGGCTCGTCGACAAAGCGGCGATTGCTGTCGTGGGCACGCCCGATATGGCGGCGGAGGTGAGCGCCGCAATGCTCTTGGTCGACAGGGCAGCTACATCATTTGTCGTCAATACGGAGAGCTGCGCGGAACTCAGTGCCGCGACCTGTGCTGTCGTCAGTGCCTGGAGCTGACCGGTGCTCAAGGCGGCAATCTGCTGGGTGGTCAGCCCGGTAATGCCCGATGTGCTGAGGGCTGCGATCTGGGCCGTCGACAAGGCCGCAATGGCATCCGTCGACAAGCCGGAGATGGCGGCGGCGCCGATCGCGGAAATATCTTTGGTCGAGAAGGTAGCGATGTCGGCGGCACCCAGGCTGCCGATCTGCTTGGAACTCAGAGCCGCGACCTGAGCCGATGTCAGGGCTTCCGTCTGGTTAGTGTTGAGAGCCGAGATCTGCGCGGTCGTCAGGCCTGCAATGGCCGAGCTGCCGAGGGCCGCAATCTGCGCCGTCGAAAGGGTCGCGACGATGGTCGGGTCCAAAACCGCGATCTGCGCCGAGCTCAGGGTTGCGATCTGCTTGGTCGACAACACATCTATCTGGCCGCTGTTGAGGGCACTGATCTGATCGGTGGTTATGCCAAGGATGCCGGTCGGGCTAAGTGCGGCGATCTGCGCGGTCGAGAAGGCCGCCAAGGCTGCCGTGGACAGACCGGAAATGGCACTCGAACCGATGGCGGCAATATCCGCGGTCGAGAGGGCAGCGACGTCGCCCGAGCTAAGGACGCTAAGCTGAGCTGAACTCAATGCTGCGATCTGCGTCGTTGTCAAAGCGGCAAGTTGCGCACTGCTCAGAACGTTGACTTGATCGGTGCTCAGTCCGGAGATTCCGGCGGTGCTGAGCGCAGCCATCTGGGCGGTCGTAAGCGAAGCGATGCTTCCTGTGCCGAGCGCTGCCACTTGCGATGAGCTCAGCGCGGCAATTCGGGTCGTGGTCAAGACGGCCACCTGTGCCGTGCTCAAAGCAGCGACCTGATCGGTCGTCAGGCCCGCGACGGTGGTCGTGCCGAGCGCTGCGATCTGATCCGTGGACAATGAACTAATGACGGATGTGCTGAGACCCGATACCGCCTTGTTTGAAATCGCTGCGATGTCGGCGGTCGAGAAGGTTGCTATGTCATCGGCACTCAGCGCGCCGAGCTGGGCTGAGCTGAGGGCCTTGACCTGCGCGGTGGTCAGTGCTTCGGCCTGTGCCGTGCTCAGTGCGGCCATCTGCCCCGTTGTCAAGCCGGCCACTCCAGAGGTGCTGAACGCGGCGATTTGGGCTGTGGAGAGAGAGGCGAAGATATCCGCATCTATGGTCGCGATTTGCGATTGGCTGAGGGCCGCGATCTGATTGGTGAGCAACGCATCGACCTGGCTACCGCTTAATGCATCGATCTGCGCGGTGCTGAGGCCTGCAATGCCTGCCGTGCTCAAGGCAGCGATCTGGGCGGTCGTCAGTGCGGCAATCGCATCGGTCGACAGCCCCGACATCGCGGTCGAGGTGATCACGGCGATATCGGCGACGGAAAGGGCGGCGACATCATCGGTCCCGAGTGCGGAGAGCTGAGCGGTCTTCAGAGCCGCGACCTGATTTGTTGTCAGGGCTGAGACTTGCGTGGTGTTCAGCGCATTGACCTGGTCGGTCGTCAGGCCGGTAATCCCGGAGGTGCTTATCGCGGCGACCTGTGCGGTGGACAGAGCGGCGATGACATTGGTGTCGAGGGCTGCGATCTGAGTTGCGCTGAGAGCCGTCATCCACGATGCCGGCAGGGCGGCAATCTGCGCCGTATTGAGCGCGGTGATCTGGGTCGTCGTCAAGCCGGCGATCCCGACGACACTCAAGGAGGCGATTTGCTGCGTCGAGAGCGTCGAGATGACGCCGGTGCTCAACCCTGTTACCGCCTTGCTGGAAAGTGCGGCGATTTCGTCGGTCGTAAAGGTCGCAATGTCGTCCGTTCCGAGAGCGGAGACCTGTGTCGAGCTCAATTTGGCGATCTGGGCCGTCGTCAATGCCTGCGTTTGCGCCGTGCTCAGAGCGGCGATCTGATCTGTCGTGAGACCGGTGATGCCGGATGTGCTGAGGGCTGCAATCTGGCTGGCGGTAAGGGATGTAACGGTGCCCGTGCTGAGGGCTGCAACCTGGCTCGACGTCAGGCTCGCGACCTGTGTCGTGCTCAGCGCCGCGAGCTGCGCAGTGCTCAAGGTTGCGACCTGAGTGGTCGTCAGGCTCGCGAGCGTGCTCGTGGCCAGGGCCGCAATCTGCGCCGTCGAGAGACCGGCGACGGCACCGGTGCTCAAGCCTGCAATCGCCTTGGTGGCTATCGCGGCCAAGTCGGCCGTCGACAGGGCCGCCACGTCGTTTGCCGTCAGCGCCGTCATTTGTGTCGAGCTCAATGCCGCAATCTGGCCGGTCGTCAGGCTTGCGAGCTGAGCAGTACCCAGCGTCGATATCTGGGTGGTCGTCAGGCCGGTGATGGCACTCGTGGTCAGGGCCTCGAGCTGCGCGCTCGAAAGGGAGGCGATGACGCTGGTTGTGAGGCCACCTATCGACTTGCTGGACAGCGCGGCGATCTCGTCTGTCGTGAAAGTTGCCACATCATCGGAACCCAGCGCGGCAAGTTGAGCGGAACTCAAAATTTTGAGCTGGCTCGACGACAGCGCTTCGACCTGCGTTGTCGTGAGCGCGGTGATCTGGCCCGTCGTCAGCCCTGTGATCGCGGTCGTGGTCAGTGCGCCAATTTGCGCAGTTGAAAGGGCTGCAATGTCGTTCGTGCTGATGGCCGCAATCTGGGCTGTTTTCAGCACGCTGATCTGGGTGGTCGTCAAGGCTGCGACCTGTTGCGAACTCAGGCTTGACACTTGGCTCGTTGTCAAGCTCGCGACGGCACGCGTCGCAAGGCCCGAAATCTGGGTGCTCGAAAGTGCCGCGACCTGGGCCGTCGTCAGGCCCGCGACCGCGCTGGAGCTAAGGGCGGCAATCTGATCGGTCGAAAGGGAGGCGATGACCCCCGTACCTAATCCCGCCACGGCCTTGCTGGTAATGGCCGCAATTTCCGTCGTCGAGAATGTGGCAATTTCGTCCGCGCCGAGGGCCGAAAATTGCGTCGAACTCAGCGCCGCAATTTGAGCGCTGGTGAGCGCCTCCACTTGCTGCGTGCTTAGCGCCGCGATCTGATCTGTCGTCAAACCGGCAACGGTGGCTGCTTTCAAAGCTGCGATCTGTCCCGTCGAAAGCGCCGCAACAACATCCGTACCCAACACGGCAATTTGGCTTGAGCCCAGGGCCGCGATCTGTGACGTGGTCAGCACGCTCGTTTTTGCCGTGCCCAGAACTGCAATCTGGGCAGTGCTCAACCCGGCAACCCCTGCCGCGCTTAACGCGGCAACTTGCGCTGTCGACAAGGCAGCGATGGCGGTCGTGCCAAGACCCGATATGGCCTTGCTGGTGATTGCCGCGATGCTGGCGGTCGAGAATGCGGCGATATCGTCCGTACTCAATGAGGATATCTGGGTCGAAGTCAGCGCTGCGACCTGTGCCGTCGTCAGAGCGGCAATCTGCGCTGTGGTCATCACGCTGATCTGGCTCGTTGTCAGCCCGGCGATGCCGCTTACGCTGAAGGCAGCAATTTGTGCGGTTGAAAGCGCTGCGATATCGCTTGTGCTCAAGACCCCGGTCTGCGTCGTTTTGAGCGAATTAATTTGGCTTGTCGTCAATGCGCCGATCTGTACCGTGCTCAGTGCGGCGATCTGGATGGTGGTCAGGCCGGTAACGGCCGATTTGCTGAGGGCTGCGACCTGTGAGGCCGAGAGGGCCGTAACATCGCCCGCGCTCATGACCGCAATCTGCGTCGCGGTGAGCGCTGCGATTTGTGCCGTTGTCATCGCGGCGATCTGCGCCGTGCCCAAGGCAGCTATCTGGGCCGTTGTCAGGCCGGATATCGCGGCCGTGCTCAAGGCGGCAACTTGATTCGTCGCGAGAGAAGAAATGGTTGCTGTCGAGAGGCCTGCGACCGCAGCAGCGGTAATCGCCGCCATGTCATCCGTCGAAAATGTGGCGATACTACCCGCAGACAGCACGGATAGCTGCGCCGAACCCAGGGCCTTGACTTGGCTCGAGGTGAGAGCCTCGGCTTGCGCAGTGCTCAGGGCTGCGACTTGCGCCGTCTTCAGGCTGGCAATCGCGCTGGCCGTCAGGGCCGCAATCTGAGCAGTTGAAAACACAGCTACGTCGCTCGTGGGCATGGCCGCGACCTGCGTCGTCTTGAGAGCGGCGATTTGCGCCGTCGTCAGGGCAGCAATTTGCGCGGTACCCAGGGCCGCAATCTGGCTCGTCGTCAGATTGGAAATGCTGCTGGTGCTCAATGCCGCGACCTGATCAGTCGAAAGCGCGGTCATTGCAGCGGTCGACAGGCCTGATATCGCCTTGCTGCTGATCGCAGCCATATCGTCTGTCGAAAAGGTGGCCAGATCTGCGGCGCTAAGCGCAGAGAGTTGCGATGAGCTCAACACCCGGACCTGAGACGTCGTCAGGGCTTCCGCCTGTTCGGTGGTCAGAGCCTGGAGTTGCTGTGTCGTGATCGCGGTGATCTGCACGGAACTGAAGCTCTCGATCGCAGATGTCGTCAGGGCGGCCAATTGATCGAGCGTGAGCCCCGGAATGGCGCTTTGCGAAATCGCACTCAACTGCTGGGAGGTGAGAACCTCCACGTCCTCAGTATCCAGGGCGGCGATCTGCGCCGATGTGAGAACGCTGATCTGCTTGGTGGACAGCGATGCCACATCTTCCGTGGTCCAGGCTGCCACAGCCGATGTCGAAAGAGATCTGATCTGAGTGAGGCTCAGGGATGAAACGATCGAAGTCATAAACAGGACTCTTTCCGTAGCCGCGTTGCAATGCCGGCATATTCAAAGCCGACCAAGCTTGCCTTGCCGAAGCGTTGGCCGATTAACACTCTCTAAAATTCATGCCCCACGCACACAGCGTAGTTCGACTGGCTTGCCTGAAGCTGTGCCTGAACTTGTGATTGTCGTTGTGGGGTATCGAATTCTCTGATTGGTCGAAAGCCGTCATGCTGATCGGGCAACAGGCTTCGCCCGCGGAGTCTTACGACAAAAGGGCCCCGGAGGGCCCTTCTGATTAAGCAGGCTGAAGATCAGCGCTGAAGGTTGACCAGCACGTCCAGCAGGTCGGAGCCCGTCTGGAAGACCTTGGAGTTCGCCGTGTAGCTCTTCTGCGCCTGGATCATGTCGGTGAGCTGGCCGGCGAGGTCGACGTTCGATGCTTCCAGCGAGTTCGACTGGATATAGCCCAGGCCGTTGCTGTTGGCGAAGCTCGTGACCGTCACGCCGGAATCCGAATTGGCCTGATAGACGTTGCCGCTCAAGAGCGTGAGCTTGTCCGGGCTTGCAACGGTTGCCAACGGGATCTGATAGATCGCCTTCGGGTCTCCGGTCTTGTAGTTTGCATAGACGACGCCGCTCTTGTCGATCGTGACGCCGGTAACGGGGCTTGCCGCCTGGCCGTTGGTCGAGCCCGTCGAGCTGAAGTCGCTGGCCTTCTGGGTCATTCCGCTCAGATCCATCGCGATGGATCCGCCCGTCGTTGAATCGGTGATGGCGAATGTCCCACCGCTCGTCAGGTTTCCGCTTGAATCAAATGTCAATGTCGTCGAACCGACTTCTCCCGGCGGATCCGCATAAGGGAATGACGAGGTGCCGGAGGTGCTCGCATCGGCATTGCGATAGACGCTAACCTCCCACTGATCCGTCGCGCCCGTGGCGGAATCGGCAGACTGGGTCTTGGTGTAGTAAACGTCATACATGACGGAGTTGCCGAGCTTATCATAGGCAACAACCGAGCTCTTCTGGGTATCGGAGGTAACCGAGGTCGGATTGGCGCTTGGCAGCGTCGATGAATCGGTAACGGTCGTTGCATTCGAATTGAGGTTGCCCGTGAAGGTGCCCGTCGTTGAGGGCGTGCTGGCGAGGCCGCTCTGATTGACATTGATCGGCACCAGGCCGTCGAAGCCGTTGACGACGACGGCAGGCGCGCCCGACGCATAGGAGTAACCCATCAGGGTATAGCCAGCGGAGTTGACCAGGTTACCATTCGCATCCGGCGTAAAGTCGCCTGCGCGGGTCAGGACGGTCTTGCCGTCGGCGCCCTGCACGACGAAGAAGCCGGCGCCCTGGATCGAGAGATCGCTGCTCGACGAGGTGGAGACCGTATCGCCCTGCTGCGAGACCGAATAGCTGACATTGGTTTCGACGCTGCCGGAGTTATAGCTGCCACCGCCCGAGGGCAGGATCAACGACGAAAAGCTGGTGCTCGCCGACTTGTAGCCCGTTGTATTGACGTTCGCGATGTTGTCCGACACGGTGCTAAGCTTATTTGCCTGCGCGTTCATGCCGGAAACTGCCGTTTTCATGCTACCAAAGATGCTCATTGGTTCCTCGCACGTTGCTGATGCCGGGATGGTAGCGATAATGACTTGTGTGAAGCTGGCTTTTTGGTGCGCACCGCCAGTTTGAATCAGTTCAAATCATTCGACGATCCTTGAGCCGATAAGCGCCCCGCATCCTCAATTCGCGGAGGGCTCAGGGGATGGTCCGGATGTTCATATCCTGCGCGGCACACTTCGCTTTCTGTGGCAGGCTGCAACAAGCGCTGACAGCCAGGGCCTCGGCTGGCAAGGCATCATGAACGGCTTTCGCGTGCGGGAGATCAGTGCTTTGGCCCATGTTGGGTATTCGAGCCAGCCGCAGGGGCGTCTTACGTTGCCGTATCAAGATCGGCTCGGATGATATCGGCCGTTTTTTCATAATGAAGCTGCAGCAACCGCTCGGCTTCCAGGGTGTCCCGGTCGAGCACGGCTCTGAGGATGCGCGCATGCTCGTCACTGACCTTGCGCACACGAAAGGCCTTGCGGATCGAAAGTGCACGATAGCGGTAGAGCCTATCGGCAAGCTGCTCGCAAAAGCCTATCAACGGCTTCGATCCACAGCCCCCGATCAGCAGCGCGTGAAAGGCGCGGTGAAGCCTTTCCCATTCCGGATTGTCTTCGAAGTGCTCCAGATTGAGTGAGCGTGGGGTGCGCTCCAGCCGGTGATGGGCGACCAGAAGCGCCTCTTCCCAGTCGGGCGTTGCATTCGCCATTGATTCCCGTAGCGCCAGCGTCTCCACCCAGCAGCGCGTTTTCGTCAGTTCGTGCAGTTCATCCAGGCTGATGGGTTTGACGAAGAAGCCGCGCTGCTCCTTTCCGATGACGAGATCCTCCGTCGTCAATCGGTTCAGCGCCTCGCGCAACGGTGTCTGGCCGGCATCGTAGTGCTCGATCAGGAAGCGCAACTGCAGCTTCCGGCCAGGCTCCAGGCGCGTTGAGAGAATGTCGGCCTTCAGCCGCTCATAGATGCTGGTTGCCAATGTCGCGGGGCTTTCGGCCCCTTTCTTCAGCAAGTTGACGTTCATGGTGCTCTCTGGCTTGCAAATCGCTTTTTATATACACGAGGAAGTGTCGGCACAAAATTTATAAATTTTATCTTTACGGCAAAAAGTTTGTACATTATGAGATGTCTTAACGAGGGAGGGTCCGATGAGCGGAACGGAAAAGGGAGCGTCAGGCGCCTTTGCGAATCGCTGCGCTTGTTGCGGCATTGATATCCATTGCCACGTGGTGCCTGCACGTTTTCCGCTCTCCGCAGGGGACGCCCCGATCCGCGGCTGGCCTTCGATGGTTGCCGCAGATGCTTGTCACGCAACGGTCGTGATCGATGACAAGCCTTATCGCACGGTCAGCGATGCCTGCTGGGTGGCTGAGCGGCGGCTGGAGGAGATGGACAGGACCGGCATCCACATTCAGGCTCTATCTCCCATGCCCGAACTCTTCGGCTACTGGATCGAAAAGACTGCGGCCCGCGACCTTGTCCGATTCGTCAACGATGCGATCGCCGCGATCGTCGGAGAGGGTGAGGGGCGTTTCGTCGGGCTCGGCGGGCTTCCCCTTCAGGACATTGATCTTGCGATCCTCGAATTGCATCGCATCGTCGGCGAACTCGGTTTTCGCGGTGTTGAGATCGGCAGCAATATCAATGGCGTGCCGATCGGCGATCCTTGTTTCCATCCATTCTTTGCGGAAGCCGAGAAGCTTGGCGCTGCGGTCTTCGTGCATGCAGTGCGCCCGACCGGCATGGACAGACTGCTCGGGCCGGCCCCGCTTCAGCAGGTGCTCGGCTACCCGACCGATGTCGGATTGGCGGCCGCATCCGTGATTACCGGCGGGCTGCTTCAGAAATTCCCGAAGCTGCGGATCGCCTTCAGCCATGGCGGTGGAACGTTTGCCTCGCTGCTGCCGCGGCTGGAGCAGGGTTATTCGACCTTCCCGGCGCTCAACGAGATCATGCAGGAGAGCCCTGCTGTGCAGGCGCGACGCCTCTATGTGGATTCGCTGGTCTTCGATTTGAACATGCTGCGCCATCTGGTCGCCGTCTTCGGCGAAGATCGCGTGCTGCTTGGAACCGACTATCCCTTCAATTTTCGGGAGAAAGAGCCTGTCGCTCGCATCGAGGAAGCGTTTGCGGATGCAAGTTTGCGCGCGCGCCTGACATTTGCGAACGCACGAGCTTTCTTGGGCTTGGATGAGGTTTGATCCTATGACTGAATTTCCTGTCATCGCTTTGCGCAGCGTGGAACTGGCTACGCCAGATCTTGCAACGTCTGTCGATTTTTATACCCGCATCTGGGGCCTGGATGTCGTTGCCGAAGTGGGAGGCAAGGTTTTCCTGGCGGCAGCGGGCGATGATTTTCATGTGCTGGAATTAAAGCAAAGCGACCGCTCGGAATTGCGCAAGATCAGTTTTCGCGTCGGCACGGCTGAAGCGCTAGCGTCGCTTTTTGCAAAGACGGTTGCTGCGGGCTGCACTGTTCTGCGCGAAATCGGAGCCGCCGATGGACCGGCCGGCGGCGAGCGTTTCGTTATCCGAGAGCCGCAAGGCTCGGTACTGGAATTTGTCTATGGCGACCGCCGCAAGCAAGGGCGCGTCGTTCCCAACCGGCCGGGGCGCCTCGCTCATGTCAACATTAACAGCACTCAGATCGAGGCGCTTTCGGAATTCTATCGCGCTGTCCTGGGTTTCCGTCTGACAGACCGGTCGAAACTCATGGCCTTCCTGCGCTGCAACGACGATCATCACGCGGTCGTGCTGGCCGAAGCGCCGGTAAATGGACTGAACCATGTCGCCTTCCTCATGCCTGACCTTGAATCCGTCATGCGAGGTTCGGGCCGTGTCGTCGATCACGGCTATCCGATCGGCTGGGGTGTCGGCCGGCATGGGCCGGGCGACAACGTCTTTGCCTATTTTGTCGATCCGCAAGGTGTGGTGATCGAATACACCACTGAAGTCCTGCAAGTGGACGACAGCTACCGCGCCCGAGGCCCTGAGGAATGGGTCTGGCCGCCCGGCCGGACCGACCACTGGGGCATTGCGCCTCCAAAGAGCGACGCCTGTAAGAAGGCGCAGATTTCCATCGGATTTTCCGGCGTCTGATGCGCCCGTTAGATATTTGCAGAGGCATGCCTGTGAAGAACGACAGTGATATTTCGAACCGCTATGACGTGCTGGTGGTTGGGTTCGGCCCGGCTGGAGCTGTGGCCGCCGGCATGCTCGGTGCGCGCGGCCATTCCACGCTCGTCGTCGATCGGTTGACCGGCATCTACGACAAGCCGCGCGCCATCGCGCTCGACCACGAAATCCTGCGCCATTTCGACAATATGGGCATTGCCGACGAAGTGCTTCCCCATATCGCACCATTCACGGCCTCCCAGCACTTCGGCGCGGAAGGGCAGTTGATCCGCCGTATCGACATGGTGCCTGAGCCCTATCCGCTCGGCTATACCCCGAGCATGGTGTTTACCCAGCCTCCTGTCGAAGCTGTGTTGAGACGCCATGCCGAGAGCTTTGACTGCGTGGCGATAGAGCTTGGCACGGAAATGGTCGATCTCGATCCACGCGCGGATGAGGTGGTCGTAACGCTTGAGGATTCGTCCGGCAAAAGTCGGAGGATCGCGGCAAAATATGTGATCGGCTGCGACGGTGCCTCAAGCCGGGTGCGCGAACTGTCCGGAATGAAGCTCGAAGATCTCGTCTTTGACGAGCCGTGGCTTGTGGTCGATGTCCAGGTGCATGAGGCCGCACTTGGCAGGCTGCCGCAGACTTCGGCCCAGTTCTGCAACCCGGCGCGTCCGACCAGCTACATCATGGGGCCGAAGAACCATCGCCGGTGGGAAATCATGCTGCTGCCCGGCGAAGACCCGCGTGAGATGGAAAAGTCCGACAATGTCTGGCGGCTGCTGTCGCCCTGGCTGGCGCCGGAGGAGGGCGAGCTTTGGCGTGCCGCTGCCTATCGGTTTCATGCGCTCGTGGCCGACGACTGGCGGCGGGGCAGGGTACTGATTGCCGGCGATGCCGCCCATCAGCAGCCGCCTTTTATCGGGCAGGGCATGTGCCAGGGCCTTCGCGACGTTTCCAATCTCATCTGGCGGCTCGACCGCATCCTGAAGGGACAGTCTTCCGAAGCGCTGCTGGACACCTACACGGTGGAACGCAAGCGGCATGTGCAGGCGCTGACCGGCAAGATCAAGGCGATCGGTCAGACGATCTGCGAACGCGATCCGGAGGCTGCTGCGGCACGTGACGCCCGCATTCTTGCAGAGGGCGGCGGTCGGCCGCTGACCATTACCCGTCAGGAAATCGTCCCGCCCATCGAGGATGGTCTGATCACAGAAGAAGGCACGCCGGCACGGGGACTACTGTTTCCGCAGCCGGCGATCGTCGAGGGTTCGGATCAACGGCTGATGGACGCTTTCACCGGACCGGTTTGGCGACTTGTGCTCGACGGCCGCCAGATCGGGTCGGCGGAGGGACGGGCACTCGCGGAAGCGATCGACGGGATCGTGGTGAAGGCTGTTGTGCCCAAGGACACAGACGCAATCGATCCGTCGGTACTCCGGGAGAAGGACGGCGTGCTTTCTGCCTGGTTCGAACGACATGGTGCGATCGCCGCGCTCGTGCGTCCTGACCACTATGTCTTTGGCGCTGCCCGAAGCGTCGAGGTCCTTCGCCAACAGATCGCCGATCTACGGACGCGTCTCGCCTGAGGCAGCGTCGGCAATTGCAGTTTTCATTGAGGTTCTGGGAGGAACACATGTCCGAGTCGACCGCCGATACCACCAGTAAATGGCAACCTTTTGCCGTCCTTATCCTGCTTTTCCTGTTCCAGACGCTGAACTTCTTCGACAAGCTGGTCTTCGGCCTTTCCGCCGTGTCGATCATGAAAGATCTCGGCATTTCGCCGCAGCAGTTCGGGTTGATCGGCAGCAGCTTCTTTCTCTTGTTCTCCATTTCTGGCGTTCTCGTCGGCCTCTTCGTGATTGGCCGCGTCCCCGTCAAATGGATTCTCGTCATTCTTGCGGCAATCTGGTCGATCGCGCAGATCCCGATCTATTTCACCAGCTCGGTGACGGTTCTTGTCGCCTGCCGCATCCTGCTCGGCCTCGGGGAGGGACCCGGGCTGCCGACGGCATTGCATGCCTGCCATAACTGGTTCAGCCCACAAAGGCGCAGCGTGCCGAGTGCCGTCGTGCTGCAGGGCATCAGCGTCGGCTTGCTCGCCGGTGGGCCGATCCTCACCTATGTCATCGTCAACTACGGCTGGCGTTCGGGCTTCCTTTTCTGCGGACTGATCGGCGTCGCCTGGATCATCGCCTGGCTGCTCATCGGCGGCGAAGGGCCGCATGCGGTCGCGGAGAACGAAAAGGCTCGCGCTGTGGTGGGAGAGACCCCGATCCCAGCCCGCAAGCTCTGGCTCGACCCGACCGTTATCGGCGTCATCATTATGTCCACCATGTCCTACTGGATCGTCGGCATGTCGGCCACCTGGCTGCCGCCCTTCCTGCAGCAGGGTCTCGGCTATTCGCAGACTGAGACCGGCTCGATCATTTCGGCCGTCTATATCTTCCAGTCGCCGCTGTTGCTCATCGGTTCGTGGATTGCTCAGCGCATGCTTCAGAAGGGTGTCAGCAAGCGCGCCGCCCTCGGCAGCGCCTCGGGCTATGCGCTTCTCGTCAGTGGATTGGCGTTGATTGCCTCGGTTCATGTCAGCGGTCCGCTGCAACTGGCGCTGATCGCGATCGCTTTTGCCGCTCCGAGTCTGACGACGATCTACGGCCCGATCACGCTCGGTAGCGTCGCGCCCGCCGTCCAGCGCGGCCGGCTGATCGTCGTGATCTATTCGGCAAATGCGGTGTCGGCACTCGCATCCAACGCCGTTACCGGCATGATCGTGCAGGCGGCCGGACCCGACCATGTCGCGGCTGGCTATGCAAACGCCATGCTGTTCACGGCCGCAATCCTCATCATCGGCGCAATTTCCGCTTTCGCACTGATCTTTCCGGACCGCACCATCGAGCGCTTCGGCAAGATAACGCGCTTCACCGATCAAATGCAGCGGGTGTGATAGCGCCCGCCGCCCAGTCCGACCCCCTACAGGAGCAAGAACCATGAGACTGTCCACCGTCAAGATCGCCGGCCGTCCGACCTGGGGCGTTGTCGAGGACGATCGCTTCCTCGATGCCGGCGCGGCTCTCGCGGCGCGCTATGCCGATCTCAAAGCGGCTGTGGCCGTCGGTCTTGCCGGCGTTGCTGAGGCAGCTGCTTCCGCTGCAGCCACGCCGCTCGGTGAAATCGAATGGCTGCCGGTCATCCCCAATCCCGACAAGATCCTCTGCGTTGGCCTGAACTATGAAATGCATCGCAAGGAGACGGGACGTGCGGAGGTGGAAAATCCGACGATCTTTGCTCGCTATGCCAATAGCCAGACAGGCCATCTCGCCCCGATCGTGCGCCCGAAGGTCTCGACTGAGCTCGATTTCGAAGGCGAGCTGGCGGTCATCATCGGCAAGTCCGGCCGTTACATCACCCGCGACGAGGCCATGGGCTACGTTGCCGGCTATGCCTGCTACAACGACGGCAGCGTGCGTGATTTCCAGCGTCATACGCATCAGTTCACGCCGGGCAAGAACTTCCCCGACACCGGTGCCTTCGGGCCGTGGATGATGACGCCGGACGAGCTCGGTCCGCTACCCGATCTTCGTATTCAGACGCGTCTCAATGGGGCAGTGGTTCAGGACGCGACGTTCGGCCAGATGATCTTCGATATCGCCCGGCAGATCGAATATTGCTCCAGCTTCACGCGGTTGGAACCGGGTGACGTCATTGTCAGCGGCACACCGGGCGGGGTTGGCGCCAAGCGGCAGCCACCGCTGTGGATGAAGCCGGGAGACGTCGTGGAGGTGGAAATCGACAGGCTCGGCATTCTCAGCAATCCGATTGTCGATGAGTTGCGTTAGTTTATACTTACGTTATCGGCTGCAAACTGATGGGGGATCGGCGGGCCGACAGGTTCCGCCAAAGCACATGAGGCGGCGCAATCTGCGCCCCTTCAATTTGCCGGGATCGATTGAAATTCTTTCGGGAGGGATGCCATGAAACAGTTTATTGCCTTATGCGCGGCCGGATCGCTGCTCGCTTCAACAGCTTTGTCGCAGGAGCAGTCCGCGCTTTCGGCCCGTGTCGCCAAGACGCTGACCATTGATGGGCTTTCCTTTAAGGATCTCAATCGCAACGGCAAACTTGATCCTTACGAAGACTGGCGCCTGCCGGCTGCCGAGCGGGCTGCCGATCTCATCAGACAGATGACGCTGGAGGAGAAGGCCGGCCTCATGATGCATGGCACCGCTCCGTCTATCGGCCCCGGTTCCGGCATGGGGGTCGGGACCGAATATGATCTTGTGCGCGCCAAGGACATGATCGATGGGCGCAAGGTCGTGACCTTCATAACGCGATTGGCGGGTGATCCCGCTCTATTGGCCGAGCAAAACAACAAGCTTCAGGAGATCGCGGAGGCTGGACGGCTTGGCATTCCGGCGACGATCAGCACCGATCCTCGCAATCACTTCCAGTTCGTGCTTGGCGCAAGCGTTTCGGCGGGGGGATTCTCGAAATGGCCCGAGACCCTCGGGCTGGCGGCGATAGGAGATCCGTCGCTCGTTCGGCGCTTCGGCGATATTGTTCGCCAGGAATATCGCGCCGTCGGCATACAGGAAGCATTGTCTCCGCAAGTGGATCTTGCCAGCGAGCCGCGCTGGCCACGCACCAACGGGACGTTCGGTGAGGACGCGCAACTCGCCAAATCCATGGCGGAAGCCTATGTGGCCGGGTTCCAGAATGGCGAGAACGGCATCAACAAGGACAGTGTCGTTGCAGTGGCCAAACACTGGGTCGGCTATGGCGCGGCAAAAGACGGTTACGACAGCCACAACGTCTACGGACGCCACGCGACCTTTCCGGGCAATAATTTCGCCGAACATCTCATTCCGTTTGAGGGCGCCTTCAAGGCGAAGGTCGGCGGCGTGATGCCGACATATTCGATCCTGGATGGCGTGACCCTCGACGGCAAGCCACTGGAGCCGGTGGGCGCGGGATACAGCAAACAGCTTTTGACCGACCTGTTACGCGGCCATTATGGCTTCGACGGTGTCGTTCTCAGCGACTGGCTGATCACCAACGACTGCAAAGGCGCTTGCTTGGATGGCGAGAAGCCGGGTGTAAAGCCAACCTTGAACGAGGAAACCTTTGGCATGCCCTGGGGTGTCGAGGATTTGAGCCGCGTCGACCGCTTCGCCAAAGCCGTCAATGCCGGGGTCGATCAGTTCGGCGGTGTCACCTCTTCCGATCTTCTTGTTCAGGCGGTGAAGGAAGGAAAGATCAACGAGCAGCGCCTCGATCAATCTGCAGCCCGTATCCTTGTCCAGAAATTCGAGCAGGGCCTCTTTGAAAATCCGTATGTCGACCTGCAAAAGGCGCGGGCAATCGTTGGCAATGCGGCATTTGCTGAGGAGGCAACCGCTGCTCAAAGCCGAGCCATGGTCTTGCTCGACAACAAGGCTGGCCTGCTGCCGGTGAAGTCAGGAAAAAAGGTGTTCCTCTACGGTGTCGATGCCAAAGTTGCGTCGGCGCAGGGCTTTACTGTGGTGGCCGATGCCAAGGATGCCGACTTTGCGGTGGTGCGTCTTAACGCGCCCTATCAGCAGCCGCATATGAACTACTTCTTCGGTTCCCGTCAGCAGGAAGGCGATCTGGATTTCAAGGACGGTAACGCCGATTTCGAGGCGTTCAAGGAGACGGCAAAGCAGGTTCCGACGATCGTTACCGTCTATCTGGCGCGTCCGGCGATCCTTACCGGCATCCGCGAGCATGCCGCTGCGATCCTTGCCAATTTCGGCGCAAGCGACGCAGCCTTGTTCGACGTGATCGAGGGCAAGCAGAAGGCGGAAGGCAAGCTGCCCTTCGAGCTTCCTTCATCGATGGATGAGGTCCGGAGACAGAAATCCGATGTGCCGCACGATACATCCCATCCGCTCTATCCGATCGGCTATCACATGCAGTACTGACATAGGGCTCATGCGGTTCAAAGGATGCCGGTGATGAAGCGATCGACACGCGTCTCCGGTCTGTAGAGCGTTTTGACCAGGATTGCCGCGAAGATGCCTGTCAGTGCGCCGCCCATGACGTCGCTGATATAGTGCGTGCCGATGTAGACCCGCGAGAAGGACACCAGAACGGCGGCCAGAAGGAAGAAAAGGCCGCGCTTCGGCATCTTGTGCACAAGAAAAGCTGCCGCAATTGCGAAGCTCGCCGTCGCATGATCGGATGGGAACGAAGGATCGCTGCTGCGTTCAATCAAAAGCCGGGTGATCCCGACATCATATGGCCGGATGCGGTGATCGAAGAGCAAAATGATCTGGTTGATCCCAAGCCCGATGAGGAAAGTCAGACCGGCCGCGATCAGGACGTGGCGCGTTCTTGTCCGTTCGGAACCGACCCACCATTGGGCGGCGACGGTCAGGATAAGCAGTGGAACGCCAACGGTGGAGACGGCGATCATGAGTTGGTCCAGAAGGCCGTTCCCGGCCAGACTGTTGATCCATCCGGTAATGGCAGCGTCGAGTGCGTACATTTGGTCTCCTATCGTGTTGTGACGGGATGCACCAGTTCACTGACATCTGCCTGAAGCCATGGCGGGAGTTACAAGCGAGCGAGCGGTTCAAGCCCTCTTGAGGCGCTCTCTGAAAGCAAGCAGGATCAGACCGGCCATGGACGCAAAAGCCGCGCCGGCGACAAAGGTGCTGTCAGGTCCGATCCATTCCCAGAGCCCACCGGCAAGAATGCTGGCGCATAGCAAGGCGATACCGGAAACGAGATTGAAGACTCCAAAGGCTGTTCCCCGCAGATTGCTCGGAGAGGCGTCGGCGACCAGCGTTGCAAAGATCCCTTGCGTGAAGCCCATATGCAAGCCCCAGAGCAAGACTCCCAGAGCCAGGCCAGGTAGCCCGGGAACGAAAGCCAGTGTCAGATCGGCTGTGACCAGCAGCCCGACACCGATCAAAAGCAACGTCACGCGGTCGACCCGATCGGCAAGAACTCCGACCGGGTATGCGGATAGCGAATAGACGAAATTCATGCCGATCAGCACAAGGGGAATTAGCATGACGGGCATCTCGAGGCTCTGGGCATCGAGCAGCAGAAAAGCTTCGCTGAAGCGCGCAAGCGTAAAAATCGCAGCTACCCCCGTTACAAGCCAGTATGCACTTGGGAGACGCAAGAGATCGGATTTTCGCAACGGAAATTTCGCGCCTTTGTCGCTGGGCGCTTTTGAAGGCTCCCTGACGAAGAAAAGGATGAGGCCGACCGCTATGAAAGCAGGGATGACGGCAATCCAGAAAACTGTGCCGAATTGATCCGAAGTCCACCACATGAGAAGCAGCGCAAGCGCCGGACCTAGGAAGGCGCCGACCGTGTCCAAAGACTGCCGCAGTCCGAAGCTCGCGCCGCGAACTTCGGGAGGCGAAATATCTGCAATCAGGGCATCCCGCGGCGCACCGCGAATGCCCTTGCCGATACGGTCGATGAAACGTGCTGCTACAAGCCAGCCGATCGACGGCGCAATCGGAAAAATCGGTTTCGTCAGTGCGGCCATCCCATATCCCAGCAGGACCAGCAGTTTTCGTTTGCCGAGCCAATCGCTTATGGCTCCAGAGAATACTTTGGTGATCGCAGCAGTGGCTTCCGCGATGCCTTCGATGATGCCGACGGAAAGCGTCGAGGCTCCAAGAACGGTAACCATGTAGACAGGAAGCAGCGCATGGATCATCTCGGAGGAGATGTCCATAAAAAGCGAGACGAAGCCCAGTGCCCAGACGCCACCGGGTATGACTGGTGCCGGTCGCCGGCCTTTTGCGTTGACATCGACCATTGGCGGGTCCTCTCGGCGCATCTTATTCAGCCGCCTTTGTTCTCTTCGTTGGCTTCGAAAACCTGGCGTGCATAATCGTCGAGCAGGGCCTCGCAGGCTTTGAGCTTCTGGGCGGCCGACGTTGCTAATTGCGCGCCGTAGAAATCGAGCTTCTTGATCCGCTCAAACCATTCCTGGAGCTTCCCGAGGTCCGTGTCTTCTTCTTCGAGTTCGGCATAGGTGAACTTCTGTTTCGATATCTCCTTCGCGATTTCCTTCTCGAAATCGTCGCAGCGTCCGATGAACTCTCGGTAGAGCTCGTCACGATCTGCATTGAAGCGTTCGATCACTTTGTTGAGCTGAACGTCATCGAGAGGTGCTGATTCCAGCAACACGGATTCGCCGCCCATCTCGGAGATGTCCAGTTCCGACATCTTCAGCCGTCGGAGGTTTTCATCGGTGCGGGGGAGGAGGCAAACCCCGTTCTGAAGATAGATGGCTCCCAAGCCCTTAAGGCGTCGCCACAATGCGACCCTTCGGGCCGCAGGCTCCGAGGGCACCTTGTAGGTCAGCAAGATCCATTGGCTCAAGACGTTTCTCAATTTTGTTACGACCGTTACATATAATACATACCATGACGACCATGAAATGGAACCCGCAATCGAACTTTCCGGAGAACTATCGGCAAAAGACCGACGCCGTCGGCTCTGCGTATAACCGCGGCGACCAAAAGGACCGCGAGCAGGGCGGGCGGTGAAGCTGGCAAAAATCTTGAGACGGCATTGCAAGGGAGCGGAACGCCGTTTTCGCGAGCACAGGATCGTGCCCCCTCGGCTGCGATCTCGACATCGCTATCGTTGATGAAATTTTTCGCGATAGGAGCAGGATGGCTGGCGGGTCTACGACCAGGGAGCTTCCCTTCTGCCGAGACGATCGAGGAGGGCGCAATGGGTTTCGCGACCGCCACCAACCTCTGCTGGCTAGCAACGGCGTGATGGCGATCATCGGCGACTTCTTACTGACTGTCTGCACAGTCATATGCGTGACGATGAGCTCCAGCGCTCGTGACTGTGTCAAACGTCCAGTCAGGCAGCTTGCGCTGCCATTGGATCGAACGCCGATCCGAATGTGAATGCAGTTTCATGGTTGCTGACGCCGCTCTTGCGAGTGGCAGAGCGGCGTCAGCAAATGTGTCAATTCGCCAGCAGTACGGGAATGCTGCGAACGGCCTCTTTTCCAGCTCGCGTGACCGAGATGCGCGCGTAGACGGCATCCTTGATCTTGCCCTCCGCAATCAGAGCCTTGCCAGTGCCTGATGCTGCAGTCTTCAGGTTACGGATCTGATAGTCCTCGGCCTTAGGCCCGATGGCCTGGACGACGACTGCTTCGGCTTCAGGCGGCTCAATCGCGGCATCGCCGCTGATGAAAACGAGCTCCCAGGTCGCCGGATCGATCGGTTTGACCTCCACCTTGAGATCATCATCGAAGCCCGCCACCGAGCCTCCATTCGGTCCGACGACCGCGTCGATTGGCGCTGCACCTGGCAGATAGGCCTCGCGTGTATGGAAATGAGTGCCATGCCAGACACGGACACGGACGCGGTAGGCACCTTCGACCCGTCCACTGGCGACGACAGTCGAACCGTCGGGACCGGCAGATATCGCTAGCGGGTGGATCTTTCCGGAAAGATCGATCGCATCCGCCTCGATTTCGTTGAGAGGCGGCGCCTTGTAGTCGGTGACGCCTGCCTCGCTGAAAGCGATCTCCCATTTGTCGGCGCCCTTGCCGACAATATCGACCATTTGGCCATGGCCCATATGAATCGAAGGCTGTTCGGACATTTGACATTCTCCTTCCGTGATTTGCCAGTCTGTGGCGGTTTGCATTGCATCGCTATGAGCCGATCGCACTCACGCCGTCGCGGGAGAATGGGCTCGTCGGTAATCAAATGTGGCCGGGGCAGGCAGGGTGCTTGCCTCCGCAGCAATGATGGATGGCATGATCGGTCGATTTTGCCCGCGTTGCATTGGCCCCAAGAACCTTCCTGGTGACTGCTCCGGCGCCGAGGATCAGAAAAAGGGAGAAGGCGAGCACAGCGGCACCTCTTTCCATGTATCCGACACTGTCGAGTTCCGCGGCGCCGATTGCCGCCAGCCAGCCCGGCAACAGCATGACGAGGCTCCAGACGACCGCTGAAGCTATGTTCGCAAGCTGGAACCGCCGATGGTCCATCGCCATCATGCCGGCCACCAGGGGAACCGTTGAACGAACAGGGCCGAGAAAGCGCCCGAAGAAGACCGAGGAAGCGCCATGTTTCCGAAAGAAAATACGGGCTCTGGCCATGCCGGATTTGTACCGGGCGAGCGGCCACCGATCGGCAAGGCCCGGTCCCGCCCATCGACCGATCCAGTATGAAACGGCGTCTCCAAGAATAGCGCCAATGATCGTAGCGGTGACGATGGGTACGGGCTGAATTGCGCCGGCACCGATAAGTCCTCCAAGAATGACCATCAACGCGGTGGCAGGGATCGCAAACCCGATGATGACGAGCGATTCCCCAAACGCGATCAGACCTGCAACCATGAACGCATACGTCTGGTGGTATTCGATAAAGTCGGCGATATGCCCGGCGAGCTGTTCCATTGGGAGTCCTTCAGCGAGTTTTGATCGCTCCGATCGATGACCGTGTCGTGTCATGTGTCGATCTGACTGAGGTCTTTCCGCCGACGCGATGCGCGTCGGCAGCTAGAGATACTTGGTGATGGCCTTGAACTCGTCTATCGGGCGGCGCTTGTCATGCGTCAGAGTTCCGACGACATCTTCCAGGCAATGATCGAGATGATCTTGTATGAGAGTTTTCTTAGCCTGCACGATCGCCTTTTCGACTGCTGAAAGCTGCTGGGCGATGTCGATGCATTCCCTGCCGTTGTCGATCATCTGGACGACGGTATGGAGATGTCCTTCGGCCCGCCTCAGCCGTTTGGCGATTGCTTCATGATGATGATGGATGCTGTGGCCATCATCAGCCTTGCCGGGATTTGCTGGCAAGGCATGTTTCGATAAGGATTTGGATGACGAGCCTGAGCTTGTTCCTAATGCGACCTGGGAATTGACACCAGTCTCCGAAGGCATATCCATCATTCCTTTGACGTGGCTGTTGCAAGTTTCGCCGGCCGATTGTACCAAGATCCATCCTCCTTATTGAACGTTGACTGTGGCACCTGTTCCGGACTGCAGGAGGCTGGCGGCCTTCTCCACCGGTTCGTGATGGGGGTTCATGATGCCGTTGACGCCGTGATAGCCCATGTAAAGCCCGACAAGTACGATGACTGCGCTGGAGAAATAGGGCGCGCGGGCAGCGGCGTTCGAGAGCCATGAAAACTTCTGGGTGGCCTTGCGCACACCGATTGCGGCGGCAGCACCGACCATGACCAGCGTGATTGCCAGACCGATCGAGAAACACAGGACGAGAACGGCACCCAGCGAAATCTCCTTGAGCTGCAGGCAGAGGAGGAGGACTGTAATTGCCGCAGGGCAGGGAATCAGGCCGCCGGTCAGTCCGAACAGGATGATCTGTCCGGTCGTGACTTGACGATTGGCGAACCGCTTGCGGATATCGTTCGCATGGGAAAGGGCATGGGCGTCCTGGTAGCCCTCAGTGGCGAGATTGACGCCGCTATCGGATGTTTTGGCCTTTGCCGAATCTGTCAGGAAAGAGACGTCGTAGTCGTGTTCGTGGTCGCCGTGATCGAGGCTGAGGCGAGCCACGAAATCAATGGGTTCGGCGATGGTTTCGACGGACTCCATGTAGCCGTTGCGGTCGACAAAGGAGAACTTCTGCTTCGTGCCATCAGGGCGTTCCGTGGTCAAGGTGACATACTCGGCCGTCCAGTTGTCGCCGCTGACGACCTGTAGGCGCCAGAAGGCCGGTCGTTCCTTCGAGATTTCCATCGACATGAACCCATGGCCGGTATCGATACGCTGCGCCGGAATTGTCTTGTCACGGGTCTTTTCCCACTCGGCGACGTCGCGCTCATATTGCTTGGCCGCGCTCTGCTCCTTCCACGTCTGCCGGAACATCCAGGTGGCGACACCGATGATGATGACGGCCGAGGCAATCTGGAAATACGGTTCTGCCGTTTCGGCATCGAGACCGGAAAAAAGATACATTCCGCCGAGCGCGATCGCCCACACGACCAGCGTATGGGAGAATGTCGCCGCCAGCCCGAGCAGGATCGACTGAACGACCGTTCCCCTTACGGCCACGATGAATGCGGCCATCATCGTCTTGGAGTGACCCGGTTCCAACCCGTGAAGGGCACCGAGGAGGATAGCGCTGGGGATATAGAGCCATGCTGCGCCGCTTCCCTGGGCGACCAAAGAACTGAAGGATTCCATAAGTTTCTCCAAGATGTGCTTCGAAGGAATGATTTTGCGATTGGTTTCACATGATCATCGGAGGGCGGTGGCCTGCACGGCTTTGCCGTTGATCAGCTTGTCGAAATGAATGGTCTCGCCGTCATCGGCGAGCGCGACATATTGCCTGGACTTCCAAAAGCCGACGGTCGCGACTGCATCGGAACTCGCATGGAGGTACATGCGCCCATAGCCCTTGGCGAGCGCGTCGAACTCACAAAGCGCGGCAAGCCTCTTGCCCAGGCCGTGAGCGCGCTTGTCCTTGCGCACATAGAGACGCCACAGAGAGGCTACATTCGTGCCGTCGCCATAAATATCGGCGAAGAGTGTTGCGCAGTTCGGTTTCCATCCAAGGTGCCGGATTCCGGTCGTGGCGATAATCTCGCCAGTTTCGTCTTCGACGGTCCAGAAAGCGCCGCGGTTGGAGCTGCTGAAATGATTTCCACCGGGCGGAAGTAGGAGCGAGTCAAGGTCACCGTGCCAATCCGGCCGGTAGTCGAAACCGTAGAATTCCTTGATGACGTCGAGGCAGAATTTGCGCGCGCGAGCTGCGGTCTCGCCCGCTTCGTCATTCAGTTGCGTCAGAAGAAGCTGATTTGGAAAATTCGGGCTTGTCAAGTCAAGCATGGCAACGACCTATATGGGATATAGTCTATATGACCTGTCGATGCGTGACTCTATATCCCCTCAGGGGGGATAGGATCAAGATGTTTTTTGCATCCCCGTCAATATTTCTATTGTTGACAATCCTACAATTGTGAATCCATCATGACAATATGCCCTCCGGGGGGATAGCTTCTAAATCTAAGATGGAATCCGAAGCGATGAAGCCTTCTTCTTATCGGTCAGACATCTTGAGGACGCCGACTGACGCGGGCAGGAGCCTGCTGCCAGACGGATATCCTTCAGGCTGCATTCCATTGTAACGGGGGAGGCGGGCGAACATGATGAAAATCCTGCTGCAGCGTCTTGCCTTTCTAGCCGCCACGACATTCGTGGTTTCCGTTCTCGCCTTTCTTGTTCCCTATGTGAGCGGCGGAGACCCTGTGCGAACCATCCTTCAGTCGCGCGTCGGCGACCTTGCTGTCGATGAAGACGCTGTGGAAGCGCTGAGAGTGAAATTGGGGCTCGAGCGGCCGCTGCATGAGCAATACGGGATTTGGCTGGCAGATGCGTTGAGAGGGGATCTGGGAATTTCGTTCGCCAACAAGATGCCCGTGGAAGGCGAGGTCGCACGGGCGCTGGGCGTTTCGGCAACCCTGGCGGCGGTTTCCCTGGCTTTCGCTCTTCTGTTGGCTTTTCCGCTCGGTACATTGAGCGCGATACGTCCTGGCGGGCGGTTCGATACTGCTGCGACTTTCGTGACGCAGACCTTCGTCGCGGTCCCGGAATACTGGATGGCTCCTATGGCCATACTTCTCTTCTCCCTCCATCTTGGCGTTCTTCCGTCTGCGGGGTGGCGGGGACCATCCTCGGTAGTCATGCCCGCTCTCGTGCTGTCATTGCGTCCCATGGCCTATTTCACGCGGGTTACCCGCGCCGCCATGATTGACGTGCTGGGCGCACCCTACATCACAGCCGCCCTGTCGCGTGGATTGAACATGCGGCAGACCGTCCTGCATCACGGCGTACGCAATGGGGTCATGCCCGTGCTGACGCTTTTTGCAATGTGGCTGGCCGGTCTTCTCGGTGGTTCGGTGGTCGTCGAGGTGATCTTCTCGATACCAGGCATGGGGCGTCTGCTCTACGAGGCGGTGATCAACAAGGACATTCCAATGCTGCAGGGCGGCTTCGTTTGCATCGTCATCTTGTCCGTGGTGATCACCACGATCGCCGACCTCCTGCATATGTTCATCAACCCCGCTGTGAGGGCCGGCCATGTCCACTAGCCAAAATCCCAGCATGTCGTCGGCGTGGACGGAAGATCAGGCGATATCGAAGCTGAAATTTCTTCGGCTCCTGGCACATTGGCACTGGACGCTCATAATCGGTACGGCGATGTCTGCCATCATCGCGGTGCTGCTCGTCCTTGGTCCCTGGATTGCGCCGCATGATCCTGCGGCACAGAGCCTGCTGAAGCGCCTGAAGCCGCCGAGCGCGACCTATTGGCTCGGAACGGACGAGCTTGGGCGGGATCTGTTGAGCCGCATTCTCACCGGCGGCCAGTTCGCTGTTGCTATCTCGGCTCTGACGCTCCTCCTTTGCGTGGTAATCGGCCTGGCCGTGGGCATGATGAGCGCCCGTGCGGGAGGATGGCTTGACGAACTCATGATGCGGATCGTCGATCTGATCCTGTCGTTTCCCGATGTCATAGTCGCAATGTTCATGGTTGCCATCTTTGGTTCCGGCTATGTCACGCTCATCGTATCGCTGACCGTCGTCGGATGGGCGCCGTTCGCTCGTCTCGCTCGCAGCCTCACGCTCACCATCAACACTCGCGAATATGTCGCCGCGGCGGAAGTGCTCGGCTGCCGTCCGAGCTTCATCCTGTTTCGCCATGTACTGCCCAATATATTGCGACCCGTCGCGGCGATCACATTTCTGCGCTTCGGCCACAAGCTGATAACCGTCGGTGGGTTGTCCTACCTCGGTCTCGGCGTTCAACCGCCTCATGCCGACTGGGCGCTAATGATGGCCTCGTCGCAGAACTATTTCGATCGCGTGCCGCTTCTGATCATTGCTCCAGGGCTCGCGATCTTCCTCACCGCACTTTCAGTCACCTGGCTCGGTCAGGGTCTCGAAAAGTGGCACAGACATTGAACGGGTCCAGGGAGATTAGCATGACGAAATTGAAGGGCGGCAATGCCAAGCTTCCACGCTCCAATCTGGCGACGCAGGTCGCCCATGAAATTCGCAATGGCGTTCTAAACGGTGCTTTCCCCTTAGGCTCGCAGTTGAACGAGGCCGAGCTCGCCGAGCGTTTCGGTGTCAGTCGTGGTCCTGTCCGCGAAGCCCTCGCGCGGCTGGCGCAGGAGGGGATCGTCAACAGCCTGCCGCATCGCGGGGTCTTCGTGCCGGAACTGACGGAAAGCGATGTCATCGACATCTACCTCGTACGCCAGCCCTTGGAGCTTACCGCGATGGAAAAGATAATGGGCAGCGCGGAGAAGCGCATCGCCGTGCACAGGGAACTCAGCGCCATCGCCATCCGTATGGAGCGTGCCCGCCTCAGCCGCCATTGGTCACAGATTGCCGAGCTCGACATGCAGTTCCATCGAACCCTGGTCGATGCCGCCGAAAGCCCGCGGCTGTCGCGTGTCTATGCCACCGTACAGGCCGAGACGAAGCTATGCCTGCACAAGCTGATGGGCGGTTACAAGGGAAACGACGCTCTTGTGCAGGAACATCAGCTTCTCGCGGATCTGGTCTTGTCCGGCACACTGGAAGCCGGGGTTGCTGAGCTGCGCCGGCATTTTGGCAATCCTGTCGAAACGATGCGCAAGGCGATCCAGGCAAGGAAGGATGTCGCCTCAGCAGCGTGAATCCTCTGTTCCTCATATGGGAGAATGATCGCATGACATGCAAGGCCTGCGAAAGTACCGACCGATCTGCAGATATCATAGACCCAATCCTGTCCGTCCGCGATCTGACGGTGCACTTCGTCGGACTGGATCAGCCGATGCTGGATCGAGTCAGCTTCGACGTTCGTAGGGGTGAGGTCGTTGCGCTGGTAGGCGAATCTGGTTCCGGCAAGAGCGTGACAGCGCTATCGATCATGCGCCTCTTGCCTTCAGCAGCGAAGATGTCGGCATCTGCTATTGAATTCGATGGTCAGGACCTGCAGAAGCTTTCCTCCACCGCGTTCGATCGCCTCAGAGGCGGCCGTCTTTCCATGCTGTTCCAGCAGCCGCAAGTCATGCTCGATCCGACATCGAAAGTCGGTGTTCAGGTGGGTGAGCCGCTCCTTTATCATAACGGCACGCATGGTCGGGAAAATCGCCGGCAGGTGGTTGGCCTTCTGGGGGAGGTCGGCATCCCGGATCCAGCAGCGCGGGTGGATTGCTACTCCTTCGAACTTTCAGGCGGTATGGCTCAGAGGGTCATGATGGCCGCGGCACTCAGCGCCGGTCCGGAGTTGTTGATTGCCGACGAACCGACCACGGCGCTCGATGTGACCGTCCAGACACAGATCCTGCGACTCCTCGATACCGAACGCCGTCATCGCCGCCTTGCCGTGCTGTTGATCACTCATGATCTTGCCGTTGTTTCAGCGATCGCCGACCGCATTGTCGTGATGTATGCGGGGCGTGTCGTCGAGGAGGGTCCAACGTCGCAGGTTCTGAAGAATCCCGCGCATCCCTATACGCAGGCCCTGATCCGTTGCTCGCTTCTTCAGGTCGACGCTCAGGGACGGCTATTCTCGTTGCCGCATGGCGCTGTGCATGCAAGGGATCTGGCCGTTGGCTGCCGCTTCCATCCGCGTTGTCCCGTGGCACAGGCTCATGGTTATCTGGAACGCTGTGTCATGGAGGAACCCGGTCTTCGAGACACCGACTTCGGGCGCAAGGCGCGATGCTGGACTGTCGTTGATCGCGAAGCCGCTGTCAGCGAAGGGGCTCCCGCATGAAGCCGCGCGTCTCAAGCACTGATTTCGTGATCGCAGAAGGCCTCACCAAGCATTATGCGCTGTCCGGGGGGAGGCTGGTACGTTCGGTCGATGGAGCCAGTTTCTCCATTCGGCATGGCGAGGTCTTAGGACTCGTGGGTGAATCCGGCTGCGGCAAGAGCACTATCGCAAAGCTGCTCACGCGCCTGACGCCACTCACGTCGGGGCGTGTCAAAGTTGACGGTCGTGATGTCATGGCCTTGCGTGGCGAGGAGCTGCGCAAGATGCGCCGTACCATGCAGCTCGTGTTCCAGGATCCCTATTCGGCCCTTGATCCTTCGATGACCATCGGCGAAAGCATGAAGGCGCCTCTTTCGCAACATGCGATGTACATGCCCGCCGACTGCAAGGGCAGGGTGATCGAAATGCTGCGCGAGGTCGGCCTTACAGAGGCTTTCTACGACCGCTATCCCAATCAATGCTCCGGCGGGCAGCTCCAGCGCGTCGGGATCGGGCGCGCGCTTCTTCTGCGACCGGAGTTTCTCATCTGCGATGAGCCAACCTCAGCTCTTGATTCCTCCATGCGCACGCAGATCCTCAACCTCCTGGCGGAACTGAGGGTGCGACGGCGCCTTACGATCCTGATGATCACGCACGACCTCAGGCTGGTGTCTCGCTTCTGCGACAGGATTGCCGTCATGTATCTCGGTCAGATTGTGGAGATCGCTCCTGCCGCCGATCTGTTCGCGTGCCCCCGGCATCCGTATACCCAGGCCCTGATCGCCTCGTCCTTGCTCGAGGTGCATGGTCTTGAGGAGACGATCGACACTTTGCGGGGAGAGCCGCCCAGTCCTCTTGCTCCGCCCGAGGGTTGCCGTCTGCGGACGCGCTGTGCGCACGCCGATAACCGCTGCGCACAGGCGCAGCCTCAACTCCGCAGTATCACCGAGGACGATGGTGTCCGACACTTCGTGAGCTGCCATCATTTCGAGCGGATCGAGGAAGTCCGCAAGAAGCACCGCAGGCCTGCGGCCGCGACCGCCTGAACATGCCAGAAAGTCCAAAAATCATTAAAGGGGAATATGAGCATGAAGCTTTTCAAGAGAATCTCCCTGCTGCCGCTGCTTCTGATGGCAACGACAGCTCACGCTGAATCCTTAGTCGTCGGCGACTTCTGGAGCATAAAAAACAATTGGGCGATGACATCGGATGATGTCTACGTCGGAACCGTGGCTGGCTGCTACGAAGGGCTTGCCCGCGTCAACTACGACGGCAAGCTCGAATCCTGGCTCGCCACTTCCTTCAAGCACGTCGAGCCGAACGTCTGGGAAGTCACTCTGCGACAGGGCGTGGTATTTCAGGATGGAACCCCGCTGGACGCAGACGCGGTCGTGTTCGCGCTCGACAAGATCCTCCATGGCGAGGTAGCCGCGCGTGCCTTCTCGCCGAAGATATTCAAATCGGTGGAAGCGCTCGGCAAGGACAAGGTACGAATAACGACGGTTCAGCCGCTTGCGATGTTGCCGGCCCATCTTGCCGCGCCGGCGACAAGCATCCTTTCGAAGGCCGCTTACAGGCAAGACGGTACAGTCGATCCCATCAACCACTGCACCGGACCATACACGATCGTCTCCGTGGATCAGGCACAAGGGCTCAAGGTGAAAGCGAATCCGACATATTGGGGCAAGAAGCCCGCAGTTGACGAAGGTGAGGTGAGGTTTGTCCTCGACGCCAATACACGCGCAGTCCAAGCGCGTTCGGGAGAGGCAGATATTGCACGTCTAGTACCGGCCTCCAGTGTCAAGCAGATCAATGACTCAGGCGTTGCGACCGTGTCCGAGGCCTCGACGCCGCGTACGACCATGCTGGTGATAAACAATAAGAAAAAGCCGTTCGACGACATACGCGTGCGAAGGGCAATACAGGCAGCGATCGACAATCAGGCAATTTCCGACGCGCTGTTCGAAGGCTTGATGCCGGCCGCCAACGACGTCTTCCGCCCTACCGATGCCTGGGCGCCGAAGGATCAGAAGTCGACCTATAATCCCGACCTTGCCAAGTCTCTGCTGAAGGAGGCTGGCATCACGTCAGGAAGCCTGAAGGTAGAGATCATTGCCTATGTAGAGCGGGCCGAATTCAAGGACATCGCCGCCGCCGTCCAGCAGATGCTCGCCGAAATTGGCATTGAGAGCACGATCAAGCAGGCTCAGTACAATGCCGTGGAACCGGATTTGCTGAAGGGCAATTTCGACCTCGCGTTTCTGTCGCGCAATTATCTGACCGACGTTCTGGATCCGGCTGGTTTTTTGTCCTCCGATTTCTCCTGCGATGGTAGCTACAACCTCGCGCACTATTGCTCGCCGGAAGTGGATGCCTGGATCAAGGATGCCCGCGCCAACGACAACGATGGGGAACGGTACGCGCTCTACGGCAAGATTGCCCAGAAGCTGCAAGACGATGCGGCCGTCGTCGATATCGTCCATGTGAACACGTTCGATGCGATCAGCAAGCGCGTCCAGGGCTTTCGACCACACCCGCTCAATAATTATTATTTGACGCCCGATCTTTCTCTGAAGTGATTTCGGGGAAGATCGCGCCTCGCGAGATCCCCGACCCGAAACGGTGCAGCCGGTCCCGTTCGATTGCGGCTGAGCTCTGGCGACGATCTCGGAAAAGTTTGCCGTTAGCGACACTTGGAGTTCCCCTTCGCTAACGGCGTTTTTTTCTTCCGCACCTGTAACCCGCAGGGCTGAAACGATTGATTTCATCCATCGTTCTGCAGGTTCGTACTTGCTGGTATCCTGACCGCAAGGGTAGGAAATTACGGCTTCTCGGCTGGCCGGCATCAATCTGAGGCCGAGCAAAGCGGCGGGGAACCATGCTTGCCACGACAAAAGACTGGCTTGATCGGGATGCTGAAGCCGTTGTCGTCCCCGATGACCCCTTGTCCCCCAGTCAAGTGCGCTACCGTCTGCCATGTCTTCATCAGACTCTTGAGGCCGCCGCAACGATCGCTGGCCGCAAGAGCTACCTCCGGTGTTCGCAGCCGCTGGATTTTTCGTGAAATCGGGCTGGTATTGACAGTTATCCTCTCTGGGGGGATACAGGAAATCATGACAGAACACACACATGACACCCATCCCGAGATCGTCAAGCGGCTCAAGCGCGCCCACGGACATCTGAAGAGCGTCATCGCCATGATCGAGGATGGCAAGCCATGTCTCGACATCGCCCAGCAGCTATCCGCCGTCGAGAAGGCGATCGTCAACGCGAAGCGGACACTCATTCAGGATCATCTCGATCATTGCCTCGAGGAAACACTTGGCGCTCTCCCGCGCGATAAGCGCCAGTCCATAGACGAGTTCAAGACGATCACGAAGTATCTCTAAGGATATGATCGATTTGTTTGCCTATTTCGGGCTGTTCGTGGCGGCCTTTGGTGCGGCAACGATCCTTCCCATGCAATCCGAGGCGGCGCTTGCAGGGCTTCTTCTGACCGAAAGGTATTCGGCGCTTTGGCTCGTCATCACCGCGAGCCTCGGCAACATTTTGGGCTCCGTCGTCAACTGGATGCTAGGCAGGGGGATCGAACGGTTTCGCGACCGTCGCTGGTTCCCGGTCGGCAGCGACACGCTCGATCACGCTCGGGGATGGTATCGCCGTTACGGGCGATGGTCGCTGCTGGCAAGCTGGGTACCGGTTATCGGCGACCCGATCACCGTTGTTGCTGGCGTCCTGCGGGAGCCATTGTTGACCTTCCTATTGTTTGTAACGATCGCGAAGGTTGGGCGTTATGTCGCTCTTGCGCTGGTAACGACTAGCCTGACGTGACGCGCTGGAATCGCGCCGGGTGCGGTCAGCTCGTCGTGAACCACCAGCTTTCCTAGCTGCCGATCAATGAAGCGACGCGCTGGAGTCGCGGCTCGCTTCCATCTCTGCTCGATAGCGATGCGAGGTCTCTGCGCTATAAACGGATCTCCGCCGGATCATGCCCCGAAGCCCTTGCTTTGAGCTGAACGACGATCATGCGCAGCCTCCCGATTATCCGCGAATCGCCGCGGTTTCTACCGATTGAAATCTCGATCTACTTCGAACATCCAATGGCGCATATGATCGAGCAGGAGCGCGACGTCATATCGCCACTCCAGAGCTAGAAGTTTCAAGTCCATCCTGCCGCACTGAAGACGCAAATCAAGCGCGTGTCTGAGGTCCATAAGCTCGTCAGAGCTTGGCGAATGCTGGAGAGTGTTCTTGAGCCTTGCGCCATGGGCCAGGCGCCTGGCAAACAGTTCCAGATCCGATGTTGTGTCCTGGGTCGTCTCGATCATAAATAATCCTCCAAGCTGCAAATTATATCGTATTACGATATAATTCAACAGCGCGGCAGATTTTTGTCGACGCAGGATCCGGGTCCTCGAGCATTGGCACTCTTATGACCGACAAGATCTTTGATTGGGCGCTAGAGGTTTTCATGACTTCCGGTCGATTGGACTCATAAGATGGAGCCAATTAACTCCAATCGGAATGGCGGAATTATACCGGAAAACAATTCTATCCATGGTTGACCCATAATCATAATAGCGCCTACGGGTCGGGCGGGCCAATTGGTTGGCCCGTATCGGCAGCCTCACCTGAAAAAGGGTTGGCTGCCGTAGTTCGCGATACATCGAAACCGACTATATAGCGTTCCTCTAACTGTCTGATCTTGCAGCGCGCAATGCGAATGCGCAGACAGCCGAGAAGATGGCCATCAGTGCCATATAGACGGCGATAGGGGTGGTGTTTCCCGGATACTCCGCCATAAGCGTTGTTGCCAGCAGCGGCGAAAGGCCGCCGCCAAGGATCGGGCCGATCTGCTGAACCAGCGAAAGGCCGCTATAGCGGATGCGGGCAGGGAACAATTCGGAGAAGAAGGCACCCTGGGCACCGAAGACCGAACCGTGTCCGACCGCCAGGCCCAGTGCGATCGCGAGCCAGATGCTGGTCGTGTTGCCGCTGTCGAGCATGGCAAAGAAGACGATGGCGAGCGCGACCTGGAAAAGCAGGCCGGCGATGTAAACTGGGCGCCGCCCGATCCGGTCGGAGAGCGCACCGAACAGCGGAAGTGTCAGGCATTCCAGAGCGCAGCCGACCAGCACGCCGTTCAAGATCATTTGCCGCGGCAGGCCTAGCGAATTGACGCAATAGGTAATGGCAAAGACGGCATAGATGTTGAAGAGGCCGCTTTCGGCAATCTTGGCGCCTATTCCAAGGATCACGTTGTAGCGATGGTCGCGGACGGCTTCGACGACGGGCAGGGCGGCCGTTTCTCCCTGTTCCTGGATGCGCTTGAAGGCGGGCGTTTCGGAGATCTGGAAGCGGATGAACAGACCCAGGGCAACCAGCACGATGCTGAAAAGGAACGGCAGCCGCCAGCCCCAGGACAGAAAGGCTCCCTCGCTCATCTGTGTCGACAAGATGCCGAGCAGGGCGATCGGTATCAGGAAGCCGGCCGGTACGCCGATATGAACCAGGGAACTGTAGAAGCCTCGTTGCTCGGGCGGCGCGTGTTCGACCGTCATCACCATGCCGCCGCCATACTCCCCGCCTATCCCGATCCCCTGGGCAAGACGCAGGAGCAGGAGGCTGATCGGAGCCCATATGCCGATGCTGTCGTAGGAGGGTACGAGCCCGATGAGAAAAGTTCCGGCCCCCATGATGATCATCGTCAACAGCAATGCCGTCTTGCGGCCGATACGATCGCCAAAATGGCCGAACACGATGCCGCCGATGGGGCGCGCGCAATATCCGACAAAGAAAGTGGCGAATGCGGCGAGCGTTCCGATCAGAGGATTGTCGTTTGGAAAGAATATCTTATTGAACACCAGCGCCGTGGCGGTCGCGTAGAGCGTGAAATCATAATATTCGATCGTATTGCCCATGGCGCTGGCCAATGCGACCTTGCGCATATCCTTGGCCAGAACCGGTCGTGAATTGGCTATGCGGCTCTCGGTTGGAGAGATGTTTTCTGGGGCCGATGTTCTCACTGTTTCCTCCCGTTCAGATCGTTTGTTGTTTCCGTCTGCTCGTGTCGCCTCCCTCAGCCAACCCACCCCACGCAGTGAGGCGAGTCGACTGACGACACGAGTCCGATCGTATGGATCGGGGTTGGCGGCGGGCTCTGTCCGTGCAGGACCTGCCATCGACGGTCTTATTTTTCTTCGTAGCGCAGCACGTTTCTGAGCTCGCGCTGGATGTTTTCGAGCTGCGCGGGCGTCGTTGCCGGCATCGGCATCCGCGGCAGGCCTGCCTCGGTGCCCTGAAGCGCGATCGCCGTCTTGATGTTGGCCGGCAGATTGTCGGCATAGATCGCGTTCCAGAAGCGCAGGAGCGCCTCGTGAATCTCCTTGGCGCGGGGATGGTCGCCACGCTGCACCGCATTCCAAAGGGCGACGCAGACGCTGGGAACCGCGGCCGGATTTGCCGCGATGGTGCCATGGCAACCCAATGCGAATGACGGGTAGAGCAGGGCATCGACCGCGGTATAGACCTTGCAGCCCTTCGGGATGCCGATCATCAGGTCGGCCATGAGCTTGAGATCGCCGGCGCTTTGCTTGACGGCCTGGACGCCGGGCAATTCCGTCATGAGGCGGATCAGCAGCGACGGGCTGAGATAGTTCCAGGGGACGACATTGTAGATGATGACCGGTATATCGGTGGCCGCCGTCAGCGTCTTGAAATGCTCGAATGTAGCGTTCTCGTCGGGTTTGAAGACATAATGGACCGGCGTCACCTGCAGGCCGTGGATTGGAAGGTGGGAGATGGCCTTGGCGCGACGCACGGCTTCGCGCGTGGAATTGGCGATGATGCCCGCCAGGACCGGAATCTGTCCGTTGACCTCTTCCACCGTGATTTCCATCAGGCGGACGAATTCCTCGAATGTCAGCGTATGGCCCTCGCCGGAACTGCCGCCGACGCAGACGCCGTGAACCTTGTTCTTCAGGTTGAATTTGACGATGTTGCGGAAGGCCGTTTCGTCGATGTCGCCGTCCTTGGTGAAGGGGGTGACGATGGGGGGGATGATGCCGGAGACTTTGTCGAGATTCATGTTTGAAGTTCCTGTTTTGAGCGAGAGATGGCCGAGATCGGCCGATGACATCAGGGCGCAGGTCGGGGATCGCTTCCCCTGAGGAAGACGCCATGAAATCCGGGTTGTTCGAATGTCGGTTGTGGCGTTACGCCAGCGAAATCAGAGACTTGTCGCCAGCGCCTCCATCCAGATCGCGACGGCCGCAGCCCCACCGTCCTCTGTTCCGAGCGCTCTTTCGCCGAGATAGCTTGCGCGACCGAGCTTCGGCACCATATCCGCCGTGCGGCGTGCGCCCTCGGCCGCTGCAGAGGCTGCACGTTTCCAGGCCTCGGCTGCCGGCAGGCTGCCGCCTTCCGTCTCGAGGGTCTTCAGTGCCGGGGCGAGCGCATCCAGCATGGTTCTGTCCCCGGGTTTTGCGCCGCCGATTTCGCTGATTGCAGCCATACCGATGGCAAACGCCTCCCGAAAATCATCGGGCGAGAAGCGATTGTTCCGGCCGAGATGGCGACCGGCCCGGGTCAGTGCGATGGCATAGAAGGGACCGGAGCTTCCGGCGATCGCCCGTCGCAGGGCATTGCCCATCGCAACCATGGCATTGGCCGGGTTGATCCAGGCGCTTTCCGGCAGCGCACGGATGGCCTCGGCCCCACGAAGCATGCTCGCACCCAGATCGCCGTCGCCTGCCTTGCTGTCGAGCTCGGTCAGATGGCCTTCGGCCGTTTCGAGCGCGTTACAGACGGCAAGACCAATGCGGCGCAATTCTTGCGGGTCGAAGCGTCCGGCATCGCCGAGAGGCGCGTCCGTCTCTGCGGTGCGCACCGCCGGCACGATATTAATGGTACCAGCAACCTCTCCGCCCCTTGGCCAGGCTGTTGCGGTCGTTGCCGCGTCCAACAGTTCGAGATCGTCTTGACGCAGATCGAGCAGTGAGATCGAGCAGCCCGGCATTTCCAGCGCGGTCAGGAAATTGCCGCTCCAGGCCCGCTCGATCCTAAGGCCGCGTGAGCGCAGGGCAGCAACCGCACTGCGGGCGACGATGGCCAGTTCCATCGGGGGGGTCGCTCCAAGGCCGTTGACCAGCAGAGCAACCCGGGCGCCGGCATCGAGCTTCATGTCACTGACGATCTGATCGACGATCCTGTCGGTGACGGCATCGGCGGGCAGCAATTTGGTGCGTTCGACGCCTTTTTCCCCATGAATGCCGAGGCCAAGCTCGATTTCATCCTCGCCGAGGGTGAAACCAGCCTTGCCGGCGGCCGGCACGATGCAGGAGCCGAGCGCGACCCCCATCGTTCCGAGACGGGATGCGGCGGACCGCGCGATGTCGGCAACTTCCTTGAGGTTCTTGCCGCTTGCCGCGGCCGCACCTGCGATCTTATGAACCAGCACCGTTCCGGCGATGCCGCGGCGGCGTTCGCGCGGTACGAGGCCGGAAAGCGCCACATCGTCCGCCACGACGACGAGTTCGGTGGGAATGCCTTCGATGGCGGCCAGTTCGCCGGCAAGGCCGAAATTCAAGCGGTCGCCGGTATAGTTCTTCACGATCAGAAGTGCGCCTGCCGGGCCGGCACTGGCACGGATGGCAGCAAGTACGGCATCGACGCTCGGGGAGGTGAAGACTTCGCCGGTAACAGCCGCAGTCAACATGCCAGGTCCGACATATCCGGCATGGGCCGGTTCATGTCCGGCGCCGCCGCCCGAGATCAGGGCGACCGGCCGGTTTGCGATCACGGGCAGGCCGGCGCGCAACACGACATTCTCCGTGTCGAGCAGCGCAAGGCCGGGTGCGAGAGCGACAATACCCTCCAGCATTTCCCGGACGACATCAGCGGGTCGATTGATGAGCTTCTTCATTGTCCTTCATCCTATTGCTGCTTGCACAGAAACGCTTCCAGTCGTTTCGCACCTTCCTCGATGAGTGCAGGATCAACGGCAAAACACACGCGTAGGAATTCTTCCCCGCCTGGGCCGAAAGCCGAGCCCGGAGCGACCCCCACGCCTGCCTCCTTCAGGATCCTGCGCGCCATATCATAGCCGCTATTCATGCCATGGACGGAGAAGAAGAAATAAAAAGTTCCATCAGGCCAGAAGACACGGACATTCGGCAGCTTATCGAGCGTCGAGCAGATGATTTCGCGCCCACGCGTCGATCGTGCAACAAGGGATTTGATGAATTCGTCACCCTGATCGAGTGCCGTGATAGCAGCGTGCTGAACGAAGGTGGCGACGCTGGTCGTGTTGTATTGGCTGAGATTGTCGAAGATCTTGGACATCCCCTTCGGGTAGATGACCCAGCCAATGCGCCAGCCAGTCATGCACCAGTTCTTCGAAAAGGTATTGGTGACGATCAGCCGATCGGTAGGCTCCATGATCTCCAGGAAGGAGGGGGCAAGAGCGCCGTTATAGGTGAAATGGGAATAGACCTCGTCGGATATGATCCAGATGCCCTTGCTTCTGGCGAAGTCGCGCACGGCCAGCATCTGCTCTTTCGGCATAACCCAGCCCGTCGGATTCGACGGGGAATTGATGGCGATCACGCGGGTCTTGGGCGTGACCGCGCCGAACAGATCGTCGAGATCGAGCGCGAAACCGCCTCCGGCAAGAGTACGGTAGGGTACCGGAACCACTTTGCCGCCGAGAATGCCGATGATCTCGATCAGGTTCGGCCAGGCCGGCACCGGCACGATGACTTCGTCGCCAGGGCTCAGGACAGCCTGGACCGCCTGCATGATGGCCTGAACACCGCCTGCCGTTATGCTGAAGCGATCGGCGCCGATATCGACGTTGAAATGCCGTTTGTGATAGCGGTCGAGGCCTTCGCGCAGGGCCGGCACGCCCAGAGCGTAGGTATAACGGGTCTGTCCCGCAGCCAGCGCCGAGACCGCGGCCTCGCGTATGAATTGAGGTGTCGGCAGATCGCCTTCGCCGATCCAGAGTTTGATCACATCGGGATCTTCGCGCGCCAGGTCGGCAATATCGCAGATCTGGTTGAGCTCGATTCCATTGATGCGTGCTGGCGTGCCGGAAACCGGCCACTCGGTCGCCCGATAGTCCATAGAAATCATCTCCTCGCGCGGTCGTCGAACGGTCCGCAGCGCAGTTGGCATCGATCCGGCGCCTGGCGGGCGGACTGATGAAAAAGTCATCTTGATTGTGCCTGAGCGCTTCTCCAGCGCAGCTGGCAGTTTAGCGCATCAGATCCGCTTGATTTTGCCCCGTCCTCCCCGACGCCGTCATTTGTCTTTATTCCGTAATATGGAATATGATTTTCTAATATGTCGAGTTAAATAAATAAAAATGAGATAGTCAAGATAGATATTGCGGATTATTTTATTTTATGCGTTTATGAACTTGCTGATAATTATTATTCCGCAATACGGAACAAGATAAAAGGGGAGTAGCGATGAAGAAGCTTGTAGTGCTCGCAATGGGGCTGATGCTGGTGATGGGAGGCGTTGCGTCGGCAGCCGACGATCCCAAAGGTACGCTCGGCGAGATTATGAAGGACAAGAAGATCGTCATCATGAACGATCTTTCGGCGGCGCCCTGGCAGTTCAGGGACGCAAACGGCAATCCGGCCGGCTTTTCCGTGGATCTCGACAGGCTTATTGCCTCAAAACTCGACGTTGACCTCGAAATGCGGAATGTCGAGTGGGCGGGGCTCATTCCCGGCCTTCTCAGCCGCAAATCCGATATTCTGGCGACGAGCATGTCGACGACGTTCAAGCGTGCGCAGCAGATCCTTTTCACGACGGAGAGCTGGTATTCCACCGGCGTCGTGGCGATCGTCAAACCGGAAGACCAGGGCAAATCCTGGGAGGAGCTGAACGAGGCCGGCAAGCGCATCGCCGTCAAGGCGGGCACCAATGCCGTCGATGCTGCCAAGCAGTTCTTCCCGAAGGCGGAGCTGCAAACCTACCCGAACGACACGGATACCTACCAGGCGCTGAAGACGGGCCGCGTCGATGCGGCGCTCAACGACCTGGCCGTCCTGGGAGTGGTAAAATCGGAATATGGTTTCGAGGCCCTGAAGCAGCCGCGTGAACTGATCACGACCGATACCTGGGGCTTTGCCGTGCGTCCGGGTGACACCTACACCTGGCAATACCTGAATTTCTTCCTGGCGAAGATCCGGGATAGCGGTGAGTTGGCCGCGCTCAAGAAATACTGGGTCGACGGCGATACTTGGAAGAAGGACTTCCTGGAAAAGAACAATGGCGTTTCCGACGAGCGCAAGAAGCTGGTCGATCTGCTTGGCATCGGCGCCTATGCGCCGGAGAGTGGCAATGCCAGCCGTATGACATTGCAATAGCGACGGATTTGGAGATGAGCGTCGGCCACTTGCCGACGCTCGGCCTATCGTCTCTCGGCAAGGTTATGGAGGATCGCGATGGCATTTTTCGAAGCGCGCGACGTCAATTTGCATTTCAAGGATTTCCACGCCCTGCGCGGAATATCCATTCAGTTCGAACGGTCGGATGTGCTCGTTGTCTGCGGTCCGTCCGGCTCAGGCAAGAGCACCTTCATCCGCGCCATAAACAGGTTGGCGGGATCCTTGTCCGCCGGCCAGATCCTTCTCGGCGGCCAGGACATCGCCGCCATGCCGCGCCGCCAGCTGTATCGCAGGATCGGCATGGTCTTCCAGCGGTTCAACCTGTTCCAGCACCTCAGCGTGCTCGACAATATAGCCTTGCCGCAAAGGCGTGTTCTCGGACGCAGTCGCAAGGATGCCGCAGCGCGGGCGATGGAGCTTCTGGCGCGCGTCGGGCTGGAGAGCAAGGCTGGCCGTTACCCCGCGCAATTGTCCGGCGGTCAGCAGCAGCGTGTCGCCATCTGCCGCGCCCTGGCGATGGATCCCGAGCTGTTGCTGTTCGACGAACCGACCTCGGCGCTCGATCCGGAAATGGTCGGAGAGGTGCTGCAGGTGATGCGCGAGCTGGCGGCATCGGGCATGACGATGATCGTTGTCACCCATGAAATGGGGTTTGCGCGGGAGCTTGCCACCGAGGTTGCCTTTCTCGATGCCGGTCAATTGGTGGAAAAAGCGCCCCCTTGCGAATTCTTCTCGCGGCCGAAAGAAGCGCGCACGCGCGCCTTTCTCAATCAGATCCTCCGTCACTAGGCTGATCGCACATGATCTCGGATGCTTACGATATCTTCTGGCAGTATCGCGATACCTATCTCACCGGCATGCGCAATGCGCTTGCGGCTGCGGCCGTCGGGCTGTTGCTTGCGCTTTGCGTCGGCATGATCGCCGGCATTGTGCGGTTTTCTTCGCGCGGCATTTTCAGCAGGGCAATTGCCGTCTATGTCTCGCTGGTTCGCAATACGCCGCTGCTTGTGCAGGTCTACTTCATCTATTTTGGTCTGCCGACACTTGGCATCACGCTGTCGGCCTTTTCGACGGGCGTGATTGCGCTGACGTTCAATTCGGGCGCCTATATCGCCGAAATGGTGCGTGGAGGGCTGAATGCGATCCCGCGAGGCCAGATCGAAGCGGCCCAGTCGCTCGGTTTGAAATGGCGCATTCTTCTGCGTTACGTCCTTCTCCCTCAGGCAGCACCGACGATTCTTCCGGCAATAACCGGGCAGTTCGTGCAACTGGTAAAGGACACTTCGCTCCTCTACACGATTGCCGTGCTGGAAATCACCAAGGCTGCCGACGATGTCGGCAACGAAACATACCAGTTCCTGCCAGCCTATCTGGTAAGCTGCATGATCTACATCGTTATCTGCGTCGTGCTCAACCTTCTCGTCGATGTCTATGAAAGCCGTGCCGGCTTTTCCAAACACAAGCGGGCCTGAGCCATGAGCACCATTGTTGCTGTCGCCGGCGATGCCATTCAGCTTATTCTCACCGGGCTTCCCATCGTCCTCTTCCTGACCGCCGCGGCGTTCTTTCCCGCACTCGGTCTCGGTATTGTAGGAGGGCTTCTCGCCTCGTCATCCCTCGGGCCGATCCGCTTCCTGGTCGGTGCTTATGTCTATCTTTTTCGCAGCATGCCGTTCCTGATGTTCGTTTTCCTCGTCTATTACGGGCTGCCGCAATATGACATCGATATCGGTCCAGTTTTGACGGCTGTCATCGCCCTTTCGCTGTCGCACGGTGCCTACATGACCGAAATCATACGCGGCGGCCTGAAGGGGCTGGACAAAGGCCAGAACGAGGCTGCCATAGCCGTCGGCTTCAGCCTGTTCCAGCGTCTGCGCGATATTACCATCCCGCAGACGCTGATGGCGGTCATTCCCTCGCTCGTCGGCCAGGCCATATTGATCATCAAGGATACCTCATTGATATCGGTGGTCGGCATCAGCGAAATCACGAGGCTGGGGCGAGAGGTAGTCATCCGAACCAACCAACCCTTTATTGTGTTTACACTATTGGCGCTAACCTACTTCGTGGTCTGCTTCTCTTTGGAATTTATTGCGCGTAAACTCGAAGCAAGAGCAAAGCGGATTATGGCCGGGCATTGAAATTGGAAAGAGATATGAAAACGCATTCGGTGATCAATGAAGCGGCCGTTGACGAGGTTCCGGCAGGACCGGAAAGCAGGGATGCCGGCGCCAAATCGCTGCGCAAGATGGCGCGTGTGCTGGATACGTTTTCCCGCGCCAAGCCGAGCATGACGATCGCCGAACTCTCGGAAGCCACAGGGCTGCCGAAGACGACGGTCCATCGTATCGTCGCATCCTTGCGGGAGGTCGGCCTGCTCGATCAGGACGGCAAGCGCCAGGGTTATCGGCTCGGCCTGAAGATGTTTCACTATGGCAGCAGCGTCCTGGCAAGCCTCGACACGCCGACGCGGGCGCATCCGCATATCGCCAAGCTGCAGCAGCTGACGGGCGAAATCATCCATTTTCACATGTTCGATGGAAGCCAGATGGTTTGCGTCGAGCGCGAGGAGATGATTGCCTCCAGCCTGACGACGCTGCAGGCGGCGCCGACCTACTGTACCAGCGTTGGTAAAGCCTTCCTGGCGTTTCAGGACGAGGAGCTGATATTGCGGATTGCCCATGAGGGCTTACATGCCTATACCGCAAATACGATCACGAAGCTCGACGGGCTGATCGAGGAGCTGGCGGGCATCAGGGCCAAAGGGTTTGCGGTCGATAACGAGGAAATCGAGATCGGGGTGCGCTGCATCGGAGCGCCGGTGCGCGATTCATCGGGGCGCGTCTTCGCGGCGGTAAGCGTTTCCGGGCCGAGCGAAAGAATGCCCGACGGACGCCTCGCAGGTCTCGCACCTGTCGTTGTCCAGACCGCGAACGATATTTCCCAAGCTCTGGCCGATTGATGGACGAGCGGCTGAGAGGGATGCCTGCCGGAACTCGGCTATCCCAAGGCGACCTTTCGCGTTAGCCGCCTGACCGCTGATTTGAGATTGCCGAAGCGTGGGGTGGGTTTCGATATGAAGCCCGGTCGATATGATGGCGGGCCGGCAACGGGTGTATGGCTTGGTTGATCTCTATTGTGCCAGCATATCGGTGAGCGCATGCCGCATAGATTCGCTCGAAATGCCGAAGAGACCGCCGTAGGGAAGATCGAGATCCAGGATGACAAACATGACGCTCGCCACCGAGACGATGGCGACGGCGACAATGGAACCCGTGAGCGGGTTTCTGGGAGCTTGAAGACCGAAGCTTAGGAATACCAGCATAAGCCAGAAGATCAGGACGCCGAGGAACGGTGCTGAAAGCGAGCCGTGCGCGTCCTCGATCACGATCCATCGCGCCGCCAAGAGATTGCTGAAGAGCTGATTGCAACGGGTTACGAGTAGCTGATGCAAGGGATCGGCTGGCTGTTCGCGGGCAATGCCGAGCCCCATGTCGTTGAGAATTGCTCCAAGAGCGGGCGCTTCGCCGGTCAAAGGCAATTTTGATATGTCAGGATATGTGACCCCCGGTGGAATTGGCTCACCTGGCCATGTGCTGGCAATGACAGCGGTTGTGTAGCTGCGCAGAAGTTGCCGCTCATTATCCAATGCCGGGCCATAATTCCTCAGGCAGCGGTCCATCTCGGCCAGACCGGAGGCGTAGCGGTTGCGATCGTGAGATGCCGTTGTGAACGCATTCAGTTCCGATGCCAAAAGCAAGCTCATGACAAGTGCGGCAAAAGTGACGAGAAGGGCCGTGACGACCCGGAGGAAGTCTATTGTCTCGCTGCTGCGGTGCGGGGCAGGTAATCTCGCACGCAATGTCGAGCCGACTGCGGCGCTAAACACAAGAAGAACAAACAAAGCCAGCGTCCAGACCGCTTCGCGTTGCATCGAAAATGCTCCAGCTGCATATGGCCGTTGATTATGTCATGTATCTCGATGAAGCGGGAGAATAAAAGCTCCGCGATACTTTCGAGGCGTTCGCATAGCCTGGCAGGCAGGTATTCCTGGCGGCTACGGAGTTTGGAAGCCTGCTATCGTTTGGATGACGATCGAGACCCCTCATTGCCGAGAGTGAGGACATGCTGCCCGTGTGGAAGTCGGGCAGAACGGATCAGGTGAATACCGCGACGCAAACGGACAGCCAGATCAAGGCGACCCCCAATGCCAGAGCGCGCCTGGCACCGACAACTTTTTCTGCCTCTTCTTCCGCTACAGGCGTCGTTACGATCCAGGGCACGGAACCGAGAGCCGCAAATCCGATGATGGCTAAGGCCACCACAAAATAATCGGATATGCGCCAGGGCCCTTGGTCATACACTCCCCAGTAGCCCAGAAAGGCCATTCCCACTGCAAACATCGTCGCGGACGCGGAGCAAAGCCCCGTAACGGAGCCCGCAGGTGCGCGCATCTTGCTTTTTTCCGGTGTTGATCCGTTCATGACGCCATATCCACGACGGCAAGCCGCCTTTCCGCATATATGTCAGGAATTGAGAGCGACGTGAAGCGATGGTTATCGCCAAACGCCGGATTGCAACAATGGGGATGTCCATGTTCGATCTTCAGCACCAGTCGGCGGAACCAGCACACAGCTTGAACTGCAATCATTAGCCAATGATGACCAGGTTTGGCAGGAAACCCGAGCTGACAGTATGCCTAGGGTGTAATCAGCGTTCCAAAAGACGATAGCGCTCCAGCTCGACACCGGTCTCTCGAAACCCTTCAGTATTTTCCTGGCAATTTGCGCCCACGACCAGAAACCGGTGTGGGGTATCGGCATCATCTTCAAGGCTCGTTTTGTGACGACGTTGCAGGTAGGCGTGGAGCGCCCAATCCTGCAACACGCTTCCGCAGCCGGAGACGGCGCATCTCCCATCACCGCCGCATGCTGTGTCGGCGATCCTGGATGCATTTTCGATTGCGGGACTATCGCCTCCGGGTCGGCCGAAATTGGCGGCGACCGAGAGTACGGCACCTGCGAGGAATAAAGCCAGAATTAGCTGCAGCCGAGATCGTCCGTTGAGACTCAATCTTGAAAAAACACCGACGAGGGCAGGGGTCAAAATTACGCTAAGACCCGCCGACAGATAAATAAGCGCCGGGTTGAAATAAAAGCTCGAAACACGAGGACTGAGAAGAAGGGGCAGGGAAGCCGAAAAGCCGACGGATACCAGGAATGCTGCGCGGCGCAGTCGCAGTTCATGTTGTTCAAAGCCATCCAGCACTTTTATTCCCAGCCTATGAGCCGTGATAAGCAAGATCGACGCGGCGGTGATCGGGTATGCACTGACGCGCAGGAATGTGCGGACGGCTGCCCATCCAGCGCCGTTGTGGCCACGCTGTCCATTCAGGCTTGGCAGCAATTGAACGGAAAGATAGCGACGGATTGCGTCTCGTGGCTCCTCGAATTGCCACAGGATCACAAATGCGGCAGTCACGATAAGGGTCAGAAGCAATGTATCCCAAAGGGCATGCCGCCATGAAATCTGCCGAAGAGACAACCAGTGCAAACCCGGTGCGGCAAGCGGAAACAAACCCACCGGACCTTTTGTCGCCACACAAAGAACTGTGAAAGCGCCACTGGCAGCAATCAGAAGAAGGCGTTTCCGGCCCATTTCCTCGGGCTGCTCATATGCGATGACGACGAGAAGCAGTGCCGCCAACGGAAAAGCCGTCAGTTGATTTTCAAGCATGCCATTGGCGAATGCCCAGCTGACCCGGCCGGGAATTACGGCCATGAGAAGCGCAAAGGGTGCCATCGCGGCCATCCACGCATCATTGCGGTGCAGGCGCTTCCATATTTCCGTCAGCAGGAGTCCACTTGCGAGCAAGGTGAGAAATGAAAAGCATTTCTCAACAGCGATCGTGTCGCCAAAGATAAGGAAACCGATGGCCTCCAGCCACATCATCAACGGCGGATGCTCGGCAAAGGCCGAAAACAAACCATTGGAGAAATAAGGCGTCCATGGCGTACCGTGGCCCTGTGCCATATTCCTGGCGATACTGGCATAGATGGTTCCATCGAAGAACATGGAAAGCTGGACAAGCCTGGCGAGAATCGTCAGGCAGATGAAGATTGCCAAGATTAGCCAGAGCACGGTCTTCAGCTGCAAAATGACGCGTGCGTCCGACGTCGACATATCCGTCTGCGCACTCACTTCCATATGAAGCGGCTCGCGACAACAAACTTCCAGACACTGTCTATTGCGAGCCCGGCCAGGGTAGCGATCAGGACGGCATGGGCAAAGTGGTCATAGGTAAGTTTGGCTAGCGAGATATTTGCAACAATGCCTATGGATGAGAAGCCAAGAAATTTCAGGTAGCCCAGAATCTGCCGGCGACCACGCAGCCGCCGGTCTCGAAACGTCAGAAGATTGTTCAGAAGGAAATTGTTGGCGGAGGCCGTCAGAGTCGCGAGTGCTTGAGCGGCTAGAAACGGCAGTGATAGCCATAGCGCACCGTAGAGCGTCGCGAAGTGAACGCCAAGTCCGGAGCCGCCGACGAAAAGAAAGGATATGAGGCTGACCGGCAGCATGCCCCCTGTCATCTTGCTTAACGTGAAGGTCAGGAACTTCCAGGCGACATAGCAGTCCAGCTTCGATTCGCCATGCTGTCTGCTTGCGAATTCAAAGGGAACCTCAGCATGACGAAGATTCCTATGCGAATAGAGGATATCGAGAAGAAGCTTGAAGCCTGGATCACCGAGATGAGGCGCGACCTCGAGGAAACTGCTGCGGCGAATAAGGAAAAAACCGGTCAATGGATCCAAAAGCTTGCGGCCAAGAATAAGACTGCTGCACCAATTGCCAAACAGCGATATTCTATGACGCAAGGGTGATAGGCCGCTCAGTCCGTCGCAGCCGTCCAGGCGCCGGGCAGCGCTTACCACATCGAGGTTATCGCGCTCGAGGCGCGCAACCAGTTCGGATAGTACCATTGGGTCATGTTGGCCATCCGCATCCATTACGCAAAGCAGGTTTCCCCTGGCAGAGAGCATGCCTTGAATGCTTGATCGTGCCAGGCCTCGATCTTCCAGCCGTATTATGGTGCGGATGCGATAATCATCTGCTGCATAGTCATATATCTTCTCAGCGGTCCCGTCGGCAGAATTATCGTCGACAAACAGGATCTCCCAGTCAAATGCGTTCAATGTTGCTTTTACGCGCTCGATGAAGTGGAGGACGTTATCCGCCTCATTATACGTCGGAGCGATGATCGATAGTTTTCTTTGAAGCATATGTCCCTGGTACATGATTTGTTGAAGTCGTTGAGCTCAACAAACTCTGACGACTTTGACTCGTCATCACATCGTCACTGATACCCATGTGTCTTATTCAGTGATATGTGATTGTCTCTATGTGCAGTATGAATAATAGAATGGGCATAGCCATTTTTAAGGGAAGTTCTCTAACAACGAGTAGTAGTAAATGGAATTTTACATTGTTTTGTGGGTTGATGCTTTCAATTGCTGGGAGCATGAAGCAATCGCCTGCCACGTTGTCTAAGTTATGGCTATTATGTTGCCTGGAGTTTCTGTTGGTGGAAAATCGTGAACGAAAGTTGCCTACTTTGATCGAGTACCGACGTATTTTATCGGCCGCAGAGGCGGTACCTTTTGCAGTAGGTTGCCGGCAGCGAAAGGCTTTGCCGAACGTTTGGCTCGGCGGATGCGATCATACAATACTGCGATAAGCTTTCATCAAGTGCCGAAGTAAGCGTTCAGCGCTTCAGCGGGAGGGCCATCCATGCGCACCTTACCGTGCTCCAGCCATACGATCCGGTTACAGTTCTTCGCCAGAAGTTCTTTCGCATGACTAGCAATTACCAGGATTTGCGTCTGTTCGACCAACTCATTCAAACGCTGGTTGGCCTTCGCCTTAAATCCCTCGTCACCCGTTGCCAGCCACTCGTCCATAATGAGTATTTCGGGCTGGAGAATTGTCGAGATAGAAAACGCCAACCGCAGTTGCATCCCGGTGGAATATGTTCGAACCGGCATCTCCAAAAAGCCGCCCAATTCACTGAAGTCTGCGATCTCTTCAAGCCGTCGCTTCATCTCCTCCCGTCGGAATCCAAGCAGGGCTCCTCGAAGGTAGATGTTTTGCCGACCTGTGGCCTCTGGATCGATTCCGAGCGAGATGTTGATCAATGACGTGCATTTTCCACGAATGTCCACCTTGCCTGATGTTGGCGCGTAAACGCCGGTCAGCACTCGCAAAAGCGTCGTCTTGCCGGAGCCGTTGTGGCCTATGAGGCCGATACGGTCATGCGCTCTTAGCTCAAGGTTGATTCCATGAAGTCCTCGAACCACGACAACCCCATGACCCTCCGTGTTGATAGAACCTCCGGTGGCCATTTTCATAATATGATTTTTCAGCGATCGGCCGCGTGCGTTATAGATCGGGAAGTCGACTGTGACATTCTGCAGAGATATCGAAGTCATGTTTCTGTTTGCCTGTCTTTCTGAAATCTCACGGCTTCACATCAGAGCCAATACGCAATACGCGCTCTATATCTATTCAGCAGTAGCATCGTGAAAAGCCAGCCAACCATGGCAGTACCCGTGACGATACTCCAATTTGCAACCGTTACCCCTTGCCCCAGCAGTGGATTTCGGACAACAGACATCAAGTGGAAAAAGGGATTGTAATCGAGCATCAGGTGCGAAGCCCTCGACTGGAGATGGTCGGGCATCCACATGATCGGCGTAACATACATCATAACCTGCATTATATTCTGTACGATCTGAGTAAGGTCGCGATAGCGTGTACACAGGATTGCCAATGTCAGAGCGATCCAGGTCATGTTCAGCGTAGCGAGAACAAACCCAGGGATCACGAACGCGGCTGAGAGCCCGATTGGCCTCCAAAATATTATGAGAATTATTGGGAATATAACGAGATTATGTAGCAGTATGACTGTATTTCTGTACCAACATCTCAATATATAAGTAAAAAATGGAATATCCAGTTGCAATATTACGTCGCTATTCGATGTAAAGCCAGAGCATCCTTCGCTGACGATTTGAGAATAGTATCCCCAAAAAATCAGGCCGACGCATATGAATGGAAGAAATTCACGCATCGGAGAGTTAAAGATCGTGCCGAAAACCAAGCCAAGGGCTCCAATCAGCACACCCATGTTAATGGTAAGCCAAAACGCACCAATTCTTGATCGTCGATAACGTTGCGCAACATCTTGCCATCCGAGCAGCGCGGCCAGGCGAAAATTATGCAGTGCTTCGGCAACATCCCACACCGCGCCATGATGTCGGACTTTATTCCTGACGATTTCTAAATTACTCACCGGCAACCCATCTTCCGCTTGTCTTTCGTCTTCTGATGCGACGATGAAGGCAGCTTCCGTTTTCCCTTCAACCTTCTGGTTTGGAGGACGGCATCCGGAAAGCTGTCTCGATGAAACAAAGTTTGAGTCCAAATCAATTGAACCTACTTATCTTGCCTTCGACATTTGCCGCTTTGGCATCTTCGACCTCAAGGCCCAAAGCTTTGGTCAATAGTCGAGCGCTCTGACGCCAAGTCAGGTATGGCATGCCGTCGGTGGTAGGATGCTGTCCCCGCCTGAACAGGTCCAGCCATACGAGGATCGCCTTTGCAAGATCGTCGGCACCTAGTCCGCTGAAATAATAGGCGTGGTCGCCAGCCACTTCACGGAATATCGGCAGGTCACGAGCGATGATAGGTACATGCTTCAGGGCGGCTTCGACCAGCGGCAAGCCAAAGCCTTCACCTTCGCTTGGCGCCAGCAGGCACGTCGATCCGGCATAAATCCGGTTCAGATATTCATCGCTAACGTCTTGAAGAAAATGAAACTGCCGTCCCAGGCGCGGATGGCGCAAAAACCGCTCGAACAGATCGTTTACGAGCCAGCCCTTCTTGCCGACAACGATCAGATTGATCTCATGCCCCTGCGACCAGAGCTGCTCGAAGGCAGCCAGAGCCTGTCTGTGCCCCTTGCGTGGCTCGATAGTTCCAACCATGAGGAAACTGGGCCGTTCCGCCATACGAGCGAGCAATTGGACTGCGTCGTCGGGTAAGCCTCGGCTCGATTCACCGTCGTCGATATTCGCGCCGATGTGAAAGCTGCGCACTGGAGCGGCTTGTTCGTTCGGAGGCCTTTCCTGTTTCAGATAAAGCGTTAGATCATCGGCGGTCGTCTTTGAGACGCAGACATATCCGCTCGCCACCCGCGCTGCACTTGAGATCCAGGCTTTGAATTCACGCGATACCGTCGGCACCCACCACTTTGGGTGCCGCAACGGCAGAAGATCATGGACCAGAAACCAGATTGCCACTCCCTGCTCACGCATATGCTGCTGTAGAAGTTCCATTCGGGGCTGCAAAACCACATTGAGATCCAGCGCGAAATAGATATCGCCCTGACGAAACTCCACAATGGGCTCGTCCGCGCACGAATTGACGCCGTGAATGAGGCGCGTTTGGAGGCGGAGTGCGTGCCGGTAAACTTGGCCGTCGAACCAGATCAGGCACACGCTCATTCCGGCAGGCGGCTCTCGCAACAGATTACGGGCAAGCCCCCGTATCACGCGCTGGATGCCCGTCTTGGCGTCTGTATGAACGAATACGGAAACATCAAGGAACAGGGTTGGCTGGCGTTGCCAGTGGATGGGCCACTGAGATTCGATCGCAAGCTTTAAGAGGTTTCCGGCATTTTGAGCCCATGACAAGTGTGGAATGCCGGTCGAAGACGGCGCCATGTCATGTCGGTACGCCTCCAGCCAGCTTGCTATCGCGGTTGCAAGCTCCAAAGGGGTTTCGCCTTGAAAATAGGTTGCGTGATCGCCCGCCACTTCGCGAAACACCGGCAAATCGTGTGCGAGGATGGGTAACCCTCGAACGGCCGCCTCCACCAGCGGCAAACAGAACCCTTCTCCAAGGCTGGGCGCGACCAAGCATCGGCTGGTACAATAGATATGTTCGAGGAAAGCATCGTTGACGTCTGTCAGCCATAGCAGGCGACGGCCGAATTCCGGATGCCGGCGGATGCTGCGAACCAAATCATCCACATCCCACCCTTGGCGGCCAACCAGGACGAGGGTTAGATCGGCCCCGCGCGCCCAGAGCAGATCGAAGGCTGCCAACAGTTGGCGATGACCTTTACGCGGCTCGATTGTTCCCACGCACAAGAACACCTCGCGTCCTTCAAGCTGTTCTATGGCCTTCTCCGCGCGATCGCCAGGTGCGGCGCCATGCCATTTGCCGGGCGCGTCGCATCCATTGAGCGACCATCCAATGGCGAGCGGACGCTGCCGCTCAAGCGAATGTGCGTTGAGCCAAGCGACCAAGCTTTGTGCGACGTCGCGCGACACGCATACCACGCCGTCGCTTTGACAAACGAACTGCAGCCATCGTGTATGGAGGTCGGCCAAGCCCGGCGTGAAATATTGTGGCAGGTGAATGGGAAGCAGGTCGTGTATCAAAAATACAGTGCCCACTCCCATTTGCCGCAGACGGCCGAAAAACTCCGGGCGGTGAACCACCGCATGATGAAGGTCCAAGCCTAGAAAGATGTCGCCGGGGTTCAATTTGATGATGTCATCCTCGCCCTCCAGAGACCCCAATGCCGGATAGTAGCGACGTGCATAATTCCGCGCGTAGCGAAAGGAAGGTGTGCCGGGCTGCGAATAGACAGGCTCGATTGCGAAACCGGCAGGTGGCGATTGAATGAGCGACGAGAGAATGCCATGGGCCACCCGCTGGACACCCGACTGACCGTCGTTGTCCGCGATGACTGACAGATCCACGAGCAATTGCTTGGGACGCGGATTGGCGACTTTCGACCAGTGACTATTCGACGATATAGCCGCCGCCAGAGCAATCAAATCGCCATCCGAAGGTGTATGTCGGTCAACCACCGCCGACTCGACAGTTTTCAATAATTGCCCGAACAGGGGAGCGCATGTCTGCGTCGGCTCCTGCTGGTGCACCTTCTCGAATGCGGCCAATGCCGCTTGTGCACAGCGATCCCACGAAAAAAGCTTGGAACGGGCCAACCCATACTGTGCCAGTTCTTCACGCCGCTGTGGGTGATGCAGAAGGTCGCGCATGAGACTGGCCAAGCCAGGCACATCATATGGGTCGAACATCGAATCGGCACGCCCCATTACTTCGGGCAGGCTGGTCATATCGGCGCAGATAGTCGGCGCGCCGCACGACATGGCTTCCAGGACGGGAAGGCCAAAACCCTCATGTGTGGAAGGAAACACGTAAAGCGTGCACAAGCGATACAGGTTTACCAATTCTTCGTCAGTGACGTGACCGCCGAGAATGAACTCACGATCGGTTAGCCCGTGGGCACGCGCATGTTCCAAAAAGCGACTGCTATGATCCAGCGGCATCATGCCGACGATCACCAACGGATGCTGCACGCGCAGAGCCTGTGGCACCCTTGCGAAAGCCTCGATCAGACGCAGATGGTTCTTACGCTCGTCTCCACCGCCCGAATACATGACAAAGCCGCTGCCTTTGAGCCCCAGCTTGTGGCAGAGGGCGATTCTAGCCGAATCCGGCACTGGCGCAGGCGAAAACATGGGATCGCATGCGGATGAGATCGAGATCACTCGCTCAGGCGACACTTTCGCGTATTCGATTGCCTCCCGCCGCGCCGAATCGGACACGGCAAGTACCAGATCGGCATCCAGCAATTGTTCCAAGCGTGAGCGGTAAAACGCCTCGAAGGTCCGATTGGATTTGAGATAGACATCGGACTGAATAAGAGGGATGGCATCGTGGAACGTGATAGCGGTCGGTATGCGCACCCGCTTGCCAACGCTGCAGGTCATGTTGTCGCCAACTCCATCGAAAAAGTTGCCGACATGCACGATATCTGCCTGCAACGAGGCCAGAAAATCCTCGCGCATCAACTCTGCTGCATGACGCCTCCACTTATTCGCCGGATCGAACCATGACAGCGGTCCCACCGCTTGCCACACGCGGATATCGTCCTGGCTGATCAATCCATCGAAAGTCGCGCGTATGGTTTCGATCGTTTCCGGGAAAAGACCGTTGAGCGCTATAAGAATCTCGTGCTTACCGCGATTTCGCAGAAGCGCCTTGGTCAATGCAATGTTGTTGCGCCCAATACCACGGAACCGGCTCTCGGTTTGAGCGCCTTGAAGGTCTACGACGATACGCATGGAGGAATACTTTCTAGGCTTCGGTTGCTGCACGCAGATCGAGGTATATGCGACGGGCTTCGACAGGCAGATCGTTGAAGGTCAGGGGGCGCCAGTCCGATGACGGAGCGAGGGGCGATGCGCGGCCTGCAATATGAGGCTGAACAGAACTTACCGGCAGCGCAATCAATATGCCGATGATTCTGCTGCGTAGGGCTGGACTGGTATTCAGTACCGCAACCGCTAGGCGCTTGACGTAGGGACGTTGCCTAATGAAATGGGCGGCTAGACTTATAAGCGCCTTGATGCGTCGCTTGATACCGCTTGTGATACGATTTTCCCGGATGGCTGAGCTTATGCGGTGAACGGGCCGGCCGACAATCCGCACGGGCGCGCTGATGCGCCATGAAGTGCTTCTCTGCATATCCTGCAGCTGCTTTGACTTGGCGACAAGCTGAGCTTCCAACGACGCTAGCTTAGCCTCCAGATAAATCGCCCGCTCCTGCGTTTTGGTGTGCTCCTCCGTCCTTGAGACGCGCCCTTCAGCTAGAAGGCTCAACCTTTCGGCTTCTCTGTTCAAAGCTTCGGCAGCGGCGCACCGCGCTTCCATCTCCAATGCAGACCGTTCCGCTTTGCTGATACGGGCATCGGCGACTTCCTGCACTTTTACCAAATGTTCCAGGGCCTCTGTCAGCTGATGACCTTGTTCATCGAGCGAAGCCCGGAGCTTGGACGACGCTAATTCACACCATGCCGAGTTTTCACTGAATTGAACATGATCGAACACATTTGGAGGAGCCTCAAAGGCTGGTACCAATTCAGGATGCTGAGGCGAGACGTAAAAGCGATTGAGTCCATCGAAGTAGACGAACTTGTAACCTGCCTCGAGAAGAATGCGATCAGCTGTCGCGAAGTGTACTTCCTGGCTCATGGGCACCGTGGCTTCGATCACGATGATCCATGGCTCGATCGCAGCGGGATCCCAACCTTGGAGCACCGCCTCTTCCAGACCTTCGACATCGACTTTCAACCAATGCACCGGTTTGTTGTTCAAGAAAGCCAATGCTGTGCGCAGCGGCAACACAGGGACCTGCAATTTGCTGCCCTCGAAGCCATGAAGTTCGCGATGGCTGCGCGCATAGACATCGACAGCTGTGCTCAAGCCGGTATCCGGAAATATATTCAATTCCAACGAGCCCGCTTCTGCGCCCAATGCGATTTGCAGCACGGTTTCGTCTGGCCTCTCGGCGCGCAGCAGATCAGCATATTGTGGTACGGGTTCAACGTGAACTCCGCGCCAGCCTCGGTCGTAGAATGCCTTGCTGACAGAATCGATGACAGGATGCTGGGCACCTACATCAATATAACATCCGTTCACAACATGCCTGAGGGCACGCCAAAGCATGACATCCTCAAAATTCTGCGCAAAAGAGGTAAAGCTCTCCATGATGTACTTCTGTCACTCACGTTTCTACGGGTGTTCGCAATATCGGCGGCCAGACGGGACGTGGGGCATCCCGACCTGGCCTATTGTTCCGGAATGGAGGTATTAGTGGAACGATAGCTTGATATTCACCGACACGGGCGGCAATCGGGCGGGAATATTGCGAATGATTGCAGATTTATTGCTGTTCGAATCGCCGGACAATGCCTGCGAGTAAATCTGCGATCGATGAGTTGATCCTGGAGTGAATCATGCAGTTGAAGCTGATTCAAAGCCAATCTTGGAAGGGTGGATAGCGAGAATACCGGCGATGATCTTGATGCTACAGCGCATTCCCGCTGAGATTGAATCTCATGGTGAGATCTTTACCAGCTACAGTATCGGTATCAATAATCGAACCATCACGGTCACTCATCGCGGTGCATGGATAGCATTGAGGCTGGTCTCCGTATGCCAATCCCTGCGGTCTATGTTGACCAATCGGAATTCGGAGCGATCCGGATGCGAAGCAGGATTACATAAGCAAACGGCAGATAGAAAGTTATGTGGCTTTACCCAGAATGCATCGGAACATCCAAGTCCGTTGTGTCCCATCCATTTTAGTCACGTCGGCATGAGTCCATCGATTTTCTGCATCAGAAAGTCGGAGAAATATCATATATCGATGACGACAAGTACGATCATTGGCATATTTGTCTGCCAAAAAATGTCATCTTCCAGTTGAATTTCGGTATATCGACCCGAGATCGAGTTAGGAACTGTATCTATTTTATATTGACCAATGTTATGGAAATGATAAGTGTTGCGAACAATTAGTATGGTTTCATATTGTTCGTTTCTGAATATTTCGGCATATTTCGGCTCGAGAACAAAGAATTCTATTGGTTTCTGCCTGCGATAATATTGCAACAGCCCCGCGCGTCCGATCACACAGATCTCCGTCAAGCTGACATTATCACTTCTCCCATGGGGTAGCCTCTCCGTAGGTTAAAGGGGTGGAGTCGCAAACTCCTCACTGTTTAAAGATGAACGGGCAGATAGGGCTTTGACCGCCCTTACAAACGACTCAATTAATTGGAGAAAATATGGCTATTAAAAGTATTCTTCTTGGATCGGCCGCGGCTATTGTATCCTTTACGGGAGCATATGCAGCGGATGCTGTTGTCGCTGCCGAGCCGGAACCGGTGGAATATGTCAAGATCTGCGATGCCTTCGGACCCGGATACTTCTTCATTCCTGGCTCTGAAACATGCCTCAAGATCGGTGGTAAGGTTCGGACCGAGGGAGAGTGGTACAACGCCTATAATCCAAGCGGCAAGAGAGGCACATTGTGGCATACTCGCGCCGAGCTGCAGCTTCAGACGGCGACGGATACAGAATACGGCCGGCTGAAGACGAATGCGGAGCTGCGTTGGGATTGGAACGACGGCAATTCGACCACTACCAAGTTGCTGCATGCCAGCATCAGCCTTGGCGGCTTTACGGTTGGCAAGGAAGACTCTCAATACAATGCATTCATCGGTTACGCCGGCGATGTCATTAACGATGACGTTGTTTACGACGGCCCTTACGAGCTCAATCAGCTGACTTATAAATATGATGCCGGAAACGGCTTCACCGCTGTTATCTCGCTCGAAGACTCCAACTCATCCTCCGACGCCAGCAGCTATAATGGTGCATGGGTTACCTCGGAATCGAACCACTACGCACCGGACGTCGTTGCCGGCGCTGGTTTCAAGTCAGGGGCGTGGTCATTCAAGGTCGTTGGCGGTTATGATTCCATCGTGGAAGAAGGCGCGGTCAAAGCTCGAGTCGATGCCGATTTTGGCATCTTCACAGCCTTCCTGATGGGCGGCTGGAACACCGATGGCTCCAAGCTGAACAAGTATGCGGGTTCGAACCTTGATACATCGGCTTGCCCGACCAATCAGGGCTATCTCTGCGGCTGGGGTGACTGGGCTGTCTGGGGTGGCGTTGGCGTTCCGATCAACGAAAAGCTGAAGTGGAATCTCCAGCTCGCTTACACCGACTCGAAGATTTTCGAAGCCACGACAAACCTCAAGTTCAACCCGGTCAAGAATCTGCTCGTCGAGCCGGAAGTTACCTACACCAACTTCGATTCTGTGAACAAGGATCAGTGGGCCGGTATCCTGCGCTTCCAACGCAGCTTCTAACATGACCTGACTGACCCCTGGTCGTGAACGGGAGAGGGCCTGAAGTAATTCCGGTCCTCTTCCACCCTTTATCGAGTTGCACTCGATTTCATAGATCCATTTCTTCGTGAAGTGGAACCAAGCTCGACGTGTCCCGCGACGCGGCCCGTAGTACACCGGGTGCCGTTGGACTGAGCTGCGTAGGCAACGACGTACATTCGTACACAAGTCAATCGATGTGGCTAAAGCATCGACCTCCGTTACATCTCCATCGCGCTCTTATCCGTATCAGCGATGAACGGTGGGTGCGGGCGGGACGTTGGCGCCCGCACCCTCCTCTTCGGCCGGTCTTTTGGTCCGGAGGAGGGACAGCACAAAGACGAAGAAGACCGGGACGAAGAAGACGGCAAGGATTGTCGCCGAGATCATGCCGCCGAGGACGCCGGTGCCGATCGCGTTCTGGCTGGCGGCACTGGGGCCTGTGGCGATCGCGAGCGGCACGACGCCGAGCGTGAAGGCAAGCGACGTCATCACGATCGGGCGGAAGCGGACACGCGCCGCCTCGACCGCCGATTCGAGCAGGGACTTGCCTTGGGCATAATAATCCTTGGCGAATTCCACGATCAGAATGGCGTTCTTTGCCGACAGGCCGATGATCGCAATGAGCCCGACCTTGAAATAGAGGTCGTTCGGCATGTCGCGCAGGATCGCCGCCAGCACGCATCCGATAATGCCGAGAGGCACGACAAGCATGACCGACAGCGGGATCGACCAGCTTTCGTAGAGGCCCGCCAGCAGCAGGAAGACGAAGAGGATGCTGAAGGCGAACAGGATCGGCGCCTGATTGCCGGAGGAGATTTCCTCGCGCGACTGGCCGGACCACTCGTAGCCGAAGCCTTGCGGAAGTTCGGATGCGAGGCGCTCCATCTCGGCAATCGCGGCACCCGACGACTTGCCTACCCCTGCTTCCCCGGTGATGCGGATCGTCGGATAGCCGTTGTAGCCGACGATCTGCGGATCGCCCTTGCGCCAGTCGGCGGTCGCAAACGACGAGAGCGGCACCATTCCACCGCTGGCATTGCGGACGTTCAGCTTCATCATATCCTCGACCTGCATGCGGCTGCGGCCGTCCGCCTGTACGATGACCTGCTGCATGCGCCCTGCATTGGGGTAGTCGTTGATGTAGGACGAGCCGAGGTTCGCCGTAATGGCATCGTTGATGTCGGTGAAGCTGACGCCGAAGGTGTTCGCCTTCTCGCGGTCGATCGCAAGCACGATCTGCGCGGCTTCCTGCATGCCCTCGACGCGGACATTCGTCACCACGCTGCTCTTCGCCGCCTTTGCCATCAGCTCGTCTGCGGCCTGCTTGAGAGCTTTCTGTCCGCGCCCGGCGCGGTCCTGAAGCCGGAAGGAAAAGCCGTTCGTCGTGCCGAAGCCATCGATTGCCGGCGGCGAGAGCGCATAGGAGGTGGCATCCTTCAGGCTGGCGAACTGTGCATTGACGCGCTCGGCGATCTCCGGCACCGAGCTGCCGGCCGGCCGCACGCTCCAGTCCTTGAGCGTGACGAAAGCGATGGCCGAGTTCGGGCCGTTTCCGGAGAAGCTGAAGCCTTGCACGGCGAAGATGTTTTCGACGGCCGGTTCGGCCCTGAAAATCGCCTCGATCTGCTTCAGCGACGCAATGGTGCGGTTGGCGCTCGCCTCCGGCGGCCCCTGAACGTCGACGATCAGGATGCCCTGATCCTCCTCCGGCACGAAGGAACCCGGCAGGTTGACGAAAAGATAGCCAAGGCCGACGGCGAGCGCGAGATAGACGGCCATCACGCGTCCCGAGCGGCGCGCAAGGCCGGCAGCGGTCTTGGTGTAGCCTGCTGTCATTCGGTCGAACTTGCGATTGAACCAGCCGCCGAGACCTTTCTTCTCGTGGTGATTTCCATCGATCGGCTTCAGGAATGTGGCGCAAAGCGCCGGGGTCAGTGACAGAGCCAGGAAGGCCGAGAACATGATCGAGACGACCATGGTCAGCGAGAACTGGCGATAGATGATGCCGGATGCGCCGGGGAAGAACGCCATCGGGATGAAGACGCAGGACAGCACCAGCGTAATGCCGAGGATGGCGCCGGTGATCTGCTTCATTGCCTTCTGTGTCGCGGCTTTCGGCGGCAGACCTTCCTCGGCCATGATGCGCTCGACATTCTCGACCACGACGATCGCGTCGTCGACGAGGATGCCGATCGCAAGCACCATGGCAAACATGGTCAGCACGTTGATGGAGAATCCCGTCGCATACATGATGGCGCAAGTGCCGAGCAGAGCGACAGGAACGACGAGCGTCGGGATGAGCGTGTAGCGGAAGTTCTGCAGGAAGACGAACATCACGATGAAGACGAGCACGATCGCCTCGATGAGGGTGTGCACGACCTTCTCGATCGAGGCGTTGACGAAGGGACTGGTGTCGTAGGGTATCGAATACTCGACGCCCTTCGGGAAGAACTTCGACAGCTCGTCCATCTTCGTCTTGATCGCCTTCGACACGGCAACGGCGTTGCCCGTCGAAGAAAGCTGGATGGCGAGGCCGGCGCTCGGATTGCCGTTGAGCCGGCTTGCGGTCGAATAGGCTTCCGCGCCATCTTCGACGCGAGCGATATCCTTCAGACGTACCGTCGAGCCGTCGGGATTGGCCCGAAGGATGATGTCGCCGAATTGTTTTGCGTTGTTGAGCTGGCCCTCGACGATCACGGTCGCGGTCAGATCCTGGCTGACCGGGTTGGGCATGGCGCCGATCTGGCCTGCGGCTACCTGCGCGTTTTGCGCAGTGATCGCCGCGCTGATGTCGGCGGCCGTCAAATGAAGGCCAACCATCTTGTCCGGGTCGATCCAGACGCGCAGCGCGCGCTGCGAGGCGAAGACCTGGGCGCGGCCGACGCCGGGAAGACGGCGCAGCTCGCCGAGGATGTTGCGGTTGATGTAGTCGCCAAGCGCGATCTCGTCCATCTTGCCGTCGGTCGAGGTCAGGGCCGCGATCAGCAGGAAGCCGGCGCTGGCTTCCTCGACCTGGATGCCTTGCGTGCGAACCGCCTGCGGCAGCCGCGCCTCGACGCGGCGGACGGCGTTTTGAACGTCGACCGTCGCCTTGCCGATATCGGTTCCCGAGACGAAGGTGGCGTTAATGCCGACCGAGCCGGAATTATCCGAGGTCGACTCGAAATAGGCGATGCCGTGGACGCCGTTCAGTTCCTCCTCGATCAGCCGGGTAACCCCCTGATAGATTTCCTGCGGCGAAGCGCCGGGGTAGGAGGCGGAAACGGAAAGCTGCGGTGGCGCAACGGCCGGATATTGCGCGACCGGCAATAACGGGATCGTAATGATCCCCGAGATCATGATGAAGAGTGCAAAGACCCATGCGAGGACGGGTCGCCTGATAAAGAACTGTGCCATGACTTGATTACTTTGCAGCCTGGTCTGAGGTGTTCGGATCGGCGCTTTGCGGCGTCCACGGTTCGGCGACGACCTTGCCGCCGGGCGTAACCTTCTGGACCCCGTCGGCGATGATGGTTTCGCCGTCCTTCAGTCCGGAAAGGACGATCCATTCGGCGCCAAGAGACGCGCCGAGGGCGATGTTGCGCACCTGCGCCGTTTGATCGGGAGCGAGCACCAGGATCTGCGGGTTGCCTTCGGCATCTCTGATCACTGCCCTTTGCGGGATGGTGATGCCGCTTTTCTGGACGGCCTGCTCGATGCGCACGCGGACATACATGCCCGGCAGAAGATCACCCTGCGGATTGGGGAATTCCGCACGCAGCGTGACCTGCCCCGTGTTGGGGTCCACATTCACGTTTGAAAACAGGAGCTTACCTGGCTTGGAATAGCTCTTTCCACCATCGAACACGAGTTCGACGGATGCCTGTCCGGGGGCAGGGCTCTGGAGCTTGCCCTCGCTGACGGCACGCTTCAGCGCCAGGAGATCCTGCGCGGATTGCGTGAAGTCGGCATAGACGGGATCGATCTGCTGGATGAGCGCCAGATTCGACGCGCCTTCCGCGGTCACAAGCGTTCCTTCGGTCACGAGGGCGCCGCCGATGATGCCGGTGATGGGCGCCCGCACCTGCGTATAGTCAAGATTGATCTCAGCCTCGTCAAGAACGGCTTGCTGGGCTGCGACATCGGCGTCGGCCTGCGCGAGATTGACTGCGGCGGTATCGTAGTCGACGGCTGTCGAGACATTGCGCTCACGCAGCGAGCGCTGCCGCTCAAGCTGCTGCTTGGCATTGGCCTGGACGGCTTTGGCCTTCTGCAAGGCCGCCTTGGCGCTCGCCACCCGAACCTGGAACAGCTTCGGGTCGATCCGGTAAAGGACATCGCCCTGATGGACGAGACTGCCCTGCTCGAAAACGCGTTCCTGGAGGATGCCCGAAACGCGCGCGCGCACCTCGGAAATCCTGGTCGCGGCAATGCGTCCAGGGAGCTCGCTCATGACCGGCACCGGATGCGCCTTGATTTCCAGGACACCGACGGCGGGAGGGGGCATTTCACCGCCTTCCTGGGCACGCGCCTGGACGGAAGCCAGCGCGAGCATCGCCGTTGCCGCCAATATTGCCTTCCAGCAAGGCAATTCGAATGCAGATCGCATAGATGTATTCCCAATTGACCGCGACGCGCAGAGATCGTCGCTCCGCGTCTTGACGGCATGAACCTATTCGAAAGTGGCCGCTTCAACGCCGGGCGCGAGTGGCACTTTCATCCGAGCCTAAGCAAACATTGGGATTGTTGTTCTTTGGTCGACGTTTTGTGGAGGTTTCGTGGACGAGGGCAGAGGAATGTTGACGCGCGGGCCTTGTCTGACGTTTCCTTCTGGTGAAGGAGCCCTGGATGGAAAATGCACTGATATTGATCGTCGAAGACGAGCCGGAAATCTCCGACATTCTCGAGCGTTATTTTGAACGCGAAGGATTTCGGGTGCTGACGGCGGCGGATGGAGAGATCGGGCTTTCCCATCACCAACGGCTGAGGCCCGATCTCGTGGTTCTCGATATTAAGCTGCCGAAGCTCGACGGTCATACGGTGCTTGCCACCATTCGCCAAAGGGGCGATACGCCGGTCATCATGGTCACGGCGCTCGCCGACGACCTCGACAAGCTGCATGGGCTGCGCTCCGGCGCCGACGATTATGTGGTGAAGCCGTTCAACCCGGTGGAGGTGGTCGCGCGGGCGCGGGCTATTTTGAGACGGGCGACGGGAAGCGCGACGAATAAGGTGCTGAGGGTCGGCAGGCTTGCAATCGATCCGATCGCGCATATGGCCGTCGTCGAAGACGGCGAAAACCGTTTGCTGCTGAACCTGACCCGGACCGAGTTCCGCATCCTCGAATACATGGCGGGCTTCCCGAACAGGGCATTCGAGAGGGGTGAGATCGTCGATGCCTGCCTTCCCGAGGGCGATGCGCTCGACCGCACCGTGGACAGTCACGTAAGCAAGCTTCGCCGCAAGCTGGATGCCGCTGGTGTCGGCGAGCTCCTCAACGGCGTCCGGGGAGTGGGTTACCGCCTTGGCGATTTCGGTTAGCAACAGCCTTAACAGGCAAATCATCTGGTCGACGACGATCGTCGCCTTTGTCGCCCTGTTCGTGATGTTCTTCGGGTTCGTGATCTACGGCTATGTCTATGACTGGCTGTTCAAGAATTCCGGAAATTCGGACGATTGGGCCGTCAGCGATTTTGTCGTCCTCGGCATCAACGTGGCGATCGGCCAGGCGGTCGGTGCCTATGTCGGATGGCGGCTTGCCAGGCGCCTCGTCAAGCCCTTGACGGCGGTGACGGAGGCTGCACGCCTCATTGCGGATGGAGACTTTGCCGGCCGGGCGACCGGCGAGGGTAATTTCGGTGAAGCGGACCGTCTGATCAACGACTTCAATCGCATGGCGGAGGAATTGCAACGGGCCGAAAAGGAACTGCAATATTCCAATTCCGCGATCGCCCACGAATTGCGCACACCTCTGACGATCCTGCGCGGCCGCATGCAGGGGCTGGCGGATGGGGTGTTCGAACCGAGCCATGAGGTGTTCCGGGGATTGATCGGACATATCGATGCGCTGACCCGCATCGTCGACGATCTCAGGACGCTTTCGCTGATGAATGCCGGACGCATGGAATTGCAACAATCACGCTTCGATGTTGGAGAAGAAATCGGAGACATCATCGATTCCGTGATGCCGACGCTTTCCAACCTCAATATCAGGATCGAAGTCGATTTGCAGAAGATGCCGGTGATCGCCGACCGGGCACGCATCCGGCAGGCGGTGCTTGCGCTCATCGACAATGTCGCACGCTATGCTCCGGGCTCAACACTGCATCTGGCTTCGCAAGAGGCCAGTAACCTGTGCGTCATCATGGTCTCGGATGACGGTCCGGGCATGACGGCTGCGGAAAGCGAACGGGCCTTCGAGCGGTTCTGGAGAGCTGACGATGCCAGAACACGAAGAGGCGGCGGATCAGGTCTCGGTCTTGCCGTCGTCAAGGCCATAGCCGAGGCGCATGGCGGCCATGCCACGATCGACAGCCGCAAGGGCGGCGGCACGACTGTCGTTCTCACGATTCCGCGCAGCTGAAACCGTATGGAAGGCGGCCAACGGCCTATTCCAGGTATATAGGGACATCCTCATGCGCTGAGAATCCGCCGCAACACCTCTGCAAGCTCGGTTGTGCCTCGACGGATCTCGCCGACGTCCTTCTCCGCGTCTATTCGGCCCGCATTATGGGCAGTATAGAGTTCGACCAGCAGTCGTGCGTAGTCTTCGGAAAGGCCCGCCTGGGTGAGTGCGGCATGCCATTCGGTCTCGGGAAGCGGCTGGGCAATGACGTCGTGACCGGTCAGCGAACCGATGGTGGCCGCAACGTCGTTCGGCGTATAGCGCTGAGGGCCTTCGGCATGGATAATCCTTAGAGCGGCATCCTGCTTCTCGAGAAGCAAGTCGGCGGCGATCGAGCCCACGTCGTAGGCGGAGACGGTCGGAAGACGCTTGGTCAGCGGGTGATAGAAGCTCGGCAATCGGCCGCTTTCTGCCGCCACCTTTGCGAGACGCGCCCAGTTTTCCATGTGTTCGGCCGATCGCAGCAGGATAAGTTTTTTGGCCTCCAGCTGGTGCAGGCGAGCCTCAAGGGCGTGGAAGATCATGGTGACGCCGGTGCCAGAGCTATGCTGTGCGCCATAGTCGGAAATGGCGAGAACGGTTTGCGGCTTGGCGGCTGCCAAGGCCTCGCCAAGGCAACCGACCAGTCGTCTCATGCTGGAATTTGCCTGCGGAGCGCGAATATCGACCGGGCAGATGATCTGGACGGCGCTCGCCCCTTCGAACGCGGTCGTCAGCGCCTGATGGTCATGTATATCGGCGATGGCGATCTCGCAGCCGAGATCCGAAAACTCCTGTGCTTTCGAGCCATCGCGCAGAATTGCGCGAACGGGAACACCGGCCTTGCGCAGGGCCGTGACGGTCGTGCGGCCAACCTTGCCACTGGCACTCAGAATTGCGTGCATTGCATCTTCTCCTGTCGATCTTTCTGCAGCCTATCCGTTGAGGCTCGAGGGTTCGCGCAGGTTCGGATGGTCGATTGCAGGTTTGGACGACAATCGAAGTTACGAATGCATTCGGCTTAGCATGCCTGGAGTGAGGCCGATGATGCGCCGCATCCAGTGCGTCATGTGGCTCTGATGGGCAAACCCCGTCGCCAAAGCGATCTCGGCGAGCGGCATGTCGGTGGAGAGAATGAGCAATCTGGCGCGCTCGATCCGGCGCGTCAGCACATATTGATGGACCGGCATGCCAAACGTGGCGCGAAAGAGCGGCTTCAAATGCGATACGCTCAGGCCGACCGTCGCGGCGAGATCGGCAAGAGACAGCGACCGATCGATATGGGCTTCGATAAAATCCATCAGGCGTCGCTGATGGCGGTTTGTCAAAGTGGCGCCTGTTACGGCTTCAGCGCCCGGAGTCCGTTCGCCGCCTTCCACCAGGCGGATCGCCAGCGCCAATCCCAGCGCCTCCCCATAGGTTTTGTCCGACGGAATGGAGGACTCGATTTCGGCCTTGATCGCCCAGGCGATCGATTCGATCCGGGAATCCCGAAGCTGAAATTTCGGTGTTAGAGAAACGGTATCCGGATTTCTCCCAAGCGCGTCAGCGGCTGATTGAAGGAGTTCCTGCTGGATCGTCAGACGCAGAATGGTGCAGTCCCCATCATCCTCCCACCAGCCGTCCAGCCCGGCAGGAACGATATCGATATCGCCATGCGCCTGCCGGCGCCGGTGCTGACGACCGTCGCACTCACAAAAAGCATTCACAGCTCGTCCGAAATGAATGCCGAGCCGATGCGTCTGCGATCCAGGCACATGGGTGCGGCCAGCTTGAATACGAAGGAGGTTCGCCTCCAAACCTTTCCAGCCACGATCTTTGCTGGAAAGAAGAGTCGTCGCGGCACTGTTGAACTGGTCCATGATTGCGCGCTTCTGCCAAATCCACCGGCCCGAATTGAGGGCGATCTCGATCCGGGGATTATAGGTAGGACAAGGCGTCCGGTCGAGCCGATCTTCGGATCGGTGCCCATGCAGGCGGTTCAGCGTTTACTCGAGGTCTTCTAAATTGACGGGAAGGCCAGCTACCGATCTTCCCTGGTGTGCCATAGCCTCAAGATGTAGATCGTCGACTGTTGAATTTCGTAGCGTATCTCGTAGTGGCCGACGAGGAGCCGCCGGACCTCGCGTGGCTCGAATTCGAACAGCCTTTCTCCGATTCGCGGATTGGCCAGCAGAATGGGCGGCGCTTTGGTCAGAGGCTGCACTGCGCGAACAGCCGCCGGCTTGTTAACAGCGGCCAGAAATTCATACAGGCGAGTGAGGTCGGATAGCGCCTTGCTGGTCCATTTTGCTTCCATCAGCGTGGAGCCGGCAATGGATCGTCAGTGCTTAAACTATCGACCCATGCCTGCACGGCCTGATGGTCGATCACATTGCCATTGTCGACGTCGGAGAGAGCTTCGCGGGTCAGCCGCTCGCGCTCTTCCTCCTGGTCGAGCCACGCAGTCAGAGCCTGCTTCATGATCCAGCCGCGGGAACGCTCGAGCCTCTCGGCCATCAAATCGAGTTTTTCGGCCAGCGAAAGCGGTACATGTGCAGTCAAGACTTTGGTCGCCGAGTTTGCCACACGATCATCCTTTCTGAGAGGTTCGATTTATTTCTAATCATAGTGATTAATTTTGAATCGATCAACGGCGCGCAAGGGACATTACATCACTGCATATAGCGGTGACCGGGCTTCCTTCATCGCGAGCCCCTGCCATCTCCAGGTCTTGGAATGACCGGGCAAAGGACGCGGCCCGCTTATGAACCCGCGTCCATCGCTGCTCATCGAACGTCACTTCCAGCTCGTGTAGTCCGAGGCGGTGCAGCCGAAGGGCGCGCGTTGATCGCCGAAGCGCTTCTTCAACTGATCGCAGCCCCAGCGGTTGAGAGGCGCCGGCATCATATTGTTGAGATCCATGGCGGGCGACGTGAACTGCGAGTCGGCGCTGGTCACATACCAGACCCAGTAGCCGAAAATGCCGGCGATGAAGAGAAGTATGACCAGGAAAACCCTGCCGAGCCGCGTCATGATGGACGGCCCTTTCTTCCCTTGGGCAACGAGTTCCCGCGGCTGGCCGCCAAGTTCTGCCATCAGCGGCGCGAGAATGCTTGCGCGTTCTTCCGCCGTCATGTCGATCCGCTCCAGCCGGCTGTCCAAAAGCACCGGGAGAGCCGTATTTCCATGCCAGACGGCGAGCGCCACGGCCTTGCCGTCCTTTGCACCGACGACCAGAGGTTCCTGTCCCGGCTCGAAGCGCGTATGGGCGGCTCGTCCGGTTTTTCTGCCCGCGATTTTGTCGGCATAGGTTACCGTCAGTCGCTTGCCTCGTCGCTGAAAAGCCGTGATTTCCACCGGGACCGGCTCGAGCTGTGCAGCCCTGTGCAATTGCCCGCGGACACGCCAGACACGCAGGATCTGGAAAATCATCGCGATGCACGCGCCGCCAAGAAGGGCGACGAATACGGCAAGCGTTATGATCCGGTTCCAGAGCATATCCAGCCCGAGGCTGAGCGTTGCCAGGTCCGGATGGTCGCCGGAGATGACGAGGTCCGTGTCATAGTCGCCGGCATGGATGTCGACGAACATGATTTCGACATCCTTGTCGTAGGTCTGACCATTGTAGGCGTAGTTGAGGTGCGCCTCGCAAGTGGTGAAGAAGCCCTTTCGGGTTGAGCATTTTCCATCGCGAATATCGCCGCTGACGAGCTTGACGGGATTTTGACTGATCGTCCAATCCCTCAATATGCCCGGGGCTTCGGAAACCGCCATGAAGACAGTGAGCGCGATCAGGATCGGCAAGGAAAAATAGCTGGCTTTCGGCGTCGTAATCACGCCCCGAGCAAGCATGAGGGCTCTCTGGGGAAGCTTAATTGTCGGGAATGTCATTGTCTGCCTGAAACTCCGAATGATGGCGTAGGCACCCGCAAAGCAAGGGGCGAAGCGGGGGCTTCGCAAAATCCTGAGGGTTCGACTTTGCGTCCACATTTGCAGCGCGGGAAAATAGTCATTTTGCCACGCGCCTCAATACCTGGTTGTGGAACACCCGACGCTTCACGGTGTTGTGGTCAGCAAACGCTTGCAGGGTGTGACCTTTTTGCCTCGTAGCGTTGACCGATCGAGCCAGGCCCGCCTAGTTTTTGTCCCATTACGAGATTCGAGATCGTGGAGGAAACCAGCATGACCAACGCCACCTGGCACGCAGATCCGTTAAGCTGGGGCCACGGGCCACGCATCTTTGAAATCTTCCTGGAGCCGACCTGCCCTTTTTCCGTGAGGGCCTTCAGCAAGCTCGACACCTTCCTAGCACAGGCCGGTGAGGATAGGGTCACCGTCAAGATCCGCCTGCAATCGCAGCCCTGGCACATGTATTCGGGTGTTCTGGTGCGATGCATCCTTGCGGCCTCGACGCTTGCCGGAGGCAAGGAGACAGCAAGGAAGGTGATGGCCACCATCGGCGCGCACCGCGAGGAGTTCGAATTCGCTCATCACGCGGGCGGGCCGAATATGGACGTGACGCCGAACGGGCTGATCGAACGGCTGGAGCGCTACAGCGGTGTTGCGTTGAAGGAGGCTTTTGCCATTCCGGATCTCGATCGAGAGATCAAATGGCATTGCAAATATGCCCGGCAGAACGGCATTCACGTTTCTCCGACCTTCATGATCGACGGGCTGGTGCAGGCCGATATGAGCAGCGGAGACGAGGTGGAAGCCTGGGTGAAGAAAGTCTCCGCCTCGTGAACGATTGGCGGGCAAGGCGTCGATGTTTCCATCACGAGGCCTTGCCCTTTCCCAAGTGCCCTCAATCCTCCACGTTCGGCAGCAGGATCGTCAAAAGTCCGATCAGCGGCAGGAAGGCGCAAAGCTCGAAGACGAATTCGATGCTCGTATGGTCGGCGAGCACGCCGAGCGCAGCTGCCCCGATACCGCCCATGCCGAAGGCGAAGCCGAAAAACAGCCCGGACACCATACCGACACGACCGGGCAGCAATTCCTGTGCGTAGACGACGATCGCTGAAAAGGCAGATGCAATGACCGTGCCGATAATTGCGCTGAGAATGATCGTCGTCTCGAGATTGGCATGGGGCAGAACAACGGTGAAGGGCAGGATGCCGAGGATCGAGCCCCAGATGACTTTCTTGCGGCCGATGCGGTCGCCAACCGGGCCGCCGACCATCGTGCCGACGGCAACAGCGGCGAAGAACACGAACTGGCAGAGCTGAGCCGTCCGTTCGGTGACGCCGAAGCGGGCCATCAGGTAGAAATTATAGTAGCTGGTGAAGCTGGCGAGATAGAAGTACTTCGAGAAAATCAAGGCGATCAGCACGGCAATGGCAAGGCCGACGCGGGCGCGGGACAGGCTCAGGGCCTTGTGGACCTTGCCCGATTTTGCCGGTGCGCGCAGGTGGCTGCCATTGACCTGATACCAGCGGCCCAATCTTCCAAGAATGAGAATGCCGACGAATGCCAGGCTCGCAAGTGCGGCCATTCCATGCTGGCCATGCGGAAGAATGAAGAAAGCGGCGAGCAGCGGCCCGAGCGAAGTGCCGAAATTGCCGCCGACCTGGAACACCGACTGGGCAAAGCCATGCTTGCCGCCCGATGCCAGTCGCGCGATTCGTGAAGCTTCTGGATGGAAGATCGAGGAGCCGAGACCAAGCAGCATCGCGCCCATCAGCAGCATCGGATAGTTCGAGGCCATTCCGAGTGTGATCATACCAGCGCAGCTGCAGGCCATGCCGAACGGCAGTGAATAGGGTTGCGGTCGTCCATCCGTGTACCAGCCGACGAAGGGCTGCAGGATCGAGGCGGTGATCTGGTAGACGAAGGTCAACACGCCGAGCTGGGCGAAGCTCAGGTCAAAGCCGGTCTTCAGCACCGGATAGCTTGCCGGCAGCAGGGCCTGCGTGACATCGTTGATGAAATGGCCAAGACTGGCCACCATCAGGACCGGATATATCGTAGTGGCCGCGCGGGGCGGGTTCATGACCTGGCTCATGGCTCTCACTTTTCAATGATCTGCCGTGCTGATATTGGAAAACATCATCGCCCGCTACCGCGACAAGGCGCAATTCTTACGAGACTGGGCCAGAATGGTCAGGAACAGCCGCATAGATCCATTCATCGATGTCGACCGGCCTCTGATTGCGCTGGGCAACGAATATGGCGACGGCCACCGTGTCGAACCGCACCAGCATCGCCGCGCCCAATTGCTATACGGTTTTTCCGGCGTGGTGGTCGTGACCACGCCCGACGGCACGCTGGTCATGCCGCCGGAGCGCGGCATGTGGATCCCTCCGGGCGTGATCCACAGCGTGCGCATGCTCGGCAAGGTCAGCATGCGCAGTCTCTACATTGAGCCGGAAGCGATCAAGACAATGCCGGATCACTGTCAGGTGGTCGAAATCTCGCCTCTGCTGCGCACCTTGATTGCCGAAGCCGTCGATATTCCGGTCGACTACGACGTCAATGATCGGGCCGGCGTCTTGATGGCATTGCTTCTGCACGAACTGGCAAGGCTGAGGCCATTGCCATTGTCCTTGCCGATCCCGCGCAACAGGACGCTTGCTGAGAAGTGCCAGGATTTTCTGCGGCAGCCGACGACGCATGATACAATCGATCTATGGGCCGGCCACATGCGCATGAGCCGCCGCGCCTTTACCCGAATGTTTCGTCTGGAAACGGGGCTTAGCTTCGTCAAATGGCGGGAGCAGGCCTGCCTGCATGCCGCACTTCCGCGGCTTGTTGCCGGCGTGCCGGTGACGACGATCGCGATCGACCTCGGCTACAAGAACCCGGCCGCCTTCACGACCATGTTCAAGCGTGCCTTCGGCTATTCGCCACGCGAAATGGCGCGCCAGCATGCAGGAAGCGATTCAGGTGGAGCCAGTCTGCAGCCGTGAACGTCATGCCGGATGATCGGGAAGAGGGCGACGCAGCTCCGTCAGGTCGCGTCGAGATAGGGTTTCAACGGCATGTCGTCGTGTCTGGGCACCGTCTGCCGTTCGATCATGTGGTGGATGACCGGTGGCCGGTCGCCACGATGCAGCCTATCCAGATGTTCGGCGACCTCGACATCGGCGTGCGTCTGGCGCTGGCTGTGGCGGACATAGTCGATCCAGGTCGGCAGATGGTAGCTTTCCGTCCAGGTATTCGGCTTTTCCAGATCGCGCAATAGCGACCATTGCTTTGCGCCGTCGCGGATTCTCATCCGGCGGCGCTGGGCCATGACGGCCAGAAACTCCTGCACGTCCTCCTGCTCGATGTCATAATCCACCATGACCAGGATCGGGCCGCTTCTGGAACGCAGATCGAGCTGCAGTTGTGGTTCGCTGAAGGTATTTGTCGGGTCGAGATTGAGGGATTCGAAGTCCGGCTGGCGCAACACGAGACCAAGCAGGCCGCCGATGCCAAGGGCAGCACTTGCGATGAAGAGGGCGCCAGTGACGCCATGGGCGTCGGCCAGTTCACCCCAGAGCCAGCTTCCTACAGCCATGCCGCCGAAAGTGGCGGTCTGATAGAGCGACAGGGCGCGGCCGACGACCCAGCGTGGCGTCGACAGCTGAACCGTGACATTGAACAGCGAGAAGGCCTGCACCCAGGCGACGCCGGCAGGCATCAGGAGAAGACAGCTGAGCCATACCTGATTGCTGAGCGCCAGGAAGCAGCAGCTGATCGCCAGCGTGAAGAAGGCACCGCGGATCACCCATTCATTGCTCAGGATATCGCGAATGCGGCCGATCAGCATCGCGCTGCAGATGGCGCCGAAGCCGAAGAAGCCGAGCATGATACCGTAGGTGATCGCGGTGCCATGCACATGGTCGCGTGCAACGAGAGGCAGCAGGGCCAAAATGACGATCGCCGTCAGGCCGAAGACGAAGCCGCGGCACATTACCGTGAGGAGGTTGGGCGACATCAGCACATAGCGAAATCCGGCTGACATCGCGCTGCCGAAGGGCTCGCGCGGCAGCGTATTGTAGACGGGAGCCTTCTTCCAGCGCCATAGAGTTATGATGAGAGCAAAATAACAAAAGACGTTGAAGAGAAATGCGAAGGCCGCGCCCGCAGCCGCGACGATGACGCCGCCGATCGCCGGCCCGATACTGCGCATGAGGTTATAGCTCATGCTGTTGAGCGCCACGGCGCCCGGCAGATGTTCCCGCGGCACGACATCGCCCATGGAGGCCTGCCATGACGGATTGTGCAGCGCGCCGCCGCAGCCGATCAGGAAGGTGAAACAGAGCAGGAGCCAGGGGGTCAGGGCATTGCTGTAGGACAGCACCGCCAGCGTCGCGGATACGCTGAGCATCAGCGTCTGCGCGATCAGCATGATCCGTCTTCGATCGTAATTGTCGGCAAGCGCGCCGGCGGCGAGCGAAAAGATCATGACAGGCAGCGTCGTGGAGGACTGGACCAGCGCCACCATGCCGTGGGATGTGGCAAGGCTGGTCATGAGCCAGGCAGCACCCACGCCTTCGACCAAACCGCCGAGATTTGAGATGAGCGTTGCCGACCAGAGAGAGCGGAATGTCTTGGACTGAAACGCGACGAGCGGGGAGGTTCTATTGGGCATGTCGGCTTTTCTTCGCAGGATTATCTTGCTCGACGGCGCGGCGAAATCGCTCGAAGCCTATGCACAGCCGAGTCGAAATGGAGCCTATAGTGATTTGCTAATTTCTGAAACGATTTTGGAATAATATTCTCGCCAATGACGGCGGAATTGCGCGATTGCATGGGTAAGGCTGCAAAGAACGATTTTTACTCGAGCAACGTGCCGATGCGATCGGGGTCAGGAGAAACGAAGATGACCACGGCCTCCCCGGAAACATCCTTGGCAGAAACGAATCCGTTTTCGCCGAACTGATCGGGAAAACGGCTGTCGACCGAATTGTGCCTGTTGTCACCCAGCACGAAATAATGACCGGCGGGTACTTCGAATGGGCCTGCCTCATCCTGACCGGCGACTGCATGATCCGTCATTGCGGTCCTATAGCGCCGTCCCTCTGGCGTCGTCTCCTCAAGAATTCTAGCCGCATTGCCGAAGAGATCCGTCATCGTGCGATCCGTCGGCACCGCCGCAAAGGCCTTGCCGTCGACGAAAACCGTACCATCGTGCAACTCTACCTTTTCACCGGGAAGACCGATCAGCCGTTTGACGTACAAGACCGGCTTATCCGGAGAGGCGTAGTATTTGCTGGAAAAGACGATGATGTCACCACGCTTCGGTTCCGTGTCCTTATAGGGCCTTGTCATCAAGACTTCCCTTTCCTGAAGGCTCGGCGCCATGGAGGATGCGGGCACGGTTCGCATGGTCATGCCGCAAAAATCGCGCTGGAAGCCGGCAGCATCGCAATCGGCTGGGGCCACAGCCGATAAGGCCCGGGCCGCCTTGCCCGCCAGCCCCTGCATCTCGGCTGGATTCGTCTTCCATAGCCCCGCCTTCGCAAGAAGAAGCGGATAGGCTGGCCCGATAAATCGCATGAACTCCTGTTGGCGTGTATCGTCAGCCGCCACAGCCTCTCCTGCGATGAGGAGAACCGACAATCCCGCTACCAGCACTCTACTTCGGAAAGAGAAACTCACATTGTCCTCGCAAGTCACGAACCGAACATGAAGCCTCAAGATTGTGCGTGGAGCGACGAAGGCAAGTGCGAAATGACGTCGAGCGTGCGATCATCGGTGCGGCATGATCGACACAAAGGGATTGCCGATGTCCTATCCGCCTTCCAATCCAATTGGGTAGCTCACCTAAATCTACGGTAGATGCTAATATTCTAATTACTGGCCTGAATGCCACCCTCGGGCCAGACAGTGCAGCGTCCGACGACTGCCCATCCTTTGTCGTCGGACGCACCTCTCAATATCGGCATCAGCTTTGAACGGCAGACTGCTTTCCGCGAAAACCTGTGCCTCACCCATCAGGTCAATGCCGCGCAGTCGGGAGTGGGCTAGTATTGCCCGTCCGCAGAATCAGCGTCTGCAGCCTTGCCCGAACTTTTGTCTCTGCCAGATTTTGGGCCTCGAACGTTTGAGGCTCCGCTCTCATCACCGGCGTCGCTGTTCTTCCGGCCGATCATGGTACGGAATTCGGTTTCCGGGACAGGCGGGCTGAAGTAATAGCCCTGACTCTCCGAGCAGCCGGCCTTGATGACCATGTCGAGCTGGGTCTGCGTCTCGACGCCCTCCGCCGTGGTCAGCATCTTGAGATTGCGACCGAGCGTAGCGATGGACTGGACGATGGCAAAGCTGTCAGGCCGGTTTTCCAAGTCGCGCACGAAACTGCGGTCGATCTTCAGCTTGTCGAAGGGGAAGCGCTGCAGATAGTTCAGCGAAGAATAGCCGGTGCCGAAATCGTCAAGTGCGATGGTCAAGCCGAGCGAACGCAGCCGGTTCAGCACCTCAAGGTTCGCGGCATTGTCTCGCAGAAGTACCGACTCCGTGATTTCCAGTTCCAGTCGACGCGCATCGAATTCGGTAAGTTCCAACACGGTCTTGACCGTATCGACCAGGTCCGTCTGACGGAACTGAACCGGAGAGAGGTTGACTGAAACGCGCACGTCCTCGGGCCAGTTAAGCGCATCTTGGCATGCCTGCTCCAGCACCCATTTGCCGAGCGCATCGATGAAGCCGGTTTCCTCTGCCAGCGGGATGAATTCGGCCGGCGGGATCAGCCCGCGCTCTGGATGGCGCCAGCGTACCAGCGCCTCACTGGCAACGATCTTGCGGGTCTTGAGCGAAATCTGCGGTTGGTAATGAACCTCGAATTGCCCAAGCTTGATGCCGTGGCGCATATCCGCCTCCAGATTACGCCGGTTCTGGAGATCCTCTTCCATCTGCGGAGAGAAGATGCGGTAGACGCCCTTACCATCAGCTTTGGCCTGGTATAGTGCCAGGTCGGCATTCTTCATCAGTTGGCCGGTATCACCGCCAGCGCGCGATGCGACTGCGATACCGATACAGGTACTGACGACGATCTCGTTGCCGTTGATACGGTAAGGCCGGCTAATGTTGGTTATGAGGCGCTCCGACAGGTCGCGGGCGCTGTCGAGTGTGGAATCCAGACACCTGTGCAGCACGGCGAATTCGTCACCGCCCAATCGTGCCACGATGTCCTGTTGTGATGCGGTGTTGCGCAGCCGCCTGGCGACCTTGCGCAGCAACACGTCGCCGACAGGGTGGCCCAGCGTGTCGTTGACTTCCTTGAAGCGGTCGAGATCGAGATAGAGTATGGTAAATAATTGGCCGCCGGCCGCCAATCCACGCAGTGCGTGGCCGACGCTTTCCCAGAATAGTAACCGGTTAGGCATGTCGGTCAGCGCGTCATGATGGGCCATATGCACCACGCGATCCTGCGCGCGATGACGCTCGCTGACATCCTCGAAAGTGCAAACCCAGCCGCCTTCACCCGTCGGTTCGTGCGATACGGCCAGCACCATGCCGTTTGCAAGATGATGGATATGGTCGCTGAGCACGGCGATGTCGTTCCGGACACGAGCCTTATCGCCAGCAACGCCGCGCGGCCCGCTGGTTGACAATCCGGGGGGCAGCAATTCGGGCGCGATGAGATCGGCCAGCGGGGTACCGATCCTTGCCCGGACTTCATCGAGACCGAACAGGGTCAGGAAACGGGGATTGTGAACGATGACGCGATATTGGTCGTCGAGCAGGCAAAGACCGAGGGACATGGCCTCCATTGCCGCATCGAACCGGGCATTCTGGATCGCCAGGGTCTGCTCCTTGGCCTGCAGGATCTTTTGGGCCCGACCCAAAAGGCCATTGTGAATGAGCAGCAGCAGAATCAGCAGGCAGCCGCCGATAAGCATGCCGACGGTGACCCAGGTCAGGGCCAATTGCAGCCCAAGAAGGCCGCGCCGATCCTCGGCAATGCGCGCCGAATACCACATGTTGCTGTCGCTGGAGAGGCGCGCCAGCTTCGGGTAGATCGGTTCCAGGATCGTGAGGATACGCGCCGGTGTTCCAGGCACGGAAAGCTGGCTAAGGAGCGGCCGGGTCTGGTTGAGCGCATCTTCGAGGTCGTCGAGGGTCTCGCCGATATGCGGATTCGATTGTACGAACTTCTCGACCCCGTTGGACCGCAGGGTCTTGAGGCGATTGACGACGATATCGAAGCGCAGCCTGACCTCATGGGCATCGACGCTGCCGTCGTTCATGCCCATGGCGCTGACGCGCTGTTCGAGTCTGGTGAACTCACTCGGAGCTTGGGCTATCGTCCAGGTGATATTGCCCAAGCCGACATCTTGCAGTGCGGTCTGGCGCTGGAAGACCAAGGCGGAAATATAGATCGCCGAGGTGATGAAACCCAGGATCACAATTATCAGCGCTGTGCGGAGGTAGCGCATGCGGTCCGGGGCTATTTCACGGAGATTGCCTTGACCTGCCAGACGGCACGACCGTGATAGGGCTGTCCCTGCAGGATGGGGTTGCTGTCGAATGGATACATCACAAAGAACGGACCCTGATCGTCAATGGGCATATATGCGCCGTTGCGCTTGACGGCGAGGATCGTGCCGAACTTGGTGAAATCGCTGGTCGGGATATCGACGCTATAATCATTGAGGGCAATGACTGTGGCCGTCGCACCTTGGGCCTTGGCTTTTTCAAGCAACAGCGCCATCGGCACGCCTTCAAAGTTGACCACACCGTCATTCCAGGGCGTCGAAGTCTTGATCGACACGAGGCCCATCGCCTCAAGCTGATTGCGATCGAACGTCACCGAGCCTGAGGAGCTGGTAATCGTCACTGACGGCACGTCCTGCGCCAGGGCGGGCGCGACGAACGCAGCAAGGACTGCAAAAATAATTGAGGCGAGAAGACGCATTGAGGGTCCGATGCTTTCGGGGTATGGGCCTTGCCCGTTCTATCTCCAGCCTGCACAACTGGCTGTTAAAGATCGGTTAAGTTCCACAGGGCAATGGAAACAAACTTAACAGCTCAAGATTGGGCGTAGCATTCGTCGGAACTCGCTGATCTATCTCCAGGTCGGTAAGCTCCGGGTTGCGTGCCGCTGATCTGCACTTTTGCTATGAAGTCGACGGGTGCCGATATGGACTTTTTCGGCAGCTTCGGCAGCTGTAAAGGTCCTGCGATTTCATCCCCCCATCAATCATACCAAAGAAGTGCGGTGACCGGTTCAAAAAGTGACTGGCGCAACAGCGCTTTCTCTTTGCTACTCCTCGATAATGAGGAAGTGCAACAAATTCATGATAGATGTAGCAACCGGCTTGCCCGCAACGGTTGGCCTTGCGAGTAAGAAAAATAGTTCAGCTTTCTAATGAATTCATACGCTTTCTAATCGCGCCGCTCAATACAGAATGCGTCACGCCATCGGCAGCGTATTCTCCAACTCGCTCGATCGGCAGGCGGCGATGATCTATTGCAGCAGGATCGCGCGGAAGTCGTTGACGTTCGTGCCGGTCGGGCCGCTGATGAAAAGATCGTCGAGAGCGGCGAAGGCCGACCAGCTGTCGTTGCGCCCCAGGAATTCGGCCGCATTTTTTTCCAGCTCGGCAAGCCGCGAAACTGTGGCGCCGTCGGCAAAGGCACCGGCATTGTCCTCCGAGCCGTCGATGCCGTCAGTATCGGCGGCGAGCGCTGCAATACCTTTCTGGCCGGAAATGGCGCAGGCGAAGGATAGCAGGAACTCGCTGTTACGGCCGCCCTTGCCTTTGCCCTTGATCGTAACCGTAGTTTCACCGCCAGACAGAAGGAGCATGGGGCCTTGCGACGCCAGACCCCGATGCGAGATCTTGGCTACGATCGCAGCATGTTGGCGACCGACCTCGGATGCTTCGCCCTCGATGGCATCGGAAAGCACGATGGTCTCGACGCCGGCATTACGGGCGACATCGGCAGCGGCATCCAGTGCGATGGCCGCCGAAGCAACGAGCTTCACCTCGTTACGGGCGAAACGGGGGTCTAAAGGCAACGGCGGCTCGTCCCTGCCATCTTTGAGATGACGCATCACTGCTTCCGGCAAATCGAGACTATAATGTTCTATGATTGCAAGTGCATTGGCGCGGGTTGTCTCGTCGGCAATGGTCGGGCCGGAGGCGACCAGGGCGGGGTTGTCGCCGGGAATATCGGAAACGACGAGCGAGACCACGCGGGCCGGATAGGCAAGGGCGGCGAGCCGCCCTCCCTTTATGCGGGAAACCTGCTTGCGCACGGCGTTCATGGCGCTGATTGGCGCACCGGAGGCAAGTAGGGCCCGATTGACGGCGATTTCGTCGGCAAGCGTGAGATCGTTGGCCGGAGCCGGCAGCAATGCCGAGCCGCCGCCACAGATGAGGGCAACGACCAGATCATCTTCCGAAAGACCGCTTACTGCTGCCATCAGTCGATCTGATGCGTGCAGGCCATTTTCGTCGGGCACGGGATGGGCGGCCTCAAGAACTTCGATACGCTCGCAGGCAACGGCATAGCCGTAACGCGTGACGACGACACCGGATAGCGGTGCGTCCCACAGGCGTTCGAAGGCGCGTGCCATCTGCGCCGCTCCCTTGCCGGCGCCGACCACCACCGTTCGGCCCTTCGGCTTTTCCGGCAGGTGGGCGGCGAGCGCCTTGTCCGGATCGGCCGCAGCGACGGCCGCGTAGAAGAGCTTTTCCAGAAAGGCGCGGGGATCGGCAATGCTCGGCATCGGGTCTCTCACACGTTACGCGACGGGATGGTTCGCCATGCGCTCAAGCGCCTTGACGAGACCGGAATGGTCGAGCCCGCTGTCGCCATTGGCGGCACACTGATTGAAGAGCTCCTGCGTTGCTGCGGTATTCGGCAGCGACACGCCAAGCGCTTTGGCGCCCTGCAGCGCAAGGTTCAGATCCTTCTGATGCAGCGAGATGCGGAAGCCGGGTTCGAAGGTGCGCTTGATCATGCGCTCGCCATGCACTTCGAGGATGCGCGAGGAGGCAAAGCCGCCCATCAGGGCCGAGCGCACGCGGGCGGGATCGGCCCCCGCCTTCGAGGCGAAGACAAGTGCCTCGGACACGGCCTCGATCGTCAATGCGACGATGATCTGATTGGCGACCTTGGTGACCTGGCCATCGCCGCAATCGCCGACGAGCGTGATGTTCTTGCCCATCAGCTGGAAGAGCGGCAGCGCCCGCTCGAAACTTGCCTCGGAACCGCCGGCCATGATCGAGAGCGAGGCGTTCTTGGCGCCAACCTCGCCGCCTGAAACCGGAGCGTCAACATATTCGGCGCCGGTCTCACGAACTCTCCTGGCGAATTCCTTGGTCTCGATCGGCGAGATCGAGCTCATGTCGATGACGAGCTTGCCTTTCGAAAGGCCATAGGCAACGCCGTTCTCGCCGAAGAGAACATCCTTGACCTCGGGCGTATCCGGCAGCATCAGGATGATGGTGTCGACGGTTTCAGCGAGCGCCTTCGGCGTCTCGACGAATTGCAGGCCGTTGTCGAGCAGCTCCTGGCGCGGCGGAATGGAAAACTTTGATGTGACGACGATGTGGCCGGCATTTTGCAGGTGGCGCGCCATGGGGGTTCCCATGATGCCGAGGCCGATAAATCCGATATGTGCCATGGTTGTTAGCTCCTGATATTGAGAATGGCTGCGCCTTCGGCGTGGCGGCCGGCTGCGGCAAACCAGCCGAGCCCCGCAGCAGTCGTGGTGCGCGGCTTGTATTCGCAGCCGATCCAGCCGTCGTAGCCGAGCGCGTCGAGCGCATTGAAGATAAAGGGATAGGCGATCTCGCCGGTGCCCGGTTCATTACGACCCGGATTATCGGCAAGCTGCACATGCGCAATCTGCGCCTGGTGCTTCTTGAATGTCCCGATCAGCTCGCCCTCGGTGCGCTGCTGATGGTAGAGATCATATTGGATGAACAGGTTGTTGCTGCCGACTTCGGCGATGATCGAAGCGGCCTGATCCGGCGTGTTGAGGAAGAAGCCGGGAATGTCGAACCTGTTGATCGGCTCGATCAGCAGCCGGATTCCATGCTTGCCCAATTCGGCAGCCGCGTATTTGAGATTGGCGACGAAGGTCGTCCGCAACGCTTCATCGGCGACACCGACCGGCGCAATGCCCGAGAGGCAATTGATTTGGCTGCAGCCGAGCGTCGTTGCGTAGTCGATCGCCGAGGCAACGCCGCGGCGGAATTCGTCGATGCGATCCGGCAGGATCGCGATCCCCCGCTCGCCGCCGGCCCAGTTGCCGGCGGGCAGATTGTGCAGCACCTGCGTCAGGCCATGGCGATCGAGTTCGGCGCGCAGCGCCTCCTTCGCGAAATCATAGGGGAAGAGGTATTCGACACCCTCGAAGCCTGCCTTGGCGGCAAGTGCGAAGCGATCCAGAAACGGCGCCTCGGTGAAGAGCATGGTCAGATTGGCCGCAAATTTCGGCATTTTTTTCTCCTTCAGTCCAGCAGAGCGAGGATTGCCGTCGGTGCATCCTCGCCGCGCTCGGCAAGTTCCTCGAACTCGACGACCGCATTGATGTCGGCGCCCATGGCGATGTTGGTGACGCGCTCCAGAATGAACTCGATGACGACCGGAACCTGGTGTTCCTTCATGAGCTGTTGCGCCGTCGTGAAAGCCTCCTGGAATTCGTTCGGGCTGCGAACGCGGATCGCCTTGCAGCCGAGGCCTTCGGCAACGGCGACGTGATCGACGCCATAGCCGGGTTCGGCGTTGTCAGTGGCATTGATGTTGTCGAAGGCGAGACTGACCTCGAAATCCATGTTGAAGCCGCGCTGGGCCTGGCGAATGAGGCCGAGATAGGAATTGTTCACGACCACATGCAGGTAGGGGAGCTTGTGCTGCGCGCCGACGGCCAATTCCTCGATGAGGAACTGGAAGTCGTAGTCGCCGGATAGGGCGACGATCGGGCGGTCCGGATCTGCGGCGCGCACGCCAAGGGCTGCCGGCAGGGTCCAGCCGAGCGGGCCAGCCTGGCCGCAATTGATCCAGTTGCGCGGCTTGTAGACATGCAGGAACTGTGCGCCGGCAATCTGGCTGAGCCCGATGGTCGAGACATAGCAGGTGTCGCGATCGAAAGCCTTGTTCATCTCCTCGTAAACGCGCTGAGGCTTCAGCGGTGTCTGGTCGAAATGCGTCTTGCGCAGCATGGTGCGCTTGCGCTCGCGGCATTCCTCCGCCCATGTCGACCAGTTGCGCAGTTTGCCTTCGGTCTTCCATTCTGTGGCGACGTCGAGGAAGAGCTTCAGCGCGGCACCCGCATCTGAGACGATGCCGAAATCGGGGGCGAAGACACGGCCGATCTGGGTCGGCTCGATATCGACATGCACGAAGGTCCGACCCTCGGTATAGGTCGAGACGTTGCCGGTGTGGCGATTGGCCCAGCGATTGCCGATGCCAAGCACGAAGTCGGAGCCGAGCAGCGTCGCATTGCCGTAGCGATGCGAGGTCTGCAGCCCGCACATGCCGGCCATCAGCGGATGGTCGTCCGGGATCGTGCCCCAGCCCATCAGAGTCGGAATGACCGGAACGCCGGTGATTTCGGCGAATTCGACCAGCAGGTCGGAAGCATCGGCATTGATGATGCCGCCGCCGGCGACAATCAGCGGCCGTTCGGCCGCGTTCAGCATGGCAAGCGCCTTTTCGGCCTGCGCACGTGTCGCCGAGGGCTTGTAGGGGTCAAGCGAGGCATAGGTGTCGATGTCGAACTCGATTTCCGCGACCTGAACATCAACGGGCAGGTCGATGAGGATGGGGCCGGGGCGACCCGAGCGCATCGTGTGGAACGCCTTCTGGAAGACGTAAGGGACGAGCGCCGGCTCCATGACGGTAACCGCCCATTTGGTGACCGGGGCTGCGATCTTGGCGATATCGACGGCCTGGAAATCCTCCTTGTCGAGGCGGGCGCGCGGCGCCTGGCCGGTAATGCACAAGATCGGGATCGAGTCGGCCGAGGCCGAATAAAGGCCGGTGATCATGTCGGTGCCGGCAGGCCCAGACGTTCCGATACAGACGCCGATATTGCCGGCGCGGGCGCGGGTATAGCCCTCGGCCATATGGCTTGCACCTTCGACATGACGGGCAAGCACATGGCGGATAGAGCCGCGCGCTTTCATCGCCGAGTAGAAGGGGTTGATCGCAGCGCCGGGAACGCCGAAGGCGCAATTGACACCTTCCTTTTCCAGAACCAGCACCGCGGCATCGACTGCGCGCATCTTCGCCATGGGAATTTCCTCCGTTTCTGGATTGAAGGTACCGCATGCGCCGACGGGCGCAATCATAAAATGGAAATCAATCCCATGATATGGAAATAAACATTTTCAACAAATCTGGAACAATCGAGGCGAAGCGGATATGTCATGAAGCCGAAGCATGCCGCGCCAAACTGCGCGGCGCGCTTTCGGTCAAAAGTGGGCGTCATGGCGGAAAATCGGGAAAAGACGAGGGGCAGGCCGGGCCGGAAACCGGCGGAGAATGCGGCCGCCTCGTCCGTGCAGGTGCTCGATCGCAGTTTGAAACTGCTGGAACTGGTAGCCGAAGCCGATGGCGCGGTTCTGACCGATCTCGCCGACAGATCGGGCATGGCGCCTTCCACCGTGCACCGGCTGCTGACCTCTCTCGCCCAGCATGGCATGGTAACCCATGACGGCGAGACCGGCGTCTGGACGATCGGGGTGAAAGCCTTCGAGATCGGAACGGCCTACTTACGCTTCCGCAAGCTTGGCACGATCAGCCGGCCCTTTCTCAAGCAGTTGATGGAGGCGTCTGGCGAGACCGCCAATATCGCCATCGAGGAGGATGGTGATGTCGTCTTCATCTCCCAAGCGGAAAGTCACGCGCCGATGCGCGCCTTCTTCCGCCCCGGCAGGCGTGGACCGATCCATGCTTCGGGTATCGGCAAGGCGATCCTTTCCACCTGGGCGGACAGCCAGATCGAGGCGTTGCTCAAAGGGCGGTCGTTGCAGCATTTCACCGATAAGACCCGCGATACGTTGCCCATGCTGCTCAATGATGTGGCCGAGATCCGCTCACGCGGCTGGTCGATCGACGATGAGGAGCACACGCTCGGCATGCGATGCGTTGCGGCGCCGATCTTCGACGAATATGGCGAAGCTATTGCCGGCATCTCGATTTCAGGCCCGGCCGTGCGGCTGCCGGACGAAAGGGTCGCAGCACTTGGCCCGGTTGTGCGGGCGGCAGCGGAAGAATTGACGAAGGCGATGGGCGGACGGTTGAAGCGAACCTGAACGACAACGCCGCCGTCTCCTCTCCGGAGACGACGGCGTCGACAGTCCACCGCACAAGTGGGGTCAGGCGAGCTGCAATTGCTCGCGTGCGATCGTGTGCGCCTTCTTGACCGTAGTCTTCATCGCCTTGCCGGCAACGTAGACTTCCGTAACGCAGCGATCGTCGCCCATGGTCTGCAGGATGAAGAGTTCTTCGGCCAATGAGGTCGCGGTGCGCATGCGGAATTCCATCGCCGACTTGGCGCTGGAATCAAGCACGACGATATCGGCATCCGCACCTGGCTGCAGCGAACCGATGTGGCTTTCGAGGCCGAGCGCCAGGGCATTGCCGCGCGTCATGCGATAGAAAGAGTTGAACGGCGTCAGTCTTTGTCCTTGCAGGTGCAACACCTTGTAGGCCTCATCCATCGTTTCCAGCATCGAGAAGCTGGTGCCGGCGCCGACGTCGGTCGCAACCGACCAGCGCGCGCCGAGCCTGTCGAATTGCGCGGTGTTGAAGAGCCCGGAGCCGAGGAAGAGGTTCGAGGTCGGGCAGAAGACACCGACCGCGCCGGTTTCGGCGAGCACCGCGACTTCCCGTTCGCTCATATGGATGCAGTGACCGAGCAGCATGCGATCGTTGAGCAGGCCGTAACGAGCGTAGATATCCGTATAGTCCTTCGCCTCGGGATAGAGAGAGGTGGCAAAGGCGATCTCATCGCGATTTTCGGAGAGGTGCGTCTGGACGTAGCAGTCCGGATGCTCGGCGACGAGTGCCTTGCTCATCTCCATCTGCTCGGGCGTCGAGGTGATGGCAAAGCGCGGGCTGATCGCATAATGGCCGCGGCCGCGGCCATGCCATTTCTCGATCAGCCGCTTGGTCTCGTCGTAGCCGCGCTGCGGCGTATCGCGCAGTGCATCCGGCGCATTGCGATCCATCATGACCTTGCCGCCGATCATCAACATGCCGCGCGCTTCAGCGGCAGCAAAATACGCATCGACGCTTTCCGGATGCACGGAGCAATAGGCGACCGCCGTCGTCGTACCGTTCGACAGGAGTTCGTCCATGAAGCGGTCCGCCACTTCGGCGGCATGCGCGGCGCGGGCGAATTTCTGTTCCTCGACGAAAATATAGGTATTCAGCCATTCGAGCAGCTGGGCGCCATAGGAGGCGATTGCCTGCGTCTGCGGGAAATGAAGGTGCGTGTCGATAAAGCCCGGCAGGATAAGGTTCGGGCGATGGTCCGCGATCCGGATACCGGCGTCAGCCAGCTTGCGAACATCATTATACAAGCCGATATCAACGATCTTTCCATCGCGAACATAGACGGCGCCGTCCTCGATATAACGATAGGATGCGGCATCATCGATCCCTTGCGGTTCGGCAAGGAAGGTGAGAACGCGGCCACGGATCAGGATTTCAGTCATTGGGTCTTCTCCCCATTGATGGCACTTTCGTACCAGGAGACGAGCAGTCGGCGCTCCTCGTCGGTAATGTGCGAGGCATTGGCCGGCGGCATGGCGTGGCTGCGGCCGGCCTGCAGGTATATTTCGCGGGCATGAGCGGCGATGTCGCGGTCGGTTTCGAACATCACGCCCTTTGGCGGAGCGACGATGCCTTCCCAGCTCGGCTCCTTCGCATGGCACATGGAGCAGCGTCCCATCACGGTATCGCGGACCTTCGGGAAATCCTGCGCGGCTATGAAAGGCTGCTGGGTGGCGGAAATCTTCGTTGTGGGTTCGCCCGTCAGGATCTTCGGCACCGTTGAGAGCCACATGATGACGATGAAGAGGATGACGGTGATCAGCCAGGTCCAGGTCGGGTTGCCGGCATTGGCGTGGCGGGTGTTGAACCAGTGGCGGATCGTGACACCCATCAGGAAGACGAGCGAGGCGATGATCCAGTTGAACTGCGTGCCGAACGCCAGCGGATAGTGGTTCGACAGCATCAGGAACAGCACCGGCAGCGTCAGGTAGTTGTTGTGTGTCGAGCGCTGCTTGGCGATGCGGCCATATTTCGGATCGGGCTTGCGGCCGGCGATCAGGTCGGCAACGACGATCTTCTGGTTCGGAATGATGATGAAGAACACGTTGGCCGACATGATCGTCGCGGTGAAGGCGCCGAGATGCAGGAAGGCGGCACGGCCGGTAAAGAGATGCGTATAACCCCAGGCGACCGCCACCAGAATGAAATAGAGCGCCACCATCAGCCGCGTATTGTCATTGCCGAACGGCGACTTGCAGATCAGGTCGTACAGGAGCCAGCCGCCGGCGATCGAGCCGAGCGAAATGGCGATCGCCACGGGCTTGGAGACGTCGAGCACGGCCGGATCGATCATGTAGAGGTCGGCGCCGGCATAATAGACGAGACAGAGCATGCCGAAGCCTGAAAGCCAGGTGACATAGCTTTCCCATTTGAACCAGACGAGGTGCTCCGGCATGTTGGCGGGCGCCACCAGATATTTCTGGATATGGTAGAAGCCGCCGCCATGGACCTGCCATTCCTCGCCATAGGCGCCTGGTGGCAGTTGCGGATGCTTCTTGAGGCCGAGGTCGAGCGCGACGAAATAGAATGAGGAACCGATCCAGGCGATCGCCGTGATCACGTGCAGCCAGCGGACGGCGAAGGTTATCCAGTCCCAGGCGATGGCATATTCGTACATGGGAACTCCCTCCCGATCTTCATCGACTGTTTGCCATCGCTCGATTTTCTCGAAAATCCCGGTTAATCCGCCAACACTTTCAAAAAAATCTATAAGATGACCCCTGCTTTGTTCCGCACGCCGATGTGGTAGAAAGGTGCCATGTCCTATCTCGATAATGTCCGTGTCTTCGTTCGCGTGGTCGAACTCGGTACCCTCTCGGCAGCGGGGCGCGACCAACGCGTCACGCCCGCGGTTGCGAGCAATCGCATCAAGGAACTAGAGCGCCATCTTGGCGTGCGCCTCTTCAACCGCACGACGCGTAAGCTCTCGCCGACCGAACATGGCCGTGTCTTCTACGAAAAGGCCGTGAAGATCATCGAGGCCGTAAACGAGGCGGAAGCGGCGATCGCCGATCTCTCGCGCAATCCGAAAGGGTCGCTCAGGATTACCGCGCCGCTCGGCATCGGCCGGCGGCTGATCGCCTCAGGTATTCCGGAGTTTCACGACAAATATCCGGATATCGAGGTGCGTGTGCGCCTGTCCGATCACAATGTCGATATCCTCGCCGAGGGTGTCGACGTTGCCTTCAAGCTCGGCGTGCTGGAGGATTCGAATCTGCGCATGCGTGGTATCCTCAATTGCGAGCGGGTGCTGTGCGCGTCGCCAGCCTATCTTGCAAGCCGTGGCGTGCCGGCGACCGCGGACGCCTTGATTGCCGACAAGCATGACTGTCTTCTGCTGCGCTATCCCGGATCGAAGGAATATTACTGGACGCTGGTCACGGCGGAAGGCCCTCGCAAGTTCGAGGTCGCCGGCCCCTATGACAGCGACGACGGCGACGTGCTCACCCAATGGGCACTGGAAGACCGCGGCATCATCAACAAGCCGCTGTTCGAGGTGAAGGCCTATCTGAAAGACGGCCGGCTGACGGAAATCCTGAAGGAGAGCCCGCCGGCGCCGATTCAGCTCGCCGCCATCTATCCGCACAAGCGTTTCCAGGACCCGAAGGTCCGTCTGATGATCGATTTCATGGCGGAGCGCTGTCAGCGGCTCATCGGCAAGCTGCTCGAGGACGAGGCGGCGGCTGCAGCTTCGTGATCTGAAGGCCACAGGCAGATCTCCGCTTGAATCAAGTCGGCGAAATCATATATGACTATCGGTGGTCATACGGAGTGATAGCATGAAGGAAATCCAGCTCAAGGATGCGAAGGCGACGCTTTCCGCCGTGGTCGATCAGGCCGTGGCCGGTGAGCCGACCGTTATCACCCGACATGGCCGCAAGGAGGCCGTGCTGGTTTCCTTCGAGGAATGGCAGCGGGTTTCGAGAGTGCCTGAGTTCGCCGATCTGCTTTTGGCCTTTCCCGGCGAGCAGGCCGATATTCCCGAACGATCGCGAAAGCCCGCACGTTCGTTGCGTGAAAACGGCTTCTGATCTTGTATCTTCTGGACACCGATATCGTGTCGGCCGATGCGCCGACCAAGCGCCACGTCGGCGTTGATGCATTCGCGACCTGGATGCGTGCGAATGGCGACCGGCTTTATCTTTCGGCAATCACCATCGCCGAGATCGAGGCCGGCATTGCCAGAGCGATCAGAATCGGGGCGACGACGAAAGCGAAGCATCTGGGCGACTGGCTCGCGGCGGTGGAGCATTTCTATGCCGGCCGTATCCTGCCGTTCGGCATCGAAGAGGCGAGACATGCCGGCCTGATGCTTGACCAGGCGCGTGCGCACGACCCTGGTTTCGAGGACATTGCCATTGCCGCGACTGCCGTTGCCCACAACCTGACCGTTCTGACGGCCAATGAGCGCCATTTCGAGCCGCTTGGCGTGCCGTTCGCCAATCCCCTGAAGCGGTTGCCCGCTATCCGATAACAGGTTTTGCCGTGATTGGCTGCCCGGCAGCCGCCCAGCTCAGCGCCGCCGTCATGATCTCGGCGGCGGCGAGCGTGGCTATGACGGTCGGGCGCTTGTCTTTGACCGCCGTGCCGCCGATCGGGCAGACGAGGCGGTCGAAAAGCTCCGCCTGGCCGGTTTCGCGCGAGAGCCAGTTGCGGAAGGTGGCACGCTTAGTCTTGGAGCCGATCATGCCGACATAGGCGGCATCCGCGCGCTTGAGCGCCTCGGCCGCAATCAGGAAATCGAGCGCGTGGTCGTGTGTGAGGATCACGAAGCTGCTGCCGGCCGGCGCATCGCGTACCACGGCCTCCGGCATGGCCGTCAGGCAGGTTTCGATGCCTGGCACCGCGCTGGCAACAAGCTCTTCCTCTCGCGTGTCGACAAGCACCACGCGCAACGGCGCCAATGAAAGCGCCATGGCGAGTGCATCGCCGACATGACCGGCGCCGAACACGTAGACATGCGGACGCGCAGCCATTTCGCGATCGCTGCGGGCGACGAGATCGTTCGCAAGCTTTGGGTTAAGGGCGGTGAAGGCCAGGCCCACTCGGCCGCCGCAGCACTGGCCGATCTCAGGGCCAAGCGGCACGTTCATCGGCTCCGCTGCAAGGCCGGAACGCAATGCGCGCCGCGCCTGGTCGATGGCCATATATTCGAGTGTCCCGCCGCCGATCGTCGCAAAGATCGCCCGTTCCGATACCAGCATCCAGGCATCCGCATCGCGCGGCGCGGAACCTGCGACCCCGGTGACCTCGACCAGTATCGACGCCGGTTCTCGGCGGAGGAAATCCCGGATATCTTCACGGGCGGCAGGCATGATCTTACTCCTTGTTCGCCGCCTTGAGACGTTCGATCGCCATCAGCACCCGTTCGGGTGTCGCCGGCGCGTCGAGACGCGGGCAGATCTTGTGATCGGCGACGCTCGCCACCGCGTCCGAAAGCGCATGCAGGACGGCAAGGCCGAGCGGTAGCGGCGGCTCGCCGACCGCCTTGGATCGATGGATCGTCGGCTCGTAGGCTTCCGACCAATCGGTCAGCGCTACATTGAAAATCTTCGGGCGGTCGGATGCAAGCGGGATCTTGTAGGTTGAGGGCGCGTGCGTTCTAAGGCGCCCCTTGCCGTCCCACCAGAGCTCTTCCGTCGTCAACCATCCCATCCCTTGAATAAAGCCGCCCTCGATCTGCCCGATGTCGATGGCCTTGTTCAGCGAACGGCCTGTATCGTGCAGAATATCGGTGCGCTCCACCACATATTCTCCCGTCAGCGTGTCGACTGACACCTCCGAGCACGCCGCACCATAGGCATAGTAGTAAAAAGCGTGGCCACGGCCGGCCTTGCGGTCCCAATGGATCTTCGGGGTCTTGTAGAAACCGGCGGCCGAAAGCTGGACGCGGGCCATATAGGCCTTCTTGACGAGATCGTCGAAGGGCATCTCGATGTCGCCGATCCGCACCCGGTTGGGCAGGAAGAGAACCTTATCACGCGGCACCTGATGGCTTTCCGCCGCAAAGGCAATCAGCCGGTCCTTGATCTGGCGTGCAGCGTTCTGGGCTGCCATGCCGTTCAGATCAGCACCTGAAGAGGCCGCGGTCGGCGAGGTATTCGGCACCTTGGCGGTCGTCGTCGCGGTGATCTTCACCCGGTCGAGATCGATCTGGAACTCTTCCGCCACGACCTGCGCCACCTTCAGGTGCAGGCCTTGCCCCATCTCGGTACCGCCATGGTTCATGTGGACGGAGCCGTCGCTATAAACATGCACGAGAGCACCGGCCTGGTTCGATTCCGTCTTGGTGAAGGAGATGCCGAATTTCACCGGGGTGAGCGCGATGCCGCGCTTGACGATACGGCTCTTGGCATTGAACTCGGCGATGGCCTTGCGGCGCCCGGCATAATCCGCGCTTTCCTCCAGTTCCGCGACGATGCGCTGGATGATGCAATCCTCGACCTTCTGATGATACGGGGTGAGGTTGCGTTCGCCTTGAACGCCCATCGCATCATAGAAATTCAGCTTGCGGATTTCGAGCGGATCCTTGCCGACGGCGAAGGCCACCTCGTCGATGACGCGCTCGGCGCCGACCATGCCCTGTGGGCCGCCGAAGCCGCGGAAGGCCGTGTTGGAAACCGTATTGGTATAAAGCGGCGCCGACTTCGCATGAACATGCGGGAAGAAATAGGCATTGTCGCAGTGAAACAGCGCCCGGTCGCCCACGGGACCGGAGAGGTCGGCGGAAAATCCGGCGCGAAGCGCGAAGGTGTAGTCGATGCCGAGGATACGGCCTTCATCGTCGAAGCCGACATCGTAGTCGATGGCAAAATCATGCCGCTTGCCGGTCGCGACCATGTCTTCGTCACGGTCGAGCCGGACCTTGACGGCGCGCTTCAGCTTTTTGGCAGCGATCGCTGCAATGGCGGCGCACTGGTTCGCCTGGGTCTCCTTGCCGCCGAAGCCGCCACCCATGCGCCGAACCTCGATCGTGACAGCATTGCTCGGCACGCCCAGGGCGTGAGCGACCATGTGCTGGGTCTCGCTCGGACCTTGCGTCGAGCAATAGACCACGACCTCGTCGTCTTCGCCGGGGACGGCAAGCGAGACCTGGCCTTCGAGATAGAAATGGTCCTGGCCGCCGAGCCGCATGCGGCCCGTCACGCGACGCGGAGCATTTGCAAGGGCAGACGCCGCGTCGCCTCGCTTCAGCGTCAGCGGCGTGACCACCTGTCGATGGGTGGAAACATCGAGATCCCAGATGTCGATATCGGCTGGCAGCTCCTCATAATCGATCTTTGCCAGCCTTGCTGCACGGCGCGCCTGTTCTCGCGTTTCGGCAATCACGCAGAAGATCGGCTGGCCGTGAAACTCGACCTTGCCGGCGGCAAGCACGGGGTCATCGTGCATGTAGGAGGGTGAGATATCGTTGACGCCGGGTACGTCCTCATGGGTCAGCACGGCAACGACGCCGGGGGCTCTCCGCACGGCGTCAAGATCGACCGATTTTAGGATACCGTGCGCTACGGTGGACAGGCCGAGGCCGGCATGAAGCGTTCCGGTCGGCTCGGTAATGTCGTCGATATAGATGGCCGCGCCGGAGACATGCTTGTGCGCGGAATCGTGCCGTGGGCTGGAATGGACGCCGCCAATGATGGTTTCGGGCTTGAGATCTGGAGCGTGCTTGTTCATGGGTTACGCAGCCTCATATCTCGATACCTGCGCCGGCGCTGCGCTGGACGTCGCTTCCAGGTAGAAGCGCAAGAGAAGGTTCCTTGCTGCGAGCGCACGGTATTCCGCGGTGGCGCGCATGTCGGTCAGCGGCGCATAATCCTCGGCATATTTTTCCATCGCCATCTCTACCGTCTTTTCGTTCCAAGGCTGGCCGTGCAGCGCCTTTTCGACGGAAAAGGCCCGTTTCGGCGTTGCGGCCATGCCGCCATAGGCGATCCGGATTTCCGCGACAGTGCCATCTTCAGTAAGCACCAGTCGGAAGGCGCCGAGCGTCGCCGTGATGTCCTCATCCCGGCGCTTGGTCACCTTGTAGATGGCAAATTTTTCCGCCACGGCGGGAACCGGGATATGCACGGCTTCGACGAATTCGCCGGGCTGGCGGTCCTGCTTGCCATAGGCAATGAAGAAGTCTTCAAGCGCGATGGTGCGCCGGACCGCGCCCTTGCGCAAGGTCAGCGACGCGCCAAGCGCGATCAGTGCCGGCGGTGTGTCGCCGATTGGCGAACCGTTGGCGATGTTGCCGCCGATCGTGCCCATATTGCGCACCTGCTGGCCGCCGATGCGGGTAATCAGCGGTCCGAGCGCCGGGATATGCCGCGACAGCGTCGCGATCGCCTCCGAATAGGTGACGCCGGCGCCGACGGTGATGAGCTTGTCGTCCACCACGATCGACTTCAGCTCCTGCAGCCCGGCAATGAAAACGACCGGTGTGATGTCGCGCATGTGCTTGGTGACCCAGAGGCCGACATCGGTGGACCCGGCAACGACGATCGCTGTCGGCGTGGTTTCGAGAATGGTGGCGAAATCGTCGAGGTTCGCCGGCACGATCAGACGATGGCGACCTTCGCCGATTTCGACGCGGGCGCCGTCGCGAAGGGCTTGCAGGCGCGCGATCATCGTTTCGCGCTCGACCAGCAAGGGGTCATCTTGCGTCCCGCCATAGCTGGAGATGGCGCGGGCGGCCCGCAGGATCGGCTCGTAGCCGGTGCAGCGACAGAGATTGCCCTGCAGCGCCGTTTCGATCTGCTGGTCAGTCGGGTTCAGCGTCTGCATCCAAAGCCCATAGAGAGACATGACGAAGCCCGGCGTGCAGAAGCCGCATTGCGAACCATGAAAATCGATCATGGCTTGCTGCACCGGATGCAGATGGTCGTCGCTGGGGGCGAGATGCTCGACAGTGACCACATGACAGGCATCAAGCGAGCCGAGGAAGCGAATGCAGGCATTGACGCCCTCATAGACAAGGCCACCTGCCGGGGTCAGTCGTCCCACAAGCACGGTGCAGGCGCCGCAATCGCCCTCTGCGCAGCCTTCCTTGGTGCCCTTCAGCGAGCGGGAGAGGCGCAGCCAGTCGAGCAACGTCTGATCTGGTGCGACGTCGCTCAGAACGACGTCCTGACCGTTCAGAATGAAACGCAGTTCGGAGCGGATTTTTACGACGGTCATCGTTCAGCTCCCGCGATAGGTGGAATAGCTGTAGGGCGAGAGGAGCAGCGGCACATGGTAATGCGCGCGCTCGTCGGCGAGGCCGAAGCGGATCGGGATGACATCCAGAAACATGGGATCGTCGCCGGAGCGGCCGAGATAGTCACCAGCATGAAAGCGCAGCTCGTAGGTGCCGGAGCGCATGGTTTCGCCGGACAAGAGCGGCGCGTCGCAGCGGCCGTCATCGTTGGTTTTGGTGGATTTCAGGAGCTGCAGCGTTTCGTCTTCGATCCGGTACAGATCGATGCGCAGGCCCTCAGCGGGCTTGCCGAGCGCCGTGTCCAGTACGTGGGTCGTGAGCCGGCCGGCTCCTGGCGAATGAGACTGCATGCTTTTCTCCCGAACATAGCGCTCCTGTCTCTACTATCCGCCAGGCCGATACCACTGAAAAGCAGCTGCAACGTTCGAGACTTTCAAATTTTCCAAGGGGAATGGCGCGTGCGATTTGCGGTTAGAAATTGGTAGTCGAAAACGTTTGGAGGAACGTTTCATGCGACATGCTTGGACATTGTTGACGGTTTTTGCAGCTCACCGACAAGGTGAAACAGGCTTCGGCATAGAAATCTGCCCTGAATGATGAAGAAGGCGGCGACGGCTGCCGATCAATTTGTGCCTTGGCCTCTACCGGTCACGTCGCGCACGGCAAGTGCGCGCTTGCCCACCTGCAGAGCCTTGCAGGCATAGCCCGTCGACCCGGCACTGGCAGGCTTAACAGGGAATAGGCCTTAAGACCATTGGGGTCGGTATCCGTAACGACCTTCTTACGGAGGCGACGGAGCCACACAGGTTGGGTGGCGTGCATGTTGCGCTTCGGATGAGCCCGGCTGTCCATGCCACAGGCCATGCGCCGACCTCCACGACCTATCACAATTAAGACAGAGGTGAGTTCAGGGAATGAAAACGGGAGACCAGGAATGAAAGTGATCGAAATTCAACCGCTGACGAGAGCCACATTCGCCCCCTTCGGCGATGTGATCGAGATGGAAGGGGCGCGCAACTATCCGATCAACGCCGGCAAATGCGTTCGTTATCATGACCTTGCACAGGTCGAAGCGATCGGTGAAGAGGCGCGCACGATGATCAGTTGGTTGCGCGGCGAGCCCTATGCGCTGCCGCTGGAACTGAAGATGGTCGAGCGGCATCCTCTCGGCAGCCAGGCCTTCGTTCCGCTGTCCAGCCATCCATTCCTCGTCGTTGCCGCGCGCGAAACGGGCTATGGGCCGAGCGAGCCAGTGGCCTTCCGCACCAGGCCGGGGCAGGGCGTCAACATCTGGCGCAATGTCTGGCACGGCATTCTGACGCCCCTCGACGGCATCTCCGACTTCATCGTCATCGATCGCGGCGGCAAGGGCGTCAATCTTGAGGAACATTTCTATGAAGAGCCATTCCTGATCCGCTAAAAAGAGCCGGATCGATCCAGATGTCAAAAAGGGGCGTTGCGACGGCAGCGCCCCTTATTTTTCCGGGATGGCTCCCATTTCCTGCAACCAGCAAGACGCAAAAAGGCCGGGTCATTCGAGCGAACGACCCGGCCTTGAATTCATATCGTTGCTAGTCTGCGAAGAAGGCGAAGCGCACGACGAACAGGGCAGCGACGATCTGCGTTGCCGGGTGCAGCATCGACCAGCGGCCGGTGAAGACCTTCACGGCGACATAGGTGATGAAGCCGAAGGCAAGGCCGTTGGCAATCGAGTAGGTGAAGGGCATGGCGAGTGCCGTGATTGCGGCCGGGGCCGCTTCGGTCAGGTCATCCCATTCGATCTCGGTCAGCTCGCGCATCATCAGGCCGGCGACATAGAGCAGCGCTGGAGCGGTTGCAAAGGCCGGAACGGAGGCTGCTAGCGGCGAGAAGAAGAGAGCCGCGATGAAGAGGGCGGCGATGGTGAGAGCCGTCAGGCCCGTGCGGCCGCCAGCCTGAACGCCCGACGCGCTTTCGACGAAGGCCGTCGTGCTGCTGGTGCCCATCAGCGAGCCGGCGACAATGGCTGCGCTGTCGGCAAGCAGAGCTCTGCTCAAGCGGTTCGGCTTTCCTTCCTGGATCAGGTTCGCGCGCTTGGCGATACCGATCAGCGTCCCGGTGGCGTCGAAGACTTCGACGAGCACGAAGACGAGAATGATGTGGACCAGGCCACCATGCAGAGCGCCGACGATGTCGAGTTGCAGGAAGGTCGGCATGATGGATGGCGGGGCCGAAACGATGCCGTGGAACTGGCTGACGCCGAAGATCCAGGAGAGAACTGTGACGGCGAGAATACCGATGAGGATCGACCCCCTGACCTTCAGCGCATCCATAACGGCGATGATGAAGAAACCGAGGATGGCGAGAAGGGGACCGGTCTGCTTCAGATCCCCCAGGCCGACGAGCGTCGCCTTGTTGGCAACGACGATGCCGGCGCTCTTGAGCGCGATGATTGCCAGGAAGAGACCTATACCGGCGGCGATCGCGCTTCTGAGCGAATGCGGGATGCCGGCGATCAGCCAGCTGCGCACGCCGGTCACCGTCAATAAGACGAAGATCGAGCCGGAAATGAAGACGGCGCCAAGCGCCTGCTGCCAGGTAAAGCCGAGTGCGGCAACCACGGTGAAGGCGAAGAAAGCATTGAGCCCCATGCCCGGCGCCATGCCGATCGGCCAGTTGGCGACAAAGCCCATGACCATGGAGCCGAGCGCGGCTGCGAGACAGGTGGCGACAAAGATCGCATTGCGGTCCATGCCAGTCGTCGACAGAATGTCTGGATTGACGAAGATGATATAGGACATCGTCAGGAACGTCGTGACGCCCGCGATGAGCTCGGTGCGCACGGACGTGCCGTGCTCACTCAATTTGAAAAGTCGTTCAAGCATTGTTCCTCCCTAAGCGTTCCCGACGCTCGTGAAATCATGGGGCTTGCCTGCATCTCCTCCGGATGCGGGCCGCAAGAAGCGGCTTTCAACGCTTCGTGGCGAGGGGGGATTGTGCGCTTTTAATGGCTTTACGCGCTAGAGCCGGATTTCCCCGCAATTCGCGAAAGACATTCTAATTTTTCAAGCTATTTCCGCGCGAATTTCTTCTGATTTCAGAGCCATTATTTGATGGTCGAAGACATCGCTCCGTCCTGCGCAATCGTTCGATGCAGCTCATGCAAGAAGATATGCATGATACTTATAGCGGCAAGGTGACAAAGCCAAACTATTTCCGTCGGATGACGGATCTTGAAGGCCGCGCAGACGGCAGCACGAAGGATTGCGGCGAGCCCCCATATCTAAAATGGAAGCCGCCCGAAGATCGTGAACTCCAACCTGAACGGAGCGCCTGATCACATTTGTCCGGCGCGATATTGATCGGCAATGTTCCTGCAGGCGCGGATGGTCAGGGCCATCACCGTCAGCGTGGTGCCGGCAATGCCGCTGCCCGGAAAGGCGGAGGCATCCGTTACGATGAGGTTGGGAATATCCCAGCTCTGATTATGGGCATTGAGGACGGAGTCCTTGCTCGATACTCCCATGCGCGCGCCGCCGGTTTCATGGATGGCGGCTCCCATGCACATGGTCTTGCGGAACCATGTGCGAAACATGAAGCGGCTGAAGGGATCGGCATCGGGGAAGGCACCGCGGCCCATTTCTCTGAGGCCAGTAGGCGAGCCGATAAACTCCAGCTCGCCGCCGACGCCATGCACCATGTCGATCAGCACTTCTTCCTGACGACGCAGCAGGGCATGTTCCTCCTTGCCCATGACACAACGGATATGGGGCACGGGGATTCCCCAGGCATCCTTGCGGCGTGTATCGAGCGTGATGCGATTGTCGGCATAGGGCAGCATGCGGCCGAAGCCGAAGAAGGCAAGCCGAGAAGGCTCGTCATCCGGCGTCGGCGCTCGGCCGATGCTTCCCTGATAGTCGAAATCATCGCGACCTGCATCGCCCTCTCCAAAGCGCGGGACGAAGATGCCGCCGGAGGGATTGTAGAAGGGATCTGTCGGCGCGGAATCGTCGACTGCCCAGCCGTTTGCCTTGGAAAACGAACCGAAGGCCAGGCAAGGCAGCTGGTCCATGAAATAGCGCCCGAGCGCGCCTGAGCTATTGCCCAGCCCATGAGGATGGCTGGCTGTCGCCGAATTGAGAAGCAGCCTTACACTTTCGATCGGCGATGCCGAGAGCACAACGATGGCCGCGCGCGCGGTTTCGACCTTGCCGGTCACACGATCGATGAACTCCGCTCCCGTCGCTCGACCGCCGGCATCGTCGGTGATGATGCGGCGCACGATGGCATCATGGCGGATGGTCAGCCGTCCCGTCGCCAACGCCTCCCGCAGGGGTTTCGGCGTCCGTTCTGCGTCTGGCGCAATATAGCGCCAGGAAACGACGTGCCGCTTCGGCCAGCGTCCTTCGACTTCCGTCTTGAAGGTCGTTTCGGCCGGCGTCAGCTTTGCCGGATGCGCATAGACGCCGTCGGGCAATGTCTCCACGCCATCCTTATTGCCATAAAGGCCAAGGCTGGTTTCCACCTCCGCATAGTAGGGGGCGAGCTCGTCATAGGAGACGGGCCAGTCGACGCCCTTGCCGGTCTTCGAGCGGATCTTGAAATCATCGTCAGTCCAGCGGAGCAGCACACGACCGAAGCTGTGCAGGCGGCCGCCGCCCTGGCGGCCGCGTATCCACAGAAACGGCGCATCCTTCGGCGTCGTATAGGGGTTCTTGCGATCGTTGACGAAGAAATGGCTGAAGCGCTCGGTAAAGAAGGCGGCGCGCGCCTGGATGGGCTGGCCTTTGAGCGTGGCGCGGGCGCGCTCCCAGATGTTGATGCTGCTGGCGGGTGCCTTCTTGCGATCCGGGTCGAAATCCTCCTTGGTGACGGCGGGGCCGGCTTCGAGCAGTAAGACCGAAAGCCCTTGGGCGGTCAATTCCTTGGCGGCGAAGGAACCGGCAGCGCCGGAGCCGATCACCAGCGCGTCGTAGACAGTCTGAGACATGGATAATTTCCGTATGCTGTGGAAGTGGTCTTAGAGGCGCGCGTCATCGGCGCCGAAGAGGGAGGCCTTTGTGATATCGAGGCCGGGCGCGATCGCCGTACCCGGCTGCAGGATGGCATCTCCCATGATGCGATAGGAGAGGCTTTGGCCCGCCCAGTCGAACCATAGCACGGTGTCGGCGCCCATTGGCTCGACGACCGAGACGGTGCCGGGAATGGTGGGCCAACCCAGGTCTGCGCCATTCGGTGCGATATGCTCCGGCCGGATGCCAAGCGTCGCGGGACCCACTTTGACGGCGCTCAGGAAAGGATAGTCGGCGAGGGCGATAGCAAGTCCGTTGCTTTCGAAGATCGGCGCGTCCGCTTTCAAGACAATCTCGCCCTTGATGAAGTTCATCGCCGGCGCGCCGATAAAGCCGGCAACGAAGAGATTGGCCGGGCGATGGTAGATCTCGGACGGGCTGGCAAGCTGCTGGATCACACCGTCCTTCATGATGGCGATGCGATCGGCAAGAGTGAGCGCCTCGACCTGATCATGTGTGACATAGATCATCGTATTGCCGAGGCTCTGGTGCAGCTTCTTGATCTCGACGCGCAATTCGTTGCGCAGCTTGGCATCGAGGTTGGAGAGCGGTTCGTCGAACAGAAAGACGTTGACTTCGCGCACCAGCGCACGGCCGATCGCGACGCGCTGGCGCTGGCCGCCCGACAGTTCCGAGGGGCGGCGGTCGAGCAACTGGTCGAGATGCAGAAGCGAAGCCGTCCGGGCGATGCGCGCCTCGATCTCGGCCTTGGGAAGGCCCGCCACGCGCAGGCCGAAGGACAGGTTCTTGCGCACCGACATGCGGGGATAAAGCGCATAGGATTGGAAGACCATGCCGATGCCGCGATCTTTCGGCTCGGCCCAGGTGACGTTCTTGTCCGATATCCAGATTTCGCCGTCGGTAATGTCCTGAAGACCGGCGATGGAGTTGAGCAGGGTCGATTTCCCGCAGCCGGACGGGCCGAGCAGCACCAGGAATTCGCGAGGCGCGATATCGATCGACATCTTGTCTATGACGGTGTGATCGCCATAGGCGATCTTGAGATCCTTGACCGAGACGGCAGGCTGCATGGCGTTACCCCTTGACGGCGCCGGCGGCGACACCACGCAGGAACCAGCGGCCGGAAAAGAAATAGATGGCGAGCGGAACGACGGCGGTGAGGATGGTGGCAGCCATGTTCACGTTGTAGGCGCGCTCGCCCATGGTGGTGTTGACGATGTTGTTGAGCTGCACCGTCATTGGCAGATTGTCCCGTCCGGCAAAGACCAGGCCGATCAGGAAGTCGTTCCAGATGCCGGTAAACTGGAAGATGGAGGCGACGACGATCATGGGTACAGACATCGGCAGCATGATCTCAAGGAAGATACGCCAGAAACCGGCGCCATCGACGCGCGCTGCCTTGCAGAGCTCTTCAGGAATGGCGACGAAGTAGTTGCGGAACAGCAGCGTCACCAGCGGCAGGCCGAAGATCACATGAACGAGGACAACGCCTGCCACCGAATTATAAAGGCTCAGATTGGCAAGCAGCCGCACCAGCGGATAGAGGAAGATCTGGTAGGGGATGAGGCCACCAGCCATCAGAAGCCCGAACAGCAGGTTCGAGCCTCTCGGTCGCCAGAAGGAGAGTGCATAGCCGTTGATGGCGCCGATGAAGACGGAAATCGCCACGGCCGGTACGGTGATCTTGACCGAGTTCCAGAAGCCGATACGCACGCCCAGGCATTGCGTGCCCATGCAGGCTCCCGACCAAGCGGTCTTCCACGCGTCGAAATCGATGGTATCGGGCAGGGCGAAGATGCGGCCCTGGCGGATCTCCTCCATCGTCTTCAACGAGGTGACGAGCATCGTATAGAGCGGCAGCAGGAAGAAGAGCGCCGAAAGGATAAGGAAGGCATAGAGCCCGATCTGACCTGCCGTCAGCCGCGAAGGCTTGGGGCCACGCGGGTGAAGAGCCGCCATCAGTGTGCTCCCCTTCTTCTGGCGCGCATGTGGAGCGCATAGCGGAACGGTGCGACGGCCATGATGACCGAGAGCACGAGCACGGTGGCGCCGGCGCTCGCAAGTCCAAGGTTCTGGCGCTCGAACAGATTGTCCATGATGAATTTTGCCGGCACTTCGGTCGAATAGCCGGGGCCGCCCCCGGTCTGCGCGACGATGAGGTCGTAGGTCTTGATCACGCCCATGGAGAGCAGCATGCCCGATGCGGCAAGCGCCGGCCCAAGCTGCGGCAGGATGATCGAAACATAGATGCGCCAGACCGGAATGCCGTCGATCTGCGCCGCCTTCCATTGCTCCTCGCCGATCCCGCGCATGCCTGACAATGCGATGACCATGACGAGGCCAGCACCCTGCCAGACGCCGGCAAAGACGACCGTGTAAATCGCCATATCGCGGTTGACGATCCAGTCGAAGACGAAGCTCTGCCAGCCGAGTGCCCTGACCGTCGCCTGGATGCCGAAGGTCGGGTTCAGCATCCACTGCCAGATGAGGCCGGTGACCACGAAGGACATGGCGTAGGGATAGAGGAAGATGGTGCGGAACATGCTCTCGAAGCGGACCTTGCGATCAAGGGCTGCGGCGAGCACGAAGCCGAGGGCAAGGCAACCGGCAACATAGAGAACGCCGAAGATCAGCACATTCTCCAGTGATGCGAGCCAGCGCGAGTTTTTAAACAGCTTGGCGTATTGCGCGAAACCGACATAGTTGGACGATGGGAAGATGGTCGAATCCGTGAAGGATAGGCGCACCGACCAGACCATGGTGCCGATATAGACGAAGATCGCGGCAATCCAGGTCGGCAGCAGGGCAAAGGTCGCAGCAAGGGAGCGTCTGCGCTTGGCTTGCATCGGCAAACTTTCTCGAAAAAATGGGCGGAGCCGATCGGCAAGAGGTCCCGACGATCGGCTCGCTGGAAGGCCTATTCGAAGATCGCGAAGAACTTCTCCGCACCGGAGGCGCTATCCTCGGATGGATTGCTCCAGAATTCATCGACAAAGTCGTTGAGCGCGCCAGCCTGCTGCGGCGAGAGGATGAGCGCCTGATCCGGAACGATCTTGCCGGCGCTCATCAGTTCCAGACCCTTTTGCGCGCAGACATCGAGCTTCGTCTTGTCGACATCGGTTCGCATCGGCACGGAGCCCTTCTTCAGCGAGAACTCGACCTGTACGGTCGGGTCCATGGCGACCTCCGCAAGCAGGGTCTGGCCTTTTTGTGCCGCCGCGTCGGCGATCTTCGGGAATGAGAAGGAATCTGCGACGTAGACCATTCCCGGCGATTGCGGCACAAGCATGCAGCCGTAATCCTTGCCCAGTTCCTTGCCGGCGGCAACGAATTCGCCCTTGGCCCAGTCGCCCATGAATTGCACGCCGGCCTTTCCGGTGATGACCATGGCGGTCGCGTCGTTCCAGTTGCGGCCGGCCGCCCCTTCATCGACATAGGCGCGCAGCTTGCCGAGGATATCCAGCGTCTTCTTCACGCCTTCCGTCGATGCGTCACCCTTGTCCTTGTCGACATAGATCTTGAGGAAGCCGTCAATGCCGACCTGGGTCAGCAGGATCATGTTGAAGACCTTGGACTCTTGCCAGGATTGGCCGCCCCAGGCGACGGGCTGAATGCCGGCGGCTTTCAGTTTATCGAGCGCTGAGAAGAATTCGTCCCAGCTCTTCGGCTCGTCGCTGACGCCGGCCTTGGCGAAGGCGTCCTTGGAATAGAATACCCAGCTTTCGCCATGAGCATCGCTCGGCGAGAGATAGACCTTGCCGTTATAGGAAATGAGATCGTAGATCGATTTCGGCAGGACATCGGCCCACTTGCCGGCCTTCGCCACGTCGTCGATCGAACTCATGAGGCCCTGATTGACGAAATCGGTGTTGGCAAGGCCGATCACGGCCTGTTTGGCGGCCGGCGGATCGCCGGCGACCAGACGGTTCTGGAAGGCGGCGTCGGCCGCACCGAAACCGGCGATGGAGGAATCCTTCCACACGCCGCCGCGCTTCTCGAACTCCTGTTTGATGACGCCGAGGGCCGCGGCTTCGCTGCCGGATGTCCAGGACGTGATTACCTCGGCCTGCGGCTTGTCTTCGGCATGGGCAGGCAGGGAGACCGCTATGAGTGCGGCTCCCGTCAGTAGCATTTTCATTATGTCTTTCATTGTTCCACCTCTTCAGGAAAGCCCTCTTGGCGGGGCTATTCGTCTTCGGATTGTTGGTATCAGCGATAAATCGGCAAAAGCGCCTGTGTGACGAGCGTCAGGCCGTTGGCGATATCGCCGACCGGATCGGGCGCGGCGTCGAGCTCGAGAATGGCCCAGCCTTCATAGTCGCGGTCGCGCAGTAGCCTGGCCCAGCCCGGCCAGTCGACCCGGCCGAGGCCGAAGCCGCAGAAATAGGGGCGATGGCGATCATGGATATGTTTGTCGATTACCGTATCGGCCGGCATCGGTCCCAGCGCATCCTTCCAATGGGCGATAATGACGCGCTCGTGGTGACGGTCGACGAGCTGCAGCGGATCGGAGCCGGCAACGATGATATGCGCCGTGTCCGGGCACATATGCACGTAGGCGGGATCGGTCAGCAGCATCAGCAGATCGACATCGCGCGCTGCCGCGAAGATCGAATGCGCTTCGGTATGGAGAGCGAGGCGCACGCCCTTGGTGTAGAGAGCGGCACCCAGGCGATTGAGGAAATCGGCAATCTTGCGTGCCTGCTCGAAATCGAAGAACCGCGTCGGCTGAGCGCCGAGCGTCTGGCGGAGAGGCGCGCCGATGACCATGATGTCGCTGCCGCAGGCCTTGAGAAATTCGGCGTATTTTTCCGCCTTGTCTATAATGGCGGCCTGGGCGGATGCCTCGGTGAAATCGCCGGCGGCTTCGAGTTCGGCAAAGAAGCCGCTCGCCAGCGTCAGCCCGCGCCTGGAAAGTTCATCGGCAAACTTCTCGACCGAACCATAGGTCTTCGTCGCATCCTGCCAGTTGAAGGGCGAGAAGGTGAGTTCCACGCCGGTGACCCCGGAAGCTTGCACAGCATCGAGTATCTTGTCCCAGAAGGCACGAGGCTCGCTACGCGATAGCGCGACAATGCCGTCATAATCCTCTACGCCCCAAAATCCGGGGTGGAAAAAGGTGACAAGATCGACACCAAAGCGCAGTCGTTCCGTAGAGGTCATGAGACTATCCGTTCCTAAGGCATGGATGATCGATCGCGGAACCATGTGCCACGGCAAATAATCCATAATGATTTCAATGCACTGCAATTGGCAAACGTTTGCCGTGCCTGAATAGTAGACAAGTCGTTTTTATATGCAAGTGATTTTTGGCAAACGTTTGCTAAATGGATGGGATTGCCGTAGCATCCCGCGCAGCAGGCATTGCGAAGGACGCCAAAAAGTGAAGATTAACAAGGATCTGCCGGCAGAAGAGCATTCCGGCCCTCTGATGGCGGATGTCGCTCGGCTGGCAGGCGTCGCGATCTCTACGGTGAGCCGGGCACTGGCCAATCCCGGTCGCGTGAACGAGAAGACGCGTGCCAAGATCGATGCCGCCGCCAAGCAGCTCGGCTATACGCCCAATGCCATGGCGAGAGGGCTCCGTGTCGGCAAGTCCAATGTCGTCATGATCATTCTGCCGGGCTCGCTTTATTACGGTGTCTCGCAGGTCATTCCCCTGGTCCTGCAGGGGATAAACCGGTCGTTGAGCCAGAATGGCTACCATCTGATGATTGCCAACCTCGATCGCGACGAGGCTTCGGAACGCCATATCCTCGATCTGGCCTTCGGCGGCACCGTGCGCGGTGCCATCATTCTCTCCTCGGATCTACCGGTCGATGGTGGCCGGTCACTCAAGGATTCCGCCCTGCCGATCGTCTCTCTCTTGTTCGATATGAGCCACGCGGCCCTGCCGAGTGTCGTGACGAATGACCGGCAGGCCGTTCGGAATGCCACGGCCGAGTTGGTTGCGCTAGGCCACCGGCATTTCCTTTATCTTGCCGGTCCGCAGGGTAACTATCACGACAATGAACGCTATCTTGGTGCGGTTGAAGCGCTTGCCGCTGCGGGGCTGCCGGAGACGGCCATCGTCAGGTCCGGCGGCAGCCTCGACTATCAGCATGGTTTCCAGATCGGCGTTGCCGCGGCGACTGAATTCGCCAATCTCCCGTCAAGGCCAACGGCCGTCATTGCCACCAGCGATGACATGGCAATTTCCTTTATGAGCTGCGTTCAGCGGATGGGTTGGAAAATACCGACAGATCTCTCCATCGTATCCTTCGACGGCGCTCCGGTGTGCGAATATTCGCTGCCGCCGTTGTCGACCATCGAGCAGCCGGTCGAGGAAATGGGGCAGATGGCTGTGAACTTGCTGATGGAACGGATCGATGCGCCGGATAAGGCGACGGCCCTGCGTCATGTCATCGAAAGCAAGCTCATTCGACGCGAAAGCTTCGGTCCGGCACCGTCAAATGTTTAGGGACGGCGTTGCATCGCTCTCATCGGTGCTGCCATCCCGTATGAGCGACGAACGGAACAGTCTCGGCGTCGTTCCCGTCCGCCGCTTGAAGATGTCGTAGAACCGGCTGGCGGAGCCGAAGCCGCAATCATAGGCGATCTGCAGGATCGGGCTGTTGGTTTCGGCGAGCTGCTGCATCGCCCGGGCCAGGCGATAACGCGTCAGATATTCGTTGACCGGGATGCCCAATACGCTGCGGAAGATCTTGTTGGCCGTGCTTGGATGGATGCCGGCGAGCCCCGCCAGCATCGGCAGGCTTACCGGTTCGGAGTAGTGGACATGGATCAGGCCGGTCAATGTTTCGGCGCGCTGCACGGCAATGCTGACGGCCCCCGTCGAGCGCTGCCGAACGAGGTCATGATTGTCGTCGGGAGCATCGAGAGCGAAACGCCGTATTCTGAGCTTGACTTCGTCGAGGATCAACTGCCGCCGAACCATGTCGCCATGCTCCCAGTCGGCCACCCATTGCGGCAGGAGCACGGCGTCGGCGGGGTAGGGGCGGGTGTCGGCCGAAAACCGTCCCTGCATGATCGCCTGCCGCGCGCTGCGCTCGATCGGCAAACTCAGGAAATCGACGAGCGGAAGATAGATGCATATGAGCGGAGCATCCGGAGTGACCGCAATCGTCCTGTGCGGAATGGCGGCCCAGAACAGCACCAGCCGCCCCGCCTCAACCTGTTCCTGCCTTCCGTTGAACATATAGGTCATCTGCCCCTCCACAAGGAAGTTCAGCTCGACGTGGTCGTGCCAATGCGCAGCGCTCATGGCATCGGCGATGTGACGCTCGATCAGAAAGCCGCCAGCGGATGTGATGAGAGCTTCACGCTCGACGAAATTGCTAGGCTTCGGCATGGAGGTCTGCCTGTGGCGCGAATCCGGGAATAACTTTGCTATTATTGGGAAGAAATCCTGATTTGAAAGAGGCATTGAGGTTCAAAGCTATTCCATGCGGAGATCCCTTCATGCCAAAGATCTGCCTGATCGGTGCCGGCAGCACCGTCTTTGCCCAGAATATTCTGGGTGACGTTCTCTCAAGTCGGAGCGGAAGCGACTATGTCATCAGCCTTTTCGACATCGATCCGGAGCGTTTGAAGACATCCGAGATCGTTGCGCGGCGCATCTGCGAGACGCTTCGGCTCGACAAGGTTCAGGTCGAGGCGACGCTTGATCGCCGGCAGGCGCTGCAAGGTTCGGATTTCGTCATTTTGATGATGCAGGTCGGCGGCTACAAGCCTGCCACGGTGACCGATTTCGAGATCCCGAAACGGCATGGCCTCCGGCAGACCATTGCCGATACGCTCGGGATCGGCGGCATTTTCCGTGGGCTCCGCACCATCCCCGTTCTCGAAGCTATCTGCCGCGACATGGAGGAAGTCTGCCCCGACGCTTTGCTGATGCAATATGTCAACCCGATGGCGATCAATTGCTGGGCAATCAAGGAGATTGCCCCCAGCATCCGCACCGTGGGGCTTTGCCACAGCGTACAGCACACGGCCGCCCATCTTGCCGATTGCCTCGGCGAGGATAGCGCCGATATCAACTATCTCTCGGCCGGCATCAACCATGTCGCCTTCTTCCTCAAATATGAAAAGCTGCGGGCCGATGGCAGCCGCGAGGATCTCTATCCGCGCCTGCGCGCCCTGGCCGAGGAAGGGCGCATTCCCTCTGACGATCGGGTCCGTTTCGACGTTTTGAAACGGCTCGGCCACTTCGTCACGGAATCGAGCGAGCATTTTTCGGAATATACATCCTGGTACATCAAGGAAGGCCGTAACGATCTGATCGAGCGGCTCAACATTCCACTCGATGAATACATCCGCCGTTGCGAGGTCCAGATCGCCGAATGGCATGAACTGCGGCGCGACCTTGAAGGGGGCAAGCCGATCGATGTCTGCCGTAGCAACGAATATGCCGCCGGTATCATTCATGCCGCAGTCACCGGCCAACCGGCGCTCATCTATGGAAATGTCCCGAACGATGGGCTCATCCAGAATCTGCCTGACGAGTGCATCGTCGAGGTGCCGTGCCATGTCGATCACAATGGCATTCAGCCGATCCGCATCGGACGGATACCCTCACAGCTCGCGGCCGTCATGCGGCTTAGCGTTTCCGTGCAGGAGCTGACGGTCGAGGCGGCGCTGACGAAGAAACGGGATCGCATCTATCAGGCTGCCCTGCTTGATCCTCATACGTCGGCGGAGCTGTCGCCCGATCAGATCTGGAAGCTGGTGGATGACATGATCGAGCGGCACGGCAGTCTTCTGCCCGCTTATCATTAGGCTCACCGCTTCCTGACTGACGGCAGTGCACGAGTGCGGCCTCTTCGAGAGAGGAGGCTGTGCGCTCGCGTCCATGGTTCGATGCGATCATAAATTAGATCAAAAAACATCAGAATCATGATTGACATTGATCTTATTGGATGGAAGTTTGAGCGAAATAGAAATGATTGTGGAAGAGGGACTTTCGTTGAGCCAAGCCGGAGGAGTGAAAGTCGATCGTCTCGATGCTATTCGCAGCCATCTTTATGCGAACGGATTTTCGACCATCCAGGCGCTCGCGGACGCCATCGGCGCTTCCTTGGCAACGGTGCGCAGGGATTTGCAGGTCCTCGAACAAGAAGGCGCCATCGACCGCGTGCATGGCGGCGCCCGGATCGCCGAGGGCTCCTCGGTGGAGCTTGCCTTTCAGGAACGGGCCAAGCGGCATCTGTCGGCCAAACGCGCAATCGCAACGGCAGCCTACGATTTGCTGACCCCGCGCACTGCCATCTTCCTCGATGCCGGTACAACGGTGTTGCAGCTTGCGCGTCTTATCCGCCTGAACCCGATACCGCTTCGCATCTTCACCAATGGCCTGACGGTGGCGCAGGAATTCCTCAATATCCCCAATCTGGAGGTCGTCCTGCTCGGCGGGCAGCTTCGCAGCGAAAACGCTTCGCTTGTCGGGCCACAGGCCGAAGCGATGCTCGAGAGCATCTGGTTCGATCAGCTCTTCCTCGGCGCCAGCGCCATCAGCCCCGACGGCGCGATCTATAGCGTCGATAGCGCCGAAGCGAGCCTCAACAAATGCATGCTCAGCCGCTCGGCCCACCGCTTCGTGCTCGCCGATTCCTCGAAGTTCGGCACGATGACGACCTATAAGGTCGCCCCCTTAAGTGCTGCGAAGGTGATTACGGATTCTGGTCTTTCCGCGCATTGGCGCAGTGAACTCGTCAACCTCGGCGTCGAGACGACGATTGCGGATCTCGGAGCGCCGAAATGAGCGATGACCTGATCCTCGGCATCGATGGCGGCGGCAGCAAGGTGCTGGTCGCGCTTGCGGACAGAGCCGGCAACGTGCTGCTTATGTCGCGTAGCGGCGGCGTCAATCCGATGGACAACCCGAACTGGCGTCGCGAACTGGATCTTGCCCTGGGTTCCTTCCTGGAACGAGAGCAACCGGCGGCCGTCGCCGCCGCGCTGCCGGCCTATGGCGAGGTAGCGCGCCTGTCGGAACAGCAGCGCGAGGCGATCGAGGCCAGCTTCCCCAAGGCGAAACGGCATATTCTCAACGATGTCGATGCAGCTCATCTCGGCGCCTTTGCCGGAAAGCCCGGCATTCTCATCCTGTCGGGCACCGGCTCCATGGCCTGGGCGCGCAACGGCGCCGGCGTATCGGCGCGCGTGGGCGGCTGGGGCGACGTCATAGGCGACGAGGGCAGCAGCTATTGGATCGGGCGGGCCGCTCTCAGCCTCGTTAGCCAGAGTCTCGACGGGCGTGCAGGCCCGACCGCGCTGGCAAAGGCCATGTTCGAATTCCTGGGCCTCGACAGCATCGATCCGGTCAACGCGCTGGGAGGATGGGTGAGCGAACTCGAAAACCCCCGCGCCGATATCGCTGCCCTCTCGGTTCTCGTCGATCGCGTTGCCCGCGCTGGCGACGGAGCGGCAAAGCAGCTGATCGGCCAGGCGGCGTCCGAGCTCGCAAAGCATGTCGAAGCCATCGCGCCGCATTGCGAGGCGGCGGCCGACTGGACCTATGCCGGCGGAACATTTGCAAGCCGCGCCCTGCTTGCCGCACTCGAGCGGCGCATCGGCCGTCCGGCCGTGAGCCCGAAGCTTCCTCCCATCGGCGGCGCTCTTTTGGCGGCCGCCCGCCTTCTCGACTGGCCGGTGAATGACGGCTGGATCACGCAAATCGCCGCAACGGCAAAGACCGCAGCGGTGCATTCAGGTGAAGCAGACCTCAATAACAAGGAAAGAAGGGAACATGCGTAAATTTACTTTGCCATTCGTCGCTCTGGCGGCGCTCGTTGCCGCCGTTCCGGCTCTCGCTCAGGATGCGAAACCGCTTGCCGGCCAATCGATCACGGTGCTGATGCCTTCGCCGCAGGCGCCGAACATTCCCGGCGATTTCGAAGCCGAGACCGGCATCCACGTCAACATGCAGACCCTTTCGTGGGACGATATCCGCCCGAAGCTCGTCACCTCGCTGATTGCCGGCACCGCACCGGCCGATGTCACCGAATTCGACTGGTCGTGGACCGGCCAGTTCAGCGCCGCCGACTGGTATCTGCCGCTCAATGATGTGATCGATGCGGATGCCGTCAAGGATATCGGCGTTTCCAAGATCTTCACGGTCAACGGCAACCTGCTCGGCGTGCCCTATACCAACGACTTCCGCGTCATGCTCATCAACAAGAAGCATTTTGCCGATGCGGGTATCACCAAGATGCCGAAGACGCTCGACGAGCTGGCCGCTGCGGCCAAGCAGATCAAGGAAAAGAAGATCGCGACCTATCCGATCGGCCTGCCGCTTTCGGCGACCGAAGGTGCGTCGACGAGCTGGTATCTCCTGACGAAGGCCTTCGGCGGTGAACTGTTCGATAAGGATTTCAAGCCGCTCTTCGTCTCGAAGGATTCCGCCGGCTACAAGGCGCTCGCCTTCGAATTGATGCTACTGAAGGAAGGTCTGGTCGATCCGGCTTCCACCGGTCTCAAGGACAGCCAGATCAATGAGAGCATGTTCGCCCAGGGCGTGACCAGCATCATGATTTCGGGCGAGCCGGGCAGGATCGGTCAGATGAACGATCCGAAGCAATCGAAGGTCGCCGGCCAGGTCGAGGCGATCCTGGTACCGACAGCAAGCGGCGAAACCCGCAGTTTCGGCCTTCCCGAAGCGCTCGCCATCCCGCGCGTCTCGCAGAACAAGGAAGCCGCCATCGCCTTCGTCAAATGGTTCACCAGCAAGGAGTTCCAGAAGAAGAATGCGGCTAACGGCGCGTTGCCGACCCGCACCTCTGCACTGTCCGAGCTCAATTCCGCCGGCCAGCTGCTCAGCGGTGATACGCTTGTGGCGCAGTCGAAGACCGTCGAGCCGCTGTTCCCGCAGGGTACGCCTCCCTGGTATCCGGAATTCTCGAGCGCGGTGAACACGGCGATCAACAGCGCCGCGAAAGGCCAGGTCACCGTGGATCAGGCCATGCAGAACATCGCCGAAGCGGCAAAGCAGGCATCGGCCCAATGACAATCGCAGTCTCTGCCGGTGGCAGGGGCAAGCGTGGTGCCGGCATCAAGGCCGACACCACGCTGGGCATCCTGCTTGTTTCACCGATCCTGATCACGATGGCGGCCCTTGTTTTCTACCCGATCGGAAGAACGGTGTGGGACAGCCTGCACAGGGTCAATCCGATGCAGGCGGGAACGCCTTTTGTCGGGCTGGAAAACTACACTCGGATGCTCTCCGACGGGCAATTGGGCACGACCTGGATTAATACGTTTCTCTATGTCGTGCTCGCAGTTGTGGCCGAGACGGTGTTCGGCGTTCTTGCTGCCGCCCTCATCAATCAGGTCAAGGTCGGCCGCCAATGGTTGCTTGCCGCCGTCGTCTTGCCCTGGGCACTGCCGGGTGTCGTCAACGCGGTGATCTGGCTCTGGATCTACCAGCCCGGAGCGGGATTGCTGAATGGCATTCTTTCGGCTGTAGGCCTGCCTTTCGACAACCATGTCTGGTTCAACGATCGCACCAGCGCCATTATCGCGGTCACGGTGGTTCACGTCTGGCGCATGATGCCCCTGACCGTCGTCATCGTGCTGGCGGCGATGCAGAGCATTCCGGCGCATCTCTATGAGGCGGCGCGGATCGATGGCGCGACACGCACGCAGATGTTTGCTCTGGTCACGCTTCCGCTGGTGCGTAGTGCGATTGCGGTTGCCATGACCAATGCGACCGTCAACGCATTCAACCTCTTCGATGAAGCATGGGTATTGGCAGGCTCCAGTCTCGAAACACGGCCAGTTCTCGTACAGATCTATCTCGAGACCTTTCAGAACCTGCGTTTTTCCTATGGCATGGCGCTGTCGCTTGTCATCACGCTGGTCTCACTACTGGTTTCGCTCATCTATGTCCTGCGCGTCTATCGCAACACCCGGTTTGACTGATGAAACAGAGTTTTTCATATCGTTTGCTGATCTGGATCGGCGTCGCAGCTCTCCTTATTTGGTCTCTTGGGCCAATCTACTGGACGCTTGCCAGCTCGATCACACCGACTGAGGATTTTTCGGCGCGACCCATCCATTTCTTTCCGCAGCATTTCACGCTGGATCATTTCTCGCGCCTCTTCGGCATCGATATTGCACGGATCGGTGGTGTTCAGGTCTGGTCGCAGTTCCGCGCCGCACTCATCAATAGTATTGTGACTTCGGTGGCTGCAACGCTCCTTTGCGTCGCGATATCAGCACTCGGAGCCTATGCCTTCACACGCATCCAGTTTCCGGGGCGAGGCTTCCTGTTTGCAGCTGTCGTCGCGACACTTGCAATCCCCGGCTATGCTGTGCTGATCCCGCTTTACCGGATCATGATCAGCATGCATCTGGTCGATACTTATGTCGGCGTGGCGCTGATCTATGTGTCTGCCTACCTACCCCTGTCGCTGTGGTTGTTGCGGAGCGTCTTCGAGGCGTTGCCGATCGCGCTGGAAGAGGCGGCTCAGCTTGATGGCGCCGGCAGGCTCTACATCTTCTTCAACATCGTTCTGCCGCTTGCCGGTCCGGGGCTTACGGCAGCGGCGATCCTGACCTTTCTTGGCGCGTGGGGACAGTATCTCGTCCCGCTCATCTTTTCACCGCAGGCGACGAAGCCTTTGACGGTACTGATCCCCGAATTCGTCACCAAGAACTTCATCGACTACGGGCTGATCACGGCAAGCGGATCGATTGCCATCATCATTCCCGCCCTGGTCGTCATCTTTCTCAATCGATACCTCGTCAGCGGTCTGCTGGCCGGATCGGTCAAGTAAATCGGAGCTGATATGAATACGACGGAAAAGGTGATCTTCGAACAATTCCCTTATTGGGAAAAGGCGATTGGACCGGTCTCCGCCCCGCATGATGCCGAATTGACGGTTTTTCTGGGCTGCGGCACATCCTACAATCTCGCTTTGTCGCTTGCGGCGCATGCCAATCTTGCCGGTTATCCGGCGATTGCCGTGCCGGGTGCGGAATGGCTGAACCGGCCTGCCGCCCTCTGGCCGCGCTGGCAGAAGGTTCATCTGGTGGCCCTTTCCCGCAGCGGCGAAACGACGGAAACCGTTGCCGCCGCCAAGGCAAGCCGCAAAGCCGGCGTTTTCGTCACCGCCATCACGGTCGAGCCGGAAAGCTCGCTTGCCAGGAATTGCGACCGGCTGATCGAGGTAGCGACCCATGGCGATGAAGGTATTGTCATGACGGTCTCGGCGAGCCTGATGCTGCTTCTGGGCATGCAGATGGTCGGCGTAAAGATCCCGCCATCGATCGTCCAATCCGCCCGCCGGCTGGCCGATCAGCTCGATGCGGCTCTTCCGAAGACCATCGAAGGTCGGTCGCATTTCGTTTTCCTCGGGAGCGGATCGCTCTACGGCATTGCCCTGGAAGGCGCGTTGAAGCTGATGGAAATGAGTCAGATCATCACCCAGGGCTTTCATCCCCTGGAATACCGCCATGGACCGATCAGCCTCGTCGATGAAAACACCGCGGTCGTCATGCTCTACAGCGCCGACCAGAAGGCGGCGGAAGCGCTGCTGGTCGAGGAGCTACAGGAAAAAGGAGCGACCGTCATCGGCTTTGGCGGCCCAGGCGATCTGGAACTGGCCGTCGATTGCGATCCGGCGCTCGCAGGCCTCTGCGTGCTGCCGGCCCTGCAGATCCTCGGCGAACGGGCAGCGCAGTCGAAGGGTGTCGATACGGTGTCGCCACGTCACCTGACCAAGATCGTGATGCTCGGATGAACGCCGCCGTCGAACACAATCGCAGCATTGCGCTGAAGAAGCTTCTTGGCGATCGCGCCAAGACATTCCCGCGCGGGATCACGTCGGTCTGCTCCGCGCATCCGCTTGTCATCGAGGCGGCGCTGAGGCGTGCGGCCTCCGAGGGGGCCGTCGCGCTTATCGAGGCGACCTGCAATCAGGTCAATCAGGAGGGCGGCTATACCGGGATGACGCCACGCGATTTCCGCCGTTTCGTCGAAGACATAGCCGCCGCAGTTGGCTTTTCTGTCGATCGCATCATCCTCGGAGGCGATCATCTCGGCCCGAACCCATGGAGGAAGCTGCCCGCAGAGGAAGCAATGGCAAAGGCCGAGGCGATGATTGCGGCCTATGTCGAGGCAGGTTTCGAAAAGATCCACCTCGATACATCGATGGGCTGCGCCGACGAGCCCGTAGCCTTGGCCGACGAGGTGACGGCGGAACGCGCCGCGCGGCTTGCCCGCGTGGCGGAACAGGCTGCTCTCCGTTCTGGTCGCCGGCCACCCGTCTATATTATCGGAACCGAAGTGCCGCCACCGGGCGGCGCCACGCATGCCCTCGACGAGCTTGAGGTGACGCGACCCGAGGCGGCGAAGAACACGCTGGCAGTGCATCGTGCCGCCTTCGCCAAGGCCGGGGTCGAAAGTGCTCTGGAGCGGGTGATAGCCATCGTCGTTCAGCCCGGTGTCGAGTTCGGCAATGCCAATGTCGTCCTTTACAGACCGGATCGTGCGGATGGCTTGATCGGCGCTCTGGACCAAATGCCCGGCTTGCTCTTCGAGGCTCATTCCACGGACTATCAGCCTGGGGACGCGCTCGCCGCTCTCGTCGAGGGCGGTTTCGCGATCCTCAAGGTTGGGCCGGGTCTGACCTTTGCTCTGCGCGAGGCGCTCTATGGCCTCGATGCCATCGCGTCGGTTCTCGCCGGAAGGGTTTTGCCTGATGCGATCCATGCGACGATGGAAGCCGTCATGCTCGAAAATCCGGGTCACTGGAATTCCCATTATGGCGGCTCGGTCGAAGAACAGCGCTTGCAGCGCCACTTCAGTTATAGCGACCGCATTCGGTACTATTGGCCAAACGAGCGAGCGGCGACAGCTGTCGAGACCCTGCTTGCGCGCTTCGAGGGCGATATTCCGGAAACGCTCATCAGCCAGTATCTCGGCCGGGTCTATCCGGCAGTGGTCGCGAAGAAGGTTCTGCCTCGTGCGCGCGACCTCTGCATTGCGGCAATCGATGCGGCCCTGGAACCTTATTCTGTGGCCACGATCGCATAGGACGCCCGGCAGGCTGCCTGGCCCCGGTGGTCGGCAAGGGCGGCGGCGATCAGACACACGCTTTTCTGGAACGGTTCAACTTTTCACGGAATCTCTGAACCGCTCTATCTCTTTGTTTTCACGCAATTCCGGACGGAAAGCCGCTGCGCACTTTTCCTGGAATTGCTCTAATTGGAGATCATAATGGCATCGGTAAGCGTGACGAATGTCCGTAAGAGCTACGGTCACTTCGAAGTTCTGCATGGGGTGGATATCGACATCGGGGACGGCGAATTCGTCATTCTCGTCGGCCCTTCGGGTTGCGGAAAATCGACCCTTCTTCGCATGATCGCCGGGCTTGAGGAGATCAGCGGCGGCGACGTCGCGATCGGCGGCCGGGTGGTCAACGATGTCGAACCCAAGAGCCGCGACATCGCCATGGTATTCCAATCCTATGCGCTTTATCCGCATATGACCGTCGAGGCGAATATGGGCTTTTCGCTTCGTCTGGCCAAGGCGCCGAAAGAAGAGATCCGGCAGCGCGTTCGCGATGCGGCGCAGATTCTGGGCCTCGAAAACCTGCTCGACCGCTATCCGCGCAATCTGTCCGGCGGCCAGCGCCAGCGTGTCGCCATGGGCCGTGCGATCGTGCGTCAACCGCAGGTGTTTCTTTTCGACGAGCCGCTATCCAACCTGGATGCAAAGCTGCGCGTACAGATGCGCTCCGAAATCAAGCAGCTGCATCAGCGCCTGCGTACGACCACCATCTACGTCACCCACGACCAGATCGAAGCCATGACGATGGCGGACCGGATCGTCGTCATGCGTGACGGCTATGTCGAGCAGATCGGCTCGCCGCTCGAACTGTATGACCGGCCCGCCAACCTCTTCGTTGCCGGTTTCATCGGTTCCCCGGGAATGAATCTCATCCGCGGCAAGATCAGCAGTACCGGCCCGCTGGAATTCGTTGCTGATGGCGGCGCCCGCCTTCCGTTGCTCGCAGGGCTCGATGTCCCGCGCGGTGCAGAGATTGTCTACGGCATACGGCCCGAAAACATTGCCATAGGCGAAGGCGGCATCGATGCCGAAGTCGTCGTGGTGGAGCCCACCGGTGCAGAGACCCTGATCGTCTCGCGTATCGGGTCCGACGATCTCGTCATAGCGCTGCGCGAACGGGTCAGCACGCAGGCTGGCGGCCGTCTTGCGTTGATACCTGATCTTGGAAGGCTGCATCTTTTTGATGGAGCGACTGGCCGGCGGCTTGAGTAAGCTTGTTCGCCATTGCTTGCCGCGCCTATTCCCCTCGGCATCAAATTCGGTTTGTGCCGCAGCATCCGAGGGCAGGCGACACGATCGGTAACGAGGAGACTCTGGTGTCAGCTTGCAGCCAGCCAGGCTTTGACTCCGGCGAGGCTATGAAAGTCATCGACTGCGCGTACTCTTACCGCCGGTAGCGCAAGAGCTGCCATCTCCGCCAGAGCTCGGCCTGGCCCGAGTTCGAGGATCGTCGTTACGCCACGTTCGGCCAAGGCTTCGATCATGTCTGCCCAATCGATCCTCTCGGCCAGTTGCCGCGCAAGCCCCTCGCGAGTGCGTGCCGGATCGACAACAAGCGTCGCACTGGTGGCGGTCATGAGGCGCAGCGCCGGGCGGTTCATAGCTACCGAGGCGAGGGCTTTGTCAAACGGCGCCACCGCACCGGTGAGCCGCGGTGTATGGGAGGCGACATGCACCGAGATCGGTGCCGCACGTGCCGCACCTTCGTGCAGTGCGGTGGTGCAAAGCGCATCGATCGATTGTTTGGCGCCGCCGACGATGAACAGGAGGTCGGGATTCACAATGGCGATTGCGCAGCCGAAACGACTGGCAAGCTCTTGCACCGCCGCCATTGGCAAACCGCGGACATAGCCGAGCCCGTCATCCGGCCCGCCTGCAGTATCCATTGCCCGTGCGCGCTGATCGACGAGCTTCAGAGTATCCATGGGTGACCAGATGCCTGCCACCCCCCATGCCGCCATTTCACCGACGCTGTAGCCGGCCACCATCGTTTCGCCTGGCGCACCAGTCGGGAAAAGGGCGCGAGCAATCGCAAGGGAGCGTGTCACGCACAGGATCTGACCTTCGCGGTTTGCATGCAACGCGGCTTCGGGCGCGGTCCGGCAGAAGTCCGTTGGGCGGGTTCCGAGCACGGCAGTCGCGGCCGCGAAAACGGGCTGCGCTTCGGGTTCCGTTGCCAGCAGCCGGAACATCTCCCGATTCTGATGACCCTGGCCCGAACACAGCAGCGCGAGGGTCACGATTCCAAGACCTCGGTAAACAGCGCCATGGCAAGCAGATCGGCGCAACCACCCGGGCTGAGATTGCGCGCGACGAACGCCTCGTGAATGGCTTTGGCATCCCAGCGCCAGTTCGCCCGTCCGACCCCGCCATCCGCCAGGAAGATGCGGGCCTTGTCACGCGCGAAATTCAATCCTTCGGGGCCGGCACGATAAAGCAGATTGCTGTCGTCGACCACCGCGATCAGCGCCATGCATGCATGGACCCTTGCCGCTTCTTCGTCACCCATGGCCAGGCGCCGCCCTTCGGCAAGCGCTGGCCGGGCAATATCGTAGACAGACGGCATGCCCGCGGCAGCCTCGGCCCTGGCGCCGCCGACACGGTAGCGTCGCGCCACGATACTGCCGTGACTGTCATGCTCCGGTGCCTTGCCGATGATGTCCTGTCCCCAGCGCAGTTCTATCAAGATGCCGAGCGGTGCCCGCCAATCGCACGTTGCCGCCAGGCCGGCGGCCGCCGCCAGCAGGCCGAGACCGAAAATGGCACCGCGATGGGTATTCACCCCTCCGGTCGCATCCCGCATTGCGCTTTCCGCCTCTATGCCGATTTGGCGCAGACGATCCATGCCCGCATCCATAGCGCCCGCCTCGGCAAGCGCGATGAAGAATGGCTCCAGCGTTCGAGCGCTCAGGCGCAGGAGATCAGCATCCATGTCGGCGTGAGCGCCATTGTCGATGTGGCTGACCAATCCTGGTTTGGGCCAGGTTTCCAGCTCCAGAACGAGCGCTCGTGCGGCATGCCGTCCGATCAGCTCGGGATCGCAATGCTTGACGATGACAGGGCGTCGTTCAGCCAGCAATGGAAACGTCATGCAAAGAGCGCCTCCCGCGCAATCAAGGCCGATCCGGTATGGGATTTAACCAGGAGTTCCGGGTTTTCCGACTGCCATTCGCGCCATTGCACGGCCATGCCGCAAAGCGCGATCAATTCGGCGTCGATACGCATCGGCGCGCATTCGGCAATATCGTTCAGCAAAGCCGTCACTCGTATCGCATCCGCGCCCGAGTGACACCGGACCAGAAGATCGAGATCGGAAGTATCGGTCAGATAGGAAAGGCCGGTCAGATATTGCCAAGCCAAACTCCCGAAACAGCGACAAGAAGGGGCCGCCTCCAAAAGCGCGTCAATGGTCGGGTGCCATCGTATCGGTGCTGCGGGCAGCACATCCCTCAGCAGAGGAGGAGGCGCTGTTCGTATCACGGCAGTCGGTGGGCAGGCGAGCGTGAGCCGTTTGCGGCCCATGCCAGGAGGAAGTGGCAGCCCCAAGGGTACGATATCCGTTGGGTCGCTGCAGATTCGACGACGGAAAATTGCCGGTCGTCCCAACGCCGCCCATGCCAGCAGATCAGGCTCCATTTCTCCCTCGACTTGCCCATGCAGCAGGCCGGGCCATGCCTCGGAGCACACATAGGCGAGATCGTGGCGGCGGAGGGTAGCGACGTCAACCATGGAGCAAAGCCAGCCGCTCCACTTCGGCTGCAATCATGGCAGCCTTCGGTCGGCCGCCGCGCTCAGCGCCCAATCGTGAACGCAGATCGCTCGAAACCGGCTTGGCGAGAAGCGCTGCGAGCTGAGCGTTCAAAGAGGCTGCCGGATCCCAAACCTCCGCTATGGCGCCGGTTGCAACAAGGTTATCGAGTCCGGGCGCGAAGACGGGTGTTGTCTCGGCCTTTTCTTTTAACGTAGCGAGTGGCAGCTTGGTCACTCGGGCCATGGATGGTAGGTCCATGACTTCGGGCCAGGCGGTGGGCAGGGCTGCCAGCGATCCGCAGGCCAGCGCGGTGGCGATGAAGGCACCGGCAGCGCTGCCTCCATAGAGAAGGCCGACTGCGCGATGTCCGGCGTGCTCTGCCTGCCATAGGGCCTTCGCCAGGTGCGCCAACGTCTCGCTGAGGCCCAGGAGTTCATCACGCCGGCTCATCCTCTGGCTGCCAGAGTCGACCAGAAACAGCAGGGGCGAACTGTCCGGCCGCCGGGCGGCGGAAAGGATATGCGCGGCCAGCGCTACCGTCTCATCGACGCCCGGATAGGTCTTGTCGGCAATGCCGATCAGATTGATCCTGTTTTGTTGGTCCAACAGACCCCAGCCGGTAACAAGCCCATCCGCTTGCGTTATCTCGTAGCCGGCGGGAAAGAGTGAGGACAGGATATCAGCGAGCAGCATCGGCGCTCTCCCGGTGGATATTGGCTGTGGTGAGGAAAGTCTCGATGTCCCGCTCCGGTATTTCGGCGGGATGCTCGATATGCAGCCGGGCCCATATCTCGGTGGCATCACGGGTATCGCCAAAATGGCGCAATCGCTCTTCGAGCCGTGTCTGTTCTGCTTCGAGCACCGCTTGGTCCAAGGTGGCTGGCCGTTGCAGCGCGGCAATCGCACCAGCTCGGAAGGCGGCGATATCGTCTTCGACGAAGACATCAACCCCGCCAGTCAGATAGCGATGCTTGCCGCCCATGGTTCGCCAGACGAGTGCCCGGTCGCGCGAGTCGAATTCTTCCACGCCTTTGTTCGTCTCGATGACTTCCGGACCGGAAACGGACAGGCGACCCTGCTCGGAGATGACGAGCGCCGAGCAGCAGCCGGCAATAAGACTGCCGCCGCCATAGCAGCCCGCCCGGCCGCCAAGCAGCCCGATGACGCGCACGCCATCGGATCGCGCGTCCAGCACGGCGCGCATGATCTCGGAAATGGCCAGTTCACCGGCATTGGCCTCCTGCAGGCGCACGCCGCCGGTGTCGAAGAGAATGACGATATCCCGCCGCATCTTGCCTGCGGCATGCAGCAGGCCCGTCAGCTTGGCGCCATGTACTTCGCCAATCGCACCGCCCATGAAGCGCCCTTCCTGGGCAGCCACCAGAACGGCGCGGCCGTCGATGCGACCGGGGCCGACGATGATGCCGTCATCGAACTGCCGAGGTAGATCGAAGAGCCCAAGATGAGGGCTCGTCTCCCGCCGTTCCGGGCCTAGAAATTCGGTGAAGCTGTCGGCATCGAGCAGATGCGATAACCGGCCGCGGGCAGATTCTTCATACCAGCTTCGGCGCAGTTTGTGAGGATTGTTCATTCTGGCTTCTCCATCAGCCGCACGCCTTGGGCCAGGCGCAGCGCCACCATGTCGGGCCGTGCTCCGCCATCATTGATCGTGATGCGCAGACCGCCGGCAGCTGAGCGCGCCGCGAAATCCTCGGTAACCGCTGCCCACAGCTCGGCGAAACCATGGGCAGGCGTCGCGATCTCAATAACGCAACGGTCGGCCGCCTCCCGCCGTTCAAGCAATATCTCCAGGTTGCCCGAAGCGACGACGCCCACCAGAGCCACGGCGCGGGTTCCGCCGGTCTGCATCGATTTCAATTCATAGAGCAGGTTTTCCATGGCAGCGGCCTTACCAATTGCGGAACCGGGAAGGCGGCCTATACAGGCCGCCGGAGGCGAGCATCAGATCCTTGATGGAGTGCGCAGCCAGCAGGCTGCGATCGGCATCCAAGGGATCGATTCCAAGATCTTCGGGACGCTGGATGACTTTGCGCTGACGTAGGTGTTCCACCATCTTGCGGTCCCGGGCGCGGCCGACCTCGGTGTAGCCTGCCACGCCGCGGATCGCTTGCTCCCGCTCGTCCTTGTCACGGCACAGCAACAGATTGGCGATCCCTTCTTCCGTCACGATGTGGCTGACGTCGTCACCGTAAACCATCACGGGAGCCAGATCGAGCTGCAGCTTGTCGGCCAGGTCCAGGGCGGCCAGACGTTCGACGAACATCGGCACCATGCCATCGCCGAAGGTTTCGCCGATCTGGACGACCAGTTTGCGTCCGCGACGCAGGGCAGGGGTGGCGGCGGCAGGGTCGGCTTCCCCGCCCGCACGCAGCCAGGCTTCGCTCGGATGGCGCCGACCTCGCGCATCCGATCCCATATTGGGGGCACCGCCGAAGCCGGCGACCCTGCTGCCGGTCACGGTCGAACTGTTGCCGGAAAGGTCGATCTGCAAGGTCGAGCCGATGAACATGTCGCAGGCATAGAGCCCGGCGGTCTGGCAGAAGGCGCGGTTGGAACGCAGTGAGCCGTCAGGCCCGGTGAAAAAAATGTCGGGGCGAGCCCGCATATAGTCTTCCATGCCCACTTCGGATCCGAAGCAATGGATCTGCTCCACCCATCCGGCTTCGATGGCGGGGATCAGAGTGGGGTGAGGGTTCAGCGCCCAGTTCGTGCAGACCTTGCCCTTCAATCCCAGCCGTTCGCCGTAGGTCGGCAGCAGCAACTCGATGGCCGCGGTATTGAAGCCGATGCCATGGTTCAGGCGGCGCACGCCATAGGGCGCATACAGTCCCTTGATGGCCAGCATTGCCGTCAGGATTTGCGTTTCGGTAATGGCCGCCGGATCGCGCGTGAACAGCGGTTCCACATAGAAGGGGCGTTTAGCGTCCACCACGAAATGAACCTGGTCGGCAGGAATGTCGACGCGCGGCACGCGATCGACGATCTCGCCCACCTGGGCGATGACCAGTCCCTTGCCGAAGCTCGTGGCTTCCACGACCGTTGGTGTGTCTTCCGTATTCGGCCCGGTATAGAGATTTCCCGCCTTGTCCGCGCTGACCGCGGCGATGAGCGCCACCTGTGGCGTCAGATCAATGAAGTAGCGGGCGAAGAGTTCCAGATAGGTGTGAACGGCACCCAGTTCGATCTGGCCGCCGAACATCATGCGCGCGATGCGGGCCGACTGCGGGCCGGAATAAGAAAAATCGAGCTTTCGGGCGACGCCGCTTTCGAAAATATCGAGGTGTTCCGGCAAGACCACGCCCGACTGTACCATATGCAGGTCGTGTATCTTGGCGACATCGACTTTGGACAGCGCCTTGGCCAGCAGGTCGGCCTGTTTCTGATTGTCGCCTTCGAGGCAAACGCGATCCTCAGGCTTCAGGATCGCTTCAAGGAAAGCGACGAGGTGCTGTGGGTCGACAAGCTTGCCGGCGGAGAAGCGCTGGCCGGCTTCGAGACGTGCCAGTCTGTCGCGGCCCTTTGTGTTCCAATCTCGCATTTCGATTGCCCTTTGTATGCGCAAGAGAGCGTTTTCGTGCGTTCACTATATATATAATTGCCATAAACGCAATAATGTGTATTTTAATCTCTCCATACGACATCTTTGTATTCATGGGAGGAGAACAAATGTCGATCTTGTATTTTTTCAGATGCGCATGTGAGGAGGGGCATCCATGGTGATCTCCGGCGTCGCAATGCTTGCTCTTTGTACCCTCTTGGGGAGTATCCTCGGCGACCTCCTGGGGATAGCGCTTGGTGTGAAGGCGAATGTCGGCGGCGTCGGCATAGCCATGATCCTGCTCATTGCCACGCGGCTATGGCTGAGCAGGCGAGGCCTGTTGACGCTGCCGCTCAAACTCGGTGTCGAGTTCTGGGGCGCCCTCTACATTCCGATCGTCGTTGCCATGGCCGCGCAACAGAATGTGCTGGTGGCTGCGCGCAGCGGTCCGCTGGTGCTGATTGCCGGGATCGTGACCGTTTTCGTTTGCTTCGCAACCGTCGCACTGATGAGCCGTATCGGCGAGAGAGGCGAAACGATGGATGAGATTGAAGCAAAGGCCAGAGGTGAGCTTGCCGCCTCGGTCAATCCGGTCTGAGGGAGGCGGTCATGGAGATTCTGAAACACGGCTTGACCGCCAACAACCTGCTCGCCGCATTTGCGATCGTTGGATTGGTCATGTGGCTGTCCAATGCCATCTCGAAATATGTCCTGTTTGGCCGCGTCCACGGCTCGGCCATCGCAATCGTCCTGGGGCTTGCTGCGGCCTTTGCTGCAGGTCTGTGGACGGGAGGCGAGAAGGGGGTGGTGGATATTCCAATCCTCAGTGGCATCGGCCTGATGGGTGGGGCCATGCTGCGTGATTTCGCCATCGTCGCCACGGCCTTTGAAGTGGACGTTGCGCAGGCTCGCAAGGCTGGCGCTGTCGGTGCACTGGCCCTGGGCCTCGGCACGCTGCTCCCGTTCATCGTCGGCTCGTTGCTCGCCGTCGCTTTCGGTTACACGGATGCCGTATCCATAACGACGATCGGTGCCGGTGCCGTTACCTACATTGTGGGACCTGTGACGGGTGCCGCTCTGGGCGCAAGCTCGGCCGTGATCGCGCTGTCGATTGCGACCGGTGTTTTCAAGGCAGTCCTTGTCATGGTTGGAACTCCGATCGTCGCCAGAGCGATCGGTCTCGACAATCCTCGCAGCGCCATGGTGTTCGGCGGCCTGATGGGAACCGTCAGCGGCGTGTCGGGCGGCTTGGCGGCAACCGATCGCCGTCTCGTTCCCTATGGCGCACTGACGGCAACGTTTCATACGGGGCTGGGCTGCCTCGTTGCGCCTTCGATCCTTTACCTTGCCGTGCGAGCGATCGCAGGAGGCTGAGCCTATATGGGAAAGCCGGTCGAAACGTGCAGGAGAAGGCGCTCGGACGCCGTGTCCTGCGCAAGATCGCCGAGGACGATTTCGGGGCGCTCGGCGATACCTCGATGCTGGCCGATCGGGCCGTCTTCAACTACCTCGTCGCCAATAGGCAGACCAAGGGGGATGCGGCCTGATGCTTCATATAGATTGCTATCTGTCGAATTGGATGGTGTAAAACCGAATGGTTGCCCGCCAAATCGGAAGCAAGGTTTGAAATGACGGAATTTGACGAAGCAGGATCGATCGGTCAGCGCATTAAATTGGTGCTGATGGACGAGATTTCCTCCGGTGCCATAAGGCCTGGCACAAGTTTGGACGAAGCAACGCTCAGCAGCCGTTTTGGTGCTTCTCGCACGCCGGTGAGGGACGCTCTACGTCAGCTGGAGGCGATCGGCCTGGTCGAAATCCGGCCGCGACGCGGTGCAACGGTCCTGCCGCTGACCTTGCCGCGGCTGATGGAGATGTTCGAAGTGACCGCAGAGATGGAATGCATGTGCGTCCGTCTGGCAACCCATCGGATAACAGGCGTGGAACGCGCGGTTCTGGCCGAAATTCATGAGGCTTCCGCGCTAGCTGCGAAGTCAGACGATTTCGAACAGTATGACAAGCTCAATTTGTCCTTCCACGAAACGTTGTACCGTGGTGCGCATAACGAGTTTCTGTTTGATGAATTGATGAGGCTGCGTGCAAGGCTCCTGCCATTCCGCAGGACTCAGCTGCGCCAACCGAAGCGATTGACAGCGTCATTCCTTGAGCACGAGGCGATCCTGCGAGCCATGATGCGCGGCGATGCAGCGGAAGCGGCCCTGGTCATGCGCGAGCACATGCTGAATGCGGCTTTGGCATTGGCGCGCTATATGGAAATCGGCGAGGGAGCCGAATGAATACCCAAACGATTCCACCGTCGTGTAGGTTGTCTGGTTCTAGGTTTTTCCGAACAAGGGTGCGTGACGAGTTCGCAGGAAATTGGGACCGCCGCGGCTAGTTGATTTTGACGGGCTGAGCAGCATCCGAACCGCTTCCCAGTCTGCTGTGGTTCGTCGGCTTTCGAGGTATTTCGAGTGTGATGGTAAGGCCGCTGGCAGCAGGCAGCGTCGCAAACACGCGACCGCCATGACGCTCGATCGCCTGCCGGGTGATTGCCAGACCAAGCCCATATCCGTCCCCGGTCACGGCATCGTTGCCGCGTGAAAAGGGTTGAAAGATGCGCTCCAGCTCATCTCGCCTGACACCCGGCCCCTGATCGGCGACGCGAATATTGAGGAGATCGTCCTTTATCTCGCAAAGCACGGCGATGCGTGAGTGGACATCCGTGTATTTGACGGCGTTTCGCACGACGTTTTCCAGCGCCCTGTAGATCAACTCCCCCTCGACTTCCGCCGGGAATGAGCCGCCGATGCTGGTGGTGATCGAAACATCCCGTGCCTGCGCCTCGAATGCTGCATCGCCCAGGATTTCGTTCAGGAGTTCGATGACATCGAGGGATTGGGTTTTCAACGGCATGCTTGAGGTGGCGGTCAGCCGGGCAAGTGTCAGGATTTCACCCACCAGCACATCAAGGCGCTCGACCTCGCGGTCCATACGGTCCAGCATGGCATCGAGTTTAGCCGGGCTTTGCCGCAGGACGCCCACGACGGCCTGCAGGCGGGACAATGGCGAGCGCAATTCGTGAGACACATCGTGAAACAGCTGCTGCTGTGCATCCTGAAGCTCTTGCAATCGCGCGGCGCTGGCATCAAAGTCGTGCGCGAGCGCCGTGACTTCGTCCGTTCGTCCCGCCATCTTGTCGCCGATGCGGAAGTCGAAGCGGCCATTTGCAAGCGCGCTCAGGCCGTTTCGCAGATGCACGACAGGGCGGATGAGATATCGGGCAAGCGCACCTGCCGCAATCGTGCTCGAAATCAGGATCGTGAGCCATGGCAATATGGGAGCAAGGTTTTCAAAGGTGAAACTCATCGGCGTCGCCGCGAAAATTCGGTAGCAACTCCCGTCCTTCAAGACCGATCGTGTATCCGTCGCGTTCTCCTGGGGGCATGCATTGGCGTTGGCGGTCGTCGACAAGGAAAGGCCAACCGGTTGTGTTTTTTCGCTCGTGAACACGAAACGTCTGGCGGCGTCCTCGCCATCCTCGATCAGGATGTTTGCAGCAAGGTTGACGAGGAGCGTCCGCCTGTCCTGTTCCAGCTCACGCGCGAAGGGGACTGCCTGAATGAGCTTGACTGTAACTATGACGACGCCCACGGTTGCTGCGAGCGTCAGCCAGATAATCGTGAAGAACTTCCAGAAGAGTTTTGGCATGGTCAATCCACGAGCAGTTGATAGCCCAAGCCTCGCACGGACTGGATCCAGGATTGCCCGTCTTCTCGCAGGCCAAGCTTCTGACGAACACTGCTGATATGAACATCGATGCGGCGATCGAAGGGCGTAAGCGGCTTTCCGAACGCCTGTTTGGAAATGTCCTGCTTTGATACCAGCTGGCCGGCGTTGCGAGCAAGGACTTCCAGTAGGCCGAACTCCGTGCCGGTCAGTTCCAGCGGCTCGCCGCACCATTCGGCGCTTCTTTTGCCCGGATGGATCACGAGCCGACCTGCTTTTACGGCGTCAATCGACGCGCCCGCCGGCTGGTGCGTCCGGCGCAAGATCGCCCGCAGCCTCGCCGCAAGTTCACCCGGCGAACAGGGCTTCGGAACATAATCGTCGGCACCAAGGTTCAGGCCGGATATCCTGTCGATGTCGTCGCCTCTTGCCGTCAGCATCAGTACGGGGATCTGGCTGAGCTTGCGGATTCTCTGCAGGACTTCGATCCCGTTCATCCGGGGCATCATAATGTCGAGGACGATGATGTCGACGGTATTTGCGGCGGCGGCGGCAATGGCCGCCCGCCCATCCGTGTCGGTTGCGACGTCATATCCTTCCTCGGTGAGATATTCCTGCAAAAGCATCGTGAGCTCGACATCATCGTCGATAAGAAGAACCTTGCTCATTCACCCCGTCCATCATTCGTATCGGCAATGCATACAATACAAAGCCGAAGTTCTGGCCAAGTTTTACATAACTTAACACTCACTTGACCGCACTTAACATTCGCCCGGCTACTGATTGATGCCGATGAGCTGTGATCGATTGCTCGATTGGAACAGCTCGCGCTCCTGTCAGGAACCGCAAGGAATGCATTGTTGAAAAAGCCGTCCGTAAGATTCGCAGCTGCGTTCGTCGCGGCTATGCTTCTCCTTTCCCTTCCCTTCCGAAATGCCGCAGCAGAACAGGCCGCAGCGCCCGCTCTTACCGTTTCCCTGGCTACACCAGAGCTGCGGAGCTGGCCTGAAACTGTCCCGGCGAGCGGCTGGCTGAAATCATGGCAGGACGCAATCATAGCTTCGGAAACGAGTGGCCTGCGCATCACGGACGTCCTGGTCGATGTCGGATCCGTGGTGAAGAAGGGACAGACGCTGGTGCGGCTATCGCAGGACAGTGTTCTGGCCGAGCTTCGCAAACAGGAAGCTGCTGTAGCGACGGCCAAGGCTAGTCTTGCCAAAGCCACGGCCAACGCAGATCGGGCGCGACAGCTTCGCACCTCCGGTGCCTTGTCCGCCGAGAAAATCACCGAATATTTTGCCGACGAGCAGACCGCAACCGCAAGCCTCGCATCCGAGGAGGCGGCGCTCGACAGCGAAAAGATCAAGCTTGGGCAAACGACGATTACGGCCGTGGACGACGGCTTGATAACCTCGCGTTCAGCCGACCTTGGAGCGGTCGTCTCCACCGGCACAGAGTTGTTTCGCATGGTTCGCCAGCAGCGTGTCGAATGGCAGGCGGAAGTGTCGGCACGCTACCTTCCGAGCATTTCGGAAGGTTTGAAAGCCATCATCAACGGCCCTGACGGCCGCACGATTGAGGGCAGGGTGCGGCTGGTCGGGCCGTCGGTGAGTACAGATACCAGCCGCGCCATCATCTATGTCGCGCTGCCCACAGATATGCAGCCGCGGATCGGATTCTACGTCACAGGCAGCATAGAGCTGCGGATGATGCCGGCCGTGACCGTTCCCGAAACGGCGATCGTTTTCCGCGATGGGCTCAGTTACGTCTTCGCGGCCGGCAACGACAGCCGGGTGCGACGGATACGGGTGGAAACAGGTCGCCGCAACAATGGCGAGGTCGAGATCGTGTCCGGCCTGGACCGGTCTGCAAAGGTCGTAACGTCGGGCGGCGCATTCCTGTCGGACAATGATCTTGTCAAGATTGCGGAGACGAACTGATGAATTTTTCAGCATGGTCCATTCGCAATCCCGTGCCGGCGATTTTGCTGTTCGTGATGCTTGGCTTCGGCGGGCTCTGGGCATTCAAGCAGCTGGCGATCCAGAACTTCCCGGACATGGATCTTCCGACCATAAATATCTCCGCTACGCTCGATGGTGCTGCACCGACGCAGCTCGAAACGGAAGTTGCACGTACCATCGAAGACAGTCTTGCCACGCTGAGCTATCTTGATCACATCACGACGACGATCACGGATGGCACCGTGTCGATCAAGGTCTCCTTCAAACTGGACAAGGATAGCGAGGCGGCTCTCAACGAGGTTCGCAATGCCGTCGATAGCGTCAAAGCCGACTTGCCGGCACAAATGGAGACGCCGAGTGTCACCAAGAGTACCGTCCAAAGCTCCGCGCTCGTCACCTATGCGGTCCGCTCGACCAATCTTAACGAGACCGAGTTGTCCTGGTTCATCGACAACGATCTGACCAAGGCCTTGCTGTCCGTGTCGGGTGTCGGTCAGGTCAACCGTATTGGCGGCGTCGATCGCGAGGTGCATGTTGATCTCGATCCGTCGACCATGGCATCGCTCGGGGTCACCGCGGCAACCGTGTCCTCGCAGCTCAAAGCCGTGCAGGCCGATACGTCGGGCGGCCTTGGTGAAATCGGGGAGGCGCGGCAGACATTGCGCACCCTTGGAAACCTGCCGTCCGTCGAAGCGCTGCAGGCACTTAGAATCCCGCTGGCAAACGGGCAAGCCGCGCGTCTCGACGATATCGCATCGGTCGGGGACAGTTTTGCGTCTCGAACGTCGATGGCCTATCTCGATGGCAAACCGGTGGTGGCGGTTGAGATCAAGCGCTCGAAAGGCTTTTCGGACAGCGGGGTCGCCGCAGCTGTCGATATGGCGATGAAGAAATTCGCTGCAGCACATTCCAATGTGCAAATCGATCAGGCCTATAGCACGATCGGACCGATCATGGAGAACTACCATGGTTCGATGCATATGCTCTACGAGGGTGCCATCCTCGCCATCATCGTTGTCTGGATCTTCCTTCGGGACTGGCGTGCGACAATTCTGTCGGCGGTGGCGCTGCCTTTGTCGGTAATCCCGACATTTCTCGCCATGTATTTTGCCGGTTTCAGTCTCAACATCATCACGCTGCTTGCCCTGTCACTGGTGGTTGGCATCCTCGTGGATGATGCCATCGTCGAAATCGAAAATATTGCGCGCCACCTGCAGATGGGCAAGCGGCCGATCGATGCCGCGATGGAGGCGGCCAATGAAATTGGCCTCGCCGTCATTGCGACCACCTTCACGCTTGTTGCGGTCTTCCTGCCGACGGCTTTCATGGGTGGTATTCCGGGGCTTCTGTTCCGGCAGTTCGGGATTACCGCTGCGGTCGCAGTCCTTGCCTCGCTTGTGGTTGCTCGTCTGCTGACACCCATGATGGCAGCTTATTTCATGAAGGCTTATCCGTCTGAGGAGAAGGATGGCCGTATCATGCGTACCTATATGAGGGTCGCGAAGGCTGCCTTGAACTACAGGAAGACCACGGTTGCGATAACGGTTGTCATCGTGGCGCTTTCACTTTCCACCATTCCCTTCCTGAAGTCCGGTTTCCTGCCTGCTTCGGATGATGCTCGCACGCAGATCACGCTTACGATGCAACCTGGCTCCACCATTCAGCAGACCGCTGCAATGACCCGTAAGGCCGCCGATATTGTCGGCGTGCTGCCTGATGTCACGCATGTCTTCTCCTCGGTTGGTTCTTCATCGTCCGGTGGCGGGATCGACAGCAGTTCCACGAGCGATGTTGCCTCCTCGACGATCGTGGTCGTCCTGACGCCGATCTCGGAGCGGGATCGAAAGCAGTCGGAGATCGAAAACGACATTCGGCAGGCACTATCGGTCCTTCCGGGAGTACGTGTGGAGGTCGGCAGTGGTGGCAATGGCACCAAGCTCGACATCACTCTTGCCGGTGATGACGCTGGCGTACTCGACAGCGCAAGCACGGCGCTGGAGGAGCAGCTTCGCACGCTTCGGGGGATTGGAGCGGTTACATCGACGGCGGCCAGACAAGCACCTGAAATCCAGATCACGCCCGATTTTGCGCGAGCCGCAGCGTTCGGCATAACGTCGAACGCGATTGCCAGCGCCGTGCGCGTGGCGACGAACGGCGAATATTCCTCCGATCTGCCAAAGCTCACCTTGCCGCAGCGCCAGATCCCGATCGTCGTACGCTTCTCGCCGGAAACGCGCACCAATCTCGATGACATCAAGAATATGCGGGTGGTCGGAACGAATGGCAGCGTCGATCTCGGATCGATTGCTGATATCCGCATCGGTGGCAGCCCCTCGGAGATCGACCGGATCGACCGTATGCGCAATGTCACCGTTTCCGTCGAACTCAACGGCCGTATTCTCGGCGACGTCAACCGCGAGGCGCAGGCATTGCCGGCGCTCCGGCACCTGCCGCAGGGCGTCACGCTGGTGGAGCAGGGGGAATTGCAGCGCAGTTCGGAGCTGTTCCAGAGCTTCGGCCTTGCCATGACGATCGGCGTGTTCTGTATCTATGCCGTCCTCGTCCTGTTGTTCCACGATTTTCTGCAGCCGCTCACGCTTCTGATGGCCTTGCCGCTCTCGCTCGGAGGTGCGCTGTTGCCGCTGGTCATGACGGGAACGAGCTTCTCGATGGCGGCCGTCATCGGGCTGCTTATGCTGATGGGCGTGGTGACGAAGAATTCCATCCTGCTGATCGAATATGCGATCATGTCGCGACGGCAAGGCATGTCCAGGTTCGACGCGCTTATCGATGCATGTCACAAGCGCGCGCGGCCGATCGTCATGACCACCGTTGCCATGGCGTCGGGCATGCTTCCCGTCGCCCTCAGCCTGACGGGTGGCGATTCAAGCTTCCGTCAGCCGATGGCGATCGTCGTGATCGGCGGCGTGACGATGTCGACGCTGCTCAGCCTCATCGTCATCCCCGTCATTTTCACCTTCGTCGATGACCTGGAAACAGTCCTGAAGCGGCTCCTGCGTCGGATCGGCCTGTCCCCCGAAAGTGCCACAGAAGCTCCTGCGCCCGTGGACCGTGGAGCCGTTGCATTCCGGCCCGATCATGCACGCCGAGGACATGGTCATGGCTGACCGCCGCCTCCGGAGAACCGCGGCTTGAGCCGCGGTCTTCGGCAGTTCTTGGCGATCATCAGTTTGAGCGTCGGCAATGACCGCGATAACCGGATTGGCGATAGAGGAAATTCATGAATTTAACGATCGTCCCCGATATCTTGGTCGTTGATAACGACGACAAGATTCGCCACCTTCTGAGCGAACATCTTGGCGACCAAGGCTTCCGCGTCAGGACGGTAAGCAATCTTCATGGCTGCAGGGAGATTCTTGCTCGGTGTCCTCCCGATCTCATAATTTTGGAGGTCATGCTACCGGACGGATCGGGTCTCGATCTCTGCCGCGATTTGCAGAACCATCACAGTCGGGTTCCCGTCATTTTGTTGACAGTGCTGAAGGAGGACATCGATCGTATCCTCGGCCTCGAGATCGGCGCCGACGATTATCTCTGCAAGCCGTTCAATCCTCGCGAGCTGACTGCGCGGATCCGGGCTGTCTTGCGTCGCATGAATTTTAGAACGCCATCAGAGTCTCAGACGAAATGCTTTCGCTTTGCGGACATTATACTTGATCCGCAGCGTAGCCGGGTAACAAGGAGCAATGGCGACGCGATCACGCTGACTGGCGCCGAATTTGATCTTCTCAAGGCATTTCTGGAGCGATCCGGCCGATTGCTGTCGCGTGATCAACTGCTTGACCTGACACAGAGGCGTGACCGCGATCCGGCCGATCGCTCGATCGATGTTCTCATCAGCCGGCTGCGTCGCAAGCTTGGCGAAACAGTTGACGAGCCGATATTCAGAACGATCCGCAATGGCGGTTATCAGCTTGCGGTCGCGGTCACCACGGTCGAGTCAGATTTTGAACCTGAGGCTGTCATTTGACATGCCCATCATGGCGGCCACCGCCGTTGCCTTTCGGGCGGCTTCAGCCTCTTTCCCGAAGGGCATCGATGACGACAGAGAATGCGCGAAGATTCTGTCGGCGGCTGGGATAATAAAGGTAGTAGCCGGCGAACTTCGGACACCAGTCGTCTAGGACAATCTGAAGCCGTCCCGCTTCCAGATGATGCTCGACATAGCTTTCCGGAACGTAGGCAATTCCATGTCCGTCCAGGGCGGCAGATATCATCTCGCGGTCGGTATTCAACGTAAGCTGACCTTCGGCCCTGACCCGGATCTCCTCTCCACCCTTCTCGAACTCCCAGGCATAGAGACCGCCGATGCGGTCGAGGCGTCGACGAATGCAGTTATGCCGCATCAGTTCCTGTGGCGTCAGCGGTACGGATCTGGTTCTAAAATATTCTGGAGAGCCGACCGCCACCAGCCTCCAGTCGGGGCCGATGCGTACCGCGATCATGTCCTTTTCGAGGCTTTCGCCAAGTCTGACGCCGGCATCGAACCCGTCTTCGACGATGTTGCGGAAGCTGCCATCGACGCTGAGTTCAAGCTTGATGTCAGGGTAATCGGCAAGGATGGACGACAATTTCGGCCACACGACGCTCTCCATCGCATGGTTGGAAAGGGTGATCCTGACGGTTCCGGCCGGTCGCTCCCGATAGACGGTCAATGCTTCGATGTCCGCTTCGATCTCGGCAATGCGAGGCGACAGGGATTGCTGCAGACGCTCGCCCGCCTCGGTCAGCCCAACGCTTCTTGTCGTGCGCGTCAGCAGGCGCATACCCAGACGTTCTTCAAGTTTCTTCACTGCATGACTGAGCGTCGATTGCGATGTACCCAGCTTTGCGGCCGCCTTCGTGAAGCTCCGCTCCTCGGCGACGGCCAGGAATACCAGCAGTTCGTTGAAATTTTCCCGTGGCATAACCTTGTCCTACCCCAAATTCGCAGGACATATTAATATCAATTTTCGATAGGTTCATGCAAATTACCCTATCTAATCCGATGGATCGAGCAATGCTATCTGATCTCCCGATCACGAAACAATCGGGCGCAATGCGCCCCCGACGAGAGACCATGCCATGCTTGGAACAGTCCTTCATGCCCCCGGTGACATTCGTTGCGAGGAAGTCCCGGAACCAAAGATCCTCAAGCCGACTGATGCCATCATCAAGCTCTCTGCATCCTGTGTCTGCGGCTCCGATCTCTGGCCGTACCGCGGCATCCAGGCGGTGACCGGGCCACAGCATATGGGGCACGAATACTGCGGGGTCGTCGTGGAGGTCGGCAGTGAGGTGAAGACGATCCGGCCGGCCCAGTTCGTCGTCGGCTCGTTCTGTCTTTCGGACAACACATGCCCGCACTGCCGGTTTGGCTTTCAGTCGTCTTGCGAACATCGCGAGTTCATGTCTGCGGCCCAGGCACCCTATGCACGGATTGCGCTTGCCGACGGAACCCTGGTTGCGACCGATACCATGCCGTCGGATGATCTGATCCCAAGCCTTCTTGCTGCCTCGGATGTTTTGGGCACGGGTTGGTATGCGGCAGATGCGGCACGCGTTGCTCCGGGTTGTACGGCCGTCGTGGTCGGCGACGGCGCTGTCGGTCTCATGGGCGTGCTCTCCGCCAAGCAGATGGGCGCTGGGCGCATCATTGCCATGAGCCGCCACAAGCAACGCCAGGAACTTGCCCTCGAATATGGCGCGACCGACATCGTCACCGAGCGCGGCGATGCAGGCGTGGCGAAGATCAAGGAACTGACTGCAGGGGTCGGAGCTGATTCCGTTCTTGAATGCGTCGGTACCCAGGAATCCATGCTGCAGGCAATCAATAGCGCCCGACCCGGCGGCTCGATCGGCTATGTCGGCGTTCCGCATGGCGTCGAGCTCGACGGGCAGATGCTGTTCTTCCAGCAGAAGAACCTGCTCGGCGGCCCGGCTCCTGTGCGTCGCTTCCTTCCCCACCTCATCGATCTCATCATGACCCGTCAGATCAATCCCGGAAAGGTCTTCGATCTGGCGGTTCCGCTTGCCGATGTCGCGCATGGTTACAAGGCCATGGATGAGCGCCGCGCCATCAAGGCGCTGCTCAGAATGTGAGGAACAGGCCATGAAAGAGAGACAACTCATCGCGGCAGCAAGCGTCTCCGTCACCATCGAGACTATCCGCTGAGCAGCCCGTTCTGAGCAACTTTGGACAATTGACATGGAAACTACCTATGACCGCGCCGTCGAGCGTGCGGCCAGCCCATGGGCTGCGGTCATCTGCATGACGCTGATGACCTTCACCCTCGTTGCTTCTGAGTTTCTGCCCGTCAGCCTGCTAACACCGATTGCTGACGAGCTTGGCATTACTGCGGGTCAGGCGGGCCAGGCGATTTCCGTTTCGGGGTTTTTCGCGGTCGTCACCAGCCTGTTCAGCAACACGGTGCTGTGGCGGCTGGATCGCCGAACGGTGGTCCTGTCCTATACGATCGTGATGGTGCTCTCGGGTCTGGCGATCACGTTCGCGCCCAATTATCTCGTCTTCATGTTCGGCCGCGCGCTGATCGGCATCGCGATCGGCGGTTTCTGGTCCCCGTCCACCTCCATCGTCGCGCGTATCGCTGCCGAACAGGATGTTCCAAAGGCGCTTGCCACGTTGCAGGGCGGGACTGCTCTGGCCACGGTCATCGCTCAGCCGCTGGGAAGCTTCCTCGGCGGGCTGATAGGCTGGCGCGGTGCCTTCTTCATCGTCGTTCCGGTCGGCATCATCGCCTTCGTCTGGCAGATTTTCGCCTTGCCGCGGATGCCTGGCGGTCCGACGAATACCGGGAGCAGCCCGCTCGGACTGCTGCGAAACCGCATCTTTGCTATCAACATGGCGGCCATGTCCTTGTTCTTCATGGGCCAGTTCGCACTGTCGACCTATCTTCGACCGGTCCTTGGAGACGTAACAAGGCTCGATGTGAACGAACTGTCGGTCGTTCTCCTCGGCATCGGCCTCTTTGGCCTGCTGAGCACCTTCTTGATCGGTTTCCTGCTGCGAGCGCATCTGGGTGCCGTCCTCGTCGGGTTCCCTGCGGCGCTCGCTGCGGTCGCTCTGCTGCTGATCCCGCTGGCACCCTCGGGTATTGCGATCGCTGCACTCCTCTGCCTGTTCGGGTTCTTTGTCACGCCCATTCCCGTGGCCTGGAACACATGGATGACCCGCACCATTCCTGACAAACTCGAGGCGGGTGGTGGACTGCTGGTGGCGCTGATCCAGGCGGCAATTACCGCAGGTGCCTTCACAGGCGGGATACTGTTCGACGGTATCGGCTGGTGGAGCGCATTCGCCTATAGCGGTGTTCTGTTTCTGTCGGCCGCTATCATTCCGTTCATCGCAAGACGGACCGACTGATTGGGGGCAGATGGTTAGGTCGTGACCGGCCCTACGATGTGCGCCTGGATCACAAGCCCGGCCGACAGGCCACGCCGGGCGCGTCTTCCACTATTCAGGCCGTGGTCGATATCAGCTATGTCTGCAAAATATGCCTGCGGGTCAGCTCCTTGAGCACATCGACGTCGCGCTTCTCTATCGCGTCGATCATCTGTTGGTGCTCGCGGCCGGACTGCTCGATGCGGGCTCGGGTGCGCCATTGCGACACCGGCGCCGACGAGGTGCGCTGACGGATTTCGGTGATGAGCTCGACAAGCTCCTGGTTTCCTGCAAGCACCAGCAAATAGCGGTGAAACGCCAGGTTGGCTTCATAAAGTTCGAGCATGGTGCCATTGAGCACCAGATCGTCGAAGCGCGAAGCTAGCGCGCGCAAATTGGCAATATCCGCATCGCCGGCATTGGCGACAATGCGATCGCTGATCGCCACTTCGAGGATCACGCGGATATCGCTCACTTCCTGGGCGCGGCGCCCATCCTGCTCGTGCACGTGATAGCCGCGATTGGGAATATGCTCGACAAGCCGCTTCTGCACGAGGCGGTCGAGCGCGCGCCGCACCTGCGGCCTCGTACAGTTGTAGCGGCGCTCCAGATCGATCTGCTTCAGCCATGTTCCGGGTGGGAGCCTGCCCGCGAGGATGTCCTGGAGGATAAGCTCGGTCACGTCGGGCGCCTCTCCCTCGTGTGACGACGCTGCCGCTTCAGCTTCCAGCGAGTTCATGCAGCTCTCCCAGACCTTCCCAAGTTGGCGATGACTATCATAGCTCCGCATTTTTCAACAACGACGCTCGTTATCCTTGCTGAAAAAATATCCATGCTCATCTCTTGCGCATCCGTTTTTATTGGCACATAAATTGGTACCAATTTAGTATCCATTATATGAGGCGGATGGCAAGTCCATGCAAAATTCTGATGCGGTCTGGGACATCGTTGAAAAGAAAAGCGCCGAGTTCTTCGCGCTCAGCGATCGGATCTGGGACATTCCGGAAACGAATTACCTGGAATACCGATCCGCCGAAGAACATGCTGAGATGCTTGAGCGCCAGGGGTTTCGCGTCGAGCGCGGCATCGCCGGCCTGCCGACGGCTGTCATGGGCGAGGCTGGCGAAGACGGCCCGGTCATCGCGATCCTCGGCGAGTTCGACGCGCTGCCGGGATTGAGCCAGGAGGCCGGCGTTGCAGAGGAGCGGCCGCTGATAGATGGCGGCAATGGCCATGGTTGTGGCCATAACATGCTGGGCGCCGGCTCGATGCTTGCCGCAGCCGCAGTCAAGGATTTCCTTGCTGAAAACGGTCTGAAGGGCAGGGTGCGCTACTACGGCTGCCCGGCCGAGGAAGGCGGTTCTTCCAAGGGCTTCATGGTCCGCGCCGGCGTTTTCGACGATGTCGATATCGCGATTTCCTGGCATCCAGCGGCGTTTGCCGGCGTCAACAATCCTATCTCGCTTGCCTGCAACGAGATCAATTTTCATTTTTCCGGCCGTGCCTCGCACGCCTCGGCCACGCCCCATCTCGGCCGCAGCGCGCTGGATGCAGTCGAGCTCATGAATGTCGGCGTCAACTACATGCGCGAGCACATGCCGTCGACGGCACGCATCCATTATGCTGTCACCGATACCGGTGGTGCGGCGCCGAATGTAGTGCAGGCGCGCGCCACCGTGCGCTATCTCGTGCGGGCACGGACCCTGCCGGAGCTTCTCTTGCTGGTCGCCCGCGTCAAGAAAGTTGCCGACGGTGCTGCCTTGATGACGGAGACGACGGTCCGCAGCGAGATCATCAGCGGCGACGCCAATCTCGTCGGCAATACACCGCTCGAGGAATGCATGTTCTCGCAGCTGGATCGGCTCGGACCGCCCGTGTTTGACGACGCAGATCGCGAGACGGCGCGGAAGTTCCAGCAGACGTTCAGTGCGGAGGATATTGCCGCTTCCTACGGCCGTTTTGCGCTGAAGCCGAAGAAGGGCCAGGCGCTCTGCGAGGAAATCTTTCCGTTGAACGCGGGCGACGGCACGCTGGTCGGTTCAACCGATGTAGGCACGGTCAGCTGGGTCGTCCCGACCGTGCAGATGCGCGGCGCCACCTATGCGATCGGCACGCCCGGCCACTCCTGGCAGCTCGTCGCGCAGGGCAAGCTGCCGGTTGCTCACAAAGGCACCGAACATGCGGCCAAGGTGATGGCGAGCACGGCCGCCGAACTCATCCGCAATCCCGCGCTCATCGCCGCTGCCAAGGAAGATCACAAGGCACGGCTTGAGGGCACGCCCTTCGTCAATCCGATCCCGGACGATGTCGAGCCGCCGCTGCCGGAGAAGGCCAATGGCTGAGGCCGGTCTGAAGCCCGATAGCGCGCGCTTGATGGCGCATATCGGCGAATTCGCGCGCCGCGTAAAGCTGTCTGGAACGGCCGAGGAGCTGGAGAGTTTCCGCTATCTCCAGGCTGAGATGGATGGCTTTGGTTATCGCACACAGCTTCTGTCGCACGACGCTTTCATCAGTCTGCCAGGTTTCGCCAGGGTCGAGATCGACGGCGGAAGCCTTCGGTGTATCACACATTCCATGTCGGTCTCGACATCAGCAGCAGGGGTAACTGGCAAGCTCATCCACGTCGGCGAAGGAACCGAAGCCGATTTCGCAGGCAAGGATGTTGCAGGCAAGATCGTTCTGGTCGATGGTATCGCGACCGAGGAAGTGGCCGCTCTTGCGAGTGCTTTCGGCGCTCTTGGCGAACTTCACATCAGCCCGAACGAGCATCTTTACGAGATGTGTGTCTCGCCGGTCTGGGGCAGTCCGTCGCAACATACGCGCCACAAGCTGCCAACGACAGTCATCTGCTCGATCGCGAAGGACGATGGCGATCGCCTGCGCGAAAGGCTTGCATGCGGAGAAACCGTGGCTGCAACGCTGTGCGCGGACGTCGATACGGGTTGGCGCAAGACGCCGCTGCTTGTTGCCGAGCTTCAGCCGAAAGGCGACGATGCGCCTTTCGTCCTTTTTTCCGGCCATCATGATACCTGGCATTTCGGGGTCATGGACAATGGCGGTGCCAACGCGACGATGCTTGAGGCGGCGCGCCTGCTCGCGCTTCGTGCGGCCGAGTGGCGCCGGGGCTTGCGCATATGCTTCTGGTCCGGTCATTCGCATGGCCGCTATTCCGGCTCCGCCTGGTATGCGGACGAGTATTTCGATGAACTCGATCGCCGCTGCGCCGTCCATGTCAATGTCGATTCCACCGGCGGCGAGGGCGCGACCGTCCTCACCAATTCCGGCGTGATCGACGAACTCAGGCCTTTGGCGGCGGATGTGATCGGGCGCGTGACCGGACAGAAACATGCCGGCAGGCGTCATGGCCGTGCGGCGGATCAATCCTTCTGGGGCGTCGGCATCCCTTCGATGTTCGGCAGCCTCAGCCATCAGCCGCCAGGTCCGGTCAAGATGCTGACGGCGCTCGGGTGGTGGTGGCATACGCCGCACGACACTGCGGAGCATATCGATCCGGACAATCTTTGCCGAGACACGACGATTGTTCTCGAGGTTCTCTGGCGGCTGTTGACGTCACCTGTCCTGCCGCTGGACTACACTCAATATGCCGCCTCTCTCGGCGAACAGATCGGGCAATTGCAGGCAGCGCTTTCCGGCCGTCTCGATATTTCCGGCCTGTCCCAAGCCATCGAAGACCTGCGCGTCAATGCAAATTTGCTTCTGCAGGTGCAGGACCCCACGCCGGAAAGGGGAGCGCGGGTCGATGCCTCGCTGATGCGTGCCGGGCGGTATCTGGTGCCGCTGAATTATACCAGCGGTGAACGCTTCCATCCCGATTCCGCGCTCCCACACGTCGCCTGGCCATCTCTGGAAGGGCTGCGCGCGCTGGCGAGACTGGGCGAGGGGGCGGCGGACACCGCCTTTTACGTCGTTCATGCGCGTCAGACGAGAAATCGCGTCGCTCATACATTGCGAGAAGCCAATGCGGCGCTGCAGAGGGCTCTGGAGGACTGACGCTCCGCGAATACCAAACATGACAAAAGGCCGCCCAAGCGGTCGAAAAGGGGAACTAAATTATGGAAAACAGAAAAATACTTGCTGCCGTATTCGGCGCGATCGCCTTTCTTGCTCCGCTGACCGCCCGTGCAAAGGACTGGACCCAGGTGAAGGTCGGCATCGAAGGAGCATTCCCGCCGTGGAACCTGATGGATTCGAGCGGCAAGCTTGCCGGCTTCGACGTTGATCTCATCAATGATCTTTGCAAGCGCGCCAAGGTCGATTGCGAACTGATCGCCGGCGAATGGAACGCGATGATCCCAAGTCTGAATGCCGGCAAATTCGATCTGGTGATGACGCTCGGCATCAACGAGAAGCGCAAGCAGGTGGTCGATTTTACCGTGCCCTATGCAAGTGGCGTTGCGAGCTTCCTGCTTCTGAAGGATGGGCCGGTTTCCGTATTGCCGATGACCGGCGAGCGGTTGAACCTGAACGACAAGGCAAAGGCCGATCCGCTGATGGCGGAGATCGGCAAAGCGCTGAAGGGCAAGACGGTCGGCGTTGTTCAGTCGACCAGCCAGGAGCAATTGATCAACGCCTACTTCGGATCCGACGTGACGGTGCGCGCCTATAAGAGTTCTGGAGAGCGCGATCTCGACCTGAAGGCGGGCCGTGTCGATGCCGGATTCGATAGCGGCGTCTACGAAACCTCCGTGCTCGGTAAGCCTGGCAACGACGATCTGATGATGTCGGGTCCCTTGGTGAAGGGGGCGATGCTGGCAACGGAAGTTGCTCTCGGCATGCGCAAGGGCGAAACCGATCTGAAGGCGAAATTCGACGACGCCATCAAGCAGGCCGCCAAGGATGGCACGATCAAGCAGCTCTCCGAAAAATGGAGCAAGATCGACCTCACGCCGACCTTCGACGCCAATTGAGCGCTCGTGCAACCATCGTTCCTGGCCGAGGCTAAGACCATGACATCCGTTGCTGAAATCCACCCTTCCGGATCGACCGCATGAACCAGCCAACCTTATTCGAGCTTGCCGGCTTCGGCCCGGATGGCTGGGGTCATGCTCTTCTGGCAGGCGCCTGGATGACCATTCTTGTCGCGATCGCCGGCTATGCAGTCGGTGCCTGCATCGGAACGCTCGGTGCATGGGGCAAGATCGCCGGTAATCGCTTTGCACGGGCCACGGCGGACGCCTATACGACGGTTCTTCGCGGCATCCCCGATCTATTGGTCATCTATCTCTTCTATTTCGGCGGCAGTGCGGTCGTTACGGCGATCGGCAAGCTGTTCGGGGCGGAAGGTTTTCTCGGCTTTCCGGGCTTCCTGGCCGGTTCCCTTGCTGTTGGTGTCACGTCCGGTGCGCAGTTCACCGAAGTGCTGCGTGGCGGGTTCAAGGCCGTGCATCCCGGCGAGATCGAGGCTGCCATTGCTTGCGGAATGCCGCGCTGGCTGCGGCTGCGCCGGATTATCGCGCCGCTGACCCTGCGGCATGCGCTGCCGGGGCTCGGCAACGTCTGGCAGGTCGTCCTCAAGGAGTCGGCGCTGGTCTCGATCACCGGCGTTGCCGAATTACTGCGCCAGGCGCAGGTCGGCGCAGGCTCCACGGGACTGCCGTTCGATTTCTACCTGATCGCAGGGGTGATCTATCTGATGATCTCGACCTTTTCCAGCCTCATCATCCAGCAGGCCGAGCGGCATCTGTCGCGCGGAGTGAGGAAACGCTGATGGATTGGCAGTTCCTTGAAGAGACTTTTGTGAGCCTTGTCGCGGCGATTCCGTTGACGATCGAACTTGCGGTAACGTCGATCTGCCTCGGCGCCATCCTGGCGTTGCTCCTGGCGCTTGCTCGCCTGTCGGGTTTCACCGTCCTCGACTGGTTTGCCAGGCTCTATGTCTTTGTCTTTCGCGGTACGCCGCTGCTCGTGCAGATCTTCCTGATCTACTATGGCCTCGGTCAGTTCCCCGCCATCCGCCACAGCATTTTCTGGCCGTTCCTGCGCGATCCCTATTGGTGCGCCGTCCTGGCGCTGACGTTGAATACTGCAGCCTATGCCAGCGAAATCATCCGTGGCGGCCTGCTGTCCGTCCCGCACGGACAGGTGGAGGCTGCGCGCGCCTGCGGTATGCATCGTCTCATGATGTTCCGGCGCATCATCCTGCCGCTTGCCATCCGTCAGGCCCTGCCGGGCTATGGCAACGAGATGATCTCGATGGTGAAGGCGACATCGCTTGCCTCGATCATCACGCTGATGGAAGTCACAGGCGTTGCGGCGAAGATCATTTCGGAGACCTACCGCGCCATCGAGGTCTTCGTCGTCTCAGGCGCCATCTATCTCGCGATCAATTTCGTGCTGACACGCCTCATCCAGCTCGCCGAATACCGGCTCAGCCCGCATCTGCGCCCGCCTGTTCCGGTGACGCACGATACCGCCGCTGTGGCGGCCCCCGTAGGAGATCCGCAATGACGGCCACGCCGATCGCACTCAGCGTGCGCGACATGCACAAGAGCTTTGGGCCGGTCGAGGTGCTCAAGGGTATCTCGCTCGATGCGCTGGAAGGCGACGTCGTCTCGATTCTCGGATCGTCGGGCTCCGGAAAATCGACGTTCCTGCGATGCATCAATTTGCTGGAGACGCCTGATTCCGGTGAGGTGACCGTGGCGGGCGAAACGATCCGCATGCAGCGCAGCGCGCGCGGCACCCATCGCCCGTCTGACGGAAGGCAGGTCGATCGCATCCGTTCCCGGCTTGGTATGGTGTTCCAGAGCTTCAATCTCTGGTCCCACAAGACGGTGCTGGAAAACGTGATCGAGGCGCCTGTCTATGTCCAGGGCCGGGGGCGTGCCGAATGCATCGAGGAAGCAGAAGCGCTGCTCGCCAAGGTCGGCATCGCCGACAAGCGCAATTTCTACCCGGCTCACTTGTCGGGAGGCCAGCAACAGCGCGCAGCCATCGCACGTGCTCTCGCCATGCACCCGAAGGTGATGCTGTTCGACGAGCCGACATCGGCGCTCGACCCCGAGCTTGTGGGTGAGGTCCTGAGGGTCATGCGCGCGCTCGCCGAGGAAGGACGCACCATGCTCGTCGTTACCCATGAGATGGGTTTTGCGCGCGATGTCTCAAGCCGCGTCATCTTCCTGCACAAGGGCGTCGTCGAGGAAGACGGCAGGCCGCAGGATGTGTTTGCCGGTTCACGGTCCGAACGCTTCCGCCAGTTCATCAGCCAATAATTTCAAGCTCAATCACAATGGGGAACTCGATCATGAAATACCTGACCGGACTTCTGACTGCGATCATGATGGTTGCGACGCTCGTCACGACGAGTGTCGTGCGCGCGGAGGACAGGAAGTGGACGCATGTGACGATCGCGACGGAAGGCGCTTTCCGTCCATGGAATTTCACCAAGGCGGACGGCAGCCTGGATGGATATGAGATCGAACTGATCAAATATCTCTGCGATCACATGAAGGTCGAATGCACGACCGTCATCCAGCCCTTCGACGGCATGATCCCGGCGCTCAATGCAGGTAAATTCGACGCCATCATTTCGGGCATGTCTGCAACCGCCAAGCGCGAGGAAGTGATTGCCTTCAGCGATTCCTACGGCACGACCGGCCAGACTTTTGCAACGCTGAAGGACTCTCCTCTCGTCGGCCTTCCTTTGAAGGGCGAAGTGTTTTCTCTCGCCACGGATGAGGCGGGTGCTGCCAAGGCGGTGAAGGAGCTTGAACCGATGCTCAAAGGCAAGACGATCGGCGTTCAGACGGCATCGATCGCGGCAACCTTCCTCGACAAGTATCTGAAGGGCGTTGCCGATATTCGCGAGTATAAGACGACCGAGCAGCACGACCTCGACCTGAAGGCCGGTCGCGTCGATCTCATCATGGCGTCCATGGCCTATCTGTCGACGGCGGCGGCAAAGCCCGGCAATGAAGATATGACCGTGACCGGCCCACGTTTCCAGGGCGGCCTTCTCGGTCGCGGCAGTTCCGTCGGCCTGCGCAAGGACGACACCCAACTGAAGGCGATGTTCAACGATGCGATCGCAGCGGCAAAGGCCGACGGTACGATCGCGAAACTGTCTCAGAAGTGGTTCGGCTTCGACGTGACCCCGAAGTAAATCTAGGGCGAAGCAAAACAGAAGGCTTCGTTGCGCGGCCTTTGACCTTGCCGAGTAATGACGGCGAAATGCTCTTTCGAGTCTACCAGCCCGATGACGCGCCGGTCATCGGGCTGATCTGGATGGCCCGTTCGGGGAGCACTGGCGAGATTTGCCCGAATGCTAAAGCGATTATCAGGTCGTCAAGCGGTGTTATTGTCGCTGGATCGAGACAGTCGTTCTCGACGGTCCCACAACACAGCAATGATCTCGACCCGATGACACAGTTATGAAACCACGACTTTCGCGCTTAGTGACGTGTGCGGACTGATCTGCAGTGATCCCGCAGATTCGACGTGCGGCTTTAGGGCCGTCATGGCGCACTAGGCGCCTGCGATCATTTTCGTTGCAACCATAAGCTTTTAAAGTATATTCGCATTAAATAATTAAATCATTGCGATCTGGTTTCGGGAGGTAGTCATGAGTCAGCCTTCGAAATGGTGGTGGGGCCTGATCCCGCTTGCGATTCTCTGGATCTTCGCCACCGTCATTACCGGAAAGTCCATCAACAGCGATCTCAACAACAGGGCGGGCTCGTCCCTGGGGTCGGCTGTTCTTAGTCCGGTGTTCAGTGTAGCGGGCCGGGACGTCGCTCTCGCCGGGGTGGTATTTTCTCCGGAGGCTGCAAACCAGGTCGCTGCGTCCGTGGGTCAGGTTTGGGGGGTGCGCAAGGTTCTGGTCGACGCCAAGGAGCCCGACATCGCCAAGCCCTTCAACTGGGCCATATCCCATGAGGGTCCGAGCGTTGTCCTGTCCGGCAGCGTTCCAACCCCCGACATGCGCGACAAGATTGTCGCCGCCGCGAAAGCGACCTTCGCCGGGACCGATGTCAAGGATGAAATGTACTATGCCAGCGGCGCCCCGGCCAGCTATGCCGGCGCCGCGCAGTTCGGCATCGACCAACTGGGCAAACTGGCAAAGGGCAGCGCTTCGTTGTCCGATACCGATCTGACGATTTCTGGCAATGCCGATACAAGCGATGCCTACAACGCCATCACCACGGCGCTCAAAACACTGCCGGATGGCCTTACGCTTGCCAAATCCGACATTACGGCACCCAAACCGGCGCCTATGGCGCCGGCAACGCCCGCCACGGACCCTCCGGCCATCGCAGCGGGATCATCCTCGATGGCCACCTCTGCTGCGGCTACCGCAACGACTGCAGTCGCCACGACCGCCACGGCCTACGGTTTCGATGCTGTAAGGGACAACGAGAAGCTCACCCTTTCGGGCAACTATCCGGACGATGATACGCATGGCAAGATTCTGGTTACGGCCAAGAGCCTCTTTCCGGGTGACGTCGTCGATGATCAGCTGACCGCTGCTCCCGGCGCACCGAACGGCTTTGCAAACGCCACGCTCGCAGGATTGAATGCCTTGTCGCGTCTCGCAAAGGGGACATTTTCGCTCTCCGGCACGAATGCAATGCTCTCGGGCGAGGCGCTCTATGATGGCGCCGTGAACAGTGTCCAAAGCGGATTTGCAGCCGCACTTCCAGACGGCTTCAAGGCGGCTCCTGCAACGATCACGGTCAGTGCGCCGGCCCCGGCCGTCGACGCTGTCAATTGCCAATCGATGCTCAACGGGATCGTAACCAAATCGAAGATCAACTTCGAAACGGGCAAGGCCCAGATCTCTCCTGTATCGTCCGGTCTGTTGGACACGATCGTTGCTACGATCAATCGTTGCCCGGGCTCAAACATCGAGGTGGCGGGCCATACGGATTCGAGCGGGGATGAGAAGGCGAACATTGCCCTCTCCGAGCAGCGTGCCAAGGCGGTCGTCACCTATCTGACCGATGCAGGCGTGCAGGCGAGCCGACTAACTGCGATCGGTTTCGGCTCCTCGCACCCGCTCGCTTCCAATGATACCGAGGAAGGCAAGGCACTCAATCGGCGTATCGAATTCTCTGTCAAATAGGAGAAGCGGCAATGACCTATCTGTTGTCAACGTACTGGTTGTGGATGCTGCTCGCATTGGTACTCGGCGGCATCGTCGGTTTCACCTCATTCCTGCGGTCGGCCAGCGGCTGGTGGCCGCAGTCCTGGCCCGGTTGGTTCAAGCTGTTGTGCGTCTTGTTCGTTGTCGGCTTCGTCGTGGCTGTGCTGCAGTGGCTTCCGGGCCTGGTGGGTCATTATCTGGAGACCGCATTGCTCTTCGTTGGCAGCTATATCGTCGGCTGCTTCCTCGGTAGCTGGCTCGCAAGCTTGCGCGCGACGCAGCCGCTCGTTGCGGACAACAAAGCGGCGGCGGCTTCGACCGGCGCGCCTGCACCGCAGCCATCGCCAATACCAGTATCAACTCCAGCGCCGTCACCAGCTCCAACGCGTGCACCGTCCCTGGCGACGGTTGCGACACCCGCGCCTGCGCCAACACCGCTTGCGGCGCCCGTATCGGCCTCCGTGGTGCCCGGCCCTGTTTCTGGCGAGCATGAGCATCCCGGCAAACGCCCCCCGGCTGCGGCAAAGGCCAGCATCGTGCCGGACGATCTGAAGCGCATTTCCGGCATCGGCCACGTCAATGAGGAGAAGCTCAACGAGCTCGGCATCTGGAGCTTCGGCCAGATTGCGGCCTGGACGCATGAAAACGCCGAATGGGTCGGCAGTTACATGGCTTTCCCGGGACGCATCGAGCGCGAGGACTGGATCGGTCAGGCAGGGCAACTGGCAAAAGGACTGGAAACCGAATTCTCACATCGGGTCGAGCTCGGCGAAGTGCCCACGTCATCAGACGATTTGACGTCCTCATCGGTCGCCACTGCATCGGTACCAAGTGCGGCGTCGGCACCCGCATCGGAATCACAGAGCGCAACAGAAGCCGCCCCCGGTACGTCGCTGCCAGCGGCCTCTCCCATTGGCAATGACGGCCATCCCGGCAAACGTCCGCCGAGCGTTGCAAGACCTAGCGTCGCTCCGGATAATCTGAAGCGTATTTCCGGCATCGGTCATGCCAACGAGGAAAAGCTCAACGAGCTCGGTATCTGGACCTTCCGTCAGGTCGCGGCATGGACACATGAAAATGCCGAATGGGTCGGCAGTTACATGGCCTTTCCCGGACGTATTGAACGCGAAGACTGGATCGGTCAGGCCGGCAAACTCGCGCAGGGCATCGATACGGAATTCTCGCGCCGGGTCGATCACGGTGACGTGCCGACCTCACTGTAAATATTCTCCTCCCGGCAACGCCATGCTCCGTGGTCGGTGCTGCCGCGGAGCCCGTGCGATTCTTATAATCGCGGACTATCCGAAATCATTGCATCATGAGTCTGGCAATCAGATGGAGGTGACAACTCTGTCAGCGGCGCCCCCTGAAGGACGCGTCGTCGATGCCATAGCGCTGCAATCGGGCATAGAGTCTTCGTCGCGGCAGTTTGAGCGCTTCGGCAGCCTCTCCCACGTCGCCTTGGGTGGAAATGAGTGCTGCTTGTATGATGCCGATCTCGAAGCGATCCATCTGCTCGGGTAGTGAGAGCTGGTCGCCTTCATACTTGTCGGCTAGCCCCACACCGAGCACGATCTGGGTAGCGAAGCTGCGCAGCTCGCGAACGTTGCCTGTCCAGCTATCCGACATCGGCCGCGCCTTGATCGCTGCGTTGATGAGTGGGCGCGGGCGCCCGAATTGCCTGGCGGCTTCGCCGAGGAAGTAGGCAAAGAGCAAGCTGACATCCGCGCGTCGCTCCCGTAAGGGCGGAATTCGCAGCCGCACCGTCTGCAGCCTGTAGAGGAGGTCGGAACGAAAGCGCCCGTTCGCGACGGCGCCGGCAAGGTGATCCTTCGCGGCAGCGACGATTCGCAAATCGACGATGCGTGGCTCACCAGACGCGGAGGGCACCTCGCGCTCCTCGACGACCCGTAACAGCTTTCCTTGCAAAGCAGGGGACATGCTGTCGATCTCATCCGGGAAGAGTGTGCCACGATCGGCTTCCGCGATGCGACCACGCTGAAACCGATTGCCGCCTGACTGATCTTCTTCTGATGCATCCGCGCAATGACGCGACGCTTGTCCATATTCAACTGCACAAAAGAGCGAGCCATTCCATCCTCTCGAAATCATGGCCATTATTGGCTTCGTTGCATTTGAAATTGGAATCTGCCTCCTGGCTGAAAAACATCAGATAACATACATTATGGAACCAAAGCCAACATCCGCTCGGCAATAAGATCGATATCTTTCGCTTTTATTCCAGATGGTTGGCCAGATTGTCGAGGGTCGATTTCAGTTCCTCGTCATGATCTTCTCTGCTGATGCCATTCTTCCAAGGACCAAGTCATGGTCATCATTTGTCGCGGCAGCGGAATGACCTTGACGAAACTTCTTCCACGCATAGTTAGCTGGAGCATCGGAAGAATGGAGCTATCCCATGAGGATCTCGCTATCCGCCCTGGCAATGATCATGATCGGCGGGATAGCGCCGCCCGCCGAAGCCGCCGGCATCGACTGCGCCAAGCCTGTTTCGGCAAGCGATCACATGATGTGTGGTGACAAATCACTCCTCGTACAGGACAAGATGATGGGCGCTCTCTATGCATCTGCCCTGAAGAGCGACGATGCAGACAAGATCCGCGAGCAGCAACAGCGCTGGATTGCGAAGGTACAGTCCTGCGGCGATGCCACCTGCATCCGCCTGGCCGATGAGGATCAGGTCGACTTTCTCCTGTATACCAAGGGCGTGGAAAGCGCATCGACGCATTTTACCTCGAAACGCACCGACGGCAACAAGAGCCGCCTTTCGATCTTCGGCCCGGTCGATGGCCTCGTCGCAGTTGGCCTCGATTCGATGTACTTTGGCCCGGGCGTCGGCGACATCAATACGGATAGCATGATCGGTGCCGTTCCACTAACGAAAGAACATGCCGAGCTTTCCAGAGACAAGTGCAAGATCGGCCTCAATCGCCTCGATGCAAAGACCTGGCGTGTGTCGCAGACGGGTTCTTGCTTTTTTGCCGACGGCGTGACCTTTCGGGGCACCTACCGCAAACATTGACAGTACGGCTTGCGAGTAAAACGCCGTAGCACCGCAATGCGCGTCATGGCGTCGCGGAGCGATGCAACAGATGGTTCATCCTCGATGGCATGAGCATCTCACATCAAAATAGCGAACCAGCCCTCTACCATTCTGGAACGATGAGACCATTTCATTCGCTATCTTTTTCGACAATACGGCCGATGGTTGAAATGCGTGATGCATTCGCGTTACACATCAGGCGTGTATGGCCCGGATTCGGATCAGGCCATGAATATGGTTTCCGACGGGACCCCGTTGGGCCGAATTGGAATCGACCCGCGCTAGAGGCATTAAGGAACCGCGCATGCACAGTCCCACAAGCTCGTCCCCCTTGCCGCTGGATGGCCCGCAATGGATCCGGTTCCGCCAGCAGGAAGAACTGCGAAAGGCAATGCTTGAGCGGCGCTTCGATGAGGTTGAGCGCATAGTGGCCGCGCTTGAAGCCGCATGGTGGCAGATCGGCGATGTACCCGATGATCGCTATCTTTATCTTGCAACCAGTTCCGGCCTGTTTGACCATGCAAGTGTGGACGCGGCCCGGCGGCTTGAATTGCTGAACGACTGGGCCAAGTCCCATCCAGATTCCTATCATGCGCGCTATATTCTCGGTCACCATTATTTTCGTCGGGCCGGCGATATCCGCACGGCGGCCTGGGCATCGGACGTTGGTGAGGATCAATGGGTGGCGGCCCACATGGCTTGCGTCACCGCGGCCGAGCATCTGCTGAAGGCATTGGGACTCTCGCAGCGTCCGGCACTTGCCGCTGAAACCATGATGCAGATTTGCCAGTATCTTGGCCAGCCGGATTTCGTCGATGCTCTGTTTCGCGGGACGCCGCTTGAAAAAACCATGCAGCGCGACGAGTTCGATCCTGACCTTTATGAAGCAGCATGCGCCCAGCTCGCCAGATATGCATTGAAGCCGCCCGGCATCGTCACTGCGGCACTTCCCTCCTCTCTTCCGCCCGTGCAAGAGGGAGACATCGAAAATCCCGGCTACTACTGGCTGCGTTATTGTCTTTCGCTCAGGCCACGATGGCCGGATATCCTGGCAGGTTACGCACAGTATCTGAGCCCGAGATGGGGCGGCTCGGAGGGCGAGGTCGAAAAATTCGCCACCGGCCCCTTATGTGCGCAATTGAACGAGCAAGAGCGCAATTCCATCCGCTGGCCCGGCATTCACGATGCATTGACGCTTCCTGAGTATCCACAGCCAGGCGACGCGCGTGAGATCGCTGCCCGCGAGAAGATTTTCAAGAATTGGCTGGCGCGGGATCTCTCCGATTCCCTGCGTTTCATTTCTCTCGGACAATACGCCAATTTCACCCATTACTCGCTTGCCGACCGGAAGCTCGCACATCAGCGTCATGTCGAAGCCATACGCTATTGCAAGCCGCCGCGAACCTATCCGGGAGTGGACGGCGCGTTCCGGGATTTCACCAACCTGATGCTGATCCAGCATTTCGAGGATGATGAAGGCGCCTATGCAAGTGTGCTGCAAACCGCCGCACGCCGTTTCGATGAGCCGACAATGCTCACCATGGCGGCCTTCGCCTGGCAGTTCGGCATGTGGGGGATCGAGGCCGATCCGGCCGTCGCCACGCGATTGATCGACCGGGCAGCCGAGCTCGCACCATTCTACGAACCTGACGAGTTCACGCCGATGCATGCCTGCCGCATGATATGGGACGGAGGCTTCCAGGAGGAGTCGGCCTATCTCACGCGCGAATTTGCCGAGAGACGCGTCTATTCGGCAGCGGCAAGCATGTACGACATTACAACGGGCTACCGACCGGATACGGAGCCCCGTTTTCTTGACGACAAGCAAGCGCATCACTGGCTCGAACGCTCGGTCGAAGAAGGTGAGCCTGTCTCCATGTTCAACTATGCCTGGCGCCTCGAAAAGGTTCACAAAATCGATCTGACGATCCGCGAAAATTATGAGCGGGTTCGTGGTTATTATTTCCGGGCTATGGAAGGTGGCGTAGGCCCTGCCATCATCCGGCTCGCAAGCGTCGATCGCCGGCACGGAACCGAGGACGAAAAGCAACGGGCCGTCGCTCACATGAAGTCTTTCATTGCCCATGAGGACGACCAACTCGCCGGCGACGCATATGGCGAGGTCGTTTTGGCCTACAAATATGGCGACGGCGTTCCCAAAAGCGAGTTCATTGCCATGCAATGGTTTGATCGCTTCAAGCAGCTTTTCCCGGATCATTCGACGATGGAATGGATGGAAACGCAGGTCTATGGATCGACCGGATGGCAAATGGCCGGACGGGCACTGCGAGCCTTCTTCCTTGGGAAGAAGCTCTCAAAAGAGCATCTGCCCCCGAAGTAAGCGCCGCGATGAGCAATTTTCTCCCGGCACCGCAGGACGGCAGATGGCGAGCTCTGATCTGGCTTGCTTTCGGCGATGCCCTTCTGCTCTCTGCCGGTGTGTTGCTGGTTGTCTCGCCTCTTCTGTTGATTTTCTTTCTGTCCTCGCCGCTACTGCTGGCGCTGTTCGCCTTGCCGTCGCTGTCATGGTTTTTCTATGGGTTGATGGTCCTGCGCGCTCGCGCCGTGCCGCCGCCACCGCCGGTTTCGAATGGAATATTGCTGGATCCCGGCAAGGTTCCGGCCCTTGCCGTTGACCTTGAACGGTTGCGCCTCGCCTGCGATGCGCCGGCCTTCACGGCGGTCTACATCAATGGCGACCTCAACGCATCCATCTACCAGACCGCGTCGCGGTCCGGTCCGTCGAGACATATTCTCGTGCTCGGCCTGCCACTCCTTGCTCTCTTGACCAAGGATCAGGCCGCAGTGGTTATCGCCCACGAATACGCCCATATCTCCCGCCAGCATGGTCATTTCGCCCGCTGGGCCTATCTGGCGCGCCAGCGCTGGGCGGCGTTGAGTGAGCTGCATGAGCGCAACCATCGCCTGATCACCGCGCCGCTCAGGCTGTTTCTATCCTGGTACGTGCCACGCATGATGCGAGAAACGCTGGAGTTCTCGCGCCGTTGCGAGATGTTCGCGGATACGCAGGCCATTCAAGTATGTGGCGCCGATCTCGCACTGGAAGCCGAATTCGCACTGGCTCTGAGGCACAAAGCCCTCTCCGACCGGTTCTGGCCGGGCATATTCGCGCGAGCCGGCGGGCAGGAGCTTGCGCAGGTGCAGCCGTTTACGCAGCTTCTGGCGGAACCGGCGGAGAGCCATCCGCGCGATGGCGCACAGGCGACGGTCTGGCTGCACGAAGCTCTATGTCGGAGCCCGGATCCCCGCAGCACGCATCCCGCATTTTTCGAGCGGGTCACATCGACGGGGGTCGATCCGGAAGCTCCCCTTCCCGATCGCCTGCCCTGGCGCCTTGAGAAAGCAGCGGCGGCCACGGATTGGCTGGGAAAGGAAGCGTCCGGCATAGCTGCGCAACTCGACACCAACTGGCGCGAGAATGCTGCGCAAGCCTGGCGGGATGCAGAGCGCTGGCATACGCATCAATGCAATGAATTCGCAAGCTTGCTGCACCGTCGCAAGCAGCAGGCCTTTGATGAACGGGACTGGTTATTTCTGGCGCAACTGGCGGAAAAATTTGATCCAGAAAGCCCCTTGCGTCAGGAGGCAATTGCGCAGGGATTGCAGCATTCGCCCGATGATCCCATGCTTCTTCAACTTAGAGCCAACGATTTGGAGCGGAATGGCGACGTTGGCGAAGCGATTGCTCTGTGGTGCCGCATCGGTGAGAACTCGCCCGCCTCAGCCTATGCCGCTCATCGCCGTCTTTGCGAACTTTGCTTGCAAGCGGGTGACAAGGCGACGGCAGAGCGCCATCGGCATGTCGCCGACGAATTGTGGACCGGCCAGGACAATGGGCGGTCCGCACCCAAAGATCATTTTCCGCATGGGATGGAGGCGTCTGAAGTCGCGTTGCTGCACGGTGTACTGCAGCCGCTCTTTACCCATGCGCGTTCCGTTTGGCTTTGCCGTGACACGCCGGCGAATGCGCCGGACACGCCCCGCTGGATCCTCTATATCAAGGCCTATGATGGCTGGTTCATGCGCATGGTCGGCAGATTGACCGGCGAAGAGGACGTCAACGCATCGGCTTGCAAAAGACTGCTGGAACGTCTGTTGCCACGGTTGCATATCTATCCGGACGTCATATTTATCGGGCCGTCGGAGAATATCCCGGCCTATTGTTCGTCCGATAGTCTGATCGCCCATGCCGGCAAAACCGTTCCGCCCCCTGCACACCGACCTTGAAAAATCACAGCGAGACTGTCTCAGAGCGCTAGGGAAAGACTCGTCAACCGTCATCTCTTGAAGATCTTGTTTGAAACGATGTCGAAATGGCTCATCACTCACGTTGACGCTGGACAGCCAAAGCCCAATTGATAACCCATGCACATTGGTAAAAATCGGATGGCGCGATTGCGAAACAAGCAAATGAATAGCCGAACTATTATCCTGGCTGCTGTCGCCTTGCTCTATTCGTCTGCTGCGGCATATTGCGAACAGATTGCCGATCTGAAGATCGTTGCCTTTCGTTCCGAAGAGCCAGATCGGTGTCGCGTATCCGATGTCACCTTATCCCCTGCAAAGGCTCAGGAATTCTTCAAGCGCGCAAAACGGATCAATGCCCAAATCCTTCACGACGATTATGATCTCGCGCCCTGTTACGTTGAAGGCACCTTAAAGTGGGACGGGAAAATCTGTGATTGGAGCATCCGGGCGGGTGCTACGGGCCGTGTTCAATGCAAAAGGCAGGAGATGTACTTTGCCTGCGAGACTTGCGGCGATCTCTTCAACCAAAAGTAGCGGCAGTTGTTCCATGCAAAAGGGGGCATTTGGATGCCGGCTTCGGTCAACTACTAAAGTTGGCCGGTGCAAGCATCCTGGGAAAGCTGCAGCTTTGATATCGCTTGCCAATCCTGGATACCGAAGGTTCGGCTCCGTTCAATAGAAAACCTAACTCTCCACCTCGCATCGGCTGTAGAGTGATCTCAGTTTGGCCCGTTGGGTACCCGACATGGTCTGGGAAAAGTCGCTCAATGCCCAAAACAACGCGATCCTTTCCAGCTGCGTCGGATTGACCATTCCGCATCGAAACAGGTCGATCAGCGCGACAGCAAAGCCCTCTCGGCTATATTGAGTATCATCGAACCAGCTCTGTCTCGTAGCTAAGTCGAATACTCGCTTTATGACTTCGAGCTCGCTTTGCGACAAAGCGCCTTGTGCGAGGCGTTTAAACCTTTCCATGATCGTCTCCACCGTGAGACTGCTGGCAACCCCACGAAAGCCCCGCATGAGCAGAGGCTGCCTATGCTGGGCGAGTTCTCCTCGATTCTTTCTGCCGTTGCCTGCGCCTATAGAGTTTGCGGGCAAGCCAGTACACTCGGCAGTATGAAGCAGCATGGGGTTGCGATGCCGATCGGCACGATAAACGATTGTCTTGCAGGCGTGATCCGGGTCATTTCACGATGACTGCTCACAGTCAGAGATCAGAACCAGTTCAGCGAGCGGCAGATAGTGTAGGCAATCGCAAGCCATGCAACGATGATTGCTCCAAATATTACAAGCTCAAACCTCATATTCCCTTGAGGTTCTTTGAAATCCGCGACTATGCCTGCCGTATCGGTGGAGCTTACTTTACTCACGGACCACCCCACTCTGTTTAGTACTCTTCTAAGCAAGCTGGATCTCTTGAAGTTTCTATGTGTCGGCGCGACATCGGGTGAATGTATCAATCGATGATAAGAGAAGGACCGGAACTCGCTAGCAGTGACCATGTGCGTCGCTGACAAGCCCGTTCAGATGCTCGCCGGACAGCATCGGGAACTCGGCTTCTAGAAGCGAAAGAAGAGCAGCTTGTGCTGCTTTTATAAGGAATACGGCCTGCGATGCATCGAGCTCACTTGCGATTCCTCCGGCATATTGCATCATTTTTGCAAGCGCCAAGATCTCTCCCTGACGTTCCTGTCCTTCAAAATCGGTCACCTTTAAAGCCCCAACAAAAGATTTCATTGGAGGAGATTGGCATATTTCGCTTGACATGATGCGTTACAAAAGCGTTGCACACGCAGGGACTGTATTTTGGAATCAATTACGTGCGGTAAAATTGTGGGAACAGTTTGCGCCACAGCGGAGTTGCATTGAAAGACCAGTCCGTCATATGTGCCTGCAACGGTGCCTCGGCAACTGCACGTATAAGCTCCATGGCATCCTTACGCTTCTGGTCGGTCCATGCTTTTGCGACGAGAGCCCTCACCTGGCCCATGTCCAAATCAGCGGTTTCGGCAACACGTCTCCAGGTTCGGTCCTTGAAAAATACACGCCGTGCCGCCTGGGAGAGCCGCAGAGCGTCTTCCCTATTGATAAGAGCTTGGTCAATCGCAGTCTCGAGTGTCGCATCGACATTGACCAGTGGCACCGACATAGCGGGATAGCCCAATTCCGCCGGGCCATGAAGGAGAGCGACATCCGCATCCTCCTCCCGGAGCCCGGAGGCATAGTCACCGAATATCCTGCCAACACCGACCATGCCGAAAGCCTGACACTCTACCGCGCGGAGTGCTCCCATGCTGGCTGCCCCAAATACGGGAACGCCTCGGGATAGGGCAAAGAGCAACTCCTTGTGCCAGACCGGCGCGACGAACTCGAACTGGCCGTCGATAAGGCCGATGGCAACCGCGCCATCCTCAAGCGCTCTAACGACGTCGCCTTGGCACGCCGGCGGTCGTATGACCATCGTGCCGTCGACTTGCGCTGCGGCATCGGGCAGGCTCGGACCGACGAAGATCACTTTCACAGGAAGCCCTTCGACAATGCGCGGCCGCCGAGACGAATTCGGCGATCCCCGTCCGGATGTTCGAGCTGCGGAGCGAAAACCTTTGCGACCGATGCCGGCAACCATTCGGGTGCCAGCTCGATTGCATAAAGCCGGTTGATGCCGCGTCTTACTAGATTGTCGACAAGGCGATCGAGTGCATCCTGCGTAGACTTGGCCGACATCATCGGCAGTTCGTTCAGGTTCGTCGCGCATGGAGCCTGGAACGATTGCAGGTGGCTGGGGTCGGCGCGACGTGAGAACAGCTCTGGGATAAGGTCATCTCTCGCACCGGCGATGAATGTCATCCGAGATTGTACGGCCTCGGAAATTGCCCGGGCGGCGGCTACATTGGGAGACAGGGACGCCCCTGCCCCCATGGTCAAATCGACATATCTGAGCGAGCTGTCATCGCCTTTCGGCCGCAGCAGCGCAACGACGGAGGCTACGGCTAGATCGCTTGTCACATCGAAAAGGGCGAGATCGAAGTCCGCGGAGAAAATCTTCTCCAGCATCTCGCGAATATCCTCATCTTGGATGCTATGCGGATCTATCCGGCGTTCATGCCGACACGCCGGGTCGCCAATATCCCAGAGGGCGCAAGCATCTCGCTCGATCCGTTCCAGCAACCCATGCAGGACTGCTTCGTGCCAATTGTTTCCCGACGCCAATCCGTCCGATGATACCCAAAATCGTGAGCTGACATGCGTTCGGTCAAGATGAATTGCCTCGAAAGGTACGAATATCGAGGCGTTCTTCGCCAGATCGTGGGCTTGAGACCATCTGATCTGCTCCGTGGTCTCAACCGGTTGCGCGCCAATCGCCAGCAGTTCATCCAGGCAATCCATCGCATGGCCGCTGGAAGCGAGATCATCCTGGCTTGCCATCAACGCCGAACAGTCAGGCCGGGTCGCGACCGATCGCTCGACCGCTTCCATCACCGCGGATGTCTTCGCGGAAATGTCGTCCAGACCCTTGCCCTGGGCGATAACGATCGCCTTGGAGTTCGGGGCGTAGGCGCACCAAACGGGAATGCCTATTCGATCGAGCTCGGTCTGGCGACCAACACGGGTTATGCCAAGCCGCGCCATGTGGGGCGAAACCCTGGAAAGGGTTTCGCCAGGAGGGCACGCTCTAAAGTTGTTTGACACCGGTGAACGAGTACCTAGCCCTCATAGAGGCCCGACGCTGCAGAGCCTGCCGATCCTAACGCCACAGCGAAATCGACACCTTTTTCCACTTTGACCCCTTTCGCTCGCCAGGATTCAGCCTTCGCTAGATCGCCCGAGAGCGGCTGCGTGTATCGAACGACAGTCCCCTTTTCGAGGTCAGCTAACCAAAGACCCTTTTCGCCCTTGATCCCAATCAAAACTGCACCTGCCATAATTTCTTCCTCTCAAAAACCGGCCTTCAGTAGGCCTTCCCTGTAATGCTCCGTCTGCCACTTTTCCTTATTTGGAATCATCGAGAGCCATACTTCAAGATCGAAATTCGGGTTGTCGCGCAAGGCACGCAGACGATAGGTCTTGGCCTTGGCAAGATCCCCCAGCATCGCCCAGCTTGCAGCGGCAAGCCTGCTTGCCGGCCCTGGATCTCTCATCCTGTCCAGGTAGGCCAATGCTTCGGTATATTCCCCAAGAAAATAGCTGGCTCCTGCTGCCGTCCAATAGTAGTAGTCCGGAGCGAGCGGATTGAGATCAAGAGCCGTTGCAACTTTCACCAGCGCCGCTTTCGGATTGGCGCCATGGGTGAGACTGTCGGCATGGCTGCAAATGACGTCCGCATAGTGCGGGCTCAGGTCCTCGGCATTCGACAGGGCCTCGAGGCTGCCGTCGATATTTCCACGATAGAGCCGGGCAACGCCGATTTCCTTGAAGCCTCCGGCGAACTGATTGTCATCGCTGATCGCCTCGGCCGCCATTTTTTCCGCCTGCTGCAGCAGGTCACCGTCGCCGCGGGCCGTCAAAACCCATTCCATCGTCAAGGTTCTGGCAATGCCGGCAAGTGCCGCCGCAAAACCCCGCTCGTGCTCGAGAGCTTCCTTGAAATGTTTGCGCGCGCGGCGGACGTTCTGAAGGCTCAAGCGGGAAAGGCATTGCACACCCTCAAGATAGGCGAAATAAGCTTCGGGCTTGCAGCTGAAGTCAGAAACTATGTGGTGGAAGGCACCCACGCGCTCGATGATGGAGTTCTGGATCGCGGTGGCGATCACGTTGCGGTGCTCCGTTATGGCCGCGTTGTCCAGCTGCACACGCGTTGCCCAGACAATTTCGTCGCGCGGCATGAAAATCAGCTGCGCAAAAAGACTGTCGCCCGTCCTCTTCGTATCGAGCGCGTAGACGACATTATGTTGCTTGAGAAGTCCTGCCTTGTCGTTTGAGGAGCGAATCTGTTCGGCCGTATAGGGCGCAACTACGGATACGCTTCGATCGACACAAAGACTGATCGTCAGGTCTTCGATGACTGCATTGGCGACCGATCCGGCACGCTCCGAATCCTCCAGGGTCTCGGGAGGAAGCAGAGCGATACGTGGCACTCTGTTGTCGGCGATCGAAATCATATCCAGCGCCGATGGGCCTGAATTCGGATCTCTCGTTTCGCCAATCAACTGACTGTAAGACGTGATTTTCTCGCCGAGCGCGACCCTGACTTCGTCATCGGTCTGGTCCCAGTCCAGCAGAAGCATGGCCGCACGCTTCAATTCGCCGCGATTTTGGGTCGAGGAAGCTTGGCTCATCGCCTTGAAGAATTCTGCTCGCAGCTCTCGTGCAAACCGCGCGCGAACATCGCGTACCCAGACAGCCACAGCTCCGGAGCCGTTGCCATAAGCCGGTAGAAACTTCTTGGCGACGGCATCGGCGAGCGCGCTCAGCTTGGCGATGTCGGCCGTATTTTCAATGGTATCCAGATCGCACTGCAATGCGTCGAAGTTCAAGGTGATGTTCGTCGTGATGCCGCTGATCAACGGTTTGGGGGATTGGGACGTCGCAGTCGCCAAACGCAGCAGGGTCGATCTCAAATTGGCACCGGCGGCCTGAATATTGCTGGGCCAAAGAAAAGCCGCCAGATCTTTCCGTGGCATCGACTGTCGGCAATCGTAGAGATAGGCCAGCATGAGCAGCGCCTGTCTCGGCACGTTCACGCGATCGCCCTTCTCATCATAAAGGGCGCAACTGCCGAGTGTCGTTAAGTGAAATGTCATCTTGCCGGGTCAGCGTTCGTTGTCGGGTTCGGATGATTGCACAAAAGCGAGGATCTTCGCCCGCAACCGCTTGTCCTCGATCCCGGATAAGGCTGTTCGCAGAACGGCCTTGTGATGCTTCGCAAGTCGAAAATCAGCTAGCGCCTCCTTGGAGGGAAAGGCGTCGTCCGATGCGCTTTCGAAGAAAAACATGACCGGTACATCAAGGATTTCTGAAATGCGCAGAAGGCGGCCAGCGCTGATTTTTTCGACGCCGCATTCGTATTTATCGAGCTGTTGAGGGCTTATGCGAAGCTTCTCGGCCAATACATTCTGCGCAATTGACAATTCCTCCCGGCGCAATCGGATGCGTAATCCAACCTCAACATCGATCGCATCGGTTTTTTTGTCCATAAGGGAACCGCCAGAAAAGAAACTGCTTTCATGTTCGCAGGTTTCCCTCGAATTCACAATCTTCCAGCAGGGTACTCAAAATCAATTTTACACAGTGGCAGGAAGTTTCCGATCACCGTATCAAGAACATAGCAAACCGTCCTTCGCGGCTGCGGCCCCTCTCTTATCCATGAATTGCGAAAGGCGGCCTTCCCCAGCCGGCATGTTTGGGCAAACTTCGATAGGCATCACTTCGCGCCCCTCGGATCGTTGTGTTCGGCATCGATTGCCCGCTCTTCACCCGTTGCCATCATCGTGCGGGTCGCATCGATCGACGCATACACCCAGAAGATGCGCATCGGCTGGCTATCGGACGCGTTGATGAACCGATGAGGGACGTTCGCGGGAATCCAGGTGGTGTCGTTTGTACCCAAACGATGCTCGACCCCGTCGATTTCAGCGATTGCTTCGCCATCCAAGACCATGACGCTTTCCTCGCAATTATGCTTGTGAAGACCGATCGAAGCGCCCGGGTCGAAGGCCGTTATGCCGTTGATCATACTCGTCGACCCGCATTTGCGGGTAACGAGCGGCGTCGTTCTGGCTCCGCCGCCGCGGTCGTTTGTCTTCAGCTCCTTGGGACGAAGAATTACCGCCTTCATCACTTTATCTCCTCTCGCTCAGGCTTTTGCCGGGCCAACCCAAACGGTCTTGATGTTCACAAACTCCCGGATTCCGTAGATGCCGAGTTCCCGGCCATAGCCGGAGCGCTTGATGCCGCCGAAGGGGTAACGGGGGTCCGACGCAACCATACCGTTGATGAACACGGCACCGGCATCAATCTGCCGGGCCAGGCGCTTTGCCTTGACGAGATCGCGCGACCAGAGCGCTGATCCCAGGCCGAATTCGGTTTGGTTTGCGAGCCGAATTGCTTCGTCGGCATCCTTTGCCCTTATGATCGCTGCCACAGGTCCGAAGGTTTCCTCGCAAAATGCCACCATGTTCGGAGAGACATGATCAAGTACCGTTGGGGGATAGTAAAAGCCGTCGCCACCGACAGGCTTGCCGCCGGCACGGATCGTCGCGCCTGCCGCTACCGTCTTCTCGACCTGGGCATGAAGACCAGAAAGGAGGTTTGCTCGGGCCATTGGACCGATATTGGTATCACGTTCCAACGGATCGCCGATCTTCAGCTTGGCAACACCCTCGCAAAAGAGTTCGACAAAGCGGTCTGCCACGGCTTCTTCGACGATGAAGCGCTTGGCATTCACACATGATTGGCCGACGTTGATGTACCGAGCCTTCACGGCAACGGCTGCCGCCTGTTCCAGATCGGCATCAGCAAGTACGATGAATGGATCGGAGCCGCCCAGCTCCAGCACCTGTTTCTTCAGCGCCTTGCCAGCTTGGCCGGCGACGATCGCGCCGACCTCGGTCGATCCGGTCAGCGTAACCGCAGCGATTCTGTCATCGGCGATGAGCGCTGCCACCTTCGACGCATCGATGAGAAGAGTCCGGAAAAGTCCTTCCGGGCAGCCCGCCTCCCTCATGATGGCCTCGACGGCGAGCGCACATTCAGGGACATTGTTGGCGTGCTTGAGGATTGCTCCGTTGCCAGCTGCAAAAGCGGGAGCTGCAAACCGGAAAAACTGCCAGAAAGGATAATTCCAAGGCATGATCGCAAGCACCACACCGAGCGGATCGAAGACCACCATGCTTTCCGCTGCGTTGGATGCGACGGCTTCGTCATCGAGATACCGAGCGGCATGCTCGGCATAGAAGTCGCAATTATAAGCGCATTTCTCGATTTCTGCCTCAGCCTCTGCGATGGGCTTGCCCATTTCGCGGGTGATCATCTCAGCATAGGTCAATTTGCCTTTCCTGAGAGCCGCCGCCATTCGGGTCAGAAGGGCCGCACGTTCATTGATGGGCACTCGGCGCCACTTTCGTTGAGCGTCGGCGGCGGCGGTAAGCGCCGCGTCGACATACTCATCGCTGTACAATTCGAAATTTGCGATCTCTTTTCCCGTTGCCGGATTGATCGAGGTGAGCACTGTTACCTCCCTTGCCTCAAGTAGATGTAAGACGTGAAATGGTCCATCTCGCCGGCCGACCGGTCAGTATGCCGACGCGCCAATGAAGGTTAAGGGGCCTCAGGGCGAGCATATCGTCGGCTATCATCAGGGACTGGCGACTCCTTCCGAAAAGGGCGGCGGCATGGTCGGCGCATCAATAAGCACCGAACACGGTTTTCAGTTCGGCGACATTCTCCTGCGTCAGCATCCGTACGGGTGCGCCTCGAAGAAGGACCAGCAGCTTGGCGGTTTCCTCCAGCTCTTCGGCTGCATGGACGGCCGCGCCGATGTCCCTGCCCGTCACGACCGGACCGTGGTTTGCCAGCAATACCGCCGCGTAGCGACCGCCCAGCTCGCGGATGAGGTCGCCTGCCCTCTCGTCGCCAGGGCGGACATAAGGAACCAGCTTCACCTGGCCGACGCGCATTACGACGTAAGGCGTCAGCGGAGGGATACAGTCATCCGGATCAACGTCGGTCAGGCATGAGAGCGCAGTGGCAAAGGTTGAATGCAAATGAACCACTGCACCGGTTTGCCGCCGGGTCTCGTAGAACGCATTGTGAAGGAAAATCTCTTTCGAAGGCTTATCGCCCGAAAGGTGCTTCCCGTCTCTGCTGACCTTGCTGATCCGGGCAGGATCGAGAAAGCCGAGCGAGGAGTTCGTCGGCGTCATGAGGATGCCGTCGTCGACGGCAGCACTGATATTGCCAGCGGTTCCCACCGAGTAGCCGCGTTCGAAAAGCGAATGGGAGAGACGGGCGATCTCGTCGCGGATTTTGGTTTCGCTGCTCATCGTGACGTCAGTCTTTCAAGTGCTTTCGCGAAGAAGTCTCGAGCCCCGAAGTTTCCGGATTTGAGCGCAAGCGCGATTGGCTTTTCTCCATGTGAGAGCAGGACGGGAACGCCGGGATCGATTTCCTGACCGATGGTCAGCGCGCCGAGATCGAGAGCGGAGACAACGGCACCTGACGTTTCGCCGCCGGCCACGACGAGCCTGGTGACGCCGGCAGCAACCAGTTTCCGCGCGGTCTCGGCAAATAATCCGTCGAGCTTGTGAGCGACTTCATCCCGGCCATATTTGTCCTGCATCTGGCTAACGTCCTCCGGTGTGCCGGAAGAATAGACGAGCGGTGCCTTTCCGTAATTGGCCCGGACAAAGCTGACGATGTCGTCTGCCGTCGTTTCGCCGCTCATGACCTTGTCGACATCGATCGGAAACGTTGGGTGGTCGATCCTGTGAAGATCGATCTGGCCTCGGGTGGCGCCCGAGCAGCTTCCTGCCAGGATAGCCTCGGGGCCGGTCGTTCCTATAGTCGTTTCATGAGTTCCCGTGGCCAGTCCTTGCTTGATGAAATTCGCGGGCAGACCGATGGCGATACCCGAGCCGCCGGTCACCAGCTTGTGATCAGCAACCGCGGCCCCGATGGCTGCCAGCTCATCGTCCGAGGTGGCATCGACAATGACCATCGTCTCTTCAGCTTCCGCGAGAGCGGCTTTGATGGCGGTTGCACCTTGCCGAACGATCGGGGCAGGCACCAGGCCTACCGGAGATTTGGTCTGGTAGCCGAGCCAGCGCCGGATGTCGGGATCTGTCATTGGTGTCAGCGGATGGTTCTGAAGGCCAGACTCGCTCAGCAATCGATCCTGGACAAACAAATGCCCCATGTAGACCGTGCGTCCGGCACCGGGGAATGCCGGGCAAGCGACGACACCTTTTGAGCTCAAGGCAGCCGCGAGCGCTTCGCCAACCGGCCCTATGTTGCCTTCCTTCGTCGAGTCGAATGTCGAGCAATATTTGAAGACAATCTGCCGGCAGCCTTGCGCCAGAAGCCATTCCAGCGCTGCCAATGACTGCCGGATGGCGTCATCGACCGGAATCGATCGACTCTTCAGCGCAACGACCCCCGCTTCGACGTCAGCTGGAGCGGCACTTTGCGGCACACCCAGAAACTGCGCGGTCTTTAGTCCACCATGAGGAGCCAACCCCTTCGCAATTGCATTGGCAATATCGCTTGCCCCTGTGAAGTCGTCGGCAATTACACCCAATAGCATTCGAATTTCCTTTCCGGGACCGCGATCAGAAGCTGTAGAGCTTGGCCGCGTTGTCGACAAAAATCTTTCGACGCGTTGCGTCGTCCTCCGCCCATTCCGCAGAGAGGTCCATCAGCCTTGCATCGTCTGGCGTTCCGAAATTCCCGGGCGAAGGATGTGGCCAGTCGGAAGCCCAAAGGACCCGGTCCGGGGCAATCTTCAGATAGGCTTGTGCGACCGCACCCACATCCTCGTAGGTGGGTGGCCCAACCTTGGTATCCTGATAGATGCTCGAGAGCTTTGTGTAGGCTTTTCCTTGTTCCAGAAGCCGGCTCACGACAACAAATCCCGGATGCCGAAGGCTGTCTGGTTGGGGAATGCGCCCCAGGTGGTCGAATACGACGGTTACCGGCAAGCGGCCCAGCAAGTCTGCATTCTTGGCAATGTCGCCTCCGGACATGTGTACCTGGATATGCCAACCAAGATCGGCCACGCGCTTCGATAGCGGCTCGATCATATCCACCGTCGTTGCACCCGCCCTTCCCAGATTAAAGCGAATCCCACGTATTCCCGCCTCGTCGAGCTCCTTGAGCTGTGAATCGCTGACTGAAGTGTCGACAACTGCAATGCCGCGGGCGCGCGATCCAAGTCCCCTTAGTGCGGCGAGCAAACACGAGTTGTCGGTGCCGTAGGTCGACGGCTGAATGATCACGCTTCTTTCAAAGCCAAGCCTGGCGCGGAGCCTCTCATAATCTGTCACGGAGGCATTTGGCGGAACGAGACTTGCATTGGCCGCAGCGGGAAAGCGGTTGTCGTAGATATGAAAATGCGCATCGCATGTCTGCGGTAGCGCTTTGAATTTCGGTCGGTCATTGCCCGAGGAATGGGGTACCATCTCGTCGCTCCACGCAGAACGTGTCGACAGCGCTGCTGCAGCACCAAGAGCTCCGGCCAGAAATTTACGTCTTCCAATCTCGCTATGCATCGTTCCTCCTGTCGCATGCCAATGAACATCAGTTCCCGGCCAGCATTTTCCGAAGCTTCGCGACGGCTGCGTCCGGACTGCTGAATACGGGAATGTCCGTGACCCCACGGACGGGAGCGAGGGCTCGCGCCGTCGAGAAGTGAGCGAGCATGATCGCGTCAAAATCCCGAAGAGATGCGGCAGCTTCGACAACGAGACGATTGTGCGTCTCCGCATCGCCCCGGCGGATGGCCTCGATCGCCCCTTCGACAAGAAAGCTGCTGATGCTCGCAGCAGGGTTGAGCCTCGCCGCCTCTTCGTGAAATTCAGCCTCCATTCCCTCTCGGGCGGGGGGAAATGTATAGAGCATCGCCGTGCGGCCGCCTTGGTTGATCGCGGCTTCAAACATCGCTTCATTAGGTTTGAGAACGGGAATTGGAAGCTTGGAGGCCGCCGCCTCGATAGCGCTTCCAAAAGCCGAACAAGTAAAGAGCACGGCCGAGCATCGCGCGTCGAATGCATATTTTGCGAGCGCGCAAATACGCTCAGCAAGGTCCGGCGTGATATCGGCAGCCTTCGCACGGTCCGGCGAGAGGCTGTCTTCGAGAATGTTGACTGTCTCGGCTTCCGGCCAAGCGACCGCGAAGGAAGCCTCAATTGGCCCCATGGCGATTGGTGTCGCATGGATCAGCGCGATACGCGGAGTGGCAGACATTTCGACCTCTGAATGAATGACAGGTCAGCGACCGCCCGGAAGGATGGATGGGCGGCCGCCGAGGTGCTTACTTTTGAGCGCCAGAGAACAGCCAGACACTTTCAGCCGGGATTTGAGCCCAGACCTTGCCCGTCGGGATTTGCTTTGTTCCATGCGCTTTCGCCACAAAGTCACCGCGCCGCAGGCGATATTCCCAACGGTCGCCAAGATAGATGCTGTCGTCGAGATTCATCTCGATGCCGTCGTTCGCCGGGGTGTCGCTGACTGTGATCTGTTCGACGCGAATGATAGCGCGGGCATCCTGCGCCGTACCGAGGCCCGCAGCCTCGCGCACGGTTCCGTTGAGGCTCCATCCGTCACCGCCAATGATGGCCGCCTTGCCATCCACCGTCTGCACTTTGCCCTTGACGATATTGTTCGCGCCGAGGAAATCGGCCGAATAGAAGCTGTTCGGGTTGGAGTAAATTTCCTGTGGTCTGCCTTGCTGAACGATCCGGCCGTCTTGCAGCAGGAGAATGTTATCCGCAGCTGCCAGCGCTTCGCTCTGGTCGTGTGTCACCAGGATGGCGCAGATTTCCAAATCGAGGATCAGCTTGCGAATCCAGTACCGGGCTTCCTCGCGAAGCTTGGCATCGAGATTCGATAACGGTTCATCGAGCAGCAAAACACGCGGCTCGTAGACCAGAGCACGGCAGATCGCGACACGCTGCTGTTGGCCGCCGGAAAGCTGTGATGGATATCGGTCCGCAAGATGGCCAAGACCAAGGCGCTCAAGAATTGCCTGCACGCGGTTGCCGATTTCGGTCGAGTTCACGCCCCGCAGCTTGAGACCGTAGCCGACGTTTTCCTTTACGGTCCGATGCGGCCATAGCGCGTAGGATTGGAACACGAGCCCGATGTTGCGTTGCTCAGGCGGCAAGGCCAGTTTCTTTTCGCCATCGAGCACTGTCTTGCCGCCGATGACGATAGTTCCGATTTCGGGTTGCTCGAGGCCAGCCACGCACCGCAGCAATGTCGTCTTGCCGCTGCCCGATGCTCCGAGCAGCGCAACGATGCTTCCACGCTCTGCGGTAAATGAAGCGCCCTTCAGGATTTGCAGGCCGCCCAGCCACTTCTGGACATTGTTGACAACGAGTTCAGTCATGGATTTTTGCTCCCAACCGGAGTGCCAGGGCGAGGCCCGCACCCGTAAGTACGATGCTGATGAGGGAAAGGGCAGCGATGGTGTTCATTGCGCCGGTCTGCAGCAGCGAGACCATGAGCGAGCCGATCACTTCAGTCCCAGCGCCCATGAGATAGACACCTGTCGCGTATTCCCGCAGGAAGATGATCATGATCAAGGCCCATGCACCGGCCAGGCCGGGTCGAACGATTGGAATGACGATATCCTTCCACGTCCGCCCAATCGTCGCACCTGTGGTGCGAGCGGACTCTTCGAGTTCAGGGGCAACCTGCAACAACGTGCCCTGGAGAAGTCGCAGGCCATATGAGAGACCGACGACGACGTAGGCCACAAACAAGCTGACCAGGGTCGGGCGCAGCGGTGTCAGGAATGGCACGAACAGGAAGACCCAGAAGAAGGCGAGGCCAACGACCAGGCCGGGAAGCGCGCGTGGCAGAAGGACGATATAGTCCAGCACCGTATTGGACATTCCCCAGTTTCGGTGGCCAGCGAGGCCGACCAGCAGGTAAATGCCGACCGCCACTGCGCCGCCGACAACCGACAACAGGATCGTGTTGATAATACCGTTCTTGAGAGCCGGCACGTCCATGAGATGCGCGAAGTTCGCCAGCGTCAGGTGGTCGAAGAGATTCACTCCTTCACCCCAAGCATCCACGAATGCGCGAACCAGGATGCCGCCTATCGGGAGTACGACCGAGACGAAAAGCCAGAGGCCGATGATGCCCAATGCGATCGCCTGCCCTCCGGAGCCGAGCTTCAGGGTGGCGACACGAGCGCCCTTGCCGCCGAGAGCGGCATATCGGCGAGCGTTACGCAGCAGCCGGCGCTGCATTGCGACGAGCGGTAGTGTGATCAGGACCAGGACCACGGCGACAACGGCCATGAGCTGATAGGTTGGCGTGCCGAACAGGGTGGTCAGCTTGTAGATGTATGTCGTCAAGACCATGATGCCGTTCGGATCGCCGAGAACCAAAGGGATACCGAAGGTTTCGAAGCCTAGCAGGATGTTCAAGGCCGCTGCAAAGATTAGGGACGGCAGAACCATCGGGAGCGTGACGTCACGCGATACGCGCCATACCGATGCGCCGGTCGTGCGGGCTGCTTCCTCAAGATCGGAAGGAAGATTGCGCATTGCTGCCGACACGTACAGGTAGACGTTCGGAACGTGGCTGAGACCGGCGATCAGGATCATGCCCCAGAGGCTGTAGATGTTCCACGGAACAAAGCCGATGAGATCGCGGATGAAAATCGAAACGAAGCCGGCTGGACCGACGGAAACGGTGTATCCGAAGGCCAGAACGATTGACGAAATGAACATCGGAACGAGGACGAGAATTTCAAGCAGCCGCTTGAAACGGATATCGGTTCGCGTGATCAGGAACGCCAGTACTCCGCCAAGCGGAACGGCAATGGCGACCATGCCGAACGAGAAGACGGCTGTCGTGGCAAGGGCTCGGTAGAAGGCCCTGTCCGTGAAGACATACTGATAGGCACCGAAACCCAAACGAGCACGAGCGCTGAAGAATGGCGCGCTCAGGAAGCTCTGATATATGATCAGACCGACAGGCGTCAGAACGGCAATGGCAAGCAGCGTAATTACGATAACGCGATAGAGGTTGGCGTTCCCCACCCGTGGCATTTTCGGCGGATATTTTTTCTCGGCTGGCGCGGGCTTTGCGGAGACCGCAAGTGCGCTCGGAGCCTGTGCGTGTGTAGACATCGTTGCCTCTCAACTCATCTGAGAGGCTGCGGCACAAGCTGCGCCGCAGCCGTTGTACATCAGCGGCCGAGCGCTGCCTTCCAGTCGTTCAGGAACTGGACGCGTTTCGTCTGGTCCATGTATTCCAGCACGCCGTCGTCGACGGCGATCGGCTTGAGGCCCCCACCGACCCGCTCGTTGAGGGTCTTGATGTTCAGGCCGCTCGTGACGTCCCCGCGGACGGACGGCAGACCGCTTTCAGCGAGCAGAGATTGGCCTTCGCTCGAAAGCATGAAGTCTATGAAGAGTTTCGCAGCGTTCGGATGCGGCGCGTCCTTTGTCTTCATGATAAGACGCGAGAAGGCCGGGGTGTAGTCGGTGGCAAAGTGAACGCCGAGGTTCGGACTTTCCTTGACCCAGTCGAGCGCGTAGGAGCCGATAATGTTGATTGCGATGACGTTTTCGCCGGAAACGACGGTTTCCTTCATGCCGCCGGAGCTGGAATAGATCTTTGCGCCGTCGTCGCCCATGGCCTTGGCGAGGTCCCAGAAGTCCTTGCGGTTACGGGCGTCGTTCGAATGATGGAGAAAACCGGAGCCGCTCTTTTCCGGATCGAAAGTCGCGACTTTGCCCTGAAGCGTGGATTTATTGTCTTTCAGGAAGGTGATCATGTCGGCATAGGTCTTCGGCAGCTTGTCCTCGGACAGTGCCTTCGTATTGTAGATCACACCAATCGGCTCCACGGTCGTTGCGTAGAGCACGTTCTTGTAATCCGCCCAAGCGGGAAGCTTGCCGGCTTCGGGCGATGCATATTCATCGGCATATCCGTCCTGAACGAGCGTCATCTGGAGATCCATCGCCGAGCTCCAGACAACATCGGCCGTCGTCTGGCGCGCTGCGGCTTCGGAAATGACCTGGTTGTACGCGCCGTTGGTGCCGAGATCATTATAGGCGATCTTGATACCGTACTTCTTGGTGAAGGCCTCCTGCAGCTTCAGCGACTGTGCCGAGTCCGTGGACGTGTAGACCGAGACCGTCCCCTCTTTCTTTGCGGCTTCGATAATGGAACCATAGTCGGTCGGATAGCCTGCAGGGACTTCCTGCGCGAATGCCGCTGATGTCATGAGTGAAAGAACGGCAGCCGTCGCCAGCCCTTTCGGATCGATAAAAGGTTTCATTTTTCTCTTCTCCCAAAATGCCCGAGCACTGTCTCCTCCGGGCAGCATTCCCGAGGACGCCCGGTGCGTCCTCGGGAAATTTCAAATTGGTCAAATTTGACATAAAAGCCAATTTTGGCTTAGGCGTTTGCCGCCTTTTTCCTGGAGCCGCTGTCGCCGACCGCCTGGGCGACGTATGAGCCGAACACATCGGTGTTCACATTCCCGCCAAGGTCGCGAGTGCGCTTTGCCGGGTCTGCGAGGATCTCGTCCACGGCACGTTCGATCTCGGCGCCAGCCGCCTCGAAATTCGCAAGCTTGCGCTGCTCACCAAGCCAGCTGAGCATCATTGCAGCCGACAGGATCAGCGACGTTGGATTGGCGATATTCTTGCCTTGGATATCCGGAGCAGAGCCATGCTGAGCCTGAGCGCAGACCAGACCAAGCTCGGCGTTCGCATTGATCGAACCTGCCAGACCAAGGCTGCCCGAAAGCTCGGAAGCCAGATCGCTGAGAATATCCGCATAGAAGTTGGTCGTGACGATCACGTCGAAGCGAGACGGATCGCGCACCAGATGTGCCGCCATTGCGTCGATGATAAAGTCGTTGAGCTTTACCTCCGGGAACTCTTCGGCAACCTTGCGTACCTGCTTCATGAAGAGGCCATCGGTCAGAATGAAGTTATTGGCCTTGTGGACGGCCGTGACGCGCTTGTCGCGCTTCATCGCCAGCACGAACGCCTGGCGGGCGATGCGTTCGCAGGCATGTGCCGTAATCTTGCGGACGGACAGAGCAACATCCTCCGTCGGCATGAACTCGCCCGTCCCGGCGACCATGTTGCGGTCCGGGTAGAAGCCCTCGGTGGCCTCGCGCATGATAACGAGGTCCATCTTCTTGGCGTCGTTCAGGAAAGCGCGTGACCGCGCCGGCCGCACGTTCGCGTAAAGATCGAGTTTCACGCGGTAACCGGCGGAAACGTTGACGCCGCCCTTGTCGCGAGCCGGATAGTCCATATGAGACTGCGGCCCCAGAATGATGCCGTCGGCCTTGCGGGCGCGGTCCAGAACTTCATCGCGGAGCGTCGTGCCATATTTCGCGAGACTGGTGAAACCCGTGTCTTCGAATTCGTACTCCAACCCGAGACCGAAGGCCTTATCCGTCGCCTTTAGCACTTCCAACGTTGCAGCAGTGATTTCCGGACCGATGCCGTCGCACTCCGTAACCGAAATTTTCATGTGATTGATCTCCCTAGAAGGCGAAAGCATTTCCGCCGCACATCACTATGTCGCAATATTGGCTTTTTAGATGCAAAAATGCAAATAGTAATCGCTGTGCGAACGAATTTTCTACGGTTGACGCGGGCCGTCGGAGATCATCGGAGCGCGTTTCCGGGAATGGCGTCTATTTGAGATTCAATTTCTATGAAAAAACCAATATGAGCCAGAAGGATCATGAGGTAATCAGAATTTATTGGTTTTTTAATATAAAAAATGCAAATGAAATTGCATTTCGCTCAATGGACGTGCTGCGGCTGTCCATTTTGAAGAATGTCAGCACGCGCCGGAAGATTTTCATGATGATTTTCAGGCATCAACGTTTTCGGGGTCGGTAGCCTCGGCTATGCCTCACGTCGAAAGTGCAGGCAAATACTCACATTGTCGCTGCCGCACGGCACCTGTCGTTCTGCCGAGCGAAAGCCAGCCCAGGCAGCAGCGGCACTTATTCGGACAGCTTGGTCAAAGTCTCGCGCCCGGCAAAGATGTTTTCCATTTCCGCCATGTTCTGGGTCCCCCAGGTGCATAGCGGGACAATCGCGACGGCCAGGCTGCGGCCAAGAGGGGTCAGCGCGTAGTCCACACGGGGCGGTACCTCCTTGTAATCGGTCCGTGCCAGAACGCGATCGGCCTCCAGCTCCTTCAATTGCTGGATCAGCACCTTGTCGCTAACGCCCTTTATCGTGCGCTTGAGCTCGCCGTAGCGCTTCGGGCCATCGAGGAGGAAGTAGAGGATCAGTGGCTTCCATTTGCCTGCAATGATGCGAAGCGTCACGGCAAGTCCGTGCGAGTACCCTATACCGCAGTGATCTGAAGGCTCAGTCATTTTTTCCATACTTACCAAAAGGTGCATACTTGTCCTCAAGTAAGCACCTTCTTAGCTTCTGTGCAACTCCAACAAAGGATGCACAACATGACTAGATTAAATGGAAAGACTGCCGTGATCACCGGCGGCGCGACCGGCATCGGCCGCGCAGCGGCAAAGCGATTCATCGAGGAGGGTGCCTTCGTCTTCATCTTCGGCCGCCGACAGGAAGCGCTCGACGCGGCTCTGGCCGACCTCGGCCCGAATGCCCGTGCGGTGGAGGGCTCGGTCTCCAATCTGGCCGACCTCGACCGACTCTACGCGGCGGTGAAGGCCGAGCGCGGAACCCTTGACATCGTCTTTGCCAATGCCGGGGCAGGAAGCCAGCTTCCGCTCGGCGAGATCACGGCCGAGCACTGTGACGAAATCTTCGATACCAACGTGAAGGGTTCAATCTTCACGGTTCAGAAGGCGCTTCCTCTGATGGGGCAAGGCGGCTCGATCATCCTGACCGGATCGAGCGCTGGCACCACGGGTGCTCCGGCATTCAGCGCCTACAGCGCGAGCAAGGCGGCG